>NZ_JAFKFX010000029.1 GCF_017308075.1 Allobosea sp.
CTCCTCGCTCGGCTACAAGCCGCCAGCACCGGTCGCTGTGGTCTGGCCGGCTGCGCAAACCCAACCCGCTTCGCCGGCCATCTCAACCGTGGCCGCCAAGCCCACCATGCACTAGATTAGAACCGGGCCACCTAACGGGGGCGGGCCACAGGGGTTTTCGGGAAGGGAGGATTTCTGGATCATCGCAGCCATTTTGGAGCGCAGATGAGACACAACTCCGGGCCGGAGAAAGCACTGGCAGAACAGGTCGTGAAGGATATCCGCCGAGCGACGCGGCGACAGTTCTCGGCTGAAGAGAAAATCCGCATCGTGCTGGAAGGCGTACGCGGCGAGGAGAGTATCGCCGAGCTGTGTCGGCGCGAGGGGATCGCCTCGTCGATGTATTACGGCTGGTCGAAGGAGTTCCTCGATGCCGGTAAGCGCCGTCTCGCCGGTGACACGGCCCGCGCCGCGACGTCGGACGAGGTCAAGGAGCTGCGTCGTGAGGCACAGGCGCTGAAGGAAGCCGTGGCCGATCTGACCCTGGAAAACCGCCTGCTCAAAAAAAGCATGCTGGCGGATGGGGAAGACGACACATGAGATATCCCGCATCCGAGAAGGCTTAAGATTGGAGAAGCTCGGCATTCCCCGCGCCACGTTCTATCGCTGGTACGATCGCTATCGCACCGGCGGGATCGAGGCGCTCGCCGATCATCGCTCGCGGCCGGATCGTGTCTGGAACCGGATTCCTGACCCAATCCGGGCCGAGATCGTCGAGCTGGCGTTGCGCGAAACGGAGCTGAGCCCGCGCGAGCTGGCGGTGCGCTTCACCGACGAGAAGAGCTACTTCGTCTCGGAGGCGTCGGTGTATCGGCTGCTGAAGGCGCATGATCTCATCACCAGTCCGGCCTACATCGTCATCAAGGCGGCGTACGAGTTCAAGGATAAGACCACGGCGCCCAACCAGCTCTGGCAGACCGACTTCACCTACCTGAAGATCACCGGCTGGGGCTGGTATTATCTCTCGACCGTGCTCGACGACTTCTCGCGCCATATCGTCGCCTGGAAGCTCTGCGCCACGATGCGGGCGGACGACGTCACCGACCTCGCCACCTGGCTCGATGGCAAGGGCATGCAGCATGTTCGCGGCGCGCCCTACCATCCCCAGACCCAGGGCAAGATCGAGCGCTGGCACCAGACCCTGAAGAACCGCATCCTGCTCGAGAACTACTATCTGCCCGGCAACCTCGAACGGCAGGTCGCCGCCTTCGTCGAGCATTACAACCAGGCCCGCTACCACGAGAGCCTCGGCAATCTCACGCCCGCCGATGTCTACTTCGGCCGCGGGCCGGCCATCCTCACCGAACGCGAAAGGATCAAGCGCCAGACCATCCAGAAAAGACGCTTGCAGCATCATCTGCAGGCCGCATAGCCTCAAACCCAGATGAGCCAGAGCCTCCGTTCCTGAGACATCGAAACAGTCTCAAATCATCTGACGACGGACAGTCGTCGAGCCGGTCCATGTGTTCGCGCTCTACGGGTGTCGTTTCGAATGTGCGCGTGCAGCGAAAGAACGCTTCGGGCATTTTCAGCTCCCGGTTGTCGTAGCAGCGGAAGCGCGAGGAGAACTCCGCCTTAAGCGCGGCGATGATGTCGCTTTCGCGCGGCGGCCGGCTGGTTTCCGACGCCGCGATCTCGATCCGGGCGGCAGCCAGCTGCTCGGCGGGGGCGAGCTCGTAGCCCGCCGCCACCTCCACGACATCGCTGCAGCCGAACTCGAAGAGATCGTTGATCTTGCACTCCGCGCGACGGGCCTTGATGGCGGCGTAGAGCGGCATTGGCTGGCCCGCGCGGCACTGCGACAGCGCCTCGAGCCAAGCTTCGCGGAATGCCGGCGTGCCTTGGGCGTGTCCGGTGCAACTGGCCAGCTCCTTCGCCCGGTCCGCACCGTTGCGCGCGCAGGTCGCGTCCACCCCCAGTCCTCGGGCCAGGAAGATCCGGTCGACATTGGGGCAGTCGAGCGCCGGGTAGCGACGCCACATCCCGACCTGTAATGGGAAGTTGTGCGCGATCATCCGCCTGAGCGCCCGTAAAGGCCTCGCAGGTCGGGTGCTCCTGCGCGAGGCTGGTCACGGTCGTCTTCCAGTGGCCGAGGGCGGCCAGCCCGGAATAGCATTCGGGTGCCTTGACCGGATCGATCGCCAGGTAGGTGGACTCGCAGGCCTTGATCAGTTCCCGGTTCGCAAAGCGCCCCGACTGCTTCGCAGAATCGCCTATCCGCGGAGTATAGCGCACCATGTCGGCGCAATCGCTGCGGGCGCCGGCTGTCGGAAGGGTTTCGCAATCCTGCGAGCCTGGCTTGTCGTCCCCATCTCGCCCGCGCATGGCCCCGCTCGGCGCGGAGCCAGCTGTCGCCGGAGGCCGCGGCTGAGCCGCATCGACGGGTCTCGCATAGGCGAGCTCGATCGTGCCGCAGCGTCGATTGTCGAATGATCCTGCGAGGCGTTGCCAATCGGGCGAGCGACGGACCGTGAAGGCCAGCGAGGGATATCCCCTAGCCTGCACCAGCCAGCGCCCCGGCGATACGAGAAACTCGCCGCTCGGCAAGGCATGGGCCGTCACGACAAAGCGACCGATCGGTGGTCCCGCAGGGGCCTGGTCCTCGAAACGAAAACTCGCCTCCAAGACCCCTGCCGGCATCATTCGCGAAGAGGACCGTGGCGCTCTGGAGCACATCGTCGCAGCTGAACGTCCCGGTTCATTCGCCGAGCAGCCCGCGGCCGCCGTTTTCCGCGATGGCGGGACCGCCCGGCATGAGGACCGAGATTGCGAATGCGATGACACATGCTCCGCGCATCGATCACTCCCGGGCCGGGTGCGAACGCTCCGTCACAGGCCGCAGACCCGGCGCATCAGCTGGGTGGCTTCCTCTGCGCCTCGCAGGTTGAAACCGGCCAGCTTCCGTCCCGCCGGATCGGAAATCGTCAGGAGGCCTCCCGCTTCGAAGGCGCTGAGGAAGTCCGATGGCATCGGCCCTTCAGACGGCCAGGAATCGCCAGGCGCCTCATATCGCATCCTGGCCTTGAAGGTCTGGGTGCCGAAACCGCCCGTGACGGCGAAATTCATCGTAATTCGCCGACCGTCGACCGGGGCCGGCCGGGAGGATTGAACAGCGTCATCCAAAGCCCGGGGCTGAGCAGAGTCGTCGCGCATCCGCCGGTCAAACGGGCCGTGCCGCTTGAGGCGCGCGCCTCGATGCTGACACCGCGTGGATTAGTATCGACCTTTGCGGTCCAGGCTTGGCTGGCCGCCTGTGCCAATACGCGGGGTGCCTCCGTCGCGTTGGCCGAACCGGGAGTTGCTGTCATGGACATGGCCAACAGCAGGAGCACAGTCATCGCATCCGTGCTGGATGACATCGCCATCGACCTCACCGCGCCCATGCAAGCCTCCAGCGTCGTCGACATCTCCAGCAGCGAGCAGTCGCGACGCTCTGCTCCAGCCCAAGAAATACGCCATAATTACCTTACGTTAACTATGGGCATCAAGACATCCGTCTTCAGGCGGACGCCACGAAGACGGCTCAAGTTGCGCGCTAGCCGCGACAAGACCGAAACCACAGCGGCTGACTCCTCGGCATAAGACGGGGATGTCCGCTTTCCGGCAACGCACGCATGTCCAGAAGTGGCGCTACGCGGGCCTCCAATTCGGGCTTTCGCTTCGCAGAAAGTGCATGAACGCCTCGACGAGCTCGGTCCGTTGACTGTGGGAGGGAAACAGCACGCCGAAATTATAGGGCACGTCCGGCTCGAAACGGCGCCAGACGAGGCCTCGCGAAGTAAAGGCACCCGCAGTGAAGCGATCGGTGATCGTCACCCCGACGCCATTGGCGACCAACTCGCAAGCTACGGCGGCGATGGGAGTGTCGACGCGAATGTCCGGCATGGAGCCGGCATCATCCAGAGCGCGCTGCAGCGGCAGATGGGCAAAGCTGTCCCGTCCCTTTCCGACGAAAGCCAGCCCGTGCAGGTCTCGCGGAGTGATGACGTCGCGCGCCGCAAGCGGATGGTCGGGGAGCATCACGCAAACCCCGATCGCCGGATCGAACAGCTCGATATCGACCCCCGGCTTCTCCATCGGCAGCATCGCGAAGCCGATGTCGAATTGGCGGGTCGAGACCCAGGATGCGATCGTCTCTGAGCGCTGGACCTGAAGGGCGGCCGCGACACCGTGGTGCTCCTTCAGGAAGCGAGCGAGCGCCGCCGGGAGGAACTGGTGGGCGAGCGCCGGCATGCTGACGATCCTGAGCTGCTCGACACGCTGGTCCTTGATCTGGGCGGCCCGCTCGGCGATGCGCTCCAGTCCAACGAAGCTGCGCTCGACCTCATCGTGCAGGGCCAGTGCCTCAGCCGTCGGCCAACTGCGTCCATCCGCCCGCGTGAAAAGGGCGAAGCCCAAGCGCTCCTGCAGTTCCTTCAACAGCCGGGAAATTGAGGGCTGCGAGGTACGCAGCAGCCGCGCCGCCTGCGTGAAGCTGCCGACATGCAGCACGGCATTGAAGGCTTCCCAGTGCTTGTGGCCTATTTGCGACAAATCAAAGTACTCCGGGACGGAACGCCTCATAATCCGGTTAAAGGGCGCTCGGCGAACGGCAACGTTCGCCGGACGAAGAGTTGCGCCCATATCAAATCCGGATCGACCGATCCATACTTCGTCAATTGACAGATGGCCCCTCCAATCGGAACCCTGACGGCAATCAGGAAAAGAGAGGGGTTGCCGACATGAAGTCTCCACATCATGGAATCTGCTCGATAGCACTGGGCATGGCCCTGTCGGCGACGGGCTGGATGGCGCCCGGCGCCCTTGCGCAGGACACCATGTATGTCGCCGGCTATGGCGGATCGTTCGAGCGCCTCATGCGGAACTCCGTGATCCCGCCTTTCGAGAAGGCCAACAACGTCAAGATCGAATATGTCGCCGGGCAGTCGACAGCGACGCTCGCGAAGTTGCAGGCTCAGCGCAGCAAGCAGGAGATCGACGTCGCGATCGTCGATGACGGACCGATGTATCAGGCCGTGCAGTTCGGCTTCTGCGCGCCGATCCAGAAGGCGCCGGTCCTGGATGACATCTATCCGATCGCAAAACTCGCCGATCAGGCGATGGCGTTCGGCATCGGTGTCACGGCGCCGGTCTATAACACCAAGATTTTCAAGGAGAAGGGACTGCCCGTCCCGACATCCTGGGGCGACCTCGGCAACAGCGCCTATAAGGGCCAGCTGGCTCTTCTGGGTGCCGCGAGCACGACCGGTCTGCATGGACTGATCATGGTCGCGCGGGCCAAGGGCGGCGGAGAGGCCGCCATCGACCCCGGCTTCAAGGCCTTCAAGGACGAGATCCGCCCGAACATCGTGACCTTCGCCCCCTCTGCACCGAAGCTGGAGGAACTCCTGCAGAGCGGCGAGATCGCGATGACGGTGGTTGCGCGCTCGCGCGCCGTCGCACTGAAGAAGGAGGGGCTGCCGCTGCAGGCCGTCGAGCCCAAGGAAGGTGCGGCGGCGCTGATGGTGTCGATGTGCCCGGTCGTCGACAGCGACGTGTCGGCACAGGCGCAGAAATTCATCCAGCACATGCTGTCGCCCGAGATCCAGAAGATCTTCGCGCAGGCGGGCTATGGTCCCGTCAATCGAAAGACCGAGCTGAGCGAAGCCGAGAAGGAAGGGCTCGCCGTCGGTGACGAGGCTGTGGGCAAGCTTGCCAGGATCGACTGGCCGACCGTCAACCAGAACCGTGCAGCCTGGACGCAGCGCTGGAATCGCGAAGTCGAACGCTGAGCCATCCTGATCCGGCCGGCCTTGCCCGGCCGGACACCTCCCGAACGAGTTCTCCTATCAATGGCCAAAATCGTGCTCGAGGCGCTGACCAAGCGCTTCGCAAGCTTCACGGCGCTCTCCGGCATCGACCTTTCGATCGAGCCGGGCGAGTTCGTCGGGCTTCTCGGGCCCTCCGGCTGCGGCAAGACCACGACTCTGAACATCGTTGCCGGCTTCGAGGAGCCGAGCGGCGGGCGCGTCCTGCTCGACGGCCGCGACCTCGCGGGTGTGCCGGCGAACCGGCGCGGCATGGGCATCGTCTTCCAGAGCTACGCGCTCTTTCCGCACATGACCGTGGCGGAGAACATCTCCTTTGGGCTGGAGATGCGCGGAATGGGCCGCGCCGAGCGGGATCAGACGATCCGCCGGGCGCTGGACCTCGTGCACCTATCGGCCATGAGCGAGCGCTATCCACGCCAGCTCTCCGGCGGCCAGCAGCAGCGCGTTGCGCTGGCGCGGGCACTCGCCATAGAACCCGCTCTGCTCCTGCTCGATGAACCCTTGTCGAACCTCGACGCCAAGCTGCGCGAGGAGATGCAGGTCGAGATTCGTGCGATCCAGCGTCGCGTCGGCACCACGACGATCATGGTCACGCATGACCAGGCGGAAGCGCTCGCGACCTGCGACAAGATCGCCGTGATGGATGCCGGCCGCATCGTGCAGCTCGCCGACCCGCTGACGCTTTACGATGCCCCTACGAGCCGGTTTGCAGCGGCCTTCGTCGGGCGTTCCTCGCAATTGCCGGCCACGGTCACTGCGGTGGACGGCTCGATCGCGCGCATGCGCATCGACGGACTCGCGGCCGAGGTTGGCGGGCGGCTTCATCGTCCCGTGCCGGTCGGCCAGGCCGTGCTGATCGCGCTGCGCCCGGAGAAGGTTCAGCTCGGGGCTCCGGGTACGGGCGCGGTCGACGGCCGTCTGCAATCGCGTGTCTTCCAGGGCAGTTCCTGGCTGTTCTCGATCCAGACGGAGCTCGGCAGCGTGCTGGTCTCCGAGCCGCATCGCGGCATACCCCATTTCCGGGAAGGTGACGCCGTCTCGATCGCCTGGATGCCGGAGGATGCCGCCGTGGTTCCGGAGGCGCCCCGTGGCTAGCCGCAAGCGCCGCGCTCCCTATCTGTTGAGCCTGCCCGCGCTGCTCGTCTTCGCAGCGCTGCTGGTGACGCCTCTCGCCATGATCGCAGGTCTGAGCTTCCAGGCCTTCGACCTGAACACTGGACAGATCGGCGGCCTGACACTCGGCAATTACGCCGACACCCTGGGCGATCCCTACTACCATACGATCTTCCTGCGCACGGTCGGCATCGCGCTGGCGACGACGGCAATCTGCATCCTGATCGGCGCACCGGAAGCCTATTTCCTGTCGCGCATGCGCGCCCCATGGCGCTCGATCTTCCTGATCGTCACCTTGAGCCCGCTGCTGATCTCGGTGGTGGTCCGCACGCTGGGCTGGGCCCTGCTGTTCGGCCGCAACGGCGTGATCAACCAGGTCCTGGCGGCGCTCGGCCTCGCCTCGGGCCCGATACCGATGCTCTATACGGTCCAGGGCGTCGTCATCGCGCTTGTCCATGTCGCGGTGCCGTTCATGGTGATCTCGGTCTGGGCCGCGCTCCAGCGCCTCGATCCCAAGGTTATCCGCGCCGCGAGCTCGCTCGGAGCGAGCGAGTTCACGATCTTCCGCCGCATCGTGCTGCCGCAGATCATCCCCGGCATCCTCTCGGGCTCGCTGATCGTCTTCGCTCTCGCCGCCAGCGCTTTCGCGACACCGGCGATCATCGGCGGGCGCCAGCTCAAGGTGGTCGCGACCGCGACCTATGACGAGTTCCTGGGCACGCTGAACTGGCCGCTGGGCGCCGCCATCGCCATCGTCCTGCTGATCGTCAACGCGGCCATCATGCTGACCTACAACCGTATCGTCGAGCGGCGCTATGCGAGGTTCGCACAATGAGCCGAAACGGAACCTTCGCGATCGCGTTCCACACAGTGTTCGTCGCCTTCATGCTGGCGCCGTTGGTGGTGGTGATGTGGATGTCGCTGACGCCCTCGAACCTCTTGTCGCTGCCGACGACCTCGTTCTCGCTGCGCTGGTTCTGGGCGATCCTGCGCCACAGCCAGTTCATCGACGCCTTCTGGTTCAGCATCCTGCTCGGCGTCCTCTCGGCGAGCCTGGCGATGGTGCTGGCCGTGCCCGCAGCGCTCGCTTTGGCGCGCTACCGTTTCCCGGGGCGGGACGGCTTCGTCGCGCTCTTCCTGTCGCCGCTGATCATCCCGCATGTCGTGCTCGGCGTGGCATTCCTGCGCTTCTTCACCCAGATCGGCACGACCGGGTCCTTCATCGGGCTGCTCGGCGCCCATGTGCTGGTGATCTTCCCCTATGGGCTGCGGCTGGTGCTGGCGGCGCTGACGACGAGCGATCCGGCGATCGAGCGGGCGGCGATCTCGCTCGGAGCCTCGCAATGGACTGTGTTCCGGCGCGTGCTCTTCCCGCTGATGATCCCAGGCGTCGCCGGCGGCTGGGTCATCTCCTTCATCCAGAGCTTCGACGAGGTGACGATGACCGTGTTCGTCGCGACCCCATCCTCGATGACGCTGCCGGTACGCATGTACCACTACATCGAGGAGTCGATCGATCCGCTGGTGGCCTCGGTCTCGACCGTCGTCATCCTCCTCACCTTCCTGCTCATGGCCATCGTGGACCGCATCTACGGGCTGGACCGCATCCTGGTCGGCAAGGGCTGAACGCCCGGCCGGCGCATCCTGACCTTTCGGGGATTGGACAATGAAAGCAATCGTTGTGGGGGCCGGCATCGTCGGCTCATCGGTGGCCTATCGCCTGGCGCAGGCCGGAGCCGAGGTCACCATCGTCGAGGAAAGGCGGCCGGGCGGCGGCACCTCCAGCGTGACCTATGCCTGGGTCAATGCCTGCGAGAAGCTGACCTCGGAGGCCTATTTCCGGCTGAACTTCGCCGGCCGCCAGGCGCATGAGGACATCCTGGCCGAGTTTCCGGGCGCGGACTGGTACCACCGGCCCGGCGTGCTGCAATGGCAGGACGCGGAAGCAGAAGCCGGCGGCCGCGACGGCACCGATCCGCTCGCCAAGCTGCAGCAGCTGATCGCCTGGGGCTATCCGGCCGAGGTCCTCAGCCTCGACGACGTCCGCAAGCTCGAACCGGAGATCAATCCCGACGCGATCGGGAACGCCCCGGTCATCCACTATCCCCAGGACGGCTGGCTCGACCCTGTTCCCTATTCCGGCGCGTTGATCGCTGCTGCTGTGGAGCGGCATGACGCAACCGTCATCGAGGCCCGCGTCGACCGCCTCGTGCTAGCCGGCGAGCGCTGCACCGGCATCGTGCTGGCCGATGGCCGAACGATCGAGGCCGACGTCGTGGTGAATTGCGCCGGCCGCTGGCTCAACGACGTCGTCCAGACGCCCCAGCATCGCATCCCGCTGGCGCCGACACTCGGCATCGTCGCCTATACCCCGCCGGCGGGCACGCCGCTCAGAAGCGCGCTGCGTACGCCCCTGGTGAACATGCGGCCCGATGGCGGCGGACGCTTCCTGTTGCGCTCGAACGAGCTCGATCGCCTGCTGACCTCCGACGAAGGCGCCGTGCCATCCCACCCGCAGGCGCAGGAGCTGATGCGCCGCGCCATCAAGACCGTTCCCGCGCTGAAGCATGTCGAGGTCGAGGCAGTCCGGATCGCGACGCGGCCGATCCCGAAGGACTCCTATTCCGCCGTCGGCCCGGTGCCCGGCCTGTCCGGCTATTATGCCGTGGTCAGCCATAGCGGTGTCACGCTCGGCGCCTTCCTCGGCGAGGTCGTCGCCGACGAGCTCGTCCATGGGCGTGAGCGCGACGAGCTTATCGAATTCCGCCCGAGCCGCTTCTTCAACTGAGGATACCCCGATGCGTGTCGCCATCATGGGCGCGGGCGCAGCCGCCTTCGCCGCCACCGCATTTCTCGCCGAGAACGGGCATGAGGCCGTGCTCTGGTCGCCCTCGGGCAAGAGCACGGAGGCGCTTGCCGCCGGCGCCCCGCTTATCAGTGAAGGCAAGATCGCAGGAGAGTTCCGGCCCAACGTGGCGCCGAGCTGCGAGGCTGCTGTGATTGGTGCCGACGCCGTCCTGATCGCCCTACCGGCGAACGGGCACAAGCATGTCATGGACGCGATGGCGCCGCTGCTGTCGCCCGGGCAGCCGGTCATCATCTCCTCGCACGCCTCGCTCGGTGCCTTCTACCTGTCGCGTTTGCTCACCGCGCGCGGCGTGGAAGTGCCGATCATCGCGCTCAGCACGACGATCCTGCGCTCGCGCCGTACCGGACCGAACACGGTCAAGATCGCAACCATCCGCAGCAAGGTCGACATCGCCACTTTGCCGCGACGGCTCGCCGATCAGGGCCTCGATCTCTGCCGCAGGTTATTCGGCGATCGTTTCCGTGCCGTGGATGGCTTGCTCGCCGTCTCGCTGAGCAACGTCAACCCGCAAAGCCACATGGCTCTGGCGCTTGCCAACTTCACCCGCATGGAGAAGGGCGAAGCCTGGGGGCAGAGCGAGAATCTGACCATGGCGGTCGGCCGGTTGCTCGAAGCCATCGACGCCGAGCGGCTGGCTCTGGCCGCCGCGTTCGGCCTCAAGGTGCGGACGATGCGCGAGCACTATTCGCTGACCTATGGCGTGCCGGACGCACCGCTCGGCGAGACCTCGCGGATGCTGGCGGAGACCCAGCCGACAACGCTCGGCCCGGCCACCATCGACACACGCTACACGCTGGAAGACGTCCCGTTCGGGCTCTTGCCGCTCGCCGAGCTCGGACGGCTGGCCGGCGCGCCGATGCCGCTGCATGAGGCCGGGCTTGCCATCTTCTCGGCGCTCTATGGCCGTGATCTAGCGCAGGACAATGACATTCTGCCCGAACTTACAAGCAACGGTCTTTCGCGCGAGCAGTTGCTGGCATGAGCTTCATGGCATTCGAGGCCCGGATCGAGGTCGAGGCTGGCAAGATCCGCTTTCGATGAACGTCCGTTTCCGACTTCGCGGACTGTCGGATGCTCCGTTTTCGGGCGAGCTGATCGATCGACGCCAAGGCGAAACTCGCTAGCGCGTTTCAATCCTAGATCGCGGCGCGCCCGTTCGGACGCGGTCACGATGATCTATCTCATTGTTGCCGCATCGGAGTTTTCCGAAAACCGTAGTTCACTTTTCGGAAAACTCCGATGCTATGGGAATAGCCTTCGCAGCATGGATGGTGCGATGTTCGCCTCGATGTCGCGGGGGGAACGACGATGACTTCCGGTGTCACCGCCGTGTTGGATATAGGCAAGACCAACAGCAAGATCCTCGCCGTCGATCGCGATCTGAACGTCGTCGCCACTCATGGCATCGCGTCCATCAGTGATGGCCGGCACCTCGACACCATGCGCTGCTGGACGTTCATTCTGGCCAGCCTGAAGCAGATCGCGAGGCGCTTCGACCTTTCCGCCATCGTGCCGACCACACATGGAGCTGCCTTCGCCATCATGGGCGAAAGCGGGCTTGCCCATGGGATCGTCGACTACGAACAGCGTGTGCCTGACACCATTTCGGCCGAGTACGACATTCTGCGGCCGGATTTCACGGAGAGCTTTTCGCCGAATCTGCCTTTGGGTCTCAATGCCGGACGGCAACTCTTCGCGCTCGATCGTTCCACGCCGCGTCTCTTCGACGAGGCTCGGGCGCTGATCGCCTATCCGCAGTACTGGGCCTGGAAACTCAGCGGCGAGTTGGTCTCGGAAGTCTCATCGCTCGGCTGCCACACCGACCTCTGGGCGCCCTTGAAAGCCGGCCCCTCCTCGCTGTCCAGCGCAATGGGCTGGGACCGCCTGTTGCCGCCGATCGCCCCCGCCTGGGCGGTGCTCGGCAAGGCAGCGCCTGCGCTCGGCCTGCCCGCCGCATGCCGGGTCCTGGCCGGCGCGCATGACAGCAACGCCGCCTTCCTGCGCTATCTCGCCGGCTCGCGGGACCCCTTCGCGCTCGTCAGCACGGGCACCTGGTTCGTCTGCTTCAACACCCAGGGTAATGTCCCCGGCCTTTCGGCCGAGCGCGATACGCTGGCGAATATCGATGTGCTCGGGCGCCCCGTGGCCTCGGCTCGCTTCATGGGCGGGCGGGAATATGCCGCAATAGCGGAGTTCAGCGGGCAAGCGAGCCTCGAGGATCTGCGCGCGGTCGTGGCGGCGCAGGTCTTCGCGCTGCCTTCCTTTGCGGCGGGCGGGCCGTTCGGCGGAAGAAGTGGGGCCATTCGCGGAACACCATCCGGGCCGGCGCAGAACGCGGCGCTGGCGGCGCTCTATTGCGCTCTGATGACCTGCGAAAGCCTCGCCCTCACCGGCCGCGTTTCCAAGCTCTATGTCGACGGGCCCTTCGCCACCAATCCGCTCTATCTCGGGGCGCTCGCCACGCTTCTGCCGGACGTGCGCGTCCTCGCCTCGCGGGACCAGCACGGAACCGGCGTCGGCGCGGCGCTGCTCGCGCATTGGCCGTCGCAGGCCGGGCAGCTGCCGGACTACGCGCTCGCCGCGCAGGAGATCGCCGCGCTCGACCTGGATCTAGAAGGCTATCGCAACACCTGGCAGGAGATGATCGCCGAAGCCCAGGATTCAGGACGCTGAGCGCAGGCTCGGCGGCTTGGTCGCAGTCGCCGCTTCCATGACACGGACATCGGGGCACAGACTGCGGAGCAGCTCGATCTCGGCCGCGCCGGCACCGCTATCGGTGATGATGATGTCGATCTCCTCGAGCGGAGCGACGATCATGGAAGAACGGACCTTGAGCTTCGCGCTGTCCGCCAGCACTACGACGCGCTCGGCCCGATGCGCCAGCTTCTGCGCCGCGCGGGCGATGAGCGGATCCCTCTCGGTCGCTCCAGCGCGGCCAAGCCCGTAGCAGCTCGTGAACAGCACCTCGCCGGCGAAGCTCTCGGTGCCGTCATGCTCGAAGGAACTCAGGATGATGTTGTGCTCGGGATAGACCGTCCCGCTCGGAATCGTCACGCGGCAGCCCGGGCGCACCGAGAGCAGTTCGCCTGCGATCGAGAATGAATTGGTCAGGACGTCGAGGTTGCGCCCGCGCAACAGGCGCGCCAGCTCGAAGGTCGTCGAGCCGGCATTGAGGATGACGCTCATGCCGTCCTCGACCAGCCGGGCCGCCTCGCGCGCGATCGCCTGCTTTTGCGCGACATTGACGTCGCGGCTCATGGCGAAGGGCACGCCCGCGAGCTGGTGCTGATGGCGCGGCCGCAGCGCCTCCGCCCCGCCGCGAACCCGGCGCAGCTCGCCATTGCGGTCGAGCGCCGCAATATCCCGCCGGATCGTCGCCTCCGATGCATCCAGCATGTCGACGAGATCGGAGAGCGCGATGATCGAGCGCTCGTTGGTCAGCTTGACGATCAGCCGGTGCCGTTCGCGTTCGAGCATCTTGTTTCCGTTTCCCCGCCTTGGCCCGGCGCCGGTCGCTGCCGGCTGCATCCTTCATTTTTTCAGGCGCACCGCAATGCCGCTTGCAAGAAAATGACAGAACTTGATCGAACTTGACAATGATTGAGAGTTCGCGATGAATTTATGAAAAGGCGGTCGATACGAGCCGCTCGCCGGAAACGCCGAAGTCGAGGATCTCATGGCCGATCACGCCATTGCGGGCGGTTTGTCGCGTCTGCTCACCAGCTCATGGGATGAGAGGCTGGCGGAGACGCTCTCGCCACAGGATCTGCTGGTCTATCGCTCGAACCTGCTCGGCGCCGACAAGCGCATCACGAATTTCGGCGGCGGCAACACCTCCTCCAAGTTCGACATGCCCGATCCCCTGACCGGCGCCCCGGTCGAGGTGATGTGGGTCAAGGGCTCGGGCGGCGATCTCGGCTCGATCCGGCTCGACGGTTTCGCGACGCTCGACATGGCGCGTTTTCGCAGCGTCCGGCAGGCCTATACCGGTCCGGAAATGGAGGACGATGCCGTCGCCCTCTATCCGCACTGCACCTTCGGCCTGAACCCGCGCGCCGCCAGCATCGACACCCCGCTTCACGGCCTGATCGACCGTCCGCATGTCGACCATGTCCACCCCGATGCGATCATCGCCATCGCCGCCTCGGTCGATGGCGAGGCGATCACGCGCGAGATCTACGGCGACGAGATCGGCTGGCTGCCCTGGCGGCGGCCGGGCTTCGAACTCGGGCTGATGCTGGAGCGCTTCGTGCGCGACAATCCCCGCGCGCGCGGCGTCATTCTCGGCAGCCACGGGCTCTTTACCTGGGGCGATACCCAGCGTGGCTGTTATGAGACCACGGTCGAGGTGATCAATCGCGCGATCACCTGGCTGGTCGAGCAAGAGGCTGGCAAGCCGGCTTTCGGCGGCGCGGCCGTGGACATGTTGGCACCCGAGCAGCGCCGCATGACGGCGGCCCGCCTGATGCCGATCCTGCGCGGCCTCGTCTCGGAAGGGCGCGCGAAGGTCGGCCATTTCGACGATCAGGCGGCGGTGCTCGATTTCGTCTGCAGCCGCGACCTCGCCGCATTGGCGCCGCTCGGAACCTCCTGCCCCGATCATTTCCTGCGCACCAAGATCCGCCCGCTGGTGCTGGAGATCGATGCCTCGCGCCTCGATGGCGAGGAACTGCTGCCGACGCTACGACAGGCGATCGCAGCCTATCGCACCGACTATCTCGGCTATTACGAGCGCTGCAGGCGCCCGGACTCGCCGCCTGTGCGCGATACCAACCCTGTCGTCATCCTCGTGCCCGGGATCGGCATGTTCACCTTCGCCGCCGACAAGGCGACGGCACGGATCGCCGGCGAGTTCTACGTCAACGCCATCAACGTGATGCGCGGCGCCAGCGCGGCCTCGACCTATGCCGGGCTGCCGGAGCAGGAAGCCTTCGACATCGAATACTGGCTGCTCGAGGAAGCCAAGCTGCAGCGGCTGCCGAAGGACAAGCCGCTCGAGGGACGGATCGCACTGGTCACTGGCGGCGCCGGCGGCATCGGCCTCGCCACGGCCCGAAGGCTGCTCGGCGAAGGCGCCTGCGTCGTGATCTGCGACATCGACAGGGCGGCGCTGCGCGAGGCCGAAGCTGCGCTGGTCAAGAGCCACGGCCGTGACCGTGTCGCGGCCTTTCCCGTCGACGTGACCGATGAGCGGACCGTCATCGCCCTGTTCGGCGAGGCGGCGCTCGCCTTCGGCGGGCTCGACATCCTCGTATCGAATGCCGGAATCGCCTCGGCCGCGCCGCTCGAGGAAACCAGCCTCGAACTCTGGCAGCGCAATATCGACATTCTCGCAACCGGTTACTTTCTGGTCTCTCGCGAGGCGTTCCGGCTGATGAGGGCGCAGGCGCGCGGCGGCTCCATCGTCTTCATCGCCTCGAAGAACGCGCTGGTCGCCTCGCCCAACGCTTCGGCCTATTGCACGGCGAAGGCTGCCGAGATCCAGCTGGCCCGCTGCCTCGCCCTGGAAGGCGCGCCGCATGGCATCCGCGCCAATGTCGTCAACCCCGATGCCGTGCTGCGCGGCTCGCGCATCTGGGAAGGCGAATGGCGTGCGCAACGCGCAGGGGCCTACAATGTCGCCCCCGACGCGCTGGACGAAGTCTACCGCCAGCGCAGCATGCTGAAGCTCAACGTCTTTCCCGAGGACATTGCCGAAGCCGTCTATTTCTTCGCCTCGGACCTCTCAGCGAAGTCGACCGGCAACATTCTCAATGTCGATGCCGGGCACGCGCCCGCCTTCACGAGATAGATCATGGCAGAGTTCCTGATCGATCCCGGCATCATCGAGGCGCATAACCGGCAGGAGGCCGACGGGCTCGCGCAGGATTACGAGGCGCTTTCGCGCTCGCTGGCGCGACGGGGCATCGATTGCGAAGCGCTGCTGCACAAAGTCTCGGCGCTGGAGATCGCGGTCCCGTCATGGGGCGTCGGCACCGGCGGCACGCGTTTCGCGCGCTTCCCGGGACCGGGAGAGCCCGCCGACATCTTCGACAAGCTCGAGGATTGTGCCGTCATCCAGCAGCTCGGCCGGGCGACGCCACGCGTCTCGCTGCATTTCCCCTGGGACGCGGTCGCCGACATGGCGACGGTCAGGGCGCGTGGGCAGGAGCTCGGCCTCGGCTTCGATGCGGTGAACTCCAACACCTTCCAGGACCAGCCCGGCCAGGCGCTCTCCTACAAGTTCGGCAGCCTGTCGCATGCCGACGCCGAGGTGCGGGCGCAGGCCATCGCGCATAATATCGACTGCATCCACAAAGGCACGGCGCTGGGTGCACGGGCGCTGACGATCTGGCTGGCCGATGGCAGCAACTTCGCCGGCCAGTCCCATCTGGCGCGCGCCTTCGAGCGCTATGTCGAATCCGTCTCCGCGATCGAGGCGGCTTTGCCCGATGAAAGCTGGCGGCTGCTCCTCGAGTACAAGAATTTCGAGCCCGCCTTCTATGCGACGGTGGTGCAGGACTGGGGCTCCTGCCTTCTGGCGGCCCAGGCCATCGGCCACCGGGCGCGTTGCCTGGTCGATCTCGGCCATCACGCCCCTTCGACCAATATCGAGCTGATCGTCGCGCGCCTGATCTCGGCCGGAAAGCTCGGCGGCTTCCATCTCAACGATTCCCGCTTCGGCGACGATGATCTCGATGCCGGCTCGGTCGATCCGTTCCGGCTCTTCCTGGTCTTCAACGAACTGGTCGATGCCGAGCAGCGCCGGGCCTGGGACGAGGCTCCGGCGTTGATGCTCGACCAGTCGCATAATCTCACCGACCCGATCGAAAGCCTGATGCTCAGCGCCGATGCCGCCAGGCGTGCCCATGCGCAGGCGCTGCTCGTCGACCGGGTGCAACTCGCGGAGCTACAGGCGCGCAACGATGCCGCCATGGCCGCGGAGACCCTGCGCCGCGCCTTCCGCACCGATGTGACGCCGCTGCTCGCCGAGGCACGGCGCCGGGCCGGGGGGGCGATCGAGCCGGTCGGCGCCTATCGCCTGTCCGGCTACCGGAAGCGCGTCGCCGCGCGTCGCCCGCTCAGCACGGGAAGCGGTGGCGGCATCGTCTGAGCCTCGAAGACCGAAAGCGCCGCCGGATCGTTCGGCCGGCAGGCGCAAAACGCAGAACGAACGCAGCGGAGGGAACCCATGAAGACACTCTTCAAATCACTGATGACCGGAGCCATGGCCTCGCTCGCCTTGGGAGCGGCGGCTTTCGCGCAGACTCCGGCCCATGAGGGCAAGCTCGTCGTCTATGCCTCCCACCCGTCCGAAATGGTCGACCATTTCACCAAGATGTTCGGCGACAAATACGGCATTCGCGTCACGACCGTGAAGGCTGGCACCGGCGAGCTGCTGAACCGCATCCGCGCCGAGCGCAACCGCCCGGCCGCCGACGTCATGTGGGGTGGCTTCTCCGATACCGGCGCCTCAGCGCCCGATCTCTTCGACAAGTACAGCTCGCCCGAGCTCGCCAAGGTCGAGCCCAAAATGCTCGATGCCAACGGCTACAACACGCCGTTCGCCGCCAGCACCATGGTGATGATGTACAATAAGAGCCAGGTGAAGCCGGACCAGGCGCCCAAAACCTGGGCCGATCTCGCCAAGCCGGAATGGAAGGGCAAGATCGTCCATGCCGACCCGTCGAAGTCGAGCTCGGCGCTGGCCGCGCTCAACACCTGGCTGCTGATCTACGGCCGCGACGACAAGGGCTGGACGATGGTCGAGAACATGACCAAGAACATGAACATCATCCTCAAATCGAGCCTGGTGTTCCAGCAGGTCGGCCGCGGCGAATACCCGATCGGCGTCACCTATGAGGAAGCTGCGATCAACTACGTCCTCGCCGGTACCGCCGGCATCGTCTACCCCGCCGACGGCACGCTGCTGGAGCCGGAGGGCATGTTCATCGTCAAGGGTGCGCCGAACCCGCAGGCCTCGAAGCTGTTCGCCGACTTCCTGCTCTCCGAGGAGGCTCAGAAGGAACTCACCGCGAAGTTCCCGGGCCGCCGGCCGACCCGCCAGGGCGTCCAGACCCATCCAGAGATGAAGCCGGCAGGCGAGCTCAAGCTGATCGACTACGATGCGAAATGGGCCGCCACCAGCCGGGCCGAAGTGCTCGACAGGATGCAGAAGATCATCGTCAAGACGCAGCAGTAGGCGCTCCCGCCGAGCCGATCGCGGGCGAGAGCACGACCTCTCGCCCGTCCCTCCGTGACAAGCGCGACCGACCGGATTTCCAGATGGCCTCCACTTCCGTCCATATCGATCAGGTGACGAAACGCTATGGCGATTCCATCGCCGTCGACGGCGTCTCCCTCGATATCGCCAAGGGCGAGTTCTTCACCCTGCTCGGCTCGTCCGGCTGCGGGAAGACGACGCTGCTGCGCATTATCGCCGGCTTTCTGAAGCAGACGAGCGGACGCATCCTGTTCGGCAACAGCTGCATCGACGATCTGGCGCCGCAGCACCGCAATACGGGCATGGTGTTCCAGAGCTACGCGATCTTTCCGCATCTCAGCGTCGTCGACAACATCGCCTACGGCTTACGGGCCCGCGGCCTGAAGGCCGCCGAGGTCAAGCAGAAGGTCGACACCTATCTGGCGCTGACCCGTCTCTCCCATCTCGGCCACCGCAAGCCCCGCGAACTCTCCGGCGGACAGCAGCAGCGCGTCGTGCTCGCACGCGCCATGGTGATCGAGCCCGACGTGCTGCTCATGGACGAACCGCTCTCCAATCTCGACACCGAGATGCGCATGCATCTGCGCACCGAGATCCGCGCGCTGCAGCGCAAGATCGGCGTGACCACGATCTATGTCACGCATGATCAGGAGGAAGCCCTGCTGATGTCGGATCGGATCGCGGTGATGCGCGGCGGCCGACTGGAGCAGGTCGCCAGCCCGCACGACATCTACAACAAGCCGAGCACGCGCTTCGTTGCGAGCTTCATCGGCGAGAACAATTTCCTGCCGGCGGTCCATCGCGGCAATGCCGAGGCCGGTTTCGTCCGGATCGAGCTGCCGGGCGGCCAGTTCACGGCGAAGCTGCGCGGCGAGCTGCCGCAAGGCGCCCTCGAAGCCGCCTTCCGCCCGCAGGACATCGAATTGCGCCCGCTCGACGGCGATGGTGACGGGCTCGTCGGGACGCTGACCGACATTCAGTTCCTCGGCGGGACCGTGCGCTATGCCATCGATCTCGGTGGTGGCCATCTCGTCCAGGTCGCGGGGGCGAGCCGGACCGGCGTCATGCTCCCCGAGATCGGAACCCGGCACCGCCTCGGCCTGTCGCCAGCTGCCATCGCCCTGTTCGCGCCCGAGGCTGCCTGATGAGCGCCGTCACCGACACGGAGACCCCGCTGCGGCGCGGCGGCGGGCTCGCCCGTCATTTCGGCTTCTGGCCGGTGGTCACGGCCATCGTCCTCGTCCTCATCGTCGGGCTCCTGCTGGTGCCCGTCGCGAACATCGTCGGCGTCAGCCTCTCGGCCGGGGCCAAGACCGGCAGCATCTTCGAGAACTACGTCAACTTCTTCTCCGAACGCTTCTACTACCAGACGCTGATCAACAGCTTCTGGGTCAGCATCTGGGCGATGATCTTCGCCGTCTGCCTCGGCGTTCCTGCCGCCTATTTCGTCAATCGCTACGAGATCTGGGGACGCGGCTTCGTGCGCGCCGCCGTCGTCCTGACTTTCGTCTCCCCACCCTTCATCGGTTCCTATTCCTGGGTCGTCCTGTTCGGGCGCAGCGGCGTCCTGACCCAGTTCTTCAATTCGATCGGCGTCTCGCTGCCCTCGATCTACGGGGCCTCGGGGATCATCTTCGTCTTCACGCTGCAGTTCTTCCCCTTCGTCTTCCTGCTCGTCTCCTCGGGCCTGAAGTCGATCGACCAGAGCGTCGAGGATGCCGCCCGCAATCTCGGCTCCAGCGAGTTCCGCACCTTCCGTACCGCGATCGCCCCCTTGCTGGTGCCCTCGATCACCACGAGCGCCCTGCTGGTCTTCATCGCCTCCTTCACCGATCTCGGCACGCCGATCATTCTCGGCGAACGCTTCCGGGTCCTGCCCGTCCTGATCTATGGCGAGTTCGTCAACGAGTTCGGTGGCCGCCCGGTCCTTGCAAGCGCGCTCTCGGTGCTGCTCCTGTCGGTCACAACGGGGGCGCTCCTGCTGCAACGCTGGCTTTCGGCGCGGTTTTCCTACGCGACCTCGGCGATCCGCCCGCTGCAGGTCCAGGAACAGCCGCTGGGCAAGCGCATCGCCGCGACGGCCTTCGTCTTCCTGCTGATCGGCTTCGCGCTCCTGCCGCTGGTGAACATCGTCGTCTCGTCATTCCTGCAGTCGAACGGGCCGGTCCTGGTCGCGAGCTTCACGCTCGACAATTACGCGCGCATCCTCGATCGGATCACGCTGCCGCTCTGGAACACGCTGTTCTACACCACGGTCGCGACGATGCTCTGCGCGATCATCGGGACGGCGATCGCCTACATCATCGTGCGCCGGCCGGGGCCGGTTTCGAGCCTGCTCGATACCGTGGTGATGTTCTCCTATGCGGTTCCGGGGATCGTGCTGGGCGTCGGCCTGGTCGTGACCTATCACGAACCGCCCTTCGCCCTGACCGGCACCGCGGCCATCATCATCTTGGCCTATTTCATCCGCCGGCTGCCCTTCTCGGTCCGGTCCTCGGTCAGCATGCTGCAGCAGATCTCGCGCGATACCGAGGATGCCTCGATCAATCTCGGTGCGGGGCCGGGGCGAACCTTCGCCAAGATCACCGTGCCCTTGCTGGCGACGGCGATCCTTTCGGGCGCGCTGCTGACCTGGTCGAATACCATCCGCGAACTCAGTGCGACGCTGATCCTGCAGTCGGGAACGACGACGACGGTCGCGATCGAGATCTTCAACGAGGTCGTGAACGGCAATTTCGGCCTCGCATCGGCGCTGGGCACGGTGCTCATCCTGCTGACCTTCCTGCCGCTGGTCGTGCTGTTCACGCTGCTCGGCAAGAAGGAGGAGGCCCTTGTCTGAGGCATGGCCCGAGATCGGGTAAGGAGCCAGTACCAGCCCCTGACGCACAGCGAGCGTTCGATGATGGGTTGGGCGCCAGAAGCTCAGCTGCTCCTGGCACCCAGGACGCCTACCGACCAGTTTGCGTACCGAGCCGCAGCCTATCGCTTCGCGCAGCGTGTCCCATGCTGATGATGACCGCCACCAGACCGGCTGCCGAGGTCAGGGCCCCGGCCAGCGCGACCATCGGATAACCAAGCCCGGCGGCAATGACGCCGCCTCCAAGCGCAGCTCCAAATGCGTTGCCGAGGTTGAAGGCACCGATGTTCACGGCCGATGCGAGGTTCGGCGCGTCGGAGGCCGCCGACATCACCCGCACCTGCAGCGGTGGGACCAGCGCGAAGCTCGCGATACTCCAAAGGAAGATCAGCACGGCACTCACAGCCGCATGCCCCATCAGGATCGCGAAACCGACGAGAACGGCCGATAGCGACGCCAGCGTCACGATCAGCGTCCGGTCGACCGAACGGTCGGCGAAGCGGCCGCCCAGCCAATTGCCGATGGTGAGGCCCACGCCATAGGTGAACAGCATCGCCGTCACGAAGGCGGACGAGGCCTGCGTCGCCTCCTGCAGGATCGGAGCGATATAGGTGAAGACGGTGAACATGGCGCTCGACGCGATCACCGTCAGGGCCAGAGCGCCGAGCACGGCACCGCGTGTCAGCGCGCGCAACTCCGCCATTGCCTTCGCGTTCTTCGGTGCCGGCAGCGGCGGCAGGGTCAGCCGTAGCGCCGCCATGGTCGCCACGCCCAGTGCCGCGATACCCCAGAATGCCGCACGCCAGCCGAGATGCTCACCGGCCCAGCTGGCTAGCGGCACGCCGACGACATTGGCAATGGTCAGGCCCATGAACATTGCCGCTACCGCGCCCGCCTGCCGCTGCGGCGGGACAAGCCCGGCCGCGACGATCGAGCCCACGCCGAAGAAGGCGCCGTGGTTGAAGGAGGTCAGGATGCGCGCGGCCAGCAGCATCCCGTAGCTGTCCGAGACGCCTGCGAGCAAATTGCCGGCCGTGAAGATGCCGGCAAGGCCGATCAGGAGTGTGCGACGCGGCACGCGGCCCGTCGTCAGGGTCATCAGCGGGGCGCCGATCATCACGCCCAGCGCATAGGCGCTGATCAGCAGCCCCGCGCTGGGGATCGAAACGCCCAGATCGTTGGCGATGACGGGGAGCAGCCCCATCGGTGCAAACTCGGTGACGCCGATGCCGAAGGCGCCTACCGACAGCGCGATCAAGCCGGGATTGAGGTTCATGGCGACACCTCAGACAGCGCGCGGCGCCAGGCGGGCGAAGCCCTCCTGCTGCCGATAGGGCGTGTGAGGATAGGGTGGGAGCACCTCGCTCGCGGCATCGAGCGCCGCGACCTGATCGGCGGTCAGCGACCAGCCGATGGCGCCGAGATTCTGGCGCAATTGCTCTTCGTTGCGCGCGCCGATGATCACCGACGCGACGGTCGGACGCTGGAGAAGCCAGTTCAGTGCGATCTGCGGCACTGTGCGGCCGGTCTCGTCGGCGACGGCCTCGATTGCGTCGATGACGCGATAGAGAAGCTCGGTCTCGACGGGCGGAGCGAACTGCTCGGTTTCGTGCAGGCGACTGCCTTCGGGCACCGGCCGGTCGCGGCCGATCCTGCCCGTCAGGCGTCCCCACCCTAGCGGGCTCCAGACCAGCGCTCCGATGCCCTGGTCGAGGCCGAGCGGCATCAACTCGGTCTCATAGGCGCGTCCGATCAGCGAGTAATAGACCTGATGCGCGACGAGGCGCGGCCAGCCATGGCGATCGGCGACGGCCTGCGCCTTCATCAACTGCCATCCGGGGTAGTTTGAGACACCGGCATAGCGCAGCTTGCCATCGACGATCAGCCGGTCGAGCGTGCCCATCAGCTCCTCGACCGGCGTCGACGCATCGAAGGCGTGAAGCTGGAGCAGGTCGATATGGTCGGTGCCGAGGCGCTTCAGCGAGGCTTCGACCGCGCGGACGAGCCGCGACCGCGACGCGCCCCAGTCCTGGGGGCCGTCGCCCATCGGCAGTCCGGTCTTGGTCGAGATCAGGACGTCGCCGCGCCGGCCGCGCACCGCCTCTCCGAGGATTTCCTCCGAGGCGCCGTTTGAATAGACGTCCGCGGTGTCGAACAGCGTGACGCCGGCCTCCAAGCAGATGTCGATCAGCCGCCGCGCCTCGCGGCTGTCGCTCTGTCCCCAGGCGCTGAACAGCGGGCCTTTGCCGCCGAAGGTGCCCGTTCCGAAACTCAAGGCCGGAACGCGCAGCCCCGACGACCCCAGTTGACGATAGTCCATGGCTCTCTCTTCTGTTGCTATGTTGATGCACAGATAGAGGTGAGGCAGGCACGGGATTACCCGGGTTGACCGGCGAGGATATCTGCGATGGACGCAAAGACACCACCGAGCGCCGATCGGGCGCATTCGTTGGCGATGTTCGTAGCCGTGGTCGAGCAGGGCAGTTTCTCGGCGGCGGCGCGACTGCTGGGCTTGAGTCCTTCAGCGGTGAGCCGGACAATCGACCGCATCGAGGCCCGGCTCGGCGTGCGGCTCCTGCTGCGCTCGACGCGAGCGCTCTCGATCACCGCCGAGGGACAGGCCTATCTGCAGGCAGCACGGCGGATTCTCGCCGATCTCGACGATGCCGAGCAGCAGATCGCCGATCAGGGCGCCCCGCGCGGCCGCCTGCGGGTCAGCGCCGCACTGTCGCATGGGCGGCTCTGCGTCGTGCCGCTGCTCGGCGAGTTTGCGGCGCTCTATCCGCATATCCTTGTCGACATCGCGCTGACCGACACGCTGGTGGACATCGCCGCCGGCCAGGCCGATGTCGCGATCCGCTTCGGACCGCTCGCCGACAGCGCGCTGACGGCGCGCAAGCTGGGCGAGACCCGGCGGGTCATCGTGGCCTCGCCCGATTATCTGTGCCGCTTCGGCACGCCGCAGGTGCCGGAGGACCTTCACCATCACAACTGCCTGAACTTCAACTTCCGCCGTGTCGAGCCGGTCTGGCCCTTCTCTCGTGCCGGCCGCGACTTCGCCCTGACGGTGAAAGGCAGCATCGAAGCCAATAATGGCGAGACACTGGGCCAACTCGCGGCGATCGGCGTCGGCATCGCCCGCGTGGGCGCTTTCAGCGTCGTGCAGGAGATCGCCGATGGGCGGCTGGTCCCGATCCTGGAGGAGTTCAACCCGGGCGATGTGGAGGTGATCCACGCCGTGTTCGTCGGCGGCGCCACCACGCCAGCGCGCATCAGAGCCTTTGTCGACTTCATGGCGGGACGGCTATAGCGAGCCATGCCCACATGCGAACAGCCGGCGGCACGCAGGACCCCCGTGACCGGCATCGCACCGGTCACGGGGGTCGCATCGATCTGTAGGCTCAGCACGCTACCCTCGCAACAAGGGGCGGGGCCGATGCCCGGCTTCAGAAGCCGCTGCGCGACCCGACCGGATTGTCGAGCAATCCGGTCGCTGCGCGTGTCAGCGCTGGCCGTCGCCGACGCTGACCTTCTCCTTGAGCAGGCCGCCAAGGCGCGAATGGACGCGCCCGCCGGTGCCCATGACGAGCGAGAACAGGATCTCGCGCGGCTTCGGCGCGTCCTGGATACCGATCTCGATGCTGTTGAAGTGGCTGCGCACGTAGGAAGCGTGGATATAGTGCACCGGCACCATCATGCGATAGCCGGCCGAGGCCACGGCCTTGACGGCCGGAACCATCGCCTTGGGCTCGCCGAGGACGGTGCGCATCGCCCAGCCGCCGGCCTCGTGCCAGACCGCGCCATGCTCCATCTCGCCATCGATGCCGACGATCGCGGCCTTGCTGTAGACCTCGATGTTCTCCTTGCCACCCAGCGTCTCGACGAGCTCGGTCGCCAGCAAGGTGCCGAGCGAGCGCAGTTCGGCCATGAAGGGCATGAGATCCGGCTCATAGCGGCCGGCATAGGGGTTGGCGATCACCGCGCTCGCGGCGGCGAGCTTGAGCGGCTTCTCCGGGGCCGGCCCGCCCTCGTGATAGATCGTCTCGACGATCAGGCTGCGCTTGCGAATGGCGATGAGCGACATGGTCTATCTCCGATTGGCGTCGTGCGGTACGTTTCAGGAGCGGGTCGCGGCGCTTCGCCGTGCGACATGCCGGTAGATGCTGGTATTGTCAGCGCCCGGCTCGGCCTCGTCGACAGCTTCTTTCCAGACGCTGTCACACAGCCGCAGCAGCCGCCCGTCGACGCCGGTGACGCCCTGCAGCTTAGCGGCGGTCGCGATGTCCTTGGCCTGCAGCGCGAGCGCGAAGCCGCCGGCGAAATCGCGCGGGATGATAAATTGCTTGAGCTTGGTCTCGCTGGCGACGTTGCGGCCGCTCGAGGCGTTCAGCACATCGGCGAAGATGCCGGGATCGAGTTCCATGCGCTCGGCGATCGCCAGCGCTTCCGAGACCGCGAGCAGCCCGGCGGCGTAGACGTAGTTGTTGAGCGCTTTCATCGCATGGGCGGAGCCGATGGCGCCGGTGCGGATCAATGTCGCGCCCATCCGCGCCAGGATCGGCTCGATGCGCGCGAAAGTCGCCTCGTCAGTGCCGGCCATGATCGCCAGCGTTCCCGCACGCGCCTTGGCGACAGCGCCGGAGACGGGGGCATCGACGAAGCCGATGCCCGCCGCTGCCAGGACCGGCGCCAGGCGGATGGTCTCGGTCGGGTCGGACGAGCCCATGTCGATGATGGTGCTGCCCCGCCGCAGGATCCGGACCAGGCCGGGCTCGCCGTCAGCACCCTCGATCACGCGCGAGGTGATCGCGCTGTTCGGCAACATGGTGATCACGACGTCGCAGCCGGCGAGATCCTCCAACCTGGTGCTCGTCGATAATGCGTTGCCGTATGAGGGCAGGCTCGTCAGGGCCTCAAGCGCCGCGGGTGCGCGGTCGAAGGCGATGACGGCGAGCCCGTCGCGGCTCGCCAGATTCTCGACCATCGGGCGTCCCATCATCCCGAGGCCGATAAAACCGATCGTGGTGGTCACCTGTCACGCGCTCCCGGGTCAGTCGATCTTGTAGTCCATCCAGGCTGCGACCATGTCGCGCAGCGCGGAGCCTTCCTGGAACTGTTCGCGGCTGCCGTCAGCCTTGTTGCGCCCCAGTTCGAGGATGTAGAGGTGGTCGGAAATCTCGGCGCAGCGACGCACGTTCTGGTCGACGAGGATGACCGTCATCCCCTCATCCGCGAAGGAGCGGATCAAGGTGTAGAACTCGCGCGAGATCTTCGGTGCCAGCATCGCCGTCGGCTCGTCGAGCAAGATGACGGACGGCTCGAGCAGAAGTGCGCGACCGAACTCGACGAAACGCTGCTGGCCGCCGCTCATGCTGGAAACCGGATCGTTGCGCTTGTCCCTGAGAATCGGGAAACGGTCGTAGATCGCATCGATGCGCCGCCGGACGCGCGCCTTGTCGTGGCGGAACACCCAGCAGCCCAGCACGAGATTGTCCTCGACCGAGAGATCGGCGAACAGGCTGCGATGCTGCGGGACGAAGGCGACGCCTTCTCCGGCGCGGTCATGCGGCTTCTGCCGGCTGATATCGCGCCCGTGCAGGGTGACCGAGCCCGAGCGCAAGGGCAGCAGACCGAAGAAGGTCTTCAGCGCGGTCGATTTGCCGGCGCCGTTGGGGCCGATGATGCCGGTGACCTGTCCGGCCCGCGCTTCGATGCTGACCTTGTTCAGGATGGTGATGTCACCGTGATAGGCGACGGTGACGTCCTTGATGGCCATGGTGGGGCTGGACATGTCAGGCTCCCAGATAGGCTTCGATCACAGCAGGATCGTTGCGCACCGTGTTGGCGTCCCCCTCGCAGAGCAGGGTCCCCTCGTTGAGTACGATCACATGGCCCGAAAGCTGGTAGATCGAGGTCAGGTCGTGGGAGACCAGAACCACCGAGCAGTCGTGCTCGCGCGGCAGCTCGGCGATGATCGCGATCAGAAGCTGGGCGAGGCCGGGGTTCACGCCGGCGAAGGGCTCGTCGAGCAGGATGACCTTCGGCTTCGCGACCATGATCCGGGCGAGCTCCAGCAATTTCTGCTGTCCGCCCGACAGTTCCTCGGCGAAATTATGCCTCAGCCCGAAGAGCTGGACCTTGTTCAGCCAGTAGGAGGATGCCTCGTAGCGCTCCGCCGCGCTCAAGCCCATCTGGCCCTGCGCGACATCGAGATTGTCGAGCAGCGACAGGTGCGAGAAGACGCGCGGCACCTGGAAGGTACGCCCGATACCTCGCCGGGCGATGGTGTGGACCGGCAGGCCCCCGATCTCCTTGCCGTCGAGCCGGATGCTGCCGCTATCGGGCTGGTAGATGCCGTTGATGCAGTTCAGCATCGTGGTCTTGCCCGAGCCGTTCATGCCGATCACGCCCAGGATCGCGCGGCGCGGCAGATGGAAACCGACGCCGCGCAGCGCGGCGACGCCGCCAAAGCGCTTCTGAAGTCCTTCAACCTTCAACATGACGATGCCCCGGTCAGCGCAGCGCCTGCCGGCCGAGCAGGCCGGTCGGGCGGACGAAGATGGTCGCGACCATCAGTACGAAGCCGCAGATCGTCGCGATCGACGGGTTGAAATAGATCGACGCGACCTGCTCGGTGACGGCGAAGAGAATGGCGCCGAGCATCGCCCCGATCGGATGGCCAAGACCGCCGAGCACGATGACGACGAAGCCGATCAGCGTGTAGTCCGCACCGACGAAAGGCGAGAAGGATGGGAAGACGAGCGCCGTCAGGATGCCGGTCACGCCGGCGAGGCCGATGCCGAGGCCGAAAGCGATCGCCGAGAGCTGTTCGACCTTGATTCCGACGATGCGCACGGCGTCGCGATTCATGATGATCGCTCGCAGAGCCTTGCCGGTATGGGTCCGGTACAGGAAGTAGGCCAACCCGGCGACGATCATCAACGCGGCGGCGAGCGCGACCAGCCTTACGGTCGGCACGACGACCGGTCCGAACGTCAGGAAGACCGGCTCCATTTCGAAGGACAGCGAGCGGGCATCGGCGTCGAAGACGAGCAGCATCAGAGCGCCCATGGAGATCGAGACGCCGAACATCAGCAGAAGCGACGAGATCTCGGGGTCGTCAGCCTTGGCCAAGGGCGGGATCAGCACGAAATAGAGCAGGTAGCTGACACCGAAGAACACGGCGAAGGTCAGAGGCATCGCCAGGAAGGGCTGGATGCCGAGCGCCTGCAACAGGAACCAGGCGAAATAGGCGCCCAGGATGACGAACTCGCCATGGGCGAAGTTCACGACGCGCAGCACGCCGAATACGATGTTCAGGCCGGCACCGATCAGACCGTAGATCACGCCCATGATCAGGCCGTTGATGATGCCTTGAAGGAGAAGTCCGCTCACGATGTTTCCCCTCAGGCGATGAAGCGCCGCAGCTGCGGCCGCCGCTTCAGCACGGTTCCGACGATCCCGCGCGGCAGGAAGAGCATCAGCGCGATGATGACGAGACCGAGCAGGAGCAGGTTGATCAGCGGGAATTTCTGCCAGATCACATGGTCGATCCCGAGCAGCACTGCGGCGCCGACCACCGGGCCGATAATCGTGCCGAAACCGCCCGCCATCGCGTAGACGATGCTCTTCGCGGTGATCAGCACGTGGAAGGCGTATTCGGGATCGATGATATTGGTGTGCCAGGCCTCGACGCCCCCGGCGAGCGCCGGGAACAGCGCCGCAAGCAGCCAGGCCACGAGGCGGGTACGCGGCACGTCGATGCCGATGCAGGCGGCCGCTCCATCGTCGTCACGGATCGCCTTGAGCGCCTTGCCGAGCGCCGACTGCGCCAGCCAGAGCACGCTGAGCAGCGTCGCCGCCATGACGAGGAGCATGGCATAGTAGCTGGCGAAGGGGTTGTTCGAGGAGGACAGGATCAGCCCCATGCTGCCGCCGGTGATGTCGGAGGGCAGGTTGGCGATGATCAGGCGCATGATCGTGGCCAGCGCCAGACTGACGATGCCGAAATAGACGCCCTTGAGCCGCAGCGTCGGCGCGAGCAGGAGCGCCAGGCAGATGCCGGCGACCCCGGATGCCACGAGAGCCAGCGGGATCGGCCAACCGAGGACCTTGTAGCAGATGCCGGCCGCATAGGCGCCAACGCCGTAGAAGACGACATAGCCAAAGGGCAGGTAGCCGGTGAAACCGACCACGATGTTGAGCGCGCTCGCCATCGTGATCCACAGCATGAGGTAGAAGGCGAAGGAGGTATTGCCGGTCAGCACCGGCACGAGCGCAAGCGCCGCAATGACCGCAGCAAAGAACGCTGCCGCCATGCGCGCGCGCAGTCGCTCGCCACCCTCATCCTGTCTGCGACTGGCCTCGACCGCCGCCGCGTGATCCGCCGACTGCATGTCACCTCCCTGATGGCCGAGCGCGAGCTGCCCGACTCCTTATCCGGAGGCATCATAACTACAGGTTACTTCCTGTGTCCATTTTCTTTGCAGAGCCTCGGCCGAAAATTGCGCCCTTGCCCGACGAGGAGAGCCGGCCGACCCCGCGACAGGCTCCGCGGATCACTGGCGGAGCAAGGCGATGAACCGCTTCGCCAACGGCCCCGGCGGCCGATTACGGCTGTGGACAATGCTGGTCCGCAGCGAGATTTTTTCCTTGAGCGGCCGGGTCACGACGTTCAGCCAGGACAGGTTCCGCGCCGTGAACTCGTCAACGAGCGCGACACCAACGCCTGCATCGACCAGCGCACAGGCCTGCAGGCTGTTCGTCACGTCGGCGCAGACCCGGCAGGGCAAGCCGGCCTGCTCGAAGGCGCTACTCGTGAGCATGCCGAACGGCATGCGGCTGCCGACGAGAATATGCGGATAAGGAGACAGATCCGCGAGCGATACCAACGGCTTGACGGCCAGTGGATGATTCCGCGGAAGCGCCGCGAGCATACGCCCTTCGAACAGCGGCAGAACGGTCAGGAGCGGATGATCCGTCAACATGACCAGAAGACCAAGCTCAGCCTCGCCCTGAAGCACGCTCTCGATCATCTCCGGCACGGCGCCGGTTTCCAAGCGCACGACAATTTCGGGGTTTTCCAGCCGGAAACGCGCGATAACGCCGGGAACAATGGCGTAGGCCAGGCTGGGAATCGATGCCAGGGACAGCGCGCCGCCGCCCTCTTTCGTCAGACTGTCGGCGATATCGTTGACGCGGCGCATGATCTTCTGCGCCTTGGCGATCTCGTCGAAAAGCAGCCGCACCTGCTCGGTCGGCTGCAACTTGCCGCGCACGCGCTCGAACAAGCTGCTGCCGAGCTGGGCCTCGATTTGCGAGAGCATCTTGCTGACGGCGGGCTGACTGACATTCAGCAGCCGGGCAGCCCCGCTCGATGACCCAGCCATGACGATGGCCCACAGGATTTCCGTCTGCCTGAAATTCAGCGCCATGGCCCGCTCGCCTGTTACTTGACGTTATAGGTGGATTGGATCAGCTTGCGGATCAAGCCATGAAGGCTCGCGCCGGCGGACGCTGGCGTCACGCGATAGCAGGGAGGAATGTTCATGAGGTCAACACTGTTTCGGACGGTGAGCGTCGGTGCACTTGGCGCGCTCATCATGGCCGGCGCGGCCGAGGCCGCCGAAAAGCTCCGCGTCGGCATGACCGTCTCGTCGACCGGCAGCTTCGCGCTCGCCTCGCAGTCAGGCGCACGCGGCATCGATATCTGGGTGGACGACGTCAACAAGCGCGGCGGCATCGAGATCGGCGGCAAGAAGGTCCCGGTCGAGATCGTCAAGCTGGACGATCGCAGCGACAAGCAGATGGTCACGCGCGTCTACGAGAACCTGATCTCCGACGAGAAGGTGGATTTGGTCTTCGCGCCGTTCGGCTCGACGCTGACCGCTGCGGCCGCGACCGTGACCGAGCGTCACGGGAAATACATGATGGTCTGGTCGGCCGCCAGCAATGATCTCTATCGCCAGGGCTTCAAATATATGGTGTCCGGCACGCAGATGCCGGTGTCGGCCATCCTGCGGGCGTCGACGGAACTGGCCAAGGATCTCGGCGTCAAGAAGGTCGCGATCATCCACTCCGACGAACCCTATCCGGCCGGCGAGGCGGAAGGCGGGCGCGAGCTCGTCAAGGAGGCGGGCATGGAGCTCGTCCTGCTCGAGAAATTCCCCAAGGGACAGAAGGACTTCAGCACGATCCTGCAGAAGGTCCGCGCCAGCGGTGCCGAAGCGCTGTTCCCGGCGGCCTATGAGGGCGACCAGATCAGCATTCTGCGCCAGATGAAGCAGCTCAACATCCATTTCCCGTTCGTGTTCATGGAATATGCCTCGACGCCGCAGTTCGCGGCCGCCGTGGGCAAGGATGGCGCCTATATCTTCAGCCACACCAACTACCATCCGGCGATCAACTGGGCGGTCACGGCCGGGTTGAACCGCCAGCAGTTCGCCGACGCCTACAAGGCGAAATTCCCGAACGCCGAGTTCGCGCCGGACTATCAGACCGTCCTGGCCTATGGCGCGGGCGTGCTGACCGAGGAAATCATCAAGAAGGCCGGGAGCACCGATGCGGCGGCCCTGAAGAAGGCCTCGCTCGATCTCTCCGACAAGGTGACGGTCCTCGCCGGCCCCTATGCGATCGACGAGACCGGCAAGCAGCTGAAGATGCCTTTCCCGGTCCTCCAGGCGCAGACCGACGGGCGGCTCGAAACCGTCTGGCCGAAGGATGTCGCCACCGTGAAGCCGGTCTTCCCGATCCCGGCCTGGAACAAGCGCTGATCCTGAACGGGACCGGCTCCGCGATGGAGCCGGTCCCCAATTTTTGAGTCATTCATGCCCGACCTGACCTCGGCCACGCTTTCGACGCTGGCCGCCGGCCTCGAAGCCGGAACCTATTCAAGCCGCTCCCTGACCGAATATTATCTCGACCGCATCCGGCGGCTCGATGGAGCGCTGAACGCCTTCGCCTCGGTCGACGAGGTGGCCGCGCTCGATCTGGCCGATGCAGCCGACCGGCGTCGCGCGGCGGCCTACGGGCTGGGCCCGCTGGATGGCCTGCCGATTGCGGTCAAGGATCTCTGCGACATCAAGGGACGTGTCACCACAGCCGGTTCGCGTGTCTGGAGCGAGCGTCGCGCAGATGCGACAGCCCCGGTGGTCCAGCGCCTGATCGAGGCCGGCATGGTGGTTCTCGGCAAGACGCAGATGGTCGAATTCGCCTTTGGCGGCTGGGGAACCAACCCGCATCTCGGCACGCCGCTCAACCCGTGGGATCTGAGCGAACCGCGGATTCCGGGTGGCTCGTCGAGCGGATCCGGCGTCGCGGTGGCCGCAGGCCTCGTTCCTGCCGCGCTCGGCTCGGATACAGGCGGGTCCGTGCGAATCCCGGCTGCGGCGAATGGCGTGACCGGCCTGAAGACCTCGCGCGGCCGGATCGATCTGGCCGGCACCGTCCCGCTGTCCTCGACGCTCGACACGATCGGGTTTCTCGCCCGGACCGCCGAGGATGCGCTTCTCCTGACCCGGGCCGTCGGTGACGCCCCCCGGCATGGCGATCAGGCCAGCTGGCCCGGGACGGAACGTGCACGCCCGCTCGCAGGCATCCGCATCGCGACCATGGACCCGCGCCATTATCCCGTGCCGGTTGCCGACGATGTCCAAACGGCAACGGAAGCGGCGATCGCAACCTTTCGCGAGCTGGGCGCCACCATCGAGATAGCGACCGTCCCCTTCGATTTCATGCGCCTCATGCAGGCGAACGGGGTGATCATCGCCTCGGAGGCCTATGCCTATCACCGCCACCATATCGAGGATGAGGCACTCCCCTTCGGGCCAGGCGTCCGGAGCCGCGTGCTCAGCGGCAAGGCGATCTCCGCCTCGGCCTATCTCGACGCGCTGGGCTATCATCGTGAGATGCAGCTGGTCTGGCAGCGCTGGAGCAAGGAGTATCACGCGCTGCTGACGCCCTGCCTGGCGGATCCTGCCATCCCCGTGTCGGAGGTTACCGAGGACTTCTCCTCGCCCGCGGTCTTCACCCGCGCCGGAAACTTCGTCGATGCGACGGGCCTTGCCCTTCCCGCCGGCTTTTCGGGTTCCGGGCTGCCGGTCGGCATCCAGCTGCTTTCGGCCCCCGCTTCGGAGGCGTTCATTGCCCGCCTTGGCGCTGTCTTCCAGCAGGTGACGGAATGGCACAATTGCGCGCCGGATCTTTCAGCCCTCGATTCGTAGAGCATTTCCGGGCGAAGCGGATACCGCCCCCCCTCCCCCGCGGTGGGGGCGCGGAGGCTCGCGCCGACCGCATCGGCCGGGTCCGCACGCGGCAACTGACGATCCTCTGGTTCTCGTTCTTTTCGATGCTCTACGGAGTTGGAATTGGCCCGCTTCCGTAACAGTCGACGGAAGCGGATCAACTCCATGCCGTCACTGCCGCGAGCCCCGGCGCTTCAGGATCGCCGGGGTGCAGGGCCCGCCGAGCCAGCCGACAACCACACATGTGCGGTTCGGCAGCGCAGCCGAGCCCAATGTCCGCGCATGCCATGTCAGCTATGGCGGCCCGCATCGTCCCTTCATCCGCTCCAAGCCTTCCCGAAACGGCAACCCAAGCAATATCAACGCCCGAGCCGCGCGCTGATTTCGGCAGCGGCCTCCAGTACCAGCGGAAGATCGCGCGGCTTGCCATCCTGCATGACGAATTGCGGGGTCAGGGCGGTGATGCTGATGCTGCCGGCGAGTGCGCCTGCATGGTCGAAGACTGGTGCACCGAGGCCCGACAGGCCGAGCGTGTAGTCATCCACGGCGAATTCCCAGCCGCGCTGCCTGATATCGTCCGCGGCAGCCTCAAGCGCAGCCGGATCCGTCACGGTATGCACGGTGTGGCGCGGCAGCGGCCCGCTCAACACATGCGCACGCTCCTCGCGCGGCAGGAAGGCGAGCAGGACGCGTGGGCCGCCGGCGCAGTTCATGGCGATGCGGGTACCGATGGCGGACCAGGGCGTGACGATATGGAGATCGGGCCCTTTGACACGGTCGAGGCACAGGGCAAAGCCCCGAAAATACGTCCAGATGAACGAGGTCGCCCCGGTCCGTTCGGAGAGGCGGGCCAGAATCGGCGCCGCGATATCGCGCAGGTCGCTGCCATAGCGTACGCCCGGAACGAGCAGGAGAATGCCCGGCCCAAGGGCGTAGGTCTTGGTGCTGTCGTCAAACTCGATGAACTCGGCCGTGGCGAGTGTCTGCAGCAGCCGCCGCGTGGTGCTCTTGTCGAGGCCAGTATGTCGCGTCAGCTCCGCAAGCGACAGCCGTGAGGCGGCAGGGCTGAAGGCGCGCAGAATCGCCATGGCCCGCTCGACGGCACGCACTTTGGACAGTCCGTCTCTTGCTTCCATCGCAGCCTCTTTCACGACCTGTTTCGCGAACGGGCAAGCCTGCTAATGCTCACGACGACGTATCGCCTGATGATACCTCGTGACACAGCTTGACACCATCGCAAAGTGCTTTTCCTATTGCAGCGTCGAACCGAAGCTCGCTCATAAGAAGCGCGCCGGAAGCTCAGGCGGGCAACCTGCCAGGGCGAGGAGGGATGATGGCACTGGCGCCCGAACTGCAGAACGCCATTATTGCGTCGGTCGAGAAGGGTTTCGACGACCAGATCGCCTATACTCGCAAGCTGGTCTCGTTTGCCTCGGTGCGTGGCGCAGAACATGCCGTGCAGGATTTCACCTATCGCGAATTGAGCAGCCGCGGCTACGTCATGGACCGATTCGCGATGGACCGAGCGGCGATCGAAGCCCATCCCGGCGGCTCGCCCTGGTCGGAACACCATTCGAAGGCGCCGATCGTCGTCGCGATCCATCATCCGCGCAAGGAAACCGGACGGTCGCTGATCCTCCAGTCGCATCTCGACGTGGTGCCGCCTGGGCCCGAAGCGATGTGGCAGCACAAGCCGTATGGCGGCGAAATCGTGGGCGACTGGATGTTCGGCCGCGGCGCGGGCGACATGAAGGCAGGCGCTGCCGCCAATGTCTTCGCGCTCGATGCGCTGCGTCGTCTCGGCCTGCAGCCGGCGGCGACGGTTTACGTGCAGTCGGTCGTCGAGGAAGAATCGACCGGCAACGGCGCCCTGATGACGCATCTGCGCGGCTACAAGGCCGATGCGGTGCTGATCCCCGAGCCGGAGGACAACAAGCTGGTCCGGGCCAATGCCGGCGTGATCTGGTTCCAGGTCGAGGTGCGCGGCGTGCCGGTGCATGTGCGTGAGATGGGCCAGGGCGCCAATGCCATCGATGCCGCCTACCGGGTGATCGGCCGGTTGCGCCAACTCGAAGCAGAGTGGAACACGCGCAAGGCACAGCATCCGCATTTCGAGAATGAGGCGCACCCGATCAACCTGAACATCGGCAAGATCGAGGGCGGCGACTGGGCCTCCTCGGTGCCGTGCTGGTGCGTGTTCGATTGCCGGATCGCGATTTACCCTGGCGTGCGCGCCGCCGACGCCGCCAGAGAAATTCGCGAAACGATCGAGAACTTCGCCCGTGGCGATGCATATTTCTCCAATAACGCGCCGCGCATCACCTTCAACGGCTTCCACACCGAAGGCTCTGTGCTGGAGCCGGGCTCGGATGCGGAAGCCGTGCTCGGCCGGGCCCACGAAGCGGTTTTCGCGGCCCCGCTCGAGACCTTCATGACGCCCGCCTATCTCGATACGCGGGTTTACGCGCTGTACGATCAGATTCCGTCACTGTGCTACGGGCCAATTTCCAAAAACATTCATGGCTTCGACGAATGCGTCAGCCTGTCGTCGGTGAAAAGCATCACCAAGGCCATGGCGCTGTTCATCGCGGAGTGGTGCGGAACCGAGCCGCTGGCCGAACCGGCCTAGAAGCGTCGCAGCCGTGTGGCGGCTCCCGATAAGCAAACCAGGAACAGGGGGAATATCATGGCAGTCACAGACAAGATCCTCCGCTATTCGTTTGCGGCAACGCTCATCGGCGCCACGACCGCAGGCATGGCGGGGAGCGTTTCGGCGCGCGACATCACCATCGGCGTGATCGGCCCCCTGAGCGGCCCGGCGGCGAATTCCGGCATTTCGATGCGGCAGGCCTATGAGGTCGCGGCCGAACAGGCCAACAAGGCCGGCGGCATCGAGATCGGCGGCGCGAAGAGCAAGATCAAGCTGATCTTCGAGGACAGTGCCTCGCGTCCGGAGGTCGGCGTCAGCGCGGCGCAGAAGCTCCTGACCCGCGACAATGTCGATATCCTGGTCGGCGATACGATCGCGAGCTCGGTCACGCTGGCGCTGATGGAAGTCGCGCCAAGCTTCGGCAAGTTCATGATGAGCGGACAGCCCGTCTCCATCGAAATCGCCAAGAAGATCAAGAGCGATCCGGCGCGGTTCGGCAATTTCTGGAAGGCGAGCTTCAACAGCGATGCCTATGCCGATGCGCTGTTCAGCTCGGTGCAGGACCTGATCAAGCAGGGCGCCGTCAAGGCCGACAAGAAGAAGGTCGCCTTCATCGTAGAGGACACCGACTACGGCAAGTCGAACGTCGAATATACCGAGCCGCTGTTCAAAAAGGATGGCTGGTCGGTGTCGTCGAGCGAGACCGTGCCGCTCGGCTATGCCGATTTCTATCCACAGCTCTCCAAGCTGCGTGGCAACGAGCCCGACGTGCTGATCTCGATCTTCACCTCGGTCAATTCCGGCATCGCGCTGGTCAAGCAGATCAAGGAGCAGGGCCTCAAATCACTCCATCTGGCGGTCTACTACCCGATCCGCCCGGAATTCCTGAAGGGCGCGGGTGCCGCCGCCAACGGGCTGTTGTGGACGCCGCTGTTCTTCGACCCCGTCAACAACCCGAAGCACAAGGGCTTCGCGGAGATGTTCAAGACGGAGGCCAAGGTCGAGGGCAATGGCGACCACGCCCAAGGCTACTGCCAGATGACGATGCTCCTCGACAACATCAAGAAGGCCGGCTCGATCGAACCCGCCAAGCTGTCGGAAGCTTTCGCAAAGACGGATTCGCAATGCGTCATCGCCCGGCTGGTCTATGATACCGAAATCCATACGCCCAAGACCGGCGCGGATTATTTCCCGGTGCCGATCGCCCAGATCCAGGATGGCGTGAGCCGCGCGATCTGGCCCTCGACCGCTGCGACGTCCACGTTCAAGCCGGCCAAATAGGACACGGCAGGCGCGTCGGGACCAGTCAACGGTACCCCGGCGCGCCGTTTCATTGCGTGATCGTTTCGTGGCAGCGGCGGGGTCCGACTCTATGCAAAATCCGGCGCCCGTGACGCCCTTGTTGAAGGTCGAGGGCATCACGATGGCTTTCGGCGGCATCGTCGCCGTCGATAATCTGAGCTTTTCCGTGCAACCTGGCGAGATCCTCGCGCTGATGGGGCCAAACGGGGCCGGCAAGACCACGACCTTCCACGTCATCGCCGGGGTGCACGCGCCGACCAAGGGCAGGATCACCTTCGATGGGCACGAGATCACGGACACCAGGCCCGATCGGCGCTGCCGGGCAGGCCTGGCGCGCACCTTCCAGATCACCCAGCCCTTCGACGAACTCACCGTCGTCGAGAATGTCATGGTCGGCGCCATCGCCCATCACCGTTCCATGGCCGATGCGCGCGTCGAGGCCCGGCGCTATGTGGACATGGTTGGCTTGAGCGAACGGGCCGACATTCTCGCCAAGGGGCTGAGTACCGGCCAGCGCAAGCGGCTGGAAATGGCGCGCGCCATGGCGACGCGGCCGAAGCTGCTGCTGCTCGACGAGGTGACGGGCGGCGTCGACATGGCGAGCGTGCCCGGACTGATCGAACTGGTGAAGCGACTGCGCGGCGAAGGGCTGACGCTGATCATCATCGAGCACAACATGAAGGTGATCACCGAGCTTGCCGACCGCGCGATCTTCATGAATCGCGGCGTGCGCATGGCCGAGGGCACGCCGGCCGAGATCGCGCGTCACCCGGAGGTCATCGAACTCTATCTCGGCGACGGTGACGGTCATGGCTGATACCCCCATACTGACGGTCGAGGGCCTCAACGTCCTTTATGGCGACTACCAGGTCCTCTGGGACGTCTCCATGCAGGTCGGCCAGAGCGAGGTGGTCGCCGTGCTCGGCCCCAACGGCTCGGGTAAAAGCACCGTGCTCAAGGCGATCATGGGCCTGGCGCCGGCCAAATCCGGCAAGGTGATGTTCGAGGGCCAGGACATCACCCGCGTGCCGACGCATGAGATGGTGGGCCTCGGCATCGCGATGGTGCTGGAGCGCCGCCGCCTGTTTTCGGCGATGACCGTGCGCGAGAACGTGCTGCTGGGCGCCTATCACCGCAGCGTCAGCAAGGAGGCGCGCAACCGGCTCGAATGGGTGGAGAGCCTGTTTCCGATCCTGGCGGAGCGGCGCGACCAGATCGCCGGCAAGATGAGCGGCGGCGAACAGCAGATGGTCGCGATCGCACGCAGCCTGATGTCGAAGCCACGCCTGCTGCTGATGGACGAGCCTTATCTCGGCCTCTCGCCGCGGGTCGTCAAACAGATCGGCGAGATCATCAAGCGCATCAACCAGGACGGCGTCGCGGTGATCTTCAACGAGCAGAATGTGCAGCTCTCCTTCGGCCTGTCCAACCATGGCTACCTGCTCGAAGGCGGGCGCGTCGTGCTGTCGGGGACAGGAGACGAGATGATCCATTCCGATGTGATCCGCCGCGTCTATCTCGGCGTTTGAGGGGAAGCCTGTGACCTTCGCGATCTTCCTCGAACAGATCATCAACGGCCTGATCATCGGCTCGATGTACGCGCTGATCGGCAGCGGCATCGCGCTGGTCTACGGCACGATGCGCGTGCTGAACCTCGCCCATGGCGAGTTCTACATGCTCGGCGGCTATTTCGTGTTCTTCCTGGCGGTGACCTATGGGGTGCCGTCCTATCTCGCCATTCCGGTGGCGGTCGTCGCGACCTTCATCCTCGGCATGCTGATCCAGCGCCTGACGGTCCATTACCTGATGGGCAAGGAAGCCTGGATGTTCTCGACGATCGCAGCGACATTGGGACTGTCGATCTTCCTGCAGAACGCCGCCTTGCTGACCTTCGGCGAGCAGTTCCAGAGCGTGCCCTATTATCTCGACGGCATGATCGAGATCGGCAGCGTCCGCCTGCCGCTGCAGCGCCTGCTGATCCTCGTGGTCGCCATCGTGACGATCGGGGCGATGACCTTCATCCTGAAGAAGACGCGGCTGGGCTGGGCGATCCGCGCCACTGCGCAGGACCGCGACGCGGCTGCCGTCGTCGGCATTCCGGCGCAGCACATCTATCTGATCACCTTCGGCATCGCCGGTGCGCTCGGCGCGGTCGCGGCCGCCATGCTGGCGCCGATCTATGCGATCAACCCGTGGAGCGGCATGCCGATCCTGCTCAAGGGGTTCGTCGTGGTCATTCTCGGCGGGCTCGGCAGTTTCCCGGGCGCGATCGCCGGCGGCCTGCTGCTCGGCGTCGTCGAGGCGATTGGCGTGCAGCTGACCTCGTCGGAATGGCGCGACGTCATCGGCTTCGCGATGATGATCGCCGTGATCTGGTGGCGGCCATGGGGCCTGTTCGGCAAGAAGCCGTCATGAGAGCCAGCACCACCATGCCAACACTCCCGCCGACCGTTTGGAGAGACGCATGTTCCAACCGGTAAAGCCGTCGCAATGGCTCATCATCGCAGTCGCCCTCCTGGGGATGGTCGCGGTGCCGCTGGTCACGCGCAATCCCTATCTGCTGCATGTGCTGATCCTGTCGATGATCTTCGGCATCTTCGCCTCGGCCTGGAATCTGGTGGCGGGATTTGGCGGGATGAAGACCTTCGGCCATCACGCCTTTTTCGGCATCGGGGCCTATGTCTCGGCGCTGCTCAGCATCAAGCTGGGCCTGAGCCCCTGGCTGACGATCTGGCTCGGCGCGCTGGCTGCGACCGCAACGGGCCTGTTCATCGGGCTGCCGATCCTGCGGATCCGGTCGATGGCGCATGTCGCGATCGTGACGCTGGGCTTTGCCGAGATCGTGCGCATCGTGATCTCGAACCTGCAGACGATCACGCGCGGCGAGCTCGGCCTGTGGGGCATCCGGCCGTTCGAAGGCTTCACCCTGCCGCTGCTCGGCAAGGTCGTGTTCTCGCCGGCCGACAAGGTACCGTATTACTATCTCATCCTGCTGCTGCTGATCGCCTCGACCGCGGTGATCATGCTGCTGATGCGCTCCCGGACGGGGCTCTCGATCATCGCGATGCGCGATGCCGAGGATGCCGCGGAGAGCCTCGGCGTCAACCTCACCCGCCAGAAGCTGCTGGTCTTCGGGATCAGCGCCTTCCTGGTCGGCATCTCCGGCGCCTTCTACGCGCATTACATCAGCATCCTCACGCCGACGGCGGCGGTCGGCATCGACCTGATGATCCTGGTGATCGCGATGGCACTGGTCGGCGGGCTCAGCACCTTCAGCGGCCCGCTGATCGGGGCGCTGATCCTGACCGGCATCGTCGAGCTGCTGCGCGATCTCGATCAGTACCGGCTGCTGGTCTATGGCGCGATCATCATCCTCATCGTGATGTTCCTGCCCAAGGGACTGACCACGCTCGGTCCGGTGTTCAGGCGGCGCTTCGCGTCGCGCTCCTCGTCCTGAGGTCAAAGGGAACGATCATGCTGGATAAGGATATCGCCGCCGCGATCACGGCGGCAGTCGATCGTGGTTTCGACGAGCAGGTCCGCTTCACCCAAGAGATGGTGCGCTGCCCGTCGGTGCGCGGTCATGAGCATACCGTGCAGGACCTGATGGCGAGCGCGATGGCCAAGCGCGGCCTGGCGGTCGACCACTGGAAGGTCCAGGTCGAGGACATCAAGGACCTGCCCGGCTTCGCGCCCGTGGTCGATGCAAGCTATGAGAACGCCTACAATGTGGTCGGCACCTATCGTCCGGCACAGCGCAAGGGCCGCTCGCTGATCTTCAATGGCCATATCGACGTGGTGCCGACGGGCGCCTGGGAACGCTGGACGACACCGCCCTTCGAGCCGCGCATCGATGGCAAATGGATGTATGGCCGAGGCGCCGGCGACATGAAATCGGGCCTGGCGGGCACGCTGTTCGCGTTCGATGCCGTGCGCGCGGCGGGCTTTGCGCCGACGGCGCCGATCCATTTCCAGTCGGTCGTCGAAGAGGAATGCACCGGCAACGGCACGCTTGCCTGCCTGCAACGCGGCTACCGCGCCGATTGCGCCTTCGTGCCGGAGCCGCTGGAACCGAAGCTGATGCGGGCCGAGGTCGGCCTGATCTGGTTCCGCGTCCATGTCGAAGGCGATCCGCAGCATGCTTCGGCGGGCTTCAACAATGTCGGCTCCAACGCCATCGAGAAGGCGCTCCTGCTGTGGCCGCCGATCAAGCAGCTCGAGGATGAGTGGAACGCCCGCAAGGTTCACCACCCGCTCTACAAGGACCACCCGCATCCGATCCGGGTCAATCTCGGCGAGATCTCGGGCGGCGAGTGGACCTCGAGCGTCCCGTCCAAGGCCGTGCTCAACATCCGGGTCGGCGTGCTGCCCGGCGTGAAGCTCTCCGATATCCAGCGCGAGATCGAGGCGCGGGTGCACGAGGCGGCGCTGGCCGATCCCTATCTGTCGAACCACCAGCCGCGCATCGAGTATCATGGCCATATGGCGGAAGGGTATGTGCTGGAGAATGCGGAGGGCCCGGAAGCCGTGCTCGGTCGTGCCCATCAGGCGGTATTCAATGCGGTCCTGCAGGAGGAGATCACCTCGGCGGCGACCGATGCCCGCTTCTTCGGCCTCTACCAGAATACGCCCGGCCTGGTTTACGGGCCGATCTGCGAAAGGCCTCATGGCTTCGATGAGCGGGTCGACCTCGACTCGGTCAAGGCCGTGACCAAGACCATGGCGCTGTTCCTGGCGGAATGGTGCGGAATCGAGCGCCTGTAGGCCTTTGGGAGTTTGTGCCGTGAGCATGCTGCGCGTGAATGGCGACCGGCTGTGGTCCGCATTGATGGAGATCGGCGAGATCGGCGGAACGCCCGGAGGCGGGTGTCGCCGTCTGGCATTGTCGGAAGAAGACGGGCGCGCCCGCGACCTGTTCCGCAAATGGGCGGAGGAGGCCGGCTGTAGCGTCACGGTGGACGGCATCGGCAACATCTTCGCCCGCCGCGAGGGTACGGACCACGCCGCCGCGCCGGTGGCAATCGGCAGTCACCTCGACACCGTGCCGACGGGCGGAAAGTTCGATGGCGTCTATGGCGTGATGGCCGGCCTCGAGGTGCTGCGCCGGCTGCGCGACCTGGATCTGCAGACGCGCCTGCCGATCGAAGTGATCGCCTGGACCAACGAGGAGGGCGCGCGCTTCTCGCCGATGACCATGGGCTCCTCGGTGTTCACGGGCGACATGACGCTCGACTTCGCCCTGTCGCGGCAGGACCCGTCAGGCCTGAGTGTCGGCGAGGCGCTGAAGCGCATCGGATATGCCGGCAACATGGCAGTCGGGGGGCGCCCCTTCACGGCTTATCTCGAGGTTCATGTCGAGCAAGGGCCGCTGCTGAAGGAAGGCGGCGAACAGATCGGCGTGGTGACCGGCTCGTTCAAGGCGCGCTATTTCGTGGCGACGATCAAGGGTCAGGCGGCGCATGTCGGGCCGACTTTGATGGAGCAGCGCCATGATGCGCTGGTCGGCGCGGCGGCGCTGACGCTGGAGATCGACCGGATCGGCCGGTCGCGCGGGCGTGACGGGCGCTCGAACGCGCCCTATCTTGAAGTTTATCCCAATGTACGCGGCGTCATTCCCCAAGAGGTCCGGCTGAGCTGCGACGTGCGCCACCCGGATGCCGACATGGCGCTCGCCATGGAAATGGAATTGCGCGACGCCTGCCGCCGCATTGCGCAGGAGCGCGGCGTATCGATCGATCTTGAGCAATATTTCGAGTTCGGCCCGATCAACTGCGATCCGGCGATGAGCACCCTGATCCGCGACACGGCCGAGAGGTTGGGCTTTTCCCAGCGGGATATTCTTACCGTGGCCAGCCATGACGCGGTGCCGATGATGGATTATTGCCCTTCAGCGCTGTTCTTCGTCCCGAGCGATACAGGCATCAGCCACAACGAGACGGAATACAGCACGCCCGAGCAATGCCGGGATGGCGCGGACGTGCTGCTCAATGCGGTGCTGAAACTGACCGCCTGAGGTCAATCCGCCTCCAGCGTGACATTCGGTGCGTCGGGCCAGAAGCGCGTGCCGGCCCGCGCCAGGCCGCCGCCGAGGCCCATGGCCAAACCGTCGGCACGCCAGCAGGCCGCGCCCGTGGTGGCACCACCCGGGCCGAAGGCGATGGCCGTCATGCCACCACCGACATGGGCGACCGGCAGCACGTTCCAGCCGCGCGCGGCGAGCCCGTCACGCTGGGCAGCGGGTACGGCCTCTTCCACCTCCAGCGCCTCGCCTTGCGTCCACAGCCTGGGCGCCTCGACCGCTTCCTGCAGGCTCATGCCATGATCGATCAGGTTGACGAGGGCCTGCATCACCGAGCCGAATATCCGCAAGCCCCCCGGCAGCCCGAGCGCGAAAGCGGGTTGGCCGTCGCGGAAGACGATGGTCGGCGCCATCGAGGTGGTGACGCGCTTGCCCGGCGCGATCGACAACGCGTGGCCGGGATGGGGATCGAACAGCGCCATGTAGTTGTTCGGCACGATGCCGGTGCCGGGAATGATGAAGCGGGCGCCGAACAATCCGTTGATCGTCTGCGTGCTGGCGACGATGTTGCCCTCGGCGTCGGCCACGGTGACATGCGTGGTATTGGCCGATTCCGATGAGACCACGCCGGGGGCCCAACTGGCGGTGCGCCTGGTGTCGATGCGGCCACGCCGCTCCCCGGCATAGGCCTTCGACATGAGCTGCTCGACCGGCACCTGAACGAAAGCGGGATCGGCAGTGGCTGCGGCGCGATCGGCGAAGGCGATCTTCAGGGCCTCGCCGAGCAGATGCATGCTCTCGACCGACCCGAAGCCGAGACCGGCCATATCGTAGTGCTCGAGTATGTTGAGCATCTGCGCGACATGCACGCCACCGGCCGAAGGCGGCGGCGGCCCGTAAATGTCGAAGCCGCGATAACTGCCGTAAACCGGAGGGCGATCGATCGTCCTGACGGCCATGAGATCGTCGAGCCCGATCAGGCCGCCGGCCCTGGCCATGTGATCGCTGATATGCCGGCCGAGCGCGCCGCCATAGAGTGCATCCGGTCCCTCGGCGGCGATGCTGGCGAGCGTGTCCGCGTAATCGCCCGTCACCAGGCGGTGGCCGGCGGCGAGCGGCGTGCCGCCGGGCAGGTACAGGCGTGCAATTTCGGGGTCCCCGGCCAGATCGGCGGCGGCCTCCGCGATGCAGGCGGCGAGATAGGGCGTGACGGCAAAGCCGCGCCGGGCATGGCGGATCGCCGGCTCCATGACGTCGGCAAGCGAGAGCCGTCCGAAGCGCCGGTTCGCGTCGCACCAACCGCGCAGCGTGCCGGGCGTCGCAACCGCCTTTGCTCCGATCGTGTTCTCGCGATCCACCGTCTCCATATAGGCGGGCATGCGGTCCGAGACCGGGCGATACATATCGGGCGTGGCGGCACGCGGCGCCGCGCTCAGACCGTCAAGCACGACATGGGTGCCGTCATGCAGGCGGATATGGGAGAGACCGCCGCCGAAAATGCCGACCATCATCGGCTCGACGACCGTAAGCGTGAACAGGGCCGCGATCGCCGCATCGATGGCGTTTCCGCCGGCCGCCAGCATTTCGGCACCGGCCGCCGAGGCAAGCGGATGGTTGGTGACGACCATGCCGCGCGAGCCATGCGCCGGCTGCTTTTCCGCGGTGAAACTCACCGCCGCCCTGTCGCGCCAGCCCTGCATCTGTCTCGCCGTCATCGCTTCCCCCAATTGCCCAAGAGATCTGTTTCCCGCCGACCATAGGCCGAGCCACAATCTGAGCAATGCGATAGCGCTGTCACAGTCTGGACTTGTGCGCCCCCCAACCCTTGGAGCGATAGCGGCTTTATCGCCATGCCGAAGTCGGCCTGATGGCCGTAGCTCTCGTGGTAGCGAAGAGGTCGCAGCGCGGCTTGATCAGGGTCAGGATGATATCGTCCTGCAAGCGCGCACGGCTCAACCGGCGGACCTACCAGGACCTCGCTGACCTGGTTGCGCTCATACATCGCAACCTCGATCGAAGCCGCAATGCTCAGCTACACGATTGAAGCGTCAAGCTCGGCTTCCTTTTGCCGTTGCGAATGGCGGCCGCCAATTCTCGGAGCGCCCTCCGCTTCCGCAGCTGACATCCAGGCGAAGACCCTCACGGCCGCCGCCATTAATCGCATTCTCCATGCAATATGCATTGACGTTGCAAGGGGCCGTTTGTAGCTTCGCGGAAACCAGGCGCGGCTCGCCGACCCGAACAATCACGCCGTCAGGGAGGTACAAATGCTCAAACGAATGACACTGGCCGCCGTCGCGCTCGCCGCCTCGGTCCTCGCCGTCCAGGCCAAATATCCGGAACGTCCCATCACGCTGATCGTGCCTTGGGCGGCGGGCGGCGGCACCGATGCGGTGGCGCGGCTGATCGCGGGAGGGCTGGAACAGGAGCTCGGCACGCCCGTCAACGTCGTCAACCGCGTCGGCGCGGGCGGCGTCATCGCTCATGCCGAAATCGCGAAGGCGGCACCGGACGGCTACACCATCGGTCTCGCGACGACCGAACTCTCGACCTATTACTGGGGCGCCACCGGCGACATCACCTGGAAGAATTTCACGCCGATCGCGCTGGTGAACTTCGACCCGAGCGCCATTCACGTGAATGCGACCTCGCAATGGAAAGCGGCGAAGGAGGTCGTCGAGGCGATCCGCGCCGGCCAGCCCGGCACCTACAAGATGTCGGGAGTGCCGATCGGCGGCGCCGCCCATCTCGCCTTCGGCGGGCTGCTGCACTCGATTGGCATCGACCCCAACAAGGTGACGCTCGTCCCGACGCAAGGCGCCGCGCCGGGCTTCCAGCAACTGGCCGCCGGCGGCGTCCATATCGTTGCCTCCTCGCTGCCCGAGGGTGCCTCGATGGTCGAAGCCGGCAAAGTGCGCGCGCTCGCGACCATCGGCAAAGAGCGCACCGCAGCCTTTCCGAACGTGCCGACGGCGAACGAGGCACTCGGCGCCAATTACAGCGCGGGCGCCTGGCGCGGCATCGTCGCCCCTCCCAAGCTGCCGGCGGATGTCCGTGAGCGGCTGACGAGCAGCCTGAAGAAAGTCTATGAATCCGAGAACTTCACCAAGACGATGAAGGGCCGCGGCTTCGGCCTGGTCTGGGCCGCCGGTGACGATTTCGCCACCTATCTCGACAAGGACTTCACGCAGACCGGCGACGTCATGAAGGCGATCGGCATCCGACAGCGCGATTGAACCCGATCTCTGCCGCGCCGGTCCGATCGCCGGCGCGGCCCGCCGCCGCGCGGAGTGTGCGATGAAGGTGAATAATCTAGGCCTCGGAATCATCGCCGCATTTGCGGCGCTGTGCCTGGGGATCGCCGGGATACAACTGCCCAATCCCAGCAAGCAGATCTATGGCCCGGGCTTTTTTCCGCTGCTTCTGGCCGTTCTGCTCGGCGTGACCGCCGTCGCACTGGTCGTCGAGGGTGGCCGCCAGCGCGCGGCGCCGCTCATCAGCCTCCAGCCCTGGACCCGCAATCCGGTGTTCCTGCTGCGCTTCGCCGCGATCCCGATCGGCGTGGCCTTCTATGTGCTCTGCGTCGGCACGCTCGGCTTCCTGCCGACCGTCTCAGTGCTGCTGCTGGCGCTGTTCCTTTCGCTCGGAGTGCGCTGGCAACTGGCCCTCGCTGTCGCCGTCGGCGCCGCACTGCTCATGCACAGCCTGTTCCATCTCGGCCTGAGGGTGCAGCTGCCCTGGGGCCTGCTAGAACCGATCCGCTGGTGACCCCGTGCTCGATGCTTACCTCACCGCACTCGAGATGGTGCTCGCCCCGAGCGTCCTTCTCGTCATCATCGCCTCGGCGGCCTATGGCCTCCTGGTCGGAGCGATCCCCGGACTCTCGGCGACCATGGCGGTCGCCCTTCTCGTCCCGCTGACGTTCTTCATGCCGGCGGTGCCGGCGGTGGCCGCCATCGTCACCGCGTCCTCGATGGCGATCTTCGCCGGCGATATCCCCGGCTGCCTGCTGCGCATCCCCGGTACGCCCGCCTCGGCGGCCTATGTCGAGGATTCCTATCGGATGAGCCTGAAGGGCGAGCCGGAGAAGGCGCTCGGCATCAGCCTCGTCTTCTCGGTGATGGGCGGCCTCTTCGGGAGCGCCGTGCTGATGGCGGCCGCGCCGGCGATCGCCGATTACGCCCTCAAATTCGGGGCGGTCGAGTTCTTCTGGATTTCGCTGCTCGGCCTGAGCGCGGCCGTATTCATCGGCTCGTCCAGTCCGAGCAAGGGCGTGCTGTCGCTCTTGCTCGGGCTCATCGTGGCAATGGTGGGCATGAACAATCCGGGCGCGGTGCCGCGGCTGACCTTCGGCTCCACCGACCTGATGGCCGGCATTTCGTTGATCCCGGTCATCGTCGGCATGTTCGCCCTGTCCGAGGTGCTGCGCCACATGATCAGCCCCTCGGGGTCGCTCGAGATCGTGCAGAAGAAGATCGGCGGCATCTTCGCCAGCATGTGGCGCCTCACCAAGCAGTATCCCTGGCAGATACTTCGCGGCAGCACGCTCGGCACCGCGGTCGGGATCCTGCCGGGCGCGGGAGCCGACATGGCGGCCTGGCTGTCCTATGCCATGAGCAAGCGCTTTTCGAAGGAGCCGGAGAAGTTCGGCACGGGCCATCCCGAAGGCCTGATCGAGGCCGGCGCCTCCAACAACAGCGCGGTATCGGGCGCCTGGATCCCGGCACTGGTCTTTGGAATTCCCGGCGACTCCATCACCGCGATCGCCATTGGCGTGCTCTTCATGAAGAATATGAACCCGGGCCCGACGATCTTCCTCAATTCGCCGGAGAACGTCTATGCGCTGTTCATCGTCTTCATCCTCGCCAATCTGATCATGCTTCCGCTCGGCTGGGCCTTGATCAAGGTCTCGGCGAAGATCCTCAAAGCGCCGCGCGATCTGCTCATGCCCGTGATCCTGGTTCTGTCGATCCTGGGAGCCTATGCGATCAACAACTCGCTTTTCGACATCTGGGTGATGCTCGGCTTCGGCGTGCTCGCCTTCTTCATGGAGGAGAACGACATCCCGCTCGCGCCGGCCATTCTCGGGCTCGTCCTCGGGCCGATGATCGAGGAGAACTTCGTGAACTCCATGATCATGTCGGGCGGCAGCTTCGTCGGCCTTGTCGACCGGCCGATCGCGGGCACGCTCGCGCTGGTGACCGGCACCGTCATCCTGTGGCCGATCGTGGCCGGGCTGCGCAGCCGCAGCCAGCCGGCCTGAGCGCTCGGCGCGCCGGCTATCCCGGATCCCAATGAAGAAGGCCGGCATCGATGATGCCGGCCTTCTTCATTGTCCGCAGTTCGCGCAGGGACGCGATCCGTCACCAGTTGCCGTGGGCCTGCCTTGCGCTCACCGTGCGGTCAAGCGCTTCCCAGTTCCAGTCGATGCCCAGCCCTGGTTGCTCGGACGGGAAGGCGACCCCGTTCTCGATACGGATGCCGGTATGGGTCACGAGATCGAGCTGCGGGATGAACTCCAGCCAGCGGCTGTTGGGCACGGCGCAGCACAGGCCGAGGTGGATCTCCATCAGAAAGTGCGGACAAACCGGGATGTTGAAGCCCTCGGCCATATGCGCGACCTTCAGCCAGGGCGTGATGCCGCCGATACGCGCGACATCGGTCTGCACGATCGAACAGGCACCCGCCTGCATGTAGTCCTTGAACTGCGACAGGCTGTACATCGATTCGCCGACCGCGATCGGGATCGAGGTCGACTGGCAGAGCCGGCGATGCGCGGCGACGTCATCGGCATGGATAGGCTCCTCGAACCAAGCGATATCAAAGGGCTCGAACGCCTTCGCCCGCCGGATCGCCTCGTCCATATGGAACCCTTGGTTGGCATCGGTCATGATGTCCCATTCGGCTCCGACCGCCTCGCGCACCGCGGCGATGCGGCGCGCATCTTCAGCCGCGTGCGGGCGCCCGAGCTTCAGCTTGGAAGCGCCGAAACCGTCCTCCTTGGCGCGGATCGCCTCCTCGACCAATTCGGACTGGTCAAGATGCAGCCAGCCATTCTCGGTGTTGTAGAGCTTGATCCGGTCCTTGGCGCCACCGGCCAGGCGGTGCAATGGCAGGCCGGTCCGGCGCCCGCGCAGGTCCCAGAGCGCGGTGTCGACTGCCGCAAGCGCGAGCGAGGTCACGGGCCCCACGGTGGTTGCATGGACGCGATACATCAGGTCGCGCCAGATCGCTTCGATGTCGTCGGCCTCGCGGCCGAGCAGCACGGGGACGAGGTGGTCATTCAGCATGTGGATCACCGACGAGCCGCCGGTGCCGATCGTGTAGCTGTAGCCGGTCCCGATCACGCCGTCGGCATCCCGGATACGAACGATCGGGGTCTCCTGCAGCTCGAAGCTCTGGACCGCATCGGTCCGCTTCACCTTGGGCTTCAGGTCCGCCTGCAGCACCTGCACTCCGACGATCTTAGCCATTCCGCAACAGCCTCCCATTGACTTCTTGCGCCGTGTCTCGGCTTGGAATAATGAACTTCGTATGCATTAAGCGTTTTTGGGAGGAGCGCGCAATGACTAATCGAGAGGTGAAGGTCGCGCTGTGCGGCGATTGGCCCGACGCCCTGGTCGATCGGCTGGAGCGGCTGCTGCCGGACTGCCGGATCGTGAACCGCGCCCATCTCGATCACGCCGCGGCGCGCGCTTGCGAGGTGCTGATTCCGCTGGGCATGGCCGTCACCGAGGAGTTGCTCGCCGGCAGCGCGATCAAGCTCGTCCACCAGTTCGGCGTCGGCTACGACAAGGTCGACACCGCCGCCGCCAAGCGCCATGGCGTGCAGGTCGCCAACGCGCCCTCGGAGTTCTCGGGAATGGCCGCCTCCGTGGCCGAGCACGCAGTGATGCTCGTCCTGGCCTGCGCGCGCCTGCCTTCCGAGTCGGCCGAGAAGATCGAGACCCGGCGCTGGGTCTGGACCGAGCACCTCAATCTCGGCCTGGCCGGCAAATGCGCCGGGCTGATCGGCCTCGGAAACATCGGCTCGGCCGTGGCGCAGCGGCTGCGCGCCTTCGACATGAGGCTCGTCGGCGTCAAGCGGACCGCGCCGGAGACGACGCCTGACGGCTTCGCCTGGGTCGGCGGGCTAGACCGGCTCGACGCCCTCTGCGCGGAAGCGGACTTCATCGTCGTGACGGCGCCCCACAACGCCCAGTCGGACGCTCTGGTCGATGCCGCCTTCCTCGCCCGGATGAAGCCGAACGCCTCCCTGATCAATGTCGGCCGGGGTGCGATCGTCGACGAAGAGGCCTTGATCGGCGCCCTCGATCAGGGGCGCATCCGCGCGGCCGGTCTCGACACCGTACGCCAGGAGCCTCCGGCCGAAGGCAGCCGCCTCGTCGGCCATCCGCGCATCGCGCTGACGCCGCACATCGCCGGCGTGACAGAAATTGCCTTCGACGGCACCACTGCGATGATCGGCGAGAATATTCGCAGGCTTCGCGCCGGCGAAGCACTCCGCTTCCGCGTCGCCTGAGGCACACCATGAAGATCATCAAGGTCGAGCCCTTTATCCTGCATATCCCGGTCACGAGCGGGCAGATCTCCGATTCGACCCATACGATCTCGCATTGGGGCGTGGTCGGCTGCCGCATCGAGACGGAGACCGGCCTTTCCGGCTACGGTTTCACCGGAACTCATGCGCATCTGCCGTCGGACAGGCTGATCACCGCCTGCATACGCGACTGCTATGCACCGCTGCTGCTCGGCGAGGACGCCGGCGAAATCACGCGGCTCTGGCACCGTCTGGCCCGATCGCCGGCACTGCAGTGGATCGGCCGCGCCGGCATCACCCAGCTCGCCCTTGCGGCGGTCGACGTGGCGCTCTGGGATCTCAAGGCCAAGGCGGCGGAGCAACCGCTCTGGCATGTCCTCGGCGGCGCGACCAGTACGGTCCTCGACGCCTACAACACCGACATCGGCTGGCTCTCGATTCCGGACGACGCATTGGTCGCGGGCAGCGTCGCCGCCGTCGAAAAAGGCGGTTTCCGGCGCATCAAGCTCAAGGTCGGCCATGCCGACCCGAACACCGACCTCACGCGCATCGAGAAGGTGCGCAGGGCGGTTGGCGACAGCGTCACCATTGCGGTGGACGGCAACGGGAAATGGGATCTCCCGACCTGCATGCGCTTCTGCGCCCGGGCCGAGGCCTATGATTTGCTCTGGTTCGAGGAGCCGCTCTGGTACGACGACGTCGCCTCCCACGGCGCACTGGCCCGGGCGACCACGATCCCGGTTGCGCTCGGCGAGCAGCTCTACACGCTCGACGCCTTCAACGCCTTCCTCGACGCCGGAGCGATCCATTATGTCCAGCCGGACGTGACCCGCCTCGGGGGCATCACCGAATACATTCAAGTGACGGATGCAGCCCATGCCCGGCGCCTGCCGGTCGCCCCGCATGCCGGCGACATGTCTCAGGTTCACGTCCACCTCGCCTTCTGGCATCCCGCCTCGACGATTCTGGAGTATATCCCCTGGATCAAGGACTGGTTCGAAGAGCCCGCCGCGGTCGAGGCCGGCGCCTTTCGGCGCCCACAACGGCCGGGCGCGAGTTCGACACCAAGCGAGGAGGCGTTCAGGCGGTTCGCCCAGCCCGCCTGAACGCATCGACTGATGTGAGCGGCTTTGAAAGGCGCAGGCAGCATGACGAGAGCTTCGGCGTCTCCGGCTGGCAAGGTCGGCGAAACCCTGGTCGGCCTGCCGATGTACAGGCTCATCGCCGACACACTCCAGAGCAACATTCGCGACGGCACGCTGCCGGACGGCACCGTGGTGAACGAGACTTCCGTCGCGAAGGCATTCGGCACCAGTCGCGTGCCGGCCGCGGCGGCATTGCGGGAGCTTGAAGAAGCGGGGCTGGTCAGCCGTCTGGCGCGGCGCGGCTTCCAGGTCGGGCAGGGAGCCGGCAAGCTGCACCGGGTCGATCTGCTCGAAGCCGGACTCGTCCTGCCGGAGGGGTTCGACACCGCCGGCGGCTCGCGCAGCCACCGCGCACGGCTCTATCCGGAGGTCGAGCGCGAAATTTCCGCCTGCCTCGCCTATGGCAAGTTCACCGTCAACGAGAGCGGGCTGGCGCGCGCCTACGGCGTCAGCCGGACCATCGCGCACGAGATCCTGGTGCGATTGGAGCGGCTCGATATCGCGCGGCTCGAAGGCTCGCGCTGGTATGTGGGGCCTCTGTCCATGGACGATCTGCGCAACCGCTACGAGATGCGCTGGCTGCTCGAGCCCGCCGCCCTTATGCGCGCAGCCCCCCTCCTCGGCCGCCCCGCCGTTACGCGTGCCCTGCGCAGGGTCGAACGCTATGTCGATGCCGAAACCCGCCCGGCCGCGACGACGATCCTCGAACTCGAACAGGACCTCCATCTCGACATGGTGCTCAAGAGCCCCAACAGCGAGATGTGCTCGGCAATCTACCGCTCGCAACTGCCCCTGCTGTCGACGCACTACACCTTCCAGAAGGGCACCAGCGTGGAAGAGATACGCAGCATGGCGCGCGAACACGTCGCGGTGTTCCGCCGCCTGCTGGCGGGGGACGCGGCGGGCGCAGCGGAAGCGCTGGAGCAGCATCTTCGCTCGGCCTTCGACGTCGTGATCGAGCGCTATCAAGCCTCGCCGCCGGACGATTTCGTGGCGCCGGAATACATGTCGCGCGAGGCCTAGAGCTTTTTCGAGCGACGCAGCAGCCGGAACGATGCCGGGCCGAATACAGCTGCGGCGGCACATTCTCGGCCTCGCACCGCGCCCTGATGAGCTCTGTTGAGCTGGTCCCTACCGAGCCCTGTCTTTTGACGGCCAGCAGGACCGCAATGCCGAGGAAACGCCACGAGCCGGAAGAAACCCTGAAGCACTGTTCGATCGATTTTCGGATTCCGATCTCGTCATCAATCAGCATCCCCTGTCATGCGGCAGCCGGCGCAGCCGCATGACAGGACTGGCGGCATCGATTTCCGTCGAACGCCATGGCTGGATCGGACCTAGATGTCGGCCTATGCGATCCGCGCCTATGTCTTCAGCACCCCATCATGCGAAATGATCGGGATCGGCGGCGAGACCGCGACGATGCGCGCCTGCGCCTCGACCATCTGGCGCAAGGCCTGCGGCGTCACCTCGAGCGCCGGCTCATCCCCGCCGGCCCGGCCAAACAGCCAATCGAATTCGAAAGCGCCCGAGAGTGGCTTCGGGACATGCAGCAACGAAACGTCGGCCCAGAACTCGCCGGAGCCGCCCTGCGCCGCGATATGCAGGAAAAAGCCGGAATTCCCGTCGATCACTGGCGGCATCGCGAAATCGTCGCCACTGACATGGTTCGAGGCCGGACGTACCTCTCCGTCGGACCGCAATTGCAGCACGGACGCGACCTTAGCCCCCTCCATCCGAAGCTCGAGCGCCTTGATGAACCCCTCCGTGCTGTGGTCGAGCTGGATCTTGATCTCGCGGCGCTTCTTGTTCGCATCGGTCAGCACGAGCACCAGGCTCGTGAAACCGCGAAGATGCGTGGGCGATCCGACCAGGCGCAGCAGCAGCCGCATGCCCTTGATTTCCGATCCGAAGCCGGTCCCGGTCAGGTCGAAATAGGCCTTGTGGTATGTCAGCGGGATCGCCTCCGACGGGGTCCCGCACAGGATCGCGGCCGGCGTCTCGAACTCGACGACTCGCACGCGGTCTTCGGCAGAGGGGGATTTGATGGCGCCCGACGGCAAGACAAGCGCGTTGACCGCGCCAGCGAGCAGCGACGAACGGCAGAAAGTCTCGACCGGCCGCCCCGGCTCGTCGAGATAGCGGGTGGTGAGCGCCGCAAGATGGCGGTGGACGTGGAGCGGAAACGGGCTGAGGAGGGTCGACGAGATCAGCCAGGCGGGCTGGCCATTGCTGCCGCTGCGCATCAGCTGGATCTTCTCGTGGTTCGCCGTGAGCATGGCGACGAGTTCCGTTGTCTGCACCGGTACCGCGGCAAAGTCATTCTGATCGCCCGAACCGTTCGGCTGCTTCTGCTCGGCGACATGCACGAAGTCGAAATCGCGGCTGGTCCGTGTCCAGGCCAGGAAGGTCGACAAGCTCGCCATCGCGGCACGGGCAGTAGCGCTTTCCGCTGCCGTCAAAGTGACGGCGACCGGCAGCTCCTTCTTGCCCTTGCCCTTGTCCTTGGCGGGCGGCGACCATTCGAAGCTTGCCAGCATCAGCGGCGCGCTGCTGCGGCCGGCGGCTGTGTCGACCCAGTTCGCTGTCGGAACCGCGAATACGGAAAGCGAATAGCGTCCGGCGGAGACCGGCTGATGCAGGACGGCGAGCTTCGCGAAATCGCGTTCCTCCGGCGAGCCCGTCTGGATCGACGGCAAGCGTGCAATGTCGACATGCTTGTCCTTGGCTCCCGCGACATGGCCGTCGACGGCGAGCTTGAGGGTACGCAGGACGAGGGCGCCGCCGGCTTCAGCGCTCAGCAGCAGATCCGCTTCGGCCCCGTCGGCGCCGTATCGCAGCAGCTTTTCAGGCATCCCCTTCTGCAGATCCAGCTCGATCCACCAGCCGCGCTCGGCGTCGAGGCCGATGGACGCGACGGTCTCTTCCGTCGTCCATGCCGGATCGAGGTGACGGCGTAGCGAAACGCCGAGGAAGTGCTCCTCGAGCGAAACGGCGTCGGAGGCCGCATCGCCGATATCGCGTGGCGAGAGCATGACGAGGCTGTTCGGGAAGGCCGGCGCCGTGGCGTTGGCATGGTCGAAGGTCAGGCCGACCGGGCCTTCTGCCATCAGCGTCATGCCGAGCGCCCGCGTCTTGTCCATGGGGCGGTAGTCCAGATAGGGGGTCGGTCCGATCTCCTTGCGCGCGTCGAGGATCTCGACGGTTGCGACCTGCTTGCCCGAGCCCGATTGTGGGAGCGCTTCAAAGCCGTAGCCGAAGCCGGTCTTGATCTCCGAAGCGATCCGATCGGCGAGCCCACCGCGGGCGAAAGGCGGCTCCTGCAGCACGCCGATCACCGGCGGCCCGGGATGCCTGTCGGCCCCGCCGCCCGGCGCCGTCGTCAGGGGGATCAGCGCGCGCAATTGCGGCCGGGTCAGCATGATGCGCGACTGGTCGGCGAGCATTGCGACGCGCATCGTCCAGCCCGTCTCCGGCCTCGCCTCCTCCGCCGACCAGGAAATGAGCTCGCGGCCGGCCCGCAAGGCGCCAGCATAGCGCGAGCGCAGGGTGAAGCGATGACGGAAATAGGTGGCGGAAGGCTGGTCCCAGAAATGCGGTTGCAGCACCGTGCGCGAGGGCAAGGGCAGCAGCTTCTGGGTGATGCTCTGAGCGTCGAGATTCGAGCGGTCGAAAAACGCCTCCCCCTCGAAACGAGCCAGCCGACCAGCCTGATCGAGCCGGAGCTCCACGGCCGGGTCGAGCGGGGTGTCCGCCTTCTGGCCGTCCTCGCGAAAATCTCTCGGGTTGATGTGATGATAGATCGGGCGCCCGCTCGGGCGCCAGCGCTGCGACGTCACGTCGATTTCGCCGATCAGTCGCCAGAAGCGTGTCCGCTCGGCGTGCAATGGACCTTTCGGCAGCTGGTCCCTGGTGACGATCTCATAGCGGCGGGAGCTACGGATCGGCTGAACCGTGATCATCTCGGCGGCAAGCCGGTTCCGAGCCTCCCTGTCCTGCTGCGCGGGCGTGAAGGCCAGCATCGTCTCGACCCGAACCGCCGCGGCCGGGAAAGCGAGGTGCTTGCCGGCGATGGCGCGTGTCGTGAATTGCAGAAGGCCGGAGTCGAACACGGGCGGATGGATAACCTGCCCGGCGAAGTGCTCGGCCGGGACGAGCGCATCGACAGACAGGCGCGCGACATGGCCGGCCGGGATGATCGCCCTGAAATCGCTGGCTTTGCCAGCAAGCCTCAGCGAAGGGCCCGGACCGATAGTGACCGTGCAGCAGAATGCCTGCGCGATCGGGGCGAAAATCTTGGCGTGCAGACGCTCGGGCGTCCAGAGCGTGTTGTCCTTCAGGTTCTCGGCGATCTTCCGCAGCGCTTCCGCGACGTCGAAGGTCTCGCTGTCGGGCTTCGCCGGCATACTGGCGAGTTGATCGAGCAGGATGAGCTCGATCCGCAGCTGCTCCACGGCCGGATCGGGCAACCGGTCGAGCGCGGCCGCGAGGCTCTCATCCTGGTGACGCATCAGATAGGCGGCGAGCAGCGCGCCCTCGAAGCGCCGGGCGATGGCGTCATCCTTGAAGATCCGCTTGCGCAGATCGGCATTGCCGAGCCAACGGTCGAAATCGAGATAGCCGATCCGCGGCGTATGCAGCGTGACGGTGACCTCGTCGCTCAGCCCGCCATTCCAGCCATCCTTTTCCGGGGCCAGAAGCAGCAGCGGTGCATCCACTCCGTCCGGTGCGCGGGCCCCCGTATCCGTGAAGCTCATCGCGGCCGATCCGCCTGCGGCTTTCAGCACGAGGCGCAGCCGCAGCGTGTCGGACCGGCTCTGGAACGTGCGCCTTTCCTTGACACCGCCGCAGCTCACCGTCAGCACCACGTCGAGCGGGCTGGCGGCATCATACGGGTCGCTACGCGTCGCACTGGAGCTGATCTCGATCGCGTCCACCGCTGCGAGATCGACAGCGTTCGACTTGCCCTCATTGGCCGCGCCCAACTGCTCGAAGCTGACATTGGCGATGCCGGGATGGTCCGGGTGCGCGGCCGGGCCATCGAAGAAGCGCAAATCGAGCGCGGAGGGCGCGCCGATCCAGCGGATATCGGCGAGTTGCCAGCTGTTCGTCATGTGCGAGGCGGTGGCGCTGCCGATCACCAGGGCCCCGCGTCCGTCGGATTCGCGGAACAGATCGCGCGCGCCGTCGGCGGATTGCTCAGCGTAAACTCCGATGCGCGGATAGTCGGCGGCGAGCGGCGCGACCCCGGCAAGCGGAGCACCGATGCGCAGGGGCTTTCCGTTCCGGCGCTTCTCCTCCACCGCCGTCTGGCCGATCGCGGTGCGACGGCTGTAAGGGACGCGTGCGATCAGTGTGCCCTGCGTCGTCTCGCTTGGCGCCTGCAGCTTGTGCTTCGGCATCCAAGGCTGCGCGGCAGAGTGCTGCAGAATGAGCGGCAAGGTACCGGCATTGGTCGTGACGAAGGACAGGCTCTCGACCCAACGCCCATAGGCGAGACGTGGGACCCTGGCGAAACCGGGCGCCGTGGAGGAGCCGTGGCGATAGAACGGCGTGTAGCTGCGTTCTCCTTCCGCGGTGCCGTTCGGCAGCCGCGTTTCCAGGAGCTCGGTGCTGGCGAAGGGAAAGCCCTGAAAGTCGATGAACATCGGGGCCCGGCCGTCGCTCACCGCTGGCAGCATTGGATGGATCGCAGCTTCGACGGTCGTGACGGATGCGGGCTTGTCAGGATCGTGCGGCCAGGTCAGCTCGGCCAGATTGGCATGTGCCCAGAGGTTCTTGCTGTCATCGGTGCTGTCGATGCGCCGCAGGCAGACGCCGATGCCATTCAGATGCTGCGCGAAAACGTCGACCCTGGCTCCGTCCATATCGGCTGCAATCTGGATAGGCAGCGGGTGCGGCGCATTCTCAGGGATGAAATGCGCCAGCGGATCGAGGAGGCGGTCGAGCCCCGCGATCGAGGCAGCATAGGCTCGCGCGAGATGCGCGTGGACCAGCCGCCTGTCCTCGGGCGTTCCCGGAAACGCCGGCGTCGGCAGCGCCTCGATCAACGTGGCGAAACATCCCGGCTCTGCCGTAGCGCCGTCCTCGCCGAGCAGACGCCTGCCGAAATAATCGACTTCCCTGGCGAGCTCGCGAAATTGCGTCGATCTGCTTCGCTCCGTGCCGTCCAGCCGCTCCAGCACCAGTTTGAGGAACTCGCTGCCGGCAGCACGCCTGGCCGCCTCGGCGCCGTTGAAAGCGCCGTCGAGCAGGGCTCGGAAGGCGGCCCAGGCCGACGGGACCACATCGCTCTCGATGGCGCCGATGAGCGCCTCATCGCCGGGCCGCCCGATCGCCTTCGCATAGTTTTTGGCGATCAGCCGCGCCGGTGGTCCGTTGAAAGCCGGTGCGCTGGTCTCGATCAGCCGCAATGTCGCCGCTTCCAGCCCCGCTTCGTCCTGCAGACGCTGTTCGGCGGCGGCGAGGCCCCGCATCAGCATCGCGAGCCCCTGCTCCTCGGTGACCGAGAGCCGGGCGGGGTCGAGCACCACTCCCGACGCGCCCTCATAAATGCGCAGCAAGGTCTCGATATAGGCTGCTTCAGGCGAAGCATCGGATCCGGGTTTGCCGATGCCGTGCACATGGCGCAGGGCTGCGGCAAGCTGCGCGCGATCGGCATTACGCTGCGCAAGCGGACTGTGCCGCAACGTATCGCGCAGCGCGCCCGTCACGAACGGCGCGCGCAAATTCTCCGGGGTGAGCTTATGCGCGTCTTGGAACGCCGGCCGTTCGAGCTCTTCGAGCAGCGCCGTGACCAATGGCGCGAGGATCGGCCCCTCGCTGTCATCGCCAGAGGCAGGTTTCAGGAGACCGATGACGAGGGTGTCGAGCGCAGCGCAGAGTCCCGCGGCCGCGGCCCAGACGGCGATCGGCGACGGCGTTTCCGGCTCGGCGGGAACTGAACTCGGCTCGAACAATGCTTCGTACGGCCTGTCCGCCTCGCCGACAGACGAAGCCAGCGCAGGGCCGACCGCCAGCAACGTGGCGGCACGTTCCTCGAACCAGCGCGCGACGCGCCACAGATTGACGGCGTCGCAATCGACCTTGAGAAAGCCCTCTGAGCCGATGATGTCGTCGACTTCCCCGGGAAGGTCGAGCGGCAGGGCCGCCTCGCTCAGCAGCTCGGTCCTGCAAGTGACTTTGCCGAGTTTGCCAAGCGAATCATAGCTGACATCCCAGTTCGGATCGGCGACGGTGCCAGCGGTCGTCGGCACCTCCGGATGCTCGCCCGGGTCGGCGAAATACGGCAGCACCAGATAGTGCCCGAGCCCCTTGCTCGCCGGGCGTAGCAGATGCGTCAGCCCGAATTTGTGGGCGATCGGCGCGTTCCACGACTGGGCCGCCCGCAGCCGGTCGGCCGCTCCGGCAGCTTGGACGGTGATCTCCGTCGGCTCTTGCGTGTTGGCAGCTGCGCTGGCCGACCAGTACCGCGACGAGGATGTCGAGGTTGGCCGCTCTTCCTTGTCGAGCCATGCCAGGAGTTCCCCGGCCGCACCGAGCGAAGTCTCGGAAATCTGGTCGTCGACCTTGCCGACCCATGCCAGCCCCTGGCCGGTGACGTATTTCCAGACATGGAACCGGACCTGCTGCACGGCCTGCAGAAATCTATCGAAGAGGCGCCGCGCCGCGGCCTCCTCGTCATCGATCGGCGCGGCCGATCCGGAAACCGACGGGCATTCCAGACTGAGATTGACCGCGAAGACGATCGGCTTCTCGGCGCTGGCGGGGTGGAACGAGGCCGGCTCGCGATCCAGCAGGCAATGGAGGACGGGGTCTTGCAAGGCCATGGCTCAGCTCCTCGCTCCCTGCAATTTCCTGGCTTGCGTCTGGAATTCAGGCTCCGATCTTGGATTGGCTGCCGTTGCGGCGACGCTCAGGCTCGTGGCGGTCTCGGCCTTGCCGTCGCGCAGCTTGTATCGGACGCCGGCGCGCGCCGTGATCTTGAAGAACCTCGAAATGCGGATGGTCACGGAAAGCGTGCCGTCGGCGTCGATCTGGCCGGAGTCGCGATAGGTCATCCGCAGCATCAGCACGATGCCGACCGTGGCGATGCCGGCGACATTGACGTGGCCGGCGACCACCAGCACCAAGGCGATCGAGAGCCCGCCGCCGGGACGGCCGATCAGCTTGCGGTAGCTCAGCACTCCGGAAAGCGTGATGAAGACCTGGCCGGAGAACGGGCCGACGGCGAAGGCGAGCGACGCCGACCCGCCCGCGCCGGCCTCGACCGCGACCATCAGCTCGGAGTCGAAGGGCCGGTATTCGGCTTCGACCTGGATGTAGCCAGTGCCGCCGATGATGAAGATCGAGAAGATGAAGGGCCGCTCCACCGTCGACAGGTTGAAGCGGTCGGCGAGCATGAAGTCCGGATAGGCGAGCAGCTTGAAGCGGTTCTCGATCGAAAGGTTCGAGATGCCGCTGGTGCCGAAGTTCAGAGCGAGCGGCGGGATCGCAAATTCGTGCTCGATGCCGACCGGGACGCCATCGCGCTTGACGAGCTTCAGCCCACCGATCTCGTCCGTAAAGAGGGTCGAAAGGAAGTCCTGGATGAATTTGAAGCTCGGATTGAGCCGGATGTTCTTCGGATCGAACTCGATCTCGAGCCCCTTCTCGCGCGTGAAGGCGAGCGCGAACTTGTCGAAGCGCAGCATCGACTGGCCGCCGACGACGATGTCGATGCTGGTGTCGATGCGGCCGAAGCCGCTTTCCGTCGGCCGATCCTCGTCCTTGGAGGCTTCCAGCCGCACGCGGCCGGTGAGCCCCATGTCGACGAAATCGGCGCTGAACGGACCGACCGAGAACAGGCTGCGACGCCCCGGCATGGGCGCGTTGATGTCGAGCTGTACCCAGGCGCGCGCCTGAGCCTTGTCGAAGTCGTGCGTGACCTTGATGGCGTCGCGAACGCCGGCAGGCAATTTGAAGCCCTTGAACAGGCCGTCGAGCTTGGCGCCGCCGAGATTGCGGAACACCGCGCCGATATCGAGCCCGGACAGGTCGGAGGGCAGCAGCCGGTCGCCGATCCTGTCGAAGGGCAGCGACAGGCCGAGCGCCTTCAGCTCGTCGCCGAGCCGGTTGAACAGCGCCTTCGTCTCGGTGGTGTCGATGATGTCCGAAAGCTCGTCATAGCCTGACCGGATACGGTCGATATCGGCCTTGAGAGCGGCAAGCTCGGGCGCCGAGGTGACCGCCGAATAGAGCTTCAGGACATTGGACGGGGCCGCCATCGGCCCGCCCGTGGTGAGCCGGCTCGCTGCGCCGAAGGCGCGCTCGCCATACATGCGCGCTGTTTCGGTCGAGCAGGCAAGGTCGTTCTGCAGGCCGCGCACCGAATGATCCAGCGCGTTCACCGTGGCGAGCAGCGCGTCTGCCTTCCTGCCAAAATCCTCGATACTGCCGCCGATGGCATCCTCGATGCGCTTCGTGACCGTACCGAATGCGGCCTTCAGCTCCTCGGCCTTCGTATCGAGATATTTCTCCGCATCGGTCGCCAGGGCCTGGAGATAGGATCTGGCCTTGTCCACGCCTTCGAAGACCGCCCCGCAGGCGAGCGAGACTTCGTCCAGCGCTCCGAGCGTCGCGGCCGAGAGCTCGCCGATCGGCTCCTGGATCGCCTCGCCCAAGGCGCGCATCTGCTGGCGGATCCGTGCGAGCGCCTCGTCGGGCTTTCCGAGTTCCGCTTCGGTCAGCGATCTGAGCAGCTCTTCGAGCGCCGGACGCAGCACCTTTTCGCGCACCACGGTCGCCAGCAGGCCTTGCGGCGCCAGCGCGAGCTGAGCCGCCTTGAGGGCACCGGCCACATCGTCGACGATTGCGGTGATCCGGGCTTCGACCTCGTCGACATCGCCGCGGAGCTCTTCGAGCACGCCGTCGAGGCGCGCGAGCGCCGACGCGATCAGGAAGTCGAGCAGCTTGCCGAGATCCGCCAATTCCTTTTCGAGTGGCGCAAGCTTCGTCTCGACCCAGCCGGCGAGTTCACCGATCTCGCTCTCGACATCCGGCCAGATCGCCTTGAACGCATTCGCGATCGCATCGAAGCCCAGATCGGAGAGCTCCTTTGCAAAGGCAATGACCTCATCGGCCGTCCCGGCCAGGGCCGTGACGACGGATGACAGTGCCTCGGAGAGGCTGGCGACCGTGGCCGCCGCCCGGTCCAGCGCCTCGTCGCCCTGCGCTTCCATCTTGTCGAGCTGCTGGCGCGTGTTCGATACCGTCGTCTTGGCGTCGCTCGCGGCGGTCCGCAGCGCCTGCAACGCCGTCAGGACCTTGCCCTTCAGCGCTGCGTCGATCTTGCCCTCATTGGCGACGCTGACGATTGCGGCATTGATCCTGACGATCGCCGTATCGATCTGGCCGGGCTTTCCGTCAGGCGCGAGTCGGTCCAGCGCGGCCCGCGCCGTGTGAAGTTCAAGCTTGTTGGCGAACGAACCGAGGCCGGACAATGCGCCGGCGCGCTGCTCTGCGATTTCGCTCAGGGCCTTCGCCAAATAGCCGCCGATCGCCTGGCTCGCGTCATCGAGCTCCGAGGCGAAACGCTGCTGTGCCTCGCCGATCAGCGCGCTGATGTCGGCCGCGATATTGCCGGTGCAGGCGCGCAACCCGGCGTGAAGGCTCCTGATGCGTCCTGCCGACCAGGGCTTGTCGCGATCATAGCCCGCGACGAACTCCTCGACGCGCTGACGGGCGCGCGTGACCATCGCCGCGAATTCGGAATCGAGGTCGCGGATGATGGCGCGCGCCTTCTCGGCGCCTTCGCCGGCCTTGCCGACATCCTGGCTCGCTTCGCGGAAATGCGGCTCGATATAGGCCGTGCTGCGATCGAGCAGCGCCTCGATCAACGCTGCCTTCGTCGTGAACTCGAAGTTGTCCGGCAGCACCGCTCGCGCATCGTCCGCCCACTCGCTGAGCGCGCTGCGGATCAGCATCTGCTTGCGCCGGATCATGCCGACGGCATCGGACTTCATCTTCTCGCAGGGGCTCTCCTGGTCGGCGAAGCTGCCGAGCGCCCCTTTCAGCCCGTCGAGAAAACCCTGAGCATCCTTGGCGCGCGGCTTGAGATTGTCCGCCACGATCTGCGCATAGCTGCCGGGGTGTTGTGCCCATTTGGCCTTGAGCGCCGCCAGCGCCGTGCCGGTCCTGCCCGGGTCCTCGGCCGCGAGCGCGTCGCGCAGATCCTTGACCAATCCCGAAAACGCAGCGCCGTCCGGCACGCTGCTGTCATTGCCCACAGCATCCCAGTAGGTCAGTTCCCTGATCGCCGGGGGCTCCTTGTCCGGCGTCAGTTCGGCCAGGCCGGCGAGCAATTTGCCGAGATCCGCGTGGAGAGGTTTCTCCACCGCCGCGACATGCGAGGCGCGCATGAAGGTGACGGTGTCGAGACTGACATAGACCGGCTTGCTGGCCCGGCCGGCATTGATCGCGGTCTTCTGTGCCGCCGGCGCCAGTCGCCAGGTGAAGCGGCGCAGCCCGGGGAGGAAGCGGCTGACGGATGCCTGCCGCGGGTCGCCGCCGCCGGAAACGGTAGGGTTCTGCGGGCGCGCGGGGGCGAGCGCTTTCATCATCGCCTGGGCGGCGGGGATATTGGCAAAATCGAGATCGATGCGGGCAGGCCAGGCATCGGTGTCGGAGGTGATCGCCTTGAAATCCGCGAAGAAGAACAGAAAGTCCGGATCGCGGCATTCCTGCGCCGCCACCGGCTTCTCGCCCTCGCCTTCCGCCACCGTGACGAAAGCGATGTCCGGCATCGGATAGACCTGCGGCCGTTCGCGTGCGCTCAGCCGGTTCCACAGCGGAATCTGCCAGCCATAGTCGCCGACCTCACTGCTCCAGGCGCTGTCGACATTGATGATCCTCGAATTGAAGCGCACCCGTTCGAGGAAGCCGGCGCTGCGCGCGGCCGCATTGTCGAAATCGGGATAGGCTCGCTCCGGCTCGAGCAGCTCGATATATTCGCGGACCTTGCGCAGGATCGGCCGGCGCGACCTCGTTCTGCCCGGGTCGTCCTCATATTTCGGCGCGAACTGCGCCGAAGCGTTGACCGTGCGCTCATAGACCACGACATGCTTGGCCCGGTGCCAGAGCGCGCAGATGCGGCCGAGCACCTCGACCTTCTGCCGTTCGATGAAGCCGTTGCGGGTCTCGCTCAGGATCGTGACGATGCCGTTGAGGAACTCCGCCTTTTGCGTCGCGTCGCCGCCGAGCGGCGTGAAAGCGATCGCCTCGATCGCACCGCCGCGCGCTTCCGGGCGCTCGAGCAGGAGATTGAACAGGTTGACCGACTCGACTGCAAAGAGTGCGCCGCCGCTCAAGCCCTGCGGGTGGTAGCGCGGTGCGCCGGGTACCGGCGCCCTGCCCTGGCTGCCCTTGGGCAGTTCCGGATAATCCGTTTCGTCTTCGAGCGCCTTGAGCGGCGCGCGATGCAGCGCCGTTGCGCGCAAGGCGAAGTTGACCCCGTCCGAGAAGCGCGCCGGGGCGAAGTCGACGGTCGCGTCGGGATCGCGCGCCCAGACTTCCAGGCGTTCCGGACGGCGCGCGAGCGCCTGCGACAGGCCGTTCCAACGGTCGCGCAGCGCAGCATCTGCATGTCTTTCGCGCGCGTTGCCAACGATCCGGCCGGTCAACGCCTCGATCTCGGCGATTCTGGCGAAACGCGCGACCGTACGTTCCTTCGCCACGTCGATGCCTACCGACAGCCCGTACAGGAATTCGGCCCGGATGAAGGCGAGCGGAGCGCCGAGCCCATATTCGCCGCGCTGCCGGAAGATCTCGTGGCTCGACGATTCCGGCATGAAGTAACCGCGCTCGACATCGCTCGGACGGATCCATATTTCGGCCGACGGCGTCAGCCGGAACTCCACCGCCCGGCGTTTCAGCCCGCTCTGGAACCGGGCAGGCTTTCCGGAGTCTTCGTCGAGATCGCTGACGAAGGGCCGCGGCGGCATCTCGACTGCACCATCGGGCAGATCGTGGATCTCGAGCCGGCGCGGCTTGTCGGCGCTCTCCGCGGCGACCTGCGAGGCCATCCTGTAATGAAAGAGCTCGTTGACGCGCCGGAACTCCCAGACGCGCGTGTCGCTCGAATAGAAGGCGACCGACGCGCTGCCGAGATCACCACGGTCGCCGAGCGGCCGCTGGGTGAAGCGCATCAGCGAGAACGGTTCCTGCGACAGCAGCACATAGGAGACGCTGCCACCATCGGTCCCGTCTTCCAGCAGGTCGACCTCAAGCAGGCGGTCCTGCGTCGGTGAGATCTGCTCGGTCACCTGCAGATGAAACGCGATGCCTGCACCGCCCGCGCTCTGGTTCAGCGGTATCAGAAGCGGAGTCGGCCGCCCGCTGCGATCCGTCCGGGCGACGGCGACGGCGACCGGCTCGACCCGCGACAGCGGAACGATGATGCGCAGCAGGGCCGCGACATAGCCCGTCGCCAGGCTGATCGGCGCGGCGCCATGGCCCATTCCGTACCGGGCCCCGGGACCGGCGACCCGAAGATAGTGAGCCTCCTTGCCCACCCAGGACACCGGCGTCTCATCGTCCCCTTCCTCCCCGTCCGCCCGGGAGCGCCTGAATTGCAGCGACGACAGGCGCCCCTGCCACTTCCTTTGTCCGGCAACGTCGAGGGCGAAGGAGGCAAAGAACGGATCGCCATCCGCGACATCCTTCGCCGTCTCCCGCCGCCAGCTCTCATCATGCGACAGAATGAGGTCGCAGCGCATGCCGGTATTGGTGAAGAAGCTCAGCTGCTCCCCGCCGAGCGCGAGTTTCAGTCCGACGCTTTTTGGCGTCTCGTAACCCGTGACGAGGTCGGCCTCGCTCGCAAGGCTCAACCACATGCGCGGACGCGGGAAGACCGGCAGGGTCTTTCCGCTTCGTTCGGGTCTTCCCCAGACAAGGAAATTGCCGTCCTTCAGGAAGCGCGCCGTGAAGCGGGGCGCATAGAGCGCGAACCGCACGGTCTGCCTCGTCCTGGCGACGAGGTCAGGCAGGAAGGACTGGGGTTGTCCGGCCTCCGTCGCCTGCAAAGCCTTGCGCGCTGCGCTGAGCGAGTGCGCGGCCTGTGCGAGCGTGCCGGCGAAGAGAATGCCGTCCTTCTGTGGCGGGGCTGCGAAGCCGGGTGCGATCCTTTCGTCCCAGAGCAGCTTGACCGTCGCAAACGCCTTCCAGTGACGCGCGCGGTCCTCGAAGATCGCGTCATCCGGAATGTTCCAGGACAAGGTGCATTCGACATGGACGGTGTCGGCGGTTCGCAGCCAGCCACCGGTCTCAGAGGTCAGGCGCAGAGCCAGCCCGTCATAGGAGCGGATGTCCTCGTCGCCCGGCTCGGCCGGGTCGGCCGTGGCGACGACGCGCATACGGTAGACCAGCGTGTGACCGCCGCCCTCTTCGGCGCGGAAGCGCAGGCTGAGATCGCAGGCCTGTGCGGGATTGATGGTGAGCCAGCTCTTGCGCTCCGGCACGGCGAACCCGCTGCGCGACAGCACATCATGAACGAAGGCCTCGCTGCTCCGCGGCCAGAAGCGAAAGGGATCGACTTTCGATCCGCCGAGATACTTGTTTCCTTCATAGGCCGCGAAGTCCTTGCCGGCGCCCGCCGCCAGGGCGGCGAAGCCGAACTGGCCCAGTCGTCGCCGCTTCGGCAAATGGCTGCCGTCGAAGACGAACGAGGTTTGGCCGTCGCCCGCGCCGATCCAGCCGCCGACCAGCGTGGTGAAGTCGAGGATTTTCTCCGCAGGCCGGCGTGTCGGATAGACGACGCAGAAGGGAAACGAGGCGGGGTTGTGGTTCCGGCCGGTCGCCAGAGTGGTGCGGCGCACCGGCAGGGGCAGATGGAGATTGAAGCGAAAGATCGCGCTGCCCGAAATACGCGCGACGACGAGTTCGCTATGGACTGTCTTGTTCTTCCGATAGGCGCAGGCCGTGACCAAAGGCAGGCGCAGGTCGAGCCTCGGCTTGCCTGCCGCGTCTGTTTCGTACTGGTCGATCAGGAAGGCCCCGCGGAACGCGACCTTCGAGATATCGTCAGTTGCGACTTCGTTATCGATCCAGAGCGACGCAACCTGCTCCTGGTGCTCGACGAACCATTGGGCCGCATCGGAAATGCGATAGATGTTCTCCTTCGGAAGTTCGACCGCCGTATCCGGGACGCCCCGCGGAACCCAGCGCAGGAACGCATCGAGGTTGTTTCCGCCCCTTTGCGCGTAGTGGACCTCGATCGTCCCGGATTTCGTCGTCGGCTGCAGCGCCGGCTCCGGTGTGGGCGGCCAATGGAAATCGCCATGGAGTTTGAACGCGAGAACCATCGCAGGCAGCCCCCCATCTTCTGCTGGCGCCGCTCGGATCGGCGCTCTTGCTTCAGCTCAGGCGCAACACGTCATGTCTGTGGCGCGGCCTCGCATTGGACCGGCCCGGTTTCCTCGGCACGGAAGCGGCTATTCGACCCGATAGACCACGAGGCTCTGGCCGCTGAGGTCGACCGGCTCTCCGCAGCGATGATTGGTATGCCCCCAGACCTTGCCGCCGGAGGCGCTGACGGGGCCGGCCAGAACCATCACATGATCCTTCGACAGGCCGAACCAGCTGACGACGAAGCAGAAATCGCCTTCTTTCGTTTTGCTGAGATCAGTGATGGGCTTGACGTTCGAGTACTTGCCGGCAGCGTTCTTGAACGCGGCAGCGAGTTCCGTCACGCGTATGCAGACACCATTGGCGCAGGTCGTGCTCGGGAGGTTGACGAGGATTTTGCTCTTCGACAGGCCGTGAGCGACGAAATGCGTGCAATCCAAGGGAAATTCGTGATCGGGGCAGTCGTTTCCGCCACCGCGGGAACAGTATTCCGCATAGTATTTTCTGGCGCTCGGCCAATCGAACGGCAGCTTCGTCACATCCGTGCCGTCGCGCGGGATCAGCAGCAGGTTCGGGGCGAGCGAACCGATTTCAGCGGAAAGGCGCCGTGAGAATTCTGAATCCGTAAGTACCGTTGCTGCTTTGAGGCGCCGTTTATCCTTCGTCTCCATCGGTGATCTCCCCGGATCATGCCGTCGGTTACGCGGTGGCTGTATAGTGCTCCAAATCGAACGTTGATTGTCTCGAGCCGTCTCGCGCAAACCGGGCCGCCATGACCCCATTCCTCCGCGAGGAAGTTCCTTGAGCAGGCTCCTTCATTATTGGCGAAGCTTTTCAAGAGAGGCGTTTACTGCCGTAACATCAACCTTAAGTTGCAATCCCTCTCACATTCTTCCGGACCGCAAGGAAATGCAACTCATTTTTGCAAGCGGCATTCGATGCAATCTTTCAGGCTTTTTGGCAGAGACCAAGCAATGCGCGAAACCTCGGGGCATTTCCGGGTTTCCCTGAATCGCGGGAACGCCCTATCTCCTTGTTTAATCGCATTTTCTTCACGTTGACCGGTACCCGCTTCGCTCCAAAATGCTCGAGATCGCCGCGCGTCCGTTCGGACGCGGTCGCGGTGATCTATCTCAGTGCTATCGCATCGGAGTTTTCCGAAAACTGGAGTCCACTTTTCGGTCCGATGCTCGAGCGGCCGGGCGAACCATCTCGGAGCCCGGTGGCGCGATTGCGCCGGGTCGTCCGCGCGACGGCGCCACGCGGAACATCCGCCCGCGCCGCGCCTTCGCGGCGTGCCGCGGCGGACACGGATCCTGCCGCTGAACGGCTCGATCCGATGCCTTGCTCAGCCTTCGAAAGTCCGTCCTGCGTCCGGCGCCAAGGTCAGGCGGCGATGCGGTTGGCGTTCCATTGCCCGGCCTGGCTCAGGATCATGCCGGGATCTTTGAAGCGGCGGCGCAGGATCTCGCGATACAATGCGCTCTCACGCTGCCGCCCGATCTCGCCCCTGCCGCCCGTCAGGATCCGCAGCGCCTGCTGCAGCGCCTCCACGGTCCCCGAGCCCTCGTCGAACTGCGCCTTCTTGCGCCAGACGAGATCGACCGGCAGCAGGTCGGCGCAGGCCTTGCGCAGCAGCCATTTCTCGGTCGTCGGCCCGGTCGCCTCCGTGATCGCCGGATCGGTCCGGCGTAGCTTGAGCTGTGCCGGGATGGATTGGGCGAAGGCGATCAGTTCGCGGTCCAGGAACGGGGTCCGCGCTTCCAGCGACTCCGCCATGGTCATGCGATCGACCCGCTGCAGGTTGATGTTGTGCATGGCGCAAAGACTGCGCGTCAGCTCGTCCGCGAGGGCGCGCGGCTGGTCGACATAGTCATGGTGGTAGGTATAGCCCGCGAAGAGCTCGTCGGCTCCCTCGCCGGTCAGCACGGCCTTGACATGGGCACGCGCCAGCCTGGCCGCGAACAGCGTCGGGATGGCGCTGCGGACGAGATCGGCATCGGCGCTTTCGAGATGATAGATCACATGCGGCAGGTTGTCGGCGATGTCCTGCGCCGTGAAGGTGAACTCATGGTGCTCCGTACCGATATGCTCCGCCACGCGCCGCGCCGCGATCAGGTCGGAGGAGCCGGCCGTGCCGACGGCGAAAGTCTTGAGCGGCCCCCGCCCCGCATTGACCCTGACCTTCTGCGCGAGCGCCGCGATGATGGAGCTGTCGAGCCCTCCGGACAGGAACGAGCCGACCTCGACATCGGCGACCATCCATTTCGCCACCGCCTCTTCCAGGCTTAGGCGCAATTCACCCGCCACCGCATCGACGTCGAGCTCCGGCTCGGCTTTTGCCGCTCCCGACGGGACGCGATACCATTGCCTCAGCCCGCCGCGGCTGTCGAAGAGCGCACCGGGCGGCAGCGCGCTGATCTCCTCGAAACCGAGGCCGTCGAAGGCCTTGAGTTCGGAGGCGAACGCCAGGCCCTTGCCGCGGCGCGCCATGTAGAGCGGCTTGATCCCGAGAGGATCGCGCGCCGCGATGATCCGGTCCGGCGTCGCCAGCACGAAGGCGAACATGCCGTCGAGCCGGCTGATCCAGCGCTGCGAACCGGTGCGGAACAAGTGAAGAATAGTTTCGCTGTCGCTCGCCGTATCGAAGATCTCGGCGCCGAGGATCGCTCTCAGATCCTCATGGTTATAGATCTCTCCATTGGCGACCAGCATTTCCGCACCGGCCCGAATGGGCTGGCGGCCGTTCTCGGCTCCGATAATCGAGAGCCGGCAATGGCCCATCACGGCCGGTGCCCCACTCAGCCCGGCGACCTCGGTCGCATCGGGACCGCGATGCCCAAGGCGCGAGAGCATTGCCTCGATCAGCGTCCCGTCCTGGTCATCGATCTCCCACAGGCACACGAAGCCACACATGAAACATCCTCTTCATTCACGGCTTTTCAAGACGCTCGACACCGGATTGCGCCACGCATGAAAAGCTACAAGGTTTCGACAAAGAGTTAATTTGCTAAATTCTAAAATTTAATTTGAGATATACAAAGTATTCATTCGTCATATGAGAAATAAATATTTCAAACTAAATAGAATCAGAGAATAGATATCATCGGGAATAACTGTCACATTATCATAAAAAAATCTCAAAAATGGGTTGCCAAGTCCGGATATCCTACTCTAAAAGCCGCCTCAACGCAATGGACATTCTCAATTACATCATTTCGAACTGGGGGCTCATCGTCACCCGGACTGGCGAACACGTTGCCATCGTCGGGGTCGCGGTTGCGCTGGCCATTCTGACCGGCGTGCCGATCGGCGTGGCGATCAGCCAGAACCGACGCGTGGCGGACGCTGTGCTCTATGTGGCGTCAATGGTGATCACCATCCCGTCAATCGCATTGTTCGGGATGATGATCCCGGTCCTGTCGCTGGTCGGCCACGGGATCGGCTACCTTCCGGCAGTGATTGCGGTATTACTCTACTCGCAGCTGCCGATTATCCGGAATACATACGCCGCGATCCGCAATCTTGATCCGGCCCTGCGAGAAGCTGCGCGAGGCATGGGCTTGACCAGAGGCCAGCGCTTGCGGGAGGTCGAGCTACCGCTCGCACTGCCGGTGATCATGACCGGGGTGCGGCTCGCAGTGGTGATGAATATCGGCGTGACCGCGATCGCCGCCTATATCGGCGCCGGCGGACTCGGAACCTTCATCTCGCGGGGCATCAGCCAGACCGATCCGCGCCAGCTCATCACCGGAGCCCTCGCCGTCAGCCTGCTCGCCATCGTCGCCGACCTCGCCCTGCTGTGGCTGCAGCGGAAGCTCACCTCTCCGGGACTGAGGACCAGATGATCAGACTGCACCAGGTCAGCAAGACCTTCGCCGGAAGCACCATGCCGGCCGTGGACCGCGTTTCGCTGGAGGTTCCCGCGGGCGAGATCTGCGTCCTGCTCGGCCCCTCGGGCTGCGGCAAGACGACGACGATGAAGATGGTCAACCGGCTGATCGAGCCGAGTTCCGGCGACATCCTCATCGACGGAAAGAGCACGGCCGATTGCGACGTCACGCAATTGCGGCGCAGCATCGGCTACGTCATCCAGCAGATCGGGTTGTTCCCCAACAAGACCGTCGAGGACAATATCTGCATCGTCCCCGACATCCTCGGCTGGGACCGGCGCAAATCGCGCGAGCGGGCGGCCGAGCTGCTCGACATGGTCGCGCTCGAGCCCGGCGCCTTCCTGCACCGCTATCCGCGGGAGCTTTCGGGCGGCCAGCAGCAGCGCATCGGCGTGCTGCGCGCCATCGCCGCCGATCCGCCGGTCCTGCTGATGGACGAGCCTTTCGGCGCCATCGACCCGATCAACCGCGTGATCATCCAGGACGAGTTCCTGAAGATGCAGGCGCAGATCCGCAAGACCATCCTGTTCGTCAGCCACGATATCGACGAGGCCGTGAAGATGGCCGACCGGATCGCGATCTTCAAGGATGGCAGGCTGGTCCAGTACGATACGCCGGACAACATCCTCGCCCATCCGGCGAGCAGCTTCGTCTCCGATTTCGTCGGCGGCGACCGGACGCTGAAGCGCCTGCAATTGCTGACGGTGCGCGACGCCATGCTGTCGGATCCGCCGCGCGTCAAAGCCACGGACGATCTGAGCCAGGCGGCTTCGACGATGGAGCGGCATGGGCACCAGGCGATCGTGATGGTCGGGCCGCGCGGTCGGGCACGCGGCTATGTCTCGCTCCAGGCGGCGCGCGGCGCCAGCGGCATGGTCGGCGAGAACCACGAGACCCTGCCGACGACGATCAGGCCGCATGAGGATCTGCGGACCGCGGTCTCGACCATGTTCCGCCATGACGTCTCCTGGCTCGCCTGTGTCGACGAGGACGGCATGTTCGTCGGCTATGTCACCCTGCGTGGCATGACGCGCCTGCTCTCGGAGACCTACCGGGATGGCTGACGGGGTGCTGCCCATGCTGACCCGGCTGCGCCGCAATGGAGTCCATCTCGCCGTCTTCCTGCTCGGAGCATGGGCCTGGGCGGGCGGCCTGCTGCCGGGCCTGATCGAGAAATGGGACGACATCGCCTTTCTCGGCTGGCAGCATATCGAGCTGGTCGCCGTGTCGGGCGGCGCCGCGATCCTGTTCGGCGTGCCGCTCGGCGTTCTCCTCACCCGGCCGCGCTTTCGCCGGCTCGGCGACATGGCGCTTCAGCTTCTCAATGTCGGGGCGACGATTCCGACGCTCGCCGTCCTGGCCCTGGCGATGAGCCTGCTCGGCATCGGCAACGGTTCGGCGATCTTCGCGCTGTTCGTCGCCTCCCTGCTGCCGATCGTCAGCAACACGATGGCGGGCCTGCGCGCCGTGCCTCCGCATCTGCTCGAGGCGGCGCGCGGCATGGGCCTTTCGGCGCGCCATACGCTGCTCCAGGTCGAGCTGCCCAACAGCCTGTTCGTGATCTACACCGGCATCCGCACCGCGCTGGCGATCAATGTCGGCACCGTACCGCTGGCCTTCCTGATCGGCGGCGGCGGGCTCGGCGAGCTGATCTTCACCGGCATCGCGCTCAACGAATTCGGCACCATGCTCGCCGGCGCCATCCCCACCGCCCTGCTGGCGGTACTCATCGATTTCATCATGGCCCAGCTCCAGTTCTGGACCATCCCCCGAGGGGTCAACCCGCTGCGCTGACCCCTCCGGCCTTTTCCCGCAGTAGCTTCAAGGAGACCTGGCATGAAGCTTTCGTCGCGCATGTTCGCCATGGCCGCGCTCGCGGCCCTCTGGGCGATGCCCGTGCAGGCCAAGCCCATCGTCGTCGGTGGCAAGAACTATACCGAGCAATTGCTGCTCGCGGAGATCACCACGCAACTGCTCAAGAAGAAGGGTTTGGAGGTCGACAAGCGCGACGGCATCGGCTCGCAAGTCCTGCGCGACGCCCAGATCAGCGGCCAGGTCGACGTCTACTGGGAGTATACCGGCACCTCGCTCGTCACCTACAACAAGATCAAGGACCGCCTGAGCGCCAAGGATACCTATGAGCGCGTCAAGGAGCTCGATGCCAAGCTCGGCCTGGTCTGGCTTCAGCCTTCGAGCGCCAACAACACCTATGCGCTCGCCGTCCGCTCCGATGATCCCAAGACGGCTTCGGTCAAGACGCTCTCGGATCTCGCCGCCGCCTTCAACGCCAAGAAGCCGCTGAGCATCGCCATCAACGCCGAATTTTCCGGGCGTCCCGACGGCCTGCCGGGCCTGCAGACGACCTATGGCTTCAAGGCCGGGCGCGCCAATCTGAAATCGATGGATTCCGGCCTGACCTACCAGGCGCTCCGCGACTCCCAGGTCGACGTCGCGCTCGTCTTCGCCACCGATGGGCGCATCCAGGCCTTCAAGTTCCGCGTGCTCGCCGACGACAAGGAGTTCTTCCCGAACTATGCCGCCGTCCCGGTGGTGCGCGCCGAGATCCTCAAGGCCAATCCGGCCCTCGAAGCGACGCTCAATGCGCTCTCCGGCAAGCTTTCCGACGAAGTCCTGCAGGGCCTCAATGCCAAGGTCGATGTCGACAAGACCCCGATCGAAGAAGTTGCGCGCCAGTTCCTGGCCGAAAGCGGCTTGAACTAGAGCATTTTCGGGCGAACTGGGCACCGGTTCGCGTGAAGAAAACGCGATAGAACAAAGACCTGGAGCATCTGCGCGTTTCAGAGAACCGCGGAAATGCTCTGGATCACCGGGCGTCCCACCGGACGCGGGTCAGCGATCCAGCTCTTTGCGATTGCATCGGCCCGAAAAGTGGATCCCACTTTTCGGGCCGATACATTAGGTGCCCTGCCGCGTCGCGACGATGAACAGGCGCGGGAACCGGAGCAGCACCTTGCCGTCCGGTTCGGCTGGATAGGCTGCAGCGATCCGTTTCAGATACTGGTCCAGGAAGGCGGTCCGCTCCTCGGCGGACAAAAGATCGACAAAGGGCTTGAGCCCCGTGCTCTTGAACCATTCCACGATCGCGCCGGGCCCTGCCAGCGCATGCACATAGGTCGTCTGCCAGATGTCGACGGCGCAGCCCGCCTCCTGGAGCCAGCGGCGGTAGTCGGAGAACGAACCGATCAGTGCCCTCGCCTCGCGCGCGCTCGCCAGTCGCTGCGCCCAGGGACCATCGGCCGCCACCTCTGTCATCGCGACATGCGAAGGCTCGGCCAGATTGTTCGGCATCTGGACCGCGAGCACACCGCCCGGCTTCAAGGCACGCGCCAGCCGGGCGAACAGGGTGGCATGATCGGGAATCCATTGCAGAACGGCATTCGCGAAGATCAGATCGTAGCGGCTCCGTGCCGACCATTCCTCGAGCTGCGCCAGTTGGAAGGTGACCTGCGGCAGCCGCTTGCGCGCCTTGTCGAGCATGTCGGGCGAGGAATCGAGGCCCTCGATCTGCGCTGCCGGAAACCGCGCCGCGACCAGCTCGGTGCTGTTGCCGGGTCCGCAGCCGAGATCGATGCAGCGTTCCAGCTGGGCCGGGCGGACACGCAGGAGCAGATCGAGCGAAGGGCGCGTCCGCTCGTCCTCGAAGCGTAGATATTGCTCGGCATCCCAGTCGACGCGCTCGCCCATGACCTCATCCCCGCGAATCCGTGGAGCATCATGCCGGCTCGGGCCCTGCCCGACCAGCCACGAGGCACGGCGGCCGCAGCCTCAACCATTTGTTAACCCTATGGCTCTCTCTTGGAAGACATCCGACCGGGGGCTGGGCAACCGGAAAAGGATAAGGCCATGGGCGATGCCGGGCCAGAAGCGACCGCGGTCAATGACCTCGTCGGCCTGCCTGTCGCACAGGTAGAGCGCGACCTCATCCTCGCGACATTGCGTGAGACGCGCGGCAACCGTACGCATGCCGCCCATATCCTCGGTGTTTCGATCAGGACGCTGCGGAACAAGATCGCAGCCTATGTCGCGGAGGGGTATTACGTGCCCGAACCCGGCTCCGCCGTTCATTGAGCCGGCGCCCTTGCCGATGTCCGCCCCATTCACGGCTGCGCGGATCGCTGCGCCTCCCGCCGGAACCTCGCGCCCCGCGGCCAGCGCAAGGCACCGGCGAGGTTCACCGTTTCGCTCGCCAGGCACGGTAGCGCTCGAGCAGACCGACGCTGCGCATGGCGAAAGCCGCCATCGGCTTGCGCAGGAAGGGGATGTCGGCGGCGATCAGCATCAGGCCCAGTGGCAGCATCCAGAGGCCGAGAAAAGGCAGGATCGAGAAGATGCCACCGAGGATCAGCAGAAGCGCCGCGGGGATGCGGACGAGGCGCGACGAGGGATGCCTGAGCCAACGGCTCACCGCGGCGAGCCTCTCGGGCAGTTCCTGTTCCAGGCGCTTGAAGGCCAGGCGAAGAAGCCGTTCTCCGTCGTTCATCCGTTCCTATTTCAACCAAGGCCCGACAGGGGCCGCCTTCATCTGCCCGTAAATCATGTCGTTTTCTGAGCAGCGCAAGCTCAGTGGAAATCGCGCGACTTCGGGAGGATGCGGACATTGCGCGGATGGCCGGCGCGCGGGTGCTGCGGATGCAGGAACTCGTCGGCGCGGCTGAGCGCGATCTCGGCGCGGTGGGTGTCGGACAGGCCGAGCAGATCGGCCGAGCGGTCGAAGACGCGCCGCGCCATCAGATGCACCACGCCTTCCTGGCTCTTCTGCACCCTGCCTTCGGCCAGCAACAGCCGCGCCGCCATCACCTCGCGGCGGAAGCGGACGAAATCACGGGCCCAGAGCACGATGTTGGCGATGCCGGTCTCGTCCTCGAGCGTGATGAAGACCGCATTGCCCTTGCCGGGGCGCTGACGCACCAGCACGACGCCGGCGACATTCGCCCAGGCGCCGTCGCGCCCGGCGGCGATCGCCGCGCAGGTCACGACGCCCGCCCCGGCGAAACGTGGACGCAGCAGGCCCATCGGATGGCCTTTCAGCGAAAGCCGCACCGTCTGGTAGTCGGCGACGACATGCTCGGCGAGCGGCATGACTGGCAAAGCAGCAGCCGGCTCCTCCCCGAGCTCGCGGGCCTTTGCGACCTCGAACAAGGGCAGCGCCTCGTCTTCCGGCAGGCGGCGCACGGCCCAGAGCGCCTCGCGCCGGTCCAGCCCGAGCGAGCGGAAGGCGTCGGCATCGGCGAGCAGACGCATGGCGCGCGCCGGGAGCCGCGCCCGGCGTGCAAGACCCTCGACATCGCGATAGCCCTCGCCGCGGGCCGCGATGAGGCGCTCCGCCCATTCCTTCTTGAAGCCGTCGAGCTGGCGCAGGCCGAGGCGCAAGGCCCAGGGGCTTTTCCAGCCAGGCGCCGCCGGCTCCAAGAGATTGTCCCAGGCGCTGGAATTCACATCGATCGGGCGCGGCTCGACGCCGCCATTCTCCTGCGCCTCCCGGACGATCTGGGCCGGGGCGTAGAAGCCCATGGGTTGCGAGTTCAGCAGCGCCGCGGCGAAGATCGCCGGATGATGGCATTTCAGCCAGGAGGAGACATAGACCAGCTTGGCGAAGGAGGCGGCATGGCTCTCGGGAAAACCATAGCTGCCGAACCCCTTGATCTGCTCGAAGCAGCGCTGGGCGAAGGCCGGCTCATAGCCACGCTCGACCATGCGCCCGACCATCAGCGCCTCATATTGACCGATGGTGCCGAGATTGCGGAAGGTCGCCATGGCGCGGCGCAGGCCGTTGGCTTCCGGATCGGTGAATTTCGCCGCCGTCATGGCGAGTTGCATCGCCTGCTCCTGGAAGAGCGGCACACCCAGGGTGCGGTTCAGGACGTGATAGAGTTCGTCCCTCCTCCCATGAGCCGGTGAGGGCGATGGATAGTGCACCTCCTCGATGCCAGCGCGCCGCTTCAGATAGGGATGCACCATGTTGCCCTGGATCGGGCCGGGGCGGACGATCGCGACCTGGATGACAAGGTCGTAGAATCTATCGGGCTTCAACCGCGGCAGCATGTTCATCTGCGCCCGGCTTTCGACCTGGAAGACGCCGAGCGACTCGCCTCGCTGGAGCATGGCGTAGGTCTTGCGATCCCCCTGCGGGATGTCGGCAAGGCCGTAATCCTTACCTTCCCATTCGCGCAGCAGGTCAAACGCCTTGCGGATGCAGGTCAGCATGCCTAGCGCCAGCACGTCGACCTTCATCAGGCGCAGCGCGTCGATATCGTCCTTGTCCCATTCGATGAAGGTGCGGTCCGCCATCGCGGCCTTGCCGATCGGCACGGTTTCGTCGAGGCGCCCGCGCATCAGCACGAAGCCGCCGACATGCTGCGAGAGATGGCGCGGGAAGCCGAGCAGGCGCACGGCGAAGTGCACGGCCTGCGCGATCACCGGATTATCGGGATCGAGCCCGGCCTGGCGGACCTGCTCGCGGGTGATGTCGGAGCCCCAGCTGCCCCATTGCGTCGAGGCGAGCCGGGCGGTGACGTCCTCGGTCAGCCCCAGCGCCTTGCCGGCCTCGCGGATGGCGCTGCGCGGCCGGTAATGGATCACGGTCGCGGCGATGCCGGCGCGCTCGCGGCCATAGGTCCGGTAGATCCACTGGATCACCTCCTCGCGTCGCTCATGCTCGAAATCGACGTCGATATCGGGCGGCTCGCGCCGTTCCTCCGAGATGAAGCGGGCGAAGAGCAGGGTATGCTCGGCCGGGTCGACCGCGGTGATGCCGAGCGCGTAGCAGACGGCCGAATTGGCGGCGGAGCCTCGCCCCTGGCAGAGGATGCCTTCGCTTTCGGCGAATTCGACGATCTGGCGGATGGTCAGGAAATAGCGGGCATAGTCGAGCCTGCCGATCAGAACGAGCTCGTCGTCGACCTGCTTCTGGACCGCGGGCGGGATGCCGTCGGGATAGCGCATCGGCAGGCGCCGGCGCACCAGCTCCTCCAGCCAGCCCTGCGGCGTCCAGCCCGGTGGCACCGGTTCGTCGGGATATTCATATCTGAGCTGATCGAGGTCGAAATCGATGCGGCCGAGCAGATGCTGCGTCTCCTCGATCGCCTCCGGCGCCTCCTTGAACAGCCGGACCATCTCCTGCGGGGTCTTGAGATGGCGCTCGGCATTGGCCTCGAGCAGGCGGCCGGCCCTGGCGATCGTCGCGCCCTCGCGAATGCAGGTCACGAGGTCCTGGAGATCGCGCTGTTCCGGCGCGTCGTAGAGCACATCGTTCGTGGCGATCAGCGGGGTGCGGGTCGCAGCCGCAACGCCTCTCAGCCGGGCGAGGCGGCGGCGATCATCGCCGCGGCGCGACATGGTGGCGGCGAGCCAGACCGCGCCGGGCGCGGCGGCATCAAGCTGAACGAGAAGCTCGGAGAGGCCGTCGAGCCGACGCTCAGGCACGACGATCAGCAGGAGGTCGCGGGCGTCGCGCAGGAGATCGTCGAGGACGAGAATGCATTCGCCCTTCGTTTCCGTTTTCAGATTTCCAGCGGTCAGCAGGCGGCAGAGCCGGCCCCAGCCCGCACGATTGGCGGGATAGGCGACGATATCGGGCGTACCGTCGGCGAAGACCAGCCGGCTACCGGTGGCGAGCTTGAAGGCCTTCGCCTTCGCTTGGAGCCATTCAGACGTGAAGGGCAGGTCGGCGAAGACCGGATTCTCGACCCAGACATATTCGCCGGGACTGCCGCCGTGGCGTAGCTTCTCCCGCGGAGGCAGCCCGTCCTCACGCAGATCGCGCAGCGCGCTCCAGGCCCGCACCACGCCGGCCACGGTGTTCCGGTCGGCGATGCCGAGGCCGGTCTGACCGAGCAGCAGCGCGGTCATGACCAGGTTCGGCCCGGGCGAGGCGCCGCGCAGGAAGGAGAAATTCGTCGCGGCGACGGGCTCGGCGTAAGTCGTCATGCGAACAGACCGTGCAGGAACCAGCGCGGCTGGACGCTCTCGCGCTCGTAGAGCCCGGCGCGGAACAGCCAGAAGCGGCGACCCTGCGCATCCTCTACGCGGTAATAGTCGCGCGTCGGCTCGTCCGGCCCGTCGCGCCACCATTCCGGCGCGATCCGCTCCGGCCCCTCGGCGCGGGCGATCTCGTGCAGCACCCGGCGCCAGCGAAAGCGCAAGGGCGGGCCGTCCGGCACCTCGGCGAGCGTCTCGACCGGCTGCGGCGGCTCGAAGAGCTGGAGCGGCCGCGCCGGCGGCTCGCCCGCTTCGGGCTCCGGCCAGGGCTGCACCTCGGATGGCGTGCCGACGGCCGGGACCATCCCCGCTTCCCGCTCGGGATGGTGGGAGTTGCGGGCGACGAAGCGCAGCACCCGGTCACGGCCGAAGCGGGCGACGAGCCGGTCGACCAGATCGGCCACCGCCTCCTCCTCGATGGCGCGCCCGTCAAGGCTCGCCTGCGGCGTCCCGAGCGGCTCGCAGACCGGCACGGCGAGGCGGATCGCATCGAAGCCGAAACCGGGATCGAGCGGGTCCGCCAGCGTGTCGATGCGTTCGCGGTAGAGCCGCAATATGGCGGCGGGATCGCGCGAGGGACGACCGGTCACGAGGGACAGGCGCCGGACGGCGCCGTCGCTGCGGAAGAAGCTGATCTCGAAAGCGCGCCCGCCCTCGCCGCGCTGCTCGAGGATGCGGGCGGCCTCGTCGAGCAAATGCCGCAGGATCGCCTCCAGCCCATCGGTATCCTGCAGCGGCTCGGGGAAATGCCGCTCGACCATGCAATCGGGCGGCGGCCGCAAGGGGGTGATACGGACATCCTCATGGCCGAGGATGCGCCGCAGCCGCCTGGCGAGGGCCTCGCCGAAGCGGGCCGACAGCGTGCCCGAAGGGCGGGCGGCAAGATCGGCGAGCGTCTTCAGCCCGGCCCGCGACAGGGCGAGAACGGTCTCGGCCGGCGCTTCCAGAGCGGCGACCGGCAGGAGCCGGGTGCGCTCCGCATCGCCACCCGGCGGGGAGACGGCACAATCGCCGAAACGGGCGAGCGCCCGCGCCGCCTCGGGCGTGCCGGCGATGCTGGCGCGCAGCTGGAGGCCGAGCCGGCGCAGCCGGATGCCGATCTCCTGGCGCAATGCCGCCTCGCCGCCGAAGAGATGGGCGCAGCCGCTGATGTCGAGCACCAGCCCATGCGGCGGATCGAGCGCAACCAGCGGGGTGAAACGGTCGCAAAGCCCGGCAAGGCGTTCGAGGAAGCGCGCATCGGCGGCGGGATCGGCCTCGGCGATGGCGAGATCGGGAATGCGGGCGCGGGCATCGGCGAGGGTCAGGCCGCGGGTCAGGCCGAGCGCGACGGCGCGCCGGTCGCAATCGGCGAGCCTGAGCGCACCGCCCTCCTTCTCGACCAGGACGAGCGGTCGCTCATCCGGCGCGGCGCCAGGCGGGAGCGCCCTCTGCCGATGCAGCCGGTCGCTCGCCAGGAAGGGAAACCAGAGGGCGAGATAGCGGCGCTGCATCGCTTCGGCCTCCATCCTCCCGGCTCCATTCCTGGAAAGATCGTCGCTCACGGTTCCACTCCACACGCCACTCACACTCACCGAGGCCGCCGCGATGGCGCAGCAGCCTCAAACTGAAGGCCGGATCGCCCGGCGCATTGGCCTCGCGCGGCCGCGACGGCAGGGCCCGCACCAGCCAGCGGGTCGTCGCCGCGCTGGGCGCTGGCTCAGGAGAGACCCGCAACAGCAGGGTCATGACGCCGGAAGCCCCGGCTGCCAGAGCAAGGCGCCGGCTGGCGGTCAGGTCGAGCTGGCGCGGCTCGCCCCAGGGCTCGATCAGCGCCGCGCCGAGCGCCGAACAGCGGGCCGCCTCGGCCCCGGCGCGCAACACGCCCTCGGCGTCGCGGGCCCGCACCAGCAGAACCTGCGCGGGGTCGAGGCCGAGCTCGACGAGGCCGGGCGGGTGCAGCCGGCCGGCTTCGGCCGCCAGAAAATCCTGCCGAACCCAGAGCAGCGGTCGCGCCCCCGCGGCCCGCAGGGCCAGCGCCGCGGCGAAGCCGGTCGCGGCGGGCAGATCGGCCCCGCCGGACGCATAGACCTCGTGCAGGGCGGCGCGGGCGACGCCGCCGCCCAGCGGCTCATCGAGCCCCGCCATGCCGAAATCGACCCGCTCCACCGGCGCGAGTTCGCGCGCCAGCCCCGCCAGAGCGAGGCTTTGCCGGAGACTGGCCAGCGCGGAGGAAGGGATATCGGGCATGAAAAATGTTCACTATTTGTTCCTATCTAAAACCACTCCCAAACTCTGCCGGAGTCAAGCCCGGATATGCGGCACGCTCCTTGCCCGAAGGCGAGACGCGGCAGGAATCGCCTCCCAGCCCGCGCAACTGTCGCCAATCGCAGGGTTTCTGTCATATCAAGGCAATGCCGATCGGCTTGCTGCGAGGCAGGCACGCCCGCCGCCGCCTTCCCGGGGACAGAGATGAGCTCAGGACTGTTCGCGCTTCTCGACGACATCGCCGGCCTCGCCAAGGTCGCGGCCGCTGCGCTCGACGATGCGGCGGGCCAGGCGACCAAGGCGGGCGCCAAGGCTGCGGGCATCGTCATCGACGATGCGGCCGTGACGCCGCGCTATGCCGTCGGCTTCTCGGCCGATCGCGAGCTGCCGATCATCGGCAAGATCGCCCTCGGCTCACTCAAGAACAAGCTCATCTTCCTGCTACCGGCGGCTTTGGTGCTGAGCTTCATCGCGCCCTGGGCGATCACGCCGCTCCTGATGGCAGGCGGCGCCTATCTCTGCTTCGAGGGCTTCGAGAAGGTCTACGAGCTCGTCATGCCGCATGCCGGGCACGAGGCGGTGCAGGGCGAAGCCACGGCCGAAATCCTCGATGCCACGCAGCTCGAGGCACAGAAGATCTCAAGCGCGATCAAGACCGATTTCATCCTCTCCGCCGAGATCATGGCGATCACGCTCGCGACCGTCACCGCCTCGTCCTACTGGACGCAGGCCCTGGTGCTTGCCGTGGTCGGCCTCGGCATGACCCTGCTAGTCTATGGCGCCGTCGCCCTGATCGTGAAGGCGGACGATGCGGGCGCCGCGATGGCGCGCACCGGCAAGCCGCTGATCCGGCCGATCGGCCGCGGCCTCGTCCGCGGCATGCCGCATTTCCTGAAAGCGCTGAGCGCAGTCGGCACCGCCGCGATGCTCTGGGTCGGCGGCGGCATCATCATCCACGGCCTCGCCGGCTACGGCCTCGACGGGATCGAGCACGCCATTCACGGCGTCGCGGTGGCGGTCGGGCAGACCGTCCCGGCGGCGTCCGGCCTGCTGGAATGGCTGACCACTGCCGGCGCCTCGGCCGTGTTCGGGCTTGCGATCGGCGGGCTCTGCCTCGTCGGCATGCATTTCGTCGTCGAGCCGGCCCTCCGGATCTGGCGCGGCAGGGCGGCGAAGACCGCCGGCGCCGCGGCGAGGAAGTAGTCCAGCCGGCGGAAGCCCTGGCGGGCAGCACTTCGCTACCCAAACGACCACTACCGTGCCCTTGGCTCGCCGAATAATCTCACGCCACAGATATGCGGGGAAAGAGCATGACTCCGTTCCTGGTCGGCGCCGTCGCGTTCATCTTCGTGTTCGGCGCAGCAGCCGGCGGAATGCTGCTGCGCGCGCGCCTGCCGGATCATCATCTCTCCCCCGACTCCCGGGAGTTGATCAAGCTCGCCACTGCCATCATCGGAACCCTGTCCGCGATCGCGCTCGGCCTGCTGATCGCCTCGGCGAAGCGCTCCTTCGACGAAGCCGGGACCGAGCTCAGAACCTCGGCGGCCCATGTCGTGCTCCTCGACCGGACGATGGCCCAATACGGGCCGGAGACGAAGCCGCTGCGCGTCGCCCTGCGACAGAGCCTCGAGACGAGGCTGAACGAGCTCAAAGATGAACGCGAGGGGCTGCTGCATGAGGGCCTCGACGTCGAGCCCATCCAGATCGGACTCAGGCATCTCGTACCGGCCAATGACGGACAGCGCTGGCTTCAGGCCCGAGCCCTCCAGCTCAGCGGACAGATCTCGGAAATGAGGTGGCAGCGGCCAGAAACCGAGACCGGCGGCTTCCCCGGCATCTTCATCATCATCCTCGTCTTCTGGCTCGCTTTGCTCTTCGCCTCCTTCGGTCTGCTGAGCCCGGGAAATGCCACGGTCGTGGCGACGCTGTTAGGCTCGGCCTTGTCGGTGACGGCAGCACTGGTGCTGATCATCGACATGGACCACCCCTATCTCGGCTTCATCCGCGTCTCCGACCTGCCGCTCCAGCTCGCGCTCGCACGTCTCGGCCAGCCCTGATCCGCATCACAGCCGCCGGTATTCCGCCTCCCCCCGCAAACATGCCGGGCGCCATGCATGAGCTGGGGCCGTCATCCCCACGCAAATCTGCTAGCTCCTCGCCCGAGGTCCAACGCACGGACCGCCGGACCTGTCATGCTGCAATTCCTCGCCACCAGCACGCCCTTCTTCGCCGTGATCGGGCTCGGTGCCCTCTCCGCCTGGCGCGGCCTGTTCGGCAGCGATGCGGTCCGGGTGCTCAACACCTATGCCTTCATGGTGGCGACGCCGGCGATGGTGCTCCGGGTGATGTCGCGCCAGCCGATCGCCGAGCTCTGGAACGGGGTGTTCTTCGCCGCCCTGGCCCTGCTCGGCATCGTGGGGATGGGCCTCGGCATCCTTGTGGCGCGCCGCTTTTTCGGGATGCCCTTCCCCAATGCGGTCTCGCGCGGCCAGAGCCTGGTCGGCGGCAATTTCGCCTTCCTCGGCATTCCCCTGATGCTGGCCTTCCTCGGCGACGGGGCGGCGGCGCCGATCGCGATCGGGCTGATCTGCGACACGGCACTGGTCGTTCCCCTCGCGATCGGGCTGATCGAGGCCGGGCGGGGCAAGGGCTCGCCCTGGCGCATCGCGGCAAGGCTGGTGCGCGGCACCATCGTCAATCCTTTCATGCTCTCGATCATGGGCGGCGTCGCGCTCTCGCTCAGCGGCCTTTCCATCCCCGAGCCGATCGACCGCTTCCTCGTCTTCCTCGGCGGCTCGGCCGCCCCGGTCGGCATCTTCGCGCTCGGCGTCGCCGCCTGGCAGTGGAGCCGGGAAGGCAGGCTGCCGCTGAAAGGCGTGCTGCCGCTCGTCCTCGGCAAGCTCGTCCTGCACCCGCTGCTGACCTGGTTCGTGCTCGCCATCGTGCTCAGACTCGACCCGTTCTGGGTCAAAGCCGGCGTGCTCTATGCGGCGCTGCCGATCGCCGCCAATGTCTTCGTGATCTCGGAGCGCTTCGAGACCGACAGCCGGCCGCTGGCCGCCGCCATCGTGATCTCGACCACCGCCGCAGCCCTGACCTTCCCCATCGCGATCTGGCTGGTCTCCGGCTGAACCGCAGCCCGTCGCAATTCCTGCCTTTCCACTGCTCCAGCAATCTCGAGGACAGCGCATGACAAGCCAGCTCTTCCGCCCGCTCGCACTCGATGGGCTCCAGCTTCCGAACCGCATCGTCATCGCGCCGATGTGCCAATATTCGGCGGAAGACGGCTCGGCCACCGACTGGCACCTGATCCATCTCGGCAATCTCGCGCTCTCCGGCGCCGGCCTCCTGATCATCGAGGCGACCGCGGTCGAGCCCGAGGGCCGGATCAGTCCCGACGATCTCGGCCTGTGGAGCGATGAGAACGAGCGCGCGCTCGGCCGCGTGCTCGACGCCGTCCGGCGCCATTCCGACATGCCGATCGGCATCCAGCTCGGCCATGCCGGGCGCAAGGCCTCGATCCACTCACCCTGGAACGGCAGCCGCCAGCGACCGCTCGACGATCGCGGCTGGCAGACCCTCGCGCCCTCGGCCCTGCCGATGAACCCGAACGATCGGCCGCCGCTGCCCCTCGATGCCGACGGGCTGAAGCGCGTGCGCGAGGCCTTCGTCGCCTCGGCGAAGCGCGCGGCGCGGCTCGGCCTGCAGATGGTCGAGATCCATTGCGCCCATGGCTATCTGCTACACCAGTTCCTCTCGCCGCTCGCCAACCGGCGCGACGACGCCTATGGCGGCGCGCTCGAAAACCGGCTGCGCTTTCCGCTCGAGATCTATGAGGCGGTGCGCGACGCCGTGCCGGCCGAAATCCCGGTCGGCGTGCGGGTCTCCGGCACGGACTGGGTCGAGGGCGGCTGGGAGATCGAGCAGACCATCGCCTTCGCGCAGGCGCTGAAGGCACGCGGGGTCAGCTTCGTCCATGTCTCCAGCGGCGGCCTCTCGCCGGAGCAGAAGATCCCGCTCGGGCCGGGCTATCAGGTTCCGCTGGCGCGGGCAGTGAAGGCGGCGACGGCGCTGCCGGTCATCGCAGTCGGGCTGATCACCGAATACGAGGATGCCGAGGCGATCGTCGCCGGCGGCGATGCCGACATGGTCGGACTGGCGCGCGGCATTCTCTACGATCCGCGCTGGCCCTGGCACGCGGCCGCCCATCTCGGCGCCAGCGTCAAGGCGCCGAAGCAGTATCTGCGTTCCCAGCCGCGGCAGCTGAAGGAGTTGTTCGAAAGCTGAACTGGGTTCGAGCTGCCATTCCGGGGCTTCGCGCAGCGAAGAGCCAGACCCCTATATCGGTGTTGTTCCAGTTCGTCATGCTCGCCCTTGTGGCGAGCATCCACGTCTTGAACACCGCTCTCGTAACAGGAAGACGTGGATGGTCGGGACAAGCCCGACCATGACGGCAAAAGTGGTGTTCATGGGTTCCGGGCTCGGCCCTGCGGCCGCCCCGGAAAGACGAGTCTTGCGCACCAGGCGGGCTCAATCGCCCGGCTGGGCTCCGTCATAGCCGCCGATGATCACGAGATCGACCGGGCCGACCTTGGCGAGGTGCTGCACCGCCGCCTGATATTCCGGCGATTCATAGCAGGCACGGGCCGTCGCCTCGTCCTTGAACTCGATGACGACGTTGTGCTTGCGGCCCTCGCCGCGGGCGAGCTTGTACTCGCCGCCGCGGACGATGAACTTGCCGCCATACTTCGCGAAAGCGATGGCGTTGAGCGAACGGTAGGTCGCGTATTCAGCCTCGTTCTGCACATCGAGGCGGGCGATCCAGTAGCCCTTCGCCATGATCAGACGCCTTCGACGACGACGATGTCGATCTCGCCGGCGCCTTCGCGCTCCTTGCGCGCCGCGGCGTATTCCGGCGAGTTCACATAGGCCTTGGCCGCTTCGAAATCCTTGAACTCGATGACGATGTTGCGGGCCCTGCCCTCGCCCTCGCCGACCGTCATCTGGCCGCCACGCACCAAAGGCGTGCCGCGATACTGCTTGATCGCTTCCGAGGCCTTGGCGGCATAGGCCGCCCACAGCGTCGCGTTGGAGACCTTGGCGCGCGCGATCACATATCCCTTGGGCATTTCGGCTTCCATTTCCGTTTGGATGGGGGGCGAAGCTTAGGCGGCGCCGGCGATCTCGTCCATGATCGCGGCAGCCGCCGCGCGCGGATCAGCCGCGCGGATGACGGGACGCCCGATCACCAGATGGTCGGCCCCGGCGGCAATGGCCTCGCCCGGCGTCAAGGTGCGCTTCTGGTCGCCGGCGGCGCTGCCGGCCGGGCGGATGCCGGGGGTGACGATGACCATGTCCGGACCGATGACGCCGCGCACGATCTCGGTCTCGGCGGCGGAGCAGACGATGCCGTCGACGCCGGCGATGCGGGCCTGCTGGGCGCGCATACGCACGAGATCGCGCACGGCGAGCCCATAGCCGGCATCCTTGAGATCGCCATCGTCATAGGAGGTGAGCGCCGTGACGGCGAGCAGCTTCATGGCGGAATCGCCGCGCCCCTCGACCGCACCGCGCATGGTCTGCGGATAGGCGTGCACGGTGAGGAAGGTGACGCCGAGCTTGGTCAGCGATTCCACCCCTTCGGTGACGGTGTTGCCGATATCGTGCAGCTTCAGGTCGAGGAAGACCTTCTTGCCCTCGCCGATCAGCTGGCGGGCAAGGTCGAGCCCGCCAGCGAAGGCGAGCCGGTAGCCGATCTTGTAGAAGCTCGCCTGGTCGCCGAGCGTCGCGACGATGCGATAGGCGTCCCAGATCGTCGGAACGTCGAGCGCGACGATCATGCGGTCCCGGAGATCGTTGATTTTCTGCGCCATGGCCCTGTCCTCCTCGCTGCCCGGCGGCGATGGGGCACGATTCGACGGGGAGCGCAACCTTTGCCTGCTTGCTCGCGGGCGAAGAGGCGCCTCAGGCCGCCCCGCTCAACACCTGCGCGAAGACCTTGGCCCAGACGTCGGGCGTCTGCGCGCCGGAGACGGCGAGCTTGCCGTCGACGATGAAGAAGGGCACCCCGGTGACGCCGACCCGCTGCGCATGCGCCTCGAGGCCGATCACCGTCTCGCGCAACTCGTCATTGGCGAGTTCGTCGCGCGCCGCCCGCTCGTCATAGCCCTGCTCGCCCGCGATCGCGACCAGCGTGTCGAGATCGCCGATGTCGCGGCCGTCCTGCCAATAGGCCTTGAACAGCGCCGCCTTCATCTCGCTGCCGCGCTGCACGGTCGAGGCGGCGGCGACGAGCATATGGGCCATGCGGGTGTTGACGCTCTTCTTGACCGCAGCCCAGTTGAAGGTGACGCCGCTTTCCAGCGCCGCCTCGGAGAGCCGCAGTTCGATCTCCCTGCGCTTGCCGGGCCCGAACTTGGCATCGAGATAGGCGGTGCGGTCCATGCCCTCCTCCGGCATCTCCGGATTGAGCTCATAGGGCAGCCAGGTGATGGCAACACGCTCGGTCAGGCCGTGATTGGCGAGCGCCGTCTCGAGCCGCGCCTTGCCGATGAAGCACCAGGGGCAGGCGAGATCGGAGACGATCGCGATCGGCAGCTTGTCTTGCATGACTCGTTCCTTGGCGCTGGGCGCGGCAGGTTTCAGATCGGCGGATAGGCATGGAGATCGCCATGGCGATCTTCCGCATGGCCCTGCGCGCCGGGCGTCTCGCAGCCCGAGAGAAAGGTCGGGCCCACGGGAATCTTGCCGGCGCCGCCGGGGATGTCGAGGATATAAGTCGGCTGGCAGAGGCCGGAAAGATTGCCGCGCAGGCTTTTGACCAGCGCCTGCCCTTCCGCCAGCGACAGCCGGAAATGCGAGGTTCCTGGCGCGAGATCGGGATGGTGCAGGTAGTAGGGCTTGACCCGGTTCTCGACGAAGGCGCGCATCAGCGCCGAGAGGGTCTCGACATCGGCGTTGACGCCCTTGAGCAGCACGCTCTGGCTGACCAGGACATGGCCGGCATCGGCGAGCCGGGCGAGCGCCGCGCGCGCCGCCGGCGTGAACTCGCGCGGGTGATTGGCGTGGACCGCGACATAGCTCGCCTTGCCGGGCACACGCAGCGCCCTGGCGTAATCCTGCGTGACGCGCTCCGGCTGGACCATCGGCACGCGGCTGTGCCAGCGCGCCACCTTGATATGCGGGATCGCGGCGAGCCGCTCGCCGACCTCGCGCAGGCGCCGGGCGGAGAGGATCAGCGGGTCGCCGCCGGTCATGATCACCTCCCAGATCTCAGGCCGAGAGGCGAGATAGGCGAGTGCCGCGTCGAGCTTCTCGCCGGTCAGCGCGTCGCCGCCCGGACCAACCATCTCGCGGCGGAAGCAGAAGCGGCAATAGACCGGGCAGGCATGGACCAGCTTGAGCAGCGCGCGGTCGGGATAGCGATGAATCACGCCCTCGACCGGCGAATGCGCCTCGTCGCCGATCGGATCCGCCAGTTCCTCGGGCAGGGTCCTGAGCTCGGCGGCATCCGGCACGAACTGGCGAGCGATCGGGTCGGCCGCCTCGGCCGGGTCGATCAGCGCCGCGACAGCCGGGGTCACCGAAACGGCGTAGCGCGCTGCGACCTCGGCCAAGGCCTCGCGCCGGGCGGGCGCGACGAGGCCGCGCTCGACGAGGGCGTCGATCGTCTTCAGCGGCTGGCCGGGCGGTTGATGGATGGTCATCGTCCTGCCCTGCCCGGTTGCGCGACCGGCGTCCAGAGCACATCCTCGATGCGGCGCGCATCGGTGCAGAGCATCACCAGCCGGTCGAAGCCGAGCGCGATGCCGGAGGCCTCGGGCATCGCTCCGAGCGCCGCGAGGAAATCCTCGTCGATCGGATAGCGCTCGCCATAGATGCGCTCTTTCTCGTCCATATCCGCCTCGAAACGCCGGCGCTGCTCGGCCGGATCGGTCAGTTCGCCGAAGGCGTTCGCCAGCTCGACGCCGCAGGCGAAGAGTTCGAAGCGTTCGGCGACGCGCGGATCGCCGGGTTTCGGCCGGGCCAGCGCCGCCTCGGAGATCGGGTATTCGCACAGGATGGTGGCGCGCCCACGGCCGAGATGCGGCTCGACCTTCTCGGCGAGGACGCGGCTGAAGATGTCGGCCCAGCTGTCGTCCTCGGCCAACCTGATGCCGGCGGCCCGCGCCTGCCCGGCCAGTGCCTCGCGATCGGTCGCTCCATCGGCGGCGATCGTCGCCATCAGGTCGATCCCGGCATCGCGGGCGAAGGCTTCGTGCAAGGTGAGTCGCTCGGGCTCGGCGAAAGGGTCGACCTCGGAGCCGCGCCAGCGCAGGCGGGCCGCACCGGCTGCCCGTGCAGCCTGCGCCAGCAATTCGGCGCAATCGGCCATCAGCGCCTCATAGGGCTCGCCGACCCGGTACCATTCCAGCATGGTGAATTCGGGATGATGCAGCGCCGTGCGCTCGCGGTTGCGGAAGACGCGGGCGAAATCGAAGATGCGTCGCTCGCCGGCCGCCAGCAGCTTCTTGGCGGCGAACTCCGGCGAGGTGTGCAGGTAATAGGGATGCTCGGCGCCGCCATCGTCGACGAAGACGGTGCGGAAACCGTGCAGATGCGTCTCGTTGCCGGGCGAGCGCTGCAACAGTGCCGCCTCGACCTCGATAAAATCGCGCGCCTCGAACCAGCGCCGCAGCGCCGCCTTGACGCGGCCACGCGCCATCAAGGCGGGGCGCCGGTCGGCATGGATGTCCGGCCGCCAGAAGGGCGGGGCATTTTCGTTCATGGATCCTCTGGCGAAACCGTCAGCCAGCTTTCGTTTTGCGCGTAAATGCGGTAGTTGCGCGGCGATGAAATCGGCATAGCGCGCCCCTCAGCAGCGCACCAGCGAGGAATTTCAAGTGGTCAAGGTCATCGCCTCCTCCGTCCGCAAGGGCAACGTCCTCGAAGTCGACGGGCATCTCTGCTCGGTGCTGTCGGCCGAGAGCTTCTTCCCCGGCAAGGGCACGCCGACGACACAGATCGACATGCGCCGCATCGCGGACGGCGTGAAGGTCTCGCAGCGCTACAAGACGACCGAGCAGGTCGAGCGCGCCTATGTCGAGGATCGTGACTTCACCTATCTCTACCAGGATGGCGAGCAATACGTCTTCATGAACCCCGAGACTTATGACCAGCTGCCGGTCGACGGCGATGTGGTCGGCGATCTCGCCGCCTATCTCCAGGAAGGCATGAAGGTCACCCTCTCGGTGTTCGACGACCGGGCGGTGGCGATCGAGCTGCCGCAGCGCGTCACGCTCGAAGTGGTCGAGACCGAGCCGGTGACCAAGGGCCAGACGGCCTCCTCCTCCTACAAGCCGGCAATCCTCTCGAACGGTGTGCGCTCGGCCGTGCCGCCGCATATCGGCGTCGGCACGCGCATCGTGGTGATGACCGCCGACGGCTCCTATGTCGAGCGCGCGAAGGATTGATCGCGCTTCGGCGCGCCGCCTGACGGCGCATGCGCTATAGAATGAGGCAGCGGGCCCTTTCCGGGCCCGTTTCCGTTTCTGGAGCCAGACCATGCCGCTTTCCGCCCATGCCGCCGCTTTCACCGGCTTCATCCAGACCCTGAAGGCACTCGACGCCATCCTCGACAAGGCGCAGGCCGAAGCGGAGACGCGCAAGATCCAGCCGGAGGTGCTGCTGGCGAGCCGCCTCGCGCCGGACATGCTGCCCTTCACCCGGCAGATCCAGCTGATGTCGGATTTCGCCAAGAATGCCGGGGCGCGCCTCGCCGGCGGCGAAAATCCGCGCTTCCCCGACGAGGAGAAGAGCTTCCCGGAACTCAAGGCGCGGATCGCCCGGACGCTCGATTTCCTCGCCTCCGTCGACAAGGCGGCGCTCGATGCCGGGCTGGAACGGGACGTCACCTTCCCGCGCGGTCAGTCCGCCACCGTGACGATGAAGGGCGCGGATTATCTCACGCGCTTCGCCGTTCCGAACTTCTATTTCCACGCCACCACCGCCTACGCGATCCTGCGCGAGAACTGCTTCTCGATCGGCAAGCAGGACTTCCTCAAGGGCGTGTTCGACGCCTGAGTCGCGCCGCACCACCGCGAGCGCAGGGAAAGGACGACCGCCGTCATGCTCGCCCTTGGGGCGAGCATCCATCTCTTGAACACCGCACTCGCTACGGGAAGACGTGGATGGTCGGGACAAGCCCGACCATGACGGCAAGCGGCTCGCCCGGACTTCGGAGAGACTGCGCCTCCGTCACTCCGTAACGCCACTGGATGCAGCGGCCCGTCACAGATAGGGCGAGCAGAGCCAGAGCAGGCGGTCGAGCAGGCGGATCGGAAAGGGCCGGGCCCGCAACTGCGCCAAGGTGACCGGACGCGCCTTGGCGATCACCCCGTCGATACGCGCCTCGATGCTGCGGGCGAAATCCGCATCCAGCACTTCGAGGTCGATCTCGAAATTCAGCCGCAGCGAGCGCGGGTCGAGATTGGAGGAGCCGACATAGGCCCAGGTTCCGTCGATGGCGAGCAGCTTGGAATGGTCGAAGGCGCCGGTGGCGCGCCAGACCCGGCAGCCATCCTTCAGCACCTGGTCGAACTGCGCCTGCATGGCGCGGTCGACAAGGACGAGATTGTTGACCTCGGGCACGACGATGTCGATCGCAACCCCGCGGCGGGCGGCGGTGACGAGCGCGCTGATCAATTCGCGATCCGGCAGGAAATAGGGCGACATGATCCGGATCGAGTCGCGTGCCACCGAGAAGGCACCGATCAGCAGCCGGTGATTGGTCTCGAGGCTGGAATCCGGCCCCGAGGCGACCGCGCGCATCACCACGCCGCCTTCGCCGGGGGGCGGCTGCGGTGCAACCGACCAGGCGGCGTCGGCGAGGTCCTCGCCCGAGGCGAAGCGCCAATCCTCGGCGGCGACCGCGAGCAGATCCTCGACCACCGGGCCGGCGATACGGAAATGCGTGTCTCGCGCCGTCGCGTCCCCGGCGAATTCCCGGGTGAAGCCCTGCCTGATGTTCATGCCGCCGGCGAAGGCGATCTCCCCGTCGACGATCAGGAGTTTGCGGTGCGTGCGCAGGTTCGCATAGGGCAGCCGCAGTCCCATGATGATGTTGCCGTTGAAGACGTCGACCGGCACCCCGCCCTTCTGCAGATAGCCGACGATGCTCGGCACCGAATAGCGCGCGCCGACCGCATCGATCAGAACCCGCACCGCGACGCCGCGCCCGCGCGCCGCGATCAGCGCATCGGCGAGACGCCGCCCGATCGGATCCCGGTCGAAGATATAGGTCTCGAGGATGACCGCGCGGCGGGCGCTCGCAATCGCTTCCGCCATCGCGGCATAGGCCTCGTCACCGGTTCGCAGGGTCGCGATGGCGTTGCCGCTCTTGAGCTGACGGCGTACCACCTTGTCGCCGAGCGTCTTCAGCGCGGCGAAGCGCCGGCCGAATGTGCGCGCCACCGCTTCGTCGGAGGTCGCGGCGGGCTCGCCCGCCGCGCCGGCCCCGGACTCCCGCCTTCGCTGCGAGACGATCGAGGCCCGGCGCATGCGGTTGACGCCGGCGACCGCATAGATCAGTGCGCCCAGAAAAGGGGAGAGCAGGATGACGCCAACCCAGCCGATGGCGGCGCGGACCTCGTCCTTGGTCAGCGCGGCGTGGCTGGCGGCGACCACGGTGATCGCAAGCGACAGCGCGGCCAGGATATGCGGCCAGTAGCCGTAGAGAATCTCCCACATGGCGCCGACTATCGCACGGCCGGCAGCCCCGGCAATGGCGCTCGCACCGGCGTAGCGCTTCACCCCTTGCGCAACGGCGGGGGCATACCCATATCGGGTTCACGGCGATGTCGAGGGCGTTCCACGGCCCTCCAGCGTCGTTGAAGACGGCCATGAATTTGGACCGGTGACGCCGGATGTACGCGCACAGGTTCGGGACATGGCCGTTGGCCAATCAGAGACCCGCCGCGAGCGCTCGCGGCGGGTCTTTTTATATCAGTCGCGCAGGAACGGGTTGTTGCGCCGCTCCTCGCCGAGCGTGCTCGCCTGCCCGTGGCCGGGCAAGAACTGGACGTCGTCGCCGAGCGGCAGGAGCTTGCCCTTGATGCCGGCGATCAGGTCCTCATGGCTGCCATAAGGGAAATCCGTGCGGCCGACCGAACCGGCGAAGACGGTATCGCCGGCGAGCAGGAAACGCAGCTCCTTTTGGAAGAAGGTGACATGGCCCGGCGTGTGGCCCGGCACGTGCTGGACGGAGAATGTAACGTCACCGACTGAGACGCTGTCCCCTTCCGCGAGCCAGCGCGTCGGCGTCACGGCCTTCATGTCGCGGATCTCGAAGCGCAGGCCTTGTTCGGGCAGCGCGTCGAGCAGGAACTTGTCAGCCTCGTGCGGGCCGATGATCGGCAGGGAAAGCGCCTCGGCGAGCTCGGTCGCGCCACCGGCATGGTCGAGATGGCCATGGGTCAGCCAGATCGCCACCGGCTTGACGCCGGTTTCCTTCAGCGCCGCCTGGATGCGCGCGACATCGCCGCCGGGATCGACGATCGCCGCCTCCATGGTCTTGGTGCACCAGACGAGCGAGCAGTTCTGCTGAAACGGCGTCACCGGAATGACGGCGATGCTGAGCGGGGGCTGCGGTTGGTCGTTCATGCGGTGCCTTTCGCTGGGAATCCGCCTGAGCGGCTGATTGTTCGGGAGACGCGCGTCATTCCGGGGCGGGCCGAAGGCCCGAGCCCGGAACCCATGAACACGACAGGCATCAGGCAGGCGCGGACCGTGCGCTCATCGTGGCAAGCGTCATGTTCATGGGTTCCGGGCGCTTCGCTGCGCGAAGCCCCGGAATGACGCGGGAATGCGGTCAGATTTCGCCGGGCAAGCTAGCGCTTGCCGCAGCGATTGGCGAGCAGCACCCGGTAGTCGGAGAGCGATTCGTCCATCTGGGCGACGTTCTGCTCGCGCTCGCGCCCGCTCTGGCAGGTCGCGAAGACCGAACGGGCCTTCTGTAGGAAGGCGACATGCTCGCGCCAGGCCGCACATTGCGTCGCCTGGTCGGCATTGGCGACCTGCTGCATCTTGTACTGCCGCTGACGCATGGCCGCCTCGTTCTGGAACAGGTCGCGCGAGCAGGTCGCCGGAACCGGGCGCGGCTGCGCCGCAGCCAGCGTCGGCAGCAGCGCGAGCGTCACCCCAAGGATGGCACGGCGAATCATCCGAGATTCAGCTCCTTGAAGAAGTCGTTGCCCTTGTCGTCGATGACGATGAAGGCCGGGAAGTCCTCGACCTCGATCTTCCAGACCGCTTCCATGCCGAGCTCGGGATATTCGAGCACCTCGACCTTCTTGATGCAGTCTTGCGCCAGCCGCGCCGCCGGTCCGCCGATCGAGCCGAGATAGAAGCCGCCATGGCGGGCGCAGGCCTCGCGCACCGCCGAGGAACGGTTGCCCTTGGCGAGCATGACCATCGAGCCGCCGAAGGACTGGAACTGGTCGACGAAGGAATCCATGCGCCCGGCCGTGGTCGGGCCGAAGGAGCCGGAAGCCATGCCGTCCGGCGTCTTGGCCGGGCCGGCGTAGTAGACTGGGTGGTTCTTGAAATAATCGGGCATGCCCTGCCCGCTCTCGAGCCGCTCGCGGATCTTGGCATGGGCGAGGTCGCGGGCGACGACGATCGTACCGGTCAGCGAAAGGCGGGTCTTGACCGGATGCCTGGTCAAGGTGGCCAGAATCTCGCTCATCGGCTGGTTGAGGTCGACCTTGACGACATCGCCGCCGAGCGAAGCGTCCTCGACCTCGGGCAGGTATTTGGCCGGGTTGGTCTCCAGCGCCTCGAGGAAGATGCCGTCGCGGGTGATCTTGCCCTTGGCCTGACGGTCGGCCGAGCAGGAGACGCCGAGGCCGATCGGCAGCGAGGCACCGTGGCGCGGCAGGCGGATGACGCGGACGTCATGGCAGAAATACTTGCCGCCGAACTGCGCGCCGACACCGAGCGACTGCGTCAGCTTGTGGATTTCCTCTTCCATCTCGATGTCGCGGAAGGCGTGACCGGCGGGCGAGCCCTTGGTCGGCAGGCCGTCGAGATAACGGGTCGAGGCGAGCTTGACGGTCTTCAGATTCTGCTCGGCCGAGGTGCCGCCGATGACGATGGCGAGGTGATAGGGCGGGCAGGCCGCGGTGCCGAGCGTCAGGATCTTCTCCTTCAGGAACGCCGTCATGCGGTCCTTGGTCAGGAGCGAGGGCGTCGCCTGGTAGAGGAAGGTCTTGTTGGCCGAGCCGCCGCCCTTGCAGACGAAGAGGAATTTGTAGGCGTCCTCGCCCTCGGCATAGATGTCGATCTGCGCCGGCAGGTTGGTCGCCGTGTTCTTCTCCTCGAACATGGAGAGCGGTGCGAGCTGCGAATAGCGCAGATTGCGCTTGAAATAGGCATCCGCGACGCCTTCGCCGAGCGCGGCCTCGTCATCGCCATCGGTCCAGACCTTGCGGCCGCGCTTGCCCATGATGATCGCCGTGCCGGTATCCTGGCACATCGGCAGCACGCCACCCGCGGCGATATTGGCGTTCTTGAGCAGGTCATAGGCGACGAACTTGTCGTTCGAGGTCGCCTCGGGATCGTCGAGGATCTTCTGAAGCTGGGCGAGATGCCCCGGGCGCAGGAGATGGTTGATGTCGATGAAGGCCTGCTCGGAGAGCCGGCGGATCGCCTCGCGCGAAACCGTCAGGAGCTCGCGATCACCGATTTTCTCGACCGTGACACCTTCCGTGCCGAGCGAGCGATAGGGCGTCTTGTCCTCGCCGAGCGGGAAGAGATCGACATGGGTATAGGCCATCGGGCGACACTCCGGCATTTCGGTGGCGCCTGGCGCGACACCTCACAGCTTCGGGCGCGTCATAGCCCCTTGGGCCAAGGCCTCCAAGCCTAGATTGCGATGGTTCCAGGGAGGGGTGGCGGCGCTCGAAACGCGATACGAACCCTTGTCCCGAGGCCCGATCGCAATTCGCGTCTCGCAAGCCGCCCCAGATGATTCCGATGCCTTCCGGAGCATTCTTCGAGACCGCCGCCCAGCGGCGCCTCCGGACGAGGGGCTCGGAGCCCCTTGCGAAACTCAGGCCGCCTTGGCGGCGGTCTCCGCCAGGATCGCATAGATCGCCGCCGGATCATGCGCATGGCGCACCTGCTCCAGCACAGTCTGGTTGCGCAGCACGCGGGCGACGCGCGCCAGCGCCTTGAGATGATCGGCCCCCGCCCCTTCCGGGGCGATCAGCACGAAGATGATGTCGACGGGCTGGCCATCGAGCGCCTCGAAATCAAGCGCTTTCTCGGCGCGCGCGAACAGACCGACCAGCTTGTCGATGCCTGGCATCCGGCCATGGGGAATGGCGATTCCATCGCCGATTCCGGTCGAGCCGAGGCGCTCGCGCTGCAGCAGCGCCTCGAAGAGTTCACGCTCGGGCAGGCCGGTGAGCAAAGCCGCGTGCTGGGCCAGTTCCTGAAGCGCCTGCTTCTTGCTGTTGGCGCGCAGCGGCGAAATCACCGCCTCGGGCCGAAGGAGATCGGTCAACGTCATAGGCCAATCCATGCATGTCCCGTGCCTGGCGTCCGGTCCCTACCGGCAAGCCCGGCAGGGCGCCCAGATTCATCGGCGGCGGAACCTCAAGAAAGAGAAGCCGGCGGATCGATCCAACCGATATTGCCGTCGCGGCGGCGGTATACGACGTTCATGCGACCATTGCCAGCGTGGCGGAAGATGACGACCGGCGCGCCCGTCATGTCGAGCTCGGCCACTGCGTCACCCACCGTCATCTGATGCAGGGATTTCGTTGATTCGGCCACGATCACCGGGTTTTCGCCGACGAGATCCGCATCATGTTCCTCGACGTCCTGGTCGGGAGCCGCGATGACATAGCTGGGGATGGCGAGCCCGGCCTCGCGCCCGTTCATCGCCGCGGAACGATCCTTCAACCGGCGCTTGTAGCGGCGCAGCCGCTTCTCGATCCGCTCGGCCATCTTTTCGAGGCTGGCATAGGGATCATGCGCGATGGCCGAGGCTTCGAGCGTGATGCCGGAGGAGAGATGCAGGACACCATCCGTCTTGAACGCCGTTCCGTCCTTGCCGACGGTGACGTGCCCCTGATAGCCGCCCTCGTAATACTTGCTCAGGGCTGCCGCCACGCGCGCTTCGGCCTGGCCACGCAGGGCCTCGCCGACATCGAGATTCTTGCCGGAGATTCGCAAGCTCATGGAGTGCTTCCCCTTCTTGTCGCCATGGCCAGTGGTCGGCCATCTACTGGAGGTAAGGACGGGGTTGCCGGCTTGTCAATGAGCCGGAAGGCGGGTGCTTCGAAGGGACTGCTCCGAAATTGACACCTGCCGCTAGGGCACCGAAAGCACCCGAGGCAGGACAAGCTCCCGCCTCTGCCAGCCGCCCGTGCAGAGCTCTTCCGGGCCGGCCGTGGCCGCTCTCAGCGCCCGCCTCCGGCCATGGCGAGTTTCTCGCGACGGCGCTCCATCGAGGATGGGATGCGCAGCGATTCGCGGTATTTCGCGACGGTTCGCCGGGCGATATCGATGCCGCTCGCCTTCAGCCTGGTGACGATCGCGTCATCCGAAAGGATCCCGGACGCGCTCTCCTCGTCGATCATCTGCTTGATCCGGTAACGCACCGCCTCGGCGGAATGGGCCTCGCCATAACCGGTGGCGGCGATCGCGGCCGAGAAAAAATACTTCATCTCGAAGACGCCGCGCGGGCAGCCCAGATACTTGTTCGAGGTTACGCGCGACACCGTCGATTCGTGCATGCCGATCGCGTCGGCGACGGTCTTGAGATTCAACGGCCGCAAATGCTCGACGCCATGGGCGAAGAACCCGTCCTGCTGCCGCACGATCTCGCTGGCCACCTTGAGGATGGTGCGGGCACGCTGTTCGAGCGATCGGGTCAGCCAGTTCGCGGTCTGCAGGCATTCGGCGATGAAGGCCTTGTCCTCGTCATTGCGCGCCGCGCGCGAGACACGGGCATGGTAGGTCTGGTTGACCAGCACCCGTGGCAGCGTGTCGGGGTTGAGGTCAATCAGCCAGGAGCCATCCGGCGCCGCGCGGATGAAGACGTCCGGCACCACCGTCTCGGCCGCCGAACCGCCGAAGGCTCGGCCCGGCTTCGGGTCGAGGCGCCTGATCTCGGCGACCATATCGGCGATGTCCTCGTCGTCGACGCCGCAGATGCGCTTCAGCGCGGCATAATCACGCTTGGCGAGCAGCGGCAGATTGGCGAGCAGGGCCTGCATGGCGGGGTCGTAGCGATCGCGGTCGCGCAGCTGGATGGCGAGGCACTCGCCGACGTCGCGCGCCGCGACACCACTCGGATCGAAACCCTGGACGAGGCGCAGAACCGCCTCGACCATGGCCTCGTCGACGCCCAGCCGCGACGCGATCTCGGCCAGCGGCTCGGCGAGATAGCCGGCATCGTCGACCCCGTCGATGATGTGCCGCCCGATCAGGCGCTCGGCTGGCGAGGCCACGGCAAGGTCGAGCTGGGCGGCGAGATGCTCGTGCAGCGAGAGCTCGGCGGTCAGGCTCGACTCGAAGCCCTCGGGGCCATCCTCGAAGGAGCCGCCATTGCCGCCATAGGCCCCGCCGGTGATCGGCAGGCTGTCGGCGCCACGGCTGTCGAGCCGCGCAACCTGCGGCTGCTCGCTCTGGAAGACGTTCTCCAGCCCGGTGCCGAGCCGGCCTTCGATGCCCTCCTGGGTGTTCAGGCTCTCGGCCCGCTCATAGCTTGCCTGGTCGGCAGCCAGCACAGCCTCGTTGGCGGCCCCGGGCAGCGCCGGCTCGCCGGCCTCGTCACCGCGCTCGAGCAACGGGTTCCGCTCGAGCTCGCCCTCGACGAAACTCTGCAATTCGAGATGGGAAAGCTGGAGGAGCTTGATCGCCTGCAGAAGCTGCGGCGTCATCACCAGGGATTGCCCCTGGCGCAACTCCATGCGCGGCATCATCGCCATAGACGGCCTTCACTCCAACTCCTGCAAGACCCGGCCGGCACGCCAATCTGCCGGCACGCTTCTTGCTTGAAGCAGAACCCTACCCGCCTCGGCGGATGAGGTCAAAGGCCGATCCGCCGCAGCCTGACGTCCTGAAGCGAGGCGCCAGTGCAGCGCACCGAGAGGTGAAATCCACTCTTCGGGCGCATCCGATGCCTTCACGATGAGGCAGATTGCCAATCCGCATCCGACAGGACGCCCGGCGATCCGGGCCGGAAACCGCTTTCAGAGCCGGAAATCCTCGCCGAGATAGACGCGGCGGACGTCCGCATTGGCGATGATCTCGGCCGGCGAGCCCTCGGTCAGCACGCGGCCGGAATGGATGATATAGGCGCGATCGACCAGACCCAGCGTCTCGCGGACATTGTGGTCGGTGATCAGCACGCCGATGCCGCGATCGGTCAGCTGCCGGACCAGTTCCTGGATGTCACCGACGGCGATCGGGTCGATGCCGGCGAAAGGCTCGTCGAGCAGAATGAAGGAAGGCCGGCCGGCCAGCGCGCGGGCGATCTCGCAACGGCGGCGCTCGCCGCCGGAGAGTGCGATCGAAGGCGCCTTGCGCAGGCGGGTGATGTTGAACTCGTCGAGCAGCTTGTCTAGCTCGCGCTCGCGCTTCTTGCGGTTGGGCTCGACCACCTCGAGGACCGCCCGGATATTGTCCTCGACCGAGAGACCGCGAAAGATCGAAGCTTCCTGCGGGAGATAGCCGATGCCGAGCCGGGCGCGCTGGTACATCGGCAGATTGGTGATGTCGTTTCCTTCGAGCGAGATCACGCCCATATCGGCCCCGACCAGGCCGGTGATCATATAGAAGATCGTGGTCTTGCCGGCGCCGTTCGGCCCGAGCAGGCCGACGGCCTCGCCATTGCGGACATAGAGCGACGCCTCGCTCACGACATTGCGGGCTCCATAGCTCTTGCGCAGCCCGCTGACGGCGAGGATGCCAGGTCCGCCGATCGAGGACGCGACCGGCTCCGCCCCCGCGAACGGCTCGCTCGCCCGGGTATCGCCCTTCCTGCCGAAGAACCGACCGAGGCGCGAGAACACACCACCGCCGCCGGGCGACGCCACGGCTGCGGCCGAGGCTTGCGAACGCTGCGGGCTTGCGACGGTTTCGGCGGGCGATGGCGGGGAGATCGTCACGGGAAAGGGCGTAACCTGCTGTTTTTCGGCACGGCGTGTGCTCTGGTATTCGAGGCGTTCCAAACTGGCAACGCCCTCATCATCACGAAATGCCGTGCGGCGGGATCAGTTCGTCGGGGTGGCGGGCTTGGCCGCCGCACCCGGCTTCTCCTTGCCGGCCTCGGCCGAATTGGGCACGAAGAAGCCCTGCACGCGGCCGCCCGGCTTCGTGTCGACATTGGCGATGCCGGTCTGCGTGTCATAGACGAGGCGCTCGCCGCGGGTGATGTTCGGGCCGTCGTTCAGCGCGACATTGCCGGTCATGATCACCTTGTTGTTGGCACGGTCGAAGACCGCGTTATCCGAGGTCGCGGCCTGGGTCTTCGAGACGACGGTCACGGGCCCCGCGCATTCGATGCGCTTGATCGCGCCATCGTTCGAGGAAGGCGCGGCGCCCGCCGCCGGGGCCGGCGCAGGCGCGGTGCGCTTGCCGGCGCCGTTCTGGCCACGCCCCTCATAGAACACCGTCATGGTCGAGCAGCGAACCGTGGTCTCGCCCTGGACGGCGACGACATTGCCGGAGAAGATCGCCTTGTTGTCCTTGTCCAACACGTCGAGCTTGTCGGCGTCGATCTTGATCGGCTCCTTGCTGTCGCCACCCATGCCGCCGAAGGGCGAACCCGGAGCGCCGCCACGCGCCTTGGCCGGGGCGGCCGCAGGCTTGGCGGCCGGCTGCGCCGGCGCCGCGCCGGACCTGGCTGGGGCCTGCTGCTGAGCCTGCGCCGCCGAAGGCAGCCAGAAGAGTGCGGACATCGCTGCGAAGAGGAGGGTTGTAGGTTTCATCGCCGACCTGTCATTCGCTTGAGCTTCACTTTCGGCCCGCCTCTCAGCGCTGCGGCGCCGGTGCGGTCGCAGCCCCCGCCTCCGCGGCGGGCCGCAGCAGATCGGGATTGGGCGTGCTGCCCTGGCGCTCCGGACCGGCCAGGCTGTTGGCCGGCGCGTTCTCGATCACGACACGCACCCGCCCCTCGAACACGATCAGGCCCCCGTTATCCTTAACATCGAGTGTATCGGCATTGACCGTGGTGGTGCCGAGATTGACAGTGACCGGCTCGCGCGACAACACGGTGCCGGCCTTGAAGTCGACATCCGCCGTCCGCATCTGCACGTCATAGCCCGATTCCGTCCGGATCTTGACGTCGTCGACCAGCTTCAGCTTCTCCTTCTGCTGGTCGAAATGGCCGCTGCGCGCATTGACCGTGACCCAGCCATCCTCGGATTTCATCTGGACCCGCGCCGTCATCTTCACCAGCTCGATCTGGGTGGGGTTGCGGATGTCCTGAAGGGCGGACTCGGCCGTGACCACGTAGGGGCTGTTATCCTTGCGATAGCCGGCAAGCTTAGGGGCCTCCATCACGACCTTGCCGCCGGACAGCCCGATCGAGCCGAGCGAGAGATTGCCGACCTCGCGCAGCGGGCTGAGGAAGGGAGCGACGATCAGGCCGAGCACGGCCACGACCGCACCGACCGGGATGGCGCGCCGCAGCAGCCGCACCAGGCCGGAATGGCGGCGCGCCGCCTTGAACGCCGCCTGCCGCGCCCGCGCCTGCTTTGCCAGTGTTGCCGCCATGTCAGGCGATGTCATTGCCAAGGTCATGCCCCGCCCATTGCCAGCCGCCGGCGGCTTTTTCATGTCGGCACCCACCCGTCCGGCTGCAAGGCCGCGGGCCACCGGACCGACCGGTCGACGATTGACCTAGCTGGAATACATCAACTTTACGTATGTGCGAAGATGTCGGTTTCAGGCCAGCCGGCGAGATCGAGTTCCGCCCGGACCGGCAGGAAGTCGAAGCAGGCACTGGCCAGATGAGCCCGCTGCTCTCGCTCGAGCATCACATCCAGCCTGGCCTTCAATGCATGCAGATGCAGCACGTCGGCCGCTGCATAGCTCAGCTGCGATTCGGAGAGTGTCTCGGCACCCCAGTCGGATGACTGCTGCTGCTTCGACAGATCGATGCCGAGCAGCTCCCTGACCAGATCCTTGAGCCCGTGCCGGTCGGTATAGGTGCGGACCAGCTTCGAGGCGATCTTGGTGCAGTAGACCGGCGCGGTGACGACGCCGAAGGCCTTCTGCAGCGCGGCGATGTCGAAGCGGGCGAAGTGGAAGAGCTTCAGCACGCCGGGATCGGCGAGGATGCGGCAGAGATTGGCCGGCGGCGGTACATCCTTCGGGATCTGCACGATATCCGCCGAACCATCGCCGCGCGAGAGCTGCACCACGCAGAGCCGGTCGCGCTGCGGGTTGAGACCGAGCGTCTCGGTGTCGATCGCCAGGATCGGCCCGGGCTGGAAATCGGCCGGCAGATCGCCGCGATGCAGACGAATGGTCATGGTGTGGAATCAACCCTTGCGAATACTGGCCGCTCACCGTCCAGGCGGGCGGCCCTTGCCAGCTAGCGAGCCGACCGGCGCCAGACAAGCCTTTTCTCGCTGCAACTGTCCGGAGAAAATTAACCCTTCATTCACCATATCTTTCATTTCGCGGCCAAGACGTGCCAAGGTTGGTGATCGGAGCCCAACTCATGTCCGTCATCCGCCTGTTCACCGATCTCGATGGCCGCATCGGCCTGCGCCAGTTCTGGCTCGGCAGCATTGCGCTGGCGCTCTGCCTGTTCTTGGTGCAATGGGCGGCGCCGCGCCTGGTCGAGATGCCTATGGCGATGAGCATCATCGCCTTCACCAAGGCCTTCGCGCTGTTCCCCTGGGCGGCCCTGGCCGCCAAGCGCGCCACCGACCGCGGCGGCTCGGCGCAATTCGGCATCTTTCTCGTCTGCGCCATCGTGCTGCCGGCCGAATTGCAGCCGCATCTCGGCTATGCTTGGCGTCCCTCGCTCGATGCGATCTCGACCATCGCCTGGCTGATCGCGCTGGTCGATCTCGGCCTGCTGCCGGGCGCCAGGCCCGATCGGCAGCTTGCAGCACAGAGGGCTGCTGCTAAACCGGCGTCATGAGCCAGAACAGCACCGCCCCCGCCTTCGACGCCGCCGATCCCGTAGCCCTGACCCAGGCGCTGATACGCTGCCCCTCGGTGACGCCTGCCGAAGGCGGCGCGCTCGCCTTGCTCGACGCCGTGCTGACGGCGGAGGGTTTCACGGTCGACCGGCCGGTGTTCTCGGCGCCCGGCATGCCGGATGTCGAGAATCTCTATGCCCGGATCGGTGCTGACGGACCGGTCCTCGTCATCGCCGGACATACCGACGTCGTGCCGCCCGGGGACCTCGCCGCCTGGACGCGTGATCCTTTCGCGGCAACGATCGTCGACGGCGTCCTCTATGGCCGCGGCGCCTGCGACATGAAGGGTGGCCTCGCTGCGATGGTGGCGGCGGCGATCCGCTATCGCCGCGAGAATCCGCAGTCGCACGGATCGGTCGCCTTCCTCATCACCGGCGACGAGGAAGGCCCGGCCGTCAACGGCACGGTCAAGCTGCTGGAATGGGCGAAAGCGCGCGGCGAGCGCTTCGACCATTGCTTGCTCGGCGAGCCGACCAATCCGGCGAACATGAGCGACATGATCAAGATCGGCCGGCGCGGCTCGCTGACCGGGAAGCTGACGGTCGCCGGCGTGCAGGGCCATGTCGGCTATCCGCATCTGGCGCAGAACCCGATCCGCGGCATGGTCCGCCTGCTCGCCGGGCTCGATGCGAGCCCGCTCGACGCCGGCACGGAGCATTTCGACCCGAGCAATCTCGAGGTGACGACGCTCGATGTCGGCAACCCCGCATCGAACGTGATCCCGGCGCAAGCCAAGGCAGTGTTCAACATCCGCTTCAACGATCTCTGGACGCCCGAGACGCTCGCCGCCGAGATCGAGCGCCGGCTGCGCGAGGCGGCCGGCAACACGGTGCGCTACGAGATCACCTTCGAGCCGACCAACGCGGTCGCCTTCCTGACCAAGCCCGGCCCCTTCGTCGCCATGGTCGCCGACGCGGTCGAGGCCGAGACCGGCAAGCGCCCGGCGCTCTCGACGACAGGCGGCACCTCGGATGCACGCTTCATCAAGAATTACTGCCCGGTCGTCGAATACGGCGTCGTCGGGCAGACCATGCACCAGATCGACGAACGCGTCGCCCTCGTCGATCTCGCGGCCCTGGAGCGGATCACCCATCGCCTGCTGAGCGCCTATTTCGCCGCAGCACCCACGGCTTGACGGAACCTTCCCGGCTCGACATGCTTTAGACGAAAGTCTAATGCCGTCGAACCCGGAGGGTCTGGCCATGAGGCTTGCTGCCGACGATGTGACGCGCTCGCTGCGGGCCTCATGGCGCCTGCTCTCGGCCGACGCCAAGGCCCTGCCCGATCTCGACCTTTCCCGCGACGGATTCTGGCGCTCCTATCTGGCGCTGGTCCTGACGGTTCCGGCGATCATCCCGGTGCTGGCGGCCGAGCGGGTGCTGGCCGGCCTGCCGAACACCGGCCGCCTCTTCGACGCCCCTCTCCTGCTCGCCTCGGTGATCGCAGCCCAGCTTCTGGCCGTCATCACCGTGCCGGCTCTTCTCGTGCTGCTCGTGCCGGGGCTGCGGCAATCCCCGCGCTTCACCGGCTTCATCATCGCCTGGAACTGGGCGAGCATTCTGTCAGCCGGGCTGATCGCGGTACCTGCCGCGGTCTTCGCACTCGGCTGGTCGCATGGCGGCATCGCGGTGATCCAGGCCCTCGCCTTCGGCACGATCATCCTGCGGCTGCGCTATTGCGTGGCGCGCGCCACGTTCGGTGCCGAATCCCGTATTGCCGGGGCGATCGCCTGCGCGAGCCTGCTCGCCGATTACGCGATCATCAGGACTTTCGGACTCGCCGGGTTCTGAACCTCAAGCCTCGGGCCGCGGAAGCGCGGATCAGTAGTCGACACCGTCGAGATAAAGCCCGCAGGGCGGGGCGAGCGCCGCGCATTGCGAACGGTCGCGTGCCGCCAGCACCTTGCCGACCTTGTTTTCCGGCCAGCGCCCCATGCCGACCATCTTCAGGCAACCGACCATGGAGCGGACCTGATGGTGCAGGAAGGAGCGGGCATGGGCGTAGACCACGATCTCGGCGCCCTCGCGCCGGCAATCGAGCCGGTCGAGCGTGCGCAGCGGGCTGTTGGCCTGGCATTCGGCGGCGCGGAAGGTGGTGAAGTCGTGATGGCCGAGCAGAGCCTTGGCGGCGCAGTCCATCGCCTCGTGATCGAGCCGGACCGGAACATGCCAGACGCGGCCGGCATCGAGCGCGGGCTGCGCCCGGCGGTCGAGGATACGATAGATGTAATAGCGGCGCTTCGCCGAGATACGGGCGTCGAAGCTGTCCGGCACCGCCTCGGCGCTCAGCACCGCGACCGGCAGGCGCTTCAGCCTGGCATTGCTGGCGTCGCGCACGACATCGGTGCGCCACTCGCGCTCCAATTCGACATGGGCGACCTGATGGGTGGCATGGACGCCGGCATCGGTGCGCCCGGCGCAATGCAGCCGCACGGGGTGGCCGCAGAAGGCCTCGACGGCCTCCTCGACGCTCTGCTGCACGGAGGGGCCGTTGAGCTGGCGCTGCCAGCCCGAGAACGGGCCGCCATCATATTCGATGACGAGCTTGTAACGCGGCATCGCGCTAGAGCTTCGCACCGGCGCTGAGCCGGGCGCCGCGCAGGAACTCGCCGCCGCTCATCGGCGCACGCCCGGCGCGCTGGACCTGGAGCAGCTTCACCGCCCCGACCTTGCAAGCGACAGTGCCCTCGTCATCGAGCAGGGTGCCCGGCTCGGCGGCGCCGCCGGCGCGTGCCGTGCGCAGCAGCTTGAGCCGCTCCGGGCCCTTGCCGAGATCGACCTCGACGAAGGCGCCGGGAAAGGGCGAGAGACCGCGCACGAGATCGTGCACCTGCTGCGCCGGCCTGGTCCAGCTCAGCCGCGCCTCCTCATTGCCGATCTTGCTGGCATAGGTGACGCCTTCCTGCGCCTGCGGCGTGAAGCGCAAGCCCCCACGGCCGAGCGCCGCCAGTGCCCTGACCATCAGGTCGGCGCCGAGCACGGAGAGCCGGTCATGCATGTCGCCGGCGGTGGCGTCGCTGTCGATGGCCAGGCGCTCGACCATGCCGACCGGGCCGGTATCGAGCCCCTCCTCCATCTTCATCACGCAGACGCCGGTCTCGGCGTCGCCGGCCATGATCGCGCGCTGGATCGGGGCGGCGCCGCGCCAGCGCGGCAGCAGCGAGGCGTGCAGGTTGAGGCAGCCAAGCTCGGGAACCTCGAGGATCGCCTTGGGCAGGATCAGGCCATAGGCGACGACGACCGCGACATCGGCCTGGTGCGAGGCCATGATCTCGGCCGCCTCGGCGCTCCTCAGCGTCTTCGGCGTGAAGACCGGGATGCCGAAGCGCTCGGCGGTGCGCTGCACCGGCGACGGCTTCAATTCCATGCCGCGCCCGGCCGGCGCGGGCGCGCGCGTATAGACGGAAACGACCTCGTGGCCCTGGCCGATGATCTCGGTCAGGGTGGGCACGGCGAAGTCCGGCGTGCCCATGAAGATGACGCGCAAGCTCATACGCGGAATTTACCCCAAACGCGCCCGGCATTCCGGGCGTAGCGAAGCGAAGACCCGGAGGCCATCGAAGGTCTCCGGCATTCTACGATGGATTCCGGAGCGGTGCCGCTCACGCGGCTCGTCCGGAATGACGGTGTGTTTCGTCGCCCTGGCCTAGGCCGCGCTCTCGCGACGGGCGGCCTTGGCGAAGCGCTTGGTGACGCGCTCGCGCTTCAGGCGTGACAGATGGTCGATGAAGAGAATGCCGTTGAGGTGGTCGATCTCATGCTGGAGACAGGTGGCGAGGATGCCGTCGGCCTCGATCTCCTGCGTCGCGCCGTCGAGATTCATGTAGCGCACCTTGACGCGGGCCGGCCGCTCGACCTCCTCGTAATATTCGGGGATCGACAGGCAACCCTCCTCGTAGACGTTCATCTCTTCCGAGTTCCAGATGACCTCGGGATTGATGAAGACCATCGGCGCCTTCGGCGTCTCCTCGTCCTCCTCGCTCTTCTTCGAGACGTCGATGGTGACGAGGCGGACCGGCTCGCCGATCTGGATGGCGGCAAGGCCGATGCCGGGCGCGTCATACATCGTCTCGAGCATGTCGTCGGCGAGCTTGCGGATATCGGGCGTGACCGAAGCGACGGGCGCCGAGACCAGCCTGAGCTGGCTGTCGGGCAGGATGACGAGGGGGCGAATGGCCATGGGGCGCTCTGGAGCAGGAATAATGAAGGTTCTGGCGACATAAGCACTTGTGCGGGAGCGGTCAAACTGTTCCGCTTTTGTTCGAGTTGATATAGGATCGCCGGCATGAACCAGACCGCCTTCCTCCTGCTCGAACGCCCCGTCAGCTGGGGCGAGGCCGCCTTCGGCTTCGCCGGGCTCGTCCTGCTGCTCCTGTCGCTGGCGCTGCTCTCGTCCTGGCGCAGCGGGAGGCGGCACGCAGCGGAGGCGGGCGCAGCCGCCGAACGCGCCCGCGAGATGGACGACAAGGTCGCCGAGATGAACCGGATGCAGGCCGAATTGACCGGCCGCATGCAGACCATGGCCGAGATCCTCTCGACCCGGCAGGGCGACCTCGCCCGACTCGTCGCCGACCGGATCGACGGACTGCGCCAGCAGGTCGGCAGCGGGCTCGAACAGAATGTCCGCCAGACCACCGAGCATCTCGGCAAGCTGCAGGAGCGGCTCGCCGTGATCGACAGCGCCCAGAAGAACCTGACCGAGCTGACCGGCGAGGTGGTGACGCTGAAGGAGGTGCTCGCGAACAAGCAGGCGCGCGGCGCCTATGGCCAGGGCCGGATGGAAGCAATCATCCGCGACGGGCTGCCGGCCGCGTTCTTCTCGTTCCAGCCGACGCTGTCCAACGGCCGGCGGCCAGACTGCCTGGTGACCCTGCCGGGAGACGGGCGCGGCCTCGTCATCGACGCCAAGTTCCCGCTGGAAAGCTTCACGCAACTGCGCGCGGCGCGCGGCGAGCAGGAGAAGAAGGCCGCGGCGGCGCGGGTACGCGGCGATGTCGGCCAGCACATCAAGGACATTGCCGAGCGCTATTTCCTGCCCGGCGAGACGCAGGACATGGCGCTGCTCTTCGTGCCCTCGGAGGCGCTCCATGCCGATCTGCACGAGCATTTCGACGATCTGATCCAGAAGGCGCACCGGGCCAGGGTGATGATCGTCTCGCCCTCGCTGCTGGCGCTGGCGATCCAGCTGATGCAGTCGCTCATCCGCGACGCCCGCATGCGCGAAGAAGCGCAGGTGATCCAGTCCGAGGTCGGCAAACTGCTCGACGATGTCCGTCGCCTCGGCGAGCGGGTCGACAAGCTCGATACGCATTTCCGCCAGGCGCAGGAGGATGTCGGCCTGATCAAGACCTCGGCCGGCAAGGTCACCGGCCGGGCCGAGAAAATCGGCGCGCTGGAGTTCGACGACGGCCCTGGCAGTCAGCCGAGCCTGCCCTTCGCGCGGGAAACCCTGCTCAAAGCGGCAGAATAAACCCGCACCGCCATCTGAAGATCACATTCCCGCGTAGTCCTGCGCAGCCCGCCCCCGCTGCTCAGGAGATCGCCCGGCGTGCTCGTCCAGATCGGAACCCTCATTGCCGCAACCAGCGTCGTCCAACTCGCCAATGGCTTCTTCAACACCTTCCTGTCGCTGCGGCTGACGACTGAGAGTTTCGGCCCGACACTCACCGGCATCGTGCTCAGCGCCTATTTCATCGGCTTCTCGGCCGGCGCCGTCGGCAGCGGCCGCATCATCCAGCGCATCGGACATATCCGCGCCTATGCCGCCTTCGCCGGCATGGTCGTCGTCGGCACGGCCGGAATGGCGATCTTCGTCTCGCCACTCGGCTGGATCCTGTGCCGGATGGCGATCGGCATCGGCTGCGTCGGCCTGTTCATCACCACGGAGAGCTGGCTCAACGCCAAGGCTCCGCCGGACCAGCGCGGCCGGATCTTCTCGATCTACATGGTCGGCACCTTCCTGGCGCTGGCGGCCGGGCAATTGCTGATCGGCTCGTTGCCGATCGCCTCTATGACGCCGTTCTTCATCATCATCGCGCTGTTCGCGCTGGCGCTGATGATGGTCAGCGCGACGCGCGCGGAGGCACCTGCGCTCCCGGCGGAGGCTTCACTGCCCTATGGCGAGCTGACCCGGCAGGCGCCGGTCTCGGTGCTCGGCTGCGTCGTATCGGGGATCGTCACCAGCGCCTTCTACGCATTGGTGCCCGCCTGGATGGCACGCAACGAAATTCCCCAGGAGACAATCGCGCTGTTCATGCTGGTCGCGGTGCTCGGCGGCTTCGCCTTCCAGGTCCCGGTCGGCAAGGTTTCGGACCGCGGCGACCGGCGGGTCGTACTCGCCGGGCTCGCGATCGGCTTTTCGGCCGCGGCCCTCCTGATCCAGCTCGTGCCGCCGAGGCTCGCCTTCGTGCTGCCGGTCGCGGCCCTGCTCGGCGGCTTCATGTCGACGCTCTATCCGGTCAGCGTCGCCCATGCGCTCGACCGCATGCCCCAGGACCGGGTCGTGGCGGTGAGCGGCCGGCTGATCCTGGTCAGCGGCATCGGCTCGGCACTGGGGCCGATCCTCGGCGCCCAGGTGATGGGCCAGCTCGACATCAACGGACTGCTCTATTTCATGGCTGCAGCGACGGTCGCGCTCGCCGCGGTCGCCGGCCTGCGCATCAGGCACCGCGCGCCGCCGGAGCAGATGGCGGAGCGGCCCTTCGCCATCATCGACCCGCTGGCGGCGCCGATCTCGCAGGAGCCGGAAGCGACGGACGCGGACGGAACGCCGCGTCCGCTGCCCGCCTGAGCCGGCGGCTCAGGCCGTCTGCAATGTCGCCGACAGCTCCGGCTTGACGTTCAGCGTCTGGAAGACGACGCAATAACGCTCGGTCAGCTTGAGCAGGCTGTCGAGCTTCTCCTGCGGGGCGTCGGTCTCGACGTCGAAGAACAGGCGGATCGCCTTGAATCCCACGGCGGCGTCCCTGGCGACGCCGAGGGTGCCGCGGAAGTCGAGATCGCCCTCGGCACGGACGACACCCTTCTTCAGCTCGATCTCGAGCGCGGTCGCGACCGCCTTCAGCGTGACGCCGGCACAGGCGACCAGCGCCTCCAGCAGCATGTCGCCGGAGCAGAGCTCGGCGCCCGTGCCGCCGGTCGCCGGGTGCAGGCCGGCGAGCGCGATGGCGCGGCCGGTCTCGACCTTGCAGGCGATGTGCTGGTCGTCGAGCTCGCCCTTGGCCTTGAGGGTGATCACGGCCGCGTCGGGGGCTTCGCGATACTTGTCCTTGAGCGGGGCCTGGAGGGCGCGAAGCGCGGTGACGTCCATGATGACTTGTCCTCGTTCGAAACGGATGCCGGCAGGATTTACCGCATCGGGCAGGAAAGTGGATGCGGTTTTCGGCAGGGTCTCTGGCTGCCGCGTCAGGCGGCGACTTCCGCCTGCTCCGGCAGCGCGGCACCGCGTTCCTTTTCGAGCGAGTGGCGCAGTTCGCGCCGCAGGGCGACGAAGCCGACAGAACGGGGATCGCGCGGATACGGCAGGAGATTGTCGAGCCGGAAGGCGAGCGGACCAGGCGCCTGCGGCAGGACCAGAATCCGATCGGCGAGACGGACGGCCTCCTCGACGGAGCCCGTGGCGATCGCTACCGCCGGGCGGCCCTGCCGACAGAGATCCGCGAGAGGCTCGGCGAGACGCTCCTGCGCCTCGTCGTCCAGCGCGGCGAAGGGCGCATCGACCAGCAGCAGCTTCGGACGCAGCAGCGACAGCCGGGCGATCGCCAGCCCCTGCAATTCGACCGGCGAGAGTGCGCCCGGACGACGATCCGCCAACCCGCCGAGGCCGGCCCTGACTAGGGCATTGGCGATCAGCCCCTCGCGGGCGAAGGGCGTCGTGCCAGCGAGGCCGAATGCAAGGTTCTCGGCAAGGTTCAGCCAGGGAAAGAAGCCGGGCCGGGCAGCGAGCAGCCCCAGTTCGGCTGTCGGCACCGGATCGGCTTCGGCATCGAGGCCGGCCAGAGCGCGCAGCAGAGCGCTACGACCTTCAGCCTGCCCGCCGAGCAAGGCGACGACCTGCCCCGGCGCCGGGCGCAGCGCAGCCGCGTCGAAACCGGCGGCGAAGAGCTTTGACTCATTGGATTTGGCGGACATGGCGCGTTTCCTTCCCAAGCAAGGCGGAGGGAAAGCGCACGACGGCCACGGCCGTCATCTCGTCTCCCACGCTTTAGCGGCATTTATTTCGCGCCCGCAAGCTGAGGCTCAAATCGGCGCGTATCCTTTATTACGGCCTCATTGTCCGCTTTGTCAAACACGCAAGCCTGACGTCACCACCACAGCCCGGCATTGGCCGCCGTCTTCTGCTGCCGGGGCTGGTCGTCGCGCAGCGAACGGTCGAGCGTGCGCAGCACCTCGCGCTTGGCGGCCTCGAAGGCGGGCGAGAGGTGGTCACGCGGCCGGGCCTGCGGGTTCTCGAGCTCGTCGAAGACGCGGCCCGGCCTCGGCTGCATCACCATGATCCGGTCGGCCAGCGTCACCGCCTCCTCGACATCATGGGTGACCATCACCACGGTCGGCCGGCTCTCCTGCCAGAGCGCCAGCAGATGCTCGTGCAGGCTGGCACGGGTTGTGGCGTCGAGCGCCGAGAAGGGCTCGTCCATCAGCAGGAGCTTGGGACGGGTTATCAGGGCGCGCGCAATGGCGACGCGCTGCTGCTGGCCGCCGGAGAGCTCGCGCGGCCAGCGCTTGTCATACCCGCCGAGACCGACGCGCTCGAGCGCATGGCCGACGCGGTGCCGGCGCTCGGCGGATGCGAGCTCCGACAGGCCGAAGCCGACATTGTCGGCGACGCTGAGCCAGGGGAAGAGCCGCGGCTCCTGGAAGATCACGCCGACATCGGCGCGCGGCTCGGAGATCGCCTTGCCGTCCAGCACGATCCGGCCCTCGCTCGGCCGGTCGAGCCCGGCGACGAGGCGCAGCAAGGTGGTCTTGCCGCAACCGGAGCCACCGACGAGGGCGAGGATCTCGCCCGCCGCCACCTCGGCGGTGATGCCTGCGAGCGCCCTGGTGCCGTCGGCATAGGTCTTGGAGAGGTTGTCGAAGGTCAGCATCGCCACGGCCTCAGAGCTTGTCGCGGGCCGTGTCCTGCCAGCGCAGGAAGGGGCGTGCGAGCGCGACGAGCACGCCGTCGGCGAGCTTGCCGAGCACGGCGAAGGAAATGATGGCAGCGATGATGGTGGCGGGCCGGCCGAGTTGCTGGCCATCGACCAGGAGATAGCCGAGGCCTTCGCTCGCGCCCATGATCTCGGCGGCGACGACGAACATGAAGCCGAGGCCGAGGCCACCGCGCAAAGCCGTGAACCAGTCCGGCAGGATCGCCGGCAACAGCACGCGCCGGACCATGGCGAGCCTGCCGAGGCGGAAGACGCGACCGACCTCGACGATCTTGCGGTCGATCGAGAGGATGGCGGCGGCGACGCCGAGATAGATCGGGAAGAAGACGCCGACCGCGATCAGCGCCACTTTCGAGGCCTCGAAAATGCCGAACCAGAGGATGAAGAGCGGCACCCAGGCGATCGAGGGAATGGCGCGCAGCGCCTGCAAGGTCGGATCGAGCAGTCCGCGCGCTACGGGCAGCGCCCCGGTCAGCGCGCCGAGCACCGTGCCGGCGAGGGCGCCGAGGCCGAAGCCGGCAAGGACGCGCCAGAGCGTCGCAGCGGCATGGGTGGCGAGCTCGCCGCTGGCGGCCAGCTCCCAGAGCGTCGCGCCGACCACGCTCGGCGGCGGCATCAGCCGGCCATTGGCGAGGCCCGCCCTGACCAGCGCCTCCCAGATCACGGCGAGCACGACCGGCAGCACCAGCCCGGCGAGCCGCAATTGCGCCCGGCCCGCCCGCTTCGCCGGGACGGCCTCGGGCGCCGCTGCCGCCGTTCCGATCTCGATCGCGCTCATCGTCGCAGGATCACGCCACTCAGTTGGTGGCGGCGAAGCGCCGGTCGAGCAGCGCGTCGACCGCCGCCTTCACATCCGTGCTCGCGGGCAGCACCCCGGCCTGCTGCAAAGCGAGGCCGGCGGCAAGGGTGGTTTCGGCCTGGGCCGGCCCGATATTGCTGTGGGTCAGCTCGGTGCGGGTGAGCTGGCGCTCGATCACCGCATCGGAGAGCTTGGTCGCCTCGACCAGCGCCTTCCTGACCTCGGCCGGGTTGGCGAGGGCAATGGCGCGCGCCTCCTCATAGGCTTTCAGCACCTTGCGGACGAGTTCCGGGTTCTTTTCGGCGAACTCCTCGCGGACATTGAGCACGCCCCAAGTGTTGTCGGCCGCCTTGCGGTGGAAGAGCCTGGCGCCGCTCTCGACCTCGGCAGCCGCCATAAGTGGGTCGAGCCCCGCCCAGGCCTCGACATCGCCGCGCTCCAGCGCGAGGCGGCCATCGGCATGCTGGAGCAGGACGAGCTTGACGTCCTTCTCAGTCAGGCCGGCATCGGCGAGCGAGCGAACGAGGAAGATGTGCGGATCGGTACCGCGAGTGACGGCGACGCGCTTGCCCTTGAGATCGGAAACCTTGGTGATCTCGCTCTTGGCGCCGGTGACCAGCGCCGTCCATTCCGGCCGCGAATAGACATAGATCGACTTGATCGGATTGCCGTTGATCTTGCCGATCAGCGCGGCGGCGCCGGCGGTCGAGCCGAAATCGAGCGAGCCGGCATTGAGGAATTCGAGCGCCTTGTTGGAGCCGGCCGAGAAGACCCAGCGGACCTTGATGCCATCGGCCTCGAGCGCCTTCTCGAGGATGCCGCGCTCCTTCAGGACGAGGCCGACCGGATTGTAGGTCGCATAGTCGACGCGGATTTCCTTCGGCGCCTGGGCCAAAGCGGCGCCGGCTGCGATGGTGACAGCGGCAAGGCCGGCAAGCACGGCGCGGCGGTTCGGAAGCAAGGTCCGGATCATGGCGTTTCCCTTTCGTCACATGGCTGCGAAGGGATCGGAGGCCTTGCCGGGCCTCCCGCGCCCCACGCTTTAGCTGCACTTGTTTCGCGCCCGCAAGCTGGTGGCTCAAATCGGCGCGTATCCGGTTTTTAGGCTCACATGTTCTTTTTGTCAAACAACACTTTCAAAAATCGGCTTACCCATTATTCACATACAATATGCGTTCAATAACGATTTCCGCCATGGCGCGCCGACGTGTTAGGGATCGCACCTGATCCTCCGCCGCGAAAGCGCCACCGTGCCGCCCATCGACGACAAGCCTGCCCCGAAACTGGCCGAGCTGATCGAGGACCCGGCCGCGGCCGTCGCCAGGCTGGCGCGGCAGACCCGTGGCGGCCCCGAGGCGCTCCGCGCCGTCCTCGTCCCCGCGCTGCGCGACGCGCTCGAGGAAGGCCGCGCCTCGGCCAAGGAACTGCTCGTCCGCACCCGCAACGGCCTCGCTTGCGCCAAGCGGCTCTCCGCCAGCATGGATGCCGTGGTCTGCAGCCTGCATGCCGCGGCGACCCGGCATTTCTACCCGGTGCAGAACCCGTCCTCGGGCGAACGCATGGCGGTCGTCGCCGTCGGCGGCTATGGCCGCGGCACGCTGGCGCCGGGCTCGGATGTCGACCTGCTCTTCCTGTTCCCGGACAAGCAGACGGCCTGGGGCGAGAGCGTGGTCGAGGCAGTGCTCTATCCGCTCTGGGACCTGAAGCTGAAGATCGGTCATTCCGTCCGCTCGGTTGAGGACTGCATCCGCGAGGCGCGCGGCGACATGACGATCCGCACCGCATTGCTGGAATCGCGGCTGGTGGCCGGGGATGCGACGCTGTTCGCCGACATGCTGCGGCGCTACGGCGCGGAAGTGGTCGAGGGCACGGCTCCCGCCTTCACCGAGGCGAAGCTCGCCGAGCGCGAGACGCGGGTGATGCGGGCCGGCGCCTCGCGCTATCTGGTCGAGCCCAACGTCAAGGACGGCAAGGGCGGGCTGCGCGATCTCAACACCCTGTTCTGGATCGCGAAATACGCCTATCGCGTCGATAATTCGGCTGATCTCGTCGAGGCCGGCCTGTTCGACGCCCGCGAGCTCGCTATCTTCCAGCGCGCCGAGGAGTTCCTCTGGCGGGTGCGCTGCTGGATGCACTTCATCACCGGCCGGGCGGAAGAGCGCCTGTCCTTCGACCTGCAGCGCCAGGTGGCGGCGGCGATCGGCTATGCCGGCCGGAGCGGACTGGCGCCGGTCGAGCGCTTCATGAAAGCCTATTTCCTCACCGCCAAGGATGTCGGCGATCTCACCGCCATCGTCTGCGCCGCGCTCGAAGCGCGCCAGCAGAAGCCGCGCGCCAGCCTGACGCATCTGCTCGGCTCGCTGACCAAGCGCAAGCGCGTGCGCGCGCTCGGCCACCCGGATTTCACCCTGAAGGGCCAGCGCCTCGGCGTCGTCGACGACGACGCCTTCAAGCGCGACCCGGTCAACCTGCTGCGACTCTACGAGATCGCCAGCCGCGACGACCTCGCCATCCACCCGGCGACCAGCCGGCTGGTGACGCAGTCGCTCCGGCTGGTCACGGCGCAATTGCGCCATGACCGCGAGGCCAACCGCATCTTCGTCGAGATCCTGACCGCGCGGCGCTCGCCCGAGGCGGTGCTGCGGCGGATGAACGAATCCGGGCTGCTCGGCCGCTTCATCCCGGATTTCGGCCGCATCGTCGCGATGATGCAGTTCAACATGTATCATCACTACACGGTCGACGAGCACCTGATCCGCTCGATCGGCATCCTCGCCGAGATCGACGCCGGAGCGCTCGAGGCCGAGCATCCGCTCGCCAATGCGATCTTCCCGAGCATCGCCAACCGGCGCGCGCTCTATGTCGCGCTGTTCCTGCACGACATCGCCAAGGGGCGACCGGAAGATCATTCGATCGCCGGTGCACGCATCGCCCGCAAGCTCTGCCGGCGCTTCGGCCTGACGGAAGCGCAGACCGAGACCGTGGTCTGGCTGATCGAGAACCATCTGGTGATGTCGACCGTCGCCCAGAGCCGCGATCTCGGCGACCCCAAGACGATCGAGAGCTTCGCAGCGACCGTGCAATCGCTGGAGCGGCTGAAGCTGCTGCTCGTGCTCACCGTCGCCGACATCAAAGCCGTCGGCCCCGGTGTCTGGAACGGCTGGAAGGGCCAGCTCCTGCGCACGCTCTATTACGAGACCGAGATGGTGCTCGCCGGCGGCCATTCGGCGATCGAGCGCAAGGCCAGGGTCGAGCTGAAGCAGGACGCACTCGCCGCAAGGCTCTCCGACTGGGAGCCGGCGGCGCGCGAGGCCTATCTCGCCCGGCACTACCCGGCCTATTGGCTCAAGGTCGAGCTCGACCGGCAGGAGCAGCATGCCCGCTTCCTGCACGCGGCCGAGGCGGCCGGCCGCACCACGGCGACGCGGGTCGAGACCGATCGCTTCCGTGGCGTCACCGAACTCACCATCCTGGCGCCTGACCATCCGCGCCTGCTCGCCATCGTCACCGGCGCCTGCGCCGCGGCGGGCGGCAACATCGTCGACGCCCAGATCTTCACCACCAGCGACGGCCTCGTGCTCGACACGATTTTCGTCTCACGCGCCTTCGAGCGCGACGACGACGAATTGCGCCGGGCCGAGCGCATCGCGGCAGCGATCGAGCGCGCGCTCAAGGGCGAGATCAAGATCGCCGATCTGGTGGCGCAGCGCCGCGCCCCGCCGCCGCGCGGCCAGACCTTCCAGGTCGCGCCCGAAGTCGTCATCGACAACGTGCTCTCGACCCGCCACACGGTGATCGAAGTCTCGGGCCTCGACCGCCCGGGCCTGCTCTACGACCTGACCACCGCGATCTCGAAGCTCAACCTCAACATCGCCTCGGCCCATATCGCCACCTTCGGCGAGAAGGCCGTCGACGTCTTCTACGTCACCGATCTGACGGGTGCGAAGATCACCACCACCGCCCGCCAGCTGATCATCCGCCAGGCGCTGCTCGCCGTCTTCAGCTTCGACCATGACAAGGCCACGAAGAGCAAAGCGATGGCCCGAACTTGATTTCGGTCGACCGAAATCCGATATCGGCCTCGAACAGAGGCGGGTGAAACCCCGCTCCTGAGAGTCTGCATGACCGGAGTTTGATGACGCGATGACGCAGAACCCTGCGATGGACGATCCCAAGCCCGAGACGGAAGCCCAGGTCGAGACCGAGGGCCAGGCGCCCGACGCGCTCGCCGCCGCCTTGGCCGAGCGTGACGACCTCAAGGACAAGCTGCTGCGCACGCTCGCCGAGATGGAGAATCTGCGCCGTCGCACCGAGCGCGAGATCGCCGATGCCAAGGCCTATGCCGTGACCAGCTTCGCCCGCGACATGCTGGGCTCGGCCGACAACCTCCGCCGCGCCATCGAGAGCGTGCCGACGACGGCCGAGGCCGCCGCCGACACCGCCTTGAAGGCCGTCGTCGAAGGCGTCGAACTGACCGAGCGCGAACTGCTCAAGACGCTGGAGCGCCATGGCGTGCGCCGCATCGAGCCGCAGGGCGAAAAATTCGACCCGAACCTGCACCAGGCGATGTTCGAGGCGCCTGACGAAAGCATCGCAAAGGGCCTGGTCTCGAAGGTGGTGCAGACCGGCTACAAGATAGGCGAGCGCGTGCTGCGTCCGGCCCTGGTCGGCGTCTCTGCTGGCGGCGCGAAGCCTGCCGTGAACGAGACCCCTGCGGCGGAAGCCGGGGACAAGCCCGCCTCCGGCAACTGAACGACGGCGCGAGGGCGAGCGACAGCGCCGCCCTCGCCGGCATCGATCCACTGGCCAAACCGTCGAGAATCAGACCCGCGGCTTTGTCACCCGGCGCAGGGTCAGATTGATCCGCCCGGCCTGCGGCAACAGGCTCGACGAACCGGCCAGGATGCGGTCGATGCCGTGATAGGCCAGCCGCGCCGCGCCGCCGAAGGCGAGCGCATCGCCCGAGGCCAGCTTCAGCGAGACGGTCTTTCCACCGCGCACCGTGCCGCCGATTCGGAACAGCGCGGTGTCGCCAAGCGACAGGGACAGGACCGGAGCAGCGAAATCCTCCTCGTCGCGGTCCTGGTGCAGGCCCATCTTCGCCGTCGGCTCGTAGAAATTGATCAGACAGGCCTGTGGCGGAAGCGGGTAGCCCGCGAGCTCCTCCCAGGCCTGCAGCAGTCGCGAAGGCATGGCCGGCCAGGGCTCGCCGGTTTCGGGATGGTTGGGCTGGTAGCGATAACCGCCCTCGTCCGAGACCCAGCCGAGCACGCCGCAATTCGTCATCCTGACCGAAAAGGGCTTGCCCGTCTTCGGCATGCGCGGGGTGAAGAACGGCGCCTGCCGCGCGACCTCGCGCAATTCGGCGACCAGCGCCGCCTGCTCACCTGCGTCGAAATAACCCGGCCAATGCGTGACGCCGGGGGCGACCGCGAGCGGCACCGTCCGGCTCAGAACTTGTCGAGGCCGAGCACGTCGGCCATCGAATAGAGACCGGGCTTGCGGCCGCGGCCCCAGAGCGCCGCCCTGACCGCGCCCTGCGCGAACAGGCTGCGATCCTCGGCGACATGGGCGAGCTCGAGGCGCTCGCCGGCGCCGGCGAAGATCACCTTGTGATCGCCGACCACGGTGCCGCCGCGCAGGGCGGCAAAGCCGATCGCGCCGGCCGGACGCGCCCCGACCTGGCCGTCGCGCACGGCGACGCGGGCCTGGGCGAGATCGACGCCGCGCCCTTCCGCAGCGGCCTCGCCGAGCAGCACGGCCGTGCCCGAGGGCGCATCGACCTTCATCCGGTGATGCATCTCGGCGATCTCGATGTCCCAGTCGGTGCCGAGCGTCGCCGCCACCTTGCGCACCAGCGCCGCCAGGAGATTGACGCCGAGGCTCATATTCCCCGAGCGGATGATCGCGGCGTGCCGGGCAGCCGCCTCGAGCCGGGCGAGATGGCCGGGCTCCAGCCCGGTGGTGCCGACGACATGGGTGATGCGGGCCTGGGCGGCGAGGCCGGCAAAGGCGACGCTGGCCTCTGGCGAGGTGAAATCGAGCACTCCCTCGGCCTCGACGAAGGCCGGCAGGGCATCGTCGGTGACGAGGACGCCACTGGCAGGCAGCCCGGCCAGAACCGCTGCATCCTGACCGATCGCAGGCGAGCCCGGACGCTCGATCGCGGCGCTGAGCACGCAGCCCTGCGTCTCCGCGACCGCCTTGATCAGCGTGCGGCCCATCCGGCCGGCGGCGCCGACGACGACGAGGCGCATATCGCTCATGATGAAACGCTCCAGAAAAGCCAAGCCTGCACCCGAACGGGCGCCGCGAATGCCTATAAGCCGCTTCGGCGCCGGCCGAAACGAAAAACGGCCGGGCGAACCCGGCCGTTCCGATTGGAGGTGAAGCTGGCCTTACTCGGCCGGCTGGATCGCCGAGACCTGCCACTGGCCGCCGCGCGGACGCAGGAAGGTCCAGAGCTCGGTGACCTCGCGCGGGATCGTGGCGTGGCCCTCGACGACGCGGCCACCCTCGCGCTCGACCAGCGCATTGAGCGAGCTGAAGCGCATGGCGACGGTGGCGTATTCGACGCCGGCCTCGCGCCAGGACTCCGCGAGGTCGCCCTGCAGCAGCTTGACGTCGGCGACACGGTCGACGAGGCCCTTGCTGGCGTTCTCGGCGATGTCCTCTGCGAAATAGCCGGCCATTTCAGGCGTAGCGAGCTGGCGCAGCGTGGCCAGATCCTCGTTCGAATAGGCGATCTGGACGTCGTTGAGCAGACGCTCGAAGCTGCCGTAGTCGGCTGGCGCGAGCTCGAACTCGACGGGCTTGGCCGCAGCGGTCGCCGCACCCATGCCACCCATCATGCCGCCCATGCGCTGGGCCGCCTGCGGCTGCTCCTGCTGGGGCTGATAGGGCGCGCGATCGAGCGGCGCGCCGGCCGCAGCGAACTGCTGCTGGGGCTGCGCGCGACGACGGAAGAAGCGCAGCGCGAGCCAGATCAGGCCGCCGATCAGCGCCACCTGGAACAGCATGCCGAGCATGCCGGCAAGACCGCCGAAGCCGGCGCCCGAGAGCAGGCCGAACAGGCCGGCGCCGAGCAGGCCGGCACCGATGCCCATCATCATGTTGCGGGCGAAGGACGGACGCGCCGCCTGGGCGGCGGCGGCAGCGCCGGGGGCGGCCGCCGCAGCGCTGGGCGCAGGGGTCGCGGTACGCTGCATCGGCGCAGCGCCGGTCGGCGCCGTCTGGGTCGGCGCTACCTGCTGCGTGGTGCGCGAGCCGCGGCTGCCAAAGCCTTTGCCGCCACCGGGGCGGGCCTCGGCCAGAACCGGAACGAGCATCAGCGCGCCAGCTACAAGAGCGACGGCCCGGCCACGCCGGGCAAGCGAAATCAAAGACATGGTCCCTCCCGGGGCCGGATTGGCCCTCTTCGCGCAAATATGGAGAGGTCGTACGACTTTCGCAAGGAGACAGGCTCTCCGAAAAAGCCGGCTTTCGCGGGACATGGCCGGTTTGGATGGCCTGTGCGCCGTGCTATGCTTTCGACTTCGTTACGCTCCGGCAGCGAACGAAAGGAGCAGGCCATGATCCGGGTCCTTCGGAGGCTGCACCGCACCGGCGCGACGGCGTCACGCCTCGCCGCGCCTCTCGCGACATCGCTGCTGCTTTTGGCGCTCCAGGCGCAGTCCCCGCCGGCGCGGGCGCAGGAGCACGCCGAGGCGCTCGACCGGCCGAGGCTGGCGCAGGCGCCCGAGCCCTATTGCTTCTGCTGGAGCGACGGCAAGAAGATCGCCGAAGGCGCGACCGCCTGCATCCGCACCACCAAGGGGCGTCGCCTCGCCCTGTGCGGCCGGGTCATCAACATGATGTCCTGGGAAGTGAGCGAGAATCCCTGCCCCGAGAGCTGAGCACGCGTTTCCCGCTGGCGAGCGGGCCGAAAAAGGAAAAGCGCCGCCGGATCCTTCCGGCGACGCTTCCTAACCGTCTCAATGGTCTTCAGACTTCAGACTGACTTCTGTCAGAACGCTCCGACCACGATCGCCAGAACGAGCAAAAACGCCGCTCCCATGGCCAACCGGTCGAGACTTAGCGCGAGGCTCATAGAACCCTCCTTTGTCACTGACCTGACATGGAAACTAGCAGAATCGCGGAGCGCCGCAAGCGGAAACGGCGCGAGAAGCCGAACCGCCCGAGAGCAATGACCTTAATCAAGCGTTAAAGCAATATCTTGCTTTGTATATAGTCAAGATAAAGACCATTCCCGCAGCGGGCATTAGTATTCGCAAGTTCTACTAACGCAGCCGACACCACCATTTCGCCAAAATTATTGCGATGCAATATTGTTCCAGACGGAACGGGCTGACCTTCCCGCCAACCTTCCGTCAGGCAGACGCCACGATCAGCCGCTCGAGTGCCTTGGCCACGGCGATCACCCGCGCATCCTCGCCGAAGCGACCAATGAGCTGGAAGGAGACCGGCAAGCCGCGCGGGCCGCGCAGCAGCGGCACGGTCACGCATGGCGTTCCCATCAGGGTCCAGAGCCGGTTGAAGCGGGAATCGCCGGTCGAGGCCAGCGTCGCCGGCGCCTCGCCCGGCGCGGCATAGGTCAGCATAGCATCGACTTCGCCGAGCCACGCCTCGGTGAGATGGCGCCCGCGCCGCGCGACGCGTCTCGCTTCGTCGTACTGGGCCGGCGTGGTCCGGCGCGCCTCGTCGAGATAGGCACGCAGCTTGGGCGGCAAGGCCTCGCGATGATTGGCATATTCCCAGCCCAGAGCCTGGGTCGCCTCCCAGTCCTGCAAGGGCCCATGCGCCCGGAACGCATCGCCGAGCGCGGCCGGTGCAGCCAGATCGACGACGCTCGCGCCGGCCTGTCGCGCCAGCTCCGCGATGCGCTGCAGGGCCCGCTCGCAGGCCGGCTCCGGCGCCTCGGCGAATTCCTGGCGGTTGAGGCCGAGCCGGAGGCCCTGCAAGGAAGCCTCGGCGGCGTCGAGCTCCGGCCGCCCGGTTAGCGCCGCCAGGGCGAAGCCGAGATCGTCGGCGCTGGCCGCCATCAGCCCGAGTGTGTCGAGCGACCAGGAATAGGGCTTAACGCCGACTGTCGGCAGCAGGGCGTAGGAGGGCTTGATCGCCGCGGCACCGCAATACGCGGCCGGGCGGATCACCGAGCCGCCGGTCTGGGTGCCGATCGCCAGGGGGATCAGCCCGGCAGCGACCGCCGCGGCCGAGCCGGCCGAAGAGCCGCCGGGGCTCGCCGTCGGATCATGTGGATTGCGGGTCGGAGCGGGATCGAGAAAGGCGAAGGCGGTCGTCTGGGTCTTGCCCGCGACGGTCGCGCCGGCCGCCTTCAGCGCCATGACGATCGCGGCGTCGGCGCGCGGCTGCCAGCCTTCATAGATCGGCGAGCCCATTCCGGTCGGCAGATCGGCGGTGTCGATGATGTCCTTGACGCCGCAGGCGATGCCGGCGAGCGGACCTTCGCCCGGCACCAAGACCTGGGGGCGGCTGGCGAAGGCGCGCAATTCGCCATCACGCGCCTCGATGCGGCGCTCGCTCTCGGCAAGGGCGGCCTGGGCCGAAACCTCGCCATTGGCGACGCGGCGGGCAATATCGCGAACCGAAAGCATGGCAGGTTCCTGGATGGCTTGACGGCCGCAGGATCGGGCCGGACCCGGGCATGCTGGCACGAAGCCGCCGGCTTGCGGTAGCCGGCAAAGCGCGGCCGTGCAGCAGCCTGGCGCATGGCCCCGCGCCGATGCGCCAGGCCATGAGAGCCTCAGATCGGGGCGCTCAGTAGCTCGCCCGCCCGCCCGAGAGATCGAAGATGCCGCCGGTCGAGAAGGAGCAATCGTCCGAGGAGAGCCAGAGCACCATACGGGCGACCTCGTCGACCTCGACGAAACGGCCCATCGGAATGCGCGCCATGATCTCGGCCCGGCGCTCGGCGGAGATTTCCTTCGCCATCGCCGTCTCGGCCGCCGAGGGCGTCACCGCCGTGACCATGATACCGTCCGTCGCGGTGTCGCGGGCGACGCTCTTGGTCAGCGCGATCATCCCGGCCTTCGAGGCCGAATAGGCGCTGGCCATCGGCATGCCTTCCTTGCCCTGAATCGAGGCGATGTTGACGACATGGCCGCGCAGGGGATGACCGCCGGCATCGGGCGAGCGCGGCGCCTGGCGGCGCATCAGCCCGACCACCGAGCGGGTCACCAGATAGGTGCCGAACAGGTTGACCTGGAGCACGCGCTGGAAATTCTCGGGCGTCGTCTCCCAGATCGGCTTCACCTCGCCGAGCACGCCGGCATTGTTGACGAGAATGTCGATCCGGCCATGGCTGGCGAAGGCCGCCTGCGCCGCCTCCTCGACCGCCCCGGCCACCCTTATGTCGAGCTGGCGCCGGCTCACACGGCGGCCGAGATCGACGACAGCCTCGGTCAGCGCATTGGCATCCTGATCCCAGAGCTCGACGCTCGCCCCGGCGGCGAGAAGCGCCCGGGCGATGCCTCGCCCCAGCCCACCGGCGCCGCCGGTAACGATGGCGCAGCGGCCGGAAAGATCGTAGCGCACGCTCATCAGCCGGCACTCCACTGCGTCTTGGTGCGGGTGATCTGGTGGCGGTAGAGGCCGAGCGTGAAAGGCGCCTCGCCGCCGAGCGCCGCCAGCCGGTCGGAGGCGAGCTCGGCCTTGGCCAGCGCGATGAAATCGGCCTCGTCGCCCCAGCCTTCCAGCAGCAGCACCCAGCGCGGCACGGCATTGGCGACGCCGCGCGCCTTCTGCTCGGCGGTGGCGACGCCGCTGGCCTGGGCATCGGCCGTCAGCAGGTGCAGACCCGCGACGCCCGGCCGGGCCAACAGATCGGGAATGAGACCGCGCAGCAGCGCGGCCTTATGGCTTTCGGCAGCCTCATCCGGCACGTCATAGCGCAGCGTCGCGATCAGGCCGCCCTGAGCCGGCCCGGCCGCGTGGGCGACACGGCAGATCGAGCGGGCGACCGAACGGAAATGCTTCACCGCCGACAGGGTCCAAGGCGTGGGCGCATTGACGCGGGCCGTGTAGTCCTGGCCCTTCAGGACCTCGACGGTCTGGGCCTCGTAGAGGTTGAAGAATTCGAGATCGGCCTCGATCGCGACATAGCGCCGGCCGCGCAGGAAGCCGGGAATCCCGACCCGCTCCGGCATGTGTTCCTGCCCGTGCCAGGCGTAGAAATCCGCCCTGCCCTCCGGCGCGATGTCGTGCCAGATCGCGACCGCCCCCTCACCCGCCAGACTCATCTTTCCTCCGTCAGGCTCTCTGCCGGGCGCGTTGACTCGGCCCGCTTCCGTCCGTATACGAAAATCAAATCCAAATTGGAAATCATTTCCAATTATAACATCGAACGGGACGGAACAGGTGACGATCGCTGCGGTCGAGCGCGCATTGAAGATGCTGGAAGCCCTGGCCGACGAGGCCGAGGGCGCCGATCTCAGCATGCTCGCCGAACGGCTCGGCCTGCCGGTCAGCGCGACGCATCGCCTGCTGGCGACGCTCGCCGAGCGCGGCCTGGTGGCACAGGATGCCAGCTCCGGCGCCTATGGGCTGACGCTGAAACTCGCCCAGCTCGCCTTTCGCAATCTCGACCGGCGCGGCCTGCCCGACGCCGGCCAACTGGTGCTCGACGAGCTCGCCCGCACCACCCGCGAATATTGTCGCCTCGCCGTCGTCGAAGGCGAGGATCTCGTCTGGATCGCCCGCGCGCAGGGCGCGACGGCCGGCCTGCGCTATGAACCGCCAATGGGCACCGACATCGTGCTGCACGCCACCGCGACCGGAAAAGCCTGGCTCACCAGCCTGCCGGAGGCGGAGGCGCTGCGCATCGTCTGCGCCCGCGGCTTCAAGGCGGAAGGACGCACCGGCCCCAACGCGCTGGGCGACGTCGATGCCTTACGCGCCCATCTCGACGAGACCCGCAGGCGCGGCTTCGCGCTCGCCGTCGAGGAAGGCGAGATCGGCACCGTCGCCATGGCCGTGACCTTCCGCGCCGGCCCCGAGCCGGATGCCGCCATCGCCGGGACATTGAGCGTCGCCGGCCCGCTGCAGCGCATGCACGAAGCCAGGCGCGAAGAAATCGCCGCCGCCCTGCAGCGCGCCGCCCAGACCATGGCCGAAATCTGGCCGCTGCGGCGCCGACAGATCGCGCCGGCCGGAGCACAGGCACCACGCCTGGGCGCTACGGCACCGGCAACGGGAACAGCCGCATGAGCCAGGACAGCACCACCACCACTTCCGCTCCGGCACCGGCCACCACCGGCGGCGCGAAAGCCGGCGCACTGGCCTCCGCCATCGCCTGGCCGCTGGCGAGCTTCGCCGTTCTGCTGCTCGCCTGGCAATGGTTCGTGCCGGCCGCCGGCATCCCGGAATACATCCTCCCCGTCCCGAGCGCCTTCTTCGAGCGTCTCTGGACCGACCGCGCCCTGATCTTCCAGCACACGCTGGTCACGGCGAACGAGATCGTGCTCGGCTTCCTGATGGCGGCGGCGATCTCGATCCCGCTCGGCTACGTCATCGTCTCGGTGAAGCTGCTCGAGAAGGCGATCTACCCGGTGATCGTCTTCTTCCAGCTGGTGCCGAAGATCGCGATCGCGCCGCTCTTCGTGGTCTGGTTCGGCTTCGGCCTGTTCCCGAAGGTGCTGCTCACCTTCCTGCTCTGCTTCTTCCCGACGCTGGTCGCCAGCATGACGGGCTTCCGGGCGCTGGACGAGCGCGTGCTCTACCTGACCCGCTCGATGGGCGCCTCGGCCTGGCAGACCTTCCGCTATGTCCGGGTGCCGGCAGCGCTGACCTACATCTTCTCCGGCCTCAAGGTCTCCGCGGTGTTCGCGGCGACCGGCGCCATCGTCGGCGAGTTCGTCGGCGCCAATGCCGGGCTCGGCTATCTCCTGCTGCGCGGGACCAGTTTCCTCGACATGCCGCTGATCTTCGCCTGCCTGGTGGCGCTGAGCTTCGTCGGCATCCTGTTCAGCTATCTCGTCGACGGGCTCGAAGTGCTGCTGATGCCGTGGCAGCGTAAAGGCTGAAGGCTAAGGGAACACGACCATCAAACCGGGCAAACCGGAACCATAAGGGAGGACAGGATCATGCTCAGAAGGACCTTACTCACCGCAGCCGCCGTGCTGGCGCTCGGCACCACGGGCGCGCTCGCCCAGGCCGGCGGCAAGCCGATGAAGATCACGCTGAACTTCCTCGCCGCCGCGCCCAATGCCGGCTTCATGATGGCCAAGCAGATGGGCCTCTATGAGAAGGCCGGGATCAATCTGACGATCGAGGAAGGCAAGGGCTCGGGCACGACGGCGCAGATGGTCGCGACCGGGCAGAGCGATGTCGGCTTCGCCGATGCGCCGGCCGCGATGCAGCTGCGCACCAAGGGCGCGCCGGTGAAGATCATCGCCCCCGTGCTGCAGACCAATGGCTTCGCCATCATCTCGCTCGAAGACAGCGGCATCGCCTCGCCCAAGGACCTGGTCGGCAAGAAGCTCGCGGTCCAGCCCGGCACGGCGCAGACGATCCTGCTCGACGCCATCCTCGCCTCGAACCAGATCGACAAGAGCAAGGTCGACGTCATCAACATCGATCCCGGCGCCTTCGTCGGCGCGCTGCTCGAGAAGAAGGTCGACGCGATCCTGGGTGGCGCCGATTTCCACTCGATCCAGATCCGCGAGCGCGGCTTCAAGGTGCGCGACATGTTCTACCGCGATGTCGGCGTGCCGACGGTCGGCCTCTCGATCATCGCGCGCGACGACAAGATCAAGGCCGATGCGGACCTCTACAAAAAGTTCATCGAGGCGAGCCTGCAGGGCTGGGACGCCGCCCGCAAGAACCCGGATGCCGCCGCCGACGCCGTCGTCGCGCAGTTCCCCGCGGTGAAGAAGGCGCAGGTGCTGGCCCAGTTCGAGGTGGTCAACAAGCTGCTCTGCGCTCCCGGCGCGACCGCGCTCGGCAAGGTGCCGGAGAAGAACTGGAACACCAGCTTCGAGCTGCTGACCCAGTATCTCGGCCTGCCCAAGGACAAGCCGATCACCGACTACTACACCACCGAGCTGCTGCCGGCCTCGCCGCCGGCCTGCTCTTAAGCCGCACGGAGCATCAACGGAAACGCGCCGTCATTCCGGCCGCAGCGAAGCGGAGCGCCGGAATCCATCGTAGAGCAGGACGCCCTTCGATGGATTCCGGGTCTACGCCGCTTCGCGGCTTGCCCGAAATGACGGATCGGCTCTCGACTGGGAACGAAGAATGACCGCCACAGCCGCTTCCGCCGCCGCCTCGATCGAGGGGCGCGGCATCGTCAAGAGCTTCGGCGGCTTCACCGCCGTCGACGGGCTGACACTCGACATCAGGAGCGGCGAGTTCGTCAGCCTGATCGGCCCGTCCGGCTGCGGCAAGAGCACCTTCATGCTGATGGCGGCCGGGCTGATCCCGACCAGCAGCGGCGAACTCCTGGTCAACGGCAAGCCCCTGCGCGAGCCGCTGACCGATATCGGCATCGTCTTCCAGGATCATCTCCTGCTGGAATTCAGGACGGCGCTGCAGAACGTCATGCTCCAGGCCGAGATCCGTGGCCTGCCGCTCGCACCGGCGAAGGAGCGGGCGCTCGAACTCTTCAAGAAGCTCGGCATCTCGCATGCCGTCGATCGCTATCCGAAGCAGCTCTCGGGCGGGATGCGCCAGCGCGTCTCGATCGCCCGGGCGCTGATCCACGACCCGTCCGTGCTGATGATGGACGAGCCCTTCGGCGCGCTCGACGCAATCACCCGCACCCAGATCCGGCACGATCTCGAAATGCTCTGGCTGGAGCAAGCCAAGACCGTGGTCTTCATCACCCATTCGATCGACGAGGCGATCGGCCTCTCTGACCGGGTGCTGGTGATGTCGCCGACGCCGGGGCGGATCGTCGACGAGATCAAGATCGAGCTGCCGCGGCCGCGCCCGGCCCATCTCGGCGATTATCCGAGCTTCAACACCTACGCCGACCGCATCCACGACGCCTTCCGGCGCTTCGGCGTGATCAAGTACTGAGACATCCGCGCCCGGCCGCAGCGGGGCGCCAAGCAAAAACGGCGCTCCGGTTTTGACCGGAGCGCCGCCATGTTGCGTTGCGGAAAGCCTTGCCGGGCGGACTCAGAGCTCGGCGCGCGGATCGTGCCTGGCGAGGCGGGCGAGCAGGTAATCGACCTCGGCCTTGGCCGCTGCGGACAGGGCGGAACCCGGCTTGCGCTGCGCGTCATGGGCGAGGATGCCGCGCTTCATCATGGTGTATTTGCGCACCGCAAGGCCGACGCCCTGCTGCTGCTCGTAGCGCATCAGCGGCAGATGCGCGTCGAAGATGTCATGCGCCTCGTCGCGCTTGCCGGCCTTGCTCAGCCTGACGACGTCGATCAGCAGCTCCGGGAAGGCATAGCCGGTATTGGCACCGTCGACACCGCGCTCCATCTCGAAATCGAGGAAGATGCCGCCATTGCCGGTGACGATCGAGACATGGCGCAGGCTGCCCTCGGCCTCGAACTTGCGCAGGGCCGAAATCTTCTCCAGCCCCGGCCAATCCTCGTGCTTCAGCATCACGCAGGAGGGGTTGTCCTGGATGATCTTGCGGATGACGGCGGGCGTCATCACCACCGAGAGCGTCAGCGGATAGTCCTGGATGACGAAGGGGATGTCGGTGCCGATCGCCTCGACGGCCTGGGCGTAATAGCCGGTGATCTGGTCATCGGTGCGCAGGCTCGGCGGCGGCGCGATCATCACGCCACCGGCGCCGAGATCCATGACCTGGCGGGCGAGCGAGCGCATCGCGGCGAAGCCCGGAGCCGAAACGCCGACGATGATCGGCTTGCCGCCCATCTTCGCGACCGCGCGCTTGACGAGGCCGACCGATTCCTCCGGCTCGAGCTTGGGCGCCTCGCCCATGATGCCGAGCACGGTGACGCCGTCCGAGCCGATATCGGCATAGAACTCGAAGAGCTTGTCGGCCGAGTTCCAGTCGACAGCGCCGTCGGGCATGAACGGGGTCGGGGCGATCGGGAAGACGCCGCCGGCTTCGGGAGTCAGACGCATGTTCGATCCTACCTGTTCACGATAATCGCGGAGCGGCCGCAAGGGCGGCCGGCCGAGGCCGAAACTTCAGACGATGCGGGTGCGGACGCTGCCGACGCCGGCGATCGAGCCTTCCAGCAGATCGCCCTTCACCACCGCGGCGACGCCTTCCGGCGTTCCGGTCAGGATCAGGTCGCCGGGTGCGAGCTCGACCAGGCCGGAGAGATAGGCGATGGTCTCGGGCACGTTCCAGATCTGCTTGGCGAGATCGGAACTCTGGCGGACCTTGCCGTTGACCTTGAGCTCGATCAGTCCGGCATCGGGATGGCCGGCCCTGGCCGCCGGCACGATCTCGCCGATCGGCGCCGAGAGGTCGAAGCCCTTGGCCATGTCCCAGGGCCGGCCGGCCTTCTTGGCGGCGGCCTGCAGGTCGCGACGCGTCATATCGAGGCCGGCGGCATAGCCATAGACATGGCCGAGCGCATCGGCCTCGGCGATGTCCTTGCCACCCTTCCCGATCGCGACGACGAGCTCCATCTCGTGGTGCAGATCGGCGGTCCTGGTCGGATAGGGCATGTCGGCGCCAGCGGTCAGGAGCGCATCGGCCGGCTTGGTGAAGAAGAAGGGTTCCTCGCGATCGGGATCACCGCCCATCTCGCGGGTGTGCTCGGCGTAGTTGCGCCCGACGCAGAAGATGCGGCGCACCGGGAAGAGCCCGCCGCCTGCGACTGGGGCAGCGGCAACCTTCGGCGGGTCGATGACATAGCTGGACATGGCGCGCCTCGTTCGAGAAATCCAGAGCGTTCATGCGGGAGCAAGCCGGCTTCGGCAAGGCCCACCGCAGGCGGGACCGGCCTGCAATGCCGGCATTCCCGGCAAGCCTCCTCTCCCCAGCCCTCATCCTGAGGAGCAAGCGGAGCTTGCGTCTCGAAGGATGCTCCAGCTGGTTCCGGAGCCTCTCTGGCGCATCCTTCGAGACGCGCTCCTGCGGAGCGCTCCTCAGGATGAGGGTAAGTGTCAGGCCGAAGCGTCGATCACGACGCCTTCGGCAGGTCCGGCACCTTATAGGCGGTGGTCGCCTTGATCCGCTCCATGGCGAAGCGCGAGGTGACGTTCTTCAGCGGGATCGTCTCAATCAGCTTCTTGTAGAAGCCGTCATAGGCGGCCATGTCGGCGACGACGACGCGCAGCATGTAATCGACATCGCCGGCCATGCGGTAGAATTCCATCACCTCCGGCATCGCCGCGACGCTCTGGGCGAACTTCTCCAGCCAGGGGCCGGAATGGTCGGCCGTCTCGATCTGGACGAAGACGGTGAGCCCGAGCCCGATCCGCTCCGGAGCCACCAGCGCGACACGCTTGGTGATAACGCCGGACTGCTCCAGGCGCTGAATGCGCTTCCAGCACGGTGTCTGCGAAAGGCCGACACGGTCGGCGAGCTCCGCGATCGAGATGTTGGCGTCCGCCTGCAGGACGGTGAGAATCTTCCGGTCGATCGCGTCCATTCCATAGATCCTTGGATTTCGAGACGAATTATTTCTCTGAACCGGCATCGTTAGAAGGAATTTCTTTTTACCGGCGAGTTATTGTCATTAGATAGAAAATCCTTTTATCAGACGTCAATAGGCTGAGATACACACGCTGATCGAGGGATTAAGCCATGGACCGCCGCCAGTTCCTGCTCGCCGGCTCTTCGCTGCTCGCCGCCACGCCTTTCGCCGGCGTCCGCGCGCAGGCGCCGATTGCCGCCCGCATCGGCTACATCCCGATCATCGGCACTGCGCCGATCTTCGTCGCCAATGGCGAGGGCTGGCTGAAACAGGCCGGGATCGAGCCCGCCTTCACCGTGTTCGAATCCGGTCCGAACATGATCCAGGCGCTCGCCTCGGGCACGATCGACCTTTACGTCGCCGGCGTCGCGCCGCTTGCCGTCGCCCGCTCGCGCGGCGTCGACATCCGTGTCGTCGCCTCGACCGCGACCGGTGAGAACGTCTTCGTCGCGGCCCCCGCGCTGGCGAAATTCTTCACGGCGGGCACGGCCGCAGCGGCCGCCTTCAAGGCGCACAAGGCCGCGACCGGCAAGGTCGCGCGGCTCGCCACGCAGCCGGCCGGCTCGGTGCCGAACACCGTGCTGCAATACTGGCTCTGGGAGGTCGCCAAGGCCGACAAGGCCGATGTCGAGATCGTGCCGATGGGCATCGACGCGACTCAGCAGGCGGTGCTCGCCGGCGCCGTCGAGGGCGCGATCGTGCGCGAGCCGGCCCTGACCATCGTCCAGACCCGTAATCCCGGCATCAAGCTGATCGCCGGCGGCGAGGAACTCTTCCCGGGCCAGCCGGGCACGGTCGTCGCCGCCTCCGGCAATTTCGTCACCAAGAACCCCGACGCTGTCCAGAAGCTGGTCAACGGCCTCGTCCGCGCCGCCGACCTGCTGGCCAAGTCGCCGGACAAGGCCGCCCCCCATGTCGGCGCCGCGCTCGGCAAGGGTATCGTCGACCCCGCTTTGATCCAGAAGGCGCTGGTCTCCCCAGCCAGCAAGTTCGAGATCGATCCGCGCAAGATCATCGCACCGGCGCGGGCCATGCAGGCCTATCAGGTCAAGCTCGGCTCGCTGGAGAAGGAGCTGCCCTTCGACGGCCTGTTCGAGACGCAGTTCTACGAGCGGGCGCTCAAGGCGGCCGGCTGACGGCGATCGCCCGCCCACACAAGCACGCGACGCACCCTCATTCCGGACGAGCCGCGAAGCGGCTCAGCTCCGGAATCCATCGTAGAGCGCAACTCCCTTCGATGGATTCCGGCACTCCGCTTCGCTGCGGCCGGAATGACGGCGGGTTGTGCCAACGCCCCCCAGAGGAACGATCTTGCAGTCATTGCGGGCCCCGGCCCTAGCCCTGACGGGCCTCGTCGCCTTCCTGCTGCTGTGGGAGGCGATCCCCTTTTTCGGCATCGTCAACCCGGCCTTCCTGCCCGGGCCGAGCGCGCTGCCGGCCGCCTTCCTGCGCGAGGTCCAGTCGGGCGCCTGGCTGTCGGCGATCGCCGGCTCGCTCGGGCATTATTTCATCGGGCTCGGCACCGGCGCAGGGCTCGGCATCGCGCTCGGCGTGCTGACCGGTATGTCGAAGATCGCCGAGGAGCTGAGTGCCTGGGTGGTGCGCCTGCTGCGGCCGATCCCCGGCCTCGCCTGGGTCCCGTTCGCGATCATCTGGTTCGGCGTCAGCCCGCAGGCGGCGGTCTTCATCATCGCGATCGGCGTGTTCTGGATCGTGTTCTTCGCGGCGCAGGGCGCGATCCGCGGCGTCGACCGCGACCTGATCGAGGTCGCCGACGCCTTCGGCTTCCATTCGGCGTGGCAGCGCCTCACCAAGATCCTGCTGCCGGCGGCGATGCCCGGCATCCTGGTCGGCGTGCGCACCGCGCTCGGCCAGGCCTGGATGGCCGTGGTCGCGGCCGAGATCTTCGGCGTCGCCGGGGTCGGCCAGCGCATGATGCAGGCTTCGAGCCTGCTCGCGACCGATCTCGTGGTGATCTACATGCTGACGATGGCTGCTCTCTACGGGCTGCTCGACACTGCCTTCGTCGCCTTCCAGAAATGGGTGCTGCGTTGGAAAGCGTGATCGACATCAAGGGCCTGTCGCTGACCTTCACCCGCGACGGAGAGGCGACCGAGGTGCTGCGCAAACTCGACCTTCAGGTCGCGCGCGGCGAATTCCTCGCCATTGTCGGCCCCTCCGGCGTCGGCAAGTCGACGCTGCTGCGCGTCATCGCCGGCCTCGCCAGGCCGAGCGGCGGCGAGGTGACGATCCACGCGAAGGATAATTCGCGCCGGCCGGTCGCCCTGGTCTTCCAGGATTCGCGCCTGCTGCCCTGGCGAAAGGTGGTCTCCAACGTCGGCTTCGGTCTCGAAGGCCGGGCCTCGCGGAGCGAGCGCCACGCCAAGGCGCAGGAGACGCTGGACCTCGTCGGCCTCGGCAGCCTCGCCCAGCGCTGGCCGCACCAGCTCTCCGGCGGCCAGCGCCAGCGCGTCTCGCTGGCCCGTGCGCTCGCGGTCGAGCCCGAGATCCTCCTGATGGACGAGCCCTTCTCGGCGCTGGATGCGCTGACCCGCGAGACGCTGCAGGACGAGTTGATCCGCGTCTGGCAGCGCACCGGCAAGACCGTGCTCTTCGTCACCCACGACATCGACGAGGCCGCCTATCTCGCGGACCGGGTCGTGGTGCTCTCCGGCGCGCCCGGCCAGATCATCGCCGAGCACCGGATTTCGGCGCCGCATCCGCGCCGGCGCGGCGCGGCGGCGGAAGCCGAGATCGTGCGGGCGGTGCGCGTCGACCTCGGCGCCGATACGGTGAGCGACGGCGCGGCGATCTGAGCCCGCCCCGCACGGAACGGCGGCGCCGGCTCCGGCGCAGTCGATCAGCAGCAGCCCGCCTGCAATGATGCCGGCGCACAGCATGCCGGGCTGGTGGCTTGGCGCGCTACGCGGTGACGCGGCTTGCAGATGGCCGATCGCGCCATGAGCCGCAGGAGGACGTGACCCTGCTGCGGCGCGAGCGCAGCGAGATCGAAGATCCGCATCGGCTCGTCCGGCCTGCCAACTTCGAAAGTCAGGCGGGCATCCGCCGCCAATGCGATTCGCGCCGCGACCCGGTCGAGGATCGACCGGAATTTTCCGACCGGCATGCAGCCGTCGCCATCACTCGCCGGCAGGTCCTCGATCTGGAGGATTGTCTCCTGCCAGCGGTCGGGATTTCCGCCACAGTCGAGCGTGACGAAAGCCCCTGCCTTGACCTCGGTCAGGTGATAGCCGGGCTGGATCGTCCGCCCGGCATAGTCGAACAGCAGGGGCAGGGCCGCATAGGGTTCGAGAGCATCGAGAAGCGTCCCGAGCAGGGCATCGCCCTGAAAATCCACCGACGAGGGGCTGGCTTCGATCGGCATCTTCGGCTACCTTCATTTCAATCTCTATTGAGATGTTGAGATGAAAATGACGGAAGCGCAAGCCCTCGCCGCCTTTTCGGCCCTCTCGCAGGAAACCAGACTGCGCATCATCCGACTGCTGGTGACGGCGGGGCCGGACGGGCTCGCCGCCGGCGCGATCGGCGAGACGGTCGGCGCCTCCTCGTCGCGGCTTTCCTTCCACCTCAGCCATCTCGAGCAGGCAGGCCTGGTCCAGTCGCGCCGCGAGGCGCGTTCGATCATCTACAGCGTGGCTTATCCGGCGCTGTCGGGCCTCGTCGCTTTCCTGATGCGTGATTGCTGCCAGGGTCATCCCGCGATCTGCGGTCCAGCGGTCGCCGCGCTGGCCGATTGCTGCGCGGCCGGATCGCCATGAGCAGCGCTCTGCCCCAGCGCCTCGCGGCCGAATCCATCGGCACAGCCTTCCTGGTCGCGACCGTCGTCGGCTCCGGCATCATGGCGGACACGCTCGCCCGCGACCCGGCGCTGACCCTGCTCGCCAACACGCTGGCGACCGGGGCGATGCTCGTCGTGCTCATCACCGTGCTCGGGCCGGTCTCGGGCGCACATTTCAACCCGGCGATCAGCCTGATCCTTGCGCTCAGAGGCGAGTTGCCGCGCCGGGATGCCGGGCTCTACATACTCGTCCAGACGGTCGGCGGCATCGCCGGAACCCTGGTCGCGCATGCGATGTTCGCGCTGCCGTTGCTGCACGCCTCTTCCAGGATCAGAACCGGCGGCGAGCAATGGCTCTCAGAAGGGCTCGCAACCTTTGGGCTCGCAGCGACCATCCTCGCCGGGCTGCGCTTCGAACGGAGCGCCGTCCCCTGGCTGGTCGGCCTCTACATCGCAGCGGCCTACTGGTTCACCGCCTCGACCTCCTTCGCCAACCCGGCGGTCGCGATCGCACGATCGCTGACCGACACATTCGCCGGAATCCGGGCCATCGACCTGCCGGGCTTCATCCTGGCCGAATTGGCAGGCGCGCTCTGCGCATTGGCCGCGATGACATGGTTGTTGTCAGCGCGCACAGACAATACCGAAATCCGAGCCGCCGAGGGACGACCATGACCATCACGATCTTCCACAACCCGGCTTGCGGCACCTCCCGCAACACGCTCGCCATGATCCGAAAGAGCGGCGAAGACCCCGTCATCGTCGAGTATCTCAAGACACCGCCAGATCGCGCCCGGCTCATCGAACTGATCGAGGCCATGGGGATCGGCGCGCGGGGGCTGCTGCGTGAAAAGGGCACGCCCTATGCCGAGCTCGATCTCGGCAATGCGAAATGGACGGATGACGAACTGGTCGATTTCATGCTGGCGCACCCGATCCTGATCAACCGTCCCATCGTCGAGACGCCGAAGGGAACCAGGCTCTGCCGGCCTTCGGAAGAGGTGCTGCAGATCTTGCCGAACCCGCAGATCGGGCCGTTCATCAAGGAGGATGGCGAACTGGTCGTTCCCTCCAGCAGCCCGCGAAGCTGAGGCGTGGCACCGCCCATCCCGTAATCCTGACACAGCACGGCCGGCGGCAGTCCCTAGAAGGGAAAAACGTTCGCCTTTACGAACACAATCGACGGTGATATTCGCTTCGTCCGTTATAACGAACGAAACGGATGGCGGGTCATGAGCATCGAAGCGGCAGACACAACAGCTCTGCACCCCGAAACCCGACTGGTCCATGCCGGCACGCTGCGCTCGCAATTCGGCGAGACCTCAGAGGCGCTGTTCCTGACGCAGGGCCATGTCTACGACAGCGCCGAACAGAGCGAGGGCCGCTTCCTCAACACCGATCCCGGCTTCCAGTACGGACGCCTGTCCAATCCCACCGTCGCCATGCTGGAGCAGCGCATGGCCGCCTTCGAGGGTGCCGAGACCTGCCGCGCCACCGCGACCGGCATGGCCGCCGTCACTGCGGCCGTGATGGCGCCGGTGCGCGCCGGCGACCATGTCGTTGCGGCGCGGGCCCTGTTCGGCTCCTGTCGCTACGTCATCGAGGATCACCTGCCGCGCTACGGCGTCGAGTCGAGCTTGGTCGATGGCACCGACCCTTCCGCCTGGCGTGCCGCGATCAAGCCCAACACCAAGCTGTTCTTCCTGGAGAGCCCGGCCAATCCGACGCTGGAGGTGATCGACATCGCCGCCGTCGCCGCGATCGCCAAAGAGGCCGGCATCATCCTCGTGGTCGACAATGTCTTCGCCACGCCGCTTTTCCAGCGCCCGCTCGAACTCGGCGCCGATCTCGTGGTCTATTCCGCGACCAAACACATCGACGGTCAGGGCCGCTGCCTGGGCGGGCTCATCCTCGGCGCGAAGGCGCTGATCGAGGGCGATATCCAGACCTATCTGCGCCAGACCGGCCCGGCCTTGTCGCCCTTCAATGCCTGGGTGATGCTGAAGGCGCTGGAGACGCTGCCACTGCGCATCCGCCAGCAGGCGCAGAATGCGGCAGCGGTCGCCAAATGGCTGAAGAGCCGCAAGGAACTCCCGCATGTCGCCTTCATCGGCGACCCCGAGCATCCGCAAGCCGAGATCATCGCCCGGCAGATGAGCGGCCCCTCGACGCTGATCGCCTTCGAGGTTGCCGACGGCAAGCAAGGCGCCTTCCGCTTCCTCAACAGGCTCAGGCTGATCCGCATCTCCAACAATCTCGGCGACGCCAAGAGCCTGATCGTCCACCCGGCGACGACGACGCACCAGCGCTTCACGCCGGAAGTGCGCGCCAGCATGGGGGTCGGCGATGGGCTGATCCGCCTCTCGATCGGCCTCGAGCACGCCGACGACCTGATCGCCGATCTCCAGCAGGCGCTGGGCGGCTGAATTCGGGGCCGCCGCCCGTCCTTCCGGCCGCAGCGACGCTGGCCTGGAACGATGAGCGCCGCGGCAGAATTGAACCCGGCAGGCCGATCCGCGTTGAACCTCGACAGCAACCGAGGTTCACATGCTCCGACACATCGCCTGCACGACCGCGCTGCTCGCTTTTCTCGCCGCCCCTGCCCTGGCGCAGAACGCCTCGCCGGCCTCGCCCGCGCCGGTCGAGAAGCCGGCATCGCCCGAACTTGCGGCCTGCAAATCGACGGCGATGGTGGCGATCACCGCGCGCGAGCCCGAGATCAAGGACATCGTGATCGACGAGGACGGGCTGACGATCGCGACCTCGGAAACCAAGGTCGAGGATACGCGGATCACGCGCATCATCATGGGCGAGGCCTATCTGAAGACCGATCGCTCCGACAAGCCGCGCCGGTTCCTCTGCCTGCTCGGCGAGAAAGGCAAGGTGCTGCTGACCTTCTTCACCCAGAACTGAGAGGGCTCAGGGCTCGTCGACGACGCGCGTTCCCGGCCGGTCGCGTCCGTCAGCGAGCTCCTCATGCCATCGGCCATCGGCGTCCTGGTAGACGATGCCGTCGGTGGTGCCAGGCCGCTTCTGCCGCGCCGCCGCCTTCTCGGCCGCCTTCAGCGCAGCATCATGCGTCCGGTACGTCTCGGAGAGCGCCCCGCCTGCCTTATAGGCCCAGCCGCCATCGTGCTGGACGACCTCGTATTTGACGATGACCATGAGCATTCTCCATCGCTCACAGGTCGAACCGCCGCGGCCGCGTCGGGTTCCACCATGAGCGAGGATAACGCCGTCAGGCCGATCGAGGGAAGGGCCGCGCTCCGCCGCCCGACCTATTCGCCATTGCCGGAATCGGCGGCGCGCAACCCGTCGAGCACCGGCATCGAGGTGATGTTGTAGCCGGCATCGACATGATGGATGTCGCCGGTGACGCCGCCCGAAAGATCGGAAAGATAATACAGCGCGGCGCCGCCGATATCCTCGAGCGACACCGATTTGCGCAGGGGCGAATTGGTCCGCTGCCAGGAGTACATCGCACGGGCGTCGGAGATGCCGGCGCCGGCGAGCGTGCGCACAGGTCCGGGCGAGAGCGCGTTGACGCGGATGCCGCGCGGGCCGTAATCGGCCGCGAGATAGCGCATGCTCGCCTCGAGCGCCGCCTTGGCGACGCCCATGACATTGTAGTTCGGCATCACGCGGGTCGAGCCGCCATAGGTCAGCGTGATCATGCTGCCGCCCTGCGGCATACGCTCGGCGGCGCGCTTGGCTGCCTCCGTGAAGGAGAAGCAGGAGATCACCATGGTGCGCGAGAAATTCTCGCGGCTGGTGTCGGCATAGAGGCCCTTGAGCTCGTTCTTGTCGGAGAAGCCGATGGCGTGGATCAGGAAATCGAGCGTGTTGCGCTCGGGATCGCCGCCCCAGGCCTCGTCCAGCGCCGCGAAGGTCGCGTCGACCGAAGCGATGTCCTCGACATCGCAGGGAATGATCAGCTTCGAGCCGATGCTCTCGGCGAGCGGCTTGACGCGCTTGCCCAGCGCCTCGCCCTGATAGGTGAAGGCCATCTCGGCACCATGGGCGTGCAAGGTGCGGGCGATGCCCCAGGCGATCGAATTCTGGTTGGCGACGCCCATGACGAGGCCGCGCTTGTTGTGCATCAAGGGAAGCATGGGGTTCCGGTCTGGCTGCGATCAATTGCCGCTCATAGCGGCATTTTCACCGCCCCGGAAGCCCGGAGCGGATCAGGCGCCTCGCGGCGCCGGTCAGGTCTGCCCGCTCAGGGCTGCGGCGGTCGCCTTCGAGGTCGCGAGCGGCACGATCTCGAAACGGACGAGATCGCCCCAGGCAAGCACCCATTGCTGCAGCAAGGTGATGTCGTCGCATTCCATGACCTGGAAGCAACGTGAAAGATCGGCAGCGACCCAGCTGTCGACGTAGCGCAGCCCGTCCGGTGCCATCCGGCCCCGCTCGGCGAACCGAGCGTAGCCATCCTTCACGCGCCCCTGATCGAAATGCTCGATCACCATGAACAGCATGGCGTGCTCAGGCCTCCAGGCGCTTCATCACGATGGTGGCGTTGGTGCCGCCGAAGCCGAAGGAGTTGGAGAGCACGCAGCCGAGGCCGGCATTGTCGATGCGCTTGCGCACGATCGGCATGTCGGCAAAGGCCGGGTCGAGCTCGTCGATATGAGCGCTCTCGCAGATGAAGTCGTTGTTCAGCATCAGCAGCGAGTAGATCGCCTCCTGCACGCCGGTGGCGCCGAGCGAATGGCCGGTCAACGACTTGGTCGCGGAGATCGGCGGGCTCTTCTCGCCGGCGCCGAAAACCTCGCGGATCGCCTCGATCTCCTTGCCGTCGCCGACCGGGGTCGAGGTGCCATGCGGGTTGATGTAGTCGACCTTGGCGTTGACGCCCTGGAGCCCCATGCGCATGCAGCGCACCGCGCCCTCGCCGGACGGGGCGACCATGTCGTAGCCGTCGGAGGTCGCGCCATAGCCGACGATCTCGCCATAGATCTTGGCACCGCGTGCCTTGGCGTGCTCGAGTTCCTCGAGCACGAGCACACCGGCACCACCCGCGATCACGAAGCCGTCGCGGTTGACGTCATAGGCGCGCGAGGCCCGGGCGGCGGTCTCGTTGAAATTGGACGACATCGCGCCCATGGCGTCGAACAGCACCGACAGCGTCCAGTCGAGCTCCTCGCAGCCGCCGGCGAAGACGACGTCCTGCTTGCCCCACTGGATCAGCTCGTAGGCATTGCCGATGCAATGGTTCGAGGTCGCGCAAGCGGAGGAGATCGAATAGTTCACGCCCTTGATCTTGAACCAGGTCGCGAGCGTCGCGGACGCGGTCGAGGACATGCCCTTGGGCACCGCGAAGGGGCCGACCTTCTTGGACGAGCCGCTCTCGCACGCCTTGTCATAGGCATCGATCAGGGCACGGGTGGAGGGACCGCCGGAGCCCATGACGATGCCGGTGCGCTCATGGCTGATCTCCGCAGCCTCGAGCCCGGAATCGAGGATCGCCTGGTCCATGGCGACATGGTTCCAGGCCGTGCCGCCGCCATGGAAGCGCATGGCGCGGCGGTCGACGACATCGGCGGCGACGAGCGTCGGCACGCCGGCGACACGGCTGCGGAAGCCGTGCTTCTCGAAATCCGGGACATAGGAGATGCCGGATTTGGCCTCGCGCAGCGAAGCCAGCACTTCCTGCGTATTGTTGCCGATGGACGAGACGATGCCCATCCCGGTGACCACAACGCGTCTCATGCTGTTTCTCCGGCTCTTTGGTGACGGGCCGGGAAGCCAGCCCCGGACCCCATAAAGGTCAGCTCCTGCGCAAATGGACCGCGCAGGCGGCGAACGCAAGGCGCCTCGATCACGATGATCCGGGATCACTCTCGTCCAAGATCACAAACGTGATCGATTTCGGCGTTTCAGAGCGGTTTCGTCCGACGAGCCGGCAGCCGGCCCGTCCTGGTCCGCCCGAGCTGTTTCCGCTCAGGCCGCTTCCGGCTTGAACAGACCGACCCGCATGTCGGCGACCGTATAGATACGCTTGCCGTCGGCCTCGAGCCAGCCATCGGCGATCCCCAGCACCAGCTTCGACTTGAAGACGCGCTTGAACTCGACGCCGTAGACCACCTGCTTGACGCTCGGCAGAACCTGGTCGGCGAACTTGACCTCGCCGACACCGAGCGCGCGGCCACGGCCCGGCAGGCCGAGCCAGCCGAGGAAGAAGCCGGTGAGCTGCCAGAGCGCATCGAGGCCGAGGCAGCCCGGCATCACCGGGTCGCCCTTGAAGTGACAGTCGAAGAACCAAAGGTCCGGGCGGATGTCGAACTCGGCGCGGACAAAGCCCTTGCCGTGCGGGCCGCCTTCCTCGCTGATTTCGGTGATGCGATCGAACATCAGCATCGGAGGCAGCGGCAGCTGCGCATTGCCCGGCCCGAACAGCTCCCCGCGACCACAAGCGAGGATCTCCTCGTAGCTGAAAGACGATTGCCGCGCCATTCCCGTTCCGCTCCGTTCCGGCCGCCGACAAGGCGGTCATTTCTCGTGACGCGTGCCTAACACGGTGTCGCCGGGAAACGAAAGGGCGCAAGCGCGCCAGGGCGTGGATGACCCGGCCCCGCGCCCCGACCTGCTCCCGAACCGTCGCGCCGCAGCCGGCACGCCGCAGATGCAAAGGCGCGGCGCGGTGCCGCGACGCTTGCGGGCCGAGGATCGAAGCCTTAAATCGAGGAAGAGCCGGAGGCCTTTCGCCTGCCGGCAGCAAACTCCGGAGGCGGACCCGCAGCATGAACGATCTGACGCCACAAGACCTGGGCTACGGATCGAGCGCGCGCCAGGGATGTCCGTTCCACGACGTGCGCCTGCGCCTGCGCCGCGTCGGCCTGCGGCCGACACGCCAGCGCGTTTCGCTCGGCTGGCTGCTCTTCGCCAAGGGCGACCGGCATGTCAGCGCCGAGATGCTGTATGAAGAAGCGATGAAGGCGCGGGTGCCGGTTTCGCTCGCGACGGTCTACAATACGCTGCATCAGTTTACCCAGGCGGGCCTGCTGCGCGAACTGGCGATCGACGGCGCCAAGACTTTCTTCGACACCGACAGCAGCGACCACCATCATTTCGTCGTCGACGGCGAAGACAAGGTGATCGACATCCCCGCCTCCGCGGTCGATGTCGCGGAGCTTCCGCCGCCGCCCGAAGGCTATGAGATCGCGCGCGTCGACGTCGTCGTCCGCCTGCGCAAGATCGACGGCTGAGGCATTTCCGGGCCGGAACGGGCCGGAGCGCTGCGACAAGAACAGGATTTCATATCATGACTGCATCGCGGCGTGCTTTCGTCGCCACCCTGGCGCTCGGGCTGCTGCTGCCGGCAGGAGGAGCCTTCGCCACCACAAGGACCCTGCGCGGGACGGTCTCCTATCGCGAGCGCATCGCGTTGCCGCCCGGCGCCATCGTCGAGGTCAAGCTGCTGGACGTCTCGCTCGCCGATGCGCCGGCGCGCATCATCGCCGAGACCAGGGTCAGCGGCGCGCGCAACCCCGCGCGCTATGTGCTGCACTTCGACCGGACGCAGATCCAGCCGCGCCGGCGCTATGCGCTGCAGGCCCGCATCCTGCACCGCGGGCAGCTGCTCTTCATCAACACCAGCCATCACGGCATTTTCGATGGCGGGCCGGAGCTGACGGATATCCGCGTCGAGCGTGTCGCCGCCTCGCCTTCGCCTGCCCCGGAGCGCAAAGCCTCGCCCGTCGGCCGCTGGCTGCTCGAGGATATCCGGCGAGCGGGGGTGATCGACCGGCTGCAGACAGTGCTCGAAATCGCAGCCGACGGCAGGGTGAGCGGCTCCGGCGGCTGCAACCGGATGAGCGGCTCGGCCACAATCACCGGCACGCGAATCAGCTTCGGACCGGTCGCCGCCACGCAGATGGCCTGCACGCCCGCCGCGATGAACCAGGAGCAGAAATTCTTCGCCGGATTGCGCGAGGTTCGGCGCTGGCGCACCGATCCGGCGCGCGGCAAGCTCGTCCTGCTCGATGGACGCGGCCGGCCGATGATGACCTTCTCGGCGATGTGACCGGCCGCCCGTCAGCGGGCGGCCGCGACTCAGTTCAGCTTCTCGTTGGGATAGACGCCCCAGAGACGGTCCTGGCGCAGATAGCCGTTGATCTTGTTGACCGTGACATTGCACCAGCCGCCGCCGGGGCAGGAATGGACATTGGCGATCACGCCCGGCTCGAGGCTGGCGAGGATCGCGGCGTTGTCGCTGGCCGAGTCGCGCAGGGCGAACGTCTCGCCCTTCACCTTGGACCAGGGCGCGACCAGCACCGTGCGGCGCCCGGACAACAGGCTGTGCAGCACCCAGCCCTCGGTGCCATCGGCATCGCGCACGCGCCGCCAGGTCTCGAACTCGGCCGTGATCTCGACAGGCAGGCCGGCGCGCTGGAAGACCCAGCTGGTGCGATGCTCCTTCGACGGCCCCTCGCGCAGATTGACGCGGTCCGACTTCAGGCTGACATAGCGCGGCACCGGCAGGCCGCTGACCTGGCCGACGGCCAGCTCCTGTGCGACCGCACGCGGCGATGTCAGAGCAAGCCCCGCCATCAATGCCAGCGCCAGGCAGGCGAGTGCACCCCTCATGCTAGCCGCCATCCTTTCAAACTCCTTCATGCCTGCCGGGCGCCGCCACGGCGCGGCGTCGGGCCGTGCGCCTCAAAAGGCGACCGAGCCCGGCGGCGATCTCGCACGAAAATCCGGTTTCCACTTTGCCGCATCCTGCTCTAGACAACAGATCGGCTGCCGGTCGTCGAAACGCCACTCGCCCCATTCCTGAAGCGCCTCGGTTAATGGCGGGTTGAGGCGGAAACGAGACGGGCGGCGCCCGTGTGTTGGGAGCAGTCGGCGATCAGGCGCAGCGCCTGCGCCGAGCGCCCCGGAGGAGCCGCTTATGTCGAAGAAGAAGCCTCTGGTCGTCGTTACGCGCAAGCTGCCCGCTGTCGTCGAGACACGGATGCGCGAGTTGTTCGACGCAAGGCTCAATCTCGACGATACGCCGATGAGCCAGGCGGCGCTGGTCGAGGCGCTGAAGACCGCCGACGTGCTGGTCCCGACCGTGACCGACAAGCTCGATGCCGGCCTGATCGCCCAGGCCGGCGAACAGCTGCGGCTGATCGCCAATTTCGGCAACGGCGTCGACAATATCGACGTCGCCAGCGCCGTGCAGCGCGGCATCACCGTCACCAACACGCCGGGCGTGCTCACCGACGACACCGCCGACATGACGATGGCGCTGATCCTCGCCGTCGCCAGGCGCATCGCCGAAGGCGCGCGCGTCATCACCGATGACGAATGGGGCGGCTGGTCGCCGACCTGGATGCTCGGACGCCGGATCACCGGCAAGCGCCTCGGCATCGTCGGCATGGGCCGCATCGGCCAGGCCCTGGCGCGCCGCGCCGCCGCCTTCGGCCTGTCGATCCACTACCATAACCGCCGCCGCATCGACCTGCGGGCCGAGGAGGCGCTCAACGCCACCTATTGGGATTCGCTCGACCAGATGCTGGCGCGGATGGACGTCGTCTCGGTCAACTGCCCGCATACGCCGGCGACCTATCACCTGCTCTCGGCCCGCCGGCTGAAGCTGATGAAGCCGGATGCGATCCTGGTGAACACGGCGCGCGGCGAGATCGTCGACGAGACGGCGCTCGCCCGCATGCTCGAGGCCGGCGAACTCGCCGGTGCCGGGCTCGACGTGTTCGAGCACGAGCCGGCGGTCAATCCGCGCCTGCTCAAGCTCGCCCGCCAGCACCGTGTCGTGGTGCTGCCGCATATGGGCTCGGCCACACATGAGGGCCGCGCCGATATGGGCGAGAAGGTCATCGTCAACATCAAGACCTTCATGGACGGGCACAAGCCGCCGGATCGCGTGCTGCCGAGCATGCTCTGAGCGCAGCCTGAAGGCCTGCCCGGCAGCTTAAGGACCCGTTCCGACGAAGCACGCCGTCGCGCGCGCAGTCAGATCGACAGCGCGCGCACGCGGCCGTGCCGTGTCCCTGGGGAACGCTGCGCGCTCCGGGGCCCTGCCCCGGAGCCAATCTTCAGCCGCCGCGCGAGGTGGCGAACTGCCCGGCCTTGCGGAAGCGCCAGAGATAGGACGGCACCTCCGCCTCGAAGGAGACCGGCGCGATGCCGATGCCCGCGAACGTGCGGCCGTCCTTGCGCGCCGCCTCGGAGACGATGTTGTCGCTCTGCAGCAGGGTGACCTGGTCACGGGTCAGCAGGAACTCGTCCGGCAGCAGACCGAGCGAGAGCGTGTTGACGATCTCGAGGATCCGGGCCTGGAAGCGTGCCAGCGGGATCGGCAGCGAAGCGATGAAGCGCCGGCGGCCGGTGACCTCGCAGACATATTCGACCAGTTCGCGGAAGCTCTTCACTTCCGGCCCGCCGAGCTCATAGACCTTGCCGCCCGCGACCTTGCCGTCGATCGCGAGCGCGACCGCCCTGGCGACATCGCCGACGAAGACAGGCTGGAACTTGGTCTCGCCACCACCGACCAGCGGCAGCACCGGCAGCATGCGGGCCAGCGAGGCGAAACGATTGAAGAAGGTATCCTCCGGCCCGAACATGATCGAAGGGCGCAGCACGACCGCGCTCTCGATCTGTTCCAACACCGCCGCCTCGCCCTGCGCCTTGGTGCTGGCATAGCGCGATTTCGAATCGGCGTCGGCGCCGAGCGCCGAGATCTGGACGAGACGCTCGATGCCGAGGCTGGCACAGGCATGAGCGACGGTGCGCGCACCCTGAGCCTGAACGTTGGAGAAATTCTGCCGGCCGCTCTCGCTGAGGATACCGACCAGATTGATCACCGCATCCGAGCCCCGCACCGCGGCAGCGACCGAATCAGGGTAGCGCAGATTGGCCTGCACCGCATGGATCTGGCCAACAATGCCGAGCGGCTGCAGGAAATTCGCGAGATCGGGCCGGCGCACAGCGACCCTGACGCGATAGCCGCGCCGGGCGAGCGCCCGCACGACATGCCGCCCGAGGAAGCCCGAGCCGCCGAAGACGGTGACGAGTTGCTGAGCGGGAGGCAGGTTCGCCATGGTCACGCGAGCTCCGATTTTTGAAGCGCTGGAAGCGGTTTCTCTCGCGCCTGTCCTAGTTCATCGCATCCCAACTGTGAAGGCGGCGCAACGCCTCGCCGCCCGCTGCAGAGTACTCTGCACAGCCGCCTGATAATTTCGTCGGCTAGGCCGTTGACAGGCGCGTCCGCCCCCCCTAAACGGACCCTCGTTGCCCAGGTGGCGGAATTGGTAGACGCACCAGCTTCAGGTGCTGGCGCTCGCAAGGGCGTGGAGGTTCGAGTCCTCTCCTGGGCACCACTCTTTTTCCTCAGCAGGAGAAAGAGTTACGGTTTTGTAAGGGCTTATTGGGTATCCGCTTTCACACAGCGGTTTCACACATGGCCCTTGCGATGCCCCGTCCCTTCGCTACCAAGTCGGGATCTTACTACCTCAACGTTCGGGTGCCGAACGAGCTCCGCGAGGTCGCTCGCGGGCGTGCCGTGACGCTGCCGATCGCCGGCGAGTCGGTGACCGTCACTATCTCCGACAAGGTCTACGTCTCCTTGCGCACCAAGAGCGCAAGAGAGGCCAAGGAGCGGTTCCAGGCCGCACTGGGTCGGCTCCTCGCCTATTGGGATTCCCTTCGCACTCCTGAGCAGACGCTGACCCCGCTGCAGGTGAAGGCCCTCGCCGGCGAAACCTATCGCAAAGCGGTTGAGCGACTCGATGCCGACTTCGATTTCAACGACCGGATCGAAGCCTTCGTCCAAGAGTATCGCGATGCGACCCAATGGCATCTCGACAACGGCGTCGACGACCCCAAAGTGGCCGAGCGGATGGCATCGATCGAGATGCAGGACCCGCTCGCGCTACACGCCTACGCGCTTCGTCATGGCGACGGCGTCCTGAACCGGGATGAGATCGTCGACGCTGCCTTCGGTGGCGAGGCGCGCCAGCTAGTCGCCGACAACCAGATGCAAATCGACCAGAAGTCGCTGGCGCGGCTGTCCAAGGAGCTCGTCAAGATCGGCGAAGCCTTCAGTGAACTAGCGATTCGCCGGCTTTCGAGCGCCGATCACTCCGATGACATCGGTAAGCACCTGCCGGCCTGGACGCCCCCCGCTCCGACGACCGCCGCCACATCGAAGGCCGATCGAGAGCCTGAGTCGGTATCAGACCTCTACAAGCGCTGGTGCGAATATCAAACCGACAAGAAGGCGGCGAGTACCTTGCGCCGCTATGGCCCGTCGCTCGAATCGCTCGATCGCTTCTGGAAGGGCAAGGACTGGCGCCTCGTCAGTGGCGACGACATCTGGGATTGGGCCAACCACCGCAAGGATGTCGACAAGATCGACCCGCGCACGATCAACCGCAACGACCTCGTTGCCGTCTCATCGATCTTCTCCTGGGCAACCACGCGGCAAGGCGGCCGCAGGCGCAGCGACAACCCCGCCCGCGACATCAAGCTCGACGTCGATCGCAAAACAACGACTCGCGAGAAGCACTTCGAGGACCACGAGGTGTCAGCGATCCTGATGGCGGCGCGGAATGCGAAGCCGAGCCGTCGCTACCCGCGTGCATCCGCATCGCGCCGCTGGGCGCCATGGATCTGCGCTTATACCGGCGCCCGCATCCAGGAGGTCTGCTGGCTGAGCCGGCATGACATTCGCCAGGAGGGTGAGATCTGGGTGATCCATTTCCCAAAAACCAAGACGAATGTCGCAAGGAAGGTTCCCATGCATCCTGCGCTTGTCGAAGAAGGCCTTCTGGCCTTCTGGGAAAAGGCGCCTGCCGGGTTCCTGTTCGTGGGGGACGTGCCTCAAAAGGAAGGCGCAACGCGCAGCCAACAGGAGCAGCGCGCCAGCGAATTGGCCGAATGGGTTCAGGAGCAGGTCAAGCTCGAAGATGGCGTCAGCCCCAACCATGGCTGGAGGCATTTGTTCGTGACCCGCGCCGAGGAGGCCAACATCTCGAAGCGCTTCAGCAATGCGATCACCGGGCACAACCACGGCAAGGACGTCTCGGACGGCTATTTCCGAGGACGCATGTCGGCGCTGAAGGTCCGGATGGATCGGTATCCGCGCTACGTAATCGAATAGGGGCGCTGCCGGCCAGGCTGATCATATGCCTTGTGTGCCGGCCTCCACCGACAGTTACTGGCTCGCCTCGTCGTTGGAATGCCGGCTCCAACATTACTTGATCGGGAGCGCCACGACGTAGCCCTGCCCAAGCGACTTGTAGCTGACCAGGGTCTTGCGGGACGCTGGATTGACAACCCAGTCGTGGATGATGACCTCGGCGATCCGTACGAGCCGATCGGCATCGTCGGTTTTCGGGCGGAAGAAATAAAACTCCTTGGCGACGCTCCAGCGAGCACTGTCCCCGAATCCATAGGACGTCCTGCGGCTGAACTCGGCGGGCGCGCTGCCGATCTGGGCGCAATGGCTGCGTCCCTCGGCCGTTTCCAGCCAGGCATTCAGAGAGGCATCATGCATACGCTGATGAAGCCGTTCCTCGAACTCGTCGCGCGAAAGGCCTAACGGAAGACGAACGAGCAGGCAGCGATTGCCGACGCTGACCGGAGAATCGGCCAGCGGCCCGCCAGCCGGCAAGATGTGTTGCAACATGTAATTGTCGAAGCCGCGGTCGGAACAGGGATAGCCGTCACGGCTGACGGTGACGCAGCCGTACCGATCCCGGTTCAGCTCGCGAAGCCGATCGGTCAGCTTAACCTGAGCGGTCACCGAGACCTTGTGAATCGCCGCGAACAGGCGACGCGCGACGCCGAGTAGTCCCGTGGAGACCTCCGGCATGCGATGATCCTCTCCACAGCCGGCACAGTAGATATAAACCAGGGTCCCGGGCTGATAGGCACTCTGGAACGCCACGCTCTTGAACGCGCCGGTTGACAGCGACAGCAGGTTGAGGCCACCGATCCGCGGCCAACGCACCTCCCACCAATGCGTCACCGCGCCGGCGGAGCCGAGAGGAAGAAGCCTTTTGCCCGGCTGTAGGGGCGCCTTGGGCGAAGGGGGAAGCGCCCGAGCCGCTGAGCTCACTGGGCCGATTGTCGTGGTCTTCATCGTATTACTTTCTCTATGGTCAGGAGTGGCTTCCCCCGGGGGCATCCCCCCTTCGAACCCTCGTGTTGTCTGCCGTTATGAGCCGGTCGCCTCGCGCCCCGACCCTCAACCTCTGTCCCCCGATCGCAGGGAAGGTAGAACGTTGTTCGCGGTGTGTGCCCGATGATGCGAACAGCGTTCGGAATGCTGTTCGCAGTGCACAGTCGTTAAGCGGCGACGCGACCAGAACGCTGTTCGAACGTCGTTCGGGTCGGGTCTTCGCATGTCGAACATCGTTCAGACGATCTCGATCCAGGTCGGGATATGCGCGTCCGCATCAGGCCACGGTACTTGTCGGTCATGGTGTTTCTTTCGATGGGGGTTACAGCCACGCGGCTGCAATCACACCCGATCCTGGAATCGCAGAAGGCGCCCCCATTTGAGGGCGCCTTCCTTTGTCCAATTCCTTTCCTCGCCGCTCCCACGGGCCGCCCACGGTCTTCCTTGCGCCGGAAGCGAGGAAGGACGCAGGGATTGCGTTGGCACGACCAAGCCAACCGATCGCCTTGGTCGTCCCACGGTCCTCCTTGCAGATTTTGGCGACAGAGAGGGCCGAGGGAGCACGTTCCTGTTCAGAACCCTGTGGAAGGACGCAGGGACACAGCAGGGAGCAACAGCCCTCAAGGTTCAGTAGGGAATCGGGGCGAGCATCGTCCGGTGATGCCGACCGGCCGCGATCGCGATGAACAGGACCGCGCTCATCTGCGCGCGCGCCATCACCTCGGGGTGGGTTGCGCCGAGGATGAGGTCGGCGTCGACCTCCCGTCGCGGCAGCGCGAGTTCGGCCAGCGCGAGGGGATGCTGCAGCATGGCGCCCTCCTGGGCTGCCATCATCTGGTCGCGCTCGGCCGGGCTGAGCCCGCCCTCGTCGAGACAGGTCGCGAAGGGTTCTCCACCTCGCCATACCGCTTATCCTCGACGCCGCTTGCGAAGCCTGGAACAGGCTCACGGCGCAGCCCGCCATCATCGCTTCCATCGGCACCAGGAAATGGGCCCATATCGGTCAAGCATGAGGGCCGTTGGTATCATCCTGGGCTTGCACAGCTCGGCAACCGCCTGATTTTCGCCGTGGGAAGAGCCCCCTTGGTGCAAGACAGTCTTCAAGCGATGCAGCCTGATCGAACGACATAGCGCCCTTAACACGCGAATCTCGCCTGCCCCTTTATCCTCGATAAGCGTCAGCCGCGCGCAGGCGAACAGGTCGGCGATCGAACCACCTTTGCCCCGCCAACCGTAGCATGTGCCTTTCCCACGAAGGACATAGCCAGCTCTCAAGCGTATTGTGCTTCGAGCAAGGTCATGCGTTGGATAAAAGGCCGCCAATTATGTTAACTTTTCGAATTTATCTAAAGAGGGAGCCTTCCTAGGTCCACCCGGCCCCTCAGGTACGGCTGACGCAGCAGAACTCCGGGATGATCGGCAAGGTATAATCTTGGGAAAAATCAGCTTTCTTGGGTCGCTCAAAACCAATAGCCCCGAACTGGAAGCCATCAAGCGAACGCAGGCAGTCATCGAGTTTGGTGCTTCAGGGCTAATTTTCGACGCAAATAAGCTGTTTCTCGAAGCCGTCGGGTACGGTCTCGATGAGATCCGGGGCAAACATCACGCCATCTTTCTGGAAGCGCGGGAGCGCGAAAGTGCTGCTTACCAGTCTTTTTGGAACAAACTGGCATCCGGAGAGGCGTTCCAGGGCCAGTTCCTGAGAATCGCCAAAGACGGACACCATCTCTGGCTCCAGGCAACCTATACGCCGATCGTCAATCGCGCAGGAAAGGTGATCAAGGTCATCAAGTTCGCGACCGACATCACCGCGCATAAGGACTTGGTTGCGGACCTTCAGGGGCAGATTGCGGCCATCAACAAGGCCCAGGCCGTGATCGAGTTCGACCTGACCGGCAAGATTCTGCACGCCAATCCCAACTTTCTGGAGGTGACCGGCTACGCGCTCGAAGAGATTGCGGGTCGCCACCACAGCCTGTTCGTCGATGAAGAGACGCGTGCCAGCCCGGCGTATCAGGCCTTCTGGAAGAAGCTCGGCCAGGGTGAATACGATGAGGGGCAGTATATGCGTCTTGGAAAGGGCGGACGCGTGATCTGGCTACAGGCCAGCTACAACCCCATCCTAGATGCTTCCGGCAAGCCCTGGAAAGTCGTAAAATACGCCAGCGACATTACCGCTGCAAAGGCGGAAGGCGACCTTCGGGGCGCGGTTGCGCAGACCCGGACCGTCGTCGAGGCTGCCATGCAGCGCGACTTGACGAAGCGGATTTCGACGGAAGGGCTTGGCGGCGACGTGCTCGCGCTCTGCAACGGCGTCAACGAACTCGTCAAAAGCTACGCCGAGGTCATTGGCTCCGTTTCGGCGACGGCAGCGGATGTAAACGAAACGTCGCGGGAAATCACGACAGCCGCCGACGATCTATCCAAACGCACCGAAGAGCAGGCCTCCTCGCTGGAAGAAACCGCAGCGACCACGGAAGAGCTGGCAGCCTCGGTCAAGGCCACAAGCCAAGCTTCCCAACAGGCATCGGGCATCGCAATGGAAGCGATGCGCACGGCTGAGACAGGTGGCGCCATTGTGGGCCAGGCCGTACAGGCCATGTCCCGGATCGAAGCTTCATCCACGAAGATTTCGGACATCATCCGGGTCATCGACGACATTGCCTTTCAAACTAACCTCCTGGCTCTCAATGCGGCGGTCGAGGCCGCTCGCGCTGGCGATGCGGGCAAGGGCTTCGCCGTGGTCGCCTCGGAGGTCCGGACGCTGGCCCAGCGCTCCGGCACGGCAGCCAAGGATATTTCGGGGCTCATATCGAGTTCCCATGCCGAAGTCGGCCAGGGGGTGAAGCTCGTGCACCAAGCCGGCGAGGCGCTGACCGCGATCCTCGAATCCTCCAGAAAGGTTGCGAGCACCATCGCGGACATCTCAGCGGCGGCAGGCGAGCAGGCGAACGGCATCGACGAGATGAGCCAAACGGTCGCGCACCTAGACGAGATCACGCAAGCCAATGCGGCATTGGCTGAAGAAAGCGCGGCCTCGGCCAATGTCCTCTCGGAAAAAGCCGGAAGCCTTTACGAGCTGATCGCCTCATTCCGGATTGGCACCGAGACGAATAGCGCTCCCCCTGTCGCGGCCCCACAGCCACCGGCGACCGAGCTTCATCGCCTTCGTAGCCTTGCAGCCAGCGCTTTCAGCCAAAGCAAGGTTGCCCCGCTGCGCAGCCGGAAAACGGCCAATGGCGGCATCAGCACGGGCTGGGAAGAATTCTAGCGAGTGAATTAGGCTGACCACCAGCGGCAAACTGGTGGTCAGCCGCTTTGTCAGCTCCGGGCCAGCGCAGAGGCAACCCTCCGATCAAACCCGGCGCGGCGGCTTTCTGGAGTTGCCCCGGTTTTGTGGACACCCTTGAAGTCATTTTCTGGAGTGTCCGATGCCGCGTTTTCGAGCTGCGTATCCGCCGGAGTTCCGGCGGCAGGTGGTCGAGTTGTTCCGATCCGGGCGAACGCCTGAATAACTGTCACGGGAGTTCGAGCCAACTGCGCAATCCATTGCGAACTGGGTCCGTCAGGCCGAGCGCGACGCCGGCAAGCGCAGTGACGGTACGACGACGGCCGAGCGCGAAGAGCTGATCCGCCTCCGCCGTGAGAACCAGCGCCTGCGCCAGGAGCGCGATATCCTGTCAAAGGCGGCAGCCTGGTTCGCGCGGGAGAGCAAGGCGAACCCGAACGGGTTTTCCGGTTCATGAGCGCGCACCAGGCCGTCTTCTCGATCAAGACTATGGCCCGCGTCTTCAAGGTCTCCGCGTCAGGTTATTACGCCTGGCGCGGCAGGCCTGCGTCGGCGCGAGCGACTGCCGACCTCGACCTCACCCGGAAAATCCGTACGATCCATGCAGCCTCGCGCAAAACCTATGGTGCGCCGCGGATCCATACCGAGCTCAAGGCCGAGGAGGTCGCCATCGGCAAGAAGCGTGTGGCCCGCCTGATGAGCGCGGCCGGGCTTGTCGGCGCCAGCCGGCGCAGAAGCGTCACGACGACCCGGCGCGATCCCGACCATCGGCCGCCGAACGATCTGGTCCGGAGGAACTTCTTTGTCGAGAAGCCGAACGAACTTTGGGTGGCCGACATCACCTTCGTGCCCACGCTCGCCGGTTTCCTGTTCCTGGCCGTTGTCATGGATGCCTGGTCGCGCCGGATCGTCGGATGGGCCTTCTCGGCCGATCTGAAGACCCGCGTCGTGCTCGATCAGTTCCTCGCTCAGCAGTATGATGCCGGTGTTGCGACGACCGGTTGAATCCGCCCAATATACCTCGCTGGCCTTCGGCAACCGCTGCAGGGACGCCGGCGTCAGGCCCTCGACCGGCTCAATCGGTGATGCCTACGACAACGCCATGTGCGAGAGTTTCTTCGCGACGCTGGAATGCGAGTTGCTCGACCGGAACCGCTTCTGCTCGCACAGCGAGGCGAGGATGGCGGTCTTCAGCTTCATCGAAGGCTTCTACAGCCCGTCACGTCGCCACTCGGCGCTGGGCTACCTCTCGCCCATCGAATACGAAAGGCTGCACCATGAACTGACCTGACCTGCCATAGCCGTGAACGGTCCACGGAACCGGGTCAACTCCATTCACGCCACGCTTTTCGCAGTTCGCTGAATGTCCTGGATGCGTTGATCCACCAGTTGGGTGAGCCGGGCGGAATTGCTCAGAGTCGCTCCGATCAACTCGATGCCGGTGGCCATCTCCAGCATGCTGCTCGACATTGTATGCGTAACGGCCGATTGCGCCGCGACCTCGTTCGTAATGTCGGTCGCCGCCACATGAATATGCTCGATGGTCTGGCCAATCTGTCGGATCGCCTCGCACGCGCGCCCGCTCGCTCCTTGAACGGAGGCAATACGGGCTGCAATGTCGTGGGCAGCACTTTCTGTTTGCCCAGCAAGTTTCTTGACCTCGCCGGCAACAATCGTGAAGCCTTTGCCCGTGACACCGGCACGGGCCGCTTCGATCGCCGCATTGAGCGCCAGCAGGTTGGTTTGTGCGGCGATTGACGCGATTAGATCGACGATCGACCCGATCTGCCGTGCGTTATCGGCCAAGCCAACCATCAGTGTATCGACCAGAGAAGCTTCGCGAACAGCCTCACTCGAAACGGCCAACGTTCGCGTCAGCTTCATGCTGATCTCGGAAGCGGATGCGGCGATCTGCGTCGATCCCGCAGCAACCGCGCGGATGTTGTCAGAGGCGTTGGCGACCGCTTCCGCCGCGCTTCCGGCCTGACTGTTGATATCTGAAACCGAGCCGGCGATATCCGCCACGGCTTGGCCGAGAAGCCGGTCGGACTGCGCCTGAAGGCGACGAGCGAGGTCTTTGGCCTGTGTGATATCCGTCGCAAACTTGATGATCCCGATGACACGGCCACTGGCGTCAAGCAAGGGGTTGTAGCTGGCTTGAATCCATACAGCCTTCCCGCCCTTGGCCACTCGCTGGTATTCCGCAGCCTCGAACTCTCCGCTTCTGAGCTTTTGCCAGAAAGCTTGGTAGGCAAGGCTCTTGGCCTCGGCTGGGTCAACGAACATCTGATGATGTTTACCGTTCACCTCTTCCCGCGAGTAACCGAACGCAGTCAGGAAGTTTTGATTTGCCGCGATAACGGTGCCGTCCAAGGCAAACTCAACGATCGCCTGGGAGCGGTCAAGCGCCGCAAGACTACTCCTGTCATGGGCGCGTTCAATCTTCTTTGCGGTGATGTCCCTTACGATCTTTACAATTTTCTGAACCCGTCCCCGGCGGATCACGGGATTATAGCTCCCGCTAATCCAGAACTCACTGCCGTCCTTCCGAAACCGACGATACTCCGATGCGAAGCCGATACCTTTCGCCAGATCGTTCCAAAAACGCTCGTATTCCGGCGACTGCTTGTATTCCTTCGACACAAGGATCGAGTGATGCTTTCCGATGAGGTCGGCCAGATCATAGCCTGCCAATTCCAGGAAAGCTGTATTTGCATACAGGATTGAGCCGTCGATCCCGAATTCGATCACGGCATTGGCGCGCTCGACGGCGCTACGAAATTCACCTCGGAAGCCAAGCAATTTGGGTTTCCATATTAGACGTCACCTGAAGCTTTACGCTCAGAGCGCTTAACATCCTGACAAGGAAAGCGGGCCGAGACAACGAGTCGCGGCTACTCGTTCCAGAAGAAGGCCCTCGTCTCGGATAGGCTCTTGATCTGCCTACAAAGGGCATTGAGCGCCTCCGGCAGAGCCGCAACGATCATCGCCTCCACATCCCGGACGGAAGCGTACGATGCGATAATGCCGCTCCTCAGGCGGCTCGTACCCGCTTCAGGAACGCAGCAACCTCGGCATCGAGGTGGTGGGACTGCCTGCTCAATTGCTCGGCGGACTCGGCCACGAATTGTGCGGCTATGCCGGTCTCGGCTGCAATCCGGCTGACAGCCTCGACATTCTCCGAGGTTGCCACCACTTCCTGCGCCGTTCCCTCGATATTCCGGGCGATGCCGAGGGTTGCAGTATTTTGTTCCTCGACGACGCTCGCGATGGCCATAGCCACTTCGTTGAGCAGCCCGATCGAGCAGCCCATGGCCTTGATGCAGGCGGCTGCTTCGCTGCCGGAGCTGCGGATGGCTCCGATCGACGACTGAACCTCTTCCGTCGCGGATGATATCTGGTTGGCGAGAGCTTTGACCTCTTGCGCGACAACTGCAAAACCACTGCCGGCCCTGCCAACGCGGGCCGCTTCAATGGCTGCATTGAGAGCGAGCAGATTGGTCTGCGCCGCAACCTCGGAAATTACCGCTACGACATTGCCGATACCGTCCACCTTGCCCGACAAGGCGGCAACGCTCGTAAGCACCTTCTCGGCATTCTCCGTTGTTGAGCCAACGATCTGGAGCGATTGGGCCATTCTCTGGTCGATTTCACGAATGGACGAGCTGAGCTCGGAGGTGGCCTGAGTAACGGCGACCACATTCGACGATGTCTGCCGCGTCGATATCGATGTCACATGCGAGCGCTCGGCAGCTTCGGATGCCCCAGTTGTCATTTGCAGGGCGGCTGAACGCAAAGCCTGCACGGAGGCATAAACGTCTTGGGCTATGCCGGCGACCTTGCTTTCGAAATCGGAGGCAACCGCGGACAGGGCCTCACGCCGTTCCGCCGCCGCAGCCTCGGTGGCGGTCATGAGGTCGCCTCTTGCCTGCTCCGCCTCGAATCTCGCACCCAGCGCGGCTTTCCTCTCGCTCTCCGAGGTCGCGAAGGCTGATCTGAGCCAAGCTACGATCCAACTGAGTGCGCAGACCTGAACCACTACGATGCCCGCGTGCAGCGCGACGCGGCCGAAGCTTCCGCCGTTTGGAAAAACTCCGGCTGGGTAGATCAGACTCAGCACGGTATGATGCGCGACAATTGCTGCCGACGCCGAGATGAAAATACGCCAATCGAGCCAGGCGGCGAGAATCGCTAGCATGGCGAAGAAATACATATGGATGTCCACCTGATAGGGGTGGCCCACATAGATGTAGAGCAGCAGCATGACCTGCCCCATCGTGCAGATGGAGGTGACCTGCCGTACCACCCAGCCTGTGCCCTTCAGCCACCATGTCGCCGTGCCAAAGCTGGCAAGGCCAAGGTTGCAGATCAGGATTGGCAGCGGGTTCTCAGGCTGCGCGTGGATGCTTGTGGCGACGAGAAGTGCTGCATTGGCCCAGAGAACCGCGACCATAATCCGGGCGAAGCGGATTCTCAATTGCTCGACATCGGTCATTACTGTTCCCTGCCAGAACGGCTGAAGCAAAGTTTGGCCAAGGTAGCGCTGGTGACAAACCGGGCTCCGGCTTGGTACAGCTTTGCGACATAGTCGGACTGGTCGCTGATGCTGATCACCAGCGATGACCCAGCATCGACCTCCAGAAGAAGGCCGCCAGCACGCTGGACTGCGGCTATCATCTCGGCGGGCGAAGTATCTGATCCGAAGAGCACCGCAACGGGACGACCGGCGACCGGCCAGGTGGCAGAAATCAATGCGGCAACGGCCACCAGAAGGCCGAATGACGAACCGAAAACGATCTCGCGCATATCACCGCTCACATCGCCGGCGGAAAATAAAACCAGTCTGGCGGGCGCGATCGGCTGAATAGATTACCCGGAGATCCAGTCCATGCAATTTGATTTACATCCCCTTACATCAAATTTTGGATTACGTCGGAATTCGTTAAATTATCTTCAAGAAACCGCTTGCTGCGCCGGCCGAGCCATCCTCCAGCGCCCCCTATTTGAGACCGCCGGGGTTGTTCGCTCGCCGGCGGAGGGCGGGATCAAGCCCGCCGATCCGAAGCGGGGCCTCGAAGCTGTCTTTGTGTCTCTCCTTGGAGAGTACAGTTCGAAAGTGCGGCCGGTACCGGCTGCGACTGCCTCCGCTATGGCCAGCCCGAGTCCGGCGCTTTCGCCTACGCGCGGCAGCATCCCGTGTCACCCCAAGCGCGCTCGCGATGAGCGGCGGAATCAGTCGCGTCATCCTTGCTAATCTGGAAGCCGGCGAGGTTCGTTCGGTCAGCAATGCCGAGACGTTGGCGGCGTATGCCAAGCTCAGCGGCCCCGCGATCATTGCTGCCGAAGGTCGCATATTCGCCCGGGCGAGCGCGTTCTCTGAGCCGGTAGCGGAGATCTTGAACAGCGGCATGGCGAAGCGGCGCGCCAGGCCATGCAGGCCGGTCGGCTGGTCGGGCGCCTTCAGCGTGTCGCCGCAGCCGGCGACATAGACATAGGCGACCTGGCCGGGCTGGTAGGCCTCGGCGAACTCGATATCGAGGAAGGCCCGCTCAGGCAACAGCGCGAGCTCCTCGCCGCCGATGCGGGGCCAGCGGGTATCGACATAGTGCGTGACGGCAGCCGTGCTGCCTTCTTCGCGGATGCGCCGCAGCGTCGTCGTCATGGTCTGGTCGGTGGGATTCGTCATGGCCTTGATCTTTCGTTCGTGCGGGGTTTCCGGGGGCATTCCCGTCTTCACCCTCACTCTCGACCTTCTTTTCCTTTCGACATCGACCGGATGAACCCGATGGGCCGCCTCACGCCCTCCTTCCCCGCGAGCAGCACCTGTTCGGCCTTTCGGACATCGTCGGCGACGAGGTGCCGCCGGCCCTGCTCGCAAGCGAACCCCATGGCGATGTCCCAGAGGCGCGAGAGCGTGCGCGGATTGTGTCTGGCGGTGGCCTCGAACAACGCCATGCCCGGCTCGGCGAAACACTGTCCGACCCGCAGGTTCGCCTCGTGGAAGATGCTCTTCTGGATCACCAGCATCTCGGCCGCCTTCTGCTCGACCTGGAATACGATCAGCCTGTCGACGATGCTTGCCGGCAAGGGATCGAGGCTATTGGCGGTCGCGAGCCAGAAGATGTGATCGGCGCGGATCGGGAGATCGACGAACTCGTCGACGAAGCGGGCGGCATTCTCGCGTTCGAGCAGCGAATGCAAGACGTTCTCCGGGGTCTCGCTGGGATTGATCGGCGAAGCCTTCTCGATCTCGTCGATGACGATGAGCGGACAGGCATGACTGCCCTCGATCAGGAGCTTGGCGACCTTGCCGGGTGATGACGCCCGCCAGATCGGGGCGAGGCCGGAGAAGGCTGCGCCTCTGTCCGTCATCAGGTTCATCGCCATGACCTCGCTCGGCACGCCGAGCGCCCCGGCGAGCTTGCCGGCGTAGAAGGTCTTGCCGATCCCCGGCGGCCCGACGACCGCGGCGGGATCGAGCCGAAGCGGCGTGCCGGTCGCAAAACTCAGGCCCGCCGCCCTGACGATCCAGGCCGTGACCTCCCGGAACTGCGGGCAGATCACATCGAGACCGGCGAGGCGCGCGATCATGGCCTCATCGGGAATGACGAGCTTGCGCCAGGGGCCGCGCTCGTCGGACTGCATCCGGTTCCAGAGCTTGACCTGGCGCGCTTGCGCCGTGTCCTCGTCGCCGCCGTTCTCGGTCGGATCACCGACGAAACCGTCGCCATGCCCGAGACGGCGGGCGAGCCGATCGGCATCGTAGATCTCGATCGAGGGACCGGCCTGATCTGGCTCGTGGCGAGCAGGCTGCTCGACAGACTGCGTGCCTCCGCCGTCGGGACGCTGGTCACGCAAATGAGCAAGCAGGAACTGAAGGTCGAGATGGCGCCGGTTCTCGTAGGCTTCAATGGGATCCTGAGGTGTGATGCTCATGACCGGCCTCACAGCTCAACGCCGTCGAGGATGGTCAGGAAGCGTCCGCTCTGCTTGGCGATGCGGCGCCCGACCCCGAGCGCGATCTCGACCAGGGCGCGCATCGCGTCGGGGTCATGGGCGCGCTCGGTGATCAGGCGCTCCACCTCCATCTTCGCAATGAGATCGGCCGAGCTGCGCGCCGGCCAGAGTCCGATCCGGCAGAGCTTTGCATAGGCGAGGATGAGTGCGCCGCGGCGGGCGCCATACAGAAACGGCCAGGCATCGGCCGCCTGCGAGCGGACATCGATCTGCTTGAGCAGCTTCCTGGCCCCATCAAGCAGAGCGTCGAGGTCGGGCGGGGCGTTGAACCAAGCCTCCAGCGCCGACGCATGCTCGAGGTGATGAACGCCGGGGCTCGTGCCGTCGCACGTCTCGGGCAGCGGCAGGACCGCGCCGCTGAACCGTTTCGCCGCGTTCTCCATGCCGGGCGGGATCCGCTTGCCGAGCGCAAGCTGCGGACTGCCATGGGCGAAGGACCGCCGCAGCGCCCGATCCATGAGTTCCGGATCATGAACACCACCGCCATTGCGATACTGCTTGTTCCGCTCTTTCGAGAGCATGGCCCGCGCGAAACGGTTCTCGGGCGAGCCCGACGGTACCAGCAACATCGCGATCTCGCCGGCATGGGCGAGGATAGCGAGCGCGTTGGCGGTATCGACACGCGCTCCCAGCTCCTCGGGATCCGCTTCGGCGAGCGCGAGGAAGCGCTCGTATTGCTGCGTATGAACAAGAGCCCTTCCGCGGAGGTCGAGGATCGGCGGCAGCCGCTCGAGCAGCGCGGTGAGACGCTTGAGATCGTCCGAGAGGTCGGGCACGAGGGCGTCGAACCCGGCGAGTTCGTCGATGACGGGCACGGTGTCGGTCGTGAAGACGAGATCGCGCAGGGACGGTGCGTTGTTGTCGGTCATGATCTGAACTTGTCCTGAGGGGTCGGCCTATCCGCCCTTTCACCGTCTCCTCCTCGTCATGACGAAAGGCGCGCCACGTGGGCGCGCCTTCCTGCCGCTCCAGGATGGATGCCGCGGTCCAGCCGTCAGCCGATCTCGGCCAACACCGGTCAGGACAGCAGCCGGACCTCGTCGATGAACCGGCGCCGCGACCTGTGGAGATCGCCGAGGGCATCGCCGGCGAGGGCCGCGAAGGCGACGATGCTGCGCAGGCGCGGCTCGCCGAGACGCTCGGTGAGAGCGAGGGCCTTCTCCTTTATCGCCCGTCCATCGACAACGAGACCGGCATGGAGGCAGATCCGGGCGAGATCGCCGGCCGCGACCAGCGAGGCGCCCTGACGGGCGCGTTCGAGATGGTCGAGAGCCTCATGGCCAAGATCGCCCTCGTCGATCGCCAGGGTGAAGCGATCAGCGTCGTGGAGTTCGAGCGCGGCCCTCTGCGCCAAAGCCTCGAGCCGTGGCGGATGACGCAGGAAGGCGGTGAGGCTATGCGCCTGTTCGATCGCGAGGATGGTCGGTTCGCCCTCGCGCAGATCCTCTGTTCGGGGAATTGTCGCCGTCTCGATCACGAAGGCCTTGCGCTTGGCCTCGGCGATGTCGAAGCCTGCCGATCCGATCGTGAAGGCAAGTGCCGCCGTCTGCGCCATCGCCGCGTCGTCACCCTGCCGCAGCGAGGCATCGACGCTGTCGGCGACCAGGGCGCGGGCGAGGACGTAATCGACGCCCTGCGGCGGGATGATCGCGATGGTGAGAGCCGAGGCGGCATTGAGCAGACACAGCGCCGTCAGCGCCTCGAGGAAACTGGAGACCAGGGCCGGCGGCGAACTCCCGGCGAGCGCGAGGAAGCGCTGGGTCTCGGCCGCGAAGCCGAGTGCCCGGCCGGCGACGTCACTCACCGGAGGAAGGCTGGTGACGAGATCGGCGTAGTTGCGCTCCCGGCTGCCCCCGCGAGGCAGGCGTCGTGTGAGGCCGTCGAGGTCGTCGATGACGGGGCGGAGATCGGGCTCGAGCGCGATGTCGGCGAGCGAGGAGTTGCTGATGGTGATCGACATGCATGGCCCACAGGGTTTTCGGGGGTGACCTCCCGTTGAGGTCGTTTCCTCCTCTCTCTTCCTCACGCCGACAGGTGCCGGCCGCCCGGCGTCACGGGCGGTCTTCCAGTGCAGCAGCGCCACGGGACGCGCGCCGATTCCCAATCGGCTGACGCCTCCGGTCTCCGGCCCACAACGAAACAGGCGCCCCGTGGAGGCGCCTGCCAAGTTCTCTCACGTGGCCGGCCCGGATAACGCAGGCCTGATCGTACGAGGTATTGTCGACGGTAGCGTCCTGCGTCATGCAACAGCGGAGCTGCACGCTTCCAGCTTGGATGCCAGCAGCGCCACCTTCGCCCGCTTCTCATCGAGGTCGTCCTCGATATCGCCGATGCTGGCCACGAGTTCCGTGATCTCGCCCTCCAGTTCGTACTTGGCCTCCCGCCAGTGCTCGTGGAGCTTCATTTCGAGCCCTTCGATGACGACGCACATCGGCTCGGCGAACGCCTCGCAGTCGTCGAGGTCGAGACAAGCTTCGTTGTATTCCTCCCGGGTCAGCTCACGCACGCGATACTCAAAATCCCCAGCGGAATACATCGCGGCGATCTCAGCGTAGAGCGAGCGGCACTTTTCGGCTTCCGCCTTCGTACCCAGCGCGAAGAAGGCCCTCTCCAGCACGCTGTCGTCGATATCGAAATACAAATCCTCTTCGTTCCGATCAAACATTTCTCAGCCTCCATTTGAACATACACAACCGCTTCCTGGGAGCGTCGTGAGGCAATTTCCCTTATGGTTGCCGTATCCGCCTCAAATCCTTCTATTTTTCATGATGGCGACGAGACGATTTTGTTTCAAGTTCTTTTTTTGTTCTCGTCGGAAAATTGCCTGACAGATGTTCAACTGGAATTAATTCAGAATTTTGAAGAAATGATCGCACATTGAATCCTGCCAGCCGGAGTGGATAGCGTCCGCGGATCCAGTCTCCGGATTTTCCCTGCGGCAGGGTCAACACGAAAGGCGGCGCCGGGGGACGCCGCCTTGTGATGATCGCGATGAGACCGTGGGTTTACAGTTCGCCAGCCGCGGCGGACATGAAGCGGTCGCTCTGGCGCGCGATGAGATCGCCGGTGTCGAGAGCAAGCAAGACCAGAGCCCGGAGATGGTCAGGATCGTTGCTGCGGAACGCAGCGAGAGATTTCACCATCGACTTCGTCTCCAGATCAGCCTCGCTCCGGGCTGGCCAGAGACCGACCCTGGCGAGGCGGGCATAGGCAAGCATGAGCGCAGCCCGACGGGCAGCGTCGACCATTTCGGCGGGATGATCTTCGTCCTGCGACCAGCGATCGCTCCGCTGCAGGAGTCCGTGCGCCTGCGTCAGGAGATCCGTCAGGTCGGGCGGCGCGACGAAATACCCTTCGAGGCTGCGCGCGTTCTCCAGCCGGTAGGCACCGGGCTCCCCCGGCCGGACACTGCGATCGTCGGTGGGCTCGGGCAGGATGGCGCCGACATAGCGCGCCATGGCGGTGACGGAATCCGAGAGGGTGGCTGCGTCATCAAGGCGGTATTCCTTGACGCGAGGCGGTGTCCCGCTGGCGAAACGCAACAGAAGATCGGCTTCACTCTTGTTCTTGCTGCGCCTTGCGGCACGTTTGTGCACGTGGGCGATCTCGGCCTGAGCCCAGCGGTCCTCCTCGGTCCGCGCCGGGGCGAGCATCTGTGCGAGATGGCCGGCACGTGCAAGGATCGTCAGCGCCCTCGCCGTATCCAGGCGGGCCTCAAGGCCCTCCGGGTCATCGCCCATCAGGATGATGAAGCGGTCCATCTGCCTCTCATGCGTCAGGGCGCGGCCGCGGATGTCGAGGATCGACGGCGTCTGGCCGCCGAGGATGGCGAAGCGTTCGATCTCGTCCGGCCCTTCGGGCAGGAGCCGTTCCAGCCCGGTCAGTTCATCGGTGATCGGGAAGGTGAGCGGATCGAGTTTCAGGTCGGACAGCGAGCTGGGCGTGCTGGAGGACATGTTCGGTATTCTCTCGTTTCTCAGGGGTGAGCTGCTCCGGGCAGTCGCTTTCCTCCCTCTCCCCGCAACCAAACGAGGCGACGCCCCGGGGGGACGCCGCCTCGTGCGCGCTATGGTCCGCTATCGACAACGCGAATGTGGTTCAGACGATCTCGATCCAGTCGGTCGTGAAGAGCGCCTGATCATGCAGTCCGAGCCGGCGATGGACCCAGATCGCCTCGTCGACCAGGTGGCGAACGATCGCCTGCTGGTGCAGCGGGTCCGGGCGGCAGGCACGATCGTTGACGATCCGCGCGACGGCGCGCTTCTCGGCCATGTCCGCCCTGGAGCGCGCCGGCCAGATCACCGCCTGGCAGGCGGCCAGGTAAGCCAGGATCTGAGCCCCCTCGGCGGCGAGCCGCAGGTCAAGGCTCTTGCCATCCTCATTCCTGCGCGCGAGATCGAACAGGCGTTCCGCGGTCGCGAACATCGCGACGACGCGCTCGCGCAAGCCGCCGAAGTCGGGGCCGCTGCGGGCGAACGCGATCCACATCTCCGGGGCGAGGTCGAGAACCGGCTGGCCGCCACGGATCGGCAGAAGGTCGCGCAGATCGTACCGCCGGCGCGGCCAGACCGCGAGGTTGCGGTCGTCGGGACCGGGCGCCGGCGGCGCCGGCGGAACGGTCAGCTCGCCCACGTTGAACGCCGCCCGCATCACCCGGATGCGGCGTGCGGTCGTCGCGTCGAGCGACGCGACATAGTCGGGCTCCTGGTCGGTGCCGTACGGACCCCGCCCGTCCGCGAGGGCGCGCTTGGCATCGACCTCGTCGAGGCTGTCGGCCGGCCAGGCGCAGACCAGGCCGTCGCAGAGGAGCGCGGCGAGCTCCATGGCGGCCGCGATCGTTCCCGCCTCGCGATGCCGATCATCGGCATAGGCGACCCGATGGGCCTCGTGGTCGAGCTGCCGCGACACCCGCGCGGCCTCCTTGAGGTCGGGCCGGCTCCGGCGGAAGGCGATGAGATCTGCGAGCGTCGGATCCTCGCCGAAGCCGGAGGTCAGCACTTCGATCGGATCGCGGAAGCGCGTTCCCTCGCGAAGCGCGAGGCTGCTGGTCCTGGGCGGCGGCAGCCGGCCCTGATCGTTCTTCTTGGACATGATGGGATCTTTCCATGGGGGTGACAGCCATCTCGACTGCATCCCCGTCCCGGTCCCTGGAATCGCGAAGGGGCGCTCCGGGAGCGCCCCTTCGTCTTCTCCGGCTCCGTGCTCGAACGCTCAGTCCCCCCGGGCCGCAATGGCGAGATCACGCGCTGTATTGCTGAGCTCGCCGATGACGCCGCCGGTCAGGGCGGCGAAGGCGACGATGCTCTGCAGCCTCGCCTCGGGCAGGCGCGGCGCGAGTGCGAGCGCGCGCTCCTTCGCGGCCGCGCCTTCCACGACGAGGTCGGCATAGAGACAGGCGCGGGCGAGATCGACCGTCGCCAGCAGGATGGCTCCGCTGCGAGCGCGCTCGAGCCGATCGCGCGCTTCATGGCCAGGGTCACCGTCGGCGATCGCACGCGCGATGCGGTCGGCATCGTCGAGCTGGAGCCCGGCGCGAGCGACGAGCGCCGCGACCTGTGGAAGGTCCTGCATGAAGGCGACCAGGCTCAAACCCTGCTCCAGGCCGACCATGGCGGGCACGCCCTCGCGGATGAGCGTGGCAGCGGGCGGGACGGCCCCAGCCAGCACGAAGGTCCGGCGCTGCTGCTCGCCGATCGCAATCGACAGCAGGCGGATCCCGAACGCGAGCGCCGCCGCTTCGACCATGGCGAGATCGTCGGACTGGCGGAGCCTGGAATCGACGCTCCCGGCGATGAACTCACGTGCCAGCAGATCGTCTGCGGTTCGCGGCGGCATGATCGCCACCGCGATGACCGAGGCGGCGTTGAGCAGCGTCAGCGCGGTGAGCATGTCGAGGCAGGCGATCGCCTGCGGCTTTGCCGAGGCCTGGGCGAGCGCGAGGAAGCGCTCGGTCTCCTGCCCGAAGCCGAGCGCACGACCCGCCACAGTGCTGATCGGGAAGCGCTCGCCTACGAAGGCGGCATAGGCGCCGTCGCGATCACCGGAGTGAAGAAGCCTGCGCGCGATGCCGTCGAGCTCGTCGGTGACGGGCCGGATCACGGGCTCGAGCACAAGGTCGGCAAAGGTGGTGGCGGTCGGGTTGTCGGTCTGCATATCGGATCCAGAGGTTTTTGGGGGTTACTGCCTCCGTGGCAGCGCCTCTGCGCTTTCCGTCCGAACGGCCGGCGTCCGGGACGCCGGCCTCTCTCTCTCTCCATCATGCCGCCAATCGCTGGTGGTCGCTGCACTCGCGCAGCCAACGCTCGATCGCATCGAGATGGGCATGACGATCGGCATCCTGCGGATCGAGCGTGGCGCGCAGGTCCGCGACCTCGATGAGCGCCTTTGGCAGGGTCAGCCAGGGCACGTCCTCCTCGGTCGTCAGCCGCTCACGCAGCCAGTCGCGGCCCTTGCACCAGGCTTCGGGCGCGAGGCATTCCGGCGCCTCCAGAAACATCTGGCGGTTGGCGAAGGCCTGGAGGCGGACGTCCCCCATATGCTTCGTGAGCGCGCCCCTCTGATCCCAGGGCAGTTCGTGCCAGCGCTCGCAGACGCGAACGTCGGCATCCGACAGGAACCCGCCCGAGTACAGCGTGGCTTCCGGGAAGGGCGACGGCTCACGGCCAGCGAAGCGGTTCTTCAGCGCCGCGGTGAGATGGTGCCGGAAGGCTGGATGCTGGCGGATCATGCGGGCCCGGTCGTGGTAGACCGCGTCATCGAGCCGCTCGGCTGGGAGCGCATGCTGCGCGTCGTCCCAGCCGAACAGGATCGGCTGCGAGTTCGCCTTCACCATCCGGATCGGCCGCGCGCCGGAGCGCGTCAGCAATGACGCGATCTCTTCCGCGGTACCGTCGAGATAGCTCGCAGGATCGATCGAAAGATCGGCGGTGGCCCAGGATGTCGCATTGTCGGGGTTCGGCATGATGCCGACGGCCGGCACCAGCGCCGAGTGACCACCAAGGCAGATGAGATCACCACGTGCTAGCAGCCGGATCGGTCCCGATTTATGGGCATTGGCGAGCATGAGTTCGACCGTCCGCGGTGCGCGCGCCTTCAGCAACCGAAACAGCGCGAGCGTGGCGCGGGCATCGAACAGCGCGTCATGCGCCTCGTCCTCGCCGAGCTGGATTCCATTGGCCCGGCAGACGGCGCCGAGCTTGAGCGAGCGCTTGCCGCTGCCGTCGACGGGGATCGTGATCGCGCCAGGTTCCAGTATGATCGCCGCCCGCAGCATGACCAGAAGATCGGCCCGCTTCAGGCCTGCTCCTTGCGTCGCATAGGGCGGCAGGAGATGGCTGAAGAAGGAGTGCCGCAGCACCTCCTCGTCATATTGCAAGGTGTTGTAACCGAGGATCGTCGCGGGCGACCACGCCCCGATCGCCCGGGCGATCTGGCCGAGCATGTCGAGGCTCGACATCGGCGCCTGCTCCAGCTGCTCCGGACGGACGCCGGTGGTCAGCAGCGCGCCGGGGCTCGGCACGATATGGGCCGGAAGGGCGCAGCGCAGCGAGAGCTCGCCGAGCGGGCGCAGTTCCTCATCCGTGTGGATGAGGGCGGCCTGCAAGGGCACGTTCCAGGCCGGATCGAGGCCGGTGGTCTCGAGATCGTAGATGATGAAGGCGGACATGGCGGCGATCCTACTGCACGCCGCCGGGGCCGGCATCGTACCGCGCCTTGCGCAGTTCGATGCCGAGATCGACACCGTCGAAATGCATCGCCAACTCCACCATCGACGCCGTCCGCGAGCGCTCCATCTCGCCCGGCAGGAAGCTCATCATCTCGTAGATCTGGATCTTCTGTTCGAGCTCGGCCTCGTCACGTGCCGGAGCCTCGGCGATCAGCAGCGCGAAGGTCCGCGCCATCGACCGCGCGCCCTCCGCCATCTGGCGGCCGCTCAGGCCACCGTGATCATCATGCGCGTGGTCGCCGTCATGATCGAGAAGCAGCGCATGGGCCAGCGCCGCCTGCCACATCGGAAACATCCGGGCGTGCTCGGTGCTGAGCCGATAGGCCCGCGCATAGCGTGCGAGGTCAGCGGCCGTCGGGCGCGCATCGTCCTCCGCGGTCGCGGCGCCGTCGTTCATCATACTCATCGGTAGTCCGTTCCGGTTCCAGGACCCGGGACGGCTCACCTGCTCATTCCCGGGGGTTCCCGACACTGGGTTCCGGAATCCGCTCGCTTGCCTGACATCAGGCGAGGATCCGCCTCCGCCCGCTCCCGCTACGAAGGAGAAAGGGTGGCCCGTTGTTGACGCCTAGGTGGTCCTGTGTGGATGGCTCCCGCGTTGCAAGGGGGTCTGTGACAGTTTGGCGTGCTGGTCGGGTGCAGTCTTGTGTCCGGCCTGTTCGCGCGGTCATCGACCGCTGGCCCTGATGGTTTCCGCGGATAAAGGTCCCATTCTGCTTTGCGGGCTTCGACGCCCTCGACATTCGGCGGGTTGTCCTCATCCCCGGTCAGACCGGTGCGCCATCATCTCACAGGGTCCTCGCAACCTCCTTCGCGCGGGTAGCGCGCTGATTGGGCTACTGATCCTCAGGTTGCTGCCAAGCTCGGCGCTGGCATGCGATAAATCTCGCCCCGAACCATGATGGCCCAGATCGCCCGCGCTGCCCGGTTCGCCAGGGCGACGGTGACGAGCCGGATCGGCTTGCGGCCGAGCAGCGGGTTCACGCGAGGATCCGCTGCATCGGGGTGATGCTTGTTGCGTCTGACGAGCGACGTCATGCCGGTGACCAGAAGCCGCCGCAGGTACTGATCGCCCGTTTTGGAGATGCGACCGAGGCGCTCCTTGCCGCTACTGGAGTTGTTGAGCGGCGTCAGGCCCAGCTAGAGCCTCGGATTTGAAATCGGAATCTGTGGGATTCCCTTGAGGGCGGCTTTGTGATTCACGGTTTTGGAGGTGGATCATGGGTCGCAGCTATTCGTCTGATCTTCGCGAACGGGTTGCCGGCTTCGTCGCGGCGGGGCATTCGCGTCGTGCGGCGGCGCGTCATTTCGGGGTGAGCGAGAGCTTTGCGGTAAAGCTGCTTCAGCGCGCGACCCGCCTGAAGACGTTGCGGCCGGCGCGGCAGGGACGTCCGCCCGGCAGCAGGCTGGACGCGCACGGCGCCTTCCTGGTGGCCCAGGTCGAGGCCACGCCCGACATCACCATGCCGGAGCTCGCCGCCCGGTTGGTCCAGGCGACGGGGGTGAGTGCGGCGCCGGCGGTTTTGTCGCGGTTCCTGTGCCGGCTGGGCTTCACATATAAAAAAAGCGCTGATGGCGTCGGAATGCGCACGCGCTGACATCGCTGAGCAGCGCACCCTCTGGATCACGCGCCGCCAGCCGCTGATGCGGCTCGAGCCTCATAGGCTCGTCTTCATCGACGAGACCGCGATCACCACCAAGATGGTCCGGCTGCGCGGCCGCAGCCAGCGCGGAGAGAGGCTGCCCGCCTCGGCGCCCTTCGGCCATTGGCGCACCCAGAGCTTCATCGCGGCTCTGCGCTGCCACGGGCTGACCGCGCCGTGGATCGTCGACAAGGCCATGGATCGCGTCGCCTTCGATCTCTACATCGAGACCCAGCTCGCGCCGACGCTCTCGAAGGGCGACATCGTCATCCTCGACAATCTCGCCGTCCACAAAAGCGACCGCGCCGCCCGATGCCTTGCCGAAAGAGGCGCCTGGTTCCTCTTCCTGCCGCCCTACAGCCCGGACCTGAACCCAATCGAGATGGCCTTCGCAAAGCTCAAGGCCCATCTCAGGCGCAGCGCCGCAAGAACATTCGACGCCCTCTGGAAGGCCGTCGGAGACATCTGCGAGATCGTCACACCAGCCGAATGCAGAAACCTCTTTAGACACGCAGGATATGCGTCAGATTAAACGTCCGACGCTCTAGGCCGCGAACTGACGTCCGGAGCGGAACTGGGTCGGATCGGTGACGGTGGCCGCCAACGCGCTTGCTCCGAGCAGGCCCACGCCCGGCACGGTGGCGATGCGCTGCGCGAGATCGCTCGATCGGTACCAGGCCAGCAAGTCTCGTTCGAGCTGGCGGATGCGGTCCTGAGCCTCGATTGCTTGCTCGGCCAAGGCGCTGATCACCTTGGCGGCGAGATCGGGAACCCCGAACGCGCCACCGGCCACAGCGCGTCGGGCGAAGGCCAAGGCGTGGGTGATGCCCTTCGGGATATCGATGCCAAACTCGGCCAGGAGCCCACGGATCATGTTGATGAGTTGCGTACGCTGACAAACGAGGAGGTCGCGGGTGCGATGAAGCGCGAGCGCGGCCTGCTGCTCGACCGACTTGATCGGAACAAAGCGCATGGTCGGGCGCGTGACCGACTCGCAGATCGCCTCCGCATCAGCGGCGTCGGTCTTGCCCCGCTTCACATATGGCTTGACGTAGGCCGTAGGCATCAATCGCACAGTATGACCCAGAGCGGTCAGTTCGCGCGCCCGTTGATGACTCGTGCCGCAAGCCTCCATGCCGATCAGGCAAGGCGCAAGCTTGCGGAAGAAGGGAATCACCTGAGCTCGCCTCAGCGCTCGTCGGGCGAGGACCTCTCCCGTTCCACCGATAGCGTGCACCTGGAAGACATTCTTGGCCAGATCGATGCCGACAGTCGTGATCTCCATCGTGGTCGCTCCAAGCTCGTGCTGCGTGACAGCACCACTGTGGCGCCGCAACGCCGGGAGCGGGAGCCATCCACCCCATCTGCTTTCGGACGGGTCGGCTTTTCTGGCTTCCTTTACCCTCGATGGATCGATGGAGCTAGATTGCTCACGCAGACTCAGCGGAACACGAGCAGACGCACACGGTGTCCGCCGTCGGCGATCGCATCCCTGGCTGGGGCCTGCATCCGTTGAAGGCCATAATGTCTGATGCTCACTGCGCTTAAGCGAGAGCCTGATTCTTCGACGCGAGGATGCGCCCCATTTTATCGGCCACGGCCTGAAGGGGGGTGAGCAGGCGCGCCTCGGCTTGGGCCGGTGTCAACGCGCTCAGCAGATAGATCACGTTCATCGTTGCGAAGACACGCTCGTCGAACATGATCGGCACGCCGATGCTGTAGATCTTTCCCTCGTACATGAGCCGCGAGTAGCTCTCATCCATTGTAGCGTAGCCAAGTCTTCGAACGCTTTCGATCTTGGCAGCCAGCTTCTCCGGAGAACGAATGAGCTCGTTCGTTGCCTTGGGATCCGCCGCTACGCGCTTGAAGATCTCTGCCCGCTCGCCCTGGGGACAGAAAGCGACATAGGCCAGCCCCAGACTCGTTGCGAGCATCGGCGCCCGATAACCCGGTGGACGACTGAAGGTGATCGGTGCGCCCTCGCGCGAGGACTTGATCACCAGCATTGCGTCGTTGTCCAGAATCGCGACGTCCGATGGCCAACCGATCTCGCGACGAAAAGCGGTCAGCTCGTCGGCGATCAGCGCAGCGACGACGGAGTGCCGATCGTAGCTGTTGGATAAGAGCAGGGTCTTGCCCGTGACTTGATAGACCGCGTTCGCCTCGTCGCGCATGACGTAGCCGGCGTGCTGCAGCGTCTCCAGCATCCGCACGATGGTAGCCTTGTCGATGCCGGTCAGGCGATGCGTCTCGCCTACAGTGGCCCGACCATTCGCCATGTTAACGGCCGCCAGAACGTCCAGAACACGTAGTGCGGCAGTAACGGGCTTGTACGACGCCATGGACCGATCGTCTCCGATATGTGCTCTCTGGAGCACCTTGGCCCCGTATCACTATATGACGCCCTGCGCGCGAAGACAGGCGAATGCTGAGCTGTCGAGCCCAAGCTCCTCGCCAAGTACGGCTTCCGTGTGCTGCCCGAGCAAGGGCGGCGCAGCGCGGAACGTCGCCGGCGTCGCGCTCAGGCGGGCTGGGAAGGCGACTCCGTTAACGCCTGTGCCGTCCGAACGCTCCAGCACGATCTCGAGGTTTCGAGCCTTCACATGGGGGTCGGCGAAGACGTCCGGCAGGGTGTTGATCGGCCCGCACGGCACTCCGGCCCGCTCCAGCCTCATGATCGCTTCGTCGCGCATCAACCCAGCCAACAATGTCGTCAGTTCATCGTCGATTGCCGCGCGGTTGCGCACCCGCGCCTCGTTCGTCGCGTAGCGTGGATCGTCGGCGAGGCCGGGAGAGCCGAGTGCGGCGCTCAGTTTCCGGAATTGTCCGTCATTGCCGCAGGCGACGATGACGTGGCCATCGACAACCGGGTAGACGCGATAAGGTACGACATTGGGGTGATTGTTGCCCATGCGTGTGGGAACGGCACCGCCGGCCAACCAATTCGCCCCCTGATTGGCTAGCATCGCCACCTGACAATCGAGAAGGGCGCAGTCGATATGCTGGCCTTCACCCGTTCGGTCGCGATGGATCAAGGCGGCCAGAATGGCGGATACGGCATACATCCCGGTGAAAAGGTCGCTGACGGCGACCCCGACCTTCATCGGCGCCGCCCCGGGCAGGCCGTCTGCCTGGCCTGTGACGCTCATCAACCCACCCATGCCCTGAACCAGGAAGTCATAGCCGGCGCGATGAGCATAGGGGCCGGTCTGGCCGAAGCCCGTGATCGAGCAATAGATCAGACGGGGGTCGCCCGAGCGCAGGCTCTCATGGTCGAGACCGTATTTGACGAGGCCGCCGACCTTGAAGTTCTCGATCACGACGTCGCAGCGCGCCGCGAGGCGTCTCACCAATGCGGCGCCTTCCGGCCGCGCGAAGTCGATGGTCACCGACCGCTTATTGCGGTTGCAGGCGGTAAAATACGCCGCGTCGCGCGTGTTGTCCGGCCCATCGAGAAAGGGGGGGCCCCATTTGCGCGTATCGTCGCCCCCTTGCGGTGCCTCGACCTTGATGACATCCGCGCCCAGATCGCCGAGCGCCTGGCCGGCCCAGGGCCCGGCGAGCACGCGGCTTAGGTCCAGCACCTTGAGATGCGACAACGGGCCTGGAGTCACGGTTGCCTGTTCTACTCCGATCATGCCGAACGCTTCCGGGCGAAGCGATCGAGCAGCGTGCCCAGAATGCCCTTCGGCATATAGATGATGAAGAGCACCAGCAGCACGCCATAGACCAGCATGTCGAGCGCCAGCGCACGCGTTCCGAACAGGGCGGAGAGCACCTGCGAACTCTGCATCGTCACGCGCAGGCCTTCGCTGAGCAATTGGGTGAAGACGGCGCCGACGGTGGGGCCGAGCAGGACACCCATGCCGCCCGCGATGGCCCCGAAGACGATGTTCAGCGAAATGCCGAGCCCGGCGATGGTCTCCGGCGAGACATACATCTGGTATTGCGCGAAGAGTGCGCCGCCCAAGGCGCACAGCGCCGCCGAAATGGCCGTGATCTTGAGCTTCTCGCGCGTTACGTCGACGCCCGCTGCGGCGGCAGCCTCTTCGTCCTGGCCCAAGGCATCGAGCGCGAGGCGGTCCATGCTACGGTCGACACGGCTCCAAACATAGAGCGTTCCCGCCCAGAGCGCGAGGACTATGAAATAGGACAGCACGCGATTGGGCTCGAACTGCACGGCGTAGAGGGACACCCCGTCGCCATGGCGCGTGGGCTGCGTTCCGAGCGAGCCGCCTGTGACGCCGCGCCAGCCGACGATGCACAGCCGCACGAACTCGACCATCGCCATGGTCATCAGCGCGAAATAATGCCCCTTGATCCGCTGGAGGAAGCAGGGATAGCCAACGAGAAGAGCCGCGACGACCGCGAGGGCAACGGCAATCGGAATGCCGAGAAGCGGCGTCAGGCCGAGCTGGTTCCACAGCAGAACGGTCGCATACGCGCCGATACCGGTGAACGCGCCATGGCCAAGCGAAGTCAGGCCGAAGCGCCCCATGAGCGACCAGGCAGTGTAGATCTGCGCCCACAGCAGCATCTGGATGGCCAGATGCAGATAATAGCGCGAGCCACCGGGGTTGACCCAGCCGATGAGTACCGGAACGCAGGCGAGGACGACGAGGCCCAGCGTCGAAAGGAGAATCTTGCGGTTCATCAGCGCGCTCTCATGACGCCCTGCGGGCGAATGAACATCATGACCATGAAAAACAGGAAGGCGATCGCGTAGCCCCACTCACTGGCGAGGCAGGAGCCGCCAATGGTGATGAACTGCGCGATGATGACGGCTGCAACGAGCCCGCCGACGATGTTGCCGAGCCCGCCGAGCACGCAGACCATGAAGATCAGCGGGCCGAACTGCAGTCCAATCTGCGGATAGGTGTCGAACTGCATCGCCATCAGCGCGCCGGCCAGACCGGCAAGGCCGCCACCGATCGCGGATGTGATGGCATAGAGCCGCTTCGCGTCCGCTCCCATCAATGGCATCACGCGGCGGTCCTGGCTCAGCGCCAGGATGGCAAGGCCGAGCCAGCTGCGGCGCAGGAAAAAGCGCAGCGCGACGACGGCGACGATGGCGACCGCCAAGGTGACTACACGCGACCAGGAGAAGAACATATCGCCGGCGGAGAAGGAGCCGAGCTGGACGCCGAGGCTGCGGAACTCGACGCCGAACGCCATGGTCGCCAGCGCCTGCAGAACGAAGATCACGCCTCCCGTCGCGAGCAGCTGATTGATCGGAGGGGCGTCGAGAAGCGGGCTGATGACCAGCATATGCAACAGCACGCCGGCGCCTGCCGTGAACGCGACGCCGAGCGCGATCGCGAGTGGCAGGGGCAGGCCAAGCACGGCGAAAGCCCAGTAGACGCCGTACATACCCACCATCACCAGTTCGGCGTAGCAGATCCACACCACGTCCACGACGCCGAAGATGAGGTTGAGGCCGAGCGAGAGCAGCGCCAGCAAGCCGGCCAGCAGAAGCCCGTTCAGGATGGCCTCGAGGAAGAAGATATCGAGCGAGCAGCTCATGCCGTAAGCCCCATGTAGGATTTGCGGACGACTTCGGAATGCAACATCTCACTCCCCGCCCCGCTCAGGCGTACCCGGCCGACCTCGAGCAGATATGCGCGATCGACGACCTGCAGGACCTGCCGGACGTTCTGCTCGACGATCAGCACCGTGTAGCCGTCCGCGCTGATGCGGCGCACCAGTTCGAACACCTGCTCGACGACGACGGGAGCGAGGCCCGTCGAAGGTTCGTCGAGCAGGATGAGCTTGGGATCGCTCATCAGGGCACGACCGATGGCGCACATCTGCTGTTCGCCGCCAGACATGGTGCCGGCGAGCTGCGCACGGCGCTCTTTCAGGCGCGGGAACAGCGCGTAGACATAGTCGAGTCGTTCCTCGAACTTCGGCCGTGCCGAGCGGATAAATGCGCCCATGCGCAGGTTCTGCTCGACGGAAAGTCCCGGGAACAGGCGTCGGTTTTCCGGCACATGCGCGATTCCGGTCTCGAGGATCCGGTGCGGCGGCAGGGCACGCAGGTCGCGCCCTGCCATCAGGATCGAGCCGCGCTGGGCCGGGAGCATACCGGAGATGACGCGAAGAAGCGTCGTCTTGCCCGCGCCGTTGGCGCCGATCACGGCGACGGATTCCCCGGGCTCGATGCGCATCCGCACATCCTTGATGGCGGGAAAGCCGCCATATCCTGCGTCGACGTCCTTCAGTTCGAGCAGGCTCATTGCGCGGCCTCCTTCGCGGCCTCGCGGCCGAGATAGACCGCGATCACGTTCGGATCGGCCTGGGAGCCGGCTGGGTCTCCGTCATAGATGACCTCGCCATGGTCGAGCACCACGACCCGATCGACGACACGCATGAGCACACCCATGATGTGCTCGACCCAGATGATGGTGATGCCGCGCTCCTTGCGGATGGTGTCGAGCATAGCGGCGGCCTGGTTCATCTCGCTCGGGTCGAGCCCGTTCAGGCTTTCGTCGGCGAGCAGCAGGCGAGGCTGACTTGCGATCGCGCGGGCGAGTTCGAGCTTCTTCAGCGCGGCAGCGCCCATGCCTTCGGTGGTCGAATGCGGATCGGTGGGCAGGCCGACCAGTTCCAGGGCTTCGGCCGCCTGCCGCCAGCATTTGTCGCGGGACGTCTTGCGGTCCTGGCCGAACCAGGCGGCGAGAGCGACATTCTCCAGCACCGTTAGCTTGGCGAATGGGCGGGGGATCTGGAAGGTCCGCCCGATGCCTGCGTGGCAGATGCTCTGCGCACCGAGGCCGGTGATGTCGCGTCCGTCGAAGGTCACGCTTCCGGCGGTCGGCGTGTAGAAGCCCGCGATGCAGCTGAAGGTGGTGCTCTTGCCTGAGCCGTTGGGCCCGATCAGGCCCATGATTTCGCCTTCGCGTACGTCGAAGGAAACATTCGAGACAGCAGCAAAGCCACCGAAACTCTTGGTTAGTCCACGCACTGCAAGCATGAGGCCTCTCCGCGGCGCCTGCCACGTCAGCGGTTGTCCGAGGTTGAAAAGAGGTTAACCGCTCGACTGCTGGCGCAGCCGAGCGGCAGCGGCGTCACTGCGCGTAGGCGTGCCCCTTGGGGAGAGGCATCACCGGATCGGCCGTCTTGATCGCGGTTGGCCAGACGACCTTCGTGCCTTGCGGCGTATGCTGCATGATGACCGGCGAGGAACGCTCGTTCTGGCCGGACATAGCAGCACCCGGCCCGAAGAACTTCACGCCATAACCCTGCACTGTTCCGCCGACCGGAATGTCGGACGCCAGAGCGGCCTTGCGCAGCGCTTCGGGATCCACGCCGCCGAACTGCTTGATGGCTCGGGGCAGCACGTCGGTGAAGAGGATCCAGCTCTGATTGAAGCCCATCCAGAAATTGGATTCAGGCTCGCTGCCCGTCTTCGCCTTGTAGCGCTTGACGGCTTCCTCGATCACGCCGCCAAGGCCTGGCGCTAAGGTCTTCGCATCCAGGAGCTGCGCGGACACCGGATCGACGTCCATGATGTATTGCACGTCGTCGCCCGCCGATTCACGGATCCGGTCAATGTTGGAATAGCCGGCACCGTGACCGATCAGCGCCTTCCACTTGAGGCCCTGCTCCTTGGCCTGGCGCAGGAAAAGCGCAATGTCGGGATTGTAGCCTGTATGGAGGATGACATCCGGCCGCGCGCGGCGAAGTTTGGAGATCATCGCCGAGAGGTCCGTCGCTGTGACGGCATAGCCCTCCTCGAGGACGATGTTCAGACCGAGCTTGCTGCAGGTGTCCTTGTTGCCCTTCGCGACGCCGGTCCCATAAGGGCCATCCTCGTGAATGACGGCGATCTTCAGGTCTTTCGGCTCGACCCCGAAGCGCGCCTTCGCGTTCTCCTTCAGGAAGAGGCAGGACGCTTCGCCATACTGGTCGGAATGGACCTGGGAGCGGAAAACGTATTGCAGATTGCGATTGGCGAAGACTGCCGACGAGATGCAGACGTTCGCCCACATGAACCGCTTGGCGTTGTCGACCTTGGCAGCCATGGGAACGCATTGCGCGCTTGAATAGACGCCCATTACGAGGTCCACTCGGTCCTCGTTCAGCAGTCGCTCGGCGGCGTTGATGGCGACGTCGACCTTCGATTGCGCGTCGACGATGATCGGGGCGAGCTTGCGCCCCTCCACGCCGCCCTTCTCGTTGATCATGTCGATGGCGGTCTGAGTCCCGATCGAGGCGTTGACCGAGCCCCCGCCGGCAAATGGGCCAGTCTGATCGTAGATGACGCCCAGCTTGATGTCTTGGGCCGAGGCAGCCGCGCCGATCGTAAGCCCGGCCGCGATCGCGGCGGCGCGCAGGTAAGTCATGGTCATAGTCTCTCCCTGTGTTCCGTCCCGTGCGCCCGGTCCCTGAGCTTCTTCCGCCGCTAGGGGCGGGAGTCGTCGGCGGGCGCGTTTCTCTTGTCGCGGACCGAGCCGCTCTTTCGTCGCTGACCAGGGCCTCGCTCCGCCTGTCGCGCTTTTTCCGTCACGAAAGCAGGCTTGCGATTTCGCCTTGCCAACTGCCCGGCACGATGGCAAAGAATGGCTACGTTGTAAATGAAATTCTATTTCATCTAATGAAATACCGCAAGGAGCCATATGCGCTCCTCGTGGGGGAACGGTTCAGGGAGCTACGTATGACCCGCAAGATCGCCTTCATCGGCCTCGGCGCCATGGGTGGGCCGATGGCGTCGAACGCCATTCGCTCGCTCGGCCCGATCCATGTGTTCGATGTCGTCGAAGCCAATCTGGCGCGCGTCGTCGCGGCGGGAGGCGTGCGTTGCGCCAGCGTCGCGCAGGCGGCGCAGAATGCCGACATCGTCGTGACCATGCTGCCGGCGACGCCGCAGGTTCATGAAGTCGTGGCTGCGGCGCTGGCGGTGATGAAGCCGGGCGGAATCGTGCTGGACATGAGCACGATCTCTCCTGCCGGCACCGACGCGGCGGCGGCGATGTGCGAGGCGCGCGGCGTGCGCTTCCTCGATGCACCTGTGGGGCGCCTAGCTTCTCACGCAGCGGCCGGAAAATCGCTCTTCATGGTGGGGTGTGACGACGAGGCGGCCTTCGATGAGGTCAAGCCGCTTTTCGAAGCGATGGGCGACACGATCATCCGCTGCGGCGGGCGCGGGACGGGAATCCGCGTCAAGATCGTCAACAACTTCCAGGTGCTGACGATCGCGCAGATCACCGCCGAGGCGCTGGTTCTGGCAGCCAAGCTCGGACTCGACGTCGAGACGGTGAAGGCGATCAATGCCGGTACCACCGCAACCAACGGCCAGATGCAGGTGAATTTCGCGACCAAGTCGCTCCTCGGCGATACGGAGCCGGGCTTCACGATCGATCTCGCTCACAAGGACCTCACGCTCGCCATGGAGGCGGCCAACGCCTGTCGGCTCGGCCTGCCCGGCGGCGCCGCGATCCATGCGGTCTATGGCGCCGCACGCTCCGGCCCCTACGCGCGCAAGGATTTCTCCTCCCTGCTCGACTATGCGGCCGAGCTCGCGGCGATCTCGCCGCCGCGCCTGCAGGCAAAGTGACACCCGGTCGAAGGGGGCAGTGATGGCCGAAGTCGACCTCATCGCAGAGACGGCCGAGCGATTGCTCGCCGATTTCGCGACGCCGCAAGCCGCCGACGCCGCAGAGAACGGCGTCTTCCCCGACGCGTTGTGGCGTGCGGTCGAGGAAGCCGGCTTCTTGCTGGCACTGATTCCCGAGGAGGCCGGCGGCCTCGGCGTCGATCCGGAATCGGCCGCGGGCCTCCTGCGCCGGTCGGCGTATCACGCTGCGCCGATCCCCCTGGCCGAAACCATGCTTGCCGCACGCCTGCTGGCCCAGGCCGGCATCAATCTGCCTGCCGGGCCGCTGTCACTGGCCTGCGGGGACGTCGAACTGACGCCGGTCCCCTCTGGCTGGCGGGTCCAGGGCAAGGCAACGCGCGTCGCCTGGGGCGCGCAATCCGCCGCACTGGTCGTCGTCACGGCGCAGGATGGCCGCGCCCATATCGCACTCGTCCCGCGCGACGGCTACGCAGCGACGGCGGGGCGCAACCTGGCCGACGAGCCTCGTGACGATCTGTCGATCGCGGCCGACATTCCGCCTGCAAGCGTTGCCGCTTCGCCCGTCGACGCTGAGGGGTTGCTCTGGCGCCTTGCTGCGCTTCGCGCAATCCAGATGGCTGGGGCAATGGAGCGGGCCCTCGATCTGTCGGTTGCCTATGCCGGCGAGCGTAGCCAGTTCGGCAAGCCGATCGGCCGCTTCCAGGCAATCCAGCAGGCTTTGGCTTCCGCCGCCGGCCAGGTCGCGGCAGCCGTGAGCGCCGCATCGCTCGCGGCCGAAGCCGTGGTGAATGACGGCGAGAATGCAAGCCTGCGAGCCGCCGTGGCTAAAGCCCGCTGCGGTGAGGCAGCGGGGAGCGTCGCCGGCATAGCCCACCAGATCCACGGCGCGATCGGCTTCTCGCACGAGCATCCATTGCGGCTGGTCACCCGCCGCCTCTGGGCTTGGCGCGACGAACACGGCCCGGAAGCCTTCTGGAACCGCCGCCTCGGCGAGGCCGCGCTCGCGGCGCCGGGCGGCTCGCTCTGGCATCTCATCACCGCGGCCTGAAGGAGCGCTCGATCATGACGCGTTTCGACTTTCCCGCGCCCTCGCGCAGCGAGGCCGAAGAGGCTTTGCGCGCCGAGGTGCGCTCCTTCCTCGCGACCGAGCTCACGAATGCCCGCGCGATCGACCGGGCGCCGTCGTGGAGCGGCTTCGACGCCTCGTTCTCCCGCAAGCTCGGCGCGCGAGGCTGGATCGGGATGACCTGGCCCCGGCGCTATGGCGGCCGCGAGGCGAGCTTTCTTGAGCGATATGTGGTGCTCGAGGAACTGCTCGCCGCCGGCGCGCCGGTCGCGGCGCACTGGATAGCGGATCGCCAGAGCGGTCCGCTCCTGCTGCGCTACGGAACCGAGGCGCAGCGCGAGGCGATCCTACCGAGGATCGCAGCTGGAGAGTGCTTCTTCTGCATCGGCATGAGCGAACCGGATTCCGGCTCCGACCTCGCCGCGACGCGCACGCGCGCCCGGCCGGTCGAAGGAGGCTGGCGCGTCTCGGGTGCCAAGCTGTGGACGACCTACGCGCATAAATCGCACTACATGATCCTGTTCTGCCGCACCTCCGACGAGGGCGAGCGGAACAAGGGCCTCAGCCAGTTCCTCGTCGAGATGACGACTCCGGGCGTGACGGTGCGGCCCGTGTGCGACATCTCGGGAGCGCACCACTTCAACGAGGTGCATTTCGACGACGTGTTCCTCCCCGCCGACACGCTGCTCGGCACGCCCGGTCAGGGCTGGGCACAGGTGATGAACGAGTTGGCCTTCGAGCGCAGCGGACCAGAGCGCTTCCTGTCCTCCTTCACCTTGATGGACGAATTTTCCAAGGTCGTGCGCGCCGAGCCCACGTCCGGTGGAACCGAGGCGGTCGGCCGCTTCGTCGCGCATCTCGTGACCCTGCGTCGGCTTTCGCGATCTGTCGCGACCCGGTTGCAGGCGGGTGCCGATCCCACGCTCGAGGCCGCCCTGGTGAAGGATCTGGGCGCACTGCTGGAGCAGGACACCCCTGAAATCGTCCGCCGACATGTCGCCGCCGAGCCCTCCGCCGAAGCGCCTGACGACTTCGCGCAGGCTCTCGCCTGGACGATCCAGAACGCCCCCGCCTTCTCCCTGCGCGGGGGGACCCGCGAAATCCTGCGCGGGATCATCGCGCGCGGCCTCGGCCTGCGCTGACCATCCGGAGACGAGACCATGTCCGATCCAGTTCTCTACGAAAAGGACGATGCCGGGATCGTCACCTTGACGCTCAACCGGCCGGAGACGCGCAATCCGATCTCGGACGATGACATGCTCGAGGCGATGCACGCGGCGCTCGACCGCCTCGAACGCGACCGCGATGTGCGCGTCGCCATCCTCACCGGCGCCGGCTCGGCGTTCTCCTCCGGCGGCAATCTGAAGAAGATGGGCGCCGAGGGCGGGCTGAACGACCCGCTGCCCGCGCGCACCCGGCTCAACTACCGGCGTGGCATCCAGAAGCTGCCGCTCGCCTTCGAGGCCTTGGAGGTTCCGGTCATTGCCGCGGTCAACGGCCCTGCCGTTGGAGCTGGCTGCGATCTGACGCTGATGTGCGATCTGCGCGTCGCCTCCGAGGAGGCCCGCTTCGCTGAGAGCTTCGTCAAGGTCGGCATCGTGCCGGGCGATGGGGGAGCCTGGCTGCTGCCACGCGTTGTTGGCTTCTCGAAGGCCTGCGAAATGGCACTGACCGGCGAGGCCGTCGACGCGCATGAGGCGAAGGCGATCGGCCTCGTCAGCGCCGTCGTATCCCGGGCGGATTTGCTTCCGACCGCACGAAAGCTCGCGCTGCGCATCGCGGCGAACCCACCGCATGCGGTGCGCATGACCAAGCGCCTGCTGCGCGAGGCATGGACCTCGCGGCTGGAGCCGCTGCTCGAGTTATCGGCCGCGATGCAGGCGCTCGCGCATGAGACGAAGGATCATCGCGAGGCGGTCGCCGCGATGCTCGAAAAGCGCACGCCGAGGTTCGTCGGCGAATGAAGGATCGGGAAAACGCCATGCGCGTCGGTTTCATCGGGTTGGGCGTCATGGGATTGCCCATGTTGGAGAATCTTGCCGGAAGGCCGGATCTCGACCTGGTCGCCTTTGACCGCGCCGCCGAGCCCCTGAAGCAGCTCGAAGGGCATCCGTCTTTCAGCACTTCGCTGCGCATCGCCTCGGCGCCCGCTGAGTTCGCCGATCGCGAGATCGTCGTCACCATACTGCCCGACAGTACGATCACCAACGCCGTCATTCTCGGAAGCAACGGAGAAGCCGGTCTGCTCAACTGCCTGCAACCCGGCGCAATGATCATCGACATGGGCTCGTCCAACCCGGTGGAAACCGGCAAGCTGGCGCAGGCGGCGACGGCAAAAGGCATCGCACTGATCGACGCGCCGGTCTCCGGCGCGGTCGTCAAGGCGAGATCCGGCACGTTGGCCATCCTCGTCGGCGGAGACGACGCTGAATTCCAACGCGCCCGCCCGGTTCTCGAGGCGATGGGGACCGCCATCATCCGTTCGGGACGGGTGGGTTCCGCGCATGCGATGAAGGCGCTGAACAACTACGTCTATGCCGCCGGCCTGCTCGCCGTATCCGAGACACTGGCGATGGCTCGCGCGCTCGATCTCGACGTCGAGGTCTTCGCCGATGTGCTCAACGCTTCGAGCGGCCGCAACGTCGCCAGCGAGACCAAGCTCAAGCAGTTCATGATCCCCGAGACCTTCGCCGGCGGGTTCGCATTGCGGCTGATGGAGAAGGATCTGCGCGTCGCGCGCTCCCTTCAGGAGACGACGGGACTTCATGCGCCGGAGCTCGAGCTCTGCGCCTCCATCTGGCGCGACGCGCTCGCCGAGCTTGGCCCTCGCGCCGACAACACCGAAGTCTACCGCCATGTCGCGGCGCTTCGCGGAACCAGGGAAGGATGACAGCGATGAAGATCGATATCCGCAAGCGCGTGCTGACCATCGAAACCAGCTTTCACGATTTCGGTCCCCCGCCCGAGACGCCGCTGAAGCTCGCAGCCGCGTCAGCCGTGATCCGCAACCCCTTCGCCGGGCGCTACGAGCCCGATTTGATGCCTTTCATGGCTGCGCTGCGACCGCTCGGTCGGGAGCTCGCCGAAGAGCTCGTCGCCACGCTCGGCAAGGATAATGTCGAGGTCTATTCGAAGGCCGCGATCGTCGGCCTCAATGGCGAGATGGAGCACGGCGCCGTCTGGCACGAGGCCGGCGGCTGGGCGATGCGCTCGGTGCTCGGCGAGCCCAAGGCGATGGTGCCTGCGGTCAAGGCAGTCGCAAGCGCCGGCTACCGGGTGATGGTGCCCGTGCACTACATCCACGCTTCTTATGTGCGCAGCCACTTCAACAGCATCGAGGTCGGCGTACAGGACGCGCCCCGGCCGGATGAGATCTTGTTCACGCTCGTCATGGGCACGGGTGGGCGCCTGCATTCCCGGCTCGGCGGACTGCTGAAGGAGAATGTCAGCGTCCATGACGGGCAGCGTTGAGACAGCCTGTTCGCCGGTCGACGCATAAGCGATGCGCCGACCGGCGCGCGCCCCCGCCCGCGACCTCGGCCGACATGACCAAATACACCTGGTTCGACGACGCCCCCCGCCTGCCTTCATGGCAGGCAAAGGCCCGCGCATGATGACGGAAGAAGCGAACATGACCGCAGAGCAAACCTGCTTCCTGATCGATGGAAAGCGGATCGATACCGGGTCCCTCGGCGTTTACGACCTGATCGACCCGGCAACCGAGGAGAAGATCGCGAGCGTGCCCCGCGGTGGCCGCGTGGAGGCCGAGGATGCGGCGCGCCTCGCTGCGATCGGCTTTCGCGAATGGTCGGCGGTCGCGCCGATCGAGCGCGGCCGGATCCTGCGAGCCGCTGCGACGCGGATGCGCGACGAGATCGAGGACGCGGCATGGGAGATAACGCGCGAGCAAGGCAAGCCGCTCGCACAGGCACGCGCCGAGTGGCTCGGCGCTGCCGATGCGTTCGACTGGTTCGCGGAAGAGGCGCGCCGCGCCTATGGCCGCATCATCCCCTCGCGGGCGGCGGACATGGATTGGTGCGTGCGCAAGCGCCCCGTCGGCCCCGTGGCGGCCTTCACGCCCTGGAATTTTCCGGCCTTCACGGTCGCGCAGAAGCTGGCGCCCGCTCTCGCGGCGGGATGCTCGGTGGTGCTGAAGCCCGCGGAAGAAACCCCCTCCGCTGCGTGGCGCATCTGCCGCTCCTTGCTTGAGGTCGGTTTGCCGCCCAAGGCGCTCGCGCTAATTTGGGGAGCTCCGGCAGAGATCTCCGCTGCGCTGGTTGCAGCGCCACAGATCGCCAAGATCACGCTCACGGGCTCGACGCGCGTTGGTCGCCTCCTGGCAAGCGCGGCCGGAGAGCGGCTCAAGAAGACGACCATGGAACTCGGCGGCCACAACCCGGTTATCGTCGCGCGCGACGCCGACCTCGGTCACGCGATACAGGCGACGGCGCAATGGAAGTTCCGCAACGCCGGGCAGGTCTGCATCTCGCCGACGCGCTTCCTGGTCGATCGCTCCCTCTATCCCGATTTCGTGCATGGTGTTGCGCAGGCGGCACGGGAGATCGTCGTGGGCAAAGGCACGGAGCCTGCGACCCAGATGGGGCCGATGGCGACGGCCGGCCAACGCGACAAGGTCGAACGCTTAGTTGAGGACGCCGTGCAGAGGGGCGCGAGGATTGAGGCTGGCGGAACGCGCATCGGAAACTGCGGTTACTTCTTCGCGCCGACCGTGCTCGCCGACGTCACACCCCAGATGCAGGTGATGAACGAGGAGCCATTCGGACCACTCGCGCTCGTCGCGCCGGTTGATGATCTGGACGAGGCGCTGGAGGAGGCGAACCGCCTGCCATACGGGCTCGCCGCCTATGCCTTCACAACCTGCAGGGAGACTGAACGGAGGATTGCTGGGTCGATCGAGGCCGGTATGCTTGGGATCAACCATTTCGGACTGGCCGTGCCCGAGACGCCCTTCGGTGGTGTTCACGACAGCGGGATGGGCTCGGAAGGAGGAATCGAAGGAATGGACGCCTATTTGACGCCGTTCCTTATTTCTTCCAGATCGCCGGCATGAGCCTGATTTTCCGCGGATAATTCTGCATCTCAGCGCGCAATTAACCGCTCGGATATTGGCCATAGCGACGCGGTAGGTATAGCGGGCGAGATAGGCCAGCATGGCCTCAGGGCCGCCGACGGGCCGCTTGGCGTAGACGACCCAGTTGTCAGACGGGTGCGTCCCTCTTTGCTACTTCACACAGTTCGCGCCGGCGCGCGCGCCCGATGCACGAATCCATACATCGAAACCGGGAACCGCCTCGTGATCGATCACATGGCCTTTGACGAGGTTGGCGAGGCCGCCGGGCTGCGCTGAAGCGCCCCGGATGCGCAGAAACTTGTCGGCTTCCGAATCGTCACTATCCCAGAGAATAGCGCCATAATTCCGGCCAAAGTCGCGCAACTCGTTGAAGCTGCTGGCACCGAGGCCACGCGCCATCGCTTCGAGAGCCTGGGCATGACATACCCCGGGGAAGACGACGCGCGCATCGCGCTTCATCCGCTTGAGCGTCGCCCTGTCGAGCCTGACGAGCATATCGTGCATGACGCCTCCGATTGCCGGCTATCCTTCAGGCGTCAATCGTAGGACCGAAAGGCCAGATCGCAACCGGAGCGGCCTCCGGAATCGTGGGTATTCGCGCGAGTGTTCCACATTTTCACACTTTGACCGTCCGAAAGGGCTTGCTGTGTCAATAATCGCGGTTATTCGTCGATGTTGGGCGACGCATTCGGCCCGCCGATTTCCCTCGCGAGCGGCAAACTCGAGCGAGCAAGGCCGTACCGACCCGATCGGATGGCAAACGCGATGGAAATCGCTTGATGACCTACATTGAAAAGGTGTTGCAGCGCCTGGAGCGCGCGCCGGAATTCCTGACCTCCGGAATGGTCGCCCAGATCCTCGAGATCCCGCCAACTGCTTTCAACAAGCGCCGCGGACGCGGCGGCGGACCTCCCTTCGAACAGTTGCCCGGCTGCCGCCCGACCTACAGCCGGGGCGCGCTCATCGCCTGGGTGAAACGCGGCAAGGTCTATAATGCTCCCGGCGCAGGCGGCATGGAACTATAGCTGGGTCGTTCATCCTCCTACCCTGTCCCAACCGGGATCGCCCGCTCTCGCATTGCTGCGACGGCCGATCTGCTCGAGCGAGGCGGCTGCGGCCGGCTCGCCCGCCCGACGCAGCGCCGATGCCGCCGCGAAGATGTGTCGCTGGGTGTTCGAGGCCCAACCGGTTACGGCTGCCTTCTGCTTCTCCGACCCGGTCTCATGGAGCGTACGCAAGCCGTCCATGATATCCGGCCCCAGGGCTCGCGCGACCGCCGCCGTGAGATCCGTGCTCCACCCTTGCGACATGTGTCGCAGGGCGATGCCGGCGAGGACGCGGCTCTCCTTCGGAACGGTGTTGAAGTCGAACGTCGCCAGCCTTTCGGAGGGCCGAGCGCCTCGCGCTTTCCGCGTCCTCTCGCTCTTCCCCTTGCGTTCATCGATGAGCGCGTGCGCATCGGCCCGGTGCGCCTTCGCCTGATCCCTCAGGATTGCCACGACCATGAAGCCCGCACCGATCGCGATCGGAAAGCTCGCCCCGGCGAGAAGCCCACCCGATATCGCCAGGGCGAAGGCGGCCTTTTGCAGGGCTGTGGTCTGCAAGATGCGCGCAGCGCGGAAGGCACGGTCGATCCGTCTTTGCAGGAGACGTTGAGCCTCCTGCTCCGCAGCGCGGATCGCTGCGCGCCGTGCCTTCCGCGACATGTCGCCGTCGCGACGCGGCTCCTGCGCGCGTTTGCGGCGCACCTCGGAGAAGACGTGATCATGCTCGCCGTCGATCGCCGCCTCGAACAGGCCGCAACGGACTTCGCGATCGACCTGCGCCTCGGCGCGGCGATGGGCCGCGATCAAGCCATCTCGGATGACGTCCTCCAGGGGACGTGCCTGTGCCCTCAGGAGGGCGAGGTCGTCAGGAGTGATGGCCATCGCCCCAGGGGCGGTCGGCGTGAGTTGCGACTGAAGATCATGGGCCATGCCGGTCGCCAGGTGAACTGCCATCAGAATGCCTGGCTTGTCCCCAAGCGCGATCTCGAAGCCGGCTTCGGCGAAGGCGCGAGGGAGCGGTAGGGATGAACTCATCGAGGCCATGGCAGAAGCGAGAAGCTGTTGGGACGCCGCAGGCCGCATGGTTGTCCGGTCCGCATGCCGGCGGTTCGGCGGTGGAAGGCCGGCCATCCTCGACGCGACATCGCCATCGAACATCACCTGGCCGACCGCCGACCGAAAATTCCTTCCCGCGCCCTGGCCGGTTCTATGTTTCTGCTCGCGACTATCCAGCAAGGTGCGTGTAAGGGATTGCCGTTGGCTGGCCTCGATGGCGGCCGGCAGGAGAACTCCTCCCCCCATCCGCATGGCGAAGTCAGGGCCTGCCAGGAGAGTACCGGAGGCCGCCAGACCAGCGACCTCCTTGCGCCGAGCTGGCGTCGGCAAGATTCGAGCAGCGCGTAGTGCGCGATTGGCCCTTCGTTCCTGAAGGATACTGGCTGTCTGTTCTGCGGCACGGATCGCGATGCGCCGGGCCTGTTGCGACATCTCTTCGTCGCCGCGCGGGCTTTTCGCGCGCCTGCGGCGCTGCTCGGCGAAAAACGGGTCGAGGTCGCCGTCGACGGCGGCCTCGAACAGGCCCCTGCAGATCTCGCGATCGACATTGGCCTCAGCACGGCGGTGAGAGGCAACCAGGCCGCTGCGGACGACCTCAGCCAGTCGACGGGCCTGCGATCGGAGGATGCCAAGATCCTCGTCGCTGATGACCATTGGTTCTGGGACGATCTTCTTGAGCGACCGCGCCAGCGAATAGGCAGCCCCGGAAGACATGTGGACAGCCATCAGCACCTCCCGCCTGTCGCCGAGTGCGATCGCAAAACCCGCACGGGAGAGGGCACGAGGAACTGGCAAGGCAGGGCCGGACGAGGCTAGCGCAGCCGCGAGCAGACGTCGGAACTCGACCGGCCGCATTTTCGTCCGCGCGCCCTGCTGCCTGTCTGCCTCGGTATCGCGATCTCGATTCCGGACCGGTTCGTATTGAGCGAGCACCTCGGCCATGGCGATCTCGCCGCGCGCATGGAGGGCTTCCGCGTTCTTCTGGATCCGCGGTCCGGGCACGATCTGCTCGCCGAACTCGAGCTCGAGGATGCGGCCGGCCAGTTCGTCGGCCCTGTAGTTCAGCTTCGACGACAGGACCCGCCCGGTCGCCGGATTCACGGCCGCATAGAGCAGGTGAACATGGGAGGGGCGCCTGCCCTTCTTGTGGACGATCACCTTTCGCGGCTGATCGGCCGGGATCCCGTGCTCGCGCTCGACGACCTCGATCATCCTGAGCAATCCCACCTCGTCGAGCGCCAGGAACGGCGAGCATTTGATGTGCGCGACCGTGATCCTCGCCCGCACGTTCGACGCGCTCAGCGCGGAGAACATCTGCAACGCCCGATCGAGATCGGCTGGGCAGTCCCGGTCCAGATCGGTCCGGTCCACGACGCGCTCGTTATTCTCGGCGTCGAGAAGGTGCCGGACCCGGTCCGGGTCGTCGCCGACGAAGCTGGAGCGGATGATCACGACCGGCGCCGCTTCAGCGTCGCGATCACGCACGCGAGCGCCGCCTCGAGAACGCTCTGCAGGCGGTCAAGATCCGGAATCGCATCCGCATGCCTTCCGTCGGCATTGAGGCGTGCCGCAATCTGGTTCAGCTTGTTTTCTAGGCGCCCGAGGTCGCCGAGGAGCTGTCGCAGGATCGCGGCGTTCGCGACGGCACGGCGCACGTGGTTCAGCTTTGCCACCATGCCCAGGTCGCGGGCGACGATCCTGCGCGCGAACTGGCCGGCGGTGAGCCCCTGCGCGGCCGCCACTTCCATCAACCTGGCCCGATCGGCTGGCGGCAGCCTGAAGCTGACCGGTCGCATAAGGCCCTTGTCTTTCTCTTCATGTTGGATCGCCATGCGAACCTTCCGTGCATAGCGCGGACAGAACCCGGCTCGTCCCACGAGGCGGCGGGGGTCCACGGGGGCAGCGCCCTCTGGCCAGCAGACTTGGAGCATCGCCTGCGATGTCTACAAGTCGTCACTGGCCTAACGTCGCACTAAAGGGCCTCGCTTAAAATCACCGCGATCTCACCTGATTATAATCCGGTGAATGATCATCGATCATAAATTCAAAAGACCCGTCCATAAATTTGAGATCAACTATCCATGAGCCAGATATAAGCGGCTCATTTTTCGCTAATGTCTCATTTGTCACGCATGTCTACTGGATCGCGCGCCGGCCATTTGCGATCACTCTCCTGGCGAAAGGAGGTGGCACATGTCGGCGGACAACGAGGTCGAGATGGCGGTCGCACGCCTCGCTCGGATTGCCCCGGGCTCTTCGCGGCGCCGAACCCTCAAGGACCGCATTCGGGCGCTGATGCCCGCGATCGAAGAGGCGCGAGCCAAGGGTCTTAGCTGGAAAGAGATCCACGCAGAGATCCTAGCCGCGGGCATCGCGATCGAGCCGCCGATCCTGGCCAACTATGTCTGTGAGCATCGTCGTCAAGGCCGTCTCGCCTGCGCCCACGATGGGCATGGCCGGGACGAGACGTCGCAGGACCCGGTTGTCGTCGCTCTCCCCCGCCGCGGCAAAGCAGGAACCTCCCGGGTTCCGCTTCAAGTCCATCAGGGACGGGCAGATGAAACCTCACCCTCCCCGAGCGACGGCGCCCGAGCCTCTGCGCCTGCGGACAACAGTTCGCACCCGGCTCCGGGCCCGGGTCAGGTGGCGGATCAATACGTCGAAGCCCTCCACAGCGACCGACCGACCAAGGTCAGCCGGCCCAGGTGAACCTCAGCAGCGCAAGGAGCACATCGTGAACCGAAACGGCAACAGGACTGGTAGCAAGCCGCTCGAAAGCGGCTTCCCGCCCCTGCTCCTCATCGTCCTCGAAGGCAAAGGCGGCGTCGCCAAGAGCGTCACCGCCGATGCCGCGCACTACTGCTTCAGCAGCCTGGGCTACGTCACCCTGGCCGCAGAGAGCGATACGACGAACTCGATCATGAGCTCGACCCATGACGACGTCGTGTTCGTCAGCGCGGGCAAGGCGGGCTGGCACACGACGATCGGCGTCCACCTGCAGCGCATGGGTCATCCCGGCGGCGCCGACGTGATCGTTTTCGACACCGGCGCGCGTGACGAGGTCCACGTCCGCGCGAAGCTCGACTATTTCGCCCGGACCATGGCGGCGGTCGGCGGCCAGGTTCTCGTCATCCGCCCGATCACGACCTCTGGCTCGGCCCAGCGCAATGCGATCGACTTCGCAATGTCGACCGCCGGGAGCGCCATCGCGACCGTCTTCATGCAGGTCCGGGCCCAGGGCCGCACGGAAGAGCATTTCACGAGGTGGGAGGCGACCGGGAGCCTGCGGGACGCGAAGCAGGTCGGCGCCGTCGACACCTGGATCGACGATCTCGGCGTCGAGGAGGCGGACGAGGCTGTCGCGCTTGGACTGAGCTTCGCCGACGTCGCTGCGGAAAACTTCGCCAGGGCCGGAGAAGACGAGAGCGAGGCCAGGTCGTATTTCGACGAGGCGAAGGTCCTCTGGTTCCAGGACTGGCTGGAAGAGCAGAAGGCCCGGTGGCTGCCGGCCTTCCGGCAGGCGCTCGCCAACCGGCGGGTCGATGGTACGCCGCTGGCGCCGGAGGCCGCTCCGTGATCGACCCGACCCGTCGCAAGGAGTTGATCCTTAGGGTCGGTCTCGGGCGCATTACCCGCGCCCGGGACCTCGAAGACACCTGGAGCCGCCGGCTCGCCGCGATGGCGAAGCCGGCGGTGGTCCTGCGCACCGTCCTTATCGCTTCGGTTTCGGTCGTTGTCGCCGGCGCCGCGACCGTCTGCGCCGGTGTGGTGGGGGGCTACAGCATCGTGCCTCGCGACAGCGTGCGACTCGCCCGTCTTGTCGCCGACCTCGTGCCCGACGCTGCCGCTCTCACCGCGGCTGATCTTCGGATCAGGTTCCGGTCGGCCGCCCGCGCCGTCGCCATCGTCGATCAGACGATCACGGCAAGACCAGTCGACCCTGCGAGCCTGACCTGGTTCGAGCGCGTCTTCGGCACGCCGGCGCCACAGGTCGATCCCGGCCGCGAGGCGGCCCTGCTCGGCGTCGTCGACCACCTCGCCGCGCTGCCGATCGATCAGCGTGCCGACGCCATCGACGACATGATGCAGTGGGCTCTCCTTGGCCGAAACCGGCATGTCTGGACGGTGATGAAACACATCGGCGAGCAGCCTTCCGAGGTTCGGCAGGTACTCCTGGGCAGCGAGGCGAAGGGGCTGATAGGCGTCCTCGCCTGGCTGAGGGAGCGGCAGGGTCGCGGCCCGGAGATCACCAATCTCACGAAGGCCATTGAGATGCACCGCCGTGAACTCGCCGATGAGATCGCGCGCATGAACCAGCAGAACCAATCCCTTTTGCGCGAGACGGAGGGCCTCCGCGGGCGCCGCATCGCCTGCGGGAAGCAGGCTGCGGAATTCGCCGCATGTCTGAAACAGAGGCCTCTCTGAGGCTGTGAGCCCAGGATTCACAACGGAGACGAACGATGGATGAGAATCTGAAGACGGACTACCGCATGCTGGTCTACCAGCACGCCATGGCGCTCACGACCTATGCCAAGATGTCGAACACCGACGCAAAGGCTCGAGCAATCGACCTCGCGCGCAGCATCTTCGGCAACGATCCGGAGTTCAACGCGGCCTTCCGCTCGCCGGAGGACGAGGAAGACTAACGCGTCGTTCTACTCCGGCCACTTGAACGTGCCAGCGCGCCATCCAGCGGAGGAGATCCGGCGTATCCCGCCGATCGAGCTCATCCGCGTCGACGGCACCTACGGCGACCAGACAACGAGACGCGGCGGCCCGGCAAGAGTGCGCGAGGAAGGGATGGCCGCGTCAACAGACGCCAGAGCGCCACAAAAGGGCCGCCGGGACCCTTTCTCTCAATCGGAGAACCGCCGAATATAGCCGCCATGAAATCCCGTCCGGCTGAATCCGCGACCGAAGTCCTGGCGGGCCTCGTCGAGCGCGTGACGTTCCACAATGACGAGAACGGCTTCGCGGTCCTGCGTGTGAAGGCGCGCGGCAAGCGTGATCTCGTCACCGTCGTCGGACACGCCGCCGTCATCTCCGCGGGCGAGTTCATCCAGGCGAGCGGCGAATGGGCGAACGATCGCCAGCACGGCCTTCAGTTCCGGGCGCGCTTCCTCAAGGCGACGCCGCCGACCACTGTCGAGGGCATCGAGAAGTACCTCGGTTCCGGCATGATCCGCGGCATCGGACCGGTCTATGCCAGGAAGTTGGTGCGCGCGTTCGGCGAGACGGTCTTCGATGTCATCGAGGCCGAGCCGGAGCGGTTGCGCGAGGTGACGGGCATCGGACCGAAACGGGCAGAGCGGATTGTCGCCGGCTGGGCCGAGCAGCGCGTCATCCGCGAGATCATGATCTTCCTGCATGCGAATGGCGTCGGCACCTCGCGGGCGGTCCGCATCTACAAGACCTATGGCAATGACGCGATCCAGCTCATCTCGGAGGATCCGTACCGGCTAGCGCGGGATATTCGCGGCATCGGCTTCCGCACCGCCGACGCCGTGGCGATGAAGCTCGGTATCGAGAAGACCGCGATGATCCGCGCTCGCGCCGGCATTTCCTATGTGCTGACCGTGGCTCTCGACGACGGGCATTGCGGCCTACCGAGCGACAAGCTGCGACCTCTCGCCATGGAGCTCCTGGATATTCCGGAAGCCGTGATCATCGACGCGTTGAGACTCGAGCTCGAAGCCGGCGCCGTCATCACCGACACGGTCGAGGACCATCCTTGTGTGTTCCTCGCCGGGCTCTACCGGGCCGAGCAGTCGATCGTGTCGCGTCTCACAGCCCTGAAATCCGGCCCCACACCCTGGCCCGAGATCGACGCGGGGAAAGCGATCCCCTGGGTCGAGGAGAAGACCGGACTGATGTTGGCCGAAAGCCAGAAGGCGGCGGTGCGCACCGCGCTCGCCTCCAAGCTCATGGTGATCACAGGCGGGCCCGGCGTCGGCAAGACGACGCTGGTCAACTCTGTCCTGAAGATCCTCGCCGCCAAGCGCATAGACCTGCTGCTTTGCGCACCCACCGGCCGCGCCGCGAAGCGCATGACGGAGACCACAGGCCGGGAGGCGAAGACCATCCACCGGCTGCTGGAGGTCGATCCCAGGACCGGCGGCTTCAAGCGCAACGACGAGAACCCGCTTTCCTGCGAGCTGCTCGTCGTCGACGAGACCTCCATGGTCGACGTCGTACTGATGAACGCGCTGCTGAAGGCCGTGCCGGACGATGCGGCGGTGATCTTCGTCGGCGACGTCGACCAGCTGCCGCCCGTGGGGCCGGGCCAGGCGCTCGCCGACATCATCGCAAGCGGGGCCGTACCCGTCGTCCATCTGACCGAGGTGTTCCGGCAGGCTGCGCAGAGCCAGATCATCCAGAGCGCCCATCGGATCAATACCGGCCTACTTCCCGATCTCGCGAAGCCGGAAGGCGAGACCGATTTCTATTTCGTGCCGGCAGACAGTCCCGAGGTCGCCGTGCCGCGGCTGATCGAGATCGTCCGGGAGCGCATTCCGCGCCGCTTCGGCGTCGACCCGGTCCGCGACATCCAGGTGCTCTGCCCCATGAACCGGGGCGGCGTCGGGGCTCGCTCGCTCAACATCGAGCTGCAGGAGGCGCTCAACTCGGGTACCGAGCCGCGCGTTGAGAAGTTCGGCACCACCTTCGCCATCGGCGACAAGGTCATGCAGATCGAGAACGACTACGACAAGGAGGTCTATAACGGCGATGTCGGCTTCGTCGAGGCGATCGATCTCGACACGGGTGAGATGGCGATCGGCTTCGACGGCCGCTCGGTCTCCTTCCAGTTCGGAGAACTCGACCAGGTGGTGCTCGCCTACGCCACCACGATCCACAAATCGCAGGGCTCTGAATATCCGGTCGTGGTCATCCCGGTCCTGACCCAGCACTACGCCATGCTGCAGCGGAATCTGCTCTACACCGGCGTCACACGCGGCAGGCGCCTCGTCGTCCTGCTCGGCCAGAAAAAGGCCATCGCCATAGCCGCGAAGAATACGTCGGGCAGGCGGCGATGGTCGAAGCTAAGGGAGTGGCTGGCGCCGGGTGATCGCACTTGACAGCCAAGCGCCAGCTACGTGCCGCGCCCATGTATCTATGGCTTGGAGCCAATCGTCACGGCGTGAAGACGATCCGGGCGATCGTTTCCGACGCGCCGGAACCGGCTATCAGTTCGGATTGGCGGCGGAGAGCGAGACCGGCACAGCGGCGCGCGCGACCTTCGCAGTCTTGGTGTCCTCAGCGATCGGCGCAGAGACACGCGGCTCGGTCGGGTCGGCCATTGCAGCGACATGGGCCGCGAGTTCGGTGTGTCCGGACATGAGGAGGTTCAGGAGAATCTTGCCGAGACGCCGCCCAGGATTCGCGAGCAGCCTGATGCTCTTCTGCTTCAACTCCTCTTGCGAAGGGTTATACAGCCGCGCAACCCAGGTCGTGGACAGGGAGAGCGGGCGAAAGGTTGCCCAACTACCGCGCGTCCCGCGCGTCGCCAGCATGAGCATGAGGATAGCGTTGGCAGTCGACTCATGCACGGCAACCGCGACTCCGTCCCGATCACAGATCTTGAACCCGACCTCGCGGTAGGGTCGCTCGAGACCGTGCGGCTGACGGAGCACGTCGACATTCGCACTCCAGCGGACGGTCAGGGTCCGGTCCTGGCGCAGCACGCGGTGAACCTCGGGGTCAAGCGTCAGGAGCCACGTCGTCATGTGTCTGATCTGGTCGGTGATCTTGTAATCGACGCGATCGGGCTTGAACATCGGCCGGGTGGCTGCGAGGCAAAACTGCTCTTCGGCACCGCCTGGTTGGATGAACGGCGCCCCAGCGACGCTCAGCGCATGGGCGAGGTCGTTACGTCCGGCGTATCCCTCCGGCAAGGCTTCGACCCGCAACGCTGACACCGGGACGGGCGCGGCTCCGGCCGGCGGACGCTGGTCGAGCGCATCGAAGGCGCGAAGCGTGAACTCGGACGCCCTCATCGCTTTGGCGATAGCGTCGCTCTCGCTATGAGCGAACCCGCGCCAAGTGAAGGGGGACGGCAGCGGATAGCCGCCGGCCGCATCGTTGTCGATATAGGCGAGCCACCGGGTCTGCTGGCCGGGGTCCTTGGGCTTGTTGCGCATGGGCTGCTCGATAGGCATTGGGCACTCCTGGAACGGAAGAAGGTGATGGCGCGGCAGGTCGCTTAACTGATGGCTCCGGATCGGCCCGTCACCGCAAAGCAGCGACGCGCAGACGCGGCATAGAGACCGCCCTGCCGCGGAAAGGTCGGGGGCTTCTCGAAGAGCCGGACACTGCGGGCATGCCGACCAGCAGCAGGCCGAACAAAATCGGGGACAGGAAGAAAAGCTGAGGCGGGATCGAAGGCATCAAGCAGGCCCACGGCTGGCCAACCCGCCTTTCGGCAGGTGGTCATCCGCGCCTCACTCGGACGTACCCGGGCACGGCACTGAAAGGCCCGGCGTAGTGTAGGTAGCGAAGTTCCGGCGCCCCTACACGGATTCGATGCGTCGACCCCAGTCCGTGCTCAATCCCCCACCTCCGCAGGGACATCCCCGCGGATAGAACCTGGAAACGGCCCGGTCCTGCGCGGCCGCCCTCTCTATCCGCTGAGGCTCGGCAGGACGACGCTCACAAGCCCGCCGTGTCGAGCGGATCTCTGAATTCGTCGCCCCGCGGATCCGAATCACACGGGCAGGACACAACGAACGTATCATGAACAGATAACCAATCAAGACCCACCCGCCCCCTCGAGGCAGAAGCCCGGGACATGGCTGATCGCAACGGCAAGGGAGAGCGCGAGAGGGGCCGCAAGCAGGGCGACTGCTCTGCATCCTTCTCCTCACCATGTTGGGCGGGCCTCGGAGGCACGAGGCGGACCATGATGACGATAGAGGCAGCGGTCGAAGGCGAGCGGGAAGAATGCCGACGGCCTGACCTCGAACGGCGGCATGGGTCTGCCGACCCAAGCAAGCCAGCGGGACACGATCAGGGATCTGTTGCTTTCAGAATCGAGCCCCAGTCCTGGCGGCCGCCCAACAGACGCAGGATCACGACATGATCCGCGGCGATGGTATAGACGATCACATGAGCTTCATGCGCGAGAATCCGCACGGGCGGCGTGAATTCGGCACGCTCCCGCGCCAATGTCGGCATGGTGGCGATCGTTTCGAACAACTGGGCCAACGCGTCGACATAGCGGTCGGCCTGCGCGGCCGACCAAGTCTCCGCGGAGAAACGCCAGATTTCGTCGAGATCGTCCAGCGCCCGAGGCGTGAGCCTATAGCGGGCTCCGCTACCTAACGGCATGACGCTCGCGCATGCGCAATTTGAATGCGTCAACGTCGAGGAACTGCGGCTCTCCGCTTTCGACCCCTTCGGTGATAGCGGCCTGCAGTGCCGCGATTGCTTCCGCTCGCTGCTGATCCTTGCGGATCAGATCGCGGACATAGTCGCTCGCGTTGCCGTATCGGCCACCTGCCGCCTGGCGTTCGACCCAGGCCTTCATCGGCTCAGGCAGGGACACGTTCATCGTTGCCATGGGCTCCTCCATTCCCGGGGGACGCTACCACAGATGACAATCTTTGCTAAATCGTTCATCTTGGCCATCGGACTCGTTTGTCGCTGGAGGACCTCCCCGCAAGCCCCTTCCTATGACGACGAGCGCGAGGAAAGGATAAAGGGGCTCTCGCTGCTCCGCCTGTATCACCCTCTCCTCGCGCCCTCCTTCACGGGCAGGGTTTTTCTTGCGGACTTTGGTACGGAAAGCGCGAGGGGAGAATGGGGATCTCCTTCGCCAGCAGATGGTACCGGTCCAGACGTTGCTCTCACCGCCGCCCTGCGCGACCTCGACAGCCAAGCCCCACCCTTCCGCGCCAGCTCGAGATCTTTCTTCTCCTGTTCGAAGCTAGCTCAGGGCGCCTTTTTTCCGTCCAGAGCGAACTGCTTGAGGAAGGCTGTCAGGTCCTTGACCTCCTGCTCGTTCTTGATTCCGATCTCGGAGGCCGACTACGCCGTGCTCCTGCCGGGAACGCCGACCTTAGGGCGCAAGAATTAGCGCCTCTCGGATGGAAGCTTGATCGATACACAGGCGCGGGAGATCCTCTGCGCCCTGGCGGCGGCGATCACGCCGACTCTGATCAGTCGGTGAAGACCACTGCCTTTTTGCCGTTGAGCAGCAAGCGGTCTTCCAAATGATAGCGTACGGCGCGAGCCAGTACTCGCCGCTCAATGTCGCGGCCCTTGCGGACCAGGTCCTCGGGTGTGTCGCGGTGGGAAATTCGCTCGACGTCCTGTTCGATGATCGGCCCCTCGTCCAGATCTGACGTAACATAATGTGCTGTCGCTCCGATGAGCTTGACCCCGCGTTCGTGGGCCTGGTGATAGGGCTTGGCGCCTTTGAAGCCGGGCAGGAAGGAATGGTGGATATTGATGCAGCGCCCCGAGAGCTTGGCCGAAAGTCCATCGGACAAGATCTGCATGTATCGTGCAAGCACGACGAAATCGGTCTGCGTCTCCTGGATCAAGCGCCAGAGCTCCGCCTCCTGTTCCATCTTGGTCTGCCGATTGACCGGCATATGGTGAAACGGCAAATCGCCGAGATCCGTGGATGCGATGTGCTCGCGGCCATGGTTCGAGACGATGCCGGTGATATCCATCGCCAGTTCGCCGATGCGCCAGCGATAGATGAGATCCGCGAGGCAGTGGTCGAATTTCGAGACCAGCAGCATGACCCGCTTTCGCGCTGTTGCGTCACGCAGCGAGACCGTCATCTTAAAGCGTAGCGCCATCTCGTCGACGAGGCTGCGGATCTCGGCGACGCTGCGGGCTCCGTCCAGGCGGTCGAAGACGACACGCATGAAGAAGCGTCCGGTTTCGGCGTCATCGAATTGCTGGGCGTCGCGGATATTGCAACCTGCCTCGGCCAGCAGGGTCGATACGGCGGCAACAATGCCGGGGCGGTCCAGACAGGACAGGGCAAGGATCAGCGGAGCGTTGGACATGGATCATCGGCCCGCCGGTGCGGGTCCCTGAAAGAAGGTTGACGGGAGAACAGGCGGGTAGGCAGCGCGCAACGCGCTGCCGTCAACCTCGGCCCGAGGCCACGCGACAACCGAATTCGCTCGCTGAGGCGACGAACCAGGACCAGAAGCTGCCCGCCATGCTGCGCGGAACCGCAATCTCGAAGACCGGCCCTTCGGGGGTGTCTTCCAGCCGCCAAAGATGGACGCCGACATAGGCGATGCTGGTCAGCGCCGTGTCGCCCACGGCAAAGGCGGCCGGATGCAGATCGAGCATCACGCCCTTCGCCAGGACGTCGCGAACCCGCGGCCCTGCGAGCCTGATCGCTGCGCGCGCATCGCTCTGGTCACTCACCGCGGCATGGGCCGAGAGTTCGTCGAGAAGCCCGGCGAAGCCATCACGCGAGGCGGCACGCAGCAGCCACTGATCCGGGCCGGCCCAGATGAGGTCGTGAGCCGGGCCCCGGGCGATCCGCGGCGCCGATGGCGGAGCGAGGCCAAGTCTCGTCTCGACGATCCGCGACAATGCCGCCGTGCCATCCGGCCCCGCGATCACGCTCGCCAGACCGGAGCCCTCCAGCGCGGTGACGAAGATGCCGGCCTCGCCCTCCGCGCCGAGCGAGCCAGGCTGCGCGATGCTGGCCCAGGCGCCGCGCGGTTTCCACGAGGTCGCGGTCTCAGCCATGGAGATGGGTCCCTTCGGGATCGACGAAGACGGGCGAGCAGATCTCGACGACGATGTCGCCGTTGCGGACGGGGTCATAGGCGCGGACGCGATCGCCGATGCGGCCGGCGCCGCCCCGGATCAGGCCGAGGCCCATCCAGTGGTTGAGATGCGGCGAATAGGCGACCGAGGTCATGTAGCCCTCGTCATTTTCCATCGCCGTCGCCTTGCCGATGCCGATGAAATGCGCGCCGGCGCGCAGGCGCTGCGACGGGTCGACCGGCTTGAACCCGACGAAGGACGGCCGATCCTTCTCGACGAGGGCCTGACGGCCGGCCATCAGGCGGCCGACGAAATCCTTTTTCGTCGACATCATCTTGCCGAGGCCGAGATCGCGGGCCGTGGTCTGGCCATTGAGTTCGTTGCCGGCGACATGGCCCTTCTCAATGCGCATCACGCCGAGCGCTTCGGTGCCGTAGGGCGTGATGCTGAAGCGTTCGCCCGCCTGCATCAGCGCGCGCACCATCGCGTCGCCGTAATCGGCGGGAACGGCCAGCTCGTAAGCCAGCTCGCCCGAGAAGGAGATGCGGAACAGCCGCGCCGGGATGCCGCCGCCCACAGTCACGGCCTGTGCGGCGAGATAGGGGAAGGCTTCGTTCGAGATGTCGTGCGCGGGGTCGACGACCCAGCGCAGCGTCTCGCGCGCCTTCGGGCCGGCGATCGAAACCTGCGCCCACTGCTCGGAAACCGAAACCATCCGCACGTCGAGTTCCGGCCAGAGCACCTGATGGCAGAATTCCAGATGCTGCATCACCTTGCCGGCATTGGCGGTGGTGGTGGTCATCAGGAAATGCTGCTCGCCGAGGCGGGAGGTCGTACCGTCATCCATGACGAAGCCGTCCTCGCGCAGCATCAGGCCATAGCGCGCCTTGCCGACCGGCAGGGCCTTCCAGCCATTGATGTACACGCGCTCGAGGAACTCGGCCGCGTCGGCGCCCTGGATGTCGATCTTGCCCAGCGTCGAGACATCGCAGATGCCGACACTTGCGCGAACCGCCAGGACCTCGCGGTTGACGGTGGTCAACCAGTCATTCTCGCCGGGCTTCGGGTAATACTGCGCGCGCAGCCATTGACCGGCCTCGACGAAGACGGCGCCTTGCTCGCGCGACCAGTCATGGGTCGGCGCAAGACGGGCGGGCTTGAAATCCTTGCCGCGGTGATGGCCGGCGAGCGCGCCGATCGCGACCGGCGTATAGGGCGGCCGGAACGTCGTCGTTCCCGTCTGCGGGATCGTCTTGCCGGTCTGCTCGGCCATGATGGCGAGGCCGGAGAGGTTCGAGGTCTTGCCCTGGTCGGTCGCCATGCCGAGCGTGGTATAGCGCTTGAGATGCTCGACCGGCCGGAAGCCCTCGCGGGCCGCAAGCTCGACATCCTTGTCGGTCACGTCGTTCTGGTAGTCGACGAAGGCCTTGCCCTTCGAGCCCTTCACCCGCCAGACCGGCTGGAGCCTGGTCGTCTCGGGATCGGTCGCGGGAATGGGTTCGACGCCGGCAGGCGTCAGTCCTGCCTCGGCGGCAGCCTCCCGGCCGAGCCGTGCGCCATCGTCCAGCGCCTGCGCCAGGGTGAAACGCCCGGCTGCGCTGCCGGCGACGGCGAGACCTGCCGGCAAGGCGCCCGGCACGAAGCATTGCAGAGCCTCGTCCCAGGCTGGCTTGCCGTTCTGATGCGAGGTCAGGTGCAGGGTCGGGTTCCAGCCGTTGGAGACCGCCAGCAGATCGCAGCCGAGCGTCGTCGTCGCGCCGGAGGCATCGCGGATGGTGACGGCGTCGAGCTTGCGGCCGCCGCGCGCATCCTCGACCACGCCGCCTGCGAACAGCCGTGCACCGAGCTTCTCGGCCATTGATTTGCGTGCCGGGTCGACACCCCCGCGGGTATCGACGATCGCCGCCACCTTGCCGCCGGCAGCGGCAATGTCGCGCGCCGTGGCCCAGCCATCGTCGCCGGCCGTGAACAGCACCGTCTCGCGCCCCGGCAGAACGCCGTAGCGATTGACATAGGCGCGCGCTGCGCCGGCGAGCATGACGCCGGGCGTGTCGTTGCCGGGGAAGACGATCGGCCGCTCCAGCGCGCCCGCGGCCAGGATCGCGCGCCTGGCATAGATCCGCCAGCCACGCTGGCGCGGCTGATGAGCCGCCGGCTCCGGCAGATGATCACCGACGCGCTCGACCGCGCCATAGATACCGTGGTCGTAAAGCCCGAAAATGGTGGTGCGGGGCATGATCCGCACCTCGGGCAGGCTTTCGAGCTCGGCCAGCGTCGCGGCCAGCCATTCGCCGGCCGGCTTGCCGGCGATTTCGCGCTTCTCGGCGAGCAGGCGCCCGCCGAGGCGGAAATCTTCGTCGCAGAGAATGACGCGGGTACCGCTGCGGCCGGCCGCGAGCGCGGCAGCGAGCCCCGCCGGGCCGCCGCCGATGACCAGCAGGTCGCAGAAGGCAAAGGCCTTCTCGTAATGGTCGGGGTCCTCGGCTCCTGCCGCACGACCCAGGCCCGCGGCCCGGCGGATCAGCGGCTCGTAGAGCTTCTCCCAGAAGGCCGCCGGCCACATGAAGGTCTTGTAGTAGAAGCCGGCGACGAGCGCCGGTGAGAACAGCCCGTTGATCGAGAGCAGGTCGAAGGCGAGCGAGGGCCAGCGGTTCTGGCTCGCGGCGTCGAGCCCATCGAACAGCTCGACCACGGTGGCGCGTGTGTTGGGCTCGCGGCGGGCGCCCGAGCGCAGCTCGACCAGCGCATTGGGCTCCTCCGGCCCGGCCGAGAGAACGCCGCGCGGCCGGTGATATTTGAAGGAGCGGCCGACCAGGCGGACGCCGTTAGCGAGCAGGGCGGAGGCCAGCGTATCGCCGGCATGGCCCCGGTACAGCTTGCCGTCGAAGCTGAAGCTCAGTGCGCGGCTGCGATCGATCAGTCCGCCGGAGGCAAGGCGGAGAGGCTGCCCGCTCATGCTGCTGCTCCTGCCTTGCGGGCCTTTGCCGGTTCTACCGCTGTGATCGCATGGGTGCGGGTATCGCGGGTCACGACCAGCCAGGAATGGCAGCCGGCGCCATGATACCAAAGCTCGCGATTCACGCCGGCCGGATTGTCGCGGAGATAGACGTAATCCGTCATGGCCGCCTGCGTCGCCCTAAGGCCGTTCGGGCGTTGCGGGTCGGCCGCGCCGAGATAGGAGAATTCCTGGGCGTCGCGCGCGCCGCAATGGGGGCAATCAATGCGCATGGGAAGGTCCTCGGCAGCGCGCGGTCAGTGCAGGTTGGGCTGGGCGCCGGCGCCCTTCTCGTCGATCACTCGCCCGGTGGCGAAGCGATCGAGCCGATAGGCGGTCGCGACCGGGTGCGGCTGTCCCGTCGCGATCAGATGGGCGAAGCAGAAGCCCGAGGCCGGCGTCGCCTTGAACCCGCCATAGCACCAGCCGGAATTGAGATAGAGTCCGTCGACCGGCGTGAAATCGATGATCGGGGAGCCGTCCATCGACATGTCCATGACGCCGCCCCAATGGCGCAGCATCCGCACCCGGCCGAGGCCGGGCCAGAGCGCCATCGCCGATTCCATCACGTCCTCGATCACGGGGAGGTTTCCGCGCTGGGCGTAGGAGTTGTAGCCGTCGATGTCGCCGCCGAAGACGAGCCCGCCTTTGTCCGACTGGCTGATGTAGAAATGTCCGGCGCCGAAGGTGACGACGGTATCGATCAGCGGCTTCAATCCCTCCGACACGAAGGCCTGAAGCACGTGGGTCTCGATCGGCAGGCGCAGACCGGCCATCGCGGCTACCCGCCCGGAGTTGCCGGCGACCGCCATGGCGATCTTCTTGGCGCGGATTGGCCCGCGCGAAGTCTCGACGCCAACGGCCCGTCCACCCGAGATGGTGATGCCGGTGACCTCGCAATTCTGGATCATGTCGACGCCGCGACTGTCGGCGGCGCGTGCATAGCCCCAGGCAACGGCGTCGTGCCGGGCCGAGCCGCCGCGGCGTTGCAGCAGGCCACCATGGATCGGGAAGCGGGCATTGTCGTGATCGAGATAGGGCAGCATCGCCCTGACCTGTTCGCGGCCGAGCAGCTCGGAATCGACGCCGGCGAGCCGCATCGCGTTGCCGCGCCGGGCGAAGGCGTCGCGCTGCGCATCGGAATGGTAGAGATTGATTACGCCGCGCTGGCTGACCATGGCGTTGTAGTTCAGGTCTTCCTCGAGCCCTTCCCAGAGCTTCATCGAGAGTTCGTAGAAGGGGGTGTTGCCGGGCAGGAGGTAGTTCGACCGGATGATCGTGGTATTGCGCCCGACATTGCCGGAGCCGAGATAGCCCTTCTCCAGCACTGCGACATTGGTGATGTCGTGCCGGCTGGCGAGGTAATGCGCCGTGGCAAGGCCATGCCCGCCACCGCCGATGATAATGACATCGTATTCCGGCTTCGGCACGGGATCACGCCAAGCCGGCGTCCAGCCCTTGTGCCCTTGCAGGGCCTGAGCGAGCAGCGAGAAGACTGAATAGCGCATGGAACGATCCGGACAGGCTTGTCATCTGGAGATTGACCGACATAGGCTCCGCGACATGCTCGACAGCGACATTCGATTGCCTGCCAGCGACGACAGCACACCGGCCCATGTCGGCTTCCTGCTGATCCCGGATTTTGCGCTGCTGCCCTATGCCTCGGCGATCGAACCCTTGCGCGCTGCCAATCGGCTTTCCGGCCGGTCGCTCTATCGCTGGAGCCATGTTTCGATCGACGGAGCCCCGGCTTCGGCCTCGAACGGCGTCGCCATCGCCGCCGATGCGAGCGTGGGCGCCGATCTGCGGCTCGACTATCTGTTCGTCTGCGCGGGCGGCAACCCCGCGCTGTTCCACCATCAGCTGACCTTTGCCTGGCTGCGACAACTCGCGCGGCGTGGCGTGCGGATCGGTGGCGTTTCGGGCGGCCCCTATCTGCTCGCCCGCGCGAACGTGCTGAGCGGCTATCGCTTCACGCTCCACTGGGAACATGCGCCGGCCTTTCTGGAGGAGTATCCGGACCTCGATCTGCGCCGCTCGCTCTACGAGATCGACCGCGACCGCCTGACCTGCAGCGGCGGCACGGCCCCGCTCGACATGCTGCATGCCGTGATCGCGCGCGAGCATGGCAGCGAGCTCGCGCTCGCCGTCAGCGAATGGTTCCTCCAGACCCATGTCCGCGAGGGTGCCGGCCCGCAGCGCATGCCGTTGCGCGAGCGGCTGGGCATCGCGCACGCACCGTTGCTGCGCGTCATCGGGCGCATGGAGCAGACCATCGAGCATCCCGAGGCGCGCGAGGACCTGGCCAGGCTCGCCAATGTTTCGCTGCGGCAGCTCGAACGCCTGTTCCGCCAGCATCTCGGGCGGTCGCTGGGCGAACATTACATGGTTCTGCGCGTCGACCGCGCGCGCGACCTGCTGCGGCAGACCAGTCTTTCGATCATGGAGGTTGCGCTGGCCTGCGGCTTCGCCAGCGCCAGCCATTTCTCGCGCAGCTACAGTGGGCGTTTCGGCCATCCCCCAAGGTCCGAGCGGCTGATGCAGCCCCCGATTACTCGACGCTAAATGTCAAGAACGCGTCGCATGGGGGCAATTCCGCAGGCCGATCCACCGGAAGTCTAGAGCTTCAAATAAAAGACAGGGGATCGCGACCGATGAAGAAGCTCACCGCTCTCGCTTTGGCATTCGCCGCCACGCTCGCCGCCGCGCCGGCCTTCGCTCAAGACACCCTGGCCAAGATCAAGGAGAAGGGTGTCCTCACCGTCGGCGTCAAGAACGACTACAAGCCGTGGGGCTTCCTCGATCCGTCGGGCAAGATCGTCGGCCTCGAAATCGATCTCGCCCAGGAGGTCGCCAACAAGATCGGCGTCAAGCTCGAGATGGTCCCGGTCATCGCCGCCAACCGCATCGAGTTCCTGCGCCAGGGCCGCATCGACCTGATGATCGCGACGCTCGGTGACACCGCCGAGCGGCGCAAGCAGATCGGCATGATCGAGCCGAACTACTATGCCGGCGCGACCAATGTGCTCGCGCCGAAGAGCGCCGGCCTCAAGAAATGGGAAGACCTGAAGGGCCGCAAGGTCTGTGCCGTCCAGGGCGCCTATTACAACCGCCGCGTCTCGCAGGTGTATTCGCCGGAGCTCGTCGTGTTCCCCTCGGTGCCGGACGGTCTCAACGCGCTGCGGGGCAATAACTGCGTCGCCTTCCTCTTCGACGACACGCTCATCGTTTCGACGCTTTCGAGCGGCGATCCGAAATGGGCCAATTACGAGATGCCGCTCAACTCGGAGGACCCGCAGCTCTGGGCCGTGGCCGTTCGGCTCGACGATCTCGATGGAGCTTTCGGCAAGCTGCTGAAGGACATGTCGGTCGAATGGCACAAGAGCGGTAAGCTGCTAGCGCTCGAGACCAAATGGGGGATCAAGCAGAGCCCCTACCTGATCGAGACCAACAAGAAGCTGAAGAGCGGTTCGTAACCTCGGGGCGTCATTCCCCGGCAGCGTTTGCGCGAGCCGAGGAATGACGCGACCTGATCGCTGGCGGCTGGAATGGCCAGGCTTCGCCCGATCATGACACGCCAGCCATACCCGAGATTTCGGACATGATCGCAGCCTTCTTCGAGCGCCTGAACGACACGCAGGGGCTCAATTTCTCGATCTTCTACGATGCGTTCGATCGCTCGCGCTTCCTGACGGGACTGTGGACGACGACCTATATCTGCGTCCTGTCGATCCTGGCTTCGCTCGTGATCGGGCTTCTTGGCGTCTGGGTCGCGGGCAGCGGCTCCCGGTTCGGCCGGCTTCTCGTGCGGATCTACGTCCAGTTCTTCCGCAACACGCCGCCGCTGGTGCAGCTTTCCTTCTTCTACTTCGCCGTCGGCGGCCTGCTGCCGACGGTCTCGGACGGCTTCGGCGGCCAATCCCCGCTCGTCAGCGGCACGGGCTGGGCGATCATCGCCTTCTCGCTCTTCGCCGGCGCTTTCAATGTCGAGATTTTTCGTGCCGGCATCGAGGCCGTCCCCGAGACGATGGTCGAGGCGGCCGAATCACTCGGCTATACCCGCTTTCAACTCTGGCGCCAGATCGTGCTGCCGCTCGCCTTCCGCATCTGCCTGCCGGCGCTGAACAACAACCTCGTCAACCTCGTGAAGACCACCACGCTCGCCTATGCGATCGGGGTGCCCGAACTGCTCTATGCGGCGTCGCAGATCTGGTCGGAGATGTTCAACGTCCGCGAGATGATGAATGTCCTGCTCGTCGTCTATGTACTGCTCGTCGCGGTGCTGGTCTGGGTGATGCACCGTTGGGAAAAGGCCATGCGCATTCCGGGCTATATGCCATGAGGACCGGCGCCACCGACCTTCCGGTCCTGAAGCCGTTTCGCGCGGGGCCGATCGCGCCGAGCGGGCTCGCGGCACCGATGCTGCTGAGCGCCGGTCTCGTTGCGGGCGTTGCCCTCGTCTTCGCCGCTTCGCTCGCCGTGGCGCAGTCGACCGGGCCGGCGGCTCGCGACAGCGCCATGACGATCCTGTGGCGCTGGGCGCCCTTGATCTTCCAGGGCTTCCTGTTCAATCTTCTGATCAGCTTCCTGTCGATGGCGCTGGGGACAGCGGTCGGCGTGCTCTTCGGCATCGGCCAGGTTTCGCCATCCGCCGCCCTACGGAGGCCGGCTTGGGCTGCGACACAGTTCTTCCGCAATGCCCCCTGGCTCGTCCTGCTGTTCTACGCGATGTTCCTGCTGCCCTTCGAACTGAAGCTGGGGCCGGTCACCATCGCGTTTCCGGCCTGGATCAAGGCGATCATCGGGCTGGCGCTCCCGGTCGCGGCGAACGTCTCCGAGATCGTGCGCGGCGGCATCCGCTCGATCCCCTCGGGCCAGTGGGAATCCGCCGAGTCCCTGGCCTTCAACCGCCGCCAGACGATGTGGATGATCATCCTGCCGCAAGCCTTCAAGCGGATGATCCCGCCCTGGATGAACCTCTACGCCATCCTGACCATGGCGACGACGCTGATCTCGGTGGTCGGCATCCAGGACGGGCTGACGGTGACGCGCGCCGCCCTCGCCGCCGAAAGCAGGCCGGAGCTGATGCTGCCGATGTACCTGCTGCTCCTGCTGATGTTCTTCGCCTACTGCTATCCGATCGCGCGTCTCACCATCGCGCTCGAACGCCGCTTCAACGTGAAGGGATGATCATGGCCGCCAAGCATCAACTCGGCGAGCCCGTCGTCGTCGTCGAAGGCGTCGAGAAGGCGTTCGGCGCCTTCCCGGTCCTGAAGGATGTCAGTCTAACTATCCGCCGCGGCGAAACCGTCTGCATCATCGGCCCGTCGGGCTCGGGCAAGTCGACGCTGTTGCGCTGCATCAACGCGCTGGTGCCGATCGGCAAGGGCTCGATCACCGTCGCCGGCCGGCAGGTCAACGACCCCGCGCTCGACAAGCTGGCCCTGCGCCGGGACGTCGGCATCGTCTTCCAGCAATACAACCTGTTCCCGCACAAGACCGCCCTGCAGAACGTGATGATGGCGCCGATCCACGTCCTGAAGCAGGACCGGGGCGAGGTCGAGGAGCGGGCCAAGCAGCTGCTCGCCAAGGTCGGCCTGTCACACAAGCATGACGCCTATCCGGGCGAGCTTTCGGGAGGGCAGCAGCAGCGCGTCGCGATCGCGCGCTCGCTGGCGATGAACCCGAAGGTGATGCTGTTCGACGAGGTCACCGCGGCGCTCGACCCCGAGACCAAGAAGGAGGTGCTCGTCGCCATCCGCGATCTCGCCGCCGAAGGTATGACCTGCATCCTCGTCACCCATGAGATGGGCTTTGCCCGCGAGGTCGCGGATCGCGTCTATTTCACCGATGGAGGCGTCATCGTCGAGCATGCGCCGCCAGCCGAGTTCTTCGGCGCGCCGCGCGAGGCCCGCACCCGCGCCTTTCTCGACCAGGTGCTTTGACGCGAGATGCCGCAAGCCGGCCGGCCGATGCGGCCCGCCAGCCCAAGAATGCCAGCCGTCATTCGAGATCGAATCCCATGAACGTTCCCGCTTCAGATCCGAAATCCGTGACCGGCAAGCCGCTGGTCATCGACGAGAGAGTCGATGTTCTGGTGATCGGCGGAGGAGCGGCCGGGCTCGAAGCTGCGATCGGGGCGGCAGCGCGCGGATTCGGCGTCCTTCTGGTGGACGAGAACCCTGTGCCCATCAGGACGATGGGCGACGACGTGCCGCTGCATTTCGGGCAGGGCATGGCTGCCAATGCCCGCAACCGCAACGCGATGATGGAAGCGTTCGTCGCCTCCGAGCCGCGGATCGAAGAAGCCTTCGAGGCCGGCATCGACGTTCGCCTCGGCACGGCCTGCTGGGGGCTCTACGCCAACGGCGCCTCGCTCGGCTGGATGCCGGGGCTCGTCGTGGGGCTTGCCGACGAGGAGCGCAGCCTCCTGGTCGAGGCGCAGCATGTGATCTTCGCCTGCGGCAGGCGCGACATGGGGCTCGGCTTTCCCGGTTGGGAGAAGCCGGGCGTGATGGGTGCCACCGCGGCGCTCAATCTCGCGACCCGATATGGCGCCCTCGGGCCGCAACGGGTCGTCGTTCTCGGCTCCAGCACTGAGGCGCTGACGACGGCGTTGGCCCTGCGCGAGACCGGGGTCGCGATCGTCGCGATCGTCGAGCAGGCGCACGGTGGCGTTGGCGATGCGGCCTTGCTGGCGAATCTGCGTAACGGCGGGACCGAAATCCTGACGGGCCATGTCGTGCGCGCGGCTGTCGGACACGACGGCGTCGAAGCGGCCAGCGTTGGTCCCCTCGACGACACGGGGCATCCGGTCGGCGAGGAGCGCACCCTGGCCTGCGATGGCATCGTGCTCGCGGTCGGAGCCACGCCCGTCATCGATCTCATCGATGCCGGCGGCTGCAAGGTGGCGTTCCAGCCCGAGCGCGGCGGCTATGCGCCGATCCTCGACGCCAGCCAGCAAACCAGCATCGCCAATGTCTATGCGGTCGGTGACTGCGCCGGCATCTGGGCGGCCAAGACACGCGACCGCGCGATTGCCGAGGCGGAGGCTGTGCGCGCCGTCGCCGCGCTCGGTGCCGCTGCAACCGATGTCCGGACCGAGCTGCCGCCGGCTCCAGAATATGACATCTCAGCCTATCGTCTGGCCTGGGTCCGCGCGAGCGTCGTCGAGGCGCGCGCCGAATTCCATGTCTGCCAGTGCGAGGAGGTGACGGCACGCGAGATCCTCGAGATCCGGCCGCCGCGTTATCTTGACTGGCGGGACGAACGCCGCAACGACCGTTCGCTGTCGGCGCTGCTCGGCGAGGGGCCGCCCAATCCCGATCAGGTGAAACGGCTGACACGCGCCGGTATGGGCCCGTGCCAAGGCCGGCGCTGCCGGGAGCAGGTCGCGGCCCTGCTGGCGCTCGGCGCCGCGCAGCCCCTGTCCGCCATCCCGCTCGCCAGCTACCGCGCACCGGCGCGGCCGATGCCGCTGTCGATGACGGCTCATGTGCCCGAAGCGCCGGAGCAGGCGGAACATTGGGACACCTGGTTCGGCATGCACGCGCAATGGGTCCCGTTCTGGGAGGTCCCGGAGCGCTACACCGTCGCGACCAATGACGCGACCGGCCCTGTCGCGAGCGAGTGAGAGCCATCATGAGCGAGATCAAGGGAGCATCCGTCGTCATCGTGGGGGGCGGCGTTACGGGCCTCTCGGCCGGTTGGTGGCTGGCGCGCGACGGCGTCGACGTGCTGGTCATCGAGAAGGGCATGATCGGCTGGGAGGCGTCCGGCCGTAACGGTGGTGGCTGTTCTCACCATCACTCCCCACTCTTCGCCGAGGAGCAGCGGCTGTGGCCGATCATGGACGAATTGCTCGGCTACCCGACCGAGTTTAGCGGTGGGCGCATCCGGCTCGCCGCCAGCGAGCACCAGATGATGCTCTATGGGCGCGCCCTGCGAAACGCGGAGCGCCAGGGCTTTGCCTCCGAGGTGCTGGACGTGCAGCAGGCCAAGGCGATGGTGCCTCTAGCGGGGGACACCATCGTCGGCGGCTATCACTACAAGTTCGGCGGTCACGCCAACCCGCATCGCACGCTGCAGGGCTACGCCTGGGCGATGCAGGATCATGGTGGGCGCTTGCTCCAGCATACGACTGTCACCGGCTTCCGCTGCGAGGGTGGTCGGGTGACGGCTGTCGAGACCGATCGCGGCCCGATCGGCTGCGATAGCCTCGTCCTGGCCGCAGGCCCGCAGACCGGGCGCCTTTCGGCCATGCTTGGGCAGGAAGTGCCCGTGCAGTCGGCCCGCTGCGAGATGATCGTCACCGAACCGCTGCCGCTGATGCCGCTCGGCGGGGTCGACGGCTGCGGCCTCTACGGCCGCCAGACGTTGCGAGGCAACCTAGCCTATGGCGGCGGGCCGCATGAGTGGTTGACCATGGCCGAGCAGGGCTCCCCTGCCAAGCCCACGACGCCACTAATGCTGCACATGGGCCGGCGTCTCGCTGAGTTGCTGCCGAAGGCGGCCCACGCCCGCATCATCCGCTCCTGGGCCGGCGTAATCGAGAATACGCCGGACGGGCGCCCGGTGATCGACAGACTCGACTCGCAGGCGAATGTCGTGGTCGCGACACTCTCGAGCGTCGGCTTCGGCCTGTCTCCGGCGAGCGGCCATGCGATCCGCGATCTCGTGCTCGACGGGACCTGCAGCTTCGCCGAAATCTCGACCTTCAAGCTGTCGCGCTTCGCGGAGCTGGAGCCGAACTGGCGGGAGTTGCAAGGCTGGCAGGTGACGGCGGCGGCAGAGGCGCTGGCGGCGTAGGGGCCGTCAGGCCCGCATCGCTACGCGCTTTTCGGTAGGGGCCTGAGCCTGATCGACCTCTCTCTCCCTACCGGATACCATCCTTCCAGCAAGGCCTGCGCCTTCGTCGCCGTTCTGGAAGAGACCTTCGCTATCAGGCTGCGGCGGACAGTCGAGTAGGTATGGGCGGTTTCCCGGGTCCCGTGAGAAGCGCACCTCCTCGTGGGGACGGGCCGTTTGAACCTCGCTGGGGCGGCGCAGTTGTCGTGTATAAGTGCGTCATAAGTCCCTTATAGGCGGAGCTGGCCGCAGCCCCGACGAGCTTCTTCTCGGCCGGAACGTCAAATACGTACACGCGTCCACCAATGCATTCCGAGCGGTACGCGGCGCCATCGCTCGCCATCCACGTCCCGCTGGTCATGCAGCCAACCCGATGGCCGTCGATGACAAGCGCCCGCGCGATCAGCTCGGGTGCTATCGCCACGCGCTCGCTGGGCGCGCACCGCGCGTTCCAGAGGGCCGCCCCTTTCAAGTGATCTTGCACAAGGTTCTTCATCTTGAGCAGGGCAAGGGGACTGCACTCCGAGCGGAACGCGACCAGGATCGCAGGGGCCATCCGTCGTGTTTCCCGAGGGGCCGCGGTCGCGTGGTGGACGACGACGTCTTTCATGGTCGTCTTGAAAGCTTCGAACCGAACGGGCCTGGGCCTCGACGGGGCGAAGCGGACGGCCACTTCGCGGCCCGTGTCCTCTTTCAGGGTTACGACCCGCTCAGCCGTCTTCACCGATCTCGTCCGCGGCTTTTCGATGAGGCGTCCGTGTATCAGACGGGCGAGCCGGAGCAGGATCGCCAGTCGTCGACGGGGCCTGCCGATCGCGGACCCCACACCTTGCATCCGGGTCAGGCGGATCGCGCATCGCGTCATCTCTTTGAGTGACGGCTCGTCCAGGCGAGCGCCAAGCGCTTCCATCAACATGCGGTTCCGTGTCTCGCGCCCCACGTTCCCGGTTGCCGCATCATAACGCGACGCAGCCCGTCGTGCGTTCCGCAGGATCTCGAGAATGTCCTTCCGACAGCCATTTCCGAGATCGGCGACGACAGGGGCGCGGCGCGGCCGTTCCCTGACATTTCCGTCTTCATCGAAGGAGAACCGATGAATGTCCGCGGGATTCGGGATAACGAACATGGCCTTCGTGATCGGTCTGAACTGCCGGCGCCAGACCTTGAATCCGCCCAGTGGTCTATAGAATTTCTTGCCGCGCACGACCTCGGCGAGCGCGAGCGCCTCGCAATCGGTCATCCCTACGTTGATGAACAGCTCGGGAGCGATGCAGTATCGGACGAGTGACTGTGCCGTGTCCCCAGCCTTGAAGGGATCGACGCGCGCGTAGTGCGATGGCGCCCGCTGCTTGATGTCCTCGACAAGGGCGGCAAAGCGCGACGAAGGAAGCCGGTTGTGGTCAATGATGACGTGACAATGCACATGGAAGGCCAGTTTCCCGGAGGCGGTCCGGTGGGCTTTCACCTCGGTGTTCGCGAAGATCACATCGACCTTGAACTTCGATGCTATGTGATCCGCGATGCGGGAGATGGTCCGGGACATGCTCGCGATAATCCGGTCCAGATCCTCCATAGCGTGGAGACCACAGCCGAGAACGACGGTGGAGCCAGAAACCTGATGCTCCGAGACGTATACACCCAGTTCCTGTCGGACGTGACGCGTGTTCAGCATCATGACGGCCGGTATGAAGTTATTGTTGCGGAAGCCCCGAGGAACCGCACGCTCCTTCAACGTCACCAGGTTGATCTCGGTCAGTTCGGGCGCACGCCGAAACGCCGTGCCGCCGGCCCGCTCGATGGCCGCGGCCACGTCAGCCGATCGAGCCAGGATTTCCTGCCGGGAGGCCTGGGCAAGTTCCCAGGCCTCCTCGCTCATCGCCTCTTGTCCGGTCCTCGCGCGGTCGACGGCACCCCGGCTGGTGCTCGCGAGCCGCTTCAGGCGGCGACCGCTGCTGGTTGTTCCAAGCGCGGGCAGGCTAGTCATATGGGTTGGCATCGAGGACGTCCGGCGAAGGTGGAGGAGCGTTTCCGCTCGCCGACGTTCTTCGCCCCCGCAGCGCGGTGATTAGCCCCCTCAAGAGGGGCGGGCGTCACGGCACGACCCGGTGACCTTCTCCGATAGCCACCGCGACCACTCTCACCGGCTCGAGCGGCAGGCCTGCATCGGGGTGAACCGGCCCGAATCGATGCTGTCTACATTCTGATCTCGCAGCCGATCGGAGTCCACGGGGCTCCATCTTGGCTCGGCGGAATCGGACCGGCGAGTCAAGCATTGCTAGATGGCGGCCATCTGCCGCCAAAGCCTTGTTGTCAACGGCATACCGCTGCCTATGCATCCTTCGTCTTCAAGCGGAGCTGGGTGCTCAGGGGATGACCGGCGCCCGGTAGGTGAAGGTGTGCATCAGGGCGACCGCGAGCAGCATGACCACCGGGAAGTGGATGAAGAACTGCATCGAGGTGTAGCCGATCAGGTCCTTGAGCTTCAGCTTGAGCACGCCGAGCAGCGGCAGCATTCATAACGGGTTGATGAAATTCGGCAGGGTTTCGGCGATGTTGTAGACCATCACGGTCCAGCCAAGATGCGCGCCGATCGCGGCACAGGTCGTGGTCATCCCGGTCCTGACCCAGCACTACGTCATGCTGCAGCGGAATCTGCTCTACACCGGCGTCACACGCGGCAAGCGCCTCGTCATCCTGCTCGGCCAGAAAAAGGCCATCGCCATGGCCGCGAAGAATCCGTCGGGCAGGCGGCGATGGTCGAAGCTGAGGGAGCGGCTGGCGCCGAGTGATGGCGCTTGACGGGTCAAGCGCAGCTGCATGCCGCACCCATGTACTTGTGCTTGACGGTCGGCAGGCTCGTGCCGGTTCATCTACACGGTCTGCTGCCGAGCCGACGTCAACGTGATGGTGTGGACGGCCCCTGCGTCCGGCGTCGAGTGCGCCATAGTGTGGTCGTTGTCGAAACGGTCACAGTGGCAGGAGCCGTCCACCTTGAAGACTACCACCATAGGCTTGGATCTGGCCAAGAGCGTGTTTCAGGCCCACGGCGTCGATGACGCCGGCACTGTTACTGTCCGCAAGAAGCTGCGCCGGTCGGAGGTGCTGGCGTTCTTTCGGGATCTGCCGGCCTGCCTGATCGGCATGGAAGCGTGCGCGACCGCGCACCACTGGGCCCGGGAGCTGGCGGCGCTGGGGCATGAGATCCGGTTGATGCCGCCGAACTATGTGAAGCCCTATGTCCGTCGCCAGAAGAACGACGCCGCCGACGCCGAGGCGATCTGCGAGGCAGTCACGCGGCCGACGATGCGGTTCGTGCCGGTCAAGAGCGTGGAGCGGCAAGGCGTGCTGACGCTGCACCGGACCCGGGAGCTTCTGGTGCGCCAGCGCACCATGCTGATCAACGCCATCCGCAGCCACTGCGCGGAGTTCGGCCTGATCGGGCCGCAGGGCGCCCGGCAGGTGACGAAATTGATCGACCAGATCCGATCGGCAGGAGACGACGTGCTGCCCGAACTGGCGCGATCGATGCTGCTGATGCTGGCGGATCAGCTTCTGCTCCTCGCCGACCGGATTCATCAGCTTGAACGCCAGCTGCTGGCCTGGCATCGGCAGGATCAGGTCAGTCAGAGGCTGGCGACCATCCCGGGGTCGGGATCATCAGCGCCACGGCCCTGTCGGCCAGCGTCAGCGATCCGTCCCTGTTCCGATCCGGTCGGGAATTCGCCGCCTTCCTGGGCCTGGTCCCCAGACAGAACTCCTCGGGAGGCAAGGATCGGCTGGGCGCATCTCCAAGATGGGCGATAGCTATCTGCGCAAACTGCTGGTGGTCGGGGCCACCTCCGTCATCCGACGGGTGCGAACGGGCGCTTCACTCGCCTCGGCTGACTGGGTTCGAACCCTGCTCGAGCGCCGCCCGGCCCGCGTGGTCACCGTAGCCATGGCCGACAAGACCGCGCGCATCGTCTGGGCCGTCATGACACGAGGAGAGAGCTACAGGCCACAGGCCGTGGCCTGATCGAAATCGCGGCGGCCATCGGGGCGCCCGCTCTGAACTGCAGAGGGACGACAGGGAATGACGGAGACGATCTGAACGCGGCCGCAGGCCGGGACAACCCGAGGCGTTGTCGGAGCTTCGTGCTCGCTAATGTGAACGGGACCCGACCGGCGGACTCCATCCGGGCCAGCGGCTATCAAAGCCGCACCAACAGGCCGGACAGATGTCCGCACCCCGCAGATCTCCCCCGCCAAACCGAACTTACCTCTTGCAGATCAGGGGCCGTCCACAGATGACAACGCCACGACCGCCGCCGACATTGTCAAACGCCTTCACATGCGGAAACTCGCCCCTGGCGATATACCTCTCTTCGTCAGCGGTCGATGTGCGGTCGAGCACCGCATTGCGATGCGGGTGCCGACCGAATTCGGCAATGACCTTGCGAACAGCGCGAGCTTGGTCGAGCAGGGATGCATAGATCGGCCGTATCGGGATCGGCGCTTCTGCTGCGATCTCCGCGCGCAGGCCGATCAGGAGATCGAGGCGCCGCAAATGGTCCGGGCCTTCGCAATGCCCCAGTGGCAGACCATACACGACTTTAAAGTACGGCGTTTCCAGAGACGAATAGTGACCGTTCGAAAAGCCCTCGGTCACCAGCGCCAGCGCGTGAACATCCTGTGCATAGGCGCGTGCGCTATCTCGCCAGACGGAGCGGGAAAACTGATCGAGGACGACGATCAGCGCCAGTCGTCCAAGCGGATTCAGCGCCCAGTGATTGCGTGCGCCTTTGGCCGCTTGCTCGGTAAGACTGGAAAAGCGCGCCACGATCTCGCCATGGGCACCGCCCCGCATTCTCCAGAACCAATGTGCGCTGTGCATCTGCGCATCGACATGCGGCAAGCGCCCCTCGGGAAACCAGAAGTCGAGAACATCGCCCCATTCCCGGCGATCCTTGATAAGCTTCATATCCACTCCGCTTCCAAAGTTCCGGACAGGCCTTCATTTCCATCGCACGCCCTCACCGGGGCGGCAGCGCAGCTTCCTGTCCCGGTGACACGCTTCATGACCCGGAACCCGCTCCGACGAGGCGCGGGTTCCGCGGCCTGGACCGGCCCCGCTATAACCGGCTCCGTCTCTAAACTTAAGATAAGAGACCGTTTGCCGGGAACCGCATGCCGTTTTTCGGGCCGATGCTCTAGAGCAGGTTCGCGGTTCTCCGAATCGCCGATCTGCTCCAAGCTTTTGTTTTATCGCACTTTCTTCACGCGAACCGGCGTCCACTTCGCTCGAAACGGATCTAGGCGGCAACTCGTTCGGTCGTCTGCGCGATGGCTGCCCTCGCCTTGTCGGCAGCGGGAACGCGCAGCAGGCGCATGCCGTTGAGGATGACGATCAGCACCGACAACTGGTGAACCAGCATGCCGCCCGCCATGTGGATGGAGCCCGTATAGACGCCGGCCAGCAGGCCGAGCACCGTCAGCACGGCGATAACCAGGTTCTGGCGCATATTGGTCAGCGTCGCGCGCGAAATCTCCATAGCCTCGGCGATCTTGCCCAGATCGTCGGTCATCAACGCAATGTCCGCCGTCTCGATGGCGATGTCGCTGCCGCTGGCGCCCATGGCGATGCTGATATCGGCGGCGGCCAGCGCCGGGGCGTCATTGATGCCATCGCCAACCATCGCCACGCGGAAGCCTTCGGCGCGCATGACCCGGATCTGGTCGAGCTTGTGATCGGGCATCATGGCGGCATGCACCTCGTCCACCCCGACCGTGGCGGCGATCGCCTCGGCTGCGGGGCGCTGGTCGCCGGTCAGCATCACCACACGGTTCACACCGAGCGCGTGCAGCCGGTCGATCATCGGCCTTGCGCTGGCGCGCGGCATGTCGGCCAGCCCCAGCAGGCCCACGACCTCGCCATTATGCGCCACGATGACCACCGTGTGGCCAAGCTCATGCAGGCGAGCAATGCCGTCCTTGACCTCGGCACTGAATGCAATGCCGAGATGGTCGAACAACCGGTGACTGCCGACCGCGATCTGAGCGCCGCCATGGCGGGCGATCAGACCCATGCCGGCGATTTCCTCCAGCGCCTCGGCGGTGGGCAGGTGGCCTTCCGCCCGCGCCGCTTCGATGATCGGGCGGCCGAGCGGGTGGTTCGAGCCGGTTTCGGCAATCGCCGCCCACAGCAGCACGTCTTGCCTGCTGCGGCCCGCCAGCGCCACGATTTCGGCCAGACGCGGCTGGCCTTCGGTCAGCGTACCGGTCTTGTCAAGCGCCAGCGCGGTGATGCGTCCGGCATTTTCCAGATGTTCGCCGCCCTTGATCAGGATACCTGCGCGTGCTGCCCGTCCGATGCCGGCCACCACTGAAACAGGCGTCGAGATCACCAGCGCACCGGGGCAACTGACCACGAGCAGCGTCAGGGCCAGTTCGATGTCGCGTGTGACAAGGTAGCTGACGACCGCCATCACGAACACGCCGGGCGTATACCAGCGCCCGAAGCTTTCGATCATCCGCTGGGCCGGAGCCTTGGCCTCCTGCGCCTCCTCGACGCGGCTGATGATGCGCGCGAGCGTGGTGTCGGCCCCGACACCGATGGCGCGCAGATATAGCAATCCGTTCTCGGCCAGCGTTCCGGCGAAGACGCGCGAGCCGGGCGCCTTTTCTGCCGGGATCGGCTCGCCGGTGATCGCGGCCTCGTTGACGGCGGCCGTGCCTTCGATCACCGCGCCATCGACCGGCAGCCGCTGGCCGGCCCTCACCAGCACAGTTTCGCCAAGCACGACCTCATGGGCGGCAATCTCGACCGGCTGGCCATCGCGCAGCACGGTTGCGGTGACGGGGGTCGCGTCGAGCAAGGCCTTCAGCGCGCCGCGGGTGCGGCTCATGGTGCGCGCTTCCAGCCAGGCTCCCAGCATGAACAGGAAGGTGACGGCGGCCGATTCCCAGTGATTGTCGATGAACAGCGCGCCGATGGCGGCGACGATGACCAGCAATTCAATGCTTAAGTGCCGCAACCGCAGCGAGGCCCAGGCCCGCAGCGCAATGTCATAGCCGGCCAGTATCGCGGCAATCGTCATCAGCGGCGCCCAGGGGGCGGCCTGCCCGAAACCGTAAAAGGCGACCAGCGCTGCGGTGATGAACATCCCACTGGCAACGGTCAGCCATTTGCGCCGGCTGGCGGGGTTTGCGTAGATGGCGATTGACCGGGAAAACATGGGCTGTCTCCTTCACAGACGAGCCCTGCCGCTAAAACGACAGGGCTCGGAAGCATCGGGCGAGGAGTGGAGCGCGGCTTTCGCGCCGCGGCTCGTTCAGGGGGGGCGGTCAGGATCAGAATGCTGATGGCTTGGCGGCATAGCCGGTCTTGGCGATGGAGTTGACCAGGGCGGCCGCGTCGCTGAGCGCCGGATCATGCTCGACCTCGATGCGGCCGCTGGAGAACTTCACCTCGGCCTTGGTGACGCCGGGCAGCGCCAACAGCGCCTTTTCGATCTTCGGCACACAGCTTGGGCAGGACAGTTCGTCGCTGCGCAGCAGGGTGCGGATATTCTTCGTGGTCATGGCTTGATCCTTTCAATTGATCGGCATTGCCTGTGACCTGGAGATAACTATGCCATCCGCGCACAGGGATTAGCGAAAGCCGAAAGGTAAGCTTGCATGAACGCACAGGTTGCGAACTGGGATGATCTGCGGGTCTTTCTTGCGGTTGCGCGAACCGGAAGCCTGTCGGGCGCGGCGCGCAATCTTGGCGTCAATCACTCCACGGTGTTTCGTCGGATTGCCGGCTTCGAGGCGACATTGGGAGTGCGATTATTCGAACGGTTGCCGAATGGTTACGCGCTGACCCTGGCGGGTGAGGAAGCGCTGGGCATTGTCGAACGCATCGAAGCCGACGTTGCGACGCTCGACCGCACCGTGACCGGTCAGGACCTGCGGCTGAGCGGCACGGTGCGCATCACTGCCATCGACATGCTCGCCTTCTGGCTGCTGCCCGATCATCTGGCGCGGTTCCGCGCCGCCTATCCGGGCATCGAGATCGAAATGGTGGTTGGCAACGAAGCGCTCAACCTGTCGCGGCGCGAAACCGACATCGCCTTGCGGATCGGCAACACGCCGCCCGAAACACTGGTGGGGCGGCGGGTGGGGCGACTGGATTTCGCGATCTACGGCGCGCCGGTCTATTGCGCGGCCCGCACCGACCTGGAACTGGCGGAACATGACTGGATCGGCCTCGACAGTGCCCACGCGCCTCTGGTCCGCCGCTTTGAGCAGTTCCTGCCCAGCGTTCGGCCGGTGATCCGCTCGGATTCGGTCGCTTGCACCGTGCGGCTCGCCAAGGCAGGGCTTGGCCTGGCAGTGTTGCCCTGCGCCATTGCCGACCGGAAGCCCGACCTGATCCGCCTCGCCGAGGTACCCGACACGTTTGGTCTCGATCTGTGGCTGCTGACGCATGAGGATTTGCGCCATACTGCCCGCATCCGTGCCGTGCTCGATTTCCTGGCGACAGCTCTTGCCGGAGTACTGGACAGTGCCGGCGCGTAACCGCCTCGGCTATCGATCATTTTTCGATCTCGGCCACCCTGCTGGTTGGGTAGAGGAGGCGATTTTGGGGCAGGCTTTGTCCCATCTCAATCCTCGATTGAGGCCGATCGCTCGGACCTCGTTCAAACACCATCGTTCTGAGGGACAGCCACCCAACTGACATAGCCAGGTGGCGCCGGCCCATTACGGCATCTAGATCTTCTGCGGCAGCACGGGCGACGAAGCGAGCTGCTGCTTTACGATCCGGAGGCTTTCGACGGTCATGGCCACAAGCGTGATCCGATCTGCCCGCAAAGGTGCCGGAGACAGGCTCGGTGCAGGCCTGCGAACCTCCTGAATGGCCTCGCTGGAGCAGAATGCCGGAACCTTGACACAGCACAAATCCGCCGGCCCTTGTTTGTTTTAGAATTGCTCTAGATTTATCTCTGTTGGGCACCCTGTTTGTCGGGCGAAGGGCGGATTGTTCTGGAACAACGTCTTCCCCGAGGAGACAAGGTCGTTCAATCCCGCAATGCCTGCTTGGAAGCTGTGTCCGTGCGTGCCCTTCACAAGGAAAATCATCTCATCGAGCGCATAGGCTGGCTTCGGGCGGCTGTGCTCGGCGCCAATGATGGACTGATCTCGACGTCGAGCTTGATCGTCGGTGTCGCCGCCGCGACCGCAGCTTCGCACGAAATCCTGGTTGCAGGCGTGGCGGGGCTCGTCGCGGGAGCAATGTCGATGGCCGCGGGCGAATATGTCTCGGTCAGCTCGCAGGCCGACACCGAAGAAGCCGATATAGCGCGCGAACGTCATGAACTGGCGACGCAGCCCGAGGCTGAACTGGCTGAGCTCGCCGCGATCTATGAGCAGCGCGGCGTGACCCCGGAACTTGCCCGGAAAGTCGCCGAACAGATGATGGCAAAGGATGCCTTCCAAGCCCATGCACGGGACGAACTAGGGCTCGCGAGCCATGTGATGGCGAGGCCCGTCCAGGCCGCCTTCACCTCGGCGGTGACGTTCGCAACCGGCGCCGCCCTGCCGCTGCTCGTTGCTCTGCTTGCGCCGGCTGGAACGGCCGCATGGAGCGTATCCATCGCCTGCCTCTTCGGCCTTGCCGTGCTTGGCGCGGTCGGGGCCCGGGCTGGCGGCGCCAGCACCTGGAAACCCACTGTCAGGGTGGTGTTCTGGGGAGCGGTTGCGATGGCTTCAACCGCGATGATCGGTTCTCTCATCGGCCGGGCGGTGTGACGATGAAGCGCGTATCGTTTGATTTTCAGACCGTCATGTCTGGCCTGGCGGTCCTGGGGATGATGCTGGCGATCATTGGGACCTGGCCGCCAGCGGAAGGGCTCGCCGCTCTCAGATGGCCCGGCCTGGCATTGGTTTATGCTGCCGGCGGGCTTCCCGCCGGCTGGAGCGCTCTTTCGGCGCTGTGGCGCGAGCACATCCTCGACATCGATCTCCTGATGGTCATTGCTGCCGTGGCCGCTGCTGCCGTCGGAGCGCCGTTCGAAGGTGCCGTGCTGCTGACGCTTTTCAGCGTTTCGACCACGCTTGAACACCAGGCTCTGGGGCGCGCACGCCGTGCCGTCGAGGCGCTGATGGCGCTGCGCCCGGAAACGGCTTTCCGCAAGGGCGAGGACGGCACGGTCGCCGAGGTTCCCGCTTCCGATCTTGTCGTCGGCGACGTCGTGGTGCTGCGCCCGGGCGCCCGCGTGCCGACCGACGGCGTGATCCTGCATGGCCGCGGCGGCATCGACGAGGCTAACATCACCGGCGAGTCCATGCCGGTCTCCAAGGAGCCTGGGCAGCAGGTCTTCGAGGCCACGGTCAATCTCGACGGGGTTCTGGACGTGACTGTCACCAGGACGGTCGGCGACAGCACGATCGCGCGCATGATCCAACTCGTGACCGAGGCTCAGGAAGCGAAGGCGCCCTCCGAGCGCTTCAGCGCCTGGTTCGGCCAGCGTTATACCGTCGGCGTCCTGCTGGGAGCCGGCCTCGCCTTCGCGGTCTTCTATTGGCTTGGCGCTGATTGGGAGCAGGCCCTCTACAAGGCTGCGACGCTCCTGGTTGCGGCCAGTCCCTGCGCGATCGTCATATCTGTGCCCGCCGCGATCCTGTCGGCGCTCTCCGCTGCGGCACGTGGCGGCGTGCTGTTCAAAGGGGGCGGCGCGCTCGAAACGCTCGCTGCTGTCGATACCTTCGCTTTCGACAAGACCGGGACCCTAACCAACGGTCGTGCGGCAGTGACGCTCGTCGTTGCACTAGAGGGAGACGAACATCGCTTCCTGTCTCTCCTGGCGGGGCTCGAAGCTCATTCCGAGCATCATGTCGCGGCAGCCATCCGCCGGGAGGCCTTTGCCAACGGCATCGAGCCGGCAAAAGTCGTCGACGTCAGCTCCCGGCCAAGCGCCGGCATCATTGGCTACGACGTGTTTGGCCCGATATGGGCAGGGAACGCTCACCTCGTCGCAGAGATGGGTGCCGCCGTCGATCACGCTGCATTTCAGGGACTCGCCGACAGCGCGCAGACTGTGGTCTATCTCGGGCGTGGCGCAACGGTCCTGGGCGCCGTCAGTGTGGCGGATGAGGCGCGAGCCAGTTCCGCTCCGGCGCTGGCCGCGCTTCGCGCCGGTGGCGTGAGCCGCATCGTCATGATGACGGGCGACCGCAGGCCGGTTGCGCTGCGCATCGGCGCGGAACTCGGCCTTGCTCCCGACGAGATTCATGCCGAGATGCTCCCGCACGACAAGGTGCGCCAGGTCGGTGATCTCTCGCGCGTTGGCAAGGTCGCTTTCGTCGGCGACGGCGTCAACGATGCCGCCGCGCTGGCTCGCGCCGATGTCGGCATCGCGATGGGAGCAGCCGGATCGGACGTCGCGCTTCAAGCAGCCGATGTCGCCTTGCTATCGGAAGACATGACGAAGCTGGCCGATGCGCACCGTCTGGCGCGCCGAACGGCTACGATCATCCGGCAGAATCTCATCGTCGCGATCGGCGCCATGGGAATACTGGTCATCGGCGGCCTGTTCTTCGACCTGCCGCTTCCGCTCGCCGTGATCGGACATGAGGGCGGCACGGTATTGGTCGTGCTGAATGGGCTGCGCCTCCTATCGGACAGGATTCGCAGTGGTGATGGGAACGTACCCGCTCATCGCCAACCCAACTCGTCGGCTCCCGTTAGCAGCGTGCTTCGATCGCAGACGACATCGCCCACTGCATCATGACCGGCCTGGCGCCAAATGCGCGGCGCCAGCTCATCTCTTGTCGCAAGAACTGCGAGAGGTCGCATATGCTTACATTGACATCGCTCGGCGCGGCCGGAACCGTCACAGGATCAAAGCACCTCCTCACCTGTGACGGCCACCATATCCTCATCGATTGCGGTCTGTTCCAGGGGCTCAAGAACCTGCGCGAATTAAACTGGGAGAAGCTCCCGGTTCAACCGCACGCCATCGACGCCGTCATCCTGACACATGCCCATCTCGACCATTGCGGATACCTGCCCCGGCTCGTCCGGGATGGTTTCCGCGGCAAGATCTACGCGACGGAAGCGACGCGGGATGTGGCTGAACTGATCTTGATGGACAGTGCTTTCCTGCAGGAGAAGGATGCCGAGTTCCTTAACCGGCACCATTTGTCGAAGCACACCCCCGCTCTACCCCTCTATGGCGTGCACGACGCGCGGCGAGCTCTCGAACAGTTCTCGACCGTACCGTTCGACAAGACGATTTCGCTATCCAATGGCCTGACGCTGCGTTTCCGGCACGCCGGCCATATTCTGGGCGCCGCGCATGCCGAGATCCACTGGGGCGGCCAGAGCCTGGTGTTTTCAGGCGATATCGGGCGCTACGACGACCCACTGTTTCCAGATCCCGTATCGGGTGAGGAACCTGACTATATCGTGGTCGAGTCGACCTATGGCGACCGGGTCCATCCGTCCGAGGATCCCGCCGAGGCGCTCGGCACAATCGCGGAACGCACCGTGAAGCGCGGCGGCACGCTCGTCATACCAGCCTTTGCCGTCGGCCGGGCGCAGCAGCTTCTCTACTATTTCTGGGCACTGAAGCGAGCCGGGCGCCTCGCCTCCATCCCGATCTTCCTCGACAGCCCGATGGCCACCGACGCAACCGATATGATGTGCCGCCATCCGCACGACCATAAACTGGACCACGCGACCTGCCGTGAAGCCTTCGGCATCGCCCAATACACCAACGATGTCGAAGCCTCGAAGGCGATCACGGCGAGCCGGTATCCGAAGATCGTCATCGCAGCGTCCGGCATGGCAACGGGAGGGCGCGTGCTGCACCATCTCAAGACGTTCGGCCCCGATCCGAGGTCCACGATCCTGCTTTCGGGTTTCCAGGCTCCCGGAACACGCGGGCGTACGCTGCAACAGGGTGCGAAGGATCTCAAAATCCATGGGGATTGGGTGCCGATCAACGCGGAGGTCGCACAGTTGGACATGCTGTCGGCTCATGCCGACAGCGACGAACTGATGCGCTGGCTTTCGGGATTCAAGCGAGCGCCGCGGCGCGTGTTCATCGTCCATGGTGAGCCGGAAGCGTCCGAGGCGCTCCGCGTCCGGATCGAGCGTGAACTAGGCTGGCAGGGTGTCGTGCCACGGCAGGATCAGGAGTTCCGCCTGTGAGTAGGGGCATCCGTGGTCGCCTGCCGTCACCTCGGTTGCGCCAGATCAAGAAGAATGCGGCACGAATAGCGTAAGAGGAACGGGAGGCTCTCGCAAAACCCGCCGAAACCCCTCCGGCTTCGGTGAAACGCTGGAATGGAGGAAATGGATTTTGGTCGAAACCAGGGAACTTGCCCCGGCCTTCCGCCATGTGCGGTTGCTTCTCGCTCGCGGCAAAGGGCATCCGGACGGAGATCGTGAGGAGGGCTACGATCTTCTGTTGCCGCTCGACCGGGAAGGCTTCCTCGATCCTCACGAATGGAAGAAATCCCAGGAATCCTGTCGCGTCCGGTATTTCCGGAAGGGCGAGACGGTCAGGATCGGCCGGTTGCGGCGCAAGCCCGGCGGCCAATGGTACTTCGATTATGAGGAGGGTGACCGGGACGACGAGATCGGTTTCCGCCTGGGCGAGGAATGCTTCCGCCTTGGTGAATATGTCTCAGTCGGGCGGGGACACGAGTTTCACACCTATCAGGTCGCGCGCGTCGAAAAGCCCTGACGCCGGGCCGCTACCGCACAAAGGAGAGTAGAACCTTGTCCAATACCCCGCATACGCTTGGCGATGAGTTCCCGGAACAGATGGACGCTATTCATGCTCTGAAGGCGAAAAGTCCGGAATTTGCGCATATTCTGACGGAGTACGATGAGGTTAATGACAGAATTCATCGGGCCGAGGCGCGTCTCGACGCCATTTCCGAAGAAGCCGAGGCGGCGCTGCGCCGTCAGCGCCTGGCGCTGAAGGACCGGATTGTGGCTGCCCTCGAAAAAAAGTGACCGCAATTGTGATCGCAATGAAGTGGCCGCCCGTTGCGGCCACTTCCGCTCACGAGCGGCTCTTGAGACGGTGACTATGCCATTCGCCTGAGAGAAGCGATCCGGACTCGACGGACGGCAGCTCCGACCGGCCGACCGATGTGCGCGGCGACATGCAGGATGAGGCGTTACACCCCGCCCAGCAATATGCCGGCTTCCGCTCACTTGCTGATGTTCCGGAGCGGACAAGTGTTGAGCCCAAACACCGAATAAAGCGGGCAGGTCTGGAAAAGACCGGTCAACAGCGGGACGAGTCCAACCAATCCCCACCAGCGCACTCCACCTTCGACGACAAAGATCAGCGATATCAGGACCAGCCCCACGACGATTCGCAACAGGCGATCGATCCCTCCTACATTCCTGATCATGGTCCATTCCCCTCTGGCCTGTGGCCGCTTCGAGTTGGAGTTGGGTTGTCTCTTTGAGGCAGAGATCCGCCTATCAACGCGTGGGATGACGATCCCGCCCTCTGATCTGAAGCAAGCAGGGGACGGACGAGGCCCAACCGCGGCGGAGCCGAACACACCCTCCAGCCGGTTGATCTACCCTGCCGTAGGCTCGTTGAACTGATCGAAGGCTCGCAAGGCGTCGGCGGCGTACATCAGCGCCGGACCGCCACCCATGTAGATCGACATCGAGGCGATCTCGGCCACTTCCTGCCGCGTCGCGCCAAGGCCGACCAGTGCCTTGCTGTGGAATCCGATGCAGCCGTCGCAGCGCTGCGTGATGCCGATTGCGAGTGCCACCAGTTCCTTGGTCTTCCTGTCGAGGGCGCCATCAGCACCGGCGGCCTTCGACAAGGCATAAAAGGCCTGCATAGCATCAGGTTGTAGCTTCCTGATCTCGCTGGTGTAGGCCGAGATATCCCTGGTGATGGCGCGATAATCCTTGCTCACAACCCACTCCTAGCTGGCTCGCTTACCACTTCATGTTCTGATGATATAAGGAGAATATGAAATGTGAAGTGGGGCTCGCAATGGATTTGATGCAGATCATGCCTGACAAAGCCGAGGTGGCGGCCGGCTTCCTCAAGGGGTTGGCCAATCCGAGCCGGCTTTTGATTCTCTGCGCGCTATCCCAGGGCGAAAGGAGCGTTACGGAGCTGATAGCAGCGACCGGTGTGCCCCAAACCTCGATGTCCCAGCACCTCTCCAAGCTGAAGACCGAGGGTATCGTCGAATTCCGCCGCGATCACCGGACCCTGTATTATTTCATTAGCCACCCGGTCGTGACTGAGATCATGACAGTGCTTTACGGGCATTTTTGCGCCAGCGAGACTTGAGAAGCCGGGCAGCACTGCCGGCATGTTCTGATCCGCTGCTGACCACACTCGGCAAACAACGCGCTTGCGGAGATCCGATCGCCCCCGACGATGCTTGGTTTTCCCGTAGATCCTACGCAAGGCGACCGTCGCGCAAGGTGAATTTGCGGTCGAACCAGTCGAATATCTTCTCGTCATGGGTGACGACGATGATCGCGGCCTCCTGCTCGACAGCGACCTTGCGCAGCAGGTCCATGACGATCCCGGCGCGTTTCGAGTCGAGTGCTGCGGTCGGCTCGTCGGCGAGAATG
>NZ_JAFKFX010000059.1 GCF_017308075.1 Allobosea sp.
AACAGGGTGCGCTTGTCGCTGGCGTCGATCCAGAACCCCTCGTGATTGACCAGCGCGAGGCCCGGCGAATAGTCCGAGAGCGACTCGCGCAGAGCGACGAGGATCTGATCGATCCCGGTTTCGACCTTGCGCAGCCGTGGCTCTGAGACAGTCGGCTTGCCTACCGTAAAGGCGATCTCGGCGCGTGCAGCGGTGTCGAGTGTGGCGTCCGTGAAGGTCGACAGATTGCCGGTTCCAGACCCGGAATTGTAGAGGCCGGGGCCGCCGAGATTCGAACCTGCAGTTCGCACCAGCGACGGCCCGAACCAGCCGAGATACTCGCCGGCGCTCACCGGCATGACGCCGATATCGGCCATGGTCAGGATGTTGAGCCCCACGGCGACGCGCGCCAGCGTGTCCGCGCCGACCTGCGTGAAGACATCCCCGGCCGGCGACGCGCGCCAGCGTGTCCGCGCCGACCTGCGTGAAGACATCCCCGGCTTTGGTGAAGCGCTTCAGGCGGATGGTAGTCGCCGCCGTGGAATAGAGCGCGAGACCGACGAGATAGCCAGAGGCCGAGACCGCGTCGCCGAAGACGTAGGTGCCGGTGTTCAGGTTCGGCGCCGACACCGGTGTGCCGGGACAGCCGATGCGCTGCGTCGAGGACAGCAGTTCAAGCGCGGCGCCGGTGACGGACGCCGCCTGTGCGACACGACCGAGCGAGCCACGCTCGGCCGGGGCGCCGACCTCGAATTGCATCTCCAGACGCGCATTCGTGACTAGCGTGCCGGTGAAGGACGTCTGATCGCCGGAACCCGGCGTAGCGCTAAGGACCGGCGTCGCAGCGACAGAGCCGGTAGCGTTGGTCGAGCCGAGATAGCGCGCAGATGCATCGCCGGGCAAAATGGCCAGGCAGAGCCCCGCCTGGAGCGGGAAGTAGCCGAGCGCCTTGGCGTCGAGGTCGAACTCGCCGGCCGGCACCGTCACCGGCAGATCAGACCCGACCTGCGTGAAGGTGTTGCCGACGAGGCTGCCCTGCTTGACCCGGACGAGCCCGCCGCCATTGATCCCGACGCCGCGGAACCGGCTCAGAGGCCCGTCCTTGCCGATCGGCTCCGGGAAGGCGAAGACCGTGTTACTCAGCGCAGCTCCCGAGACTGGGATGGCCGGGTTGCCGATCTGCTGAAAGGTTGCGCTTTCATCCAAGCTGACGACGAGGCCGGAGCGGCTTTCGGTAAGACGCGCAGCCTCGGCTAGGAGCTGGGATTCCAATGCGTTCTCGCGCGACGTAGCTCGCGCAACTTCGGTATTGATCTGCGTTTCGATAACCGGCCCGATCGCGCGCGCCTCTGATTTTGGAACCAAGCGGGGCGCCCCGGAACCGTCCGCGAACGCCGTATTGAACGCAGTAGCAATCTCGGCCATCTCAGGGCTCCTCGAAGTCGATTGTCAGGGTGTCGCGACGCCAGAGCTGCAGGTCGAGCGCCAACCCGTCGTCCTGGCTAAGGCGCATCACAGCGCGAGGGTTCAGGAAGTTCAGGGTTGCACCGGACGAAGCGGCGGCACGCAGCCAGGGGCGGATGGTGATGTTGCCTGCACCGACCCCAGTCGTTTGCAGCCGGGCGATGCGATAGAGATTGTCGCCGATGGAGAAATGCAGGCCCTCTGTGGGCGGCAGGTCGTTCCACGCGATCGCCAGCGTGGTCGCGTTCAGCGCGGCATTGGCCGTGAGCGTGATTGCCGCGCCAGATCCCGGTTGCCGGTAATAGGCGGCGTCCGAAAACGACGCCCCGTCGCTGTGCGGGACATGGCGAAAGCCGACATTGGACGGATCGCCGAAAAAACCGCGCGTCCGGAAACAATCATAGACCGGAAGGCGCAGCAGCCCGGCGCGGCCGTCGAGGCGGGCTTCCAGCGCACGCAGCGCGCGGATCTGCTCGGCACTACGGACGTAGACACCAGAGTAGCGCAGCGTCCAGCGCTGACCAGGAGCCGCGACGACCTGCTCGCGACCAGTAGCGGAGCGGCCGCCCGATACTGATTGCCCGGCCAAGGCAAGCCGAAGGTTGGCCGGGCGCAACTGCGCCGGCCAGTCCAATGTTTCAGCCATGATGGTGCTTTCAGCTAACGGCCGCGGTTACAGGCCCCGCAGTGCTCGATGCATCGCCGAGACCGGAGCGGTTGAGCGCGCGCGCCCAGTATTCGTAATTGCCCACGAGCAGGCTGCCATCGATCATGTCGAAAGCCTGGTTCGGGGCGAGATTCACCGTCGTAACCACGACAGCCGACCCGAAGCCTGCGCCCACCGGCGCGCGGTAGAGCCGAACCGAGCCGAGATTGCTGGAGTTGGGCGCGGTCCATGCCAGCATGACCTGACCGGAGCCGCCGTTAGCGACGAAGCCGGTCGGCGGTCCGGTGAGGACCTCGTCTGCAACCGCCGTGACGGGGCCAACAGCAGACCAATCGCTCGCTGTGCCGCCGGCGACGAAACGCACCCGCAGATCATAAGACCCGCCATCCGAGAGCAGCGGCGTCACAGCGGACAAGCCGTCGCCTGCAAGCGACATAGCGATCCAGTCGCCAACCCCAGTGGCCGAATACTGCGCCTCTGGCGTCACGTCGGACCTGGACGAGGCAGCCCATGACAAGCGGATTGAGACGCCGTTGATGGAACTCGACAATGCAGGGCGCTCGATGGTCGCCACCACTGAAGTCGGCGCGTCGATGATGTTGACCTGTACGACGCTCGCCGGCGTCACGGGCCTTGGCGGCTCCTCAACCGCAGCATTCCAGGTGAACGCGCTCGCAGGCACCGACCTGAAGCCGATATCGCAGCCTGAGGCGTCGCCGCGCAGCGAGAAGGCGGTGAACTCGCAGGGGGCGTTCATAAGCGGCTCGGCGCCGCCCGGAACGGGATCGAAGGTGATATCGACCACCTTGGCGTCGAGCGCATCGAGCGGCATGAGGTCCGTCGCGATCGAGCCCTTCCAGATCGGGTTCTCCTTCGCCATCATGATCTTCTGGAGCCGGGCGGCTTGCGTCCATTCCGGGACCATGACGAGGTCGCGCGTTTCCTCGATCACCCCGATCGCGGCCTGCGAGGAGAGATCATCGCGTGGCGTCAGCTCGGTCGGCTGATAGTAGTTGTTCGGGTCGGTGTAGCTGACCTTCAGCCGGTTATAGCTGTCGAGCTTGTCATTGCCCTGGCTCAGCGCCGCGCCGGTGATGTGCCGCGTCGAGATGTTGATCAGCGGGCCGGTCCAGACGCTGTTGCGGATTCCGATCTTGCCCGACGGCCCCTGATAGAGCGTTGCGTCGCAGCTGGCGCAGAGCCGGGCCAGCACAGCCTGCGGCTCCTCGTCGAAGCCGATCGTGCCCCAGGTTCGATAGCGCCCGACCGGCGAGCCATCCTTGCGCGGCACATTCTCAGCGCAGTGCGCGTGGAAATCGGCGAAGGCCGGCATGTCGATCTGTGCCAGAGACCGGCGATAGCCATTGGCGTCGCGCAGATAGTCGAGAATAACGTCTCCGGAATTGTCGCCCCAGAGCCAGGCTGCGGGGTTCTCCGGATCCATCCAGCCGAGCGACGGATCATAGATCTTCTTGCCGCGCACGACGAAGCGCAGGACGGTGTTGGCGCCTTGCGGGAAAACCTTGTTCTGGTGCTTTTCCGGCACGCCCTTGAAGACGACACAGACATGGGCGATCCCGCGCAAACGATGGTTGGCGGTCCAGACCTCCGGGAAATTCGTGGTGAGCAGCAGAGCCGCAGTCTGGCCTGCCGTGCCGAGATAGCGTTCGAAGAAGATCGCGCCGTTCATCGGGACAGTGGTGACATTGCCGCCGGCCTCGCCGCCGTCGGTGGTCACGAGCTGGTCACCGATCCAGTATTCGGCGATGCCGTCGATCTCATGTCCGGCGAGCATGATGCACTGGAACATCATGCCGCCGCGCGCATCCCAGAAGGCGCGCGTGCCGCCGACCAGCGCCCTACCGTAGATGAACCGGCGCGGCCCCATCGCCTCATTGAGCGTCGCCTGCTGGCGCTCGCGCTTCGGCTTCTGCTGCGCCAGCGTTTGCGTCGCATAGCTGACACCGACGAGAGCGCCGGTAATGACGACCGAGCCGACAATTGTGGCGGCAGTCGTCGACGCAGCCAGAGTTGTCGCGCCGACAGCAGTGAGGACCGCGGCTCCAACCGCAAGCGCCATCAGATTCTCCATATTTCGATAGGGGTCGCGCCCACAACAGCAACGCCATCTGCTGTTTTCAGAGCCCAGCGCTCTCCGGTGGAGATCGCCATCATCGGGCCGGCCGTAGTCTCGATCAGCCCGACATCGCCCACCGCCGGCGCATCGGCCTCGGCAAACCCGGCGCGCGCCATCAAATCAGCGACGAGGACCGACAACCCGCCGGCGGACTGGAGCAGGCGACGACATCCAAGCGCGCTCGCGTAACTGCCGCGTCGCCCAGTCCCAAGGTCGATGCCGGTTTCCGAAAGCACCCAATCTGCCACCCAGAGCGTGCAATCACACGTCCCCCAGACGAAAGGCGTGCGGGCGCCGGCCGCGACAAAGGCGGTCAGGCGTTCGGAGCGAGACATGGAGATTCGACTCTCAAGGAGGCGCAAGCCAATCTGCGGCCTGCAGGGGGAGATCGACTATGAAGATCAGCGTCGCCGCGACACAGGACGGCAAAGTTCAGTTCATTGCGGAGCCAGTTGGCGCGCCGATACTCGACGTCATCTTCCCAGCAACAGATATCAGCGCGATTTGCGCCCTTTTGCTCGGTGCGGCCAGAACTGCATCAGCGAACGTCGGAGCAGATCAACCCATTCAGCCTGGAGCGAACGAGTACCAAGGCTATATCCTGCCGACCTCACTGTCGCCGATCCTTCAATCTGGATCGAGCCAACCAGGACTTCTGATACAGATGGGTCAGACGTGTCTGGGTGTGGAAGTTCCCGAGCCGACCAAACTGGCGCAGGCGTTGCTAACTTTATCCGCGGTACATTCTGATCGACCATCGTGATCTCCATCACCCCGGCCAGTTGATCGTCTTGCCCGGCAGCGACGCGACATACTGGCAGCCGAGGTCACCGGGGTACCGGGCCTGCTGGTCGGCATCGGTATAGTAACCATGCGGCGGCTTGCGCCGGCCGGCCCAGAGGTTCTCGGCAGTGAGGTCGACGGAATAGGTGCCGCCGCGCTCCATCTTGTAGGTCATCACGTCGAGCAGACCGCTCCAGACATGGCGCACAGGCCCGCGCAGGCTCAAGTCCTCATTGAAGAGCTGAAGATAGACCGAGCAATCGCGACCCTTGACCTGGGCCGACTGCTGCCGAGCCAATGCGATGACGCGCGGGTCAACGCCGGATAGCCCGAAGCTGACCTGCTGAGCCGCCGTGCCGATTGGCACCGAAAGCCCCGAGATCGTGGCGAGGCCGGCCGTACCTTCCCAGATCTGGCCATCCGACGTCCGCAGCGGGCCGAAGCCGGTCCAGTACCAGCGTGGATCGCCGACGAAATCGAACCAGGCCAGCAAAGCAAGGCGCGCGGTTGTGCCGGTAACGGCAGACGCATCAGCGCCGAGGAATGACATGAGGATTCGACTCCTGCGACAAGCGCGTGCTTACCTAAGGAAAATTGGAGGGGGGTGGTGAAATGGCAGAACGTGACGCGCAAATCCTCGCGCTAGCCAGCCGCGTTGACGAACTCGAAAACATGGTTGAAGGCTTGATCGCGTATATCGCGATCACGACGCCGCCTGATCTCGTTCAGGCTGATGATCAAGCGACGCGGGAATTCATCGATCAGAACTCTGCCGGTACGGCTCGGTCAATCGCTAAGCTTATTCAGTCACAGATCGGCGGGCCGATTGCCACATCAGCGACCGGCCACGGGGCGAGGCAGGCGCTTTACCGGATCGAGTGCGTTAGGGAGAACGCCCAAGCAGCAGGCCTATACCGCGGGCAAACCCAACAAGACGGCGTTTGAGCCGCCTTGATAATGTTGGTGGCTGGTAGAGGAAAAGCGGCTCGCCGGCCCGGCGCCTACGCTCTGTTTCTTCTTCTGTAAAGTAATAGAATTCTGGCGTATCTGTCTTGACCATCGTTTTCGGATCGAACATCATTGAATCCTCTGCTGCAGTTTTACAAGATTGGCGAGCAAGCCGGGGACAACCTCGGCTAGGGCTTCCGAAAGCTCTGCAGGGCTGACGCCGAGTTTCGCGGCCAAGCGCCTGGTCGCTGGCCTGTCATCAGAACACGACTTGGTCTGCGTCGTCAGACTAGCCTTCATCACGCTCCTCCATGTTTTTGCGCTTCCATGACGATGTTAGGCACCTGCGCGCGACCGGGCCGGCGACGGCTGGGGCATCTGAACCGAGGAAGCTCACGTCCCACCTCGCTGCTGCAGCTTGCCGAGATAACCAGGCATCTCGGCCTTCAGCGCCGCATTGTTCTCGGACAGGATCGCGCGGAACTGCGCCTCGGACATCTGCGAACCGCGGGCGTCGATAACCGGCGCATAGCTGAAAGAGGGGCCGCCACTGCCGCGCGCGATGCTCGCCGGGACGGACGGCAGGCGCCCGACCAGCCCGCCGTCCGCGAAGGCGGGCAGCTTGCCGGAGTTGATCGCCTCGAGCAGCGCGCGGTTCTGCTTGGTGGCGCGGGCATTGATCACATACTCACCATTCGACAGTCGTGCCGGAATGGAATCGCTCCGGCCGGTGCCTGGACCGGAGACGTAGCCGCCGCCAGCAAGCTTGATGCCACCGAGAAGCCCGCCTGCACCGCCGCCGACACCCTTCATGCCGAACAGCCCAGCCAGAGGCCCTTCGCCGATGAGCAGAGCCTGCAGAGCAGCCTTCGCCAACGATGCAGCGAGGCGCTTGACCACGTCCTCGGCCTTCTCGCCATTGATGATCAGGTCTTCCAGCGCGTCGACCGCCGCATTGCCGAAGTATTTCTGAGCATCGTTCAGGCCCTGTTGCGCCTGCTGAAGCCGCTCCTTCGACGCGCGAACCTCTTCGTTCTTGCCTACCTCCTCGGTGAGCTTGGCGATGTATTCCGCCTTCGCCGCCGTGCCGAGCTTTTCTAAATCGACTTGGGCTCGGGCAATCTCAACCGCCGCCTTGCGCTCGGCGTTGCTCTTGCCGACCGTCGCGATCTCCGCTTCCATCACCGCGCGCTGGCGAACCAGGCTCTCGATATACCGATCGAGCCGGTCCTGCGCCTGCTCGTCCTCGGACTTGGCTCCGGAGCCCCCTCCGCCTCCTCCGCCGCCCGATTTCTTGCCGGTCGGGATTACCGTGGTATTCGAGCCAATATAACCACGCCCAGGCCGCGAAGGAGGGATAGGCGCGGTGGTCGGCGTGCCGCCTTGGGGCGTCGGTTGGGGCTTCCCCTGGATCTCGTTGCCCATTAGTTCGCCAAACGCCGCGCCTGCCTTGCCGGCATTTATCATGCGCTGACGAAACTCAATTGCTTGATCGATCAGGCGTTTAAGGTCGAGGGCTACCTCAACCAACACCGCTTTTGACGAGGCGGCGAAGCCGTTCCAAGCCGTGTTCCAAGCGGTATCAAAATCCTTGGCACGACGAATGACCTCGTCGTCTACCACGCCGCCTGCCTCGCGGGCTTTCTGCGCGAGGGAGTTCATCGCCTCGGCGCCGCCTTCCAACAACGGAACGAAATCGTCAGGCAGCTTGAATTTTTCGGCGATCTGGACCCGATCCTGCTCCGTGGCGGCACGGCTGATCAGGTCAGCCGCCATCGCGAGCGCCTCATTGACCGAAACAACCTCGCCGCGACGATTGCGAAGCGAAAGATTGTTGGCTTCGAGGAGTTTTCCGAGCTCGGTCTCTTCGCTCCGCGCCGCGTTCAACTCTTTGGCAAGCGCGCCGATTCCTTTGTCGAAAGCTTTCCCTTCGATGCCCTCATTCTGCGCGGCCAAGCGGAGTTCCTGGAACCGCTGCAAGTCCAAACCTGCACGGCGCGCCGTGTCCGCGAAACTGGCGATCTCAGCGTTTGCTGCTGCAAAGCCCTTGATGATCTTGTCGAGGCTGAAGGCTGCCACAGCGCCCTTCAAAACCCCGAGCCCAAAATCACCACCAAACGACGGGTTGGTCCGCCGGAACTTCGCCTCGATTTCGTCAGCCTGCTGCTCGGCAAGCTTCGAAGCCGCCTTCATCTGGCGCTCAAGGTCTTTTATTGACGCGCCAACGCTGATGACCAAATCGCTGCCAGCCATTGGATTCCTCGATTGGAATGTTAACAGTGCCCATTCCGCGGGAGGCGCGCATGGGTCTGTTGAAAACGGTCGTGGTCGGGACCGGACTTCTTTTTGTCGGGCTTTTGGTCCTAGGGGCGGCCGTCGAACCAGGACAAAAAGCGTCGGCTCAGAATGCCGCCCCGACCGTCATCCCCGAATCGTGGCGATTGGCAGATCACCTAAGTGTCGAGATCCAAGGGCGATCCTCTCGAATGTCGAGCGTCGCCGTCCTAACCGTTAAGATCAAAAACTCAGCCGATGTCTGGCTTAAAGACGCTACTATCCTCTGCGAGTTCTACGGACAGAGCGGAACCAAGGTCGGAGAAGCCAAGCGAACCGCTTATCGCGAGTTCCAACCCAAAAAGACTGTCACGGTTCGTGACCTGAACTTTGGTTTTGTTGACCAGGAAGCTCAGCGGGTCGGTTGCCGTGTGACCTCCGCAGAGCTCGGCTCGCCCGTTTAGAGGTTCGGCGAGAACAAGCTAGCGGAGACTCGACTCCTTTCCGTCAGAATGCTTCGCTTCATGAAAACAGCGGGGGCGGAGATGGATAGCGAAATCCTAAACCAATATGGCCGCGAACGGATCAGCGATCGCCAGATCGACGAGCTGATCGGACTGGCCAAGGGAATATCTGCTGATGGGGCAATCCACCAAAGCGAGGTCGAGTTTCTCCAGACATGGCTTGCAGCCAACTTAGCCGTAAGCGGCCAGCCGTTGATCCGTACTCTTTACGATAGGGTCAGCGACATTCTTTCCGACGGCATAGTCGACGATGATGAGAGAACTGAACTGCTTGCGACGCTGCAATCCTTCGTCGCTCCAAAGAGCGAACTCGGCGAGGCATTGAAGGCGACCACTCTTCCTCTATGCAACCCATATCCGACGATTGCGACAACCGGCGCTTCATTTTGCTTCACCGGGACTTTCGCCTATGGCAATCGGCGGGCATGCGAGGCTGCGGTCGTGGCGAAAGGCGGGCTTGCCGGCAGCCTAACCCGTGAAACCCGTTACCTCGTTATCGGAACTTATGTCACGGACTCCTGGAAGCACTCATCGTTCGGTAACAAGATACTCAAGGCCGTCGAGATGAGAGAGAAACGAGTTCCTATCTCGATCGTTTGCGAAGACCATTGGGTAAAAAGCGTCTGACGCGTCAGTGCAGATACATCGGCGCCGCGTCGTAAAGCGCCCGCACGCCGGCCTCGTCGTCATCGTTTGTGATCTTGGCGGCGTCCGGCGAGTTGGCGCGAGCCCAGCCATCGGCGCAGGCCATGAACTGCCAGAGCGACATCTCGCCGACCTGCTGCGGCGAAAAGCCCATCACGACGCCGAGGCCGTAGAAGTCTCGGAAATCGAGCTTTCCGTTCGGGCGGGCGGGTCGCTCTCCTCCCCGTCCGCCGGAGATTTTCCCACCGGTTCATCCGGCTTGCCGAACAGCGCGGCATTGATGATCGCCAGCGCCGGCAGGACGTTTTCCCCCCAGGGCCGATCGTGGACATAGGTCTTGACCAGACGAAGCGCTGCGATCGGCTCCATCCCGCCACCGATCAGGCCAAGGCGCAGCGTGGCGTGGATGTCCTCGATCTTCCAGACGCCGTGCCGCAGCCGCTCGGCGACGACCATGGGACCGGCATCGCAAAGGCGCTGCAGCTCCTCGAGCTGCGCGATCGGCAGGGCGAAGGTGTAATGCCCGTCCGCCCAGTCGAAATCGATCGCGCACAGGCTCATGGCAGGGCCGCCACGCTGGCGCGGGTCAGGGCGCCGTCGCCGGTCGCGGTCACCGCCACCTGCAGCTTGCCACCGAACTCGCCGGTGATGGCATAGGTGATATGGGCTGCGCCGGAGAACTCCAGATCCGGCGTGCCGGAGCCCGTGCCTCCGCCGACGATGCGGATGCGGATGTTGCGGGAGACGTTGCCGTTGACGGCCGCCCAGAGCAGCGCCTCGGCCGCCTTCGCCATCTCGCCGGAGAACTCCGCCGACCAGCCCATGGCTGTTACGTCCGTATCGCGCCAGACAGCCAGATCGGGATCGTCACAGTCGGCGATGACGGTGTCGTTGGTATCCTTTTCAATCGTCAGGCCGATGTTCTTGAAGCCGCAGAGCTTGGAAAAGATCTCGGAACCCGCGCCGTCGCCCAGATAGACGAGGCCCATGCCAAAGGCGAATACAACCGGCTTAGCCATGATGGCCTCCGTTCAGGGGGATGTTGCTGGTGGTGAGGTTCAGGCCGCCGCGGTCAGCGCGCGGAAGGTCAGGACGGCGTGACTGGTGAGGCCATCCGGGTCTTTCAGGTATCGCGTGTCCTGGTGCGCGATTTCGAGGAACTGCCAGGCGGAGCCGAGATTGAGTTCGGCCTCGTGCAGAGCACCGCGTACGGCGCCGGCGATCGTCTTGGCCTCGACCTGGCCAGGAGCCCGCGACCAAACGTGAAGGGTCGCATAGATCTCGACCGCGTCGATGCACTGAGCGCCGTCGTCGACCGTCTGGAATTCGCCCAGTTCGATGTAAGGGAAGGCGACGTTCTGCGGTACCTCGTCGAAGACGCGGTTGCCGACTGCGGAGACCTGCGCGCGCAACGTCGTGTTGATCGCGCCCTGAAGCGCCAGAGACGGATCAGCCATTTTCGTGCTTCCGAACCGCCTTCTTGATCTCGTGTTCCAGGCCGGCCTTGATCTGCTTCTTGTTCCGACGCCACGTCGGATAGAACCACGGCTTGGCGGTTTCTTTCTGCGTGCCCCATTCAGAGGCTGTCGCGGTATCGAAGCCGCCTTCTGTCGTGGCCGAGCCGCCGGCCTTTACATAGAAGCGGTCGCCGCGCTTGCCGCGCTCGACCCGGATCGTGCCCTTCGTCTTGCCCGTTTTCACGGGGACGACCTGCTTCATCGCCTCGCTAAGCGCGAGAGCGCCGAGCAGAGCCTCGGTTGCCGCGGCCGCGCGCACGTCCATCGGAATCTTGTCGAGCCGCCGCTGAAGCGACTTCGCTCCCTTCACCATCGGCGAGAACTCCTGCGGCGCGGGCGCGCTCGGCATGGGCGGTTGGGATGAGGCCGGAATGCCCGGCCTTGTAGGCGACGAAACCGCCGGGGAACGGGCAGTCGAAGTCGCGGAGGAATGTGACGCGAGGCATCAGCCGCGAACTCGCCAGATGATCGCGTAGCGCCATGCAAAGCGAGCTGACTTCGATCGCGAATAGCCGAGATCGCGAGCCAAACGATATTCGAGGAAGAGGCCATGCAGACGCTTCATGTCGCTGTCCCCTCTTCCAGCATGACTTCGATCTCGCGATTGTCCGGCGTCGGGATGATCGAGCGGATCTGGCACGCCTTGCCAGAATAGGGGCCGGAGACGAACACGACGCGGGCGGCTGCAGTGACCCCAGCGGTGGCCGGCGTGCGCCGGACCGTCAGCGTTCCCTGCATCGTGCTTTCCAGCCGGCCAGCCTCAAGCTGCTCGCGGCCGAACTTCGGGCGGAAGCCGCCAGAGATCGTGACAATCTCCGTCCAGGTCGACGGAAGGGTGTTGCCATACCCGACATCGCCGCCGGCGACCCGCTGCTCGAACCGGACGCGATTCCGGGTGCGCTGCCCTGCCCCCAGCATCAGAGGTGCCAGACCTTGTACGGCGCGAGCAGACGCTCGGCCGTATCTGACATCGGCACGCTGTTGACCGCGCCCATCGTCGCGCTCTCGGTGAACCGGTAGAAGTCGCCGGCGATGAGCTTGATCGCCTGAATGATCGGCGTCGGCACCTTGCCGTCGTCATAGCCCGCCTCGTACCGGACGCGCACGCTCTCGCCGCCCTGGCGCACTGCCGGCCAGGAGGCGCCCGGCGCGCGCGCGACAATGCTGCCGTGGACGACATAGAGTGAAGGGTCGAGCGTCTGCTCGTTGCCGTCCTGATCGTCATACTTCACACTGACGACCGACAGCACCGGCCCGTATTGCAGGTCGATCCAGGTCGGGAAGCCGCAGCGCCGAAGCTCCAGCGTCTGCTTGCCGAGCGAACGCCCAAGCCAGCCGGCCGGGCCGTCGATATGCGCCGTCGCCGCCGCGACATAGGCCGCGATCTTGCCGTCGTCGTGCGTGTCAGCCGCGTCGATGGCAAGATGCTCCTTGGCGTCCACGATCGGCAGGATCACGGGCGGCTCGGTGATGACGACGACGCGCATGGTCAAGCCGCAATGACGGCGGTGGTCGCCGCGCTCGTGGCGGCCTTGCTGCCGGCGATGCTGTTGGCAGTGACGGTGACCGTGATGACAGCGCCAATGTCAGCCACGACCGGGACATAAGTCGCCCCCGTTGCGCCAGCGATAGCGACCCCGGCACGCTTCCACTGCCGCGCATAGGTCGGCGTCGGCCGACCGGTCCAGGTGCCAGTCGTCGAAGTTAGCGTGACACCGACCTGCGCCGTACCGGTGATCGCCGGCAGGACCGTGTTGGCTGGCTTCGCCGGTGCGCCGGAGTGCTTCTTCTTGAAGCCCTCAACGTTGGCGAAACTGCGCTTCTGGGCGGCCTTGGTGACGGGCATGTCAGTCGCCCTTCTTCTTGGCGTCGCCCTTGTTCTCGGGCGCCGGCTCGGCCTTGTTCTTCGGAGCCGCCGGCTCCTTCTTCTGCGCGGGGATGAAGCCGCGATCGGCCCATTCCGCGAGACGCGCGTCGGAGATATCCGACGCGTCGAATTCCTCGCCGGCATGCACCATCCCGGTCTCTGCACTGGCGAAGCTGTCGAGTGCCTTGATCTTCATGGTGAGGTCTCCTCCCCTTCGGCTCATGAGATGGGCGGATTTCGCCGCCCATCGGTATCAGCCGAACGATCAGGCCGAGGTCGCCGCCGTGATGGCGTCGCTGTAGTCGCCCTTGATGAAGGCCTCGGGACGATAGACCGCGAGCGCCAGGCGCTCCTCGGCCAGGATCGTGACGAGGTTCTTCGTGAAGTTCTGGTCATCTTCGGTCGAGATGGACACGTTCGCGTCCTCACGATCGAAGATCTGCGCGCCGAGCTGGAACGCGCCGACCAGGAACTTGTCGATCGTCATGGCCTGCGTGTCGACGACCGGGAGGCCCCAGAGGCGCTTCTCCAGATTGCCGGCCGGATTGGCCATGAGGTAGTTGCCGCCGAGGTCCTTGGTGAGCTCGATGGTCGCCCAGTCGGTCGGGTGCATGACGACGCCGTTGGGCGGGTACTCGGCCAGGAAGGCCTGCAGCATCGCCAGACGGATGACGTCGATCTTCGTCACCGGGGCCGCGATCGTGATCGGCGTCGAGAACGCAGTCGCCTGCGTGTAGATGCCGTTCAGGTCGGTGCCGGTGCCGCCGCCCATCAGGAGCTGCGTCTCCTCGGCATACATCAGGCCGTAGCGCAGGCGCCCGTCGATGTAGCTCTGGAGCATCGGCACGTCGTCGAGGATCTGCTTGGTCGCCTGGACCCAGTGCGCGATCGTGGTGACCGCGGTGGTCATCAGATCGAACTTGATCTCCGACTGCGGCTTGCGGGTGCCAGCGGTCTCGGTGTGCGTGGCAGCCGAGTTGGTGAACCCGGTCTCCTTCACATACTGGATCGCGTTGCTCGCGGTGCGGCCGGGGGTGATCAGGTCGCGGATCGTCATCCGGCGAAGCACGGGATCGATCAGGCCGCGGCGATCGGGAACGATCAGGTCGCCGGCCGAGCCGTTGGCGTCGGTGGTCAGCGAGGAGATGATCGCCTTGACAGGGAAGCTCGCGCTGAGCTTGCCGCCGCGCGCCGCCTTCTGGGCGAAAGCCTTGAAGTCGTCGCTCTCGGAGACCTGCTCACCGATGGACTTGCGCCGCTCCGGCTCACCGCCGCCGCGCACCATCTTCTGCTCGATCTCGGTCATACGAGCGGCAAGCTCGTTGTGCTTGACCAGCGCCTCGTCGGCCGCCTTCTTCGTGTCCTCCGTCACCTTGCCGAGGTTCTTCAGCTCGGTGTTGGTCGTCTCGGCCTGCTTCTTCACATCGTCGGCCGCAGCCTTGAGGTCGCGAGCGAGGGCTGTGATGTCGGCGCCGGCGCCCTCGTCGGGCGGAGCGAAGGCGATACGCGGGGAGAACCGGCCGAAGCCAGCCGCGAGGCGCGCCACGCCACCGGCGGCGGCCAGGGCGAGCGGGGCATAATGCGAGGACGCCAGGACCGCAGACGAAGCGGCGAAGGCATCGGTGGGCGTGATGGCGGCGAGCGCCAGCAGCCCGACCGCGAACGCGGCCAGGAAGGTCGAAATCTTCATGAGGGTGGTCCTTACCGGGAGGGAGAGAACGCCAGCGCGGCCTCTTTGAGCGCACGCAGCGCGGGAGTGTTATCGACGCCCTCGGACTCCCTCCGAATGGCCTTGGCGTAGCCGACAGATGCGATCTGCACGGCCATCGCCTTCGGGACCCCTGCCTCACGCAGGAGGTCCTCGAATTCCTTGATCGGCATGGGGTCGCCATCGCGCAGGCGGCGGGCGAACTCTTCCATGCGTTCCGATTTGACGGCCTCGACCCGGGCCCGGCGATTGGCCGGGAACGAGACGACGCTGATCTCCATCAGGTCGAGTTTCTTCAGCAGGCGGTTGTTACCGTCCGGCTGGACCTCGACCTCGCGATAGCCGATCGAAAGGCCGCGGATCGCGCCGGCCTTCAGCAGCGCATGCGCCTCGCGACCGCGGGCGGTTTCCAGCACGAAACGGCCGGTGCCCTTCAGGCCCTTGCCGTCCTCGGCGAGGTCGTCCCAGACGCCGATCGGCTCATCCGGGTTGTGCTGCCAAAGCATGAGGGGCTTCGACCCCTCCTGCCGGTGGCGGGCCAGGCTCTCGGCGAACGCGCCGGGCATGACCTTCTCGCCATAGCTGTCGAGATTGCCGAAGATGGAGCCGTAGCCTTCGAACGTCCCCTCGTCGGAGACGCCCTTCACCTGCAAGGCGAAATCCTTGGTCTTGTGACCAGGAGCATCCTTGCGAAGGATTTGCGAGCGGATGATCATTGATCTTCCTCGTCTTCCGGCGCGCGGGCCGCAGCGGGCGCGGGCAGCTTGTTGGCCTCGGCGAGAGGCACGTTCTGCGACTGGACGGTGAGCTCGTCGCCTCCGGGCAGAGGTGGCAGGTTCTCCAGGCGGCGGACCTCGTTGCGGGTCATGATGCCGTTCGTCACCATCACCGCGTAGAACGCCGAGCGCGCCGCGCTATCTGTCCGCAGCAGGCCCTCGACCTTGAACTCGGGTTTCAGCACCGCGCGCTGCGCCGCCGGGATAAGCGAGCGAGAAACCGCCTGCTCGATCCGAGAAAGGTAGGGCTTCAGCGCGAAGGTCAGGAAGCCGATGAGCTGTTGCTCGAGGCCAGAGCCCCAGCTCGTGGATTTCTGCGTATGGCCGACCATGAACGGCGGGACGCGGAACCAGCGGCAGATCTCCTCGACCTGGAACGATCTGGTTTCCAGAAACTGCGAATCCTCTGGTTTCATCGAGACGGCCTGGAAGGTCATCCCCGCCTCCAGCACCATGAGACCGCCCGCGTTGTCGCTGCCGACGAAAGGCGCGACGATCGCATCCTGGACCTGCTTGCGCTGCTCCGGCTTCAGCACCTGATCAATCGTCAGGATGCCGGTCGGCCGCGCGCCATTGGCGAAGATCGCACCGGCGAGCTCGTCAGCCGCCATGGCCGTGCCCAGCGACTGCCGAGCGAACGAGATCGGCGAGAGACCGACATCCCCGGCGCCGCCGAAGCCGCGCACATGGAAAATCTCGTCTTCGCGATAGACACGGCGGCCCTTCGGGTCGCTGTAGATGTATTCCCGCGCGCCAGATGAGGTGCGGCGAACCGCCATCCGGTCGCAGCGCAGCGGCGTCAGCGCGACGACGCGGCCGCCGATGATCTCCTTCTTGGCGAAGGCATTGCCCCAGAGACAGAGGCTGAGGACGACGCCTTCCCAGAACTCGACAGCGGTGTGGTCGGCGTTTGGCGCGTCGTGGATCAGCGCATAGAGCGGGTCGTCTCCGGCAACTGTCCGGCCGCCGTCCGCTGCCGTCTTGTAGAGCATGAACGGCAGCGTCGCGACCGTCTCCGAGAGGAGGCGCACGCAGGCCCAGACCGTCGCCAACTCGAGCGAGGTCTCGGCCGTGACATGCTTGCCGGCGGCGTTGCCCGACGGATACGCGACGCGCCAGGCGTCGGCATCAGTCAGGCCGAAAGCTGCCCGAACAACCGCCTTGATCCGAGCCGGGAAAGAGAGCCTCGTCTCAGCCACGGGCCATCGCCACAATCGGGTTGCTGAGGAAATCGCTGATGTCCATGTCGCGGTCCCCCGCCATCTGCCGGCCCATCGCCATGATCAGGGCGACGGCGGCGTCGATCTTGTTCTCCGCGCGCTCCTTGCGCGGATAGACGTTGTCCTTGGCATCCTCTCGGGCGACGACGTTGCCCATCTGCCAGGTGAAACAGGGATCGCCGTCGTGCTCGATCTTGCCGGACCGGATCAGCGCCTCGACCTCCTTCATCGGCTCCGACATCGTCAGCACCGTGTGCCGGAACTCCACGACCGGCAGGCCCTCGGCCATCATCTCCGTGACGAGCATGGTCGCCTGCGCCGGGTCGTAGCCGATACTCTCGATCGTGTAGGTCTTCGAAGCGTCGACCAGATCCTCGAGGATTCGGCCGTGGTCGATCATCTCGCCATCGGTCTGGATCAGGCGCCCTGCCCTCTGCCAGGTCGCATAGTTCCCGGTCGCCTCGAGCTCGATCGTCTTCTCCGGCAGGTAGAACCGGCCGAACGCGGCGAAGCCGCCCATCGGCTTGCGGAACAGAAATACCGCTGCGGCGATGTCGACCTTACTGGCGAGATCGAGCCCGACCGTGCAGGGCATGCCGGCGAAGTCCGACATCTTGAGCGACGGATTCGCGCAGGCCTGCCACTTCGCGATGTTGAAATAGGCCTCCTTGGCGAAGACCCATTCGTTTAGGTGCTTGGTGCGGAAGGCGCTGGCCTTCCTGGCGTTGTTGATCGCGTCGCGCTGCTGGCTGAGCAGGAACTCGCCTTTGACCGAGACGTCAAAGTTGGGGTTCGCCTTGCGCAGCGTCTCCGGCTTCGTCCAGTCGTCGCCGGGCTGGTAATCGTCGTCCTCTGGCTTACCGACCGGGCCATCGATCCCGTACATCAGCGCGAACATCTCGGGATCGTCCGTGATCCCTTCGAGCATCCGACGTGCTTCCGTCACCATCTGGTAGCAGGGCCCGGCGACGTTCGCGCCGGCCGTGGTGATGACCAGCAGGAGCGGCTGCTCCCGAGCGCCCATGCCGGTGACCATGGTCGAGACCATGTCGTCGGTCTCGTGCTCATGGTACTCGTCGATCAGCGCGCAGTGCGGCGAGGAACCGTCGCCCGGCTTGCCGATCAGAGGTTCGAACCGGCTCTCGTTCCCGAGCATGTGCAGGTTCGACGCGTTGACCGTGAGCCCTACCGCGCTGGCGAGCTGCGGCGATTTCAACGCCATCAGCCGCGCCGGCCGAAACACCTCCCAGGCCTGCTTCTCAGTCGTGGCGCCGGAATAGACCTCCGAGCCGTGCTCGCCGTCCATCGTCAGCATGTACAGGCCGACAGCGGCCGCCCATGCCGACTTGCCGTTCTTCCGAGGCTCCAGGATCAGCGCGGTCCGAAAACGGCGGTAGCCGTCCGACTTCCTCAGCCACCCGAACAACACCACGGTCTTGAAGACCTGCCACGGCGAAAGAACGAGCCGCTCACCTTTCGCTGCCCACTTGCCCTTCGTATGAGGCAGCAGCTCGATGAAGGTGCAGGCCTTCGCTGCTGCGGCCGCGTCAAAGCGATACGGATAGGCCTTCCCCTTCGATGCGGTGAGATCGTCAAGGTGGCGCTTGCAGGCCAGCCGAACCCAGCGGCAGGCCGGTGTCTTCCCGGCGACGACATCGCGAGCGTAGCGCTCAGCGATGCCCGCGAAATTCTTAGCCACCGGGAGCCATAGTCGTTACTGGGCCGCGGCCTGCTCGGAAACGAGCTGCGTCAGATAAGCTGCGCTGGTCTCGCCATAGCTCGGCTCACGTCCTTCCGCCTCGTCGGCGAGGAACTTGTTCACGGTGCGGAATTCCGCCTCGAAGCGCTCCGGCTCCTCGATGAAGCGGCGCATCCACTCGTTGAAGGCCTTCACCATCTGCTCGTTGGTCATGTCAGCCTCCCATGAGGGCTTTGAAGGGATTCTCGTCGTTCTTCTTCCCGGCGGAGACCTTCGACCGTGCGGCGGGCGTCAGCCCGAGCTCGGACAGCAGCGCATGGGCGTGACGCATGGCCTCGCTTCTCTGCGCCACCATCGGATTGGGACGGATCATGCGATCGCCTGTCGCGCTCGTCGTGTCGTAAGTCCGCCCCTCGTCCTCGACGCGAGCGGTGGCGATCTCTACTTCCTCAAGCCGGCTCGCCGCCATGGCGATCACCGCCTGGTCAGCGGTCGAGAGGTAACCCATCCCATCGATGGTCGCGCACAGTCCGGCGAAGATCTCGGCAGCGCGATTCGAAAGCCAGAGCGGCGCTTCCGGCGCGCCCCTAGGAGCGACCGGCTCTGCATCGTTCCGACGGTCCTTCCGATCAGTGCCGGAAACGACCTTGAGATGCGAGGGTTTGCGCGGACGCGCCATGCGAGTTCACCTTGCGCTGACGCAAGCAACAAAACGTTCTTGGTTTTGACGGCGCGAGAAGTTTCCGGGGCGCGCGGTCCGGGCAGGAAAAGCCTATAACTTTGGCTCTCCCCCCTCCTTTCCTTGCATCCGTGCAAGATCGCCGAAGACCTCGCGGCCGATCGCCATCGCCCGCTTGCTGGTGAGGCGCAGAGCCGAGGCTCCGATCTCACCACGCGACCACATGACCTCTAGCCTGGCCTTCACCCTGTCGTGGCAGATGCGGCAGCAAGGTTGCCAGTTGCCGATGTCCCAGAAGAGATCCTGATCGCCACGATGAGGGACGATGTGGTCGACGACATCAGTCGGGACTGTCTTGCCTCTGGCCTCACAGCCTATGCAGAGGGGATGCTGTGCCTTGAAGGCGAGACTCGCTCTATCCCATCGTGCCGAGTAGCCGCGGTCTCGTGCTGATCCTCGACGTGCGTCTACCTGCTTGCGTTGGGTGACAGGCGAGATGCGGGCGAGGCGGTGCTTGGGCGGGAGGGATGGCATGTGACGCCTACTGCCCGTTCGGGCGAATTCTCGCGCTTGTGCCCGCTGTTGCTGTCGGCGTCGCGCGCCGGCCTCTGACTTCGTTGCTATGCCCGAGACCGGGGACTGGCAGGCAACTAGCCCCCAGCCACTCAGGGGGCATTGGCGCTCGGGATGCGGGAACCGCATGATCTCGATACGAGAAAGCCCGACCTGCTAAGGCCGGGCTCTACATCAGTTTCTTGAACGACGCGCTCAGAATGGCCTCTCGGCATTCCATGCCATTGGCCATCCGCTGGATCGACAACACGTTGACATCGACCTCAACACCACGGTGCGCCAAGACGCTGATGCGCTGGTTCAGGTCGCGCAGGCTCTTGCGCGCAGCCTCGATCAAATCCCGGTCCAACTGTTCATCAGAGGAAGCGGTCATCGGCCGGGCTCCTGTCACCCTGTGCGCCGATACATCCACGGTCGCCGGGCAAAGCTTCGCTTGTAGCCGCTGGTGAGGCGGCGCGGGGGTCGGGGAGCATCAGCTCTGTCAACTCAGACAGAGCGAGCACACACGCCGAACAATCCGTGAACATCGTCTCGCACATAACGCGCGGGCGCGCAAGCCCTATGCGGCTCGAAGGGACGATGCAGGAACCGTTGCAGCAACAGAACGGCCGAACGCTTCGATCAGTACCTTTGCCTCATGCAGCCCGATGCAATCGACGATCGTCGCCTGCAGCAGCATGAACGGCCCCTCGATTATCGTTGCAGTATCTCCGGGGCTGAAGGGCGCCTTGGGCTTCTCCGGCTTGGGTGCCGCCACGCCATTCTGATAGTCGGCGATCGCGCGCAGTGCCCTCGCCGGGACCCGCACCCAGCCATTGCTATCCGAGACGATGGCCTGAATTCCGTCGATGTCGAAGACGCTGCCGATGGGCTTGCCCTTGACGATGAAGCGCTGGGGCTCGCCCTCGCCTGCCAATAGCGGCCCGGCGGCAAACAGGTATCGGGGGAAGGTCGCGATATCACCGTCGAAGGTGGTCCGCTTGCCGACCGTGACGGTCTTGTGCTCGCTGGGCCAGAACACAGAGCAGCCCGCCTCCTGAAGCCCCGCCATTGCTCGGCTTTCTGCGCGGGGGCTGGTGAAGATCAGGAACCACTTTGTCTTCGGGCGGAGATCGAGCTCTGGTGCCGCGTTCAGCGTCCTCGTCACGATGCGCTCGTTGGGCCCTGGCTCCTTCGCAGCAGCCTTCAGCGCGGCCTTCTTCCACTTGTCCTGCCGGCGGTTGCTGTTCTTCTTGGCCATCAGGCTGACCTCTCAATTGAGGAAAGCGACGAGACCGGGAAGTACCAGCCCTCGGCTTTGGTCTCGGTATGCTGCGTCGTCAGGCTTGGCGAGTGCCTCGCGGCTCGGCAATGCGCTTCCCATCCAGGATCTGTTCGGGCAACAAACACCTTGGCCGGGCCGCTGCCGTTGGCGGGGCGAGACCGGGACTCGTCCCGAATGACCTTGGCGTAGAACTTCCAGGACAGAACGCCGCCAGCGGCTGCAGGCCGGGCCCGTATCATAGTCACGGCCTCATCGAGGCTGACGACGCCTTCCCTGAGCAGCCCAGCTATGGGCAAGAATGGGCCGAGCGAAGATGAACCCGCGGCATCGGTGCAGCGGAATTCTGCTCCTTTCAAAAAAATCTCGAGCTGGCCGGCGTCCAAAGATGCCGGCTTGCTGGCATCTTTGGCTATCTCTTCCCCTTCCCTCCATCCTCCATCCTCCATCTGCGGAGGCTTTCCGCCTTTTCGGGGGATACCGTCGTCTTCAACTGCCGGCTTTGGGGGAATCGCAACATATGATGCGATGTCATCAGGCAGCGGATGGACAGCTGTCGGGTACTTGGGGCGCTGATATTTCCGGAAGTTGCGGATAGCGCCGAAGGCCTTGCCGTCTGCCTCGAAGCGACGACAAATGTTATGCTCTGCGAGCTCCGAAAGAAGGGCGGTCACATCCGCCCCATCTGCCGGCAAAAGTCGCATCTTCAGGGTGACAGGCTTCCATTCGAATACGCCTTGATCATCTGCCTCCGTCCAGAGGCCAAGGATCAAAAGTCGCGCGAGTGGGCTGCACGATACGAAGCCTTCGTCCGTGAAGAGGCCTGGGTGGATGGATCGGATTCTGGCCATCAGATTTTCGCCCACTGAGCCTTAGTGGCCCAATCGCAGACCTGAGATGCGCAGGCCCACGGGTCTCGCCAGATCTCCGATCCGGTGAAGCGGAATACGTGAAGCCCGGCCAGTTGGGCCTCACGGTCGCGGCTGCGATCCTTCGCCGCTTGCTCCTTCGTGCGCTCATGGAACTCATGACCGTCGCACTCGACAATGGCACGACGCCAAACGAAGGGGCGTCCCTTCAGCTCCTGGATAGCGGCAACCAGGAAATCCACCCGCCAGCCGCCAATTTCCGCCTGGGGCTGGACGAGCAGATGGTAGCTGTTGCTCTCCGTGTCTGCCATGGCGGCAGCCATCTGCTCATCGGTATGGGAAAGCCTCGCCCCTAGGATCGGCCATTGACCGCCGTAATGCGCGGCCCCCCACAGTGCCGCCCAAAATATCCTTTCGATTGGGCTATCGCCGACGCCACGCGCCTTCACGCTAGCGAAGTTGGCGGCAACAGAGTGTAGTACCCGTCTCTCAATCTCGTCGTACGGATCATAGCTCATAGGGTTCGTCTCGATTTCAAGTTTGGCGCCGCTCGATGCTTTGCTGATCTCGCATGCCGATCAAGGCTCACCGCACGGCCTCCAGGTCTTCGACCTTGAACGCGACCGACCAGCCGACTGGGCCGCCGTCGATCTCGACGTAGATGCGGTCTAGGCCGCAGGGGCGGCCGCGATAGGCGCGGATGATGGTGCCGGTCTTGCCAGCGTGCTCGCCTGCAATGATGCGGACGCGGGCGCCTTGGGATAGCGGATCGCGAATGGCGGCGACGGCGGCCATCGGTCACGCCACCATCATCGACACGAGGTCGCCGGCAGTCCCGGTGTCCTCAGCGAGTGTCAGGTTTCGCACAGCCTGCCGGAAGTACGCTTCCTTGAGCTCGGTCCCGACGAAGCGCCGACCGTGTTTGACGGCGACGAAGCCCTCCGAGCCGATGCCCATGAATGGCGAGTAGACGAGATCGTTGGGGTTGCTCCACAGATGAACGGCGCGCTCGATCACGTCGAGCTGTAGCGGGCAAAGGTGGCGCTCGTCCTTGTCGTCGCGAGCAACGGCGACGTTCAGAACGTTGGTCTGATCGATCGTCATCCAGACCGGGGATGCCGCTTCCTGCCACCATGACACAGGATAGACGCCGGGATCGTGTTGGACGGGCTCGGGGGTCTTGCCGTCACTCTCCTTGCGGAAGACGAGCAGATAGTCGGGCATGCCTACGCGCACGCGGCTGCCGTCCGTGCGGAGCGTCTTGTAGAGCAGGCCGTGCGCCTTGGTCCGCGTCATCTCGACGACCGGGCATTTCCAGATCGTCACGCGGGAATGATAGATCCAGCCCTCGTCCTCGTGGACCTTGCGGATCAGCGCCGGCAGGTCGAAGAGACCAATCACGCCGTCCCGAGACTTGCTGAGCGGCAAGTCCGAGCAATGAACGGCGCTGATCCGACCCGGCTTAGTCGCGCGCAGAAGATCACGGACGAGAAAGCGATAGCGCTCCGCGAACTCGTCGTGATCCACGACGTTGCCCATGTCACGCTCGCTCTCGCTGTAGACGTAGAGCTGCGAGAATGGCGGCGAGTAGACGGACAGGCCGATGCTGTTTTCTGGCATCGTCGCGGTGAACTCCACCGTATCGGCGTGATAGGCCGCGAACCGCTCGCCAATCGTCTGGTCGTAAACCTCAGTCATGCGCTCACCCACGCCGGCAGCGACGCCAGCTTCTGCGGTTGATAGGAATGAAGGCGGGTTTCGGCGCGATGGGCGCGGGCCATGGCCTGCGTCATCTCGCGTTTCATGGCGTCGTGGTCGCCGGCCTTGCGGGAGACGACATCCCAGATCGCCGCCTCGGTATCGGCAAAGACGACATGGCAATCGACGGGGCGCGTCTGGCGGAAGCGCCAGTGCCGGCGCACAGCCTGATAAAAGGCCTCGTAGCTGAAGCTCATGCCGGCGAAGACGGTTCGCGCGCAGTGCTGCCAGTTGAGGCCGAAGCCAGCAATGCTGGCCTTCGTCACCAGCACGCGAATTGCGCCCGTCGTGAAGGCCGTGAGCCGGTCTTCCTTCTGCTCTGGCGTCATCGAGCCGCGGACCTCGACCGCATCCGGGATCACCGCCATGATCGCGTCGGCGTCGTAGTCAGTCTCGACCCATACCGTCCAAGGCTCGTTCGGCTCGGCCGCGACGATGGCGGCGACTGCATCGGCTCGCGCCTGGCAGGTCAGCCGCTTCTCGGTATGGACCGAGGTCGCGGACATGTCCGGCATGCGGAACAGATGAGCCTGTCCGTCCTTCTCCTCGCCGCGCCCAGCGAGACGATCGGCGGCGACAAGATGCCGATGCATGCGCAGTTCGGGCATTTCGAAGCCGCCATCGGAGAACCCCAGATCGGACGGCCGCGAAACGCAGCGCGACCATGACGCGACCCAATCCCAGAATGGGCGCACGGCGTGACCCTTCAGGCGCCATGTGCCGGTGTCCATGCTGTCATGGATGAACCAGCGCATAAGCATCTGGTCGCGCGTCATGACGCCGAGGAAGTCAGCATGTGTGCCGAGCTCAGCATGATCGTTCGGCGCGGGCGTCGCGGTGCAGGCGAGCCGATAAGGCGTGCGCTTGAACGTCTCGATCAGGCGCTTAGTCGTCTGCCCGGAGAAGCTCTTGAGGATCGAGCTCTCGTCCAGGATGATGCCGGCGAACTCGGATGCGTCGAAGAGATGCAGTCGCTCATAGTTTGCGATGACGATCTGTGCCTCTTGCGGCCCGCCATCGCGGGAGACAACCGCTTCGATGCCGATATCATCCGCCTCGGCCTTGTGCTGTCGGGTGACGCCAAGCGGCGCGAGCATCAGCACCGGGCGATTGGTGCGAGAGACAACCTCTTGGCCCCACGAGAGAGCTGCGCGGGTCTTGCCAAGCCCGGTGTCCATGAAGTTCGCGGACGCCCCAGCGCGCAGCGAGAACTCGACCGCCGCGCGCTGGTGCGGGAACAGCGATGCGGGCAGATCGAAGCCGCCGTCGAACCCGGTAGGGACGAAGGCGCCGCGCGATGCCGCGACAATATCGTGGTAGCTCGCGAGGCTCACGCCACCATCTTCCGTTCTTGCTCACGAGCCGAGGCGATTCCGTTGGCGAGAAATTCGATGTTCATGCGAACCTCGCGAATTCACCGAAGTACTTGCGGGCGGCCGCCTGATATGCGCGGTGCGCACTCTCCTTCGAGTGGTGGAGTCCTAGTGAAATCTTGATGCCGCTGACGCCGATCGTTGCGCGCCACTTCTGCGTTGCCCGGTGGAAGGACACCCCCTTGAACCCCGACTTGTTGTGGCGGGGTCGACGCACATTCCAGTTGTTCTGCTGGATGGTGGCCGGGCGCAGGTTTGACCGCCGGCAGTTGAGTTTATCTCCGTCCATATGGTCGACGATTTCGGAGACGCCGGGCATCAGGAACCGGTGCAGCCGCAGTACTTTGCGACGGCCACCGTCGTGGACCATCGTCGCGGCATAGAAGCTGTCGCGGTCGGGCTTCGCTGACCAATTGAAGCGGCCGACCGCATCGGCATCGGACGCATCGATGATGGCGAACTTGCCGTTGGTGAGCGGGACATACGCCACATCACCGACTATTCGGACCTTGCGAAGGCGAAGGCTCATAGCGCAGCCCTCTCCTGATCTCGCGCCCTCGCAATTCCGTTGGCACTTGCCGCCGGCGTGCATTCCAGGCGCCAAGCGATCTCGACGTTGTCGAGGCCGGTTCGGAAAAGGGTGAGCGCATCGCGGCAGCCGCGCTGGTCGAGCTTCTCGTCCAGAGGCGGCCATTTCTCAGCGAAGGCGGCAGGCTGAGGATTACGCTTGAGCGCGATCATTGCTGCATCTCCGATGTGAGATCGTGACGAGGGGCGATCTTGCCGGCCCGGATCATGGCGAGATTGACCTGCCGCCAGCGCTCGGCGCCGGGCGATGACGTCCAGCGAACACGCGGCGCGAACTTGCGGATGATGGGCGCCTCGTCGACCGCCGGCAGGCTGATCTTGGGGAGGCTCGGCAACGGGCGTACGGGCTTGTCGGCGTATGCCTTCTGGATGCTCCGATCCGGCCCCTTCGGTTGCGGCTCGATCCGGACGCGAATGGCCTTTTCGGCGGCGCGATACTTGGCCTTGTTCGCATTGTTTCGCGCCACCATCCGGGCATATTCGCCGTTGATGTCGAGCGCGACGCGGACTGTGGTTGCGCCCTTTCCGACCGACCGAGCGATGGCCCTGATCGCCATTCCTGACTCGTGCAGTCGTCTGGCCCTGTCTCGCCAGTCGTTCATGCCTGATCTCCAACGGCACGAAGGCGGGCGCTGGTACCCTTGGCCTTGTTGGCGGCCTCGATGAGCTCGGTCAGAGCATCGTTGATGGCGACGTGATCATTGGGGGAGAGGTTGCCATCGCGCAGGGCCTCGGCGACCCGATTGGCGAGATCACCGAATTCATCAGCAACGCCGCCGAAAGCGGTCATCATGCAGGACGGAGGGACAGACCCGTCCGACTTGGCGAGGGTCAGCCGGCCGTGAGCGGCCATGGCCTCTGTCACGCAGGGCACGCCGCATTCCGCCTCGAGCTTCAGCGCGGCGGCGATCGTGATCATGTCGGCGTCGGTGGTCGACGACCAACGATGCATGACCGACTTCGACACGCCGGCGACGAGCGCGGCATCCTCGATCGTGCCGATCATCTTGATCAGCGCGCGGGTGGCGGTCTTGAAGCGGAAGAACCATTCGTCTCGGTGCTGCATGGCGTCCTCGGGACAGAAGCGGCGGCGTTCCCGTTTCGGGATCACGGTGGTGGGTTCAGTTGTTGCCCGCTGCCGAAATGGCGGCTGGGGGATGCGATGTTCGAAGGCTTAGGCGTCGGGGCGGGTTTGCTGCCGACGGTCCAGGAATGCGGGGATGGTCAGGTCGATCGGCGCGGCCTTGGGGCGCTCGACTGGCGCGCCGGCTCTCACGGCGCTTCCGGTACCTGCCCCGGATGGCTGTCCAATGCCCGAGGCGTCGGGCTCCCAAACGGCTTGCCCCGTTCCTGCGTCCCCCGCCTTGGTGGGGATGGCCGGCTCGCCTTCGGCTTTATGGGGCTGCGCGCTCGCGCTGCGATCTACATCGTCGCTCTCCGCGTCGTCCGGGTGGACTTCCCGGCGTTTGCTCTGATCTGCCTCCTCGTGCGCGTACGTGGCGCGTCCCGCGCCTGCGCCCGCGAGGCCGTTCTTGAAAGCCTGGAGGTAGAGGTCGAAAATCGCGTCGAATTCCTCGACCTCAGACTGATCCTTGCCGAGGTGCTTCACGACGGCGCGAAGGACCTTCACGTCGTAGCCGTTGGCGCGGGCTTCGGCGTAGACCTCCTTGATGTCGTCCTCGATCGTCCGCTTCTCCTCTTGGAGACGCTGGACGCGTTCGATGATCGTCTTGATCTGATCGTCGCTCATCACGCGGCCTCGCTCTTGGGGGCGGGAAGGGACGCGTCGAAGAACAACGCGTCATCCCATGGCAGGCCGCGTTCGACGGCCGCCGTGCGGATCTGCTGGAGTTGATCAAGGCCGGGGCAACTTTCTCCGCTCTCCCAGCGCGAGACCGTCCCCTGCGATGTCCCTGCGATTTCCGCGAACTCGGACTGCTTCAGCCCGAAGATGTCGCGACGGATGCGTTCGATGGTCTGCATGGCAAGAATATATGCGCATACGCATTTGTCTGCAAGCGGGATATGCGCAAGAGAATTTTACGCAACCGAGGAAGCCGCCTATGCGTCGTCGCATGGCTACAGTTGGCGACCGGATTCGACTGCTGAGAAAACGCGCGGGACTGAAACAAGGTCAGCTCGCGGAGGCGCTCGACGTGTCGCAATCCACCGTCTCCAAATGGGAGACAGACCGCCAGGAGCCGGAATTAGAAGCCCTAACCCGGATGAGTTCCTATTTTGGCAAGGACTTGCACACGCTGCTAAGCGAATTGGGGCTAGACGGAGACGCGCCCCCTGTCACTACTATGGTCCCAGTCGTCGGTTACGTGGGGGCCGGTTCGGAAGCGCACTTCTATGCAGATGCGCAAGGCCCCTTCGATGAAGTGGCTATGCCTGCGTGGGGGACGCCTTTGACTGTCGCGGTTGAGTTGCGTGGCAATTCGCTCGGTCCGATCTTGAACGGCTGGATTGCATATTTCGACAAGCGCCAAGATCCTCCGACTGAGGAGCTATTCGGGAAGCTCTGCGTCGTCGAGATTGCCGGAGGCCAGGTTCTTGTAAAGGTCCTGCAAAAGGGGCGAATCCCAGCCCGGTTTGACCTCCATTCTCAGATGGAAGCGCCGCTTATGGACCAGGAAGTGGTCTGGGCTGCGCGCGTTACCGGGATGACGCCGCGTTAGGCCGCCGCGCGGCCTGACACCGTGCCAACCGCTCATTTTCACCTAAGATTTTAACCGACCGGAAGGCTCGGAGCGTTTCGCCGCATATTCCGCAGCGAATTTTCTTGTTGCACGAATATTCGTATGCGCATATATTCTCCTCACGCAACGAGGAGACAGGCCCATGGCCAATTGGATCGACTTCTCAGTCAGCAACAGCGAGTTCGATGACAGCGACGGCAACAGCCTCGCGGCGGGCTGGCTCGACATCAGCGTTTCCGGCGACGGCGACCGCTTCGAAATCGGGAGTGTGCACTACGTCATCATTTCCCCGGTCGTTTGGAAGACCGAGACGCTGAAGCGCGCTCCGCGCCACATCGAGGACTTCATCGCCGATTGGCTGGGCGTTGATCTCTCGCGGGGGAACCAGTCCCTCGTCCGCCAAGCCTATTTCGAGGCTCTCGCTGAACGCGACGACCCTGACGCTCGCTCCGATGACCGCGGATGCTGGGAATATCACCAGAGGGCGGCATGATGAGCAGTTTCACGGCATCGCTGCTCGGCTTCCTGGCCGGCGTTGCAGTCGCCTCGTTCAACCACGGGTTTGATACTGCCAAGGATTTCCGCCGGGGCTGGGTCGAGTATCGCGGCGCTATATACTTGGTTGTCCCCGCCAAGGTGGGGGTGGCGCCATGATCCGACGCCTCGCTCGTCAGGCCCTCGCCGCGTTCGTCGCCCTGCGCGCTCGCCGTGCGTCAGAGCGGAAGGCTGCTGCCCTCGCCCGCCGCGCCGCAGTCGTCACGCCAGAGATCGTCGCGCGCCGCGCCGAGATCGAACGACGTTGGAAGCACCACAAGCCCGTCCGCGATCTTCTGGCAGCCCAGCGCGCCGACATGACCGCGCGCCTCGCCAGCGAGATGGCCGCAACCCTTCCCGATCGGAGATTCCAGTGAACGCACACAGCGATATCGGCAAGGCTCAGCAGGAAATCGAAGCCGCCCGCGTCCTCCGCGAGCAGATCGCCCAGCTGGCCGAGGGCGACGAAGACTTCATCCGCGACACGTTGGAGGGCGAGACCGAATTGCCGGCCCTTGTCCGCTCGCTCTTGGCCGGCATCGGCGAGGATGAGGCGATGGCCGAAGGTATCGACGCCTACGCCAAGGACCTCGCCTCGCGCAAAGAGCGCTTCACCAACCGCGCCAAGCTCAAGCGGGCGCTGATCTGCTCTGCCCTCGAAATCTCCGGCCGCAAATCGATGGAGACCGATGTTGGGACCGCCACGCTATCCGCGGTGAAGCCGAAGGCGATCGTCACCGAGGAAGCCGACATCCCGGCCGAGTTCTTCAAGCCGCAGCCGCCGAAGCTGGATCAAACAGCCCTGTCTGCTGCACTGCGCGAGGGGCGTGAGGTCAAGGGAGCCTGCCTCTCCAACGGCGGCAACACGGTGAGGATCCTGCGCCGATGATCCCCGAAAGCTTCGCTGCCCGCTTCTGGGCCAAGGTCGACAAGCGCGCTCCGGAAGAGTGCTGGCGCTGGACGGCCAGCGTGAACGAGCACGGCTATGGAAGGATCGCGACAGACCGACGGCGCGGCCCGGTTCTAGCTCATCGCGCCTCATATGAGATGCACTACGGTTCTCTTCCTGAGGGGAAGATCGTTCGCCACAAGTGCGACAACCCTCGGTGCGTCAATCCTGGTCATCTGGTCGCGGGTTCTCACGCAGAGAACACGGCTGACATGATGAGGCGCGGCCGGCACCACTCAGCGACCGTCACGTCCTGCCCCAAGGGCCACCCTTACCTGCCGGGCTCTTACTACCAGTACAGCGGCCGGCAGTGCCGGGCCTGTTCACTCGCGCGCGCCGACCAACAACGTCGGCGCCGGTCCCTCTCCTGTGAACAGATCGAGGCTTCCCGATGAACGCCATCGCGCAATTGCGTCCGCTCGACTTCACCAATCAGCAGCTTGCGCTGATCAGGAAGACAGTCGCGGCCGACACCAATCAGGATGAATTCGAATTATTTTGCCATACCGCCAAGCATCTGCGGCTCGATCCGCTGCGCCGGCAGATTTATGCCTTCGTCTTCTCCAAGGGCGACGCCGACAAGCGGCGCATGTCGATCATCGTCGCGATCGACGGCTTCCGCGCGATTGCGGACCGCACCGGCGCCTATCGCCCCGATGAGGACGAGCCGTCATTCGAGATCGACCCTGCCGCGGCCAATCCCGATACCAACCCGATCGGGCTGGTCAAGGCGACGGTGCGCGTCTGGAAGCACTCGCACGGCGAATGGCACAAGGTCACCGCCTCGGCCTATTGGGACGAGTATGCGCCGATCAAGCAGGGCGCCGACGATTACGAGTGGGTCGAGACTGGCGAGTTCTGGCCGGACAGCAAGAAGCCGAAGAAGAAGAAGGTCCCGATCGGCGACGTTCGCGCCAAGCTGGACACCTCCGGCAATTGGGGGAAGATGCCCCGCCTCATGCTGGCGAAGGTCGCCGAGGCGCTTGCGCTTCGCAAGGCGTGGCCCGACGACTTCAGCAACGTTTACGCCGCCGAGGAAGTCGACCGCACCCGTGCGCAGGAGCTGACCGCTTGGGAGGCGGCCGAGGCCGGCGCGACCGAGAAGCGCCTCGCGCAGATCGGGCAGGGGCAGACGATCCTATTCCAGTTCGACCCTACCGGGCCGCTGGAGCCAGTGCCGCTCGGCAAGATCGCCGATCGTGTCGCGGACTTCGTGCAGCAGCACGGCGACGAGGTCTCGGCGATCGGTCTTTTCGAGAGCCGCAACCGCCATGCGCTTCGCGATTTCTGGGCCCGCCAGCCCGGCGACGCCCTGGAGGTCAAGAAGCTGATCGAAGGCGCCATGGCGTCGGGCGGTGCCCAGTGACGACGCCTGCCCTGCCCTTCCGCTGGACCGGCGAAGCCATGGTTCCGCTTCCGACCTTCGCCCGTCGATGCGACGTGGCTTTCGTCGTCGGCGAGATCTACAATCTCGAAGCGATCGAGCAGCGCTCGGCGAAGAGCCACGCTCACTTCTTCGCGTCGGTCAACGCTGCATGGCAGTCGCTCCCCGAGAACCTGACCGATCAGTTCCCGACGAGCGAGCACCTTCGCCGCTGGTGCCTGATCCGCGCGGGATATCGCCAGAGCCGGGACGTCGTCGCGTCCAGCAAGGCGGAAGCCCAGCGGATCGCAGCCTTCGTCAAGCCGATGGACACCTATGCCGTCGTCACCGCTCGCGAATGCGTCGTGACGGTGTGGACAGCCGAGAGCCAGTCCATGCGCGCGATGGGCAAGGAGCGCTTCCAGGCCAGCAAGACGGCTGTCCTGGAGCTGCTCGCGGAAATGATCGGCACCGACCCGGTCGAGATCGGGAGGGCCGCATGACGCGCCGTTCCATCAGCAAGGCCACCCGCGTCCGCATCTTCCTCAACGCCGAGGGCATCTGCCACCTGTGCGGGCTCAAGATCGACGCGCCGAAACAGCGCTGGGACGTCGAGCACGTCAAGCCGCTGTCGATGGGCGGGGCCGACACCGACGCGAACATGCGCCCGGCTCATGTTGAATGTCATGCTCGGAAGACGGCCGCAGAGGCAGCGCCGCGCGCGAAGGCCGATGCTGCCGGCGCCAAGCATCTTGGCATCCGTCCTCCCTCTCGCCTGCGCGGGCCCGGCTTTCCGAAATACGCCCCGCAGCGTTCCGCCACCCGAAAACTGCAGAAGCCCGCCGCTTGGAGGGATCAACAGTGAACACGCGCACCCTCTACGTCCCCGCCTTTGACCAGTCCGAGGCCCGCATCGTGGCGGAATCTATTGCCCGCGGTGAAACCGGCCTACTGGCGCACCACACCGACCGCGCCGAGGTCGACCGCATTTGCGCGCACCTCAACCGCAACCGGTCGGGCGAGCGCTACCAGACCTTCGCCGTGCCGGTGCGCGAGCGGTTCGTCGACGACGGCCGGATTTTCGTCGCATGGCCGTTCGACGAGGTCGGCGAGGCTGCTGCCACTTTCGTCATCTTCGCCATGATCCCGCTCGTTGGGATCGCTAGCCTTTGGGAGCGGATGGTCTGATGAGCACGGCATGGAAACGCCGCTCAACGTCGCGGACGGCT
>NZ_JAFKFX010000030.1 GCF_017308075.1 Allobosea sp.
GAGATCCCGATCGTCACCTTCGTCGACGTGCCCGGCTTCCTGCCGGGCACGGCGCAGGAATATGGCGGGCTGATCAAGCACGGCGCCAAGCTGCTTTTCGCCTATTCGGAATGCACGGTGCCGCTGGTCACGGTGATCACCCGAAAGGCCTTCGGCGGCGCCTATGACGTGATGGCCTCGAAGCATATCGGCGCCGACGTCAACTATGCCTGGCCCTCGGCGCAGATCGCGGTGATGGGCGCCAAGGGCGCGGTCGAGATCATCTTCCGGGGCACGGACGCGGATGGCATCGCGGCCAAGACGAAAGAATATGAGGACCGCTTCATGTCCCCGTTCGTCGCGGCCGAACGCGGCTATGTCGACGAGGTGATCATGCCGCACTCGACGAGGCGCCGCATCGCCCGGGCGCTGGCCATGCTCCGCACCAAGAGCCTCGAACGCCCCTGGCGCAAACACGACAATATCCCGCTGTGATCCGGCTCGCGCAGGATAACCCCTGCGCGACCACTGCTCACCGGAAGACACGACCCAAGTATTGAATTAGAATATTTCTGATGTAGAGCGCAAGCTTGCTGCGGCACTGCAGCAAGCTTGCGCATTTTATACATCGGCTTATTGAGCGTGGCGCATCCAAAATTTGGCGCCAGCAAACATTGCCCCGTTTCACGACCATCATCGTCTTCGCCGCCACGCTCGCTTTGTGGTGGCTCGCCAGCCGTCTCGGCTGGGTCAGCGCCTTCCTGCTGCCCGGGCCCGGCACGGTCGCGGAGACGATTGCCGAGTTGATCGCCTCGGGCGAACTCCTGCGCCACACGCTCGTCAGCCTCCGCCGCGTCGCGCTCGGCTACCTGTTCGCCATCACCTTCGCCGTCCCGCTCGCCTTGCTCTTCGTGCTGAGCCTCAGGCTGCGGTCGCTCTTCGAGCCGCTGCTCGAATTCCTGCGCCAGATTCCGCCGCTGGCGCTGATGCCGCTGCTGATGCTCTGGCTCGGTATCGGCGAGACGCAGAAGGTCGGGATCATCATCCTCTCCTGCTTCTTCCCGATCTTCCTCGGCGTGCGCGGCGGCTTCGATTCCGTCGACCGCAAGCTGATCGATGTCGGCACGGTTTGCGGCTTCTCGCGGCCGGAGATCATGCTGCGCATCGTGCTGCCCTCGGCCCTGCCGGCGATCGTCGTCGGCCTCCGGATCGGCCTCGGCTATAGCTGGCGCGCCCTGGTCGGCGCCGAGCTGATCGCCTCGTCGGCCGGGCTCGGCTATATGATCGTCGACGCTGAGAACCTCGCCCGCACCGATATCGTGCTCGCCGGCATCCTCGTCATCGGCGTGCTCGGCCTCACCGCAGACCATCTGCTGCGCCTCGCCATCCGCCGCAGCGCGCCCTGGCTCTCCGGCGATCTGGAGATGGCCCGTGCTTGAGCTTTCCGGCATCGGCCGGCGCTATCGCGTCGGCGCGGAGGAGGTCACGGCCCTCGCCGATATCGACCTGTCCTTTCCCGCCGGCTCGTTCACGACGCTGGTCGGCCGCAGCGGCTGCGGCAAGACCACGCTGCTGCGCATCCTCGCCGGCCTCGAAAAGCCGAGCGAGGGCGAGATCCGACGCGGCGGCGGCAAACTGCGCACCGCCGTCGTCTTCCAGGAGGCAAGGCTGATGCCCTGGCTCGATGTTTCCGCCAATGTCGGCTTCGGCCTGCGCGGCCGGGTGCCGCGCCCCGTCGCCGCCGAGCGCTGCGCCGCCGCGATCGAGCTCGTCGGGCTCTCGGCCTTCGCCGGCGCGATGCCGGCCCAGCTTTCCGGCGGCATGGCCCAGCGCGTCGCCATCGCCCGCGCCCTCGTCCAGGAGCCGGATTTGCTGCTGCTCGACGAGCCCTTCGCGGCGCTCGACGCCTTCACCCGCCGGACCATGCAGAACGAGCTCGTCGCGATCTGGCAGCGGCGGCGCCCGACCATCGTCTTCGTCACCCACGACGTCGAGGAAGCCGTGCTGCTCGGCGAGCGGGCGCTGGAAATGCAGGGCGGCCGCATGGTCGGCCGCGAGGCGATCGCCCTGCCCTATCCGCGCGACCCGACCGACCCCGACGTCAACCTCCATCGCCGGGCGATCCTTTCCCGGCTGATGACGACGCCGACGCCTGCCGCGGCCTGAATTTTCTGTCCAAGGAGACCACCATGAAGAAGCCCCTTGCCTGTCTCGGCCTCGCGCTCGCGCTGCTGCTGCCCGCCGCTCACGCCCAGGCGCAAACGGCCGAGAAGCCCAAAACGGTTCGCATCACCTATGTCACCGCGCCCTTCAACGTTCCCTCGATCGTGATGCGCGAGAAGGGCTTCCTCGACGAGGCCTTCGCAGCCAAGGGCATCAAGGTCGAGAACCCCGTCATCACCTCCGGCGCGCAGCAGACCCAGGCCATCGCCGCCGGTGAGATCGACATCGCCAGCGTGCTCGGCGGCACCTCCGCCATCCTCGCTGCCGCGAACGGCGTGCCGCTCAAGGTCGTCGCCGCCTATGCCCGCTCGCCGAAAGCCTATTTCCTGATGACCCGCGCCGATGGTCCGGCCAAGCTCGCCGACCTCAAGGGCAAGAAGATCGCCGGCCCCAAGGGCACGGTGCTGAACCAGCTCCTCGTCGCTGCGCTCGCCTCGCAGAATCTGAAGCTCAGCGATGTCGAGTACATCAACATGGACCTGCCGGCCGCGCGCGCCGCGCTGCTTGCCGGCCAGGTCGACGTCGCGACGCTCGCTGGCGCCAATGTCACCCAGGTCGAGAAGGCCGGCGGCCGCGCTCTGACCAGCGGCGAGGGCCTGATCAAGCCGACCACGGTGATCGGCGCCAATGCCGCCTTCCTGGAGAAGCACCCCGATCTCGTCGCCGCCTATTTCGCCGCCCATCACAAGGCGCTCGACTTCATGGCGAAGAACCCCGAGGAGGCGCTGGCGATCGCCGCCAAGGAGCAGAAGATCTCGATCGAGGACGCCCGCGCCCAGCTGCCGCTCTACGACTTCACCCCGGCGATGACCGAGGCGGACATCGCCAATCTCACGGCGGACCAGGCCTTCATGATCGAGGCCGGCATGTTGCCTAAGGCCAAGGCGATCGACATCAAGGCGAGCCTCGTCGCCCCCTCCGCCTTCAAGCTCAACTGACAAGGCAAGGGAGCGCCGCCTTTTCGGCGGCGCTCCGGCCAGCGGATATCGCCACCATGAAGCTCTCGCTCCTCGATCCTCTCGTCGTGCCGAAAGGCCAGACCTCCGGCGGCGCCCTGCGCACCGCGATCGCCATGGCGAAGGAGGTCGAGCGGCTCGGCTTCGTCCGCTACTGGATCGTCGAGCATCATGACGTCGCCTTCGAGGCCAACCCGGCCCCGGAAGTCTTCGCTGCCGCGCTCGCCGGCGCGACCTCGCGGATCCGCATCGGCGTCGGCGGCGTGCTGCTCAACCATTACAGCCCCTACAAGGTCGCCGAGGCGCTGCGGACGCTCGGCGCGCTCTTCCCGGGCCGCATCGATGTCGGCATCGGCCGCGCCACCGCCGGCCCGCTCGCCGACCGGGCGCTGAAGCGGCTGCGCGACGCCGAGATCCCGGATGATCACGCAGCCCATGTCGAGGAGCTGATCGGCTGGCTCGGCAATGATCTGCCGGAGACCTCGCCCTTCCACAGCATCCGCATCATGCGCGACGAGCCGGCCGGTCCCCTGCCCTGGATCCTCGCAGTCAGCGAAGGCAGCGCGCGCCACGCGGCCGAGCTCGGCCTCGGCCTCGCTTGCAGCGCCTTCCACCAGCCCGAGCAGGCGCCGCACTCCTTCGCGGCCTATCAGTCGGCCTTCCGGCCTTCGCGCCACGCCGCCGGCATCGCCGCGCCGCAGGCCTTCATCGCCGTGCGCGCCATCATCGGCGAAACGCAGGAGGAGGCCGAGCGCCTCGCCATGCCGGTCCGCGCCGTCTTCCGCCAGCGCCGCAAGCCCGAGCGGATCATGCTCGAGCGCCTGCCGGAGCTCGACGAAGCGATGGCGATCATGGACGGGATGGTTCCGGCCGATGATGCCGACTGGCCGACCTTCATCGTCGGCACGCCGGAGCGCGTTGCCGGCAGGCTGCGCCGCATGGCGGCGCTGACCGGCGCCGACGAGTTCATGATCCAGGATTTCCTCGACGATCCCGAGCTGCGGCTGCGCAATTACAAGCTGCTGCTGCGCGAATTCGCCTGAGGGCGCGGAAAGCCGTCAGCTCCAGCGCCGGAACACCACGCTGGCGTTGACGCCGCCGAAGCCGAAGCCGTTAGAGATGGCGTGCTCCATCGCATGCGGCCGGGCGAGCTTGGCGACGAGGTCGAGCCCGGCCGCCTCCTCGTCCGGATTGTCCAGATTGAGCGTCGGCGGCACGATCTGGTCGCGCAATGCGAGGACGGTGAAGATCGCTTCGAGCCCGCCCGCCGCGCCGAGCAGATGGCCGGTGGCAGACTTGGTCGCGCTGATCGCGATGCCGCCCCCCTCGCCGAACACCGACTTGATCGCGGCGAGCTCGCCGCGATCGCCGACCGGCGTCGAGGTCGAATGCGCATTGAGATGGCGGACATCGCCGGGCTTCAGGCCTGCCTGCTTCAATGCCGTTTCCATCGCCCGGCGCGCTCCCGATCCGTCCTCGGGGCCGGAGGTGATGTGATAGGCGTCGGCGCTGGTGCCGTAGCCGTTCAGCTCGGCGAGGATCGTCGCACCGCGCGCCTGCGCATGCTCCAGAGCCTCGATCACCAAGAGCCCGGCCCCCTCGCCCATGACGAAGCCGTCGCGGTCGCGGTCGAAGGGACGTGACGCCTTCTCCGGCTCGTCGTTGAAACCGGTGGAGAGCGCCCGAGCCGCAGCAAAACCGCCGAGCGCGACGAGATCGACGCAGGCCTCACTGCCGCCGCAGAGCGCGATATCGGCCTCGCCGGCCCGGATCATCCTGGCGGCATCGCCGATCGCCTGCACACCGGCGGCGCAGGCCGTCACCGGCGCGCCGATCGGCCCCTTGAAGCCATGGTCGATCGAGACATGGCCGGCGGCGAGATTGACCAGGAAGGACGGCACGGTGAAGGGCGAGAGCCGGCGCACGCCGCGCTGGTCGGTGGTCCGCACCGCCTCGACGATCGCCGGAAAGCCGCCGACGCCGGAAGCGATCACGGTCGCGGTGCGCTCGCGCTCGGTCTCGCTCTGCGGCTGCCAGCCGGCCTGCGCCAGCGCCTCCTTGGCAGCGACCAGCGCGAACTGGATGAAACGGTCCATCTTGCGCTGGTCCTTGGGCGCGATCGCGACATCGGCATCGAAACCGCCCTCATTGTCCTCGGCCTTGCCGGGCACGAGACCCGCAACCTTGGCCGGCAGGGTCTCGGCCACCGCATCCGGCAGGCGGCGCAGGCCGGAGCGGCCAGCGAGCAGGCGCCGCCAGGCGAGTTCGGTGCCGCAGCCCAGGGGCGAGACGACGCCCAGTCCGGTGACGACGATACGACGCATAGAAAGCTCCTAGCTCGGTTTGGTTCGGGTGGCTGCTTCGCGCGCTGCGACGAAGGCAAGGCGCTCGTGCATGCCGGTGCTGGCCTGCGGACCGGCGATGACCGTGACGCTGTCGACGGTGATGGGTTGCAAGGTCGCGGCAGCGACGGTGATCGGGATGATCGGCTCTTCGCTTCCGCGCTCGGCCAGTTGCAGGGAAGCGCCCTCGGGCGCGAGATGCCGGTTGGCATAGCCGATCAGCGCGGCGACGACCGGGAAGAAGTCCCGCCCCTTCTCGGTCAGGATGTATTCGTAGCGCTTCGGCCGCTCATGATAGAGCCGCCGTTCGAACAATCCGCTCTCGACGAGATGCTTCAGCCGGCGCGCCAGCATGTTCGGCGCGATACCGCGGCTGCGCTCGAACTCGTCGAAGCGGGTCAGCCCCTGCAACGCATCGCACAGGATCAGTATGCTCCACCACTCGCCGACGGTCGCGACGGCGCGGGCACAGGGGCATTCGGTGAGCGGAGCGAGCCCAGGCTGCATGACCAAGCCCGCTATCTCGGTTACTATCTTTTTGCAAGTTACTATTTTCCGGGAAGGCCGCCTCGTCAGTCCAGCGTGCTCCGGAACCGCATCAGGGCGATCCCCGCATAGAGCGGCACGAAGGCGGCCAGCCAGAACACCTCGGTGCCGATGTCGCCGAGATCGGCACCCTTCAGCATGATCGCGCGCACGACCCGCAGGAAATGCGTCAGCGGGAAGATCTCGCCGAGCCACTGCGCCCAGAGCGGCATCCCGGCGAAAGGGAACATGAAGCCGGAAAGCAGCAGCGAGGGCAGGAAGAAGAAGAAGGTCAATTGCATCGCCTGGAGCTGCGTGCGCGCCAGGGTCGAGATCGTGTAGCCGAGCAGGACCAGCGCCAGCACGAAGATCAGCACGCAGGCGAGCAGCAAGGTGAGGCTGCCGAGGAAGGGCACGCCGAAGAGCAGCTTCGCCGCCGAGAGCACGACCGCGACCTGGACGCTGCCGACCGCGAGATAAGGCAGGACCTTGCCGAGCATGATCTCGCCAGCTGTCGCCGGCATGGCAAGCAGGTTCTCCATGGTGCCGCGCTCGATCTCGCGGGTCAGCGCCATCGCCGTCATCATCACCATGGTCATCTGCAGGATGACGCCGAGCAGTCCGGGCACGATGTTGTACTGGGTGATGCCCTCGGGATTGTAGCGCCGGTGCACGACGAAGGAGAGTGCGCTCTCGCTCTGCTGCCGGGCCTGGTCCTCGGTGCCGAGCTCGCGGGTCAGCGCCCGTCCGGCAATGGTCTGCAGCGCCCCGACCGCATTGCTCGATGCGGCGGGGTCAGTCGCATCGGCCTCGACCAGGATGCGCGGCTCGTCACCGCGCTCGACCCGCATGCCGAAATCGCTGGGAATGGTGACGAGGAAGGAGATCGCGCCGCGCGCCATCAGGCTCTCCGCCTCGGCCGCACTCTCCGGCCGCTTGGCGAAGCGGTAATAGCCGGAGACCTCCAGCGCCGCGACCACCGAGCGGGTATAGCGATCCTGGCCCAGCGCCAGGACCGCCGCCGGCAAGCCCTTGGGATCGTTGTTGATCGCATAGCCGAAGAGCAGGAGCTGGATGATCGGCACCACCAGCATCATCGCGAAGGTGATGCGGTCGCGCCGCATCTGCACGAATTCCTTGGCGAGGATGGCGCCGAGCCGCCCCGCGGACAGCGCGAAGGCGCTCATGCCGCCTGCCCCCCGGCCTGGGCCCTCGCCATGAACTGGATGAAGACATCCTCCAGGCTGGTCTCTCCGGGCTCGACCCTGATGTCCTCCCGCTCGGTGAGTGGCGCCAGAGCGCGCTCCAGCTTGTCCCTGTCCGTGCCAACGACATGCAGCGTCGCCCCGAAGGGCGCGACCTGCTCGACACCGTCAGTCCGGGACAGCGCCGCGATCTCGGCCGGCTTCAGCACGCCATGGACGACATAGGTCGAGAGGCCGGAGCCGTGCACCACCTCCTCGACCGTGCCCGTCGCCAGCATGCGGCCATAGGCGATGTAGCCGATGCGGTGGCAGCGCTCGGCCTCATCCATGTAATGGGTCGAGACCAGCACGGTCAGCCCCTCGCCGGCGAGGCGGTGGATCTCGTCCCAGAACTCGCGCCGCGCCTTTGGATCGACGCCCGCGGTCGGCTCGTCGAGCAAGAGCAGCTTCGGCTCGTGCATGATGCAGGCGGCGAGCGCGAGACGCTGCTTCCAGCCCCCCGAGAGCGTGCCGGCGAGCTGGTCCTTGCGCGAGGTCAGGCCGAGACCGTCGAGCGTCCTCGCCACGGCCTCCCCGACGGGCTTAAGCCCGTAGAGCCGGGCGACGAAGGCGAGATTCTCCTCGATCGTCAGGTCCTCGTAGAACGAGAACTTCTGGGTCATGTAGCCGACATTGAGCTTGATCTGCGCACTCTGGCTGCGGACATCGAAGCCGAGCACCGTGCCCTCGCCGGCATCCGGCGTCAGCAGCCCGCAGATCAGCCGGATCGTCGTGGTCTTGCCGGAGCCGTTCGGACCGAGGAAGCCGACGATCTCGCCCTGGCGCACGGTGAGGTCGACATTGTCGACCACGGTCCGCGTGCCGAAGCGCTTGGTCAGCCCGCGGACCGCGATGGCGTTCTCGATGCTCATCGCCGGGCCTGCATGACGACGTCGACGATCTGGCCGGGCTGCAGCTTCGCCGCCGGCCCGCCTTCCGGCCGCGCCTCAACGAGATAGACCAGCTTTTGCCGGGTATCGGCGGAGTAGATCACCGGCGGGGTGAATTCCGGCTCCTGCGAGACATAGGAGACGGTGGCTGCGAGACCCGGCGGGCAGCCATTGCACTGCACTTCGAGCCTTGTGCCGACCACCGTGCCGGAGAGCAGCGCCTCCGGCACATAGAGCATCAGCTTCACCGCCCCGTCCGGCAGCAAGGTCAGCACCGGCGCGGTCGGCCCGGCGAGTTCGCCGGGATGACGCACGATGTCGGTGACGATGCCGGGGGCAGGCGCGGTGAGCCGGCGCTGCGACAGCCGCCATTTCGCCTGGTCGAGCGCGGCCTGCGCCTGCGCGACCTGGTTCTGCGCCGCCCTGATCTCCTCCTCGCGCGCCGCCAGCCGGGCCACGGCGAGATTGGCGGCGCTCTGCCGGACGCTCGCCGCCGCGACGTCGCGCGCCGTCTGCGCCTGGTCGAGATCGGCCTGGGTCGAGACCCCGCGCCGGAACAAATCCTGCCGGCGTTCCAGCGCCCGCTCGGCCTCGCGATGCTGGGCCTGGGCCGAGGCCGCATTGGCCTCGATCACCGCGATCTCCTCCGGGCGCTTGCCGCTGAGCAGGTTGGCGAGCTGGGCGCGCACCTGCACCAGCCGCGCCTCGCTTTCGGCGACGACGTTCTGCGCATCGTCCTTCTGCAGTTCGGCGACGACGGCGCCCGGAGTCACCCGCTCGCCGCGGCGGACCGCGACGCTCTCGATCCGCGCGACATCGATCGGCCCGAGGCGGACATATTCGCCCTCGACATAGCCCGCGACCCGCGTGGTCGGCGGGGCGCAGATGCCGAGCGAAGCGACCAGGACGAAGGAGCAGATGAAGCCGAGGATCATGACGCCTCTCCCCTGCAGGCGAGGATGCCGGCACGCACTGAGCGCCGGATCGCCTCGCCGATCAGGCGCGCCTCCTCGGCCCCGATCCCGTCCCAGCCGAGCCGCCGCGTCACCGCCGGCCGCGCGATGCGGAAGTAGAAAACCTGGCCGATCGCCGCGAAGACTGCGAGCTTCGTCTCCGGCGCCTCCGGCTCCATGCCGGTCGCCGCCGCCCAGACCTGGCAGACCCGGCGATGCACCGGCTCGAACAGACCGCCATAGAGAGCCTCGAAAGCAGGGCTCGGCGTCAGCATCTCGCGCATGACGAAGCGGGCGACGACCTCGCTCTCCGGCACCGTCGTCAGGAAGCTGACGACCCGGCCGATCAGGGCGAGCAGCTGCTCGGTTGCGGCGTCGCGATCGGTCACGTCGGGCGCCATCGAGACGGCAGGCGAGCCGCCCGTCAGCACGCCCTGCATCCGGGCGATGATCGCCTCGGCACAGGCCTGCCTCAGCCCGTCCTTGCCGCCGAAATGATAGGCGATGCCGGCGCTGTTGACGCCGGCCGCCTGCGCGATCTCGCGCGTCGAGGTCGCGTCGAAGCCGTTGCGGCCGAACAGGTCGAGCCCCGCGCGGATCAGCGCCTGCCGCGTGCTCTCGACGTCCTCGATGATGGAAATGCTCGCCATAGCGAGAGCATAGCACCACGTCTCATTTCAATCAATCGATTGATTGAAATGAGGTCGTCTGTGAGCGCCGACCGGCACTCACTTTCAAGATGCAGAGAGCTTGTCATCGACGCGCGCCTTTCGTCACCGCGGCGCGTCCAGTTTGTCACCGAGCCCAAAAGCGTGGGCGCCGATCATAGTGACCGGCGGAGGCTCATTGCACCCCGGCCCTCTTCCTGGGCCTACCCTGCCACCCCAAGCCGCTGCCGGAGGACGACGCTTACAAGCCCGTGGGCCAAGGCTTGTAAACTCGCCCTTAACCTTGATCGTTCATTTCCCAGGATCGGAAGTTAACTAGCGCGGGCCGCACCTGCCGCGGCGCAGGGTAGCGGATTCATGCGGCTGATCATCGGCACAATCATCGTCTTTGCCTGCGTCTTCGGCGGGTATGCGGCGATGGGCGGCAAGCTCCTCGTCCTTTGGCAGCCGTTCGAGTTTGTTATCATTCTCGGTGCAGCGATGGGTGCCTTCATCATCGGCAACACCGGGCCGGTGCTCAAGTCCGTCCCCACCATGCTTGGTACGCTCGTGAAGGGCCCCAAGTACAATCGGGAGGCGTATGTCGAACTGCTGGCGATGCAGTATTCCCTGTACAGGCTTGTAAAGCAGAAGGGCATGCTCGCGGTCGAGCAGCACATTGAAGATCCGAGCGAGTCGGCGCTTTTCAATGCCTTTCCGACCTTTGCAGAGAACCATCATGCGGTCGAGTTTGTCTGCGACTACATGCGCATGTTGACGATGGGCGCCGACAACGTCCACGAGATAGACGCTCTCATGGACGAGGAACTGGAGACGCACCATCAGGAGCAGGAGCGTCTTGTTGCAGCCATGCAGTCGATCGCCGACGGAACACCAGCGCTCGGCATCGTCGCCGCCGTGCTCGGCGTGATTAAGACGATGGGGGCGATCAGCGAGCCGCCGGAGGTGCTGGGCCATCTGATCGGCGGCGCGCTCGTAGGCACTTTCTTCGGCGTCTTCGTCGCCTACGGCTTCTTCGGGCCCATGGCGCAATCGCTCAAGAGCATCTTCGAGGCGGAATCCAAGTACTACCTTTCGCTCAAGGCGGGCCTCCTTGCCCATATCAGCGGCCAGCCGCCGGTGATGGCGGTAGAATTTGCCCGCAAGGCTCTGATGAGCGACGTCCGCCCGACCTTCAGCGAAGTGGAAGCGGCAACCGCCGATCTGCCCGCCAACGCCTGACCCAATCTCCAGCAGGGACTCGATGGCCAAGCCCGCCCAGACGATCATCATCAAGAAGGTCAAGAAGGCCGCCCATGCGCACCATGGCGGGGCCTGGAAGATCGCCTATGCGGATTTCGTGACAGCGATGATGGCGTTCTTTCTGCTGATGTGGCTGATCAGCATGACGACGCAGGAGCAGAAAATCGGCCTGGCGGAATACTTCGCGCCGGGGGCTGTGAGTGCCAGCACCAGTGGCGCTGGCGGCATCCTGATGGGCACCGCCCTGGACAAGTCAGGCAACAAGTCGTCGGCGCCCCGCGAAACGGCGAGCGGCGTCACCGGGCAGGAAGACGGAGCGCGCCGGGCGAGCTCAGGCCGCGCCAGCGACCGTCAGGTCACCCGCCCGGCCGCCGGCGCGCAGGCCCAGCACAGCGCCGCGGCCAGCCTCCGGCAAACGCTCCAGAACATGCCCGAAATGGCCGAGCTGTCGCGCAACATCGTGATCGAGCCGACCAAGGAGGGCTTGAACGTTTCCCTCGTGGACGAGGAGGGCCGCTCCATGTTCCCCGAGGGCTCGGTCGAGCCCTATGACCGCACCCGTCGCGTGCTCGAGGTGCTCGCGCCGACCCTGCGCCGGCTGCCCAACCAATTGTCCGTCACGGGCCACACGGCCGTCGCGCGCCCGGGCTCGGCGCGGGCCGTCGATTCCTGGAGCCTCACCGCCGGGCGCGCCCTCGCCGTGCGCAGGATCCTGTCGGGTGCCGGAATCCCGAACGACCGCTTCGCTTCCGTGACGGGGCGCGCCGACACCGAGCCGGTCTTCCCCGACAATCCCTACATCGCGCCGAACCGACGGGTGACGATCACACTGCTCGGCGCGGAACCGCCGCTGCCCCCGAACGTCTTGCGCTGACGACAAGGCCCCTCGGCCCTCAAGCCCGAGGAGCCACTGCCCAGCGGCGGCGCCCTGCCCCGCCGGCCGTGCGCGCTCCTCCAGCGTCTCCATCTCGATCTGCGGCTGCTTAAGCAGCCCGCAGGCGCATGACGCTCCTGCAGCCGCACCGGGCGCGGCTCAGAGCTGGCGCAGACCGATATGCTCGATCAGGGGGACGAGCTCGTCGCGCGCCGCAACGCGGTGAGCACGGGCGAGCCGATGCGCCGCCTCGGCGTCGCCGGCCCTCACCGCCTCGCCGATCAGCCGATGCGCCTGTGCCGAGCCGACCGGCCGGGCCCGCAGCCTCAGGGTCAGCATGCGGGCGCGATGGGCCTGGTCCGTCACCGTCTGGGCGATGCGGCGCAGGCGGCCATTGCCGCAGCGCTCGACCAGCAGGCGGTGGAACAGTTCGTCGGCCTCGGCCCAGCCGGCGAGATCCTCCGCCGCCAGTGCCTGCTCCATCGCCGCCGTCGCGGCCTCGAGCTCGTCGGCCACCGCCGCGCGATCCTGGTCCGGCAGCGCCGTCAGCAGCTCCGCCGCCATCGACTCGACCGCGATGACGACCTCGTAGATCTCGCGGATGTCCTGCGGGGCCAGCGGGCAGATCAGCACGCCGCGCTTCGGCAGCACCCGCACCAGCCCGTCCTCCTGCAGGCGGATGATCGCCTCGTGCACCGGGGTCCGGCTCATGCCGAGCCGCACCGCGATCTCCTGCTCCGAGCCCTGATAGCCCGGGGCGAAGACGGTATCGCGGATCGCCTGCTTCAGCGCGGCATAGGCCTCGTCGACCAGCGAGCCGCGCCTGGCCCCGCCCCCCGCAATTTCCGCCCGCGCAAGCTCGGCCATGGCCACCTCCAACACCGTCCGAGCATGGCCGATCACTTGCATGGAAGCAAGAATGGAAGCTTGACAAGGCGATCCTGACCGGAAACGCTGAACGCATGCAAACTTCCATGGAACACAAATGGAAGGGCGGTCGAGGCGCCGGCGAACGGCGCCGGCACAGGGAGGAAAAGCAATGAAGCGAATGCTGCTCGCACTGACGCTCGGGCTCGCGGCGACGATGCCAGCGCTGGCCCAGCCCGGCTATCCCACGCGCTCGATCACCATGGTCGTGCCCTTCGCGGCCGGCGGCACCACCGACATCGTCGCCCGGATGATGGCGGACCATATGAGCCGCACGCTCGGCCAGTCGATCGTCGTCGAGAACGTCGCCGGCGCCGGCGGCACCACCGGCGCGACCCGCGTCGCCAAGGCGACGCCCGACGGCTACACGCTGCTGATGGGCAATCTCGGCACGCAGGCTGCGAGCGTCGGGCTCTATCCCAGGCTCGCCTATGATCCGCGCACCGATTTCGAGCCGATCATGAACTCGGCCTCGACGCCGATGCTGGTGGTTGCCAAGAAGGACCTGCCGGTCAAGGATTTCCGCGAGTTCGTCGCCTATCTCAAGGAGAACGCCGCGAAGCTGAATTACGGCTCCGGCGGCGTCGGCTCGACCTCGCATCTGACCTGCCTCTTCCTCGACTCGCTGCTCGGCACTAAGCCCTCGCATGTTCCCTTCCGCGGCTCGGGACCCGCGCTCAACGCGCTGCTCGGCGGCCAGGTCGACTATGTCTGCGACCAGACGGTCGCCATCGTTCCCACCGTGCAGGCGAAGGAGGGCAAGGGCCTCGTCGTCGCGGTCAAGGACCGGCTCGCCGTCATCCCCGACGTGCCGACCGCCGCCGAACAGGGCCTGCCGCAATTCCAGGCCACCGGCTGGAACGCGATGTTCGCACCCAAGGGCACGCCGAAGGAGATCGTCGATCGGTTGAACACCGCCGCCCGCGCCGCCCTCAACGACCCGACCACGCGCAAGCGCTTCCTCGATCTCGGCGCCGAACTGCCGGACGAGGCCGGCCAGACCCCGGCCGCGCTCGGCGAGCTCGTCCGCAGCGAAATCGAGAAATGGGTGCCGGTCATCCGCAATGCCGGCGTCACCGCGCAGTAACCAGCAAACGGCGCCCGGCCCGCGCCGGGCACCGCCTCGTCACGAACCAGCATCGAACGGACAATGAGCATGCGCACGCACAGGATCGCCGCCATCGGAGGGGACGGCATCGGCCCCGAGGTCATCGCCGCCGGGCTCCAGGCCCTGGAGGTCTGTGCCGAGCGCGATGGCGGCTTCAGCCTCGATGTCCGCTCCTTGGACTGGGGCTCCGATTACTATCGCAAGCATGGCGTGATGATGCCGGCCGATGGCGCCGACCAGCTACGTGCCTTCGACGCGATCTATTTCGGCGCGGTCGGCGCCCCCGACATTCCCGATCATCTGACGCTCTGGGGCCTCAGGCTCGCCATCTGCCAGCCGCTCGACCAATACGCGAATGTCCGCCCGACCCGGATCCTGCCCGGCATCGTGAGCCCGCTGCGCCATGTCTCCGGCCCGGAGCTCGACTGGGTGATCGTGCGCGAGAACTCGGAAGGTGAGTATTCCGGTGTCGGTGGCCGCGTGCACAAGGGCCTGCCCGAGGAAGTCGCGACCGATGTCTCGATGTTCACCCGCGCCGGCGTCACGCGCATCATCCGCTACGCCTTCGAGATCGCCCGCGCGCGGCCGCGCAAGCTCCTGACCGTCGTCACCAAGTCGAACGCCCAGCGCCACGGCATGGTGATGTGGGACGAGATCGCCGCCGAAGTCGCGCGCGCGTTTCCGGATGTGATCTGGGACAAGATGCTGGTCGACGCGATGACCATGCGCATGACGCTGAAGCCGGAAACGCTCGATACGATCGTCGCGACCAATCTCCATGCCGATATCCTCTCCGACCTCGCCGCGGCGCTGGCCGGCTCGCTCGGCATCGCGCCGACCGCGAATCTCAATCCGGAGCGCAGGACGCCCTCCATGTTCGAGCCGATCCACGGTTCCGCCTTCGACATCGCCGGCAAGGGCATCGCCAACCCGGTCGCGACCTTCTGGACCGGCGCGATGATGCTCGAACATCTCGGCGAGAAGGCCGCGGCGGCCCGGCTGATGCGCGCCGTCGAGCGCGTCACCGCCGACCCGGCCCTGCACACGCCCGATCTCGGTGGCAAGGCGACGACGAGAGAGGTGACGGACGCGGTCTGCGAGGCTCTGCGCGGCGACAATATCTGAGCCCCCGCCTGGAAATTCCCACGGCCTTCATCCTGAGGAGCGCTCCGCAGGAGCCTGTCTCGCAGGATGAGGGCCGTGGATTTCCGGGCGGGTCGACCTTCCGAAATGGCGAAGGGAATATCCGCGAAGGCCGGACGCGCTGCCGGCAGCTTTCATCTCCCGACCATGACAGCGCGGCGATAATCGTCTAAGGCGGCCCTCTCCTGCTGCCCTCGCCCGCCCGATGCTGTTCAACTCCTTCATCTTCCTGCTCGGCTTCCTGCCGCTGGCCCTCGCCCTGCACTGGCTGGTCGAGCGTTTCGCGCCGGCCTGGCGGCTGCCCTTGCTTGCCGGGCTGTCCTTCGCCTTCTACGGCTATTGGGACTGGCGCTTCGTGCCGCTGCTCGGCTTCTCGATCCTGCTCAACTGGCTGATCGCCGAAGCCTTCCAGAAAACCAGGGCCGGCGCGCTGATCACGCTCGCCATCGTCGCGAACCTCGCCGTGCTGGCGCTGTTCAAATACTTCAACTTCTTTGCCGATCTGGCTGGCATGATTCCGGGATTGCCGGCGCCGAAGCTCGATCTGGCCCTGCCGCTCGGCATCTCCTTCTTCACCTTCCACCATGTGATGTATCTGACCGATCTGCGCCGCGGCGAGGCGCCGCGCTATGATCTGGTGCGCTATGCGCTCTACATCGCCTTCTTCCCGCAGGTGCTGGCCGGGCCGCTGGTGCGCTGGCGCGAGATCATGCATCAGTTCGACGAGCGCCCCTATCTGCGCTCCGACGCGGCCGAGCGCATCGCCCGCGGCCTGATCCTGCTCACCATCGGCCTCGCCAAGAAGGTCCTGCTCGGCGACCCGCTGGCGGAATACGCCAATCCGGTCTTCGCCGCCGCGGCGCAGGGCAAGGCGATCGCCCTCGGTGAAGCCTGGCAGGCGACCCTCGCCTTCACTTTCCAGATCTATTTCGACTTCTCCGGCTATACCGACATGGCGCTCGGCCTGGCGCTGCTCTTCGGCATCGTGCTGCCGCAGAATTTCGACACGCCCTATCGCGCCGTCAGCCTGCAGGATTTCTGGCGCCGCTGGCACATGACGCTGTCGCGTTTCCTGCGCGACTATCTCTACATTCCGCTCGGCGGTTCGCGCCATGGCCTGCCGCTGCAGCTCTGGGCCCTGTTCGCCACCATGGCGCTCGGCGGGCTCTGGCACGGTGCCGGACTGAATTTCGTTGCCTGGGGCGCCGCCCATGGCGTCGCGCTGGCCGTCGGCGTGCTCTGGCGCCGCGCCGGGCTGTCGATGCCCGATCTCCTCGGCTGGGTGCTGACCTTCCTCTTCGTCGCGCTCTGCTGGGTGCTGTTCCGCGCCACCTCCTTCGACGCGGCCCTCGCCATCTACAAGGGACTGTTCGGCTTCGGTCCATGGGGCGGCGGCTTCAAATGGCGGGCCCTGCTGCCGGCCGCCGCAGTGGCGATCATCGGGCCGACCGCCTGGGCGCTGGCCTGGAAGTTGCCGCCGGCCCGCTGGCTCGCCGTCGCGACCGCGGTCCTCTTCGTGCTGGTGCTGTTCAAGATCGGCGACGACGCCAATTATGAGTTCATCTACTTCCAGTTCTGAGACGCGCTGGCGCGGCTTCGCCGCGACCTTCGCGCTGGCCGCGGCCGGGCTCGCTCTGGCGCTGCTGGCGTTCGCCTTCCTGGTCGATCCCTATGACAGCGGCCGCTCGCCCCTCAAGCTGAAGCCCGGCGTCAGCCCGCAGGGCCCACGCACCGCCGCCGCCAGCCGCGGCCGCGATCCCCAATTCTCGGGCGCGATCTTCGGCAACTCCCATATCCAGCTCGTCTCGCCGGAAGCGCTGAAGCAGCAGACCGGCATCGCCTTCGTCTCGCTGATCGCCCCTGCCACCGGCCCGCGCGAATCCCTCGTCCTGCTCGACTGGTTCCTGCGCCACCGCAAGGAGCCGGCCAGGGCGCTGGTGATCGGCATCGATGTCCGCTGGTGCACGCCCGATGCCAGCCTTCCGGTCGAGAAACCCTTCCCCTTCTGGTTGTTCGAGCGCTCGCCCGCCGCCTATCTCGCCGGGCTGATGCGCTTCGACGTGATCGAGGAAATCCCCCGCAGGCTGCGCTACCAGACAGCCAAGGCACCGCAACGCGCCCGCCCGGACGGCTTCTGGAACTATGAGGAAGGCTACGAGGTCCAGGGCTTCCACAATGATCCGGCCCGCCGCGCCCGGCTGCTGGAGCCGATCCAGTCCGGCGGCGGCAATGCGACCGGCCCCTTCCCCGCCGCCGATGCGCTGCGCGCCCTGCTCGCCCGCCAGGCGCCCGACGCGCCGGTCGTGCTGCTGCGCCCGCCGAATTTCGTCAGCGCCCTGCCGGTGCCGGGCAGTGCCGATGCAGCCGCCGATTCTGCCTGCCGCGACGCTTTCGCCGGGCTCGCGGCGAGCCGCCCGCGCACCACCCTGATCGACTGGCGGATCGACCGGCCGGAGAATCGCGAGCCGGACAACTATTTCGACCACAGCCACTACAGGCTGGGGATAGCGCGGCTGGTCGAGGCCGACATTGCCGCCGCGATCAACCGATTTCGCTGAATTTACGGTTACTTGCCGGGTAGATCACGGCTCTGCGAAAGCCGATTGTTACGAAGGAGACCAATCGTTATAAGGGCGCCAAATCGGCGGCCCGACGGCAATGCCGGAAGGGGCGTCGAGCAGCGTGAATTGAGAAAGCCTGCCCATGTCGAAGCAGACCACCCTCGATCCCGACTACAAACCTTCCGAGACCGAGCCGTTCATGAACGAGCGGCAGCGCGAATATTTCCGCGGCAAACTGCAGGCCTGGAAGGATGAGATCCTCAAGGAAGCCAAGGAGACCTTGGTCACCCTGCAGAGCGAGAGCGAGAACCATCCGGACATCGCCGACCGCGCCTCCTCGGAAACCGATCGCGCCATCGAGCTGCGCGCCCGCGACCGCCAGCGCAAGCTGATCTCCAAGATTGAATCCGCCATCGCCCGCATCGACGAAGGCACTTACGGCTTTTGCGAGGATACAGGCGAACCGATCTCCTTGAAGCGGCTCGAAGCCCGCCCGATCGCGACCCTCTCGCTCGAAGCCCAGGAACGCCACGAGCGCAACGAACGCGTCTTCCGCGACGATTGAGCCGCGGCAGGGACATGACGATGACAGAAGGCCTCGCGGGCGACTGCGGGGCCTTTTTTGCTTGCCGCGTCGGGCTTGAAGGAAGCGGCGGTTCCGCACCGGGGGCGGGCCTCGGCCTCAAATCATCATCTGCCCGAGAGCCTGCTGCGAGAATGCGGCGACGACACGGCGTGCCAAAACGCTCCGTAAACCGTTGGATGGACCCTATTCTCCGCTCCGGCACGCGTTCCGCCGAAGGACAGCGTGATCGAGCGGGAGAAAAGCCCCGCGCGGGAGGGCGCGGGGCTTCTGGCCGCCAGCCGGTTGGCTTGGGGAGCGTGGCTGGCGGCCGGGAGGTTCGGCGGCCTCGGGAGAGACCGCCGGCCCGGGGCGGGGCGTGGACGTGGGGAGCGTCGCCTGGTCGCACCGGGTGTCTGCGATGATCGTGGCTTCGGCGTCCCTTTCTCGGATGGCCGGCTCGGTGGTTCGGGGGCCGCCCTCAGAAGGGCAGCAGGATGTCCATCACCTGCTGGCCGTAACGCGGCTGCTGCACATCGGTGATCTGGCCGCGGCCGCCATAGGCGATGCGGGCCTGGGCGATCTTGGCCGACTCGATGGTGTTGTCGGATTCGATGTCCTCGGGCCGGATCACGCCGGCGACGATCAGCTCGCGCACCTCGAAATTGACCCGGATCTCCTGCTTGCCCTCGATCACCAGATTGCCGTTCGGCAGGGTCTGGGTGACGACGGCGGCGACATTGGTGGCGAGCTGCTCGGCCCGGCGCACCGAGCCCGAGCCTTCGCTCGAGCCCTCGGAATCGAGCTTGAGAAGCTCGCCGGCGCTCGAGCCATTGGGCAGGAAGCGATCGAGCTTGTTCTCGAAGCCCATGATCCGGGCCGCGCCGAAATCCTCGCCGTTCTTGCGGCTGCGCTTGGTGGTGTTGTCGAGCTGAGCCCGGTCCGTAACCTTGACCTTGACCGTGACGAGGTCGCCGACGAGCCGCGCGCGCTGGTCCTTGAAGAAGGCGCGCGAACCGGTGCGCCAGAGCGAGTTCGGAGCGTAGGAGGCATGCTCCATCGCCGGCATCGGCATCTGCACGGGCTTGTAGCCCTTGGTCGCCGTCGGGTCCTCGATCGGCGAGAGCGCCGGGGCCTGGCCGACATTGGCGAGCCGGTCGGCGGCGCCGCAGGCGCCGAGCAGCAAGGCGAGGCCGAGAACGGCGGGGACAGCGATCGGGTTGCTTCGGGTCATGATCTCGATCCGCACTTTGAAAACCTGGGTTCAGCGCGCCGCGGCGACATGGCCGCCGCCGGGAGGGCTGACATTGATGCGGCCGGGCCCGCTGACGGTCCCCTGCAGCACCCGCTTGGAATTGAGGTTGGTGACGGCGATGACGTCGCCCATCGCGCCGGCCTCGTTGGCCCGGGCGCGCATGCTGATCAGCACGCCGCGCGCCTCGTAGACCAGCGTCACCATCTCGCCGCGGCCGACGATCTCCTCGCGCTGGACGTCGCCGCCGCGCAGCGCGACGCCGGCAAGCAGCGAGCGCCTCGCGACCTTGCCGATCGCCGCCCGCATCTCGCTGAGCTGGTCGTTCGTGCCGGGATCGCGCGGCCGCCGCTCGACCATGACGTCGCCGGCGGTCAGCGTCTCGCCGCGCGCGATCGGGCGCAGCGGCACCACGACGTCCACAGTCTCGACCAGGAGCCCGGAGACCCGCACCGGCTTCAGCCGGGTCGCGGCGCTGCCGGGCACGGCGAGACGACCGATCACACGCCGCGAACGGGCGTCATAGGTCAGGTCGAGCGCCACCATCTCGCCGGGTAGTTCCGGCTCGACCGCGACCGAAGGGGCGCCGCCGTCGAAGACCAGGGCGAAGGCGCGCGCATCGAAGCCGAAGCGCTCGAGCAGGGCCGTCTTCACCGCCGACTCGATGTCCTGCCCGGTGATCCGGCGCGCCGCCCGCGTCACCACGACCTGGGCGAGGCCCTGGCTGTCGAGGTCGAGCGCCTCGCGCAGGATGCCGTTCTTCAGCGCCGCCTCGACGATCCGGCCGACCTGGATCGTACCGGTTTCGCCCAGCGCCGGGGCGCGGAAGGCCGGCAGGGCACCATCCTGCGGCGACAGCCCGGCAATCAGGTCGCCGAAGCTGACGATGTCGCGGCTCAGGGTCAGATCGGGCCGCAGACGCGGCTTGCCGGTGGCCGCCTGCGGGGCGCCGGCGGGAGCGGTAGCGGGAACCTGGGCTGCGACCGGCGCGGCGGGCTCGGCCCGGGCCGCATCCACTGCGAGGCCAAACGCGGCGAGAAGCAGAATGGAGCGCATCATGGCGTCTCTCCCTGGCTCTAGCGGATGATCTGGGTGGTGGACTGCATCATCTGGTCCGCCGCCGAGATCACCTTGGAGTTCATTTCATAGGCGCGCTGCGCCGCGATCAGCGAGGACAGCTCGGTGACCGCCTGGACATTGCCTTCCTCGAGATAGTTCTGCTGCAAGGTGCCGAAGCCCTCGCCGCCGCCGACCCCGTCGATCGCCGGGCCGGAGCCCGCCGTCTCGATGAACAGGTTGTCGCCGAGCGATTCCAGGCCGACCTTGTTGATGAAGCGGGCGAGCTGGATCTGGCCGAGCTGCTGAGGCGCCGTCTGGCCGGGCATCGTCGCCTCGACGGTGCCCTGTGCGTTGATGCTGACGCTGGTCGCATTGTTCGGGACGGTGATGCCGGGCTCGACCTGGTAGCCGTCGCGCGTGACGAGCTGGCCCTGAGCGTCGAGATCGAAGGAGCCGTCGCGCGAATAGGCGGTACGCCCGTCCGGCAGGCGGATGCGGAAGAAGCCCTCGCCACGGAGCGCGACGTCGAACTGCTTATCGGTCGGTGTCATGTTGCCCTGGGTCATCACCCGGCCGGTCGAGACCGTCTTGACGCCCGAGCCGATCGAGATGCCGGCGGGAACCATGGTGTTCTGCTCGGAGGTCGCCGAGCCGGCACGCCGCTGGTGCTCGTAGAGCAGGTCCTGGAAGTGCACGCGCTGGCGCTTGTAGCCGGTGGTGCGCACGTTCGCGATGTTGTTGGAGATGACCTGAACGTTGAGTTCCTGGGCCATCATGCCGGTGGCGGCGGTGTGAAGGGCGCGCATGAGCTTGTCTCCGTTCCGCGTCAGGCCTGCTGGTCGGCGAGGCGCGAAATCGCCTTGCCGCGCAGCTCGTCGGTCTTGGCCAGCAGGGCCGACATGTTCTGATAGGCGCGCTGGACCTCGACGAGGCGGGTCATCTCGGCCACCGCCTTGACGTTGGAACGCTCGAAGGCGCCGGTCTCGAGCCGGGCCTGCGGGCCGGCCGCCTGGGCCGCGGCGGTCGACGAGAACAGGTTGTCGCCTTCGCTCTGCAGGGCCCGGGGATTGTCGAAGCGGACCTGACGGATTTTGCCGCGCTGGCCCTGGTCGGAGGAGACGGTGCCGTCAGCGGCGATGCGCGGATTGCTCTCGCTTTCGCCGAACACGATCGGGCCGCCATCGCCGAGCACCGGCTGGCCGGACTGGGTGACGAGCTGGCCGCGAGCATTGATGTCGAGCGAGCCGGCGCGGGTGTAGCGCTCACCCTGCGGGGTCTGCACCACGAGGTAGTTGTCGGCCTGGAGCGCGATATCAAGCGGGTTGCCGGTACGCTCGAGGGTTCCGGTGGAGAGATCGATCGGCGAGCCGCGGTCGATCACATACGAAAGCCGACGGTCGGCGGACGGAAAGGTGTCGGCGCGGGCGCCCGGCGAGATGAACTCGGCAAAGCGCGCCGAGCGGGCCTTGAAGCCGTTCGTTCCGACATTCGCCACATTGTTGGCGATGACGTCGAGCTCCCGCGCCAGAGCCATCTGGCGCGACAGGCCGACGAGAAGCGCGTTTTCCACGGCCCCTGCTCCCGATCTTTCCCGCGATCGCCTCGACGCTCCCCAGCGCGGCAATCGCAGCCAAGAGGTCAGCAACGCCCGTGCCAACATGGTTAATCTCAATCAAGATACTGATATAAAACGAATAATTGAAAATCGACGACGACCCCGACGGCGGCATGAACCGGCCCGTGCGGCAGAAACGACCCGGCAGATTTTGCCTGTCTTAACGAGGTATTAACCGTAATTCGTCAGGTTCACCTGAAGGGATCGGCGGCTGCGCGCGCCACCTTCCAAGCAGGCGGGCCGCAATGTCGAAGAAGCCGAAAAAGGGCGATGAGGAGGGCGAAGCCGGCACGAATGCCGCGCCGAAGCCCGGCAAGAAGAAGCTCGTCATGATCGTCGGCGCGGTCGCCCTGCTCGCGCTCGGAGGCGGTGGCTGGTTCTTCTTCCTGAAGAAGCCGTCCGCCGAGCAGCTCGCGGCGGCCGAGGCCGCCGCTACCGCCAAGAAGCCCGTCACCTTCGTCGAGATGAAGGACATGATGATCGGCATCTCGGCCGGCGGCCAGCAGGACCGTCAGCCGATCATCAAGATCAAGGTCGTGCTCGAGATCGCCGACGCCAAGATGTCGGAGCAGATCAAGCCGCTATTGCCGCGGGTCGAGGATGCCTTCCAGGTCTTCATGCGCGAGCTCAGGCCCGCGGACCTCGAAGGCTCGGCCGGCATGTACCGGCTCAAGGAAGAGCTGCTGCGACGCGTCAATGTCACGGTCCACCCGGCCAAGATCGACGCAGTGCTCTTCAAGGAACTGCTGATCCAATAGCCCGATCCCGCGCAAGAATCCCGCAAGGCGACCACCGTCCATGGCCACCGACGATCTCGACCTCGAAGCCTCCGCCAAGGAAAACGCTCCGCTGACGCCGGAAGGCATGGCAGCCGAATGGGCGGCCATGCCCGACATCGCTCCCGACGAGAGCGAGGCGGAAGCCCATATCGACCGCCTGATGACTCAGGACGAGATCGACACCATGCTCGGCTTCTCCATCGGAGAAGACGGCAAGGGCGGCCGCAACGGCATTCAGGCGATCGTCGATTCCGGCTCGGTCACCTATGAACGCCTGCCGATGCTCGAGATCATCTTCGAGCGTCTGGTCCGGCTGCTCTCGACCAGCCTGCGCAACCTGTTCAGCGACAATGTCGAGGTGACGCTGGAAGGCATCCGCTCGGTCCGCTTCGGCGACTACATCAACTCGATCTCGCTGCCGGCGATGCTCGCCGTCTTCAAGGCCGAGGAATGGGATAATTTCGGCCTCGTCACCATCGAATCCGCCCTCACCTATTCGGTTCTCGACACCATGCTGGGCGGCAAGCGCGGCCAGCCCGCGGCCCGCATCGACGGCAGGCCCTTCACCTCCATCGAGATGAACCTGCTGCGGCGGGTGATCGGCGTGGTGCTCGGCGATGCCGAAGCCGCTTTCCGCCCGCTCTCGCCGGTGACCTTCAAGGTCGACCGCATCGAGTCGAATCCGCGCTTCGTCTCGATCTCGCGCCCGGCCAACGCCGCGATCCGCGTCGAGCTGCGCTTCGACATGGAGGGGCGTGGCGGTTCGCTGCATGTCCTGCTGCCCTATGCCACCATCGAGCCGATACGCGAATTGCTGCTCGAAAGCTTCATGGGCGAGAAGCTCGGGCGCGACGCGATCTGGGAGAACCATCTCGCCACCGAAGTCTGGCAGGCGGATGTCGCGGTCAAATGCGTGCTGCACGAATGCACGATGCCGCTGAAGCGGGTGATGAAGCTCGAGATCGGCGACACGCTGATGTTCGACGCCCGCCCCGAAGCGGTCGCCTCGCTGCGCTGCGGCGAGTTCATCGTCAGCGAGGGCCGGATCGGCCGCGTCGACGACAGGATCGCCGTCCAGGTCGTCAGCCCCTTGCGGCGTTCCAAGACCACGATGGCAGCCTTCGACACCAGCCATCTCACCCCGACAGCCTGAGCCGGGAGCCAGCCGACATGACCCTCACCTTGATCGCCGATGCGCTGGTCGCCTGCCTGCTCGTCGCCACCATCATCACCTGCTATGTCCTCGCCAAGCGAATCGAACGCCTGAAGGCCGATGAAAGCTCGATGCGACAGACCATCGGCGCGCTGATCGCCGCCACCGACACCGCCGAGCGCGCCATTGCCGGGCTGAAGCTGACTCTCGGCGACTGCGACCGCACTCTGGCCGAGCGCCTGCGCACGGCCGAGCGCTATGCCGCCGACCTCGCCGCCCAGATCGAAGCCGGGCAAACCGTGATGGACCGCATCGGCCAGATCGTCGGCGCCGCGACCCTGGTCGCGCCCAAGGCCGAGCCGCAGCCCGCCGAGACGCCGACCGTCTCGCGCATGGCGAGCGCCGCCGATGCCGCTGCCGCGATCCGCGCCCGCGCTGCGCGCAGACTCGAAGGCCAGGCTGCGTGATCCAGTCGCCCCGCCTGATTCCAGCGGTCATCCTCGGCGCCATGGGCCTCCTGGCGCTGAAGCTGCTCGCCTGGACGGCGGAGCCCTCGCCCGGCCCGACATCCGCGAGCCAGCAGGCCGTGGCGGACAAGCCCGCGGCCGAGAAGGAAGTCTGGGGCCTGGCCAAGATCATCGCCCGTGCCCATGCACCCGACACTTTCCTCGACCCCATGGTCACCGGCACCATCGACCCGCCCGAGCCCAAGCTGTCGCCCCAGGAGCAGGCGAGGCGCGACGCCGCCGCCACTGCCAACCCCAGCAACAAGGCCGGGCTGATGAACGGGACGGCACAGCCCGTCTCGGCCTCCGAGCGGGCCCTGCTCGAACGCCTCAGCAAGCGCCGCGAGGAGATCGAGGCGCGCATGCGCGAGCTCGACATGCGCGAGAAGCTGCTCGACAACGCCGAGAAGAAGCTGGGCGGCCGGGTCGAGGACCTGAAGACGCTCGAGGAGAAGGTCGAGGGGCCGAAGAAGAAGGACGGCGAGGAGAGCCAGGCGATCAAGAACCTGGTGATCATGTACGAGACGATGAAGCCCAAGGACGCCGCCCGCGTCTTCGACCGGCTGTCGCTCGACGTGATGGTCCCGGTCGTCCAGCAGATGAACCCGCGCAAGATGTCCGACGTGCTCGCCGCGATGTCGCCGGAAGCGGCGGAGCGCCTGACCGTCGCGCTCTCCCTGCGCGGCCGCGCCACCGGCGCCGAGCGGGCCGCTGCGGCGGCGCCCGCGGGACCGGCCGGGAACGAATTGCCGGCGATCGAGCCCGCCCGGCGCCGCTGAGCGTCCGCGTCCCGGGCGGCCGCGCCGCCTATTGCTGAACGGTGATGCCGTTCTCCTTGATGATCGTCGCATAGGTCGTGACATAGCGGTCGATCACGGCCTCGAACTCGGCACCGGGCCGCGCCAGCACGGTGAAGCTCAGGGCCTGCAGCCGTTCCTTGACCTCCGGCCGCGCGAGCGCGGCGAGCCAGGCGCGCTCCAGCGCCTCGCGCGCCGGCGCCGGCGTGTCGCGGCGCACCACGACGCCGAACCAGCTATCCGAGAGAAGGTCCGGCAAGCCGAGCTCCGCGAAGGTCGGGACATCCGGCAACTCGGGCACGCGCTTGTCGGCGGTGACGGCGAGCGCCGTGAGCTTGCCCTCCGCGATCGGCTGGACGACGTCCGGCAGGTTGCTGAGCGCGAAGTCGATCCGGCCGGCATAGAGGTCGACGAAAAGCTGCGCCGTGCCGTTATAGGGGACGTGGACGGCCTTGCCCCCGGCGAGGCGCAGGAAATGCTCGGCGCCGAGATGGGGCGAGGTGCCGATTCCCGGCGAGCCATAGCTCGCTCCGGCGCCGGCATCGCGCAGGCGCGCCAGGAAGCCCTGCCAGTCGACCTTCAGCGAGGGAGCGACCGTCAGCACATGCGGCACCACCGTCGCCTGGACCAGCGGGGCGAAGGCACGCTGCCAGTCCGCCGTGCGTGTCCGCAGCGTGATGTTCGCCGCGAAGCTGTTGGCGATCATCAGCATGGTGTGGCCGTCGGCCGGCGATTTCAGCGTCTCAGCGCCGGCGATGACGGTCGCAGCGCCGGCGATGTTCTCGATCACCACGCTCTGACCCAGCGCGTTCTTGAGGCTCTCCTGGACCAGACGAGCGACCGGGTCCATCGCCGTGCCGGCAGTGAACGGCAGGATGAGCCGCACCGGCCGGGTCGGTTTCCAGGCGCTTTGCGCCCTGGCGAGACTCGGCAGGGCCAGCCCTGCGAGAAGAAGCGCACGTCGATCAAGCAGCATCGATTTCCTCCGGGCAGAAACTCACAAAAAAAGCGCCTCGCGGCCTCGCCGAGGCCGGTCTGGCCATGTCGATCCCGCGGCGGCGCCGACGCCACCCATCTGCGAGGATGCATCCACGTCTCATCCGTTCCCGTTCCGGCAACGCATGAGACGCGGGCAGGCCTTCAGAGCTGCGTATCAATCACGATCTCTCGCGACAGGCCGCGCACATCCATCTCGTAATCGAGCACCGCCACCGGCGGCCGCGAGAAATGCCAGACCAGATCAGCGCCGCTCCCCGTCACCAGGGCCAGCACGTCCGCCAGCAACGGATGGATGTCCTGCGCCGTGTAGACGTTGACCGTCATGGCGTCCCGCCATGTCCGGCCAAGTCCGGCGAGGCGCCGCTCCATCTCGCCCATCACCCATTCCGCCTTGGCCCTGACGCCCTCGGGCGAGACATCGCCGAGCCGGATCGTGCCCTCGGCATAGCTGGCGGCGCCCTCCGGGGCCTCGCCGCTGCCGGCCACGATGAAGCTCGGGCGCGCCGCGGCGTCGGGAACGGTATAGCTGAAGGCATGCAGCGAGACCGTCTCGGGCTTGCCGAGCTCCGGGCAGATATTGGTCCGCGCGACCGGGTTGACCTTGCCCTGAAGCAGGCCCCACTGCTCGAGCCGCGAGGCATAGACCTTGTTCAGCGCCGCAAAGCCCGCCTCGGAGAACGGCTCGGGCGAGCGCAGCTCGCAGGAGCAGAACGCCGTCAGCGGCCTGCCGATCCGCTTCAGATGGGCTTCGATCGCCGCCAGGCCCTGCTCCAGCGGAAGCGGCGCGGACAGGCGCGCCCTCTCGATCCGGAAGCCCGGCTCGGCCACGACGCCGCCGGAATACTGGAACACCGCCGGAATGAACCGGTAGCTGCCGTCTTGACTGGATTGGGTCGAATACATCGGATCGGCTCCTCGTCACGCTCTGGCATTTTTTTAAGAGACCGGCCGAGCGCTCAGCCAGATCGGAATCGCAGAACGAGCGTTGCCGACCCGGCAACGCTGCTCTAGCCTTCGGAGCGGCTGGTGGTCGGGCCGCAAGGCTCCCTCCAATGTCCCTCACCCGATACAGATACTTCGCCGCCGTCGCCGATCATGGCTCGGTCCGTGAAGCGGCTGACGCGCTGCGTGTCGCCCCGTCGGCGGTCAGCCGCCAGATCGCCGGCCTCGAGGAGGAATACAGCGCAGCCCTTTTCGAACGCCGGGCGCGCGGCATGCGCCTGACCACGGCCGGCGCCGCGGTGCTGGAAACGGCGCGCACCGTCCTGAACTGCGTCCAGCGGGCCCGTTCGACCATCGAGGAGCTGCAGGGCATCAAGCGTGGCCATGTCCGGGCCTGGACCGTCGAGGGCGCGATCGACGACTTCTTCTATCCCGCTTTGGCGCGTTTTTCCGAAGCGCATCCTTCGGTGGGCTTCGAGGTGATGATCGCAAGCTCGGACCAGCTCGTGCAGCGCCTCCTGCATGACGAGGCCGACCTGGTGGTGGCGTTCAACCCGACGCTGCATCGCAGTGTCGCATCGCTGGCGGAAATCGCCGACCCGCTGGTCGTGGCCGTCCGCCCCGGCGATGCCTTCGCAACGCGCTGCTCGGCGACCATCGCCGAGATCGGCGCGCTGCGTCTGGCCCTGCCCGACCGGACCTTCGGCATCAGGCGCCTCGTCGACGACGTCGCCGCGGCGACCGGCATCGAGCTGAAGCCGGCGCTGGTCACGAACTCGATCGAGTCGTTGCGTTGCTTCGCCCGGGCCGGCATGGGCGCCAGCGTCGTGACGAGCTTCTCGATCCAGCGCGACGTCGCCGAGGGGCGCCTGATCGGCATCCCGATCCAGGGGCGCAATCTACAGCGGGCCTGCGTCAAGATCTGCGTGCGGAAAGGCCGGAACCTGCCACCGGCGGTACGGGCGCTGGCAAGGCATCTGGCCCGCAGCGCGCGCGACTACACCTCGCGGAAATACGAGAGCACGCCCTGACGACGACCGGCGGCTGGGGCGCCGGCGGCGGTCGCAGCCCCGTGCCCTGCAAGAGGCCGTGGCGTAACGGCCGATGAGCCGAGCCGAGTCGCTTGATTTGCGCTTCTCGGATTTTTCCGACAGACTGCCCAGACCTCGCCGACCCATGAGGACGCTTAGCTTAGCCGAAGATACCGGCACAATTCGCGTCGCGTTCTCCGCCGTTGCCTTGGCAACATGCGCAGGAGAAGAGGGATGAGAGCAGTCAATCGAGCTATCGAGATCGCGGCCAAGGCGCACTCTGGTCAGCAGGACAGGACGGGCATGCCTTTCATCGCCCATCCCATGCGGGTCATGGCGGGCTTTCTCTTCGCAGGACACGAGCAGCTGGCCGTGATCGCCGCTCTGCACGACGTCGTCAGGAGCACCGATTGGACACTCGGACGACTGGCCGATGAGGGCTATTCGGTGAAGACGGTCGAGGCGATCGCCTCGCTCATGCGCGCCGAAGAGGAGGAGTATCTCGCCTATGTCGAACGCGCGACGGCCAATCCGCTTGCGCGCCTCGTGATGGAAGCGGATGTCAGGGACCAGAGCGACGAGGTCCGCCTCTCGAAACTGCCGCAGACGGCACAAGCCCGCCTTCGCCGGGAATATGGCGAAGCTCTGGATCTGATTGCCGGAGCACCGCTCGTCAAGACCTGATCAGCCAGCCGACGGTTCGGCAAACCGGGTCGGGCGACGATGCCTGCGCATTGTAAGGATCCACCGCCCTCCCCGCGCATCCCTTGCCGGCGCCCCTTAACCGCCCGTTATCCTTGACGGGCTAGCGTCGCCCCCGGGGTGGAGCGTTGTTTCCATGCCCGTCTGGTCGCGTTGGGGTTGAGTGGCAGTCTTGCGTATCCTGCGGTCCCTGAGCTTCGGCATCGGTCTGGCGGCGATGAGCCTTGCGCTCGGCCAGAGCCAGTCGGCCCTGGCCGCCAATGCCGAACTGCGTGGCGAGGCGATGCAGGCCGGCTTCGGTCGCCTCGCCTTCACCTTCGACGAGCCGGTCACGACCCGGGCGCGCGTCTCCAACGGCGTGCTGGTCGTCGGCTTCAGCCAACCGGTGAAGGTCGACCCCAGCCGTATTTCCAGGGAACTCCCGGCCTATGTCTCGCTGGCGCGGGTCGATCCGGATGGCCGGGGCCTGCGCTTCGCACTCGCCAAGACCTATCGCGCCAACCTGCTCGAAGCGGGCGACCGCGCCTTCATCGACCTCCTGCCCGAGAACTGGGTCGGGCAATTGCCGGGCCTGCCGCCCGAAGTCCTCGCCGAGCTGACCAAGCGCCTCCGCCTCGCCGAATCCCGGGCACGCGATACCGCCCGCGCCCCGGCGCCGGAGCCGAAGCCGCTCGGCTTCCGCAGCGTGCGCCTGCCGACGCTCGACCGGCTGATGTTCAACGCGCCTGCCGAGGCGCAACTGACCCCCCGGCTCGACAATGGCCAGCTGACGCTGGCCTTCGACCAGCCGCTGCAGCTCGAGGCAGGGAAGATCCGTTCGCTGCTGCCGGCGGGCTTCACGCTGGAAAGCGCCGGGAACGAAGGCGGCGGCACCGAGCTCGTCTTCAGCGTTCCCAAGGAACGCGAGCTGCGCAGCTTTCGCGAGGACCATGGCTGGACCGTCGATCTCGCGCACCCGGCAGCGGCGACGGCACTGACGCTGTCGGCCCTGGAGGCCGGCACTGCCGCCCGCGGTTCGCAGCCGGCCGCGCCGCCGCAGGCAGCGGCCGTGCAACCGAAGGCAGCGCCCGCGAGTGCGGCCGCCACTCCCGCGACCCCGCTGGCGGCACCCGCTGCCCCTGCAGCCCCTGCGCCAGTCGCGGCTCCGGCTGCGGTCGACCCGGCCCCGCGGGACATTATCGTCAGCTCCGTCGCCAATGGCGATGGTGGCCGCCTCGATTTCCGCTTCTCCCGCCCCACCGGCGCCGCTGCCTTCGCCGAGCCCGGACTGGTGACGCTCGTCTTCGACACCCGCGACACGCTCGATCCCGATCGGCTGAAAGGCCTGCTCCCCGCCTTCATCCGCGACGTCACGGTGACGCGGGAGGCCAAGATCACCGTGCTGCGCCTGCGCACCCGCAGCCAGCAGATCACCCGTCTTTCCGATGACGGCGCGAGCTGGTCGCTCTCCTTCGGCGAAAAGCTCGGCAAGCCGGCCTCGGCTCTGGCGCCGCGGCGCGAAACCGATGAGCGCGGCGAGACCGTGATGGCCGTCCCGGTTCCCGGCATGACCGGCGTGCACTGGCTCGAGAATCGTGACGGCGGCGCGCCAATGGCGGTCGCGACCGCGCTCGGCCCGACCCGAGCCGTCCCCAAGCCTTATCGTTTCGTCGAATTCGGCCTGCCTCAGACCGCCCATGGCATCGCCATCAGCGCGCTGGCGGACGACGTCATGGTCAGGGCCGGCACGGACGAGGTGGAGATCGCTCGCAATGGCGGCCTCGTCGTCAGCCTCGATGCCGACAAGCCGAACGAGCCGGAAAAGAAGGCGACCGACAGCGCCGCCGCACCGCTACTCGACGCGCAACGCTGGTCGAGCCTGCGCACCGACGACGTGCGCGCGCGGACCCAGGAGCTGCTGCGCGACGTCGCCGATGCCTCGCGCGGCCGCAAGTCGGAAGCCCGGTTGGCCCTGGCCCGTTTCCTCGTCGCCAACGAGATGCTGCCCGAGGCGGCCGGCCCGCTCAACGCCCTTCTCGCCGATGACCCTGCGATGCGCGGCAACCGCGAGGCGCTTTTCCTCAAGGGCGTGATCGCCACGCAGATGCACCGCCATGCCGAGGCGCTGAAGGCCTTCGACGCCGGCCCGATCAAGGAAGAGGCCGAAATCGGCCTCTGGCGGGCACTGGTCGAGCAGCGACTCGGCCGCAACGCTCCGGCCCTCGCCGGCTTCCGGCGGGCCGAGACGATACTCGACGGTTATCCGCCCGATCTGCAGGCGCAGTTCCGCCCGGCCATGGCCCGCGCCGCACTCGCCATGCAGGACACGCTGGTGGCCGAGCGCCAGATCGCCCATCTCGCCGAGCTGTCGGCGAGCCTGGTCCCGGCCGAGGACCTCGCACTGCTGCAGGCCATGCTCGACGACGCCAGCGGGCGACCGGAAGCGGCGCTCAACGGCTATCGTGCGCTTTTCGAGGCCGTCAGCCGGCCGGTCGCCGCCGAGGCGCAATTGCGCGCCGTCAGGCTCGCCCGCGCCGAGAAGCGGCCGGAGCTCTCGGTCGACGAGGCGGCGGCCCGGCTGGAGACCGTCTCGGCGATCTGGCGCGGCGGCGAGATCGAGATCGAGGCCCTGGCCGAACTCGGGCGCATCTATGCCCAGCAGCAGCGCTGGCGCGACGCCTTCCAGATCGCCCGGAGGGCGAACGAGAATTTCCCCGATCATCCCGCGACCCGCCTGCTGCACGACGAGACCGCCCAGCGCTTCGAGGCGCTGTTCAGCGATCCCGACATCGAGAAGCTGCCACGCCTCGAGGCGCTGGCGCTGTTCTACGACTTCAAGGAATTCCTGCCGGTCGGCCGGCGCGGCGACGAGATCACCCGGCTGCTCGCCGACAGGCTGGTCGAACTCGATCTGCTCGATCAGGCCGGCGACATCCTGCACTACCAGATGGAGAAGCGCCTGAACGGCGCCGCGCGCTCCACCGTCGCTGCCCGCCTCGCCATGATCCGGCTGATGAACCGCAGGCCGGCGGAGGCGCTGCAGGCCCTGGTTTCGACCCGCCTCGCCGAGCTGCCCGGCGACGTCAAGCGCGCCCGCCTGCTGCTCGAGGCCAAGGCGCTCTCCGATCTCTCGCGCACCGACCAGGCGCTTGACCTACTGGAAGGCGAGAGTGGGCCGGAGGTCGACCGGCTGCACGCCGACATTCTGTGGAACGGCCGCCGCTGGCGCGAGGCCGGCGAGGCGCTGGAACGCATCCTCGGCGAAAGCTGGCGCGGCGAGGCTCCGCTAGGCGACGGCGAACGCGGCGACGCGATGCGCGCCGCCATCGCCTATGCCATGTCCGACGAGGCGCTATCGCTCGACCGCCTGCGCACCAAATTCGCCGGCAAAATGGCCCAAAGCCCCGACGCCCGGCTGTTCGCCTTCGTCACCGGGGCGAGCCGCGCCAGCGCGGCCGACATCCGCGAGGTCGCGCGCTCTGCCGCCGGCTCCGACACGATGCAGGATTTCCTGAAGGCCTATCGCAAACGCTATCCGGCATTTTCCAGCGCGGTCCGCGACAAGCCCCAGGCCGACGACGCGGACGCGCCGCCGCCGCCCCGCCCCGGCCAGGGCTGAACGCGCACGCCACTGAAACACCACCGCACCGTCATTCCGGCTCGCCCTGCGGGCGCCCTGGAACGACGGCGTGGTTCGGGCGCAAACCGAAAAAGCGCGCGGCCGAACCGATCAACTCCCATAGCTCTTCACCAGCGAGCCGGCGACCAGTCCCCAGCCATCGACCAGCACGAAGAAGATCAGCTTGAAGGGCAGCGCCACCGTCACCGGCGGCAGCATCATCATGCCGACCGACATCAGCACCGAGGCGACCACGAGGTCGATGATCAGGAAGGGCACGAACAGCAGGAAGCCGATCTCGAAGGCGCGCCTGAGCTCCGAGATCATGAAAGCCGGGACCAGCACCTGGATCTGGATGTCCTCGGCCCGCTCCGGTCGTGGCTCGCGCGACATCTCCAGGAACAGGGTCAGATCCTTCTCGCGGACATGTTTCAGCATGAAGTCGCGAAACGGCACGATCCCGCGGTTGAAGGCTTCCTGCGGCTGAATCTGCCCGGCGATCAGCGGCGCCCCGGCAACGCGATAGGCCTCCTTCAGCGTCGGCGTCATCACGAAGCCGGTCAGGAACAGTGCGAGCCCGATGATCACCGCATTGGGCGGCGCCGTCTGCGTGCCGATCGCCGAGCGCAGCAGCGACAGCACCACCGCGATGCGCGTGAACGAGGTCACCATGATCAGGATCGACGGCGCCAGCGAGAGCACCGTGATCACCGCGATCAACTGAAGCGCCCGCTCGGTGACGCCACCCCCCTGACCGAGATCCAGCGAGAGCGTCTGCGCCAGTGCCGGGGCGGGCAGCCACAAGCCGAACAGCGCCAGGCAGAGCGGCAGCGAGACGAGCGCGGCCGTGCCGGCCCGCCGCCTCATCCCCGACCTCTTGGAATATGTCTCGCCCATGCGCCTTCCCTGCCCGAATCAAGGCGCGGGCCGGAAAAACGCTAGTGCATGCTCCGGGGGGCTGCGAAGCGCTTTCGCCCCGTCATCCCCTGCCGTCTGGCCGGCGCCGGGCCGGCCGGGCCGCTCAGCCCTTCGACTTCGGATCGCGCCCGAGCAGGCGCGCGAACTCCGCCTCGATCGCATCGACGGAGAACGGATCGGTCTCCTCCGGCTTCGGCTCGGCCGGCTTGGCTGCTTCGGGCGCCGGCTGCTCGACCTTGGCGACCTCGGTCACGGTCTCCGCAGGCACGGCCTTAGAAGGCTTCGGCTCGACAGGCTTGGCCTCTGCCGGCTTCGGCTCGGCAGGCTTGGCCTCGACGGGCTTGGCCTCAGCAGGCTTGGCCTCAGCAGGCTTGGCCTCGGCGGGTTTGGGCTCGGCGGGCTTGACCTCGGCGACCTTGGCTTCGACGGCCTTGGCCTCCGAAGGCTTCGCCTCGGCCGGCTTCGACTCCGCGGCAGGCGCAGCCGGCAGGACCGGCGGCGGCGCCTCGGGCGATTGGGCCTGCGTTTCCGGCTTGGCCGCGGGCGGGGGCTCGGCCGAGGAACGGGGCGTCTCCGCCCTGGCCGGCTCGGTCTTCGCAGGCCCGGCGCTGGCGACGGGCTGCGGTTTACGCTCCGGCGCGGCGACGACGGGCGGAACGACCATCGGCGCCTCCGCCGGGCGCGCCGGGCCGGGCTTCAGCCCCAGCGCCATTTCCAGCTCGGCCTCCATGTCGAGGACCGGGCGCGAAGAGGCCGGGATGCCCGGTGTCGGCAGCGGCGGCTTCAGCTCGCTGACCGGCGCAGGCGGAGCGATCTTGGCGGCCGGCGGAACCGGCACGACCGGAGGGACGGCCGGCTGGGAGGGCTCGACCTCGGAACGCGCTCCGGCCGCGGACGGGCGGACGGCGGAGAACGGGCGCTTCAGTGCCTCCTCGAGCTGGCGGGCCATATCGCCGAGCTCGGCCTGACCAGCCGCGGCGGCTTCGCGCGCACTCTGGGCGACCGCGGCCGAGGCCACCACCGCGGCTGCTGCAACCGGCGGCACCACGGGTTGCGGCGCAGGGCGCACCGGCGGGATCGGAGGCAGCGGCTGAGCGGTCGGGCGCGGCGGCGGCGCCAAAGGCTGCTGGCGCGGAGGCGGCGCCGGCATCGCAGGCGCTGGTGCCGGAGGCTCGGGCATCATGGGGATGGGCATCGGCGCCGGCTCGGCCAATGGCGGCGCACGGCGCGGCTCTTCGGCAGTCTCGGGGCGCAAGGGCAATTCGGGCGGCACCAGCGGCTCGAGCGCCAGCGGACGCTCGGACATCCCCTCACTCGGCAGCGGCGGCGCGACCCGCGCCCCGCTGCGCATGATATTGGTTTCGATGACGACGTCGGAGGCCCCGCCGATCATCACGAGATGCTCGACATTGTCGCGCCGCACCAGCACGAGCTGGCGCTGCCTGTCGAGGTCGTGGATGTCGACCACGCCGAGCCGCGGCTGGCGGGTCCTGCCGCTGGCCTGGCCCTTGAACCTGAGCCGTCCGCCGCTGATCCGCCGCAGGATGAAGGCGAAAAGGGCCACCAGCACGAGCACGATCGCGAAGGCGATAATCCAGCGCAGGCCGGTCGAGAGTTCGAAGCCAAACAAAGTCTGCAAGGTTTGCCTCATGAAGCGACGCGACAGCCACGCGCAGCCTCGCTTTTAAAGGCTGCTCGCGGATGAACCCGCAGCCTATACCACAAGGCCCGCGAATTCGGGAGACATGGTTACCGGATGGTTAACCGGATTGTCACCAATTGCCGATCTTAACGGGGCGTTAACCATGCACCCGGCAATAATTTCCCAGTTCCGCGCTGATGCGGCGCTTCCTGGGGCCGGAGATCGGAGCCATGTCGAACAACGGCCTGAACCTGATGGGCGCCCTCAAGACGCGCATGCACTGGCACCAGAGCCGCCAGAAGCTGCTCGCCGAGAACGTCTCCAATGCCGACACGCCGCGCTTCAAGCCGCATGACCTCAAGGCCCCCTCGCCCGCCGGCGGCAGCGTCGTGCTGGCGCAGACCTCGCCGCTCCATCTCGGCCCGGCCGGAAGCAGCAACGGCTTCGGCCCGCGCGATCCCAAGCGCTTCGAGACCACGCCGAGCGGCAACAGCGTCAATCTCGAGGACGAGATGCTGAAGGTTGCTCAGAACCAGTCCGATTATCAGCTCGCCGCCTCGCTCTACAGCAAGGGGCTCGGGCTGATGAAGATCGCCATCGGCAAGGGCCGCTAGCAATTGGGCCGCTGAGGAGAAGCACTATGGATCTGCTCAAGAGCATCGCGGTGGCAGCTTCCGGCCTGCGTGGCCAAGCCGGGCGCATGCGCGTCATCGCCGAGAACCTCGCCAACGCCGATTCGACACCGGATCGCGCCGGGGTCGATCCCTATCGCCGCAAGATCGTCACCTTCCAGGGCCGGCTCGACCGCGAGCTCGACGCCCAGGTGGTCGAACTCGGCCGGGTCGCGCGCGACCGCGGCGCCTTCCGCACCAAGCTCGACCCCGGCCACCCGGCCGCCGACGCTACCGGGCAGGTCCGGTTGCCGAACGTCAACTCGCTGATCGAGAGCATGGACATGCGCGAGGCCCAGCGCAGCTACGAGGCCAATCTCAACGTGATCTCGTCAACGCGCCGGATGCTCCAGCGCACCATCGACATCCTGCGCGCCTAGCCCCTCAAAGCCGAAGCGGAACGCCAGCCATGACCACCTCCAGTTTCGCCGCCGGCGCCTACGCCTCGATGCAGGGCATCGGCGCGGGCGGATTGCTGAAGAAGCCCGCCAGCGTCGGCACGGCCGGCGCCGCCGGCATGCCGGACTTCTCCTCGCTGCTCGGCAAGGCGCTCGAGACGACCGCCCAGAGCGCACGCGCCGCCGATGTCCAGACCGCCAGCGTCGCCGCCGGCCGCTCCGACATCGTCGATGTCGTCACCGCCGTCGCCGAGAGCGAGGCGGCGATCGAGACACTGGTCGCGGTGCGCGACCGGGTCATCGCCGCCTATGAGGAAATCATGCGGATGCCGGTCTGACCGGCCGGATTCTCCTGGAACCGCGCCTGTCATTGCGGGCGCCCCGGTCAAAATGAAACAGCTCTTGTCGGAAACCGCACCATGACCTCCGGAGCCATCCTCGACGTCGCCCGCGACGGCATCGTCGTCTTCCTCAAGGCCGGCGCGCCATTGATGCTGATCGCACTGGGCGTCGGCCTCGTGGTCTCGCTGTTCCAGGCCCTGACCCAGATCCAGGAGCAGACCCTGGTCTACGTCCCGAAGATCCTCGCAGTCTTCGGCGCGCTGCTGCTGTTTTTGCCGTTCATGGGCGACGCGCTGGCAGGCTATATGGGCAGGGTCGCCGTCCGAATCGCCACGGGCGAGTGATTCTCGCGCCCGGCCGCCCCATACCGGGGCGAAAGACCGATGGGCGCAGTCGCTGGCGCGGAAACCCTGGGCCGCCGATGCAGATCGCCATCCTGCCCGAGATCAGCGCCCTGTTCGTGCTGGTCTTCGCGCGCGTCGGCACTCTGGTCATGTTGATGCCCGGCATCGGCGAGCGCTTCATCCTCTCGCGGGCCCGGCTCTCCCTCGCCTTTTTCGTCGCCCTCGTAATGTTGCCGATGGCACGCGGCACGATCACCGTGCCGAGCGACCCGGCCGGGCTCGGCGGGCTCCTGATCAGCGAGATCCTGATCGGGCTCGCGCTCGGCTCCTGCGTCCGCCTGCTCATGGGGGCACTGCAGACCGCCGGCCTGATCGTCGCCCAGACCATGGGCCTCGGCTTCGCCATGACCGTCGATCCGAGCGGCGGCATGCAGAACCCTTCGATCGGCAATCTGCTTTCGATGCTCGGCATCACGCTGATCCTCGCCTCGGACCTGCACCATGTCGCGCTGGTCGCGATCCATGAGAGCTACCAGTTGCTGCCGCCCGGCGGCTTTCCCGATGTCGGCGACCTGCTCGGCCTGGCGGTCAAGGCGATGGCGAGGGGCTTCGCGCTGGCGGTGCAGATCTCGGCGCCGTTCATCGCCTTCGGCCTGCTGTTCAATCTCGGTCTCGGCGTCCTCGCGCGGCTGATGCCGCAGATGCAGGTCTTCTTCCTGGCGATCCCGGCCTCGATCCTCGGCGGCATGCTGGTGCTGCTGGCGGCGATCGGGGTGATGATGGGCGTCTTCCTCGAAGATCTCGGCGCCTTCCTGCGCCAGCTCACCGGCCTCTGAGCGGAGGGGACATGGCCGACGAACCGGACAAGGACGACCGCACAGAGGAGCCGACGCAGCGAAAGCTCGATCAGGCGGTCGAGAAGGGCGATGTCCCGCGCTCGCAGGAGATCGGCACCTTCTTCGTGCTCTGCGGCTTCACCCTCGCGCTGCTGATCGCGGCCGGCTCGGCTGCGCGCGAGGCGACGCTGCAATTGCGCGCCTTCCTGATGAACGCACATCAGGTGCCCTCCGGCGGCGACGCCATCTTCCAGGTCACCGCCAAGGGCGTGATGACCGGCTTCACCGCGCTCGCCCTGCCGCTGGGATTCATCCTCGTCGCCGCTCTCGCTGGCGCCCTGATCCAGCACAAGCCGCTCTGGACCACCGAGCCGCTGATGCCGAAATTCAACCGGATCTCGCCCATGGCCGGCCTGAAACGGATCTTCGGCAAGGAGGCCTGGGTCAACTTCGCCAAGGGCCTCGCCAAGATCATGCTGGTCGGCGTCGGGGTCTGGATGGTGCTCTGGGGCGAGCGCGACCACCTCCAGGCCTTCGCGCAGATGGATGTGCGCGCGCTGCTGCCGGCCGTGCTGGTCCTGACCATCAAGCTGATGGCCGGGGTGCTCGCCATCTTCGCCATCATCGCCATCGGCGATTTCGGCTATCAGCGCTTCTCCTGGTACCAGCGCCAGCGCATGACCAAGCAGGAGCTCAAGGACGAATACAAGAACACCGAAGGCAATCCCGAGGTGAAGGCCAAGCTGCGCCAGCTCCGGGCGCAGCGCGCCCGCTCGCGCATGATGGCGCAGGTTCCCAAGGCGACCGTGATCATCACCAACCCGACCCATTTCGCGGTCGCGCTGCAATATGAGAACGGCCAGGGCGCCCCGGTCTGCCTCGCCAAGGGCGTCGACGCCATTGCCCTGAAGATCCGCGAGGTCGCCGGCGCGCACGAGATTCCGATCGTCGAAAACCCGCCTCTGGCCCGGGCGCTCTACGCCACTGTCGAGATCGACGAAGAAATTCCTGTCGAACACTACCAGGCGGTGGCCGAAGTCGTCGGTTACGTCTTGCGCCTGAAGCGCCGCCGCGCCTAACTCGCGGGCTGGCGCGCGATCGCAGGATCGCCGCGCCCGCTGCCCGCCGGGAGCGGGCGGACCACAAGGAAACGGATCTGCCGCAATGACCGCAAGCACGGCAACGACCGCGATCGATCGATCCGACAGGCCGGGCCATGTCGGCATCGTCCTCTTGGTTGCCGGACTGCTCGTCGGCGCCGCGATCGCGCTCGGCTTCATCGCCAATGAATGGGCCCAGCCGCTGATCCTCGGCCTGCTCGCCTTGCTCTCCGTGGTCGGCGTGTTCTGCCTCTTCGCCTTTGCGATCGGGCTGCTGCAGTTCTCCGGCCGGGCCGCCCGCAACGACCTGACCAAGATCATCGTCGACGGGGCCGAGGACGGCGTCGTCGTCACCGAGAGCGACGACCGCATCGTCTATGCCAACGAGACCTATCTGACACTGGCCGGCGCCCGCAACGCCAGCGAGATCGCGCCCGTCGAGCGGCTGTTCAAGGGCCGCGCCGAGGTTTCGGAGGCGATCTACCGGCTCGCCACCGCGGCGCGCGCCGGGCGGCGGCTCTCCGAGGAGATCCGGCTCGAGCCCGCCCTGAACGAGCGCGGCGCAGTCGGCTGGTATCGCGTCCGCGTCACGCCGATCAGCCGCGCCGGCCGGCCAGCCTCGCTGTGGACGGTGTCCGACGTGACGCCGGAGCGCGAGCGCCAGGAGAACGCCTTCCAGGAGCTGCAGCACGCCATCGACTATCTCGACCACGCGCCGGCCGGCTTCCTCTCGATGAACGCCGATGGCGAGGTGCCCTATCTCAACGCCACGCTCTCGGGCTGGCTCGACTACGACCTCGCCCGTTTCGGCTCCGGGGGCTTGCATCTGGAGGATATCGCCTCACCCAGCGCCGTCGCCCTGATCCAAGCGATTCGCGGCCAGCCCGGCGATGTCCGGATCGAGGTGCTCGACGTCGATCTGCGCCGCCGCAACGGCCAGTCACTGCCGGTCAGGCTGCATCACCAGGTCGCCTTCGGCCAGGACGGTCGTGCCGGCGCCTCGCGCACTCTGGTCCTGAACCGCGCCGCGGGCGAGGCCGGCGCCGATGCAAGCAGCGATGCGGAGGCACGTTTCGCCCGCTTCTTTCACGCGACCCCGATGGCGATCGCCACGGTCGACCGGACGGGCGCGATCCTGCGCTCGAACGCCGCCTTCACGCGCCTGACGCCCGGCGGCGGCCAGCCGACGACGATCCAGGAACTCGTCAACGGCAACGGCGCGCTCGGCGAAGCCTTCGAGGCGGCGCTCGCCGGCAAGGGCGAGATCGCCCCGCTCGACCTCACGCTCGCCGGCGAAGAGGGCCGCTCGGCCAGGCTCTATCTCTCGCCCGTGCCGGCGACCGAGGACAGCGATGGCGAGCGCGCCATCGTCTATGCGCTGGAGACGACCGCCGAGCGCAAGCTCAAGGACAATATGGACCAGGCCGGCAAGATGCAGGCGGTCGGCCAGCTCGCCGGCGGCATCGCGCACGATTTCAACAACGTGCTGCAGGTCATCATCAACGCCTCGGAGTTCCTGCTCGCCAGCCACAAGCCGACCGATCCGTCCTTCCCGGACATCATGCAGATCAAGCAGAATGCCTACCGGGCCGCCGCGCTGGTCCGGCAGCTGCTCGCCTTCTCGCGCCGACAGACACTGCGCCCGCAGGTGCTGGCGCTCGGCGACGTGCTCTCCGACCTCTCGCTGATGCTGAAGCGCGTCGTCGCCGACAAGATCACGCTCGATGTCCGCCAGGGCCGCGATCTCTGGCCGGTGAAGGCCGATCTCGGCCAGCTCGAACAGGTCGTGGTCAACCTCGCGGTCAATGCGCGCGACGCCATGCAGGATGGCGGCAAGCTGCAGGTGCGGACCCGCAATGTCGCGGCCGAAGAGATCGTCGGCCTCGGCCATGCCGCCCTTCCGGCCGCCGATTACGTGCTGCTCGAGGTCGAGGATAGCGGCTCCGGCATCGCGCAGGAGCATCTGGAGAAGATCTTCGAGCCCTTCTTCACCACCAAGGAGGTCGGCAAGGGCACCGGCCTCGGCCTGTCGATGGTCTACGGCATCGTCAAGCAGACCGGCGGCTTCGTCTTCTGCGATTCGGTCCTCGGCCGCGGCACGAACTTCAAGATCTTCCTGCCGCGCTACATTCCCAGCGAAGAGGACCTCGCCATCGAGGCCGCGGCGAAGGAAGCGCCCAAGCGCGTCGCCGCCGACCATACCGGCGCCGGCGTCATCCTCCTGGTCGAGGACGAGGACGCCGTGCGTGCGCTCAATGCCCGCATGCTCGTCTCGCGCGGCTACACCGTCCACGAGGCGGCCTCCGGCGTCGAGGCGCTCGACATCTTCCTGCGCCATGAAGGCAAGATCGACCTCGTCATCTCCGACGTCGTCATGCCGGAAATGGACGGCCCGACCCTGCTCGGCGAACTGCGCCAGCGCAATCCCGATACGAAGGTCGTCTTCGTCTCCGGCTACGCCGAGGAAGCCTTCCGCAAGAACCTGCCCGAGGGCGAGGAATTCCACTTCCTGCCCAAGCCCTTCACGATGAAGCAGCTGGTCGAGACGGTGAAGGCGACCATGGGCTGAGCCTGGCGGCGGGTGGAGCCACCCGCACCCGGTTTGCCGGCGGCGGCCCCGGCCGCAATGCTCTCGCAAGCGACGGCGCAACGGCCCTTGCTCGCGCGCGAGCCACGGGTTCGCACTCAGTGGGCCGGGCGGTTCGGAGCGGTCGCAGTAAGGTTAAATTCGCTCGTCGATTGAAAGGCGATCGGCGCAAGAGCATCACCCTGACACTGGCCTGGCCGCCCGGGCTGCCGTCAGAAATGCTCAGGACGCGCATGCCAAGCTTCTATCGATCCGCGCCCAGCGCCGGGGACATCCTCAGGGCGAACAATGGCGAGGGCCCCGGCTTCAATGCCTTGCGGCTCGCCCTCTCCATCCTGATCCTCGCCGTGCATTCGGGCTGGGTCGCAGGGGCCGACACGAGCCAGGACTGGGAAGGGCTGCAGGGCCTGTTCCGGCTCAGCCTGGTGCCCGCCTTCTTCGCGCTCAGCGGCTTTCTCGTCACCGGCAGCGCCCTGCGCACCGGCGCGGTCAAGCCCTTCATCACGCTGCGCTTCATCCGGATCATCCCGGCGCTGCTCGTCGAGGTGACGCTGTCGGCCCTGGTGCTAGGGCCGATCTTCACGACCTTCCTGCTGGCGGACTATTTCCGCGACATCCGCTTCCTCGAATATTTCGGCAACATCGTCGGCCGCATCCGCTTCGAGCTGCCCGGTGTCTTCGAGACCAACCCGCTGCCGAACACGGTCAACCAGAACCTCTGGACGCTGAAGCCAGAATTCTACTGCTACATCCTGATGGCGCTGATGATCGGTTTCGGCATCGTCAGGAGTCGCAGGCTCTTCACCTCCTTCGTCGTCGTCCTGTCGGCTGCGGCCACGGTAGCGGCCTACGCCTATGGCTTCGGCGTCAGCGAGGCGAACTATCACTGGACCGTGGTGGTCTTCTATTTCTTCGTCGGCTGCATCTGCTTCCAGTGGCGCGACCGCCTGAAGATCCACCGGCTGCTCTTTCTCGCGGCGCTGGCGATTTCGCTCGCGCTGATGTCGGCCCCGCGCGAGCTCGCCTTCCTCGTCACGCCCTTCCTGACCTATTGCGTCATCTATATCGGCCTGCTGCCGCTGCGCCTGCCCGAATTGCTGCGCAAGCTCGACGTCTCCTACGGCATCTATCTCTACGGCTTTCCGATTCAGCAGGCGCTGGTGGCGAAGTTCGACTTCGTCCATGGCGACGGGCTGATCCTGTTCCTGGTGTCCGCCCCGATCGTGACCGCCTTCGCGCTGTTCTCCTGGCTCTGTGTCGAGAAGCCGTTCCTCAAGGTGAAGCGCTATGTCCTCGGCGACCGACCGCCCGAAGCCGCCAGCGGCAGGGACGCGGCAAGCATCGCGCCGGCGACGCGCTGAGCTCCGCCCCGCCCTCGCCCCGGCGGCTCAGACTCTCTTGGTCCGCAGCCGGCTGGCGAGCTCGAGCCCGAGCACGGCAAGCGCGAACAGCAGCCAGAGCGGGTCGGCGCGGTTGAGGAAGAACGATTCCAGCATGCCGACATAGGTCATGAAGATCACGATCATCACGAAGAGATCGGCGAGTTTCTGCCGTGCCGGGTCGCGCTGCGCCCGCAGATAGTTCCGCAGCGGCAGGATCATCAGGCAGAAGATCACCAGCATCGCCCCCGGAAGCCCGAACATCAGCATCGCGTCGAGATAGCTGTTATGGGCCGAGCCGATGCCGCGGATATCCCAGCGCGCCTCGAAATTCTCCTCCAGCGCCGTGACCAGCGGTGTCTGCCAGAAGCTGAAATAACCATGGCCGAGCCAGGGCTTCTCGCCGATATGCGCGCTGGCGAAGCGCCAGATCTCGTCGCGCCCGGTGAAGGTCGGATCGGAGGTCAGCGCGCTCGCAAGCTGCAGCAGGGCGGGCGAGAACACCGTGCCGACCGTCAGCGCCGCGATCAGCAGCACCAACGCGCCATGGCCCAGCAGGATCAGCCGCGGCCGGCCGAGGGCGCGGCCGAACAGGACGAGAGCGATCGCGATCGGCAGGAAGCCCATCGTCGTCTTCGAGCCGCTGTTCAGCACAAAGATCGCGCCGAGGGCGATGATCGCGAAACCGCGCAGCCTCAGACCCATGCGCCAGCAATAGATGCCGAACATGATGAGGATCGAGAATACCGGCGCCGCGAAATTCTTATGCGTGAGATGGCCGCGCCAGTCGCCGGCATGGCCGCCCTCGACGCCCTCGGAGCCGTGGATGGCGAGCTGCGGCGCCAGAAGGAGCGCCACATAGACCAGGACCAGCACGGCGAGAGCGGCATTTGCCACCGCGCTGGCGAAATCGCGCTCATGCCGCGGCAAGACGAGGACGCCGAGCACCGGCACCATGGCGAAACCGGTCAGGAGCAGCGCGCGCAGCGCGGCATCAGGTTCCAGCGCCCGCCCGGCCGAGAAGGCCGCGACCATCAGCACGACGAGCCAGCTGCTCGTCGCCATCTGCGCCAGGACCCCGCGTTCGCAGAGCTTCAGCATCGCCACGAGATAGACGATGGCGAGGCTGACATAGCCGATCTGGTTGACGATGTTGCCGGTCGATCCTCCCGGTTCGATCGCGTCCGGCACCCCGGCGAAGGGCTGGAAGGTCAGGATCATCACGAAAAGGCCGAAGCCGCTGAGCAGCGCCGCGGCGAGGCGCTGACCGTCGACCGGGACGCCATGCGCCCCGGCGGCAAGGCCGCTCCCTGTCTCGCTCACGCCGACCGTCATGCCGCTCCTGCCATGCGAACCCGCCGACCGGGCTCGTCCGGCCGCCCTGCGCGGCCGCCCCGACTATGGACACGCAACCTTAAGAGCCTGTAGCCGAAAACCGGCCGATCGCCGCTCCTCCGGGGCCCGCGGCGCCGCCGGTCGGCAGCGACGCCCCTGGCCTGCCCCATGGGAGCACGAGGCAGCATGGACCGGGCAGCGTCGCCGGCCTCCCCCTTCACCTGGGGCATCATCGGCACGGGCGCGATCGCCGCGCTCTTCGCCGCCGATCTCGCCTTGGTCCCCGGCGCCCGCATCGGCGCGGTCCATTCGCGCCGGCTCGACAAGGCCAGGAGCTTCGCCAGCCGCTTCGGCGGCGGCGCGGCCCATGACGACCTCGAAGCCTTCCTCGCCGATCCCGCGCTCGAGGCGGTCTACATCGCGACGCCGAACCATCTGCACGCGCCGCAGGCGCTCGCCGCCATCGCCTCCGGCAAGCCGGTGCTGATCGAGAAGCCGCTCGCCCTCACCTGCGCCGATGCCGAGGCGATCGCGGCAGCGGCCGCGGCGCGCGGCGTCTTCGCCATGGAGGCACTGTGGAGCCGCTTCCTGCCGGCCGTCACGGCGTTGCGGAGCCGGCTTGCCGCCGGCCGGATCGGCGAGATCCGGCGGCTGCGCGCCGATCTCTCCTATGTCCATCCGCAGGAGCCCGGCAGCCGCTTCTTCGAGCCCGCATTGGGTGGCGGCGCCGCGCTCGATCTCGGCGTCTACCCGCTCTCTATCGCCCTGCATCTGCTCGGCCGGCCGGAACGCGTCGAAGGGCGCTGGCGCGCCGCGGCGAGCGGCGTCGACCTGCGCAGCGAGTTCGTCCTGCACTATCCCGGGGCGACGGCCGAGCTCTCCTGCGGCTTCGACCGCGACGGCGCCAATCTGCTGCTGGTCGAAGGCAGCGACGGCGCGCTGCGGATCGAGGCGCCTTTCCTCAAGGCCCAGCGCCTGACGCATTTCGCATCCGGCGCCCTTGCTACGCCATGGCCCGAACGAGAGGGCCCCGCCCTCCTCCGCAAGCTGCTCGCCCGACTCCCTCTGCCTGGCGTGCGGCGCGAAAGCTTCCTCTTTCCCGGCAATGGCTTGCAATTCCAGGCGCAGGCCGTGATGGCCGCGATCAGGGCCGGCGCGACGAGCTGCGAAACCATGCCGCTCGCCGAAAGCGCCGCCGTGCTGGGCATGATCGAGACGATCCGGGCACAGACCCCGGCCGCCGCAGCGCGTTAGAACGAGCTTCGCATGAGATAGGGCTGCGGCAGCGCGCGCGCTCCGTTCAGCGCCAGCGCCAGCTCGGTGATGTGCAATGCCAGCGCCCCGGAGAAGACCGGCTCCCGCCCCGCCGCGATCGCTTCGGCCTGGGCCGCGATCCCGCCTGCGAAATCGATCTGCGAGGGGAAAGCCGGCAGCGTCCGCTTGCTCGCGGCAGGATAGGCAAGGCGCCGGCCCGGCGTCGGCTTCCAGGGCAGCGCGCTGCCGAGCCGGGCCTCGATCTGGCCGAGGACACGGCCGAGCAGCGGGCGCGGCGCGCCGACCTCCTCCAGATGCACGGCCGAGCAATTGTCCCAGAGGTCGCGCACGGTGAGCGAGCCACCATCGCCGAAGACCTGCAAGGAGCGATCGCGCGGTGCCGCCAGGCCGGAGCTCAGCCGCGCCACCACGCCCGAGCGGAACTGCAGGCAGCCGACGGAAAAGTCCGGCGCCAGCGCCAGCGCTTCCGTACCGGGCCCCTTGTCCGGGAAGGTCAGTGCCGCGAAGGCGGTGACGCTCTCGACCGGACCGAACAGCGAGACCAGCCAGGACAGGGCGTAACCGGCATGCTCGAGCGTGCAGCCGACCTCGAATTCGTGCAGCCCCGGCCAGACCGCCCCGGAGCGCGAGCGCCAGCTCGCCCATTTGTCGCGAAAGACCGGCCCGTCCTCCATCGCCGCATAGACTAGGCGTGGCCTGCCGATTCTGCCGTCGCCCAGGACCTGCGCCACCAGCCGATGCGCATCGCTGAGCCCGTTGGCCGGTGCGGCAGCGAGCGTCAGGCGGCGCTGCCGCGCCAGCGCGACCAGTTCCTGCGCCTGGGCGAAATCCATCGCCAACGGCTTTTCGCCATAGACATGCTTGCCGGCGGCGAGCGCGCGGCTGGAAATCTCGTAATGGCTTTCCGGCGTCGTCAGATTGACGACGATCCCGACCGCGGGGTCGCCGAGCAGCGCCTCCAGATCGGCATAGGCGGAAACGCCGTGGAAGGCGCAGAACGCCCGGAGCCGCGCGGCATCGCGATCCCAGGCGCCGGCGAGCACCAGCCCGGGATGATTGGCGAGGGTGGTCATATAGTAGTCGGCGACGAAGCCGGTGCCGACGATCGCGATCTTCATGACAGTCCCTCGGGCTCCGCGCTTGCCCGAGGCGTTATCGTGGAGAATGCCGACTAATTCGTTGATGGCCTCGGTCGTGCCCCGGTGCGTCGCCTACCCGGCGAAGCCCGCCCCGGCCTCGGCCGCGCCGAAGCGCAGCAGCCGGCAATCACGCACGGCCGCCTGCCGATGCGCCATCGCCTCGCGATAGGTCGGATCGCGGAACAAGGCGGCGAACGCCTCGACGCTCGGATATTCCGCGATAAAGCAGACATCCCAGCGCTGGCCGTCCGGACCGATCAGCGCCTGTTCGAAATCGCCGCGCCAGAGGATGCGGCCGCCGAGCCCGGCCAGTACCGGTGCGCTGATCCGGCCATAGGCTGCGAAGGCGTCGGTGCCGCTCGCCTCCCGCTCGTCGGGATACTGCGCTCGCTCATGCAGGCGGATCAGGTTGAGCATCTGCACCGGACCAGGACGAGCGGCAGCGCGGAACGCCGCGAAGGCGTCGCGGGTGAAGCTGGTGAAGGTTTGCATCGGCACCTCCCTCATTCCGCCGCCGCAGCACGTGACCAGGCGCCGGCATAGCTCGGTGCGCGCCGCGCCAGCCAAGCGTCGAGCCCCTCGCGCAGGTCGAAGGTCGGCGCCATCCGGGCGAACTGCTCGCTCTCGATCAGCAAGCCCTCGCCGATGCTGGCGTTCAGGCCCCGCGTCACCGCCGTCAGGATGCTGGCAGCCGCAAGCGGCGAATGCCGCATGATCCGCTGGGCCAATGCCCTTGCCGCCGGCAGCAGCTCATCATGCGGGACGATCTGATTGATCAGCCCCATCTCCAGCGCCCGCTCCGGTGTGAACGGGTCGCCGGTCAGCAACAACTCCAGCGCCCGCTTGCGCCCGGCAAGGCGCGGCAGGCGCTGCGTGCCACCGAAGGTCGGCGGCATTCCGAGATTGATCTCCGGCTTGGCGAAGATCGCACGCTCGCTCGCGATTGCGAGATGAGCCGCCTCCGTGACCTCGCAGCCACCGCCATAGGCGAGCCCGTTGACCGCGGCGATCACCGGCTTCGGGAAGGCCTCAATCCGCGCCGTCAGGGCCTGGCCGCGGCGCACGAAATCCCGCACCGCATAATCGGGCCCAGCCGCGACGCTGCGCGAGAATTCGGCGATGTCGCCGCCGGCCGAGAAGGCGCGCTCGCCCGACCCGGTCAGGATCACCGCGCGGATGGCAGGATCGGTCTCGATCCGGTCGAGCAGCAGGAGCAGGCGGTTGATCAGCGCATAGTTCAGCGCATTCAGTTTGGCGGGGCGGTTGAGCGTCAGCGTCGCGATGCCCTCCCGGCATTGCATGAGGACAGTGTCGATCTCGGACATGGCGGGCTCCAGCAGTTTCGGGTGCCGCCACGCTGCCTCGCCGCGCCGTTTACGTATACTACCTATACGGTATACATAGCGACATGACCGAACCCGAAAGCCCGACGCGCAAGCGCATCGTCGACGCCGCGAGCAAGCTCTTCTATGCCGAGGGTATCCGCGCGGTCAGCGTCGATGCGGTCGCCGAGAAGGCGGGGCTGACCAAGCGCACGCTCTACTACCATTTCGAGAGCAAGGACGAGCTGGTCGCCGCCTATCTCGAAGCGCGAGACCAGCCCAATCTCAAGCTGATGGCCGGCTGGTTCGAAGCCGCTGACGGTGGGCTGTCGGAGAAGGTCGAGGCGATCTTCCAGAATCTCGCGCGCGCCGCGGGCAATCCGCGCTGGAAGGGCTGCGGCTTCCTGCGCACCGCCGCCGAACTCGCCGCCCTGCCCGGCCATCCCGCCATCAAGATCGGCGCCCGCCACAAGGCCGGCTTCGAAAACTGGCTTGCCGGCGCCTGCGCGGCCCATGGCATTGCTGCCCCCGGGGAACTGGCGCGCCAGATCGTGCTGCTGATGGACGGCGCCTTCGCGATCATGCTGATCCATCGCGATCCGGCTTATGTCGAGGCCGCCGGGCGCGCTGCCGCGGCCTTGGCAGGCTCGGCCTTGCGCGAACTCGCCGTTTGATCGCCTCCCGGCCAGCAACTAGCCTGCCGCCATGACCGCACGGCCGCGCCTCGCCTATGGCATCCTGCTCCTGCTGCAGACCATCTGCGCCGCGCTGCTGCTGTTCTACATCCACATGGCCTTCCGGATCGTCACCGAGAAGCCCGGCGAGCTGCACAGCCTGCCCGCCTCGATCCTGCTGCAGGTCGTCATCGCCATCCTGATCGGCCAGGGCTGCTACTGGACGCGCCTGCGGCATGTGCCGCTGCCGGACGGCATCTACAGCCCGGTGCTCGGCCATCTCCTCGCCTTTGCCGGCCGCCTCACCTCGATTTTCGGCGGCGCCCTGTTCTCGATCTATTTCCTGCGCCAGCTGCCTGCCATCCAGCAGCTCAGCCTCGACGCCGGCCTGCTCTGGCGCTGCATCCTGGTCTTCACCATGCTGTTCGCAATCTACTGCTACGCACTGGAACTGGAGCGCCTCGGCGCGGGCTGGCAGAAGCCGCCGAAGCAGACCGGGCCGGAGCATCCGGGCAGGCCCGCGGGCTAGCGCCCGCCCTCGCCTCAGCCCGAATTGCGGTCCCGCTGTCGCCGGCCCGACAGCCATGCCAGCCAGGCGCGCCCCCGCTCCCGAACGGCGCGCACCAGCGCTGCCGCCCGGCGCCAGGCGGCCGACGCCTTGACCCGCTCGACGACGACCTCCCGGATTCGATCCAGCCAGGCCATGCAGCGCGCGAACCAGCCGATCGTCAGCAATTGCGCGCGCCCGGCATGGTAGATGCGCTCGACCAGCAGGAAGCTCGTCAGATGGCCGATCGCCATCAGCGCGATGCCGCCGAACCAGGCGCCGCGCGCCAGCAGAACGAGCGAGAGCAGCTTCAGCGGCTCTGCCACGGCAAAAGGCACAGCCAGCAGGGCGAGCACGCCATAGGGCGGCAGGCGACCGATCGCCGCCTCGATCCGAGCGACGATCCGGAACGCGCCGAACCAGGCCAGAAGCGGCCGGTAGAGCGGCCGCGCCAGCTCGTCGAGCACGATGACGAGGGCGACGACGAGATCGACCGGGACGAGCAGGAGACGAAAGAGACGGGTGCGCATCGGCGGGCGAGCCCTTCTGGCCGGATGCTGTCGTCCTAGAGGAGGCCCGCGACGCTGGGAACCGGATTTCCCCAATTGGCCGACGCAAATGGCCGGAATTGCCCAGGTCTTGTCCCGCGAGTTGTGATAGCAAGATCGGCACGGCTCGGTTGCACGATCACTCCCGGTCGCTGCGCCCTGTTCCGAGCCTGCGGCTCGCTCCGTTCCAAAGGGGACAACGAGATGAAGACGCTTTCGCTCCTGGGCCTGGCCCTGCTCACAGCTTCCGTCCTGGCAGGCTGCCAGACTTCGCAGTCGCGGCAGGCGCAACTGGCCTCAATCTGCGCCGATCCGGTCAATCGCGCGCCAAAGTCCTTCTATTACTCCGAGTGCCAGACGCTCTACCCGTCATCGGATCGGGCCCTGCAGAAGGATTATCTTCTCGGCGCTCCCACGGGCGACTAGCGCGGCACCCCGGAACGAACGGCATGATGCATCCTGCACCGGCGAGCCCGCCCGGCGCGCCGGCCCGCGCCGGCTTTTCACGTCGCAACGCGCTCCCGAACAGGCCTGCCGGCGGCCGAAACCCGGCATCGCGGGAGCCTGCCGGCACAACCCGCCAAGAACAAAAAAAGAACTTGCGCATGAGAACAAACAGTGACCATAGTCGCTGATCGGCGCGATTGAGATGTCCCCGCGCCCCTGCCATAAGGAGCGCACGTCGTGAATCAGGCGAATCTCAAGCTCGTGGAAGGCTCTTCGATGGACAAGGCCAAGGCGCTCGACGCGGCGCTCTCGCAGATCGAACGGGCGTTCGGCAAGGGCTCGATCATGCGCCTGGGCAAGAACCAGCAGGCAATCGAGATCGAGACCATTTCGACCGGCTCGCTGGGTCTCGACATCGCGCTCGGCGTCGGCGGCCTGCCCAAGGGCCGCGTCATCGAGATCTACGGGCCGGAATCCTCCGGCAAGACCACGCTCGCTTTGCACACCATCGCCGAAGCCCAGAAGAAGGGCGGCGTCTGTGCCTTCGTCGATGCCGAGCACGCGCTCGACCCGGTCTATGCCCGCAAGCTCGGCGTCAATCTCGACGATCTCCTGATCTCGCAGCCGGACACCGGCGAGCAGGCGCTCGAGATCACCGACACGCTCGTCCGCTCCGGCGCCATCGACGTGCTCGTGGTCGACTCGGTCGCCGCGCTGACGCCGCGCGCCGAGATCGAGGGCGAGATGGGCGACGTCCAGCCCGGCCTGCAGGCCCGCCTGATGAGCCAGGCGCTGCGCAAGCTGACGGCGTCGATCTCGCGCTCGAACTGCATGGTCATCTTCATCAACCAGATCCGCATGAAGATCGGCGTGATGTACGGCTCGCCGGAGACCACCACCGGCGGCAACGCCCTGAAGTTCTACGCCTCGGTCCGCCTCGACATCCGCCGCGTCTCGACCCTGAAGGAGCGCGACGAGGCAACCGGAAACCAGGTCCGCGTCAAGGTCGTCAAGAACAAGGTCGCACCGCCCTTCAAGCAGGTCGAGTTCGACATCATGTTCGGCGAGGGCATCTCGAAGGTCGGCGAGCTGATCGATCTCGGCGTCAAGGCCGGCATGGTCGAGAAATCGGGCTCCTGGTTCTCCTTCGACAGCCAGCGCCTCGGTCAGGGCCGCGAGAACGCCAAGTCCTTCCTCAAGGCCAACCCGGACGTGGCCGGCAGGATCGAAGCCACCATCCGGCAGAATTCCGGCCTCGTCGCCGATCGCATCCTCGATCAGGCCGATCCGACCTCCGAGGACCTCGACGAGGGCGAGGCCTGAGCGGGCCCCTGCTCCGGCGCATTCGGCGCGACGATACGAGACGGGCGGCGCGAGCCGTCCGTTTCTTTTTGACTCCACCCCCTTGTCGGGGGCATTGCCGGAGTTGGCGTTTCTGGACAGTAGCGGCGGTGCTGACTAGAACCTCTCACCCTTTCCGGCTGCGCCGGCCCCTTGCCAGAGAACCAGAGCCAAGATTGCGATGAGCGGCGTCAACGAGATCCGGTCGACCTTCCTCGACTACTTCAAGGGCCAGGGCCATGAGGTCGTGCCGTCGAGCCCGCTCGTGCCGCGCAACGACCCGACGCTGATGTTCGCCAACTCCGGCATGGTGCAGTTCAAGAACGTCTTCACCGGCCAGGAGAAGCGTCCCTATGTCCGCGCCACCACGGCGCAGAAATGCGTCCGCGCCGGTGGCAAGCACAACGATCTCGACAATGTCGGCTACACCGCCCGCCATCACACCTTCTTCGAGATGCTGGGGAACTTCTCCTTCGGCGACTATTTCAAGGAACAGGCGATCAACCACGCCTGGACCCTGGTCACGCGCGAATTCGGCCTGCCCAAGGAGAAGCTGACGGTCACCGTCTACTCCGAGGACGACGAGGCGCACGGGCTCTGGAAAAAGATCGCCGGCCTGCCGGACTCCCGGATCATCCGGATCTCGACCTCCGACAATTTCTGGCGCATGGGCGACACCGGCCCCTGCGGCCCCTGTTCCGAGATCTTCTACGACCATGGCGATCATATCCCCGGCGGCCCTCCGGGCTCGCCCGACGAGGATGGCGACCGCTTCATCGAGATCTGGAACCTCGTCTTCATGCAGTACGAGGAGGCTGCCGGCGGCATCAGGACCAACCTGCCGCGGCCTTCGATCGACACCGGCATGGGGCTGGAGCGCATCGCCGCCGTGCTCCAGGGCACACATGACAATTACGCGATCGACCTCTTCGCCGCCCTGATCCGGGCCGTCGCCGATCTGACCAACGTCCCGTCCGACGGGCCGATGGCGGCGAGCCACCGCGTCATCGCCGACCATCTGCGCTGCTCGGCCTTCCTGATCGCCGACGGCGTGCTGCCCTCGAACGAGGGCCGCGGCTATGTGCTGCGCCGGATCATGCGCCGCGGCATGCGCCATGCGCAGCTGCTCGGTGCCAAGGAGCCGCTGCTGCACAAGCTGGTCCCGGTGCTGACCCGCGAAATGGGACGCGCCTATCCCGAGCTGGTCCGCGCCGAGGCGCTGATCACCGAGACGCTGAAGCTCGAGGAGACCCGTTTCCGCACCACGCTGGCGCGCGGCCTCTCGATCCTCGACCAGGAATCGCAGGGTCTCGGCTCCGGCGACAAGCTGCGCGGCGACGTCGCCTTCACCCTCTACGACACCTATGGCTTCCCGCTCGACCTGACGCAGGACGCGCTGCGCGCCCGCGGCGTCGGCGTCGATGTCGAGGGCTTCGACGCCGCCATGCAGCAGCAGAAGGCCAAGGCCCGCGCCGCCTGGGCCGGCACCGGCGAGGCCGCAACCGAAAAGCTCTGGTTCCCGCTGCGCGAGCGCATCGGCGCCACCGAATTCCTCGGCTACGACACCGAGAGCGCCGAAGGCGTGGTCACGGCCCTGGTCCGCGACAATGCCGAGGTCGAGGTGCTGAAGGCTGGTGAGAGCGGTCTCGTCGTCCTGAACCAGACGCCGTTCTACGGCGAATCAGGCGGCCAGGTCGGCGATACCGGCACGATCTCCGGCCCCGGCTTCAGCGCCGAGGTGTCGGACGTCCAGAAGAAGCTGGGCGAGGTCTTCGCCCATGCGGTCAAGGTCACCTCGGGCGAGATCAGGCTCGGCGCCCCCGCCGAGCTGACCGTCGACCATGCACGCCGCACCGCGATCCGCGCCAACCATTCGGCGACGCATCTGCTGCACGAGGCCTTGCGTCTCGTGCTCGGCGACCATGTCGCCCAGAAGGGCTCGCTGGTCTCGGCCGACCGGCTGCGCTTCGACTTCTCGCACCCCAAGCCGATCTCCGAGGAGGAGCTCGCCCGGGTCGAGGAGCTCGCCAACGCGATCGTGCTGCGCAACGAACCGGTGACGACGCGCCTGATGAGCGTCGACGAGGCGATCGCCTCGGGCGCCCGCGCGCTTTTCGGCGAGAAATATGGCGACGAGGTCCGCGTCGTCTCGATGGGCACCAATGAGGACGGCAAGGCCTATTCGGTCGAGCTCTGCGGCGGCACCCATGCCGCCCGCACCGGCGATATCGGCCTGGTCAGCGTCACCGGCGAAGGCGCGGTCGCGGCCGGCGTGCGCCGGCTCGAGGCGATGACCGGCACCGGCGCCCGCCGCCAGCTCAACGCCGATTCCCGCCGCCTGCGCGATCTAGCCGGCCTGCTGAAGGTGCCGGCGGGCGAGGCGGAAGCGCGGCTCGCCGCCCTGATCGAGGAGCGCCGCAAGCTCGAGCGCGAACTCACCGAGGCCCGCAAGAAGCTCGCCATGGGCGGCGGCGGCGAGGCCCAGGATCCGGCCCGCGAGGTCGCCGGTACCAAGCTGCTCGCCCGCGCCGTCACCGGCGTCGAGATGAAGGATCTGAAGAGTCTGGTCGACGAAGCCAAGACCCGGCTCGGCTCCGGCGTCGTCGCCATCGTCGGCGTCGCCGAGGACGGCAAGGCCGGCGTCGTGGTCGGCGTCACGCCCGACCTGACCGAACGCTTCGACGCGGTCGCGCTCGTCCGCTCCGCTTCGGAAGCGCTGGGCGGCAAGGGCGGCGGCGGCCGCCGCGACATGGCCCAGGCCGGCGGCCCGGACGGAGCCCAAGCGCAGGCGGCGCTCGAAGCCGTCGCCGCCGCGATGGGCTGAGGCGGTCATGGCGCCCGCCCCGCAGCCCGGCATGAGCTGGCGGCGGTGGGCGCATCTGATCATCGACCGCGGGGCCGGCGACGATCTGTCGGTCCGGCTGGTGCATGGCGGGCTCGTCCTGCTGATCATCGTCAATGTCGCGGCGCTGGTGCTCGAGTCGGTGCCGAGCCTGGCGGCGGCCCATGGCAGGCTGTTCTTTGCGATCGAGCTCGTCTCGGTCGTGATCTTCACCCTCGAATACGGCCTGCGGCTGTGGACGGCGCCCGAGCACGCCCGCTATCGCGGCCTCAGCGACAATGCGGCCCGGCGCGCCTATGCGCTCTCGGCCCCGGCCATAGTCGATTTCCTGGCGACCGTGCCGCTCTACACCGCGCTTCTCGGCTATAACGACCTCAAGATCCTGCTGCTGTTCAGGCTGCTGCGCTTCTTCAAGCTCGGCCGCTACTCGCCGGGCATGACCTCCCTCGCCGCCGCCCTGACCGCCGAGCGCAAGGCGCTGTTCGCCTGCCTCGTCATCCTGATCGGCGTCATGCTGCTGGCGGCGACCGCGATGCATTTCGCCGAGCACGACGTCCAGCCGGAGAAATTCGCCACCATCCCGGACGCGATGTGGTGGGCGATCATCACCCTGACCACCGTCGGCTATGGCGACGTCTTTCCGACGAGCCCGCTCGGCAAGGTCGTCGCCTCGATCACGGCGATCATGGGGCTCGTCATGCTCGCCTTGCCGGTCGGTATCATCGCCACCGCCTTCGCCCAGGAGATCCATCGCCGCGAATTCGTGGTGACCTGGAGCATGATCGCGAGGGTGCCGCTGTTCAGCGGCCTCAATGCCGCCGAGATCGCCGAGATCATGCGGGTCCTGCGGGCGCAGAGCGTGCGCGGCGGCGCCGTCATCCTGCGGCCCGAGGAACCGGCGCAGGCGCTCTATTTCGTCGCCAGCGGCGAAGTCGAGATCATGCGCGAGGAGGCGAGCGAGACCTTGGAGGAAGGCTGCCATTTCGGCGAATTGCCGCTGGATACCAAAGCCGGGCGCGGCGGACTCGCCGCGCGCGCCAAGGTCCCGAGCAAGCTCCTGGTGCTCGACCCCATCGATTTCCGGGCGCTGACCAGCCGCTATCCGGACCTCGCCGCGCATCTGCACCGCCTCGCGCCATGATTCTGCACCGACGACACGTGCTGTTGGCCCTGGCCGGGCTCGCCGGGCCCGCTTTCGCCCAGCCTCCGAAGCCGGGCCGCCCGGTTCAGGGGCCGGCCTTGTCGGCTCCGCGCTCGCTGATGGCGGGCGCGATGGCGAGCACCTTCGTCAGCCGCGCCCCGGCCGGTGCCCGCCTCGCCATTGCGCGGCCGGGTGACCCGCCGGAATCGGCCATCGTCGCCGCCCCGCTCGGCTCCACCTCGGTGCTGGCCCTGCCCGCCCCCGGCGAAGTCGGCAGTTTCGAATTGCGCTTGCTCGCCGAGACGGAGGGCAAGCCGGTGATCCTGCTGCGCCAGACGCTGACCACGACGACTCCCGAGGCGACGCTCGCCGCGCCCCGCCGCGTCGGGCGCTCGCAAGCCCTTCCCATTCGCGGCATCGGCCCCAATGGCGATCGCGACCGGGTCATGCTGGTTAAGCCCGGCGAGCCGGCCGAAGCCGAGGGACCGAGCTTCTACCCGGCCGAGAATGTCGAGGACACGCTCGAGGCGCCGGCGGAGCCGGGCGTCTACGAGCTGCGCTATGTCCTGAACGCCCCGCTCAGCGGGCCGCGCGTGCTCACCCGGCAGGAGATCACGGTCGAGTGACGCCGCAGCCGGTGTTTTTCCCGCACGATGCCGGGAACCTTAATTCGCCACATTGCGTTGCTAGATAGGACGCGTCGACCAGAAGAGTTCGGCTGGCTCCAGTCCTCGAGATCGAGAGACGAGCCCTTTCGCCGCGGCAAGCCCCGAAGTTTGATCGCTGTTTCGTGCAGCGAGCCGCTCTTTCTGCGCTCGACCCTCCACCTTGACCAACGCCCGGCTCAGCCGAGCGACGCTATGGATTCCAATGAAAAAGCACACTGAACTCAACACCAAGAACGATCAGACCCAGCACAACGCCACGATCGCCATGACGCCACGCAGGGCTGCCCCCGACTGGAAGCCGCAACCCTGCGGCCTGAGCCGGGAAGAGCTCCGCAAGATCGTCGAGGAAATCCTCGGCTAACAGGAGACAGCGGTGACCTATCGTCGCCCGAGAATCCCCATGACCCGTCCTGCCCTCATGACCCGCCCTGCCCTACGGACGCAGCGCGGCAATCTCAGCCCGGCCGCCCTGCGCCAGGCCTATGAGCACTATCTCGCGCTGGCGCAGGCTGCGGCGCTGGCGGGCGACCGCATCGAAGCGGAACGCCATTACCAGCAGGCCGAGCACTACCTGCGCTCGCTCGCCGAGGACCGCGCCGCCTGAGCGGCACCGTTCATGTGTCATGGTCGGGATGCTGCTGCGAGCGAAATTCCGGCAGACCCGGCGCGATATCATCCTCGGTGCGCGAGCCTTCGAGGCGGCAGAATTCGTCGAACCAGGCCGGCCTGCCCTCGACACCATAGGCCTGGCTCGGCTGGAACGCGGCGGCATCGTCGAGGCTTCCGGCCGAGACCGAGAGCGAGCCGAGACTCGGATAGCTGAAAGTGAGCGGCGTGCCGCAATCGCGGCAGAAGCCGCGTTCGGCGACCTCCGACGAGTTGAAGATCGCCGGTCGGCCGCGCGTCCACTCGACCTCGCCGATCCGCGAGCTGGCGAAGGCGCCGAAATAGCTGCCGGCCGCTTTCTGGCACATCCGGCAGAAGCAGACCGAAACCTCGCGCGGCGGTGTCTTCAGACGGTAGCGCACCGCACCGCACTGGCAGCCGCCGGTCAGGATCGTCGACGTCGCTGACATGGCTTATCCTCCATCGCGGAAGGCAAGAATGCATGCCGCCGGGACAGGCCGCGTCAGCAGGGCATCGCCGCCGATCACCATCGCACAAACGAAAGAAGCCCGGCCATACGGCCGGGCTTCCGTGTTTCGGTCGAGGCTGAACCGCTTAGCTGGCCATCGCCTTGCGCAGGTTCTCGCTCACCTTGTCGAGGAAGCCGGTGGTCGAGAGGAACTTCTGGTCGGGGCCGACCAGCAGAGCGAGGTCCTTGGTCATGTCGCCGGCTTCCACCGTGTCGACCGTGACCTTCTCGAGCAGGGTCGCGAACTTCGCCAGCTCGGCATTGTTGTCGAGCTTGGCGCGGTGGGCGAGACCACGCGACCAGGCGAAGATCGAGGCGATCGAGTTGGTCGAGGTCTCCTTGCCCTTCTGGTGCTCGCGATAATGGCGGGTCACCGTGCCGTGGGCGGCCTCGGCCTCGACGGTCTTGCCGTCCGGCGTCATCAGCACCGAGGTCATCAGGCCGAGCGAGCCGAAGCCCTGCGCCACCGTGTCCGACTGCACGTCGCCATCGTAGTTCTTGCAGGCCCAGACATAGCCGCCCGACCACTTCATCGCCGAAGCGACCATGTCGTCGATCAGGCGGTGCTCATAGGTGATGCCGAGCTTGTCGAACTCCGCCTTGAACTCGGCCTCGTAGATCTCCTGGAAGATGTCCTTGAAGCGCCCGTCATAGGTCTTGAGGATGGTGTTCTTGGTCGAGAGATAGACCGGGTACTTGCGCATCAGGCCGTAGTTCAGCGAGGCGCGGGCGAAGTCGCGGATCGACTCGTCGAGATTGTACATCGCCATGGCGACGCCGGCGTCCGGGGCCTTAAAGACCTCCTTCTCGATGACATTGCCGTCCTCGCCGACGAACTTGATCGAGAGCGTGCCCTTGCCGGGGAACTTGAAATCGGTGGCGCGGTACTGGTCGCCATAGGCATGGCGGCCGATGACGATCGGCTGGGTCCAGCCCGGCACCAGGCGCGGCACGTTCTTGCAGATGATCGGCTCGCGGAAGATCACGCCGCCGAGGATGTTGCGGATCGTGCCGTTCGGCGACTTCCACATCTGCTTGAGGTTGAACTCCTTCACGCGCGCCTCGTCCGGCGTGATCGTCGCGCACTTCACCGCGACCCCATGCTTCTTGGTGGCGTTGGCGGCGTCGATGGTGACCTGATCGTCGGTCTTGTCGCGGTTCTCGACCGAGAGGTCGTAATAGTCGAGTTCGAGATCGAGATAGGGGAAGATCAGCGTGTCCTTGATCTTCTGCCAGATGATGCGGGTCATCTCGTCGCCGTCCATGTCGACGACCGGGTTGGCGACCTTGATCTTGCTCATGTGATTACGACCCCTGCTTCTGGCCAGTCTGGAACGGTCCCGAACTGCGGCTCGAGGGCCGCAGCAGGCTCGCGCGCTTCCTAGCGGGTTAAGGCCGCAGGGGGAAGCCGGCCTTTTGGGGCAGAGCTGCGGGCCCGTCCGCGGAGCGCGGTACAGGTCGCCCTCGGGCCGGGCCGAGCCATCTTATGTTGCACTGCCGCATTGTGAGCACGATCGGCCGGCACAAGGGCTCGCTTCGTCAACCTCGCCACGACCCGATGCCTTGACCAGCGGATTCTCCATCGCCTTTGTCCGGACCGGCCTGCTTTGCGCGCCCCTTTGCCTGCTCGCGCCCATGACTGCGGCTGCCAAGCCGGTCGATGACGGCGCCAGGGTCGCGATCACCTATGAGCTCGCCGACCTGCCGAGCACGCCCTTCTGGCAAGGACAGGAGGATGAGTCCGGTTCCATCCTGGCGATCCCAACCCTGATCGCGCCCACGCTCGACAAGAGTGGCGCCTATCGCGAGCGGGCGCGACGGTCCGGGCTCGCCCGACCCGAGCTCGAAACCGCGACGATCCGGAGGGGCCTCAGCACGGTTTCGCCCGGCCTTCCTGCCGCGACCGAGCGAGCCGTCGGCTTCAGAATCGGCCCGCAGCTTCTCTCGCTGGAGACCACGATCGTCAGCGGGAGCGGATCCTGGCAGAGCACGGATACGCGCCTCGACTGGTCGCTGGCGCGGCGCTCCACCACCTCCGGCGACGGGCTGCGCTGGCGCCTGTCCACCGGCGGCGATTTCGGCATGGCCGGCAGCGGCAGCCACAACGCCAATGCGATGCTGGGATATCGCCACTCCCTGTTCGACAAGGTCACGCTGATCTCCGAGGTCGCGCTCGCCAGCAGCTACGCCTTCGCCAGCCAGGCCATGCCCGAGGCGCGGCTGACCCCGCAGCTCCAGATCGTCACCGATCTCGGCCTCGCTCCCGATACGCCGTGGAAGACGACGCTGGATGTGAAGATGAACCGCGAATTGCCGCTCTCGGGCGGCGAGGTCAAAGGCGGCGCCTCGGCAATGCTGCGCTTCGAGCTAGGCCCGCGCTAGCCCGCCCGGCGCAGCGCGGCAGACCGAAGGCGCAGGTCAAGCGCGCAAAGCCAGGGGAGCCGGCCGCTTCCCCCGGCCCGCCACTCCCGTCTAGATTGCCACGTAACATCGACGAGCCCCCCGAGCGACGCGTCCAAGCAGCGAACGCCCGAGAAGCGGTCGTCCAAGAAGCAAACGTGCGAGAGCAGCGAGCCCATGACCGACACCCAGAAATTCGCCCTTGTCACCGGCGGCACCCGCGGCATCGGTGCCGGCGCCGCGCTCGCCCTCGCCGAGGCCGGCTACCGGGTCCTCGCCACCGGCCTCACCGATGAGGAGGTCGCCGCCACGCCGGCCCATGCCGCGATCCGCCATGCCAGGCTCGACGTCACCAGCGACGATCAGGTCGCCGCCATCGTCGCCGGCTGCGAGCGGATCGACGCGCTGGTCAATTGTGCCGGCATGATCCAGCGCGGCGGCAAGGAGTTCGAGATCGAGGCCTTCCGCCTGACCGTCGAGGTCAACCTCACCGGCACCATGCGGATGAGCGTCGCGGCCAGGGAAAAGCTCGCGGCGGCCAAGGGCGCCATCGTCAACACCGCCTCGATGCTGACCTTCCACGGCTCGCCCTTCGCCCCGGGCTATGCCGCCTCGAAGGGCGGCGTCGGCCAGCTCACCAAATCGCTCGCTGCCGCCTGGGCGACTGACGGCATCCGGGTCAATGCGGTCGCGCCGGGCTGGATCGCCACTGAACTGACGCGGCCGCTGGTCGAGGATGCCGCGCGCTCCGCCCCGATCTTGGCGCGCACGCCGATGAACCGCTGGGGCGAGCCCTCCGATGTCGGCGGTGCCATCGTCTTCCTGCTCTCGGACGCCGCGCGCTTCGTCACCGGCACCGTCCTGCCGGTGGACGGCGGCTATCTCGCGGTCTGAGCGCCAGACTCTTCAGCCGGGCGACGAAACGCCGCCCGATCAAGGACATGGCCCGCTTTCCGGATTCAGTCTAGGAAGGGCCTGAATCGAAAACTCAAGGGTAGAAACGAGCCATGGACAAGGTCAGCCCGATCCCGGTCGCCGCCACGAACGCCGAGCGCTGGACCCCCTACCGCCATCCGCAGCCCAAGGAATCGCCGCCGGAGCTGGTGATCCCCAACGTCATCCCCGAGGATGACCGCGTCTGGGTCCCGGTCGACGACAATGTCTGGTTCCGTCCGCTCTGCCTCTCGGCGACGCGCGGCTATTGGATGAACCTGCTCAAGGTCCGGCGCGCCGGCGTGCTCTCGCGTCATCGCCATCCCCAGCCGGTGCATGGCTATGTGCTCAAGGGCAAGTGGCGCTATCTCGAGCATGACTGGGTCGCGACCGAAGGCGGCTATGTCTACGAGGCGCCCGGCGAGACCCACACGCTGGTGGTCGATCCCGATGTCGAGGAGATGATCACCATGTTCCAGGTCAATGGCGCGATGATCTATGTCGACCCCGACGGCAAGTGCCTCGGCTATGACGACGTCTTCACCCGCATCGACAAATGCCGGGCGCATTATGCGGCGAACGGCCTCGGCGCCGATTTCGTCGACCAGTTCATCCGCTGAAGAACATAAGGGCCGTCACGCACGGCCCACAGCCAGCGCTGCGCCGACATGGGGAGCAGAGGCTGCTCCGGATCGTCATGCTCGCCCCCGTGGCGAGCATCTCCGTCTTGAGAACACAGCCTTCGCCAGCAGGAGACGTGGGTGGTTGGGACAAGCCCGACCGTGACGGAACCGGGCTAAGGCATCAACGCCCGAGCTTCGCCAGCTCCACCGCGGCGCGCAGCTCGATATGGGCCAGAACCTCGTCGAGGCGCGGATCGTCGGTGTTTTCCCGACGCGTCGACAGCATCGCCTTGAGACGCTCCAGCTCGACGAGCTGAACCCGGCCGGAAAGCAGCGCCGCCTTGAGCCGGTCGAGCCCGTCGAGCAGGTCATGGCCGCGGCGTGCCTGGCGGCGGCGGCGCTCCTGGCCGCTCTCCTCCTCCTGCACCAGCAGCAGACCGTCGAGCGGGCCGGCATGGCTTATCGTCGAGGACTGCGTGCTCGCGGCCGCCTCGCGCCCCGGCAGACTGAAGCCCGTGCCGCCCGCGGCTCTGCCGCGGCTGGTCGCGCCGGTCGAGGTGATGGCTGCGCGCTGGTCGATACGGATCATGGCGCTCTCGGCGACGGTTCGAAATGGCGGCTCTTCGGCCTCGCTCGCCCCTGCCTCCTTCTTGCCGGCGGCATGGTTAACGAGCGGTAAACGACTCGGCAGGAATTGCCGCGCCCGGCAGGTTTGAACAGGCCCCTGCCCTGCCGGCGATCAGGCCGGAGATCATTAAACTTCTGATTAAGAACGGTTTTTGCTTTTTCTCGAACTGGCACGGAGTTCGCATGGCCATCGCAGTCCGACGATGATCGAAACCGGTGGCCGCATGTTCGCCCTCTTCCCGACCCGCCATTTGCTGACGCAGGCCGCCGCATCGCTGCTGCTCGTCGCTACGGCGTGGGCGGCCGACCTGGCGCCGACCCCGATCCCAGGCCAGGCGCGCGGCGGCGTGCCGGCAAAGCTCGCCCCGGCCTCCTTCGGCGGCACCCATGGCACCTCCCCCGGCATCGGCGGCGCGCTCTCGCGCATCAAGGACCTCGCCTCGGTCGAGGGCGTCCGCTCCAACCAGATTCTCGGCTACGGCATCGTCGTCGGCCTCAACGGCACCGGCGACACGCTGAACAACGCCCCCTTCACCAAGCAGTCGCTGCAGGCGATGCTGGAGCGGCTCGGCGTCAACACCCGCGGCGCCAATATGCGCACCGCCAACGTCGCAGCGGTGATGGTGACGGCGAACCTGCCGCCCTTCGCCACGCAGGGCACCCGGCTCGACGTCACCGTCTCGGCGCTCGGCGACGCCAAGTCGCTGCAGGGCGGCACCCTGCTCGCGACGCCGCTGCTCGGCGCCGACGGCGAGGTCTATGCGGTCTCGCAAGGGCCGGTCGCGATCTCCGGCTTCTCGGCCGAGGCCGAGGCCGCCAAAATCACCCGCGGCGTGCCCACCGTCGGCCGTATCGCCAATGGCGGCCTGGTCGAGCGCGAGATCGAGTTCGCCCTGAACAAGCTCAAGACGCTGCGCCTGTCGCTGCGCAACCCCGATCTGACGACCGCCCGGCGCGTCGCCGCGGCGATCAACGATTTCATCGGCGGCGACTCCGCCGAGCCGACCGACCCGTCGACCATCGTGCTGCAGATTCCGCCGCGCTTCCACGGCAACATGATCCGCCTGCTGACCGATATCGAGCAGCTGCGCGTCGAGCCGGACCAGGGCGCGAGGGTCATCATCGACGAGCGCTCGGGCATCATCGTGATGGGTCGCGACGTGCGCGTCTCCACCGTCGCCGTCGCCCAGGGCAACCTGACCGTGACGATCTCCGAGGAGCCGCAGGTCAGCCAGCCGAACGAATTCGGCAATGGCCGCACGGTCGTCGTCCCGCGCAGCAATGTCAGGGTCGACACCGAGGGCACCAACAAGCTCGCCCTCGTCAAGGAAAGCGTGACCTTGCGCGAACTCGTCGACGGACTCAACGCGCTGGGCATCGGCCCGCGCGACCTGATCTCCATCCTTCAGGCCATCAAGGCAGCCGGCGCGCTGCAAGCCGAAATCGAGGTGATGTAATGAGTGCTGCCCTCGCCATTCCCGCCGCCAAGCTCGCGCTCGGCGCCGCCGTCAACCTCGCCAGCGGCATCGCCGGCGCCTTCGACGCCAAGGCGGCCAAGGCCAAGAAGACAGCCGACGAGTTCGAGACCGTCTTCCTCGAGAACTTCACCAACAGCATCATGAACTCCAGCGAGACCGAAGGACCGCTCGGCGAGAACGGCACCGGCGGCGGCGTCTATCGCTCGATGCTGACCCAGGAATATGCCCGCAGCCTGCAGAAGGCCGGCGGCCTCGGCCTGTCGGACCAGATCCTGCGCGACCTGATCCAGGTCCAGGCCAAGGCGACCGCTACGGCCAAGACTACGGCCACGGCCACGACCGGCGGAGGCGGCAATGCTGGCTAGGCCGCGCGTCATCGACGAGCGGCCGCGCGTCGGCAGCGCCATCGAGGCGGAGAGCCTGATCGAAGCCGTTATCGAGGTGCTAGGCTCGCTGTCGCATGTCGTCGGCGAGGAAACCGCCCTGGTCAAGGCCGGCAAGCTCAAGGACGCGATGGAGCGCGAGCCGCGCAAATCCGAGCTCGCCGGCGTCTATATGAAGGGCGTCGAGCAGATCAAGCTGAACGCCGTCGCGCTGGCCCGTTTCGTACCCGAGAAGGTCAAGCGGCTGAAGGCGGCGCATCTCGCCTTCCAGGAGCTGATCGAGACCAACCAGGCGGTGCTGGCGACGGCGCGGGCCGTGTCGGAATCGATCGTCCGGGATCTCGCCACGGATGCCAACCGGCCGATGAAGGCGGCGGGCTATGGGCCGGCTGCGAGCGTCGGCGCCGGCGTCTTCGCCCGGCCGAATGCCGGGCCGATGGTGATCTCGAAGAGCCTTTAGCGCAACTCCGGCCCATCCGGGCCGGAACGGCCGGCTGCATCCGCGGCGCCGACCGCAAATTCCTTAACCAAAAGCGGCCCTTAGCAGCCAATCCTTCACAATTTACCAATTTCCCTAACGGCAGATTCAACTTTCGCCGCCAGTCTCGCTACCATGAACTGAGTCCGTCTCAGGCGAGAGGAGTCCAGAATGGATTTCGGCGGGGCACCCAGAACGATCGCCACCGGCGCCGTGCAGGCAACGGTTCGGACCGATATTGCGATCCAGCCGGGCAGTGCGCCGGTGGAGCTTCCGGCCGAGAAGACCGTGCAGTCGGCGGCGGCCGGCGAGGCCGTCCGGCTCGACATCAGGGCCCGGGCCGACGAGAAGCGCCAGGAGCAGGCGCAGCACCGCCAGAAACAGGAGGACGCCGTCAACCGCGAGCGCTCCGAGGCGGCTTATCAGAAGCAGGAGCGGCGCGAGGCCGTCGATCGGCGCCTGGTCATCGACGCCAAGACCCACAGCATCGTGCTCCAGAAGCGGGACCCAGACACCGGCGAGACCGTCGAGCAATTGCCCGACGAGACCATGCTGAAGCTGCGCGCCCTCTCCCGGGACCTGATCGAGCGCGCACGCGAGACGGCGGCCCCCTCCACCTCGCACGTCGTCGAACGCACGGCCTGAAGCAAGCCACCCACCGCCCGACTTCCCAATGTCCGCCGTCGCTCGCCGCAAGGCCTAGCCGGCGGGCGCTGGCGTTTTCGTGCCGCCGCGGCCCTCGCCGGAGATCGGCTGCCGCCGCTTGACGGACCGTTAACCACAAGCAGAGGCCGGCCGATTTCGCGGCTATTTTCCAGATCGAATTTACCGCTTGTTACGAGAGGGCGATCGATGGTCGCCCGGTCCTGACCAGAACGGCCGGGACGCCAGAAGGCATCATACCAGAAGGGTATACTAAGATGGCTACCGTCTCTCTTTCGGCCGGCGTTCGCAGCGCGCTGACCTCGCTCTCCCAGACCACCGCCGCCTCCCAGCAGGGCCAGTACCGTCTCGCCACCGGCAAGAAGGTCAACTCCGCTGTCGACAACCCGGTGAACTACTTCACCGCCGCGGGCCTCAACGACCGCGCCGGCCAGATGACCAACCTGCTCGACGGCATCTCCAACGGCATCCAGACGATCCAGGCCGCCTCGCAGGGCCTCGACTCGGCCGTCAAGCTCGTCGAGTCGCTGCAGTCGACCGTCAAGCAGGCCCAGGCCGACGCCGCCGCCAACCGCCCGACCAAGACCGGTACGGCCCTGGCAACGTCGACCGAAGTCACCGCCACCGGCGGCAAGAGCCTGAAGGACATCGCTCTCGACAAGCGTATCGGCAAGGCCGGCGCGGTCGTTGGCGCCACCGCTTCCGATGCCGGCCACCTGATCGACACCACCACCAACACCAACCTGGCCCTGACGGTTTCGGCCGGCGCGACCACCTTCACCGTCGATCTGGCCAGCACCGCAACGGTCCGCGACCTCGTCAACACGATCAACAGCTCGGGTCTCGCCACCGCTTCGGTCGACGATTCCGGCCGTCTGAACGTGACCGGCATGGGTTCCGACACGCTGCGCGTCGGCCTGGGCGCTGGCACCGACGCCGCGACCGCTCGGACCAACAGCACTGCCGCGGGCAACCAGAACGCCGCCATCGGCCTTGCCACCGCCGACGGCAGCTCTGCCGGCGCCGGTATCACCGCCTCCGGCGGCAACTCGACCGTCCGCTCCAACCTGATCAAGCAGTTCAACGATCTGACCAAGCAGATCGACCAGCTTGCCAAGGATGCGAGCTTCAACGGCAAGAACCTGCTCGCCGGCGACAAGCTCTCGATCGTGTTCAACGAGAAGACCGGAACGCAGCAGGCGAAGCTCGACGTCCAGGGCTCGGTGCTGACGGCCGGCAATCTCGGCGTCCTCCAGGCCGGCACCGCCGACGCGGCCGGCGTGTCGTTCAACATCCAGAACGACTCGTCGCTCGAGACTGCCTCCGACACGCTGACCAACGCGCTGACCTCGCTGCGCTCGATGGCGTCGTCGCTCGGCTCCAGCATGTCCGTCGTCCAGACCCGCCAGGATTTCACCAAGAACCTGGTGAACACCCTGACCCAGGGCGCCGACAATCTGGTCCTCGCCGACTCCAGCGAGGAAGGCGCCAAGCTCCTCGCCCTGCAGACCCGCCAGCAGCTGTCGCAGACGGCCCTGTCGCTGGCCTCGCAGGCCGACCAGGCGGTCCTGCGTCTGTTCTGATCCTTCGGCCCCGCAGGAGCGGGCCTGCCCACAGAAGTGGGACGAAGCAAAGAAAGGCGGCGGAGCGAAAGCTCCGCCGCCTTTTCGCCGTTCGGGCTCCGTCATATGTCGCCTGGAGGCCGTTAACCGGCTGTTAGTCCTAACGAAGGATTATCCCCGCAGAGCAAACCGCATGGCGCCCGAATCGCGCCTTCAGGGGACCGAAGATGGCCAACACGATTCTCACCAGCGGCGTCAGGGCCAATCTTTTGACCCTCCAGCAGACCACTGCCGAGCAGGGCATCATCCAGAACCGTCTCGCCACCGGCAAGCGCGTCAACTCCGCCATCGACAACCCCGTCAACTACTTCACCTCGCTCGGCCTGAACGACCGCGCCAACGAGCTGAAAGGCCTGCTGGACGGCATCTCGAACGGCATCCAGACCATCACCGCCGCCTCGCAGGGCATCGACTCGATCACCAAGCTGGTGCAGTCGCTGCAATCGACGGTCAAGCAGGCCCAGGCCGACGCCGCCGCCAATCGCCCGAACCGGATCGGCGCGTCCGACGTCCTCGCCGATGCCGGCGAAGTGACCGCGACCAGCGGCAAGAGCCGCAAGGACATCGCGCTCGACAAGCGGATCAGCAATGCCGGCCCGGCGGCCGACGCGACCGCCTCGAGCGTCGGCCACCTGATCAACGCGACCGCGACACCGGCGACGGCTCTGACGGTCTCGGCCGGCGCGACCACCTACACCGTCGATCTCGGCGCCAACGCGACCGTCCGCGACCTCGTCAATGAGATCAACAAATCGGGAATCGCCACCGCCACCGTCGACGATTCCGGGCGCCTCAACGTCACCGGCTCCGGCTCCGACACGCTGCGCGTCGGCATCGGCGCCGGAGCCGACGCGACCGCGGCCCGCACCAACGCCTCCAGCGCGACCAACCAGAACGCCGCCTTCGGCCTGCTCGTCGCCGACGGCAACTCGGCCGGCGCCGGCATCACCTCGACCGGCGGCAACTCCACCGTCCGTTCCAACCTGATCAAGCAGTTCAACGATCTGCGCGACCAGATCGACAAGCTCGCCAAGGATGCCGGCTACAACGGCAAGAACCTGCTCAACGGCGACAAGCTCTCGATCATCTTCAACGAGAAGACCGGCACCAACCAGTCGAAGCTCGACATCCAGGGCGAAACCCTGTCGGCCGCCAATCTCGGCGTTCTGACCGCGGTCAGCGGCACCGCCCTGACCGGCCAGTTCAACATTCAGGACGACACCTCGCTGAACACCGTCGCCGACACGCTGACCAGCGCGCTGTCCTCGCTGCGCTCGATCTCCTCGACGCTCGGCTCGAACCTCTCGGTGGTGCAGACCCGTCAGGACTTCACCAAGAACCTGGTCAACACCCTGACCACCGGCGCCGATAATCTGGTGCTTGCCGACTCCAACGAGGAAGGCGCCAAGCTGCTCGCCCTAAACACCCGCCAGCAGCTGTCGCAGACGGCGCTGTCGCTGGCTTCTCAGGCCGACCAGGGCGTGCTGCGTCTCTTCGGCTGATCCCGAAAGGCCCCGCCCTCCCCGCCAGCCAGAAGGCAGGAACGACAATGGCCCTCAAGGTCGAGCTCAAGCCGAACGAGCGCATCATCATCGGCTCGGTCGTCATCCGCAACGATGAGCAGCGCACGCGCTTCTTCATCGAGGGTGACGCACCGATCCTGCGCGAGAAGGACATCCTCACCCCGGCGACCGCCGACAGCCCGGCCAAGAAAATCTACCTGGCTATCCAGCTGATGTATCTGGCCGGCAGCCCGACGCATCAGCACGAGGTCTATTTCCAGCTGGTGCGCGACTTCCTCCAGGCCGCCCCGAGCGCTCTGCCACATGTTTCCGAGATCAATAACTGCATCTTAAGCTCCGAACTCTACAAAGGTCTGAAATCAGCGAAGAAGCTGATCGCGTACGAGGCGGAGCTCATCGAGAATGCAAAGCGGGTTTAATGCCTACGCCGCAGCGGCCAGGTCTGCGCAGAATACGGCTTCTCCCCGCGAACTGGAGGCTTCTCTGCTCCTGAAAGCCAGCGTTCGGCTTCAGTCGATCATCGACGACTGGGCTGGCCGCTCGCGCGAGCTCGACGAAGCGCTGAACTACAACCGGAAGCTCTGGACTTTGCTGGTCTCGGCCGTGATCGCGGAAGACAATCCCCTGCCGGTCGACATCAAGCGCAACATCCTGTCGCTGGCCAACTTCATCTTCAACCATACCTTCCGCGTCGCCGCCAATCCCGGGCCCTCCGCCCTGACGGTACTGGTCGACATCAACCGCGACATCGCCGCCGGACTGCGCGGGCGCTGAGCGTCCGCTTCGACAGCCATCACCGAACGAAAACGCCGCCCGGATCCCGGGCGGCGTTTTCGTTCGGGCGGCAGGCGGCGCAGAGCGCGGCGCCACCTCCTATAGCATTGGACCGAAAAGATAGATCACCGGAACCGCGTCCGGACGGACGCGCGGCGATCTAGAGATAATTGGTGAGGCTGAGCTTCGAGAGGATCGAGGTCGTCTGGTAGCTCGCCTGCAACTGGTTCTGCAGCGCCAGGATCTGCACGGCCACCTCCTCGGTGGTGACGTTCTCGATGCCGTCCAGCGTGGTCGTCAGGTAGTTCTTAGTTGCGGTGTGGCGCTCCTTGGCCTGCGCCAGCGCCGTCTGCGCCGTCCCAAGCTCGACGATGATCTCGGACGGATTCTGGGTGCCGGGCGGGTAGCCGAGCGCATTGCGGCTGCGCTCGGTCAGCGCCTCGTAGCGCGCCTCGGAATTGGGATCGCTCGCCTGGAAGGTCTCGGCCGCCAGCACGGCAAATTGCGCAAGGCCGATGCGGAAGGCCTGCTCATTGGCGCGCGCGCCGGTTGCGACGAGCTGGCTCTGGTCGACCTGGACGCTGGAGGTCGCCCGCGCCGAGCCCGCCGCGTCGTCGCCCCTGTACCAGATCACCGTGTTGGCGTCGGTGCCGGGCGCTGGCGCGGTGGAGGCAGCGTCGAAGGGCGGGCCTGGAACGCGCAGCGGCGGGTTGCTCGGGCTGCCCGCGAAGAAATTCTCGGCAGCGACCTGTGCCGACGCTGCCGAGAGGGTGGTGTTCGCCTCGCGTGACAGCGCCGCGTCGATCGTCTCGCGCAGTCTCATCGCCGTCGTGGCATTGTCCGGACCGATCGCGAAGCTGCCATGGGCGGTGCCGTCCGTGCCCTCGGCGCGGGCGGTCAGCGTGATCTCCTCGACCGTGTCGTCGGGCAGTTTGAGCCTGATCGTCAGCGTCTCGCCGGGCAGCGGCGTTCCCACCACATCGACCGCGACATCGGCCGGAGGGCCGGCGGTGTAGTTCACCGTCAACGCCGCGGAACTGGCCGAGGCGCCGATGAGGTCGAAGCCATAGGGCGGATTGCCCGGCTCCTTGGCGATCGTCGCCGCGGTACCGGACCCTCCCGTGGTCAGCCGGCCGAAGCCGTCGACGCCGAGATCGGCCTCGCGACGCTCCGAGATCAGCTGCTTCAGCCCGGCCTTGCCGGCGCCGTCGCCGTTCATGATCAGCGAATAGTCGACGACCGGCAGCTCGTTGGCGGTACGGCCGGAGAACAGGTAGCGGCCGTTGACATTGGTGTTGAGCAGGTCGAGCGCCTGCTTGAACTTCTCCTCGGCCAGGACCTGCGGCGCGGTACGGCCGGTCGAGCTCGGCTGGTAGCTGCCGGCGCGGGTGTCGCTCACCGTCTCGCGCGTCATCTTGGCGAAATTCTCGACCGCCTGCGTCGCCAGCTTCAGATTGACATCGGCACGCTGGATCCCGGTCAGATAACCTTCGAGCGTCGAGAGCCGGTTGTTGAGGTCGAGGCTCCTGCCCCGATCCATGCCGAGGCCGGCGAAGGTCTCGCTCTTCTTCTTGGTGGCGAGCTGGCGCTGCAGATCGTCGAACTGCGCGCGGCTGGAGACGAACTGGTTCGGCTTGGCCGAGCGATAGGCGCCGGTGCCGGTGGCGGTGATGGTCATGGCGCGGTTTCCTTACAGTCTCAACAGCACGTCGAGCAGTTCCTTGACCGTCGAGATCACGCGCGCATTGGCGGCGTAGGCCGACTGGAGCTCGATCAGGGTCGACATTTCCTGGTCGACATTGACCTGCGAGTCCTCGAGGAAGCGGCTCTGAACCGAGGCCAGCGCGACCTGCTGGCCCTCGTCCAGCCGCTGTGCGGCCGCGCTCGCCTGCCCCTGGCCGGCGACGATGCGCTGGACGAAACTCGCCATCGTCATCGAGGAGGTGTTGCGTGACCCGTCGAAGCCGGTGGCGTTGGTGAAGCTGCGCTGGCTCGAGGTCAGCCGGTCGAGCAGGAATTGCGGCCGCGTCGTATCGCCCTCCGGAGTGCTCGGGCTGACCAGGACGAGGGCCTTGGGGTTGGTCGCAAGATTGGGATTGACGACGATCCGGGAGGCGAAGCCCACCGACTGCGCCCCGCCCTCATAAGAGCCGGTATAGGCGCCGTTGGCGCGGCCGGAATCGACGAAGAAGGGCAGTTCCGCCGTGCCGCCGCTCAGCAGATCCTGGGTCGGGCGGGCGGTCAGGCCGAGCACGTCTCGGGTACCGCCGGCGCCGTCATCGACGATCCGCAGCACCGAGCCGGTGTTCGAGATCGTGAAGCCGGGGCCGACCGCCGCCTGCATCTGCGCCGCGACCGAAGCCGGGCCGCCGGAGAAATCGATGCCGATGACCCGGTTATTGGCATCGCCCTCCGCCGAGGCGGGCAGCGGCAGCGAAGCGGCGGAATCGACACGCACGAAGGTGTAGCGCTGCGTCTGCCCACCGGGCGTGACCTTGTAGTCGAGCGTCACCGTGTTGCCGGCCTTCAGGCCGGCGAGGTCGACATCGAAGCCGGTGGCAGCGCCGGCGGTCGCCGCCGTGCCCGCGATCTCGCGATCGGAGAGCGCGCTGGCGAGCTGGGCCGCGATCTCGTCGAGTTGCGCCTGTGCCTGGACCAGCGTCTTGTCGCGCAGCTCGATCAGGGCGCCGATCTCGCCGGAGCGGAAGGTGTTGTTGGCGATGGCGTCGAAGCCGTTGCCGGAGATATCCTTCGCGACGATCGTGCCGACGCCGCGCTGCGCCGGATCCGAGTTCCATTGCGCGGCCGGGCCGAGCGCGCTGCGCTGGTCGAACGCGAAGGTGACCGTCGGCCGACCGTCGAAGAGCTGCGTGCCGGAGGCGGCGGTGATGGAGATTCCGCCATTCGGCTGCTCGCTCGTGCGGATCTCGACATATTGTGAGAGCTCCGAGACGATCCGGTCGCGCTGGTCGCGCAGATCGGCCGTGCCCGAGCTCGCCTCGCCATTGACGATGCGGGCGTTGACCTTGGTCAGCGATTCCAGCAGCTCGTTGACCCGGCCCACCGCATTGCCGATGCCGGCCTCGGCCTGGTTGCGCAGGGTCTGCACGCCCTCCGACATCGAGCGCAGGCGGCTGGCGAGCTGGCTTGCGGCATCGAGCACGGCGGTGCGGCTGGTATAGGAGGACGGGTCGTTGCGCAGCGCCTGCAGCGAATTGGTGAAGGTGCTGAACATCGTGTCCAGCGCGGTCGCACTGCCGGGAGCACCATAGAGGCGGTCGAGCCCGGCGAAGGCCTCGGCGCGCGTCGCGGTATAGGCGGCGCCGGAGCTTTCCTGCCAGAGCTGGTGCTGGACGATCCGGTCGAGCAGGCGCTGGACATTGGGATTGTTGACGCCGACCGTCCGCCCGGTGCTCGAATCGAGATTCGAGACCGTGCGCCGGACATAGCCGGCCGTGCCGACATTGGCGACGTTCTGCGAGACGACGCCGATCCCGGTCTGCGTGCCGCGCAGACCGGAGATGGCGGTGTCGAGAGCGGTTCCGAGCCCCATCGTCAACTCCTGTCGTCTCGCCCCGGCCCTCCTGGACCGTCAGGCCGCCGGCGCGCGAACGTCTTCAGCGAATGATGTTGAAGACGTCGCGCAGCATCTCCTGCGCCGTCGAGATCACCTTGGTGTTGGCCGAATAGGCCTGCTGGGTGATGATCATCTTCGAGAATTCGTCGGCGATGTCGGTGTTGGACTGCTCGACATTGCCGCCGATCAGCTGGGAGGTGCCGAGACCGACGATCGGCGCGCCCGACTCGATCGTCTCCTCGAAGGCGCCGCCATCGAGGCGCTTCAGCGCATTGCCCGCATTGAACCGGGCCACCGAGATCTGCGCCAGCGCGACGACCTGGCCGTTGCTGAAAGTGCCGATGACCTGTCCCTCGTTCGAGATCGAGACGCGGTCGAGCGTGCCGGCGGTGTAGCCGTTCTGGCGGATACTGCGGGCGTCGATCTGGCCGCTGGTGTCGCCGTTCTGCGTCAGGCTGGTGCCGTTGGTCACGATCGTGATGGGAGCGGTAGCCGGGGAGATCGCCGTGCCGCCGATCGTCATGGGCGGTATCGTGATGTTGCCGCTGGCGGGGGTCGTCATCTTGCCGGTCGAATCGAAGGTGATGTCGACATTGACGTTGCGGTAGGCGACGGTGGAGCCGGTGGCTCCGGTGTTCTCGGCGATGAAGAGGTTCCAGGTGTCGGCGACCGCCGGCGGGCCGGCCGTGGCGTTGGAAACCTTGGCCCAGCGCAGCTCGACGCTGGTCGCCTTGCCGAGCGTGTCATAAACCGTGACCGAGCCGCCCGGGATCGAGCGGTTGAGGAAAGTGGTCATATCGCTGCCGACCACGGTGCCGGTGCCGCCCGAGGCCGTCGTCCCGGGATTGGTGCCGAAGCCAGTGCCGGCGTTCAGCAGCTCGGAGCCTGCCGTCGTCGAAACGGCGCTGTTGGTCTTCGGATAGGCCGGGATATTGGCGCTGTATTCGATCTCGGTGGTCGCCTTGGCCGGGAACTGGTCCTTGGTGATGCGCAGCACGTCGGGCTGGCTGCCGATCACCTGACCGGTCACCGGATCGATCTTCTGACCCTTGAGATAGTAGCCGGCGCCGTTGACGAGATAGCCGTCGGCGTCGAAGTCGAAATCGCCGCGGCGGGTGTAGAGATTGCTGTTTGCGAACTGGGTCGAGGCGCCGACGCCGCTCTGGCGCTGGTCGACCACGAAGAAGCCGTCGCCGTTGATCGCCGCATTGGTGTCGATGCGCGTCGAGTTCAAATCGCCCTGGATTGTGTTGGTGGCGCGGCTATAGGACGCGACCGAGCCGGCGATCTGGCGGTTCAGCGCCGTATCCGGGATCAGGTCGGAGAAGCTGGTGTCGACCCGCTTGAAGCCGGCGGTCCGCGAGTTCGCAATGTTGCCGGAGATATTCTCGAGGGCATAGGACTGGGCCTGCATGCCCGTCACCGCCGTCGTCAGCGCACTGAAAACACCCATCGCAACCTCACCTGGCCATCAGACCCGGACAGCGCCCCCCATGGGCGGCATGTCGAACCGCAGGTGAGTTTGCACGCCCCGTGCCACGGCCAGGGCTGAGATATTTCAAGAACTTGGATGGTTTTCAGAGCGTTTCCCGGCGCTTCCGACCGGGCAGATTCGTCCGGCACCGGCAAATTCTGCCGGGTGCCCCTGTCCGTCTCGGCACCAGATTGTCTTCGAATATGTCGACGTCATTCTGGACAAGCCGCGCCGCGGCGCTCTCCGGAATGACGGTGCCGGCCAAAGAGATACGCTTCAGCTCTCCTTGCCGCCCCAACCCGACAGGTCCCCGGCCACGTCCGACAGGCCGGGCGGCTGCGCCTCGACAAAGGGCAGCGGCCGGCAGACGGCAATCGCGGCGAGGCCGATGCGGGCGGTCAGCAGCCCGTTCAGCACGCCCTCGCCGAGCTTGGCCGAGAGCCTCGCCGCCAGCCCCTGGCCGAGCACCTGCTGGACCACCGCGTCGCCGGCCGCGATGCCGCCAGTGACGACGAGATGGCCGAGCACATGCCGCGCCAGCCTGAGCAGGCCGAGGGTCCCCGGCCGGCCGGCATAGACACCGGCGACCGCCCGCAGCAGCCGGGCGCAGGCGACGAGCACGAAGACCACGTCGATCAGCGCGCGCGGGCTGACGGCGGTGACCAGCGAGACCCGCCGCGCCGCCTGCGCCACCTGCGCCTGGGCGAGCGCATCGAGCGGAGCCATCAGGCTGCGCTCGGCGACCGTGAGGAGATCCCGCGCCGCCAGCAATTGCGGGGTGTGGGCGGCAAGCTCGGCCCGGCCCTTGGCGGTCTCCGCCCGGCCCGAATAGAGCCGTTCAAGATCGGCCGTGACGGCCCGAGCCTTGGCGAGGTCGCTTTCGGCGAGCGCCGCGACGGCGCGCTCGCGCAAGGCCTCGACCCGGCGTTCGCGCAGGATGTCGCGCAGCACGCGGGCGAGCATGACGAGGAGCGCCAGCGCCGCGAGACCGGCGCAGATCAGCGCCGCAATGCCGACGGCCGGGTTAAGGGCGAGCAGCCACCTGATCGTCTGCTCGGTCCAGATCGTGGCGGAGAGTACGAGCAGGCCCGACAGCGCCGCGACGAACAGGCTCCCCCAGCTGAAGCCGCGGCGGCGCGGTACCGGTGTGGCGGGCGCCGCCTCTGGTTCGATCGGCTCGTGCTCCGGCAGGATCGCGACGTCGCCGCCGGCGGCCAGCCGCTCGGACAGCTCGTCTTCCGGCCTCGCCGGGTCGAGACGGACGGCTCGTGGTGCCTTGCTCACCCTTGCCCTCCCCTCATGCCAGCCGGTCGCCGATCAGGAATTCGAGCGCACGGTCGAGGCGGATCTGCGGCGGCGGCGAAAGCCTTCCGCCGGCATCCGGCTTGACCAATGGCGGGCGGAAGCGCGGCGCGCGCACCTGCCAGCGCGGCGTCGCCGGATCGAAGATCGCCTCGGGCCGCTGCGGCAATTCGCCGGGAAAGATCGCGGCCTCGGTCTGGCCATCGAAGACCTCGCCATCGACGACCTCGCCGGCCTCGGGCACGCCGGCGATCGCCGGCAGCTCCTCGCGTCCGTCGCGGATGCGGACCTCGCGCGTCGCGCGGATCGCGGCGAAGGCCATCGCCTCGACCTTGGCGCCCGCCCCTTGCGCCTTGCTCGCGGCGCGCGCCACCAGATGCGACATCACATTGGCGAGCCGGTCATGGCTGGTGTGGTGGATATGGTCGGCCTTGGTCGCGGCGAAGAGCACCTTCTCGATGCGCGGCGCGAACAGGCTGGAGAGCCAGGAATTGCGGCCGACCGAGAAGGCCGACAGCGCCTGGCCGAGCGCCGTCTCGAGATCGGCGAGCGCAGCCGGGCCGGCATCGAGCGCCGCCAGCGCGTCGACCAGTACGATCTGCCGGTCGAGCCTGGCGAAATGCTCGCGGAAGAACGGCACCACCACGACCCGCTTATAGGCCTCGAAGCGCTCCGCCATCAGCCCGGCGAGCGTGCCCGGCGCGGGCTGGACGCCGGGCGGAAGATCGAGCGGCGCGAAGGTCAGCGCCGGCGAGCCATCGAGATCGCCCGGCATCAGGAAGCGCCCGGGCGGCGTCACCGCGACGGCCTCGGGGTCGGCTCGCAGCGCCGCGAGATAGGCCTTGAAGCGCTCGCTCGCCGCCTCCGCCGCCATCTCGTCGGCAGGGCCGCCGGGATCGCGGGCTTTCAGATCCTCGAGCCAGGGCGTCGCCACCGGCAGGCGATGCGGCTTGCGCGCATCGACGACCTCCTGGGCCGACCAGCCGGCATAGTCCTGGCCGATCAAAGCGAGGTCGAGCAGCCATTCGCCGGGATAATCGACGATGTCGAGGGTCAGCGTCGCCGGCCCCTTGAACCAGCCCTGCGCCCGCTCATAGTCGATCTCCAGCCGCAGCTCCGAGATGCGGCGGGTCGATTCCGGCCAGCGCCGATCCGGCCCCGACAGGGCGGCGCGGTGCGCCTCGTAGGGAAAGCGCGGAATATCGGGATCGGGCTGCGGCACCAGCCGCACGCGGGCGATCCGCCCTTCCGCCGAAGCCTTCAGCACCGGCAATTTGGCGCCTTCGACCAGATTCTGGATCAGCGCCGTGGTGAAGACGGTCTTGCCCGAGCGCGACAGGCCGGTCACGCCGATGCGCAGCCGTGGCCGCGCCAGGCCGAGCAGGCTGTCGCCGAAAGCCAGCGCCGCATCGCGGGCCTCGTCGAGATAGGAGGCCGACGCCATCAGGCCGGGCGCCTCACTCGTCCGGCCCCTCGCCCAGCGAGGCGGGCGTGACGAAACGGTCGAGCCGGCCGGAGCGGGGCGCAAGGTCGCGCCAGTCCTCGATGTCGAAATCGAGCACCGCAAGCCCGGCGGTCGGATATTTCTGGGCCATGCGTGCCGCCGCATAGCGGTCGCCATGGCTGGTGAGCTTGGAGGCCAGCTCCTCGAAGCCGGGGTTGTGGCCGATCATCAGCAGAGTCCGCACCGAAGGCTCGACCTCCTGCACCACCGCGAGCAGGCGCTCGGACGGCGATTCATAGATCCGCGGCTCGAACTGCGTCGCCGGCTTTTCCGACAGCATCGGCCGCACCAGCTCCCAGGTCTCGACCGTGCGCTTGGCCGGCGAGATCAGGACGAGGTCGGGCAGCAGCAATTCCTCGGCGAGATAGCGGCCCATCAGCGGCGCGGCTTCCCGCCCGCGCGTGGCGAGCGGCCGGTCACGATCGGCGGTGTTGGCGGGCCAGGCCGATTTGGCATGGCGCAGGAGCATCAGGCGGCGCATGACCGCCATCTAACCATGCCCGCCGGGATTTGCGAGGGCTATGCTCCGACATCGCTCCGCCGCTGGCGCACCGCGCTGACCAGCAACTGCACGAGTTGCTGGGAATAGAGCTTCAGCAGGCGCTCGCGGCCGCCGGGCAGGGTCTCGAATGAGCCGAGCTGGCCATCGATCAGCATCGTCGAAAATCCGTGCGTCAGCGACCAGACGAAGAGGATCGCGCCGAGATCGGCATCCTCGGAATAGCTCGACGGCAACCGCGTCAGCGGATCGTCCGTCATTTGCCGCCCGAGGGCCAGCTTGGTTTCGCGCACCAGGATGCCGAAGGCCCGCAGGCCGGCGCGCATCAGCGCGTCGTCGCCGCGCTTCAGGCCGAGACGCCCGAAGACGACCCGGAAGCGGCCGGGCCGCGCCAGGGCGGCCGCGACATAGGCGTCCGCGATCGCCGCGAGCCGGTCGCCGCCGCTCGTGACGGCCTCCGCCACCGCCGCCTCCATCGCATTGGAAAGCTCGTCGAAGCCGAGCGTCGCCACGGCGGTCAGCAAGCCCACCAGATTGCCGAAATGATGCGCCGGCGCCGCCGGCGAAACCCCGGCACGCCGGGCGCATTCGCGCAGGGTGAAGCCGTCGACGCCCTTCTCGGCCAGCACCGCCTCGGCCGCGTTGATCATCGCCTGGCGCAGATCGCCATGATGATAACCGCCGCGCCCCGCTACCCCGATCGCCATTGCCGGCCTCGCATCTTTACAGCGTCAAAATCTAACTTGACGCCGTCAAGATAGCGCAATAGGCAGAGGCGGCAACTTAACAGCGTCAAGATCGGAGTTTGCGATGCCGAGCTTTTTCGATGACGCCTTCGCTCTCGCCGGCCGCCTCGCCCTCATCGGCTGGCTTTCGCTGATCCTGCTGCCGTGCTGGCGTGGGGTCTCGGCGGCGCTCGCCGGCTGGATCATTCCGGCCGCGCTCTCTCTCGGCTATCTCGTTCTGATCCTGGTCTACTGGCACGATGCGCAGGGCGGCTTCCGCTCGCTCGACGCGGTCGCCAGCCTGTTCGCTTCGAAGCCGCTGCTGCTGGCGGGTTGGGTGCACTACCTCGCCTTCGATCTGTTCCTCGGGAACTGGATCCTCAGGCGCTCGCAGGAGGAGGCGATCCCGCACGGGCTGATGGTGCCGGTGCTGATCCTGACCTTTCTGTTCGGCCCTGCCGGCTATCTCGCCTGGCTGCTCACCGCCGCATCGTTTCGCCTTGCCCGCGAGGACCGGATCGCCCGGTTCCAGGCGCGGATGCCGGGCTGGCTGCGCGATATCGAGATCGAGCCGCGCCTCACGGCAGCGGCCTTCGCCATGGCCGCGCTGGTGCTGCCGACCATGCTTGCCCTGGGCCTGGACGAGCGCCTGTTCGGGGGCGTCAGCCCCTGGGTGAAGCCGCTGAAATTCGAGATCTCGGTCGCCTTCTACCTGCTGACGCTCGCGATCTTACTGCCCCTGAGCAGCGAACGCTTCCGCGCCTCGCTCGCCGGGCGCTACATGGTCTGGCCGGTGATCGTGCCGATCGTGCTGGAAGTGCTCTACATCGCCTGGCGTGCCTCCCGCGTGGAGGCCTCGCACTACAATGCAACCTCGCTCGGGACGGCGCTCTACGTGTTGATGGGCATCGGCGCCGTGATGTTCACGCTCGCGCCGGGCTTCCTCGCCTATGGGCTGGCGCGGCGCGATGCCCGTCCGATGCCCCCGGTGCTGCGCTGGTCGCTGGTGGTCGGCCTTGCCTTGACCTGCGTTCTCGGTTTGCTGAGCGGTATCGTGCTCGGTCGGAACCCTGGCGGCCACTTCGTCGGCGCACTCCCTGCGCTACATCCGACGCTCCCGCTGCTGGGCTGGTCGCTCAGCGTCGGCGATCTGCGCCTCGCGCATTTCCTCGGGCTGCACGCCCTGCAGATCGTTCCGGCCTTCGGGCTCCTGATCTGGCTGGCAACGCGCCGGACCGGGCCGGGCCTCGTCACACTCGGCGCCGTCTCGGCCATCTATGCCGGCTTCACCGTGATCGCGCTGCTCGCGGCGCTCGATGCGCGCCCCCTGCTGGGCTTCGGCTGAGCGCGCAACTCAGGCCTCGCCGCCCTCGCCTTCCATGGCCACCTCCTCCGGCCCCGCTTCGTAGCGCAGCAGATCGCCCGGCTGGCAGTCGAGCACCACGCAGATCCGGCTGAGCGTGTCGAAGCGCATGCCCCGAACCTTGCCGGATTTCAGCTGCGAGACCTGCTGCTCGGTCAAGCCGATACGCTGGGCGAGCTCCTTCGAGCGCATCTTGCGACGCGCCAGCATGACATCGAGTTCGACGATGATCGGCATCGCCAAGCTCCTATACGAAACTCTGATTCTCGTCCGCGAGCCGCACCGCCTCCTTGAGCACCAGTCCGAAGGCGACGAGCGCAGCGCCCGCCGCCAGTGCACCGAACATGCCCGGATCGAGCGTGAGCGCCAGCTGCTTCTGCCCTGACGGATTGTCGAAGGTCAGCGCCACGCTCTGCAGCGCGCGCGCCAGCGGCGTGGCCACGCCCATCGCCGCCAAGAGCCAGCCGACCCGCACCAGCCGTTGGGCATTCTCCTCCTCCAGCACCAGACCACGGCCGAAACGGCCGAACAGACTGGCAAGGCGCAACATGGCCGCAGCGAAGAGACCGGCCGGCACGAAGCCCATCGCAAGCGCGAGCCAGTAACCACGCTCCGATAGCGAGCCGGGCAGCGCACTGACGCCGATCGTGCCACGGGCATAGGCGGCGAGTTGCTCCGGATCACGCCAGAGCCAGAAAGTGCCGAAGGCCATCAACGCCGCCGCCGCCAAGCAGAAGATGCGCGCGACCGCGCTCACGCGGCGCAGCCTCGCCATGGCGAGCGGCCCTTCGGGCGAGTTGATGCAGAGCGACATAAAATTTCACTCCTTGATTGACAAAATTAAACTAAGAAATGAATTTCTGAATGTCAAAGCCATTCACCGAAAGCCCCCCCATGCGCATCGCCCTACCCGCCAAACTGCTGCTTTTCGGCCTGCTCGCCGGCTGCGGCCATGTTCCTCTGGCCTCGCTGCCGAAATTGTCGAAGATCGACATCAAGACAACGGACCTCGCCGAATTGCGGGCCGGCATCAGCCTGCCATCCGATATCCGCCCCCTCCCCGGCGGGGTCAGTCTGACGCTCGTCGCCATGCCGAAGGATGGCGGTCGCCATGAGCGCAAGGTCGTGCTGGAGGAGGTCCGCGACGCGGTCGAACTGGCGAAGCTGCCGACCATGGGAGCACCTGGGCGTCGCTTCACCCTGTTCAAGCTGAGCGCTGCCGATTCCGCCCGCCTCGGCGCCTTTCGCGAGGAGATGTTCGCCGGACCGCAAAACAGCGGCAACCGCGGCAGCCTGGCGTTGGCCGCCGACAAGGCCTGCCGGCTCGGCGAGCTCACGGGCAAGCCGATCGCGATGAGCGGCTACCTCAGAACCTCGGAAACACAGGATTATGTCCTGCTGATGCGCGATTTCGATCTCAGGGAAGCCGTCCGCGAAATCGATCCCAAGATCGATCTGGCAACAGCCATCCCGCCTTGCGACGAGCCGCCGCTGGCGAAGCTCAGCGGTTCTCGCGTCGGACCATGAAGGCGAGCTTCTCGAACAGCGAGACGTCCTGCTCGTTCTTGAGCAGGGCGCCATGCAGCGGCGGGATCAGCTTGCGCGGGTCGCGCTCGCGCAGCACCTCGGGGCCGATATCCTCGGCGACGAGCAGCTTCAGCCAGTCGAGCAGCTCCGAGGTCGACGGCTTCTTCTTGATCCCCGGCACCTCGCGGACCTCGAAGAACAGCCGCAGCGCTTCCTCCATCAGCCGCTTCTTGATGCCCGGAAAATGCACCTCGATGATCGCCTGCATCGTCTCTGCATCCGGGAAGCGGATGTAATGGAAGAAGCAGCGACGCAGGAAGGCGTCCGGCAGCTCCTTCTCATTGTTCGAGGTGATGATCATCACCGGGCGCTGCGCGGCGCGGATCGTCTCGCCGGTCTCGTAGACATGGAATTCCATGCGGTCGAGCTCGAGCAGCAGGTCGTTCGGGAACTCGATATCGGCCTTGTCGATCTCGTCGATCAGCAGCACGGGCCTGACCGGCGAGACGAAGGCCTCCCAGAGCTTGCCGCGCTTGATGTAGTTGGCGATGTCGGAGACGCGGGCATCGCCGAGCTGGCTGTCGCGCAGCCGGCTGACCGCATCGTATTCGTAGAGGCCCTGCTGTGCCTTGGTCGTCGACTTGACGTGCCAGGTGATCAGCGGCGCACCGAGCGCCGCGGCGATCTCCTCCGCCAGCACGGTCTTGCCGGTGCCGGGCTCGCCCTTGACCAGAAGCGGCCGCTCCAGCCGGATCGCAGCGTTGACGGCGACGGTGAGATCCTCGGTGGCGACGTAAGAAGCGGTGCCGGTGAAGCGCATGCGTGACCCTTCGCGTGATCGGCGGCCAGAAAGCCGCTTCCTTCGGGCCCGCATCGCCGCGAGCCTGACCGAGGTCTAGTCGGCCGATCCCGGGCGAGCAAGTTTTCGCGAAGTAGCCTCTTGATTTTGTTGTGTTGCCGCGGCGCAGCAAGCAAAATTCCCCCATCAGCAGAATCGGCAATTCAGTTTGGGGGGCATGTGGCCGCAACGATCGACCCCTCTACCTTTCGCGACGCCGTGGTCGTGCTGGCGACGGCTGGCGTCATCGTGCCGTTCGCCAAGCGCTTCCGCGTCAATTCGGTCGTCGCCTTCGTCGCCTGCGGCGCCGTGCTGGGTCCCTACGGCCTCGGCGGCCTCGTCGCCAAGGTGCCCTTCCTCAGCACGATCACTGTCTCGGACGCCAAGGCCCTCGCCGGGCCGGCCGAGCTCGGCATCGCCTTCCTGCTCTTCGTCATCGGGCTCGAACTCTCCTATGACCGGCTGATGACGATGCGCCGATTGGTCTTCGGCCTCGGCCTCGGTCAGATCAGCCTCTCCGCCTGCGTTATCGGTGCGGTCGCCTATGGCTTCGGCCAGCCGGCTACGGCGGCGCTGATCATCGGCACGGCGCTGGCGCTGTCGTCGACCGCGATGGTGGTGGAACTGCTTTCGGCCCACCGCCGCATCACCTCCTCCGCCGGCCGCGCCAGCTTCGCGATCCTGCTCTGCCAGGACCTCGCCGTTATTCCCCTACTCTTCCTGATCAGCGTGCTCGGCGCGCAGGAAAACGGCTCGCTGCTGGCCGGCCTCGCCCAGGCGCTGCTCCAGGCGGCTGCGGCGATCGCCGCCATCATCGTGATCGGACGCTTCGCCATGCGCCCGCTGTTCCGGCTGGTCGCCTCGACCGACTCCTCCGAGAGCTTCCTCGCCGCGACGCTTCTGGTCGCGCTCGGCACCGGCCTGATCGCCGCCGCCGCCGGCCTCTCCATGGGGCTCGGCGCCTTCATCGCCGGACTGCTGCTCGCCGAGACCGAGTATCGCCGCGCCATCGAGGTCACGATCGAGCCCTTCAAATCGCTGCTGATCGGCGTCTTCTTTCTCACGGTCGGCATGAGCGTGGACCCGGCCCAGCTCGCCGCCCAGCCACTGGCGATCCTTTCGATCGCGCTCGGGCTTTTTCTCGCCAAGGCGGTGATCACCTTCCTGCTGGCGCGCTTCTTCCGGCTCGGGCGCGCGACCGCGCTGGAAAGCGCGATCCTGATCGGCCCTGGCGGCGAGTTCGCCTTCGTCCTGCTCAGCGCCTCCGTGGCGGCCGAGCTGGTCGATCGCTCGGCCTCGGGCCTTGTCCTGGCCGCGGTGTCGCTGACCATGATCGCCCTGCCACTGGCCGCCCGGCTGGCACGCATGCTGGCGGCGCATTTCGCGCCCATGGTACAGCTACCGGAGGAAGCGCAGATCCTGCCGCCCGACGATCACGCCGCCCGCGCCCTCGTCGTCGGCTGCGGCCGCGTCGGCCGGCTCGTCGGCGAGATGCTGGAGCAGCACAAGGCGCCCTTCCTGGTGATCGACGCCGACCCCGCCCTGGTTTCGAGCCAGCGCCGGGCCGGCCGCCCCGCCTTCTTCGGCGATGCGACCAAGCCGGAATTCCTGCGCCTCTGCGGATTGCAGGAAGCGACCGCGCTGATCGTGACGATCGACAACCAGCGTGCGGTCGACGAGATCGTCAGGGCCGCGCGCGAGATGCGGCCCGACCTCGTGATCGTCGCCCGCGCCCGCGATGCCAGGCACGCCCGCCATCTCTACGAGATCGGCGTCAACGACGCCGTGCCTGAGACCATCGAGGCCAGCCTGCAATTGTCGGAAGCCGCGCTGGTCGGGCTCGGCGTGCCGATGGGCCTGGTCATCGCCTCGGTGCATCAGCGCCGCGACGATTTCCGCGCCGAGCTCAAGCCGGCGAGCGCGCCCGGCCGTTCCCTTCCGCGCCACGCCCGCTCGCGAAGGCTGTGACGCTCTGCACCGGCGCTTGCCGCGCCGCCTGCGCGGCCCGGCGGATATGCCCGTAGAACTGCTCGGCGCTGCTCTGCCAGCTATGGCGGGCGGCGAGCTGCGGCCCCGCCTCGCGCGGCAATCTGAGTGCCGAAAGCGCCGCCTGGCGCAGGTCCTCGTGCAGCACGGCGGCATTGCTGCCGGCGAAGACGTCGCTCGGCCCCTGCACCGGAAAGGCCGCGACCGGCAGGCCGCTGGCGGCGGCCTCGAGCAGGACGATGCCGAACGTGTCGGTCAGGCTCGGAAAGACGAAGACGTCGGAGGAGGCGTAGATCGCCGCGAGCTCCTCGCCCTCGCGCGCGCCGAGGAAATGCGCCTCGGGAAAGGCGCGCTTCAGGTCGCCCAGGGCCGGCCCGTCGCCGACCACGACCTTGCTGCCTGGCAGGCGCAGCGACAGGAACGCCGCGAGATTCTTCTCGACCGCAACCCGGCCGACGCTGAGAAAGATCGGCCGCGGCAGGTCGAGCACGCTCGCAGACCGCGGATGGAACAGCGAGAGATCGACGCCGCGGCCCCAGCGCAGGATGCGCTCGAAGCCATGCTCGCGCAGCTCGGCCTCGACCGTCGCCGTCGAGACCATCACCCCGGCCGCCGGTGCATGGAAGCGGCGCAGGAAGCGATAGCTCCAGCTTTCGGGGATCGGCCAGCGCGCCGCGACATATTGCGGGAAGCGGGTGTGGTAGCTCGTGGTGAAGCTGCGCTTCTGCGCCAGGCAGGCCGCCCGCGCCAGCCAGCCGATCGGCCCTTCGGTCGCGATGTGGATATGGTCGGGGCCGAACTCGGCGATGCGTTTCGCCACCTGCTGCTGGCTGGCCAGCGCGATCCGGATATCCGGATAGGACGGCAGGCCGACCTGCCGGAAGCCTTCAGGCGTCAGCATCTGCGCCGTGACGCCGAAATCGGGCGCTGCCTCGAACATCCGCTCCAGCGAGCGCACGACGCCGTTGATCTGCGGCCGCCAGGCGTCGGTGGCGATCAGGACGCGCATCAGGCGGCCTCGCCAACCAGCACCGGCGCCGGCCGCTGCGGGGCGGATGCGGCCGACAGGCCCGGATTCTCGCCCCTGAAGCGATGCTGCGGCCAGCGGATGATTTCGAAGCGGCCGTCATCATGCTCGACGACCGCCGTGCAGCTCTCGACCCAGTCGCCGGTGTTGATGTAGTCCAGCCCGTCGATCCGGCGCTGCGTCGCGTGGTGGATATGGCCGCAGATCACGCCGTCGGCCTTGTGCCGCCTCGCCTCGTCGGCCAGGCACTGCTCGAACTCGCCGATATAATTGACCGCGTTCTTGACCTTGTGCTTGGCCCAGGCCGAGAGCGACCAGTGCGGCAGGCGCAGGGTCCGGCGCACCTTGTTGATCCCGTGGTTCAGGACGAGGGCGACGGTGTAGGCCCAGTCGCCGAGCAGCGCGAGCCATTTGGCGTTGCGCACGACGAGATCGAACAGATCGCCATGGATCACCAGCATCCGCCGGCCATCGGCGGTCTCGTGAATGATCTCGTCGACCAGCGTGATGCCGCCGAATTGCAGCCCGGTGTAGTCACGCAGGAAATCGTCATGATTGCCGGTGACGTAGACCAGCTTCGAGCCCTTGCGGACCTTGCGCAGCAGCTTCTGCACGACGTCGTTATGGGCCTGCGGGAAATACCAGCCGTTCTTCAGACGCCAGCCGTCGATAATGTCGCCGACCAGATAGATCCGCGGCGCGTCATAGGCCCGCAGAAACTCGAGAACGAGATCCGCCTGCGCCCCGCGCGTACCTAGATGCAGGTCGGAGATGAAGATGCTGCGAACCTGCTTGGCGTCGCTGTCGTCGCTCATGTGCCACCGGCCCGCCCTGTTGCGATGCCTGCGGCGTGTGTCTGATTTGCACTACGCTTTGATGACGCGGCCGGAAAACCGTGCTTTGGCTCAGGCACTGGAAATTCGGAGGAACACTATGGATCTGGGAATCGCCGGCCGCACCGCCATCGTCTGCGCCTCGAGCAAGGGGCTGGGACGCGGCTGTGCCCAGGCGCTGGCCGAGGCCGGCTGCACCGTCGTCATCAACGGGCGCGACGCCAAGACCCTGGAAGAGACCGCGAGCGCGATCCGCGCCAGCACCGGCGCGACTGTGATCGCAGTCGTCGCCGACGTCTCGACCAAGGCCGGCCAGCACGCGCTGCTCGCCGCATCGCCGGAGGTCGACATCCTCGTCAACAACAATGGCGGCCCGCCACCCAAGCCCTTCCGCGAGGTGACGCGCGAGGCGCTGCTCGAAGGCGTCGCGCAGAACATGGCGACTCCGCTCGAGCTGACGCAAGCCGTGGTCGACGGCATGATCGCGCGCGGCTTCGGTCGCATCGTCAACATCACCTCGGCGAGCGTGCTGACGCCGCTGACCGGGCTCGACGTCTCCTCCGCCGCCCGCGCCGGCCTCACCGCCTTCCTCGCCGGCGTGGCGCGCGAGGTCGCCCATGCCAACGTCACCATCAACAACATCCTGCCTGGCGTCTTCGCCACCGACCGCCTGACGAGCTCGACCAAGCGCGTCGCGGCGATGAAGGGCATTTCGGAAGACGAAGTCATGAAGCTGCGCCGCGCCGAGATCCCGGCCGGCCGCTTCGGCGAGGCCGAGGAGTTCGGCAAGCTCTGCGCCTTCCTCGCCAGCGTCCATGCCGGCTACATCACCGGCCAGAACTTCCTGATGGATGGCGGCTCGTTCCGCGCCAACTTCTGACACCAGCAATACAGCCCTCATCCTGAGGAGCCGCGCAGCGGCGTCTCGAAGGAAGCTCCAGGAGGCTCCGGAACCATCTGGAGCATCCTTCGAGACGGCCCTATCAGGCCTCCTCAGGATGAGGTCGAGAAACTCCGGACACCGCGGCAGGCCAACCCAACCCCCATGACCATCGCCTATCGCAACGCCGTCCCGGACGACACGCCCGACTGCATCACCCTGCGCGGCATAACCCGCGAGAACGCCATCTCGGTCGCGGAACTGGCGGAGCGCGGCATCACGCTGGAGAGCTGGCGCGACGCGATCGCCGATGGCAGCCTGCCGGGCCATGTCGCAACCGAGGACGGCAAGATCGTCGGCTACTGCTTCGGGCATGCCGACAGCGGCGAGATCGCGGTCCTCGCTTTGCTCCCGAGCCATGAGGGCAAGGGCATCGGCAGGAAACTGCTCGCGCTGATGGTCGAGGACCTTCGGCAGCGCGGCCTCACACGGCTTTTCCTCGGTTGCTCGGCCGATCCCAAGGTGCGCTCCCACGGCTTCTACCGGCATCTCGGCTGGCGCTCGACCGGCGGCTTCGACGAAGCCGGCGACGAGGTTCTGGAATACACGCTGCGCTGACCCCGCCGGCGAGGACATGCGCCCTGCCGATGGCCGGCGCGTCCCACGCCCTGCCGGTCGGCTCTGCAAGATCGACGCTTTGAACCACTCCAGCCTCGTGGTCTAAGCAGTCCTGTACAAGTCTCCTCCCCCACGCCCCGAACTTCGCTTTGTCCCCTCTTCTCGGCATCAGCTTCAAGCTGCTCTCGGCTTTGTCCTTCACGCTGATGTCGGCGGCGATCAAACTGCTCGCCGCGCGCTATCCGACGGGCGAGCTGGTGTTCTTCCGCTCCTTCTTCGCCCTGATCCCGCTGGTGATCTGGCTGTCCTGGCGCAGCGAGTTCCCGAGCGCCCTCAAGACCAGCAATCTGCGCGGCCATATGAAGCGCGGGATCATCGGCTCGACCGGCATGTTCCTCGGCTTTTCTGCCCTGCATCTGCTGCCGCTCTCGGATGCGGTGGCGATCGGCTACGCCGCCCCGCTGATCCTGGTGGCGCTGGCCGCCCTGATCCTCAAGGAGAAGGTCCGGGTCTATCGCTGGACGGCAGTCGGCGTCGGCTTCCTCGGCGTGCTCTTGATGCTTTTCCCCCATATGAAGCCGGATGCGTTCGCGCAGGGGCTGTCGGGCGCTCCCGCCATCGGCGCGCTGCTGGCGCTCGGCGGCGCCTTCTGCTCCGCCTTCGCCTCGGTCGAGGTGCGCATGCTCACCCGCACGGAGAAGACCGGCGCCATCGTCTTCTACTTCATGTCGCTGACCTCCCTGCTCGGCCTGCTGACGATTTTTCTCGGCTGGACCATGCCCAACTGGCAGGAATTCCTGCTGCTGGTGACGATCGGCGTACTCGGCGGCCTCGGCCAGATCCTGCTGGTGCAGGCCTATCGCTATGGCGATGCCTCGCTGGTCGCGCCCTTCGAGTATTCGACGATGATCTGGGCGACTGCGCTCGGCTGGTTCTTCTTCGGCGAATGGCCGGCGGCGGCGGTCATCACCGGCTCGCTGATCGTCATCGCCTCCGGGATCTATGTGATCCTGCGCGAGAAGCAGCTCGGCCTGCTGAAGCGCGAGACCCGCGAGGTCGGCCCTTCGCGCTCGACCTGACGCGGAAGCCTTTGCTTGCTGCTTGGAGCAATCCGAGGCATTGTCCGCCAATACAAACGATCGTTCGCTTTCCCAAACGAGCGGTGAAGCGATGAGGCAAGGATCCTATGGGCATCGAAACCAGAGAACGTGGCGGCCGCGAGATGGAGTCCGGCGCGCAGGTGATCTCCGGTCAGCTCGGCAAGACGATCCAGCGGCTGCGCAAGGCCTATAATCTCTCGCTCTCGGAACTCGCCGAGCAGTCCGGCGTCGCCAAGTCGATCATCAGCCAGATCGAGCGGAACGAAACCAATCCGACGCTCGCGACGATCTGGCGGCTGTCGCAGGCGCTCGACGTCTCGATCGAGCGGGTGCTCTCCTCGAATGAGGAAGAGGCCTTCATCGAGAAGATCGTCCGCCCGGACACGCCGATCCTGGTCTCCGAGGACGGCAAGCTCCGGCTCGCCATCATCGGCTGGATCAAGACCGTCGAATGGCTGCAATGGTACGAGGTCAGCGCCGAGCCGGGCGGCGAGCTCGATTCCGAAGGCCACCAGCGCGGTTCGATCGAGTCGCTCTCGGTCAGCGCCGGCGAGTTCGAGGTCGAGGTCGGCGGCATCACCCAGCGCGCCAAGGCCGGCGAGACCCTGCGCTATCGCTGCGACCGTCAGCATGTCGTGCGCTGCGTCGGCGACAAGCCGGGCACCGCCCTGATGGTCTGCATCCTCAAAGCGGCGGTGATGGACTGAGCGCCCGGCGGCGACCTCTGCCACCTGCAGCGGAGCCTATCAGCCGCCCGACGCGGGTTTGGGCGGCCGCGGCGGTCCCTGCACCGGCGGCAGCGATTTCAGGTACTCCGCCATCGCCAGCCGGTCGGCCTCGGGAAGCTGCGCCGTGTTGCGCACCACCGCCGCCATCGAGCCGCCGACGCTGTCGAACTCCGGCGTGAAGCCCGATTTCAGCAATTCGGCAATCTCGGACTTGGACCATTTGCTTAAGCCGTCCTCCGACTGCGTGATGTTCGGCACCCAGCCCTTGCCTTCCGGATCAGGCCCGCCAGCATAGCGCGTCGCCTGGACGATCGCGCCGAGACTGTTGCGGGCGGAATGGCACTCGGCGCAATGGCCGGGCCCCTGCACCAGATAGGCGCCGCGATTCCACTCGTCGCTCTTCGTCGGATCGGGCTTGAACGGCGCCCCGTCGAAGAAGAGCAGCTTCCAGCCACCGACCATGCGGCGGATGTTGAAGGGGAAAGGCAGCTCATGCGGCGGGGCCCTACCCTCGACCGCCGGCAACGTACGGATATAGGCCAGCAGATCGGCCAGCGCCTTCGGCGTCATCAGCCGGTAGGAGGTATAGGGGAAGGACGGATAGAGGTGCTGGCCCGCGGGCGAGACGCCGGCCGCCATCGCCTGGATGAAATCGGCCGTGCCCCAGTTGCCGATGCCGTCGCGCGTATGCGGCGAGATGTTCGGGGCGTGGAACTTGCCGAAGGGCGAGCCGAGTTCGAGCCCGCCGCCGAGCCGCGTCTTGTCGTCCTGGCCCGGCGTCGCATGGCAGGAGGCGCAGCCGCCCGCGGCGAAGAGCAGCTTGCCGTTCTCGATATCCGGCTGCGGCAGGGTCCCGATCTCCGGCCCCGGCGAGACCACGCGCGGATCGGTGAGGACGAAGAAGCCGGCGATGCCCGCCAGAGCGAAGACGAGGAGGGTTATCAGCAGGCGGCGCATCGGTTCCTCATCTGTGGCCCGTCATGTCCAAGGCAGTTTCGGCCAAGAAGGCCCGGCCGAAAAGCCCGTCGGTCAAGAACGGCCCGACACCTCGTCGAAAACAAGCGCCGTCATTCCGGCCGCGGCGCAGCGGCGCGCCGAAATCCATCATAGGGCTCAATGCGCTACGATGGATTCCGGAGCTGCGCACCTGCGCTGCTTGTCCGAAATGACGGCTGCAAAGGACCTCGCTGGCGAGGCCCCTCACTTCTTGATGCGGTAGGCCTCGTGGCAGCTGCCGCAATTCTTGGTGGCGTCGCCGAACGCCGCGCGGAACGTAGCCAGATCCGTCGCGCTGGCAGCGCCCTTGGCCGCATCGGCCTCGAACTTGGCGAAGGCCGTCTTGAAGCCGGCCTGGTCCTCCCAGACCTTCGGGGCGGCCGTGGTCTCGCCGCCGGTCTTGGAATTGTCCGGGAACAGGGCCGGGACCTTCTTGGCCGCGTCGCTGTAGACCTTGAAGATGCCCTTCACCTTGGCAGCGTCGAACGGCGCCTCGCCCTTGGCGATGGCCGCGCCTTCACGGGTCGCCGCGCCGACGCTCTTCATCGCGTCCTTGCGCTCTGCGATCGGGTTCGACTGAGCGACGACGGCAGAGACGCCGATGGCGAGGCCAAGGGCGACGAGAGCAGTGCGGATCATACGCTATATCCTCTGGAAGGCTGGCGCCGGGACCGGCGCCGTTTGGAACGCTTCCAGATCAACCGATGACGATGACGGCGCCAAGTCGCATTCGTGTGAAATTGTTTGCGCGAATGCAAACTCGATCTTGCATCAACCTCCGTATCCGGCCGCCCGCAGCGCCGCGAACACCTTGGCGGGCGTCGCCGGCATATCGATCGCCTTGATGCCCGCTGCCCGGTTCAGCGCATCGACCATGGCGTTCATCACCGCCGGGCAGGCCCCGATCGCTCCGGCCTCGCCCGCACCCTTCACACCGATGGCGTTGGTGACGCAGGGAACGTTGCGCGTCTCGAAATGGAAGTTCGGGATGTCGATGGCGCGCGGCAGGGCATAGTCCATGAAGGTCGCGGTCAGCATCTGACCGGACGAGTCGAAGCGGATCTCCTCCATCAGCGCCTGGCCGATGCCCTGCGCCGCGCCGCCATGGACCTGGCCCTGCAGCATGATCGGGTTCAGCGTCACGCCGAAATCGTCGACCACGACATAGTTCTGGATTTGCGTCTCCCCGGTCGCGGGATCGACCTCGATCTCGACCACATGGGTGCCGTTCGGATAGGTCGCCTCCGGCGGCGTCCAGCTCTGGTGGACGCTGAGCTGCTCGGCCTTGGCGCCCGGCAGATTGGCGATCGCCTTGAGGTCGAGCTTCTTGTCGGTACCCACGATGCGCACAGCCCCGTCGACGATCTCGAGATCGCCGGCGCTGGTCTCGAGTGCCTCCGAAGCGAGGTTCTTGAGATTGTCGGCGAGGATGCCCGTCGCCGCGTTCAGCGCCGCGCCGCCGACCGGGATCGAGCGCGAACCGCCCGTTCCCGAGCCGGTGGCGACCTTGTCGGTATCGCCCTGGACGACGCGGATCCTGTCCATCGGGATGTCGAGATGCTGGGCGACGAGTTGCGAATAGGCGGTCTCGTGGCCCTGGCCGTTCGACTGGGTGCCGATCAGCACGGTGACGGTGCCGTCTTTCTCAAGGATGACGGTCGAGCTTTCCGGCCCGCCGCCGCCGCAGGCCTCGATATAGCAGGCGAGGCCGATGCCGCGGAGCTTGCCGGCCTTGGTCGAGGCCTTCAGCCGGGACTTGAAGCCCTTCCAGTCCGCCACCTCCATGGCGCGGCGCATATGGCCCTCGAACTCGCCGGAATCATAGACCGGGCCGGTCTGCGTCTTGTGCGGCATCTCGCTCGGCTTGACGAAATTGAGCGCCCGCACGGCATCCGGCGTCTTGCCGGTCTCATGGGCGATCGCGTCGACGAGCCTCTCGATCAGATAGGCAGCTTCCGGCCGCCCGGCGCCGCGATAGGCGTCGACCGGCGTCGTATTGGTGAAGACGCCGCGGAAGCGGACATACACGGCCGGGATATTGTAGCAGCCCGGCGTCATCGTCGTGCCGACCCAGGGGATGAAGGGCCCATATTGCGAGAGATAGGCGCCCATATCGGCGGCGAGATCGACCTTGAGGCCGATGAACTTGCCGCGCTTATCGAGCGCCATCGTCGCCGTCGTCAGATTGGCGCGGCCATGGGTGTCGGCGAGGAAATGCTCGGTCCGGTCGGCGACCCAGCGCACCGGGCGCTTCAGCTTCTCGGCCGCGACCATGGTCAGCGGGTATTCGCGATACATGAAGATCTTGGTGCCGAAACCGCCGCCGACATCGGGCGTGATCACCCGAATCCGGGCAGGATCGACCTTCAGAATGTTCTTGGCGAGGATATCGCGCGTACCATGGCTGCCCTGGCTGCCGAGCGTCAGCGTCCAGCGCTTGGTCGCCTTGTCGTATTCGGCGATGCAGGCGCGCGTCTCCATGTAGTTGGAGGCGAGCCGGTTGTTGACGATGGTCACCGAAACGGTGCGCTCGGCCCTGGCGAAGGCCTTCTCGGCCTTCTCGCGGTCGCCCTGCTCGGCCTCGAAGGCGACATTGCCGGCACGGCCGGGCCAGACCTGCGGCGCCGATTTCTCCAGCGCCGCTTCGATGCCGGTGATCGAGGGCAGCGTCTCGAATTCGATCTCGATCGCCTCGGCGGCATCGCGCGCCTGGTCGAGCGTCTCGGCGACGATGAAGGCGATCGCCTCGCCGACATGGCGTACCGTATCGACGGGCAGGACCGGGACATCCGTCGGCTTGACGTTCTCGCCCGAGATTTCCTTGATCAGCCCCTTGCAGGGGATGTCACCGAGATCGGCGACATCCTCGCCTGTCAGGATCAACTTGACGCCCTTGAGCTTCAGCGCCGCCTGCTTGTCGACGATCCTGAAGCGCGCATGCGCGTGCTGGGAGCGCAGCACATAGGCGTGCAGCGCGCCTTCGATCGCGGTGTCGTCGGTATAGCGGCCCGTGCCGGTGGTCAGGCGCTGATCCTCGACCCGGCGAACCGGCTGGCCTACTCCGAACTTCATGGGGCGCATGGCGGTGTCCTCGGAATTGTTCGAAAGAGAGTCTGAAACAGGCTCGGCTTGCAGTCAGCCCCGGCTGGATGCCTGCCCCATTGCACGCAACGCAGGCCGGCGGCGCCTTTTTCGGGACGAGGGGTCCGTCAGCGCGCCATCCGCACCGCGGTATCGGCGAGCGAAACCATGGTATTGTAATTGGTGATCAGCCAGTTCGCGTCATTGGCCGCGCCCCTTCGGACATCGCCCTTCGACTTGCCGAGCTTCTCGCGGAAATCCCTGGCCTTGCCGAGCCAGGAACTCGCCTGCGATTCGATGAAGGGCACGCCCTTGGGCTCGCGCTCCTTGAAATCGTCCATCTCGCGCACCGCGGCGGCATAGCCGGCGACCGCCACGTCGAACGCCTTGAGATCGACGATCGGGCTTTCATTGCTCGGCATCAGGTCGACGACGGCACGAGCGTTGATCATGATGTTGCGGACCTGCCAGCGCGCCGACTTGCCTTCGCGCGCCTCGATCGCCGCCAGCTCTTTGGCGTCGAGATCGCGCTTGAAGACGCGCATCTGGCGATCGAGCGTCGCGCGCTCCTGCAGGAGGGCCTTGGCGGCCGGCACCATCTGCTCGTGCAGCTTGCGCCCTTCCGCGGCGCCGTCGTCGCGATAGTCCTTGCGCTCGTAATAGCGCTCGGCCCGCGTGATCAACGGCGCCAGCGCCTGATAGGCTGCGATATAGCGCCGGATCGTCTGGTCGATCTCGGGCAGCGCAGGATCGCGCACCGTCGCCTGCTCGGCCGCCGCGATCTCGCTGTTGACGTCGTAGAGGCTGTAGAGCCCGTAGGAGATGTAGCGTTCCTTGCCGGTCGGCCCCTTCTTCATGTCGACCCAGCTCGCATAGCGCTCCCAGGACTGATTGGCGCGCAGCGTCCGGTTCATCAGGGCCGTGTAGGCGTTGGATTTCGAGATCGCCGCCTGAAGACCGGCATCGCCCGCCGGGGTCGCGGCCGGAGCGGCTGCCCCCTGGGCCAGGCCGGAAGCCGGAACAAGGGCCGTCAGTCCGCAGGTCATCAGCGCCAGCGCCAAGGTTGCGGAGCGAAGATGGATTCTAGACGGCATGCCGCATTCCCGATCCTGCCGGCCGGCATCGCAGCCGGCGGCGCTTGAACCCATTCGGCCCCAAAGGCCGCTCAGCGCTCGACCGGCTCGCCATGCATGACCCAATCCTTGAAGCCGCCACTATAATGGCTATCGACATCGAGGCCAGCCGATTGGGCGAATTCCATGGCGCGCAGCGAGCGCACGCCCGCGGCGCAGGAGAGCACCAGTCGTTTGCCCGGCTCATTCGGCAGATCGGCCGGATCGAACTGCGAGAGCGGCCGCGACAGCGAGCCGGGGATGCGCCCGGCGGCGAATTCATGCGGCTCGCGCACGTCGACGATCAGGATGGAGCCGGCGGCGAGCCCTGCCTTGACGGCGTCGATGTCGAGGTCGTTCACGATCATGCCCTTGCTCCGGCGGCGCTTCAGTTCAGGAGCTTGACCAGATAGAGGCTCAGGGCCGGAAATGCCACGCAGATGCCGAGGCGAATGATGTCGGAGGCGACGAAGGGCAGCACCCCGCGATAGATCCGCGTGATCGGCACGTCGCGCGCCAGCGAGGCGACGACGAAGACGTTGAGACCGATCGGCGGGCAGGTCATGCCGATTCCGACGACGATCAAGACGAGGATGCCGAACCAAATCGCGATGTCGTCGACCGGCATGCCGAAGTCGAGCGCGGTGACGATCGGGAAGAACACCGGCAGCGTCAAAAGGATCATGGCGAGCTCGTCCATCACGCCGCCGAGCACGATGTAGAACAGCAGCAGCCCGATCAGCACCGTATAGGGCTGCCAGCCCGAGGCCGCGATCATCTCGGCCGCCGCGGTCGGCACCTGCGTCAGGGCGAGGAAGGCGTTGAAGACCTCGGCCCCGAGCAGGATCGCGAAGATCATCGCCGAGGTCTCGGCGGTCTGGAGGATCGCCTGCTTGATGCCCTCGAAGCCGAGCGTGCGGCGGAACAGGCCGATCGCCAGCATGATGAAGGCCCCGACAGAGGCGCCCTCGGTCGGCGTGAAGATGCCGCCATAGATGCCGCCGACCACGATCACCGCGACCGCCAGCGCCGGGATGACACCGATCAGCAGCGGCCAGCGTTCGCGCCAGGGAATGCGCTCATGCGCCGGGCCGAGCGTGGCGTCGCGCCGCGACATGATCCCGATGGTCAGGCAGTAGAACGCCGTCGCCATCAGCCCGGGGATCAGCGCCGCCTGGAACAGCTTGGCGATGTTCTGCTCGGTCGAGATCGCATAGACGACGAGAATGACCGAGGGCGGGATCAGGATTCCGAGCGTGCCGCCGACCGCCGTGACGCCGCAGGCGAAGCCCGGATCGTAGCGATAGCCGCGCAATTGCGGCAGCGCCGCGCGGGCGAAGGTCGCGGTGGTCGCGACCGAGGAGCCGCAGATCGCGCCGAAGCCGGTGCAGGCGCCGATCATCGCCATGCCCAGCCCGCCGCGGCGGTGACCGATGAAACCGGAAGCGGCCTTGAACAGGTCCCCCGCCAGCCCCGAGCGCTCGGCGAAAGCCCCCATCAGCACGAAGAGCGGGATCACCGAGAGCGTGTAGTTGGCGAAGATCTGGTAGGGGGTGGTGCGGATATAGTTCAGGAAGGGCTCGAGCCCGTTGAGCTGAACATAGCCGGCACTGCCGACGACGAGCATGGCGAGCCCGATCGGCAGGCGCAGCGCCATCAGCGCCAGCATCACGCCGAAACCGGTAAGAGCCAGGGAGAAGCCGCTCATCGCGACGGTCTCATGAGGCGGCTCGCGCTGACGAAGGCGGCGAGCGCGACGAAACCCGCAAGCACGGCGCAGACCGCAATCGGCAGATAGCTCGGCAATTGCAGAACCATGGTGTTCTCGCCGCTGACGAAGGCCGAGCGCGCACCGACGCCGAGCCGCCAGGCGATCAGCGCCATGGCGAGCCCGTAGACCACGTCCCAGAGCGCATCGAGCCCATCGCGCCAGCGCCGCGGCAGTTTGAGCGTGAAGGTGTCGACGAAGATATTGCCGCGCCGGAGCTGGCAGAGGGGCAGGAAGCAGAAGGCCGCGACCGCCGTCGCCATCTGCACCAGCTCGAAATCGCCGGGCACGCCAGCTGCGCCGACCAGGTCGCTGCGCAGGGTGACGCTGACCACGACCATGGTCGCCAGCCCGACCAGCAGCGCCCCACCGATGAGCGCCACCGCCTCCGCCACCGCGTCGATCCGCGATGGCGGCCTATCGCCCAGCTCGTCCGCCATCCGTCGGTTCAGGCCGCGTTCTGGTGCTTGGCGAGCGCGGCACGGGCGGCGGCGAGCAGCTTTTCGCTGTCGAGGCCCTTGTCCTTGGCGGTCTTTAGCCAGCCCTCGATCACCGGCTCGGTGGTCTTGCGCCAGCGCGCCGCCTCGGCCTCGTCGATCGTGATGATGTTGTTGCCGCGCTTCTTCACCATCTCGGCGACGACCACCGCCTGCTCGTCCCAGACCTTGCCGGCCATCGCGGCCGCCGCGGCACCGGCGTTCTTGTCGATGATCGCCTTCAGGTCTGGCGCGAGCCCGTCATATTTCGCGCGGTTCATCGCCAGCACGAAGGTCGCGACATAGAAGGTCGGCGAGCCCGGGATCTCGGTGTGGTTCTTGACCAGTTCCTGCACCTTGATCGACGGCACGACCTCCCAGGGCACGACGCAGCCGTCGATGACGCGCTGGGCCAGCGATTCCGGCACCTGCGGGATCGGCATGCCGATGGCGTTGGCGCCGAGCGCGCGCAGCGCCTCGCCGGCGAGGCGGGTCGGGAAGCGCAGCTTCAGACCCTTCAGGTCCTCCATCGTCTTCACCGGCTTGTTGGCGTGGATCAGCCCGTGATCATGCGCCCAGAAGCAGATCGGCTTGATCTCCTTGAACTCGTCCTTGAGGTGCTGCTCGGCATAGTCGGTGAGCGCCAGCGAGTTCACCAAAGCGCGCTTGTTCGGCACGAAGGGCAGCTCGAACGCCTCGATGCCGGTGAAGCGGCCGGGCGTGTTGCCGGGCAGGGTCCAGACGATGTCGACGACGCCGTCGCGCGCCTGGTCGAAGAGCTGCGGCGGCGTGCCGCCGAGCTGCATGGACGGGAAGATGTCGATCTTGATGCGGCCGTTCGAATCGGCCCCGACCTTGTCGGCCCAGGGCTTCAGGAACTTGGCGTGCCCGTTCGAGACCGGCGGCAGGAAGTGGTGCATGCGCAACGTCACTTCCTGGGCGTTCGCCCGCGTGGCACGCAGCACCGCCGGCGCGGCCACCGCCGAACCGGTCAGCATCAAGAATTTGCGACGGTCAAAATTCATCGGTCCCCTCCCCGGGATCGCGCTCGCTTCGTCTGCCCCTCGCAGAGCTTTTCGCGCCCATACCGGCCGCGTGCCCCGTCTCGTCCAGTCACATGACGGCCAAATCCGACGCGAAGCAAGCCCGGCTCCACCGGGAACCGGGCTTGCTCGACGAATTGGCTATGCCGTTTCTCAGGCCTGCGGCGGGATGCGCAGCACCCAGCCCGGCATGATCAGGTCGGGATCCTTCACCGGCGGCGTATTGGCCTTGACGATCTCGGTGTATTTGGCGCCCTGGCCCTTGCCGTAATGCACCTCGGCGATCTTCCAGAGCGTGTCGCCCTTCTTCACCGTGTAGAACACGGCGGCGGGCGCCTCCTTGTTGACGATCAGCTCCGATTCCACCGAGGCGACCCCGGTCGTGTTGCCGAGCGCCAGGATGATCTTCTCGGCCTCCTCGGTCGAAACCGCGTTGCCGCTGACCTTGACCTTATCGCCCTCGACCTTGACCTCGACGCCGGCCGGCAGGCCATGGCTGGCGAGTTCCTTCTGCAACTCCTCGGAGGTCGCCGCCTTGGCAGGGCTCGATCCGAAGATTTTCGATCCGGCTTCCTTGATGAAACTGAACAAGCCCATGGGACGTCCTCCTGTAGCTGGGGGCCCATGAAGCCCGCTCGGCGTCACAAGTTCAAGACAGAACTCCAGACCGCGCCCCGACCGGGAGAAGCGCTTCCGCACGGCGCGGACGACTGGCAGAAGCGTCGGAGCTGCCGGACCGGCGCCGGAGCGCGCGCCCTCGCGAGCCCTCCGTCCACAAGGGATACGCCATGACCATGCTCACTCTCGATCAGGCCCGCACCATCGTCGACGGCGCGCTCAAGCATGCGCGCGAGCAAGGCTTCAAGCCGCTCGCCATCGCCGTGCTCGATGCCCGCGGTGCCCAGAAGCTCTTCATCGCGCAGGACGGCACCAGCCTGAAGCGCGGCGAGATCGCGCTCGGCAAGGCCAATGGCGCGGTTGCGCTCGGCGTCGGGCCGCGCGCCCTCAACAAGATGGCTCTGGAACGCCCGCATTTCATCAGCGGCGCCTCGCTCGCCATCGGCGGCTCGCTCGTTCCGGTGCCCGGCGGCGCGCTGATCCGCGATGCGGACGGCGCCCTGCTCGGCGTCATCGGCATCTCCGGCGACACCTCCGACAATGACGAAGCCGCGGCGCTGGCCGGCATCGCCGCCGCCGGGCTCGTCGCCGACACCGGCGCCTGAGCCAGGTCGCCCCGCCGCGCGCAGCGGGAAGCCATGCAGCGATGCGACGGCCGGGCTACGGCGTGTCGCATTGCCTTGCGGCTGAATTTGCGGCAACGGAGGGCGCCCGAGGCGAGGGCGCGCCTCTGCCAGCCTCCACAGGGATTGCATCATGACCGCCGCGACCGCCAACGAGAACCTGCCCGCCAGCGAGATCATCGAAACCGATGCGCTGATCATCGGCGCGGGCCCTTGCGGCCTGTTCACCGTGTTCGAGCTCGGCCTGCTCGACATCAAGGCCCATCTCGTCGACATCCTGCCGAAGGTCGGCGGGCAGTGCGCGGAACTCTATCCCGAGAAGCCGATCTACGACATTCCCGGCTTCCCGCTCGTCACCGGCCAGCAGCTGGTCGACAATCTGATGGAGCAGATTCGGCCGTTCGGGCCGAGCTTCCACCTCAACCAGATGATCGAGGCGGTCGAGGTCCTCGGCACGCCCGAGGCCCCGCGGTTCCGGCTGCGCACCGATGCCGGCACGGTCTTCGACGCCAAGACCGTGCTGATCGCCGCCGGCGGCGGCTCCTTCCTGCCGAAGAAGCCGCCGATCCCCGGCATCGAGGCCTATGAGAACCGCAGCGACGGCAGCGGCGTCTATTACGCCGTGCGCAAGATGGAGATGTTCCGCGACCGCGAGATCCTGATCGTCGGTGGCGGCGATTCGGCCCTTGACTGGACGCTGAGCCTGCAGCCGCTCGCCAAGCGTGTCACGCTGATGCACCGCCGCGACGATTTCCGCGCCGCGCCGCATTCGGTCGAGCAGATGCGCGCCCTCGTCGCTTCCGGCGCCATGGACCTGAAGATCGGCCAGATCACCGGCCTGCGCGGCGACGGCACGACGCTCGAGGCCGCGATCTGCCGCGACAACGCCAATGCCGCCTTCGAAGTCCCCTGCGGGACGCTGCTGCCCTTCTTCGGCCTGACCATGAAGCTCGGGCCGATCGCCGATTGGGGCCTGAATCTCCACGAGAACCTGATTCCGGTCGACACCGAGAAGTTCGAGACCAACGTCCCCGGCATCTTCGCCGTCGGCGACATCAACACCTATCCGGGCAAGCTGAAGCTGATCCTCTCCGGCTTCCACGAGGCCGCACTCGCCGCCCAGAAGGTCCACCGCTACGTCTATCCGGAGAAGCGGCTGACCTTCCAGTACACGACCTCGTCGAGCTCGCTCCAGAAGAAGCTCGGCGTCGCCTGAGGCGCGGATACCGGCGGACCAACGCCGCCGGATTCACGCCGTCCGTGGATCGGCCAGTCCGAGCTCGCGGCTGGTGATCACGTGCCTGAAATGGTGACGCCAGAGCCGGACGCCGAGTTCGCCCGAGCGATCCAGCGAGGAGCCGACGGTCAGGTCGCTGATCAGCGTCGGCATCAGCCCCGCATCGAACAGCGCAAAGCCGGCGGCGAGGACGCAAGTATCGGTCTGGATGCCGCAGACCAGCACGCGCTCCGGATTCAGGTTCTTCAGATGGGCGACCGTCTCGGGAGGCGGCCCATAGCCGTGCTTCACATGGACGAGGTCCGCCGCTATCAGGCTGTCATCGTCCGGCGCCGGGGCCCAGCCAAGCTGGCGCCGGAACGGCGTGACGGCTTCGTCATGGCGTTCGACCGTAGCGACCGAAGGCATGCTCCCGATCAGTCTGCCGATCCCCTCGACCAACCATTCCGGCGGATCGAAGCCGGGTTGCACGTCGATGATCAGGAGCGCCTGTTGCATGGCGCTTCATAACTTCCGGCCAGGAGGAAGGCGAGCCTCCGGCCGCAGCTGCGCAGCCGGACGCGCCGGGCTAATGCGCCGATGACGAGGCGGTGAGGTCGGGCGACGGGCGAGCCGGCTTGCGTGGCGCGACAGGCAGGGCTGCCGGCGTCACGGGCACGGTTTCCGGCGCCTGCTCGGCCACGGCGCTCTCCTCCTGCGGCTCGCTAACACGATCGCGCAGTTCTGCGATCGCGCCTTCCAGCGGCCTGAAGACGAAGCGGACCTTGTGCTTGCCGGCGGGGACCTTGACCGCCCGGAACAGGACATTGGCCTTGAGGATCTCGACTTCCGTGCCGTCGAGCTCGGCGCGCCACCAGGGATGCCAGATGTCGTTGAGCACGACGAAGCCGGCCTGGGCGCTTGCGACCTCGATCTCGACCTCGGTATTGCCGTAGCGCTTGAGTTTGACCTCGCCCTGGGCGCGGCTCGGCCCCTCGGCGACGCCCTCGCCCGGCTCGCTGTCGAGCAGGACGACCTGTAGTGGGTCGGCATCCGGCCATTTGCCGGCCGTCTTCATCCCCTCGAAATCGGCGAGCTGCCAGCCGCCGACGAACTGCACGCGCGGCAAGGCGCGCGGGTTCTCGTAGATGAAGCCGTCCTTGGTGTAGGCGGCGAGCTTGAGATCGCCCGGCCGCAGCGTCCGGTCGACCTGGCCGATCGGCACGCGCGAAGCGATGTAGCGCAGGCCGAGGAAATCGGCGAGCCGGCAGCGATAGGACGGGAACAGCGGCGTGAAGACGCGCTGGTCCGGCCCGGCGATCGAATCGCGCGTGCCGACGGCGTCCGAGAAATCGGCAAGCCGCAGCGGGTTGTAGCCCAGCGTATGGTCGAAGCCGTGGATCATGCCGGCATTGGGCCATTCGAAGCCGAGGCCGAGCAGCTCGACCCGGTCCCGCCGCGGCGAGTCGGCGGGCTGCGCCGTCAGCCGCTTGAGCACGGCGACCGTCTCGTTCTGCGTCTCCGGCCGCAGCACGTCGTAGAGCTCGGGCGCCAGCGCCGTCGACTCGTTCGGACCGTTGTTGAACGCGAGATCGGCGCCGACGGCGGCCGTGACGATCAGGCTCGCCGCCAGAGGGCCGATCGCGGCGCGCCAGCGCGTCAGGGCGAGAACGATGCCCCCGGCGAGCGCGAACCAGAGCCCCGCAATCGCGCTCGGCCACCAGGCATCGCCGAGATGGCCTTCGCGCTGCGCGACCAGCAGCGCCCCGGCGATCAACGCCGCGAGCACCAGCGCCACGATGCCGAGATCGCGCCAGGGGGCCTTCGCCTTCTCCTCGGTCAGGAGCCGGTGCAGCAGATAGCCCGAGAGCACCGCGCCGAGCGCCCCGATCAGGAAAGTCGCGTCGGCAGGCCGGCGGAACGCCTTGACCCCGGGCAGGTACTCATAGGCGAGGTGGAAGAACGGCGTGTAGCGCCCAAGCGAGAACAGCACCATCAGCACGAACAGGATGGTGAAGGGCCGGATCGCCCTGTCCCAGAGCCAGCCACGGCTGAGACCCGGCGCGATCAGCAGCAGGAAGGGCAGCGCCCCGACATAGACCTGCCCCATGTTCTGCGACAGGAACAGCTCCTTGGCGTCCCATTGCGGGCTGTAGGGCCCCCAGAAGTCGACGGCCGGGTCGCTCGCGCCGAACAGGTCGCCGATGAAGGCGGTGAGCAGCGAGGCCGGGTGCAGCGAGCCCCTCCCCGCCTCGACGAAATCGACCGCCGGGCGCGTCGTCGCCTCGGCGAACAGCCAGGTCCAGAGCAGCGGCACGGCGATGGTCGCGATACCGGCGACGGAGGCCGCGGCGATCGGCGCGAGGCTGGCGCGGAAGCCCGCCTTGCCTTCCGCGATCCAGTGGGAAACCACCATGCCGACGAGGACATAGGCGCCGAGCAGCGCGACCTGGTCGGGATCGAGCACCATCATCCCGGAGGCCAGCCCGGCGAGGAACCCATAGAGCAGCGAGGAACGCTGCAGCATGCGCGCCGTCAGCCAGAGGGAGAGCGCGAAGAAGGCGAGGCTCGAAATCTGCCCGACATGCTGGACGCGCCAGGCCGCCGAGGCGCCGAAGGCGAAGACCAGCGCCGCGAGCAGGCCCGCCGCCGGATGCCAGCCGCGGTCGCGGAAGAACATCAGCAAGGCGAGGCCGCCGACAAGGAGATGCGCCAGCACATAGGCGTCGACCGCCCGGAAGCTCGGCGAAGGGTTGATCAGCGCCAGCAGGATCGCCGGCGAGAAGATCAGCGATTGCGGATCGGCGATCTGCGGCGAGCCACCGAAGACGTTATGCGTCCAGAACGGCGACTGGCCGGAATGCAGCGCCTGCGCGAGGAACTGGATCTGCGCCTGGAAATGCGCCTTGGCGTCGAATGGAATCGTCACCGCCCCGGAGAGCCAGGGCCAGCACAGCGCCACCCAGGCGCACAGGAACAGCACGGCCGCCAGCTTGTAGCCGGCACCCTTGGTCGATGCGTGGTCCAACTGGACCCCCCGGTCCCTGGGGCGCGCCCACCGCCCGCTTGCCGGGGGGTTGTTCACGCCGATTTGAACAGGCCGGAAAAATGCGGCCCGCGACGTGAACCGAAACTGAATGAAACCGGCGCGCCGTTCAGATTCACGCGGCAGCGTCAACGCGCCGCTACCAGGGTCGCGGAATCTGGTTCTCAGCCCTCACCCTAGGGAGCGATCGCAGATCGCGTCTCGAAGGATGAGGACGGAAGAAAAGGCATTCCCGACACAGTTCAGCGCTTCTGCGCCACCCAGGCGGCGAGCTGGCGCCGCTCATCCCTGGTCATCCCCGACAGATTGTTCGGCGGCATGGCATGGGTCATCACCGCCTGCACGCCGATCGCATGGCGCTGGCGCGCGATCAGCTCCGGCTCGTGCAGATAGACGCCCTTCGGCGCGACCCCGATGCCGGGCCAGGATGGCTCCGGCGCATGGCACATGGCGCAGCGCCCGGTGACAATGTTGGCGACCTCGGCCGGCGGCGGCACCAGCCCGGCCAGCATGATCGGCTTGCTCTCCGGCAACGGCTTCAGGCCGAGCCGCTCGCGCCCGCCGGGCGAGGAGGCCATCGCGCCCCAGAAGGCGAGCCAGAGCGCCAGCGCCGCCACCGCCCAGGTCCACCAGGGTGATTTCGCATGGTCGGCATGGCGGACATTGTAGAAGTGGCGGATCAGCGCGCCGGCGACGATCACGAGCGCGACCAGAACCGGGATCACCGCCGAATTGGCGTAGGTCACCGGGTAATGGTTCGCCAGCATCAGGAACAGCACCGGCAGGGTGATGTAGTTGTTGTGCAGCGAGCGCTGCTTGGCCTGCTTGCCGTATTTCGGATCGGGCACCTCGCCGGCGACCATCGCGGCGATGGTCTTGCGCTGGTTCGGCATGATCACGAAGAAGACGTTGGCCGACATGATCGTCGCCATCAGCGCGCCGGTATGGATCAGCGCGCCGCGGCCTGAGAAGACACTGGAGAAGGCCCAGCTCGCTGCGATGACATAGCCGAAGCCGAGCAGCCCGAGCACGACGTCGTTCCTGCCCAGCGGCGACTTGCAGAGCAGGTCGTAGAACAGCCAGCCGCCGGCCAAAGCCGCAATGCCGATCGCCCCTGCCGCGAAGGGCGAGAGCGCCATCACCGCCGGGTCGATCAGATAGAGTTCCGACTGGGCGTAATAGACCCAGACCAGGAGGAAGAAGCCGGAGATCCAGGTCCAGTAGGCCTGCCATTTGTGCCAGGTCAGTTCCTTCGGGAGCACCTCCGGCGCGACCAGATATTTCCGCATCGCGTAGAAGCCGCCGCCATGCACCTGCCAGGCGAGGAACTGGGTCGGCTGGCCGGCCGCGTTTTTGGGCGCGTCGGGCGCCGCCCTGAGCGAGGCGTCGAGATGGATGAAGAAGAAGGACGAGCCGATCCAGGCTATGGCGGCGATCACATGCAGCCAGCGCAGCAGCATGCCGCCCCATTCCATGAGATAGGCCTCAAGCATGCGGCGTCTCCGCGAAGGCGCCTCGGCGCGCGAATTGACAGGGCAGATTCGGGGATGGAACTTGCATGCGGCTTCCAGACTAGGTTCGGCCTTTTCCGGAACGCAAGCATCATTCCCGCCGCGCTCCCGCGGCTTCACCAGCGAAAGGATCAGGCATGGGGCGCTTGTCGACGCATGTGCTCGACACGGTCAATGGCAGGCCGGCAGCGGGGGTACGCCTCACGCTCGATTGGATCGCTCCGGACGGCTCGCGCAATCGCGTTCTGGAAACCCAGACCAATGCCGATGGCCGCACCGATGCCCCCTTGCTGAGCGGCACGCTGACGACAGGCTGCTACGAGCTGAGCTTCCGCATCGGCGACTATTTTCGGGGACTCGGCACGGCCCAGCCGGAGCCGGCCTTCCTCGACCAGGTACCGATCCGCTTCGGTATCGCCGAGCCGGAGGGGCACTATCACGTGCCGCTTCTCGCCTCGCCCTGGAGCTACTCGACCTATCGCGGCAGCTGAGGCGAAACGATTCCGTTTCCAACGCCTTACGCGCCGCTCCTGAATCACCTCCGCATGGACTTGAATCTAGCTATGAACCCCTCATCCTATCCGCGCGACCTCGTCGGCTATGGCCGCACCCCGCCGCATCCGCACTGGCCGGGCGAGGCGCGGATCGCGGTGCAGTTCGTGATCAACTACGAGGAAGGCGGCGAGAACTGCACGCTGCATGGCGACGCGGCCTCGGAAGCCTTCCTCTCCGAGATCGTCGGCGCCGCGCCCTGGCCCGGCCAGCGCCATATGAACATGGAGTCGCTCTACGAATACGGCTCGCGCGCCGGCTATTGGCGGCTCTGGCGGATGTTCACGCAGCGCAAGCTGCCGGTCACGGTCTTCGCCGTCGCGTCGGCGCTGCAGCGCTATCCCGAGATCGTCGCCTCGATGCAGGAGGCCGGCTGGGAGATCGCCACGCACGGGCTGAAATGGATCGATTATCGCGACCTGCCAGCCGAAACCGAGCGCGCCCATATCGAGGAAGCGATCCGCATCCAGACCGAGCTCTCCGGGGAGCGCCCGCTCGGCTGCTATCAGGGCCGCACCTCGGTCAACACCATTCCCCTGACCATGGCGGAAGGCGGCTTCCTCTACACCGCCGACGTCTATGCCGACGAACTGCCCTACTGGCTCGAAGGCCCGCATGGCCCCCAACTCGCCGTGCCCTATACGCTCGACGCCAACGATATGCGCTTCGCGACGCCGCAGGGCTTCAACAGCGGCGACCAGTTCTTCGCCTATCTCAAGGACTCGTTCGACACGCTCTATGCGGAAGGCGAGACCGCCCCGAAGATGCTGTCGGTCGGCCTGCATTGCCGCCTCGTCGGCCGCCCGGGCCGCGCCGCGGCCCTCGCCCGCTTCCTCGATTATGTCCAGAGCCATGAGCGCGTCTGGGTCGCGACCCGGCTCGACATCGCCCGCCATTGGGTGCGGACGCATCCGCCCGCCGGCGGCTATCGCCCCTCGGCCGTGCCGAAAGCGCTGTTCGTCGAGGCCTTCGGCCGCATCTGGGAGCATTCGCCCTGGATCGCCGAGGCGACCCATGCTGCCGGGCTCGGGCCACAGCATGACGGCGCCGAGGCGCTGCACCGGGCGATGGTCGCGGTGATGCGCGCCGCCCCGCGCGAGCGGCAGAAGGCGCTGCTCCTCGCCCATCCGGACCTTGCCGGCAAGATCGCTGCGGCGGGAGAGCTGACGCCGGAATCGGCCGGCGAACAGGGCTCGGCCGGGCTCGACCGGCTGACCTCGGATGAGCGCGCCCGCTTCACCGCGCTGAACGAGGCCTACAAGGCCAGATTCGGCATTCCCTTCATTCTCGCGGTGAAGGGGCTGACGAAGGCGGACATCCTCGCCGCCTTCGAGGCCAGGCTGAAGAGCACGCCGGAGCAGGAGTTCGAGACCGCACTGACGCAGGTCGAGAAGATCGCCCTGATCAGGCTGAGGGACCTGCTGCCGGCCAGCTAGAACACGCCGCGTTGTTTCCGGGGCAGGTCACAGGCCTGAGCCCGGAAGCCATGAACACAGCCCTTTCCGACATGGTCGGGCCTGTCCCGCCCATCCACGTCTTCGCTGGCAGAGACCTGTGTTCAAGACGTGGATGCTCGCCACAAGGGCGAGCATGACGAGCTGGAGCAGCGTCGAGGCCATGGATTCCGGCGCTCCGCTTCGGTGCGGCCGGAATGACGGTGAGGCGCAGCCCCTACAGACCGCTGACCAGATGGCCGCCATCGACGGCGACGACTGCGCCGGTCATGTAGCGGGCTGCATCCGAGCAGAGCAGCAGGAAGGGGCCGTCGAGGTCTTCGAGCTCGCCCGCCCGGCGCATCGGAATGCGCTTCTTCAGCGCCTCCCCGGACTCGCCCGCGAAGAATTCGCGATTGATGTCGGTGATGATGTAGCCGGGCGCCAGCGCATTGACCCTGATCGCATGGCGCGCCCATTCCAGCGCCAGCGCCTTGGTCATTTGGATCAGCCCCGCCTTGGAGATCGCATAGGGCGCGACCCTGCCGGCGACGCGCTCGCCGAGGATCGAGGCGATGTTGACGATGGCGCCGCCACCTCCCTGATCCACCATGATCTTCGCCGCCGCCTGCGCCGCGAAGAAACAGCCCTTCAGGTTGACGTCGAGCTGGGCGTCCCATTGCGCCTCGCTCACCGAAAGCGCCTGCTCCGTCTCGCCGACGCCGGCATTGTTGACGAGCACGTCGAGCCCACCGAGCAGGCTGGCCGCCTCGCCGATCCCGGCCTCGATCGCGGCGACCGAAGCGACATCGAGCGCCAGCGGGACGATCCTGCCCGGCAGGCCGGCGGCTTCCTGCGCCAGCGCCGCGAGCCGGTCGGCACGGCGCGCCGCAGCGGCGACATGCGCACCGCGTTCCACCAGCAGCCGGGCGAAATGCGCCCCCAGCCCGGAGGAAGCGCCGGTCACCAGCACGCGCTTTCCCTTCAGATCGTCGAACATGCCGTTTCTCTCCCGCGGCCCTGCGAAGCGTTGTCAGGCTGCGAGGGGACAATGCCGCACCGGCCCGGTCAACCGGTCGACCGCCGAACGCTGCGGGAACCGCCCGGCGGCCGAGGCGTTCTTCCAGCCGACATCGCAATGACGGGGGAACCCATGTTTCGCATTCTGCTGGTGATCGCGGTCGTCGCGATCGGCTACGACGCCGTGGTCCATCAGGGCTCCTATACGCGCGACCTCTGGTCCAAGGCCGTCGGCGCGACCGAGCGCGTTGTCGACGAGGCCAAGCGCGTCAGCGAGCGGGCGCCGAACGCTCCGCCGCGCACCCAGATGAATTGAGCGGCTCCGTCATGCTCGCCCTTCTGGCGAGCATCCGCGTCTTGAACACGGCCTTCGACCGGCAAAGACGTGGCTGGCGGGCAAGCCCGACCATGACGGAAAGCATCGAAAAGCCTACGCCGCTTCCCTCGCCAGGGCCGCCTGCTCGATCTCGCCGGCGATCGCCTCGATCAGCGCGGTCTCGTCGCCGGCCAGCCCTTCCATCGCCGCCATGCGCTGGAGCACCGTCGCGGCGACCTTCTCTTCCACCGTGTCCTCGGCATAGGCGTAGAAGATCGTCGCGTGCTGGCCGTCGCGATGGCAACGCCCCTCGATCTGCTGGAGCTGGATCGCGCTGTGGCGCAGATCATGGACGACCAGCGCCCGCTCGCGCTCGCCGCCCGGCATCTCGGCCCGATGCAGCGAGATCGACTCGGTCACGGTGAAGATCACGGCGTCGAGCCTGCCGGTCTGGAAGGCGATCCGCGTCGCCTCATTGGCTTCGCCGGAATGCTCGCCGGTGATCGAGCCGACGCGCCAGCCTCGGCCTGCGAGCTTCTCCGCCAGCATGGCGCCGGTTTCGAGGAAGGCGACGGAGATCGCGACCTGCTCGTCATTCTCGAGCAGATCCTGGCAGAAATCGGCCGTGCCCGCCGTCCTGAGCAGGCTCGCCTTCTGGCGGAAGCGCAGATCCGCCGCCCAGCCGGCCGGCTTGCGGGTCGAGCCGCCGGCGAGGCCGAGCTCGCGCCGGAACTCGCGCCAGGTCGCGTCGTAGAGCTTGCGCTCGCCCGCATCGAGCGCGACGGGAGCGAGTTCGCGCTGCACCTCCGGCCAGCCGGCGATCTCCTCCGGCCGCCGGCGCAGGCCGATGGCGTTGCGGCCGCGATAGAGCAGCTCGGCCATCACCTTGCGGTCGGACTCGTTCGCCTCCCAGCTCCAGTTCTTCCAGCGCCCCCTGGCCTTGCCGATCTTCAGCCGCTTCATCAGTGCCCGAAAACCGTCGAGATCGCCATCGGGCGCGCCGGTCGCCTCCGCAAGCAGTCTCGCGAGATAGGAGAGTTCATGCGGCGCCTGCCCGGCCGTCGCGCTCATATAGATCGTGAACTGCGCCGCCGCGGCCATCTGCCGGCAGACCAGCCCCTGCTGCGAATTCGGATTGCGGATGCGGTGCGCCTCGTCGATCATCACCAGCGGCCAGGTTCGCTTCGGCGTGCCATGCTTGGCGAGTTCGTTGTTCTTCGCCCTGGTCGAACGCTTGTTGCTCGCCGGCGGCGGCGCGAGCAGCGACTTCGTCCGCTCGAAATTCATCAGGGTCAGCTTCTTCGGCGGCAGGCCGGAACGGGCGATGGTGCGCCGCCATTGCGGGATCGCACCCTTCGGGCAGATCACCAGCACCTCCTGCTCAGGCATCGCCGCGATGGCGAGCCAGGCCGAGAGCGTCTTGCCGAGGCCGGTGAGATCGCCGAGCAGGAATCCGGGCTTGCCGGCCGCCCGCGCCGCCAGGATCGCGTCGCGCGCTATCAGCTGGTGCGGATGCGGCACCATGGTGTCGGGCGCGGCGCCCTGGCCCGTCACGTCATCGAGCCTCATCCCTGTAGCCCTTGCGGACGATCACCCGGCCTCGCCGCTTCGCCTGCGGGCGCGGCCTCGGCGACCGCCGCATTCTCGCTTTGCAGCCGCTCGATCAGCGTGCCGATGAAATTCGTCACCACTTTCGGCAGTGCCCGGCCGGACATGGTCTGGATCTGCAGGCTGCGCGGCGGCAGATCGCCGTCCTTCAGCGGCAGCGCCACCACCGAGCCATCGCGGATCGAGGCCCCGAACGAGATCGAGCTGGCGAACATCACGGCGCCGCCGAGTTTGCAGAAATGGCGCAGGCTCGCGACATTGGTCGAGGTCAGCACCGGATCGACGGTCAGCCCCCGCGCCGAGAAATAGATGTCGACGATCTTGCGCACGGTCGCCTCGCTGTCGAGCACCGCGACGGGATGGGCGAAGATGTCCTCGATTCGCACGGTTTCCTGCTGCACCAGTGGATGATGCGGCGCAACGAACGCGTAGGTTCGCGTCGCACATTGCCAGTTGATGGTGACGCCACGCTCCTGCTGCAGCACGAAGGTCAGGCCGAGATCGATCGCCCCGGTGCGGACCTGCTCGGTCACGACCTGGGGCGACATCACCTTCATGTCGAAGGCGACGTCCGGATAGTGCTGCCGAAAGGCATAGATCGTCTCGGGAATGAAGGAGACGGCGAAGCCCTCGGTGACGCCCAGGCGGATCAGCCCCCGGCCGGCGCCGTGCAGTTCGCGGATCTCGTTGACGACCTGCTCGGCCTCCAGCTCGAGGCGCTGGGCATAGGCCGCGAGCGTCTGGCCCGCCTGAGTCACGATCATGCCGTGCGAGCGTCGCTCGAACAGGTCGGCGTCGAGCTCCTTTTCGAGATTGGCGATCTGACGGCTGACGGCCGAAGCCGCCACCCGCAGGCGCTGCGCCGCCGCGCTGACCGAGCCGGTCCGCGCCACAGCCAGGAAATATCGGAGGGCCGCTGTCTGCATGGCGCGGCTTTAGAGAAGCTTTGCCGGTTCGGCAACGATCCCTTCGATTCATTCTTATGGCGGCAAGCTCAATCCTTGGGCAGATTTCGAATAAAGCAAAACTGCGGCAGTCCAGCCGTGGCGGAGCTTTGTCAGCACGCTCGATGAAGCCGTGAGGGGATAAGAATGCGAATCTCGATGAAGACGCTGGCCGTCGCGCTGGCGGGTACCGCCATGGCGGCCCTGACCAGCATGCCGGCCTCCGCCCAGAAGGCCGCCAACACGGTCCGCTTCGCCTATGATCAGGCGCCCGAGAACGTCGACCCGTTCTTCAACAATGTCCGCATCGGCGTGATCATCGGCGCCAATGTCTGGGACACGCTGATCTACCGCGACCCGAACACCAATGAGTACAAGGGCCAGCTCGCCAAGAGCTGGAAGCAGATCGACGACAAGACCATCGAGTTCGAGCTGCGCGAGGGCGTGAAGTTCCACAATGGCGAGGAGTTCGACGCCGACGACGTCGTCTACACGCTGAACTTCATCTCCAAGCCCGAGAACAAGGTCGTCACCCAGGGCAACGTCAACTGGATCGAGAAGGCCGAGAAGCTGGACAAGTACAAGGTCCGCCTGACCACCAAGGAGATTTTCCCGGCCGCGATCGAATATCTCGCCGGCCCGGTGGTGATCCATCCGAACGAGTATTACGAGAAGGTCGGCCCCAAGGGCCAGAACGAGAAGCCGGTCGGCTCGGGCCCCTACAAGGTCTCGAACTACGTCCCGGGCAAGTCGATCACGCTCGAGCTCAACAAGGACTATTTCAAGGATTCGCCGAAGCCGCAGCCGAAGATCGGCAAGATCGACATCCGCTTCATCCCGGATCGCCAGACCCAGATGGCGGAGATGCTCTCGGGTGGCGGCGACCTGATCATGCACGTCCCCAAGGACCAGGCCGATCAGCTCAAGACCGTGCCGACCCTGCAGGTCGTCTCCGGCGAGACGATGCGCATCGTCTTCATGCAGATGAACATCCAGGACGGCACCCCGGCGCCGGCCTTGAAGGATGAGCGCGTCCGCAAGGCGATCATCCACGCCATCGACCGTGAGGCGATGGTCAAGAACATCGTCGGCGAAGGCTCGCGCGTCATCAACACGATCTGCTTCCCCTCGCAGTTCGGCTGCACCGACGAGGGCGCGGCGCGCTACAATTACGATCCCGCCAAGGCCAAGGCCCTGCTGGCCGAAGCCGGCGTCAAGGACCTGACCCTGGACATCGTCGCCTATCGCGAGCGCAACCAGACCGAGGCGCTGATCGGCTATCTCCAGGCCGTCGGCATCAAGACCAATCTGCGCTTCCTGCAATATGCCGCGATGCGCGAGCAGATCGCCACCAACAAGGCGATGCTGACCCACCAGACCTGGGGCTCCTTCTCGGTCAACGACGTCTCGGCCGCGACCCCGAACTACTTCGCCTTCCGCAGCGAGGACATCACCCGTGATCCGGCGGTCCGCGACCTCCTGAACAAGGGCAACAACTCGGTCGATCCGGCGGTCCGCAAGGAAGCCTACAAGGGCGCGCTCAAGATCATCGCCGACAAGGCCTATGCGACGCCGCTCTATTCGCTGCCGGTCTACTACGTCGCCAACAAGGACCTGAACTTCAAGGCCTATCCGGACGAGATGGTCCGCTTCTGGGAAATGGGCTGGAAGTAAGTCCAGCCGTTTTCCTCCAACCAGTCCCGTCATCCCGGGCAAGCGGCGAAGTCGCGTCGACCCGGGATCCATGCCCGAACCGTTCCGGCATGGATCCCGGCTCTCCGCTTCGCTGCCGCTGGGATGACGCTTTGAATTGAACCGTCAAAATTCGAAGGAAGCCCCATGCTCGGCTTCATACTCAAACGTCTTGGCCTGGCACTGATGGTCGCGCTCGCGGTCTCGGCCATCGCCTTCTTCCTGCTGCGACTGTCCGGCGATGTCGCGGTCGCGATCGCCGGCGAAGGCGCGCAGCAGGCGGACATCGACGTGATCCGCAAGACCTACGGGCTCGATCGGCCGCTCCTCGTCCAGTATCTCGACTGGCTCTGGAAGACGCTGCGCGGCGATTTCGGCACCTCGATCTATTTCAAGACCGACGTCTCCGAGCTGGTCCTGGCCAAGATGCCGGTGACGCTGATCCTCGGCCTGACCTCGCTCGCCTTCGCGCTCTTGATCTCGATCCCGCTCGGCGTGCTCGCGGCGATCTACGCCAATAGCTGGATCGACCGGGTGGCGCTCGCCGTCGCGGTCTTCGGCCAGGCGATGCCGAACTTCTTCTTCGCGCTGATCCTGGTGATGCTGTTCTCGATCACCCTGCGCTGGCTGCCGGTCTCCGGCTCCGCGACCTGGCAGCACTACATCATGCCGACCGTGGCGCTCGGCTACTATGCCGCGCCGGCCTTCATGCGGCTGATCCGCGCCGGCATGATCGAAGTGCTCTCGGCCGACTATATCCGCACCGCCCGGGCCAAGGGCCTGCCCTCCGGCAAGATCATCTTCAAGCATGCGCTGCGCAACGCCGTCGTTCCCGTCGTGGCCCTGGCTGCGGTGCAGCTCGGCTTCCTGCTCGGCGGCTCCGTGGTGATCGAGACGATCTTCGCGCTCGATGGCCTCGGCTACCTCGCCTATCAGAGCATCACCTACAAGGATTTCCCGGTCATGCAGGTCGTCGTCCTGCTGCTTTCCGTCGTCTATGTGCTGCTGACGCTCGCCGCCGACATCGCCAATGCCTGGCTCGATCCGCGCATCCGGGTGGCCTGACCATGAGCGAAACCTCCCTCTCCGTCGCCGAAGCGCCCGAGCTCTCCGAAGGTCGCAAGCTGCTGCGCCGTTTCCTCGGCCAGAAGGCCTTCGTCTTCGGCTTCGGCCTGCTCGTGCTGTTCATTCTGATCGCGCTCGCAGCCCCGCTGCTGGCACCGCACGATCCCTATCTGCAGAACCTGACGGCACGGAACATCCCGCCCTTCTGGTATGAGAAGGGCAACTGGGTGCATCCGCTCGGCACCGACCCGCTCGGGCGCGACTATCTCTCGCGCCTGCTCTACGGCGCCCGGATCTCGTTGCTGATCGGCATCAGCGTCGTCATCATCTCCGGGCTGATCGGCACCACCATGGGTCTGCTCGCCGGCTATTTCGGCGGCCGGATCGACATGGTGATGACCTTCCTCGTCACCACCCGGCTCTCCATGCCGGTGATCCTGGTGGCGCTCGCCGTCGTCGCCATCGTCGGCTCCTCGCTCTGGATCGTCATCCTCGTGCTCGGCCTGCTGAAATGGGACCGTTTCGCGGTGGTGATGCGCAGCGCGACCCAGCAGGTCCGCTCGCTCGACTATGTCGCCGCGGCCCAGTCCGCCGGCGCCTCGACCAGCCGCATCATCCTCGGCGAGGTGCTGCCCAACATCGCCCCGCATCTCATCGTCGTCGCGACGCTGGAAGCGGCGAGCGCCATCCTGCTCGAGGCGGCGCTGTCCTTCCTCGGGCTCGGCGTGCAGCCGCCCCTGCCCTCCTGGGGACTGATGATCTCGGAAGCCAAGGCCTACATGTTCTTCTCGTTCTGGCTCATCGCCCTGCCCGGCAGCGCGCTCGCCTTGCTGATCTTCGCGATCAATCTCGCCGGCGACGGCCTGCGCGACGTCATCTCGCCGGAGGGGCGCACCTGATGAGCGAAGCCATCCTCCAGGTCGACGGCCTCAGCGTCGACATCGCGACCCCGCGCGGCCCGCTGCACGCGGTGCGCGAACTCTCCTTCACCGTCGAGAAGGGCAAGACGCTCTGTCTCGTCGGCGAATCCGGCTGCGGCAAGTCGATGACCTCGCTCGCGATCATGGACCTCCTGCCCAAGGCGGCGAAGAAGAGCGCGAAGCGCCTTTCCTTCGCCGGCGAGGACCTCGCCAAGGCCGGTGCCAAGCGCATCAACGCGCTGCGCGGCGACCGCATGGCGATGATCTTCCAGGAACCGATGACGGCGCTGAACCCCGCCTACACCATCGGCGACCAGATGACCGAGGCCTACAAGCTGCACCGCAAGGCGAGCGAGGCCGAGGCCCGCGAGCGCGCGATCCTGCTGCTCGGCAAGGTCGGCATCGCCAATGCCGCCCAGCGCCTCGGCCAGTATCCGCACCAGCTCTCCGGCGGCCTGCGCCAGCGCGTCATGATCGCCATGGCGCTGATGTGCTCGCCCGACCTCCTGATCGCCGACGAGCCGACCACCGCCCTCGACGTCACCATCCAGGCCCAGATCCTGCGCCTGCTCGCCGATCTCCAGAAGGAGCTCGGCATCGCCATGGTGCTGATCACCCATGATCTCGGCATCGTCGCCCGCATCGCCGACTGGGTCGGGGTGATGTATGCCGGCCAGATCGTCGAGGAAGGTCCGACCGAGGCGATCTTCCGCAATCCGCGCCACCCCTACACGCAGGGGCTGATCGACTGTATCCCGGTGCCGGGTCGTACAGAGCCCGGCGGCAAACTCGGCGTCATTCCGGGCGTCGTTCCCTCCCTGGTCGGCGAGATCAGGGGCTGCAGCTTCCGCGACCGCTGCAAGCACGCCAAACCCGCCTGTGCCGAGGCGCCCCCGCTGCGACAGCGGCCGGACGGGCATAGCTGGCGCTGCATCCTGGAGGACGCGGCATGAGCGCGACCAATCCGATCCTGCTCGAGGCGCGTGACCTCACCCGCTCCTTCTCGGTCAGCCAGGGCGTGTTCAAGGGCAAGCGCAAGCTCCACGCCGTCAACGGCGTTTCGCTCGCCATCGCCAAGGGCGAGGTGCTCGGCATCGTCGGCGAATCCGGCTGCGGCAAGTCCACTCTGGCGCGCATGCTGCTCGGCCTGCTGCCGCCCTCCAGCGGCGAGATCGCACTCGCCGGCGAAGATGTCGGCAAGCTCGGCCGGCTCGGCATGGCCAAGCGGGTCCAGCCGGTGTTCCAGGACCCCTATTCCTCGCTGAACCCGCGCCGCACCATCGCCTCGATCGTCGCGCTGCCGCTCGCCGTCCAGGGCATCGGCACCGCCAAGGAACGCCGCGAGCGCGCCATCGCCATCCTCGACAAGGTCGGCCTGCCCCGCCGCTTCGCCGACCGCTATCCGCGCGAGCTCTCCGGTGGCCAGCGCCAGCGCGTCGCCATCGCCCGTGCCCTGATCCTCAATCCGGAGATGGTGGTCTGCGACGAGCCGACCTCGGCGCTCGACGTCTCCGTGCAGTCGCAGATTCTGAACCTGCTCAACGATCTGCGCAGCGAGCTCGGGCTGACCTATGTCTTCATCAGCCACAACCTCGTCGTCGTCGAGCATATCGCGACGCGGGTGGCGGTGATGTATCTCGGCCGCGTCGTCGAGCTCGCCGATACGGCGACGCTCTTCAAGGCGCCGCGCCATCCCTACACCAAGGCGCTGCTCGCTTCCGTGCTGACGCCGGAGCCCGGCAAGGGCATCCCGGAGACCGGGCTCGGCCTCGCCTTCCCGGACCCGCTCAACCCGCCGAGCGGCTGCCCGTTCCACCCGCGCTGCCCGGCACGGACGGAGCGTTGCGCCAGCGTCGAGCCGAAATTGCGCCAGGACGCGGCCGGCCTCGTCGCCTGCCATCTCTATGACGAACCGGCGAGCACCGCCGCCGCCTGACATGTCCATTTTCCCCTCGGCCCTCGTCCTGAGGAGCGATCGCAGATCGCGTCTCGAAGGATGCTTCCAGAGCACACTGGAGCATCCTTCGAGACGCCGCTGCACGGCTCCTCAGGATGAGGCCGGGACAGGCAGAATTCCCAGCGAGGAGACGTTCCCATGACCCGCGCCCAGGCCGTCGCGCATGCCCAGGACTACTTTGATTCCGGCAGTCTCAAGCGCGACCTCTCGCGTCTCATCGCCATGCCGACCGAGAGCCAGAATCCCGAGCGCGCGCCCGTGCTCAGCGACTATCTCGAAAACGAGATGCGCCCGCTGCTCGAAGGCCTCGGCTTCACCTGCAGGACGCTGACCCATCCGCGCGCCAAGGGACCGTTCCTCTTCGCCGAGCGCATCGAGGACCCGTCTTTGCCGACGATCTTCGGCTACGGCCATGGCGACGTCATCCGCGGCCTCGACGCTCAATGGAGCGAGGGGTTGTCACCCTGGACACTGACCGAGCGCGGCGACCGCTGGTACGGCCGCGGCGTGGTCGACAACAAGGGCCAGCACGTCATCAACATCAATGCCCTGCGCGCCGTCCTGGAGACCCGCGGCAAGCTCGGCTTCAACGCCAAGTACCTGATCGAGATGGGCGAGGAATGCGGCTCGCCGGGCCTGCGCGAGCTCTGCACCGAGCAGAAGGAGCTGTTCAAGTCGGACGTGCTGATCGGCTCCGACGGACCGCGCCTCAATGCCGAGCGCCCGACCATCTTCCTCGGCTCGCGCGGCGGCGTCACCTTCGACCTTTCGATCAATGCCCGCGAGGGCGGCCACCATTCCGGCAACTGGGGCGGCATCCTCTCCGATCCGGCGATCCAGCTCGCCCATGCCATCGCCTCGATCGCCGGCCCGACCGGCCAGATCCGCATCCATGAATGGGTGCCGAAGGAGCTGCCCGAGCCGGTCCGCAAGGCGCTCGCCGATTGCGAGGTCGATGGCGGCCCGGACGGCCCGACCATCGATCCGAACTGGGGCGAGCCCGGCCTGTCGCCGGCCGAGCAGGTCTTCGGCTGGTGCTCCTTCGACGTTCTGGCGATGAAGTCGGGCGTGCCGGAAACCCCGGTCAACGCCGTGCCGCCGAGCGCCTGGGCCCGCTGCCAGCTGCGCTTCGTCGTCGGCGTCGACCCGAACGAGGTGCTGCCGGCCCTGCGCCGCCATCTGAAGCGCCAGGGCCTCGACATGGTCGAGGTCACGCTCGCCCGTGACGAGATCTTCAACGCGACCCGCCTCGACCCCGAGGATGCCTGGGTGCATTGGGCGCTGGCCTCGATCGCCAAGTCGACCAACAAGAAGCCGGCCCTGCTGCCCAATCTCGGCGGCTCGCTGCCGAACGACATCTTCTCGGAGATCCTCGGCCTGCGCACGATCTGGGTGCCACACTCCTATCCGGGTTGCTCGCAGCACGCCCCCAATGAGCACCTGCCGGTCGCGATCGCCCGCGAGGCGCTCGCCATGATGGCCGGGCTCTATTGGGATCTCGGCGACGGCAACACGCCGGCGCTCTGAGACTGGTTTGACCGAGGACCCGTACGGGCCCTTCACTCCTGCGGCTGGCGCGGATCGCGTGCCGGCGGCAGGTCGACAGGCGTCGCCGGCGGTGTTTCCGGCGGCGCGTTCGGCGGCAGCTCCGGCGGCGGATCGGTCGGAATGCCGATCGGCTCGGCATCGGGCGGCGTCTCGACCGGCGGCGCCGGCGGCACCTCGCCCGGCGTCAGCGGCGGCAGTTCGGGCGGCGGCATGGGCGGCAGCGGATCGCCGCCGGGCTCGCCTGCGGCCTGGTGGTACATCGTCATCTGAGGCTCCCTTCACCGCTTGAAACGTTGCGGGGCTTGAAAAGTTCGCCGGAAGTGGGCGCGACGCATCTGAAGGACGGGCCTATCTTCCCTCGCGGAAGGCACGCTAAATAGAGCATGCGTTCCGCTCCGCGCCCATGCTCTCCCTTCCGGTTACGACACGCCGTGGCCGCCACCGCGCTCTTCGCCGCCGCCCCGGCTTTCGCGCAGTCCGCCCCGCTCAATTGCACCGGCCCCTTCGCCCGCAATGCCGACGAGGCCTCGCTGATCCGGGCCTTCGGCAAGGCGAATGTCCGGCGGGCGCGGATCGAGGTCGGCGAGGGCGAGAAGCAGCAAGGCGCCATCATCTTCCCGGGCGACGGCAAGCGCCGCATCGAACTGATCTGGCATGACGGCGCGAAACGGCGGCGCCCGGCGACGATCTATATCCGCGAAGGCTCGACGCAGGTCGTCCAGACTCCGGACGGCACGCCTATCGGCATCGGCACCTCGCTCGCGACGGTCGAGAAGGCCAATGGCGGCCCCTTCACCATCCTCGGCTTCGGCTGGGACTATGCCGGCACCGCAACCGACTGGCGAGGTGGGAAGCTGGCCAAGGCAGGCGGCGGCTGCCGGCTGCTCGTCCGCTTCCACGATACGCCAGGCGCCAATGCCGCGGCGCTTGATCGCGTCTCCGGCGACAGCGAGTTTTCCTCAAGCGATGCCGACATCAGGGCGGTGAAGCCCATCGCCGGCGAGATCCTGCTGTCCTGGGGGGAGTAGCGGGGCCGGCCTCACGCGCCGACCTTCGCCAGCACGTCCGCGCGCAGGAAGCGCTCGATGAACAGCATGAACAGCACCGAAGGCACGAGCAGGATCAGCGCCGTGATCGATGCGACCTGGTAGTTGCCGCCCATCGCCGCATTGTAGAGCAGCAACGGCAGCGTCGTGACCTGCGGCACGCCGACGAAGAAGGTGCCGGTGAACTCGTCGAGCGATTCCAGGAAGACGAAGATGCCGCTGGCGATGATGCCCGGCATCGCCAAGGGCAATGTCACCGTGAAAAAGGTCCGCAGCGGCGAGGCACCGATATTGCGCGCGGCGAGTTCGAGGTCCTTGTCGACCGCCGCGAAGGCTGCTGCCGCGATCCAGACCGAATAGACCAGCCCATGCGCGGCATGGACCAGCACCACGCCCAGCACCGTGCCGTTGATGCCGAGCTGGTAGAAGACGCGGGCGACGTTGATGTAGATCGCGACCGACGGAAAGGCCTGCGGCAGCAGGAAGAGCACCATGAAGGCCGCCCGCATCGGCAGCTTCAGCCGCGCCAGCGCGTAGCCGGCGGGTATCGACAAGGCGAGCGCGACGATCACCGTCAGCACCGCGATCCAGACGCTGGTGCCGAGCGAAGCCATGGCGTCGCCGGTCGGCCGGAAGACCTGCTCCCAATAGCGCGTGCCATAGGTCACCGGCAGCTTGTAGGGCGTATACCAGCGCTCGGCCACGGACCACAGCGCGAGATTGGCGAGCGGGCCGATCAGGACGAAGGCAAAGGCGGTGAGGATGGCCGCGGCGAAAGTCGCCCTGGCGGCGGAAGCGAGCCGCATCATGGCGCGCCCTCCTTGGCCAGCCCGCGCTTCAGATAGAGGATCGCGGCACCGGCACTGATCAGATAGGTGATCACGCCGAGGGCGTTGGCGGTCGAATAGTCGCCATAGGCGTTGATCCGGAAGGCCATGTCGACGGTCAGCATGGTCGGCTGCGAGCCGGCGACCATCATCGGCACCGAGAGCACCGAGAGCATCGTCACGAAGGACAAAACGAGCGCGACCAGCAGCGTCGGCATCACCTGCGGCAGAGCGAGCTCGAAGAGCACGCGCGGTCGCGAGGCGCCGAGATTGCGGCCGGCCTCCAGCGTCGCCCGGTCGATCGAGGCGAGCGCGCCGGCGAGCAGCAGCGCGACGAAAGGCGTCTGCTTCCAGACGAAGGTGGCGATGATGCCGCGCCAGTCGAGGAAGCTCGTCGCGCTCAAGGGCTCCATCAGCCCGAGCGAGACGAAGGTGTTGTTCATCAGCCCGTTCTTGGCGAGGAAGGTGCGCATGCACTGCGCCGCGACGATGAACGGAATGAACAGCGGCCAGCGATAGAGCGCCCGCAACGTGCCGACGACCCAGCGGTTCTCGCCGAGCGTCAGCGTGCCGGCGATCGCGATGGCGGCGAGCCCGGTCAGCACGCAGGAGGTCACCACGATGATGATCGTGAACAGGATGTCGCCCGAATAGAGCTCGAAGGCCTTGGCGAACCATTCCAGCGTCAGCGAGCCGTCCGGCCGGGTGAAGGCCGAGATCAGCGAGAAGCCGAGCGGGTAGAGGAACAGCGCCGCGACGAGGAACAGGCCGGGAGCGATCAGGATCAGCGCCAGTTGGCGTTGAGACAGCATGTTGGGCGCCATCTGGAAAGATGCGGCCCGGCGGAAGCCGGGCCGCGATTAAGGGGACGGCTCAGTTCGCGACCTTCTTCTCGTAGCTTTCGAGAATGTCGTTGAAATAGGGCGCGATCGGGAACGGCTTCGCCTTGGAGCTGAGATCGGCCGGGGTGATGTCGGTGAAGAGCTTGTTCCAGGCGGCCTGGTCGAGCTTGCCCTCGAGGTTCTTGGCGTCGATGCCCGGATACCAGTTGAAGCGCTTGACGATGCCGTCGGCCTGGACCTGCGGGCTGGTGGCGAGCGCGATGAACGCCTCCGCCAGCTTGCGGTGCGCGGTCTTCTCCGGCACCGCGTAATACATCGGCTGGCCCGGCATGCCCGGCGCGGCGAGCTTCAGCTTCATGTTCGGCGGCAGCTTGCCGTCGGCCTGCCAGGAATAGAACATGTCGACCCAGACCGGCCCCATGGCGATCTCGCCGCGGTTCAGCATGTCGAGCGTGCCGGCATTGCCGGGGGTGATGACCGCGTTCTTGTTGAAGGTCTTGAGATCGGCGAGCGCGCCGTCCCAGCCGGCCTTCACCGCCGGATCATAGGGACCCTTGACCAGCTTGTCGGCATCGCCGCCGAAGGCATAGACCCAGCCGGTGACGAAGGCGACGCCGGACATGCCGCCCTTGATGCCGTTATAGCCGAACTGCTTCGGGTTCTTGCTCACCCAGTCCTTCAGCTCGGCGAAGCTGTTCGGCGGAGTCTTCAACAGATCGGCATTGTAGGCCAGCGCCGTCTGCGACTGGAACATCGGCAGGACATAGCCGGAGACGTCGGCGCCGAGCGCGTTCTTCGCCGCCTCGCTGGAGACGAGCTTCGCGGTGTCGACCCCGCCAGTGTACTTGGCGAGGAGCCCTTCCTTGACCATCGTGCCCGCGGCCTTCTGGTGGATCACGACGACGTCGAAATCCGTGGCGGCCGAGGCCTTCTGGGCGTCGAGCTTCTCATAGATCTTCTGCGAGCCGGAATCGCCCGGCCCGGTCCCGACCGAGACCACTTTCACCCCGGGATGGGCCTTCTCGAACATCGGCCCGAGATAGTCCTTCACATAGTCGACCATGTTCTGGTCGCCGGCCGTGGCGACGTTGAGTGTCTGCGCCGAGAGCGGCGTCGCCGCCATCAGCGCTGCGATCGAACAGGCAATCGTGAGCGTGCGCATGTGATCAACCCCTGTCAGGCAGCAAGCCCGGCCTCGGATGCCGGGAAGATGTGAAGGCGCTGCACGGGAATGCGCAGCCCGACCTTCGCTCCGAGTTCGTGACGGGTGGCGTCGTCGACCGTGACCTCGCAGTCGTCGGTCTTGACGCGGTAGCGATAGACCCCACCCGGATAGGCACGGGCCGCGACATGGCCCGCCATCACCAGATCCCCCGCCGACGGCGCATCGGCCGCATCGAGGCGCGCGACATCGTCGCGGAAATAGGCCATTGCCCGGCCGGCAGGCAGGGCGTCGCGCAGGGCCGGCGGCAGCTCGGCCGCGGCATCGCCGGCGAACAGCGAGGCGCCGCCCGCAGAATGCTCGACGCGCAGCGGCAGGATGTTCTCCGCCCCCATGAAATTGGCGACGAAGGCGCTGGCCGGGCGATCATAGACCTCCTCCGGCGTGCCGACCTGGGCGATCCGCCCGGCCTCCATGATGACCAGCCGATCGGCCATGGTCATCGCCTCCTCGCGATCATGCGTGACATGGACGGCCGTCACGCCGAGGCGCTGCTGGATCGCCCGGATCTCATGCCGCATCGTCATGCGGATCTTGGCGTCGAGATTGGAGAGCGGCTCGTCGAGCAGGAGGATGCCGGGATCGATGGCGAGCGCCCGGCCGAGCGCGACACGCTGGCGCTGGCCGCCGGAGAGCGCCGTGACCTTGCGGCCCTCATAGCCGGAAAGGCCGAGGAATTCGAGCATCGCGGCGACCTTGGCGGCGATCTCGGCCTTCGGCACGCCGCGCAGCTTCAACCCGTAGCCGATATTCTGGAGCACCGTCATATGCGGCCAGAGCGCATAGGACTGGAAGACCATCGCCATGCCGCGCTTTTCAGGCGGCAGCCCGGCGACATCGCGCCCTCCGACCATGATCGAGCCGGACTGGACCGGCACGAAGCCGCTCAGCGAGCGCAGCATCGTGGTCTTGCCGCAGCCGGATGAGCCGAGCAGCGCGGTGAAGCTGCCGGGCGAGAAATCGAGATCGATGCCGTGGAGGACACGCGTATTGCCGTAGCCAACGTGCAGACCGCGCACGCTGATCGCCTCGCCCGAGCGCAAGCTCTGTTGCCGTTCGGCCCGCAACACCGTCTCCCTATGCGACCTTATTCCAAGAAAATGGAACATCTGATCCATTTCTCTCATCGCTTGGAATAAGCGTAGCGGACACTTGCACCGGCACGCAACAGCTTTATGAAGGCAGTCGGTCTCCCAGCCGAGGCGACGCCGGCACGCGATACTCCCTGTGGAGGAAGGCTTGTGCGCCGGCAAAATACCGGCATGCTCGCGCACGCCGGGGAAAAAGATGCAGGACGCTGCGGATTCGGCCGGGCAGAGGCAATGTCTATCGGGAAGAGCCGGTCAGCGTATGGTATCAGTCGAGCTCAAGGCCGTTTCTAAGAACTGGGGCGGAACCGCCGCCGTCGACCAGGTGACCTTCACCGTTGGCGAGGGCAAGCTCGTCGCGCTGCTCGGCCCATCCGGCTGCGGCAAGTCGACGACGCTGCGGCTGATCGCCGGGCTGGAGGATGCCAGCTCGGGTGTCATCGCCATCGGCGGCAAGGACGTCACCCAGGCGCCGCCCTCGGGTCGCGGCATCGCCATGGTCTTCCAGAACTATGCGCTGTTCCCGCATCTCTCGGTGGCCGAGAACATCCTGTTCGGGCTCAAGGTCCGCAAGCTGGGGCGCGCCGAGCGCGACGAGCGCCTCGCCCGCGCCGCCGAGATCCTCGGCCTCGGAGCCTTGCTCGACCGCAAGCCCTCGCAGCTCTCCGGCGGCCAGCAGCAGCGCGTCGCGCTCGGCCGGGCCATCGTGGCGCGAGCCCCGGTCTGCCTGATGGACGAGCCGCTCTCCAATCTCGATGCCCAGCTGCGCGTCGAGATGCGCCGCGAGATCCGCGAATTGCAGCAGCGCCTCGGCATGACCATGGTCTATGTCACCCATGACCAAGTCGAGGCGATGACCATGGCCGACCAGGTCGTGCTGATGCGCAATGGCCGCATCGAGCAGGACGCGCCGCCCGACGAGCTCTACGAGAATCCGGCCAGCATCTTCGTCGCGCGCTTCGTCGGCACGCCGCCGATGAACGTCGTGCCGTTGACGGCGCTCCTCTCCGGCGGCGGCGACATCGCTCCGCCTCCCGGACTCGATTCCGCCAGGCTGAGCGTCGGTATCCGCCCCGAAGTGAGCGAGCTCGCCGAGAACGGCATCGCGGCCGAGGTGGTCGCGGTGGAGTATCTCGGCGCCGACACGCTGATCGAGGCCCGCATCGACGGCCATCCCTTCATCGTCCGGCGCCCCGGCAAGGTCCGGGCCTTGGCCGGCGACAAGGTCTACATCAAGCTGTCACAATCGCTGCTGCACTGGTTCGACCAGTCGACCGAGCGAAGGGTGGTTCCGGGGTGATCCGGCCGCAGAAGCCGGGCGATCGCACGACAACAGGGAGTTCAGAACATGGACAGACGTGAATTCATGACCGGCGCCATGGCGCTGGCCGGTTCGGTGGCGATGCCGGCGCTGGCACGCGCGCAGCAGGCCGCCGAGATCTCGTTCTTCTACCCGGTCGCCGTCGGCGGGCCGATCACCAAGCTGATCGACGCCTATGCCAGTGGCTTCGCCGGCGAGAACGCCGGGATCAAGGTCAACCCGATCTATGCGGGCACCTATCAGGAGACGATCGTCAAGGCGCTGACCGCGCACAAGAGCGGCACGCCGCCGGTGCTCTCGGTGCTGCTCTCGACGGACATGTTCACGCTGATCGACGAGGACGCCATCGTCCCCTTCGACCAGTTCGTGAAGACCGACGAGGACAAGAAGTGGCTCGCCAGCTTCTTCCCCGGCTTCATGGAGAACAGCCAGACCGGCGGCAAGACCTGGGGCATCCCCTTCCAGCGTTCCACAGTGGTCCTCTACTGGAACAAGGAGCTGTTCAAGGAAGCCGGGCTCGATCCCGAGACCCCGCCCAAGACCTGGGCCGAGCAGCTCGCCTTCGCCCAGAAGCTGACCAAGCGCGACGCCGCCGGCAACGTTACGCAATGGGGCATCCAGATCCCCTCCTCCGGCTTCCCCTACTGGCTGTTCCAGGGCCTCTCGACGCAGGCCGGCGCGATCCTCGCCAATGCGGCGGGCGACAAGACCGACTATGCCAACCCGGCCGTGGTCGAGGCGCTGCAGTACTGGGTCGACCTCGCGCAGAAGCACAAGGTGCACCCGACCGGCATCGTCGAATGGGGCACCACCCCGCGCGACTTCTTCGAGCGCAAGGTCGCGATGATGTGGACGACCACCGGCAACCTGACCAATGTCAGGAGCAACGCCAAGTTCCCCTTCGGCGTTGGCCTGCTGCCGGCCGGCAAGCGGCTCGGCAGCCCGACGGGCGGCGGCAATTTCTACATCTCCAAGAAGGCCTCGAAGGCCGAGCAGGAAGCCGCCTTCAAGTTCGTGCGCTGGATCACCACGCCCGAGCGCGCGGCGCAGTGGAGCATCGACACCGGCTATGTCGCGGTGCGGCCGGATTCCTACGAGACCGCCGCGATGAAGAAATACGCCGCCGAGTTCCCGCCGGCCCTGGTCGCTCGCGACCAGCTTCCGCACGCCGTCGCCGAGCTCTCGACCCATGAGAACCAGCGCGTCACCAAGGCCCTCAATGACGGCCTCCAGGCCGCGCTGACCGGCACCAAGGCGCCGCAGAAGGCGATGGAGGACGCGCAGGCCGAGGCCGAGCGCATCCTCAAGCCCTATCGCTGACCGGACGACGAAGCGGACGATGAACACCCGCGCGACCGCGACCCTCCATGGCTGGCTGCTGCTGCTGCCGGCCATGGCTTGCCTCGCCCTCTTCACGCACTGGCCCGCCGTCGCGAGCTTCATCGATTCCTTCTACTCGACACCGCGCGGGCGCAGGCCCGCGCGGTTCATCGGCCTCGACAACTACCAGCAGATGCTCGCCGACCCGATCTTCTGGAAGGCGATGAGCAATAATCTCTGGTTCGCGCTCGGCACGGTGCCGACCTCGATCGCGCTCGCCCTGCTGATGGCGGTCTGGGTCAACGACCGTATCCTGGCGCGAACCTGGGTCCGGATGGCCTATTTCACGCCGACCGTGCTGCCGATGATCGCGGTCGCCAACATCTGGCTGTTCTTCTTCACCCCGCAATACGGCCTGCTCGAGCAGATCGTCGCCTTCTTCGGCGGCCGCTCGACCAATTGGCTCGGCTCGCAGGACACCGCGCTCTACGCCGTGACCATCGTCGCGATCTGGAAGGAAGCCGGCTTCTTCATGATCTTCTACCTCGCGGCGCTGCAGACGATCCCGCCCAGCCTCGGCGAGGCGGCGGCGATCGAGGGCGCCTCGCGCTGGACCTATTTCCGGCGGATTCAGTTCCCGCTGCTGATGCCGACGACGCTGTTCGTCCTGATCAACGCGATGATCAACGCCTTCCGCATGGTCGACCATCTCTTCGTGATGACGCGTGGCGGCCCGGACAATGCGACGACGCTGCTGCTCTACTACATCTACCAGGTCGGCTTCAGCTTCTGGGACACGGCCTATGCGGCGGCGCTGACCTGCGTGCTGCTCGCCCTGCTCGCCCTGATCGCCTTCATCCAGTATGGCTGGCTCGAACGCAGGACGCATTATCGATGAGCGCCGCCGCAAAGCCCGCAAAGCTGCCCGCCGGCGGCATCAGCCGCGCCGATCCTTACGCGCCCAAAGGCCTTTCGCTGACGCTGGAATCCTGCGGCGCGATCCTGCTCGCGCTGATCTGGGTGCTGCCGCTGGCCTATGCGGTCTGGGCGGCCTTCCATCCCAGCGAGTTCACGACGCGCTTCGAGCTGACCGCGCCGCTGACACTGGAGAATTTTTCCCGCGCCTGGGCGGCAGCGCCCTTCGCCCGCTATTTCCTCAACACCTTCGTGCTGGTGACCTTGATCCTGGTCTGCCAGCTCGTGCTCGGCACGCTCGCGGCCTATGCGCTGGCGCGCCAGGACTTCTGGGGGCGCGACGTCGCCTTCGCGCTGATCCTCGCCCAGCTGATGATCATGCCTGACGCGCTGATCGTCGAGAACTACCGCACCATGGCCAAGCTCGGCCTGGTCGACACCATCACCGCGATCGCCCTGCCCTATATCGCCTCGGCCTTCGGCATCTTCCTGCTGCGGCAGACCTTCAAGACCGTGCCCAAGGAGCTCGACGACGCCGCCCGCGTCGAGGGCGCGAGCCCGCTCCAGGTGCTGATGAAGGTCTATGTCCCGCTCGCCCGGCCGACCTATATCGCCTATGGCCTCGTCTCGGTCAGCTATCACTGGAACAACTTCCTCTGGCCGCTGCTGGTGACGAACTCGGTCGAGGCGCGGCCGCTCACCGTCGGCCTCCAGGTTTTTTCCTCGACCGATCAGGGCATCGACTGGGCCGTGATCTGCGCGGCGACCCTGATGACCTCGGCCCCGCTCCTGGTCGGCTTCCTGCTGTTCCAGCGTCAGTTCGTGCAGAGCTTCATGCGCGCTGGCATCAAGTGACGAGACGGCTATTCCAATGAAACTGATCACCTGGAACATCCAGTGGGCCCGCGGCATGGACAACCGCGTCGACCCGGCGCGCGTCATCGCCCACGCCCGGCAGATGGCCGATTTCGACGTGCTCTGCCTGCAGGAGGTCGCCGACAATTTCCCCGAGCTCGACTTCAACGACGAGACCGACCAGTTCGCCCGCTTCGGCGAATTGCTGCCCGGCTTCACCGCAATCGAGGGCATCGGCGTCGACGTCGATGACGGCAAGGGCGGCCGCCGGCGCTTCGGCAACATGCTGCTGACGCGCTATCCGGTCGCGCAGATCCTGCGCCATCTCCTGCCCTGGGAGGCCGCCGAGACGCGCAACATGCCGCGCATCATGATCGAGGCGATGGCGTCGACCCCGCTCGGCCCGGTCCGGCTGATGACGACGCATCTCGAATACTCATCTTCGAAACTGCGCGCCGCGCAGGTCGAGGGCATCCGCGAGGCCCACCGCATGGCCCTCGCCCGTCACGCCAAGCCCCGTTCCGCCGGACCGCACACCTACAGGATGACGCCGAGCTCGCCGAGCGCCGTGCTCACCGGCGACTTCAACATGCGGCCCGACGACCCGGTTCTGGCGCGCCTGATGGCGCCCTTCGAGGGCGAGGTTCCGCCGCTCGTCGATCTCTGGCCCTCGGTGATGGGCGAGGCGCCGCATCCGCCGACCGCCAATCTCTTCGACCAGACCTATGGCCAGCCCGGCTGCCTCGATTACGTCCTGGCGACGCCCGATCTCGCCGCCCGCGCCCGCACCGTCATCTGCGACGTCGAGACCAAGGTCTCCGACCATCAGCCCATCCTCGTCGAATTCGACCTCGGCTGAAGGCCGCGAGCACGATCACGCCATTCGAGACCGGACCACGATGCTCTTTTCACGCCAGGACCATGAGACGGTCGCGCGCATCCTCGCCGAGGCCGGCCGCCGCGAGGTGATGCCGCGCTTCCGCAATCTCGCCGAAGGCGAGATCCGCGAGAAGCGCTCGGCGACCGACCTCGTCACCGAGGCCGACGAGGCGGCCGAGCGCTTCATCAGCGCCGAGCTCGCCCGCGCCTTTCCGGGCGCCACGCTGGTCGGCGAGGAGGCCGCCGCCGCCGACCCCGCTCTGCTCGAACGGCTGGCCGATGCCGAGCTCGCCTTCGTCATCGACCCGATCGACGGCACGCTGAACTACGCCTCCGACCTTCCGCTCTTCGCGGTGATGGCGGCGACACTGGTCAAGGGCGAGGTCGTCGCGGCGGTGATCCACGACCCCGTCGTCGAGGACAGCGCCATGGCGCTGCGCGGCGAAGGCGCCTGGCTTGCCCGCACGGACGGCAAGAGCCGCGATCTGCGGGTGGCGCCGGGCGCGGCTCCCTCCGAGATGACCGGCATGATGAGCTGGCAATATTTCCCGGAGCCGCTGCGCAGCGAGTTGCCGGGCCGCATGCCCGCCTTCGCCAATGTCTCCTCGCTGCGCTGCTGCGGCCATGAATACCGGCTCGCCGCCGCCGGGAACGGCCATTTCCTGCTCTATGGCCGCCTCAGCCCCTGGGACCATGCGCCGGGCTCGCTGCTCTATGCCGAAGCCGGCGGGCATGTCCGCATGCTCGACGGCAGCGTCTACGAACCGGCAAACCCGACGCTCGGCCTGCTCTGCGCGCCCGATCGCGAGAGCTGGCTGCGCACGCGGGCGATCCTGGCCCCCTCCTTCGCCTGAGCCGGAGCGGCAAGCCGCTGCTTCCGGACCGCCACGCGACGCTCCCCCGAGAAAGCCGTTGCCTCCTCCGGGCATCGGGGGCGATATGTGGCCGATCCGCCGTTGAGCCTCGCCGCGAGGCGCGGGAGAGCTCCGTTGAATGCGACACGCCCCAAGCTGCACCACCTGAACTGGAACCTGCTCCACACCTTCCTGGTGATCGTCGAGGAGCGTTCCATCACCAAGGCCGCCGACCGTCTTCTGGTGCGGCAGCCCTCGGTCAGCGCCGCGCTGCAGCGGCTGGAGGAGACGCTCGGCAGCCAATTGATCCAGCGCGACAGCCGCCGCTTCGTGCTGACCAAGCGCGGCGAGCTGCTCTACAAGGAATGCGTCGACATCTATCGCAGCGTCGCCCGGATCGGCGACAAGCTGTCGGAGGAGCATGACGAGCTCACCGGCCTCGTCCGCGTCCTGGTCGTCACCCATGTCGTCATGCCGGTGCTCGATCGCTCGCTGACCCTGCTGAATCGCCAGCACCCGTCGGTCAATGTCCGCATCGACGTCGCGACCAGCCAGGACATCGTCCGTGCCGTCTCGCAAAAGCTCAGCCCGTTCGGCATCTGCCTTCTGCCGAACCCCTTGGCCGGGCTGACCTGCCGGTTTCTGCTGCGTGAGGAGTTCGGCATCCTGTGCGGGCGCGACCACCCGCTCTACGGGCTGAAGGACATCCCGCTCGCCGACATGAAGGACGAGCCCTTCATCGCGCTCGCCTGCGGTCAGGACGGCGCCCTCGAGCCGATGGTGTCGCTGCGCCAGGGCGTCGGCCTCGGCAGCCGAATCATCGGCTCAAGCCCGCATCTCGAGGAGGTCGCCCGCATGATCGCGGCCGGCATGGGCATCGGCATCCTGCCCGTTGCCTCGGTGCAGGATGCACTCGCCGCCGGCACGCTCTGGGATCTCTCCTCTCCGGACGAGAATCTTGGCGCCGATCTCTACTTCATCACCAACCCGGCGATGGAACCGAGCGCTGCCGAGGCGGCGTTCCAGCGTGTCTTCGAAGCTCAGCTTCTGGCAGCCGATCCGGCGGGCGCCGGGGCGGCCTCTGCTTCGGATAGCCAATATCTATCTGACGCCCCGCTCAAAGCGCTCTAGCCTTGCCGGGAACCCGATCGAGAAGGCCATGCCTGCCATGAAACGAGAAATCATCGAAGTCCCCGTCATTTCGGAGGCGATCCGCCGGCTCGGCGCCCCGACCTCGGCGCTGGCCCGCGCCGGGGACCTGCTCTTCACCTGCGGCATGCCGCCGGTCGACCTGGTGACCGGCGAGATCGTCACCGGCGACATCGAGACCCAAACTCGCGCCGCGCTCGACGCGCTCGACGTTGCGCTGCGCCATGGCGGCTCCTCGCTCGACGCCGTCGTCAAGGCGACGGTCTACGTCACCGATCCCGCCTTGATGGCCGGCGTCAACGCCGTCTACCGGACCCGCTTCGCCGACGGTTTCCCGGCGCGGACGAGCCTCGCCATCAAGCCCTGGCCCCTGCCCTTCGACATCGAGATCGAGTGCGTCGCCACGATCGGCTGAGACGCTCTGCAACCGCAACGCAAAGGGCTCGCCAGGCCATGCCCGGCGAGCCCTTTTTCATGAGTTCCAGCGCCGCCTTACGAGCGTCTCCGGATTCGCGTCGCGTCCGGACCGGCTGTGCGGCCCGGCTCAGCAGTCGCTAATGCGCCGCTTTGGCCGGCACGGCGGGAGCGCCTTCCCAGCGCGTATTCGCCGGCAGGTTCTCGCCCTTCATGATCACCGTGAGCAGGCCGATCTGGGCGTAGTCGCCGACATGGGTGTCGTAGAGCACGGTCGCCCCCGCGCCGACGCAAACGCCCTTGCCGAGATGCACCCGGCCGACCTTCATCACCCGGTCCTCGTAGAGATGGGTCTGCAGCGCCGAATGGGCGTTGACCGTGCAGAAATCACCGACCTTGATGCAGTCGAATTCGGTGATGTCGGTCGAGTCGAGCCAGACGCCCTGGCCGTATTGCGCACCGAACAGGCGCAGGAACCAGGGCAGGAACGGCGTGCCACGCAGATAGTCGAGCAGCACCTTGCCGCCGAGGCCCCAATAGAGCACCGAGACGGCCTCGGTCCGCATCGCCCAGAACGACCACATCGGCTTCATCACCGGCTTGTAGACGCCCATCAGCAGCCATTTCATCAGGGCGCAGATCAGCGCCTGCAGGATGGCGATGACGACCGCGCAGCCCATGAAGGCGAGCCCGAGCCCGACCCAGTCGCGGTCGAAGATCTTCTGCTGCAGCACGAGATCGACGGCGATGGTGCCGAAGGTGATGAACAGCATCGCCGGGAAGGAGGTGTGCAGCGCCTCGAAGCCGGCGCGCGCCAGCTTCTTGCCGAGCGAGGGCTTGTAGGTCCAGTCGGCACCCAGATCGACCTTCTGCCGGGTCGGCAGCTTGATCGGCGGCGAACCGAACCAGGTGTCGCCGGGCGACATCAGCTCGTTGGCCGGCGGCTTCGACTTGATGCCGATCAGCACCTTGTCGGGGATCACGGCGCCGGGCGGCACCACCGCGTCGTTCCCGACGAAGACCTGGTCGCCGGTGCGGGTCAGGTCGAGCCGCATATAGCCGCGGCGCATGTCCTCGTCGCCGAAGATCACCTCGTCGGCGATGAAGTTGCCGGCGCCGATGCCGGTGATGTCGTAGCGGCCGGAGAGATTGGTCGAGATCTCCGAGCCCTGGCCGATGCCGGCGCCCATCATCCGGTACCAGAAGCGCATATAGATCGTCGCGAACAGCGAGGAGAGCGTCTCCAGCGTCACCTCGGTCGCCAGCGCCACCGTCCATTTGCGGGCGTAGAAGCCGGAATGGATCGAATAGGAGCCGGAATTGACCCGCGGCAGGATCAGCCAGCGCAGCGCGATGATCAGGAACACCGTGATCGAGATCAGGCCGATCGCGGTCGGCCAGGTCAGGAACGGCAGATACCAGAGATAGCTGACATCGGACCAGGTCGCGACCCAGTTGTCGATCTTGTCGAACAGCCAGAAGGCCGGGAAGATCGGCAAGAGGCTGATCGGCGGCAGCACGATCAGCATGACGATGTAGAACAGCGTCAGCGCGGCGCGGCGCTTGCCGCTCGCCTGCGCCTGCTCGGGCAGCGCCGCGACATCGACCATTCCGGTCTTGCGCGCCGGCGAGCCGTCCCAGATCTCGGCCTCGCCGATCTGCATCCCCGGCGCGATCGGCGTCAGGTCGCCGATCTCGGCATGATCGCCGACGACGCAGTCATGGCCGAACACTACGGAGGAACCGGCATAGACATCCTTGCCGATCTTGACCCGCCCGATGATCAGATTGGCGCCGACCGCCTCGGCATTGGCGAAGGTCGTCTTCGAGCCGAGCGTCGTATAGTCGCCGATCTCGATCAGATCGACCGCGCCGGCTTCATAGTCGGAGATGATAACGTCGCGCCCGACCTTGGCGCCGAGCAGGCGCCAGTAGAAGCGCATCACCGGCGTGCCCTGCAGCCATTTGATATGGACGAGCCCGGCGACGCGCGAGGCGAACCACCAGCGGAAGTAGTAGACGCCCCAGAGCGGGTAGACGCCCGGCTTGGTCCGGCCGAGCACCAGCCATTTCAGCCCGATCGAGATGAAACCGGTGATGATGGTGATCGCGACATAGATGCCGAGCAGCGCGAGCACCTGGCCGCCGAGCGAGAGCTCCTCGCCCGAGAGCAGCATGTAGCTGACGAAGATGCCGAGCCATTGCGCCGTCGACAGGCTGATGATGATCGGCAGCGCCGCCGCCTGTGCCAGGCCGCAGAGGAAGCGGCGCAGCAGCGAGGGCGGCGTGAAGGAGAGATCCTCGGCGACCTGCGCACCCCGGCTGTCGAGCAGCGCCGCCATCGCCCGCAAGGTGCGCGCGCCGTAGACGTCCTGCAGGGTGATGCCGGCATAGGCCGGCGTCTCGCGCACGATCGAGATGAAGCGCGCCGCCAGCAGCGAATGGCCGCCGAGATCGACGAAGAAGTCCGCCTCGAGCGGCAGGGCCTGAGCACCGAGCACACGCTTGGCGGCGTCGAGCAGCGTCGCTTCCGTCGCGTTGCGCGGCGGCTCCTGCTCGCCGCTCGCCGCCGGCGCCGTCAAGGGCGCGGCCTTGAGCATCTTGCGGTCGACCTTGCCCGAGACCATGCGCGGCAGCGAGCCGATCGGCTCGAAATGCGCCGGAATCATGTAGGGCGGCAGCTTCTCGCGCAGCGAGGCGCGCAGCACCGCGCCCTCGAGCTGCACGCCAGGCTCGCCGACCAGGAAGGCGACCAGCCGCTCGATGCCGTCATCGGTGCGCAGCACCACCGCGGCCTGGCTGATGCCGGCCTCGTCCGACAGCGCCGTCTCGATCTCGCCGAGCTCGACGCGGAAGCCGCGGATCTTGACCTGGTCGTCGATGCGGCCGTGGAAGACGATGTTGCCGTTCTCGTCGAGGCTGACGGCGTCGCCCGAACGGTAGAGGATCGGATCCTCGGTACCGCCGAACGGATTGGCGATGAACTTCTCGGCGGTCAGCTCGGGCCGCAGATGATAGCCCTTGGCGACGCCCGGGCCGCCGATCAGAAGCTCGCCCTGCTGGCCGATACCGGTCAGCTTCATCTCCTCGTCGACGATATAGGCGGTGTAGTTTGGGATCGGCCGGCCGATCGTCACGGGCTGGCCGGGCTCGACCAGTGCTGCCGTCGCGACCACCGTCGCCTCGGTCGGGCCGTAGCTGTTGAGAATGCGCCGGCCGGGCCTCGACCATTTCTGCACGACCCCCGGCGGCAGCGCCTCGCCGCCGAGAATGATCAGCCTCAGCGACGGAATGTCGGCGGGCAGGATGCCGAGTAGCGTCGGCACCGTGTCGATCATCGTGACGCCGGCTTCGGTCAGGATCGCCGGCAGCTTCTCGGCATCGCCCATCATCTCCGGCGAGGCCACGAAAAGCGTCGCGCCTGCGAGATAGGGCGTCCAGATCTCCTCCATCGACAGGTCGAAGGCAACCGAGGCGCCCTGGAAGACGATGTCGTCCGGCCCCATGCCGTAGAGCACGTTCCCCGAGCGCAGGAAGTGGCAGATATTGCGATGGCTGATGACGATCGCCTTGGGGACGCCCGTCGAGCCCGAAGTGTAGATCAGATAGGCCGGATGGTCGGGCGTCAGCCCGGCCGGCCGGGCCGGCGGCAAGGTGCCGTCGCTCGCGGCCGCGAGCTCCTGCGGCGACCAGATGGTGCGGTCGGTGGCAGCCGCCCTCGCCTTCCAGTCGGCCTGCGTCACCAGCCCCTTGGCGCTGGCATCGTCGAGACAGGTCGCGATGCGCTCGACCGGCGCCTCGGCATCGAAGGGCAGCCAGGCGGCGCCTGACAGGGTGATCGCGATCTGCGCCACCAGAAGATCGATGCCGCGCGACATCCAGAGCCCGACCATGTCGCCCGGGCCGATGCCGGCGAGAGCCAGACCACGCGCCTGCGCCTGCGCCTGTTCCCAGACCTGGGCATAGGTGAGACGGCGCGCACCGGAGATCATCGCCGGATGGTCAGGGCGACTCGCGACCGTCGCGGCAAATATCTCGGCGAGGACCTCGTCGCGGATCAGCTCCGGCAGCTTCTCGCCGGCCAGCATGGCCAGAGGCCTTGCACCCTGGGCGAGCTCATCATCGGCGGAAATTGCGCTGATTTCGTTCATTCTGCCCCGCAGCGGCGACCACCGACGCCGTTGCGTTCGGGCCCGGAAAACCCGCTGCGCATCCCGGCCTCCGGCGGCTAAAGCCGCACCTTCATCCACGCCAATGCGGACGCATCCCCTTCGCGCCCGCGCCCGCTCGAACCTTAGACCTTGAACGCCGCAGCCGCGCGGCTCCCCGTCGAGCGTAACTGCTCAGTTCGCGATGAATGCCCTATGAACGCCGGAGGGACAAGCCGAAACGCGGTTAAGGGCTCATCGCGGAGCGCAGCTTTCGGTTACTTCCAGCTCGCCTTGTCGCCTTCGACGACCAGGATCTTGCCCTGCCAGATCTCGACCTTCGCGGCTTCCGCCGGGTCGACCGCGCCGATCAGCGCCAGCACGGCGCGCGCCACGCCGCCATGGCTGACCATCACGGTGTCCGGTGCCATCGCCTCCAGAGACGGGCGGATGCGCTCCGCCAGCATTCGGTAGCTCTCGCCGCCGGGCGGCACGAAACCCCATTTGTCACGCTCGCGCGCCTGGGCGAGCTCACGCTCGCTCTTGCGGATCTCGCGCCAGGTGAAGCCCTCCCAATCCCCGAAGGTCAGCTCCTTGAGCTGATCGTCGATGCGGTAATCCTCGGGCGGCAGGGAAAGCTCGTTGCGCAGGATGGTCATCGTCTCGCGAGCCCGATGCATCGGCGAGGCGACATAGGCACTTGTCGCGAATTCCGGCTTCAGCGCCCGCAGCCGGTCGGCGACCTCGGCCGCCTGCATCCGGCCGAGCGCGTTCAGCGGGATGTCCTGCGAGCCTTGCAGACGGCCCTCACGGTTCCAATCGGTTTCGCCATGGCGGACGAGGAAAAGGCGACCAGGAAGCGACATGCGTATCATGCCCTGCCTCATGCACGCTCGCGCCCGCAGCGTCAAAGCGGCGAAAGCGCCGCAGGGCTGCCTCACATGCATGCGAGCTTTCCGGTGGCCGGGACAGCGCAGCCTGTGTATAGGCGGCTCTCGCCCTCCAGGTCGCCGCATGAACACCTCTCTAACCTTGCCGGACGGCCGCAGGCTCGCCTTCGGAACCGCCCCCCTGCTGATGGGCGTGGTCAACGTCACGCCCGATTCCTTCTCCGATGGCGGCCTCTTCGCCGATCCCGCCATCGCCGTCGCGCATGGCCTGAAGCTGGCGCAGCAGGGCGCAGACATCGTCGATATCGGCGGCGAATCGACCAGGCCCGGCCATGAGCGCCTCGATGCGCAGGCCGAGCTGGCCCGCGTCCTGCCGGTGGTCGCCGGCATCGCCGCCGCGAGCCCGGTGCCGATCTCGATCGACACCTACAAGGCCGAGGTCGCCGAGGCGGCGCTGAAGGCAGGCGCCGCGCTCGTCAACGATGTCTGGGGCTGCCAGCGCGAGCCGGCCATCGCCGGGGTCGCCGCCCGCTTCGGCGCACCGATGGTGCTGATGCACAATCGCGACAGCGTCGATGCCAGCCTCGACATCCTCGCCGAAGTGCTGCGTTTCCTGGAAAAATCCATCGGCATCGCCGTCGCGGCCGGAGTTCCGCGCGGGCAGATCGTCGTCGATCCCGGCATCGGCTTCGGCAAGACGCCGGAGCAGAACCTCGCCTTGATCGAGAAGCTCGATCGGCTGCCGGAGGCGCTCGGCTGCGCGGTCCTGCTCGGCGCCTCGCGGAAGTCGACGCTCGGCCTCGTCACCGGCAAGACAATCCCGGCCGAGCGGCTCGCGGCCACGCTCGCCGCCCATCTCTACGGGGTGATGCGCGGCGCCGCGATCATCCGGGCCCATGACATCGACGAACATGTCGACGCGCTCAAGATCTGGGCCGCGATCAGGAGGACGGCATGAGCGCGACCGGTCAGATCTTCATCGAGGCGCTCGACCTCTACGCCTATCATGGCCATTTCGCCGAGGAGGGCCGCCTCGGCCAGCGCTTCTCGATGGACCTCGTCCTCGACTGCGACCTGCGCACATCATCGGTCAGCGACGACCTCGCCGACACCGTCGACTATGGCGAGGTGGTCGCGCTCGTCACCCGCACCTTCTCGGCTCGGCGCTTCAAGCTTCTGGAAGCCGCGGCGCGCGCGCTCGCCGACGCGATCCTGGCACAATATCCGCCGGTGACCCGCGTCTCGGTCACCCTGCGCAAACCCTCGCCGCCCATCCCCGGCCGGATGGAATCGGTCGGCATCAAGCTGGACTTCCAGCGTGAGGCTTGAAGCGACGCTCGGCCTGGGCGGCAATATCGGTGATCCCGTCGCAGCCTTCGCCGCGGCCCTGGCACGGCTGCGCGCTCACCCTGCCGTGTCGGTCAAGGCGACCTCCTCTGTCTGGCGCACCGCCCCCTGGGGCAAGCTCGACCAGCCGGAATTCCGCAATATGGCCGTGCTGCTGGAAACCTCGCTACCGGCCGAGGATCTGCTCGACCTCTGCCTCGCCATCGAGCGCGAGAGCGGTCGCGAACGTGGCGAGCGCTGGGGGCCGCGCACGCTCGACATCGACATCCTGACCTATGGCGGCCAGACGATCGACCGGCCCGGCCTGCAGGTCCCGCATCCGCGCATCGCCGAACGCGCCTTCGTGCTGGCGCCGCTCGCCGAGATCGCGCCGGGAATGCGGATTGCCGGACGCAGCGTCCCGGACTTGCTGGCCGCGCTCGGCGACGACGATATCGGCCAGGACGAGGCCGGAACACTGCGATTGCAGGCTGCGCTTGCCCGCTAGATCCGCGTGACCGCGACCGTCATCCGGGCCAGCGCATGCGCAGCCTCGGGATGACGCAATGTTTCCTGGAAAACGGCAGAGAGGCCGAACTGGCCCGGCTCACTCGCCCTTGTCGAGCGAGATGTCCGGCGCGGTCGGCACCTTCATGCCGACGACATGATAGCCGGCGTCGACATGCATGATCTCGCCGGTGATGCCGCGCGACATGTCGGAGACGAGGAAGACCGCGGTCTCGCCGACCTCCTCGATCGTCACGGTGCGGCGCAGCGGCGAGTTGTACTCGTTCCACTTCAGGATGTAGCGGAAATCGCCGATGCCGGAGGCGGCCAGCGTCTTGATCGGTCCGGCCGAGATCGCGTTGACGCGGATCTTGGAAGGGCCGAGATCGGCGGCGAGATATTGCACGCTCGATTCCAGCGCCGCCTTGGCGACGCCCATGACGTTGTAATGCGGCATCCACTTCTCGGCGCCGTAATAGGTCAGCGTCAGCAGCGAGCCGCCATCGCTCATCAGCTTCTCGGCACGCTGCGTGATCGCAGTGAAGGAATAGCAGGAGATCAGCAAGGACTTGGTGAAATTCGCCTCGCTGGTCTCGACATAGCGGCCGGTCAGCTCGTCCTTGTCGGAGAAGGCGATGCAGTGCACGACGAAGTCGAGCTTGCCCCAGAGCTTCTCGACCTCGGCGAAGACCGCGTCGATCGTCGCGCCGTCGGTGACGTCGCAATGGCCGACGACATGGCCGCCAAGCTCCTTCGCCAGCGGCTCGACACGCTTCTTCAGCGCATCGCCCTGATAGGTGAAGGCGAGCTCGGCGCCGGCATCGGCGGCCGCCTTGGCAATGCCCCAGGCGATCGAACGGTTGTTGGCGACGCCCATGACGAGGCCGCGTTTGCCCTTGAGCAGGTTGGCGGTGGGGGCGACGCTGCTGGAATCAGCCATCTCGGACCTTCAAACTGGACGAACCGGAGGGTCTCTTAGAGCAGGCGGTGAGAACTGGGAACCGCTTTTCGCTGCGGGCCGGTTCCAACGCTTTGGATAAGAGACGGATTCGGCCGGAGCAGGATACCGGCCGGCCATGCCGCCCGGTCCCCCGTCCTATCGCGACTGCTGGCGTGAGGGTTTCGCCCGGCGCAATCCGGTCAGCCAGCCCGCGCCTTCATCAGCGCCGTCAGCTCGGCATCCTCCGCCGGCATCTCGATGTCGAGCGCGACGAAGAGGTCGCCGAACTCGCCCTTCTTCTCGGTCGGCAGGCCCTTGCCGCGCAGGCGGAACTGCCGTGTCGTGCCGGTCATCGGCGGTACCTTCATCTCGACCGTTCCGGACAGGGTCGGCACATGGATCGGTCCGCCGAGCACCGCCGTGGCGAGCGGCACGGCGACGCGGCTGCGCAGATCATGCCCGTCTATGGTGAAGCGCGGGTCGGGCCTGACCTTGATCGTCATCAGGACGTCGCCGCTCTCACCGGTGAGCGGATGCGGCTGGCCTAGCCCGCGCAGGCGCATCACCTTGCCGTCGGCGACGCCTTCGGGGATCGTCACCTCGACCTCCCGGCCGCCCGGCAGCTTGACCCGGCGCGTCGCTCCCTTCACCGCATCGGCCAGCGCGACCTCGAGCGTGAAACTCTGCTCCGGCGGCTTCGGCGGCGGGCTCGCGCGGCCACGACCGCCGCGACGCGCGGCATCGCCGAACAGCGAGCCGAAGATGTCCGCCGGGTCGAAGCCGGCATCCCCACCCTGGCCGAAGGGCGAGCCGCCCTGACCGAAATGATACTCGAAGCCTCCCTGGCGCCCGCCGCCGCGGCCGGCGCCCATGCCTTCGAAGCCGGAGAATTTCGGCTTGCCCTCGGCATCGATCTCGCCGCGGTCGAACTGCTTGCGCTTAGCCTCGTCGCCGAGAATCTCATAGGCGCCGTTCAGCTCGGCGAAACGATCCTGCGCCTTGGGATCGTTCTGGTTACGGTCGGGGTGCAGGTCCTTGGCGCGGCGGCGATACGCCTTCTTGATCTCGGCATCGCTCGCCGATTTCGCCACGCCCAGAACCTGATACGGATCACGCATACATGCACCCCTGATGAATTGAGTCTCCCAGCACGCCGGAAGCGCTTCCTAGATGGGGTGACTGTGGCGCGTTGGCAACAGGGGGACTGCGCTCAGGCCGTGCCTTTCCAGGTCTTGGCGTCCTTGACCGCCCATTCCCCACCGGAAGGTCGGCAGGCCGTGCCCTGCAGCCTGACCGGACCGCTCTGCAGCGCCATCGAGGCAAGGAAGGCGCGGCAGATCTCGTCTTCCTTGAGGAAGGGGCCACCGACCGGCGTGAAGGTGCCCTTCATGCCGCTCTGGGCATTGTCCCAGGAGACCGGCGCACCATTGCCCTGCGGGTCGAGCGCCAGCGCCATCGCCCCTTCGGCCCGCCGCCAGTCCTCCGGGCCGAGATCGGGCGCCAGCGCGACCAGCGGGCCGCGCTCCGGCCCGCCACGCGCCGGCAGCACCGAAGAGGTCGTCATGGCGACCTCGTCCTCGGCCTTGCTCGACAGCCCGAGGATCGGAAAGGACATCGAGCAGCCGGCCGAGGCCAGCGCCAGCAGCAGCGCGCCGGCCAAGGATGCCCGGCGCGCAACCGGGCTGCGCTCACAGGGGCTCTGGCCCGCACGCCGCACGGGTCTATATATGTCTCGCAACTCAAACCGCATTACGGATCGCGCTCGCCCGACGCTTCCTGAAACCTCCGAGGATTAAGCACGTGAATGCGTTAACGAGCGGTGACTTCACCGAGGCCAGCGAGCCCTTCGCCCTGTTCGAGAGCTGGTTCGAGGAGGCCAAAACCTCCGAGCCGAACGACCCCAACGCCATGGCGCTGGCGACCGTCGACGCCGACGGTCTGCCAAATTGCCGCATGGTCCTGCTGAACGGGCGCGGCCCGGACGGGTTCGTCTTCTACACCAACACGCAGAGCCAGAAGGGCGAGGAACTGCTCGGCCAGAGCAAGGCCGCGGTGCTGTTCCACTGGAAGAGCCTGCGCCGCCAGATCCGGATCCGTGGTCCGGTCTCGGTGGTCGGCGATGCCGAGGCCGATGCCTATTTCCAATCGCGCCCGCGCGACAGCCGGATCGGCGCCTGGGCCTCGCAGCAGTCGCGGCCTCTGGAGAGCAGGTTTGCTCTTGAAAAGGCGGTCGCCGCCCATGCGCTGAAGTTCGGGGTCGGCGAGATTCCGCGTCCGCCGCACTGGACCGGCTTCCGGATCGCGCCGATCTATATGGAATTCTGGCGCGACGGCGCCTTCCGCTTGCATGACCGCATCGTCTTCCGCCGCGCCTCGCCAGGCGAGGCCTGGACGAAGACCCGGCTCTATCCCTGAGGGAAGTCTCGTTCCATGGCCATGCCCAAATTCGACTTTCCGAAGACCGAGCCGGGCAAGCGCCCGGTCATGCTGCTGACCGGTGCCAGCCGCGGCATCGGCCACGCCACCGTCATGCAGTTCGCCATGGCGGGCTGGCGCATCCTGTCCTGCTCGCGCCAGGCCTTCTCGGAGAAATGCCCCTGGCCCTCCGGCGCCGACGACCATGTCCAGATCGACCTCGGCGACCCCGAGGACACGATGCGCGGCATCGCCGAAATCAAGAAGCGTCTCGCCGCCGAAGGCGGCAAGCTTCATGCGCTGGTCAACAATGCCGGCATCTCGCCGAAGGGACAGGGCGGCGCGCGCCTCGGCGCCGCGACGACCTCGTTCAACGACTGGCACAAGGTCTTCCAGGTCAATTTCTTCGCGCCGATCATGCTGGCGCGCGGCCTGCTCGACGAGCTGAAGGCGGCCAAGGGCACGATCGTCAACGTCACCTCGATCGCCGGCTCGCGCGTCCACCCCTTCGCCGGCGCGGCCTACGCCACCTCGAAGGCGGCGCTCGCCAGCCTGACCCGCGAAATGGCCGCCGATTTCGGCCCGCTCGGCATCCGCGTCAACGCGATCTCGCCCGGCGAGATCGACACCGCGATTCTCTCGCCCGGCACCGACAAGATCGTCGAGAAGCTGCCAATGCAGCGGCTCGGCAAAACCGAGGAGGTCGCCAAGGCGATCTATTTCCTCTGCACCGACGCCTCGAGCTATGTCACCGGCGCCGAGCTGCACATCAATGGCGGGCAGCACGTTTGAGCGCGCAGGGCGGCCGCGTCATCCCCTTCCCGGCGACCGGCAGGCAGCCGGTGCGGCCGGTGCTGGCCGCCTCGGTCGCCGTCTTCCGTGACGGCAAGGTGCTGCTCGCGACCCGCACCAAGCCTCCGGCCGACCAGCTCTGGTCGCTGCCCGGCGGCAAGGTCGAGCTCGGCGAGAACCTCGAGGCGGCCGCTTTGCGCGAGCTGGCGGAAGAGGTCGGCGTCAGCGCCCGGATCATCGGCTTCAACCGCCATGTCGAGATCATGGGGCGCGATCCGGAAGGGGTGGTTACGCATCACTTCGTCGTCGCCTCCTTCGTCGGCGAATGGCTCGAAGGCGAGCCGAAGCCAGGGCCGGAAGCCGGCGCGGTGATGTGGGCCGATCCGCTGCGGCTCGGCGGCATTCCGACGACGCGCGAGCTCGGCGACGTGCTGCGCCGCGCCGCCGCGATCTTCTCGAGAGAGACCGGCGGCCCATGACGGTGCGGCGCCTCGGCTCGACCCTGCTCTGCGCGCTCCTCGCCAGCGGGCCGGCTCTGGGTCAGCCGCGACAGTCGCCGCCCGCCCCGCAGCGCCAGGAAGCGCCAGCGCCGGAGCCCGAGGCGCCGCCCCCGCCCTACGAGCCGCAATTGCTCAAGCTCGCCGAGATCATGGGCTCGCTCGCCTATCTGCGGACCCTGTGCGGCGCCCGCGAGGCGCAGGACTGGCGCGAGCGTATGGCGGCGCTGCTCGAATCGGAGGGTCGCAGCCCGCAGCGACGCGAGCGGCTGGCGAGCGCCTATAACCGCGGTTTTCGGGCCTATTCCGCGACGCATCGGGTCTGCGGCGAGGGCAGCCAGGAGGCATCGAGCCGGCTCGCCGGCGAAGGCGAGAAGCTGGCACGGGCCCTGGCCGGGCGCTTCGGCGGATAAGCCGCGTTCAATCGTCGCAATTCGCCAAAACTCTCCCCAGGGAATTAACCTTTCTTAAAGACCATGATGGCGCCCCCCGCCGCCCCCGCCTATAAACTATGGCATCACTGCTTCGAGACGGATGCGTTCTCTCGCGCACCGGATCGGGAATGCACCCCGTTGACGCCTGCCGGGTTTTGAAGACTTCATGTCCGTTCTCTCCGACGATCTGCCGCTCGATCCGCTGCTCGCCGAAGATGTGAGCGACGCCCGCCGCGTCGCTTATTGCTATATCGAGGATGCCTTCGCCGAGGGCCGGCAGGACGGGCTCGATTCCGATGCCCTCGCCCATGCCGCGCTGTTCGCGGCGATGCGCACGCTGGTCGAGACCTATGGCGAGGAAGCGACGGCGGTCTTCGCCCAGGCCCTGCCCGAGAAGCTTCGCACCGGCATCTTCACCACCGGCACGCGCCACTAATACAGGACGTCATGCTCGGGCTTGCCCCGGGGCATCTCAGGCCGGAAGAGGCTCCGGCCTGTGCTTCTCGTCATGAATTTCTCGGGTCCGCGCTTCGCTGCGCCCGTGAATGACGGCAGGACCTTCAGCCGGCCGCCTTTCGCGCCGTCTCCGCCCGGCCCAGCAGCAGATCGCGCTCGCGCCGGTTCCTGGTCATGCCGGCAGCGCGGCTGAACTCGGCCTGCGCCTCGCCATGGCGGCCGAGCTTGGCCAGGAGATCGGCCCGCACGCTCGGCAGCAGATGGTAGTTCTTCAGCGCCGGTGCCGCGGCCAGCGCATCGACGAGCGCGAGCCCGGCGGCCGGCCCTTCCGCCATCGCGACCGCCACGGCCCGGTTGAGCTCGATCACCGGCGAGGGCGTCAGCGCGCCGAGCGCGCCATAGAGCGCAGCGATCCGCGCCCAGTCGGTCTCCTCCGCCTTACCGGCCCGGGCATGGCAGGCGGCTAGCTCGGCCTGCAGGACGTAAGGCCCCGGCGACGGCGCCAGCCCCCGCGCCGTCTCCAGCGCCTTGAGGCCGTGACTGATCAGCAGATGGTCCCAGAGCGCCCGGTTCTGGTCGAGCAGCAGCACGGGCTGGCCGTCCTGGCCGATTCGGGCACGCAGGCGCGAGGCCTGTAGTTCCATCAGGGCGACGAGGCCGTGCACCTCGGGCTCCCGCGGTGCGAGCCCCGCCAGGATGCGGCCGAGCCGCATCGCCTCCTCGCATAGCCCCGGACGCACCCAATCCTCGCCGGTGGTCGCGGCATAGCCCTCGTTGAAGATCAGGTAGACGACTTCCAGCACCGAGCCGAGCCGCTCTGCGAGCTCCGGCCCATGCGGCACCTCATAAGGCACATTCGCCTCGGCCAGCGCCTTCTTCGCCCTCACCAGGCGCTGCGCCATGGTCGGTTCCGGCACCAGGAATGCGCGGGCGATCTCCTCGGTGGTCAGGCCGCCGATCAGGCGCAGCGTCAGCGCGAGTCGCGCCTCGATCGCGAGCACCGGATGGCAGGCGGTGAAGATCAGCCTGAGCAGGTCGTCGCCGACCTCGTCGTCGAGCGCCTCCTCGATCTCGGCGATCGGATCGGCCTCCTCGTCGAGATCGCGGCCGATCTCCTCGTGCTTGCGCTTCAGCATCTTGTCGCGGCGCAGCCAATCGAGGGCGCGGTGCCTGGCGGCCTGCATCAGCCAGGCGCCGGGATTGCGCGGCACGCCCTCGCCCGGCCATTGCTGCAGCGCCGCGACGAGCGCGTCCTGCGCCAGCTCCTCCGCCCGGCTGACATCGCGGGTGACGCGCGCCAGCCCAGCGATCAGCTTGGGAGTCTCGATCCTGAAGACCGTCTCGATAGTGCGGTGTGTATCGCTCGCCGACATCGGCTGCGATAGACAGCACCAGGATCGCCGGCTGGCAAGCCGCCCGGGCCACGGCGGCCGCCGGGCGGCTTAACGCCTCTAATCGCCGATCTCGCTCTTGAGCCGCTGCCAGGTCGCCTCGGTCTGCGGCGTGACGATCTCGCCGAAATCGGCGAGGTCGTAGAGCGGACGGATCTCGATCTCGGAAGGGCCGGGCATCGGATTGGGGCAGCGCTTGACCCAGGCGATCGCCTCGTCGAGCGAGGCGCATTCCCAGAGCCAGTAGCCAGCGACGAGCTCCTTGGTCTCGGCCAAGGGGCCGTCGACGACCGCGCGCTTTGCCCCGTCGAACTGCACGCGCACGCCCTTGGCGCTCGGCTGCAGGCCATCGCCGCCCTTCATGATGCCGGCTTTCACCAACTCCTCATTATAGGCCATCATCGCTTCGAGCAGTTCCTGGCTCGGCGGCGCGCCGGCTTCGCTGTCCTTGGTCGCCTTGACCAGAATCATGAAACGCATCGGACTTCTCCTTAAGTGGACGATGGATCGGCCGCGCTGCGCCACAGCCGTCCTTTTAAAAGGGATCTCGTTCAGCTGGCGAGCTTCGCCGCCTCGGCGCGCACCCGCTCTTCCTGCTCGCGCAGTTCCGGCGTCAGCACCTCTCCGAAATCCTCCATCTCGAAGACCGGCCGCAGCTCGATCTCGGTGCCGCCGTCGAAGGGCGCGCGCTTCAGCCATTCGATCGCCTCGTCGAAGGAACGGACCTGCCAGATCCAAAACCCGGCGAGCAGCTCCTTGGTTTCGGTGAACGGGCCGTCGGTGATCATCCGCTCCGCGCCCGAGAAGCGCATGCGCAGCCCCTTCGCGCTCGGATGAAGCCCGTCCATCGCCAGCATCACGCCGGCCTTCACCAGCTCCTCGTTATAGGCGCCCATCCTGGTGAGCATATCTTCGCTCGGCATCACGCCGGCTTCGCTGTCCTTGTCGGCCTTGACCAGAACCATCACGCGCATCCGTCTTCTCCTGCCCTTGGGGTTCGCTTTGCCCTGATGTCCGGAGCAGGAGAATTCCTGCCCTCTGTCTTCACGTCGAACGAGGCGCGGCGAGATCGACAGGCCGCCGAAATTTTTTTCAGAGCCCGGCGCATTTTTTTTGCAGCAGCGGAAACCGCCGTCGTCGGCACGTCGAATTGGAGGCGGCGAGCACGACAGGGCCGCCGCAAAACTCAGCCGCGGCAGGCACGCCAGGCGCAAAGGATCGCCGCGACCGCGGCGTCGGCATCCTCATCGTCGGTCGCGCAGGAGATCACCGAGAGCCGCATGATCGCGAGGCCGCGCCATTTCGCCCCGCCGGCGAAGCAGGTGCCGTCGGCCTGCAGGCGGGCGATCACGGCCTGCGTCAGCGCATCGCCTTCCGCCATGGGCAGATCGCTCCCGAAGCGCACCGCGACCTGGTTCAGGCAGACCTGATTGACGATCGCGATACCCGGCTCGGCCTGGAGGCGCTCGGCCATCCGGCGCGCCAAGGCGCAGTGGCGGGCGACCATCGCCGCGATGCCGGAGCGGCCGAGATGGCGGATCATCGCCCAGCTGGCGAAGCCCCGCGCCCGCCGCGACAACTCCGGCACGAAATGGCTGGGGTCGCGCTCGCCATCGGCGACCTCGGGCAGATAGCTCGCCGCCGCCGTCATGGCGCGGCGATGCGCCTTTCCGTGGCGGATGATCGCATAGCCGCAATCATAGGGCGTCTGCAGCCATTTATGCCCGTCCGTCGCCCAGGAATCGGCCTCATCGACACCATCGACCTGTTGGGCCGTCTGCGTGCTGGCCCGCGCCCAGAGCCCGAAGGCGCCGTCGACATGCACCCAGGCCCCGTGCCGGTGTGCGAACGGAATCAGCCGGCGGAAAGGATCGCTGGCGCCGGTATTGATCTGGCCGGCCTGCAGCACCGCGATCGCCGGTCCTTCGCCGGCCTTGAGCGCCACCGCGAAGGCCTCGGCCTCGATCCGCCCCTGTGGATCGGTCGCGACCCTGACGACGCGGTCATGGCCGAGCCCCAGCAATTGCAGCGCCGAGAACACCGTGGTGTGCGCATCGTCGCCGATCACCACCTTGATCGGCGGCGCCCCGAACAGGCCGTCGGCCTCGACATCCCAGCCGACGCGCCGCAGCACCTCGCTGCGCGCCGCCGCGAGGCAGACGAAGTTGGCGACCGTCGCCCCGGTGACGAAGCCGACGGACGCTTCCCGCGGTAGTCCGAGCAGGTCGAGCAGCCAGCCTGCGGCGACCGTTTCAACTGCCGCGGCCGCCGGTGAGGCCTGATGGTTGCCCGCATTCTGCCCCCAGGCGCTGGTCAGCCAGTCTGCCGCAACGCCGACCGGATGCGACGCGCCGATGACCCAGCCGAAGAAGCGCCCGCCCGCCATCGCGTGAAGCCCCGGCTGCATCTGCGCGTCGAGCACCGCGATCACTTCGTCGGCCGGCAGGCCCGTTTCCGGCGTCGGTGCCGCAAGGCGGCGCAGCATCCCGGCATAATCGGCCAGCGGCCGCTGAAGCCGGTTCGGCAAGGTCTCCCGGAACGAAGCGGCCCGTCGTGCCGCATCGGCGAACAGCTCCGCTTGATCGAAGGGCGGCTTCGGCATGGCGAGTGCTCCATGACGTCGGCGGGCCCATTCTGGCAGGAAACAGGCCATTGTCAGCTGAATATGCGAAGGTGCGTCGGGCTCGCCCCGCCCCGGCCGCCAGGCGCCCGTTTCCTGCGGAGTCTAGGGAAAACCGCCTCGCCATCGCGGTTGTCGGCACGCGGCCGGTTGAGCATGCCGCCGAAGCGACCTAACTATCCCCAACGAACGGCGCCCAGCCGCAGCCACCACGAAGCGTAAGGTTCGACATGCCGGCGATCAGACTGGTAGACCGCGGCGTCATCCGCGTCAGCGGCGACGATGCCCGCGACTTCCTGCAGAACATCGTCACCAACGAGATGGACGAGGTCGGCAGCGAGCGCGCCGGCTATGGCGCGCTGCTGACACCGCAGGGCAAGATCATCGGCGATTTTCTCATCGTCGCCGTGCCGGAGGAGGATGGCGGCGGCTTCCTGCTCGATTGCCCGCTCCTCCAGACCGCCGATCTGATGAAGCGCCTGAAACTCTACAAGCTGCGCGCCAAGGTGGCGCTCGACGACCTCACCGAAAGCACCGCCGTCATCGTCGCGGACGATGGCGGCCGGCTGCCCGATGATCTCGGCCTGCGCTATGCCGATCCGCGCCTGCCGGAGCTCGGCGACCGCGCGATCACCGATCTCGACGGTGTCGAGGAGATCGCGGGCGGCGCGATGGAGGATTATCACGCCCGCCGCATCGCCCTCGGCATTCCCGATGGCGGGCGCGACTTCGTCTATGGCGACACTTTTCCGCATGAGGCGCTGCTCGACCAGCTCGGCGGCGTCTCCTTCAAGAAGGGCTGCTATATCGGCCAGGAAGTGGTCTCGCGCATGCAGCATCGCGGCACGGCGCGCTCGCGGGTCGTGCCGGTGGTCTTCAGCGAGGGCCTGAATCCCGAGGACGGCGTCGAGGCCAGCGCCGGCGGCAAGCTGCTCGGCCGCGTCGGCTCCTGCGCGGGAGGCCGCGGCCTCGCTTTGCTCCGGCTCGACCGAGTGGCGGATGCGCTCGCCGCCGGCCACGGACTCGATGCCGGCGGCCTCGCCTTCACGCTTGAGAAGCCGGCCTTCATCCGCTTCCCCTTCCCCGGCGAGCCCGAATTCGGAGCGGCGGCATGAACGACCTCACCGGCGGGCGCGAGGCGGTCCAGGGAGCAGACGGCAAATATCGCTGCATCTGGCCGGGGAGCGATCCGCTCTACCTCGCCTATCACGACACCGAATGGGGCGTTCCAGAATACGATTCCCGCACGCTCTGGGAAAAGCTGATGCTCGACGGCTTCCAGGCCGGCCTGTCCTGGATCACCATCCTGCGCAAGCGTGACGCCTTCCGCGCCGGTTTCGCCGGTTTCGAGCCGGAGAAGGTCGCGCGCTTCGGCGAGGCCGATGTCCGGCGCCTGCTCGCCGACGCCGGCATCGTCCGCCATCGCGGCAAGATCGAGGGCACGATCCGCAATGCACGGGCCTATCTCGAAATCAGCGAGAAGCAGCCCTTCACCGACTTCCTCTGGAAACATCTCGACGGCCGGGTGATCCAGAACGCCTTCCGGACCCATGAGGGCGTACCGGCGGAGACCGCCGTGTCGAAGGCGATCTCAAAGGAGCTCAAGGCTGCCGGCTTCACCTTCTGCGGCCCGACCATCGTCTACGCGGTGATGCAGGCCTGCGGCATGGTCAACGACCACCTCACCGGCTGTTTCCGCTGGCAGGAATGCGCGGCTCTGGCGCGCGACAGCCGCTAGGCGGGGCAAGCACTATGTCCGACGATGCGCAGACAGCGCGACACTGGCCCCTTCCCGAGCGCTGCGTGCACCAGGGGTATCACGTCACGCTCGAGCCGCTGGGACAGGACCATCTGCACGAGCTGTGGGAGGCGGCGGCAGATGCCGAGGCGTCCTGGTCGTTCCTGCGCTATGGGCCGCCTGCGACGATCGAAGCCCTGTCCGCGCTGATCACGGATCTGTCGTCCCGCGATGGTCAGCCATTCTGGGCTGTGCGGCCGCATTCCAGCGGCCGTGCAGAGGGCTGGTTGTCCCTTTGCGACGTCTATCCTCTCGACGCCGCCATCGAGATCGGCAGCATCTGGTTCTCTCCACGCCTGCAGCGTTCCCGCGCGGCGACCGAAACGATCTACCTTCTCATCCGGCACGCCATGGATGATCTCGGCTACCGGCGGATGGTCTGGCGTTGCGCTGCGAGCAATGCGGCTTCGTTACGTGCCGCCGGACGCTATGGCTTTCGTCAGGAAGGCGTTTGGCGCCGCGCCGCGATCGTCAAGGGAGCGCCACGCGATATCGCCTGGCATTCGATCCTGGATGACGAATGGCCTCTGCACCGGCAGGCCATCGAAGCCTGGCTGAGCGACGACAACTTCCTGCCGGACGGACGGCCGCGCGCGGGCCTTGACGACATCAGGGCGTCGCACCAGTCCATCGCATCGACAGAAACAGCGCCGGCCGACTGACCATGGCGAAGCCCCCAGCCTCCCCGCGCGCCTGGCAGCGCATGCTGTCGGGCCGGCGGCTCGATCTGCTCGACCCCTCGCCGCTCGATGTCGAGATCGAGGACATCGCCCATGGCCTTGCCCGCGTCGCTCGCTGGAACGGCCAGACGCGCGGCGCCCATTCCTTCTCGGTCGCGCAGCATTCCCTGCTGGTCGAGGCGATCGCCGGCCATCTCAACCCGGACTGGTCGCGAGAATGGCGGCTGATGGCGCTGCTGCATGATGCGCCGGAATACGTCATCGGCGACATGATCTCACCGTTCAAGGCGGTGATGGGCGATGCCTATAAGGGCGTCGAGCTGCGCCTGCTCGGCGCGATCCATCTGCGTTTTTCTCTGCCGGCGTCGACCCCGGCGCTGGTCAAGCGCAAGACCAAGGAAGCCGACCACGTCGCCGCCTTCCTGGAGGCGACCGAACTCGCCGGCTTCGAGCGGGCCGAGGCGCTGCGCATCTTCGGCAGGCCTCAGGCGCTGCCGCGCGAGGTGCTGGACCTGCTGAAGCCCGAGCCGACGGAAGTGGCGCAGGGAGCGTTTTTGAAGCGGTTCGGGGAACTGGCAGGATAGGGCGCAGGATCCCCTCTCCTGTAAGGAGAGGGGTAGGGGTGAGGCGTTCGGAGGAATGTCGTTAGCTTCAACCCAATCGCGCGGTTAGCGCTCGCGGAACTGGTCACAGGGCCTACACCTCTCCCTGCCCTCTCCTTACAGGAGAGGGTTCCCCGCGTTTGTAACGTCAGCCTGTCGCCCTGCGACCACCTCAGTAACAAGAAACGAACTCCCGATAGACCCAGCCCACGACCTGGCTCGTGCCGCGCGGACGAATCAGCACCCAGGGCCGGCCGCGCTCGTCGAAGCTCGAATTCACCACCCTGACGCCGACGCCGTTGGTGACGCGGCCGATGATGTCGCCATTGGGCGTCTCGCGGATGTTCAGCGGCGTGCCGGTCGGGTCGGTCACGGCGCAACGATTCTGCGCCATGGCCGGTCCGGCGACGAAACCGGCAGCGAGGGCGGCAGCGAAGAGTCCGAGGCGGAGGGCGGTCATAAGGGCATCCTTCTGGTCGTCGACCGGCGTCCATGGCCGCCGGCCTTCCGCCTATGTCGGCCTCAGAGCGGTTCTCGCGCCGCCGCCGTCACAAAAATGCCACGTCGATCGCGGTTCGCCCGCCCGCATCCAGATCTTTGACAGAGGTCAAGGATCAGCCGCCCCGGCTCATGATCGAAGCGGTCTGCACCGCCTCATGCGGCCCCTCCGTGCAGGAATCTCTCCGATGACGTCTCGTATCGCCCTCGCCTCGCTCGCAGCCGCGCTCCTGGGCGCGACGTCGCTCGGCGCCACCGCCGCCGACCTGCCTTCGCGCAAGACCGCCCCCACGATGACCGCCATCGACCCCTGGAACCCCTGGATGATCCGCGGACGCGCCCTCGTCGTGATGCCGCAGGAATCGGCCAGCCTGCGGATGGGCGGCGCGCCGATCGTCGGCGGCGACGTCTCGATCTCGACCTCGGTCGTGCCCGAGCTCGACATCACCTACTTCTTCACCCGCAACCTCGCGGTCGAACTCATCCTCGGCGTCACCCCGCACAATGTGAAGGGCGCCGGCGCGCTCGCGGGCGCGCGCATCGGCTCGGCCTGGCTGCTGCCGCCGACGCTGACGCTGCAATATCATTTCGATCCGATCGGCGCCTTCAAGCCCTATGTCGGCGCGGGCATCAACTACACCGTCTTCTTCGACGAGAAGGCCAAGGGCGGCTTCACCAGCTTCAACCTGAAGGATTCGTTCGGCTTCGCCCTGCAAGCCGGCGTCGACATCATGCTCGACAAGCATTGGGGCATCAATTTCGACGTGAAGAAGCTCTTCCTCGAGCCCAAGGTCAAGGTGAATGGCGGCGCCGTCAGCGGCAAGGTGAAGATCGATCCCTGGATCTTCGGCACCGGCATCACCTACAAGTTCTGAACGCATCCCGCGCGTCCGGACCGGCCGTCGCCCTTCCAAGGGCGGCGGCTTATTGTTTCCAAAGCGGCAAAAATCCTCGGCAATCTGACGCCTACCGGATAAAATAATCCAGGGACATAGTGGCCTCCAGCACGCATTGGTCCGCCGAGAGGAGCCCGCCATGTCCGCCACCGAGCCCAGTCTGTCCCTGCCGAAGGGCGTCGTCGTCAAGGGTGCGCTCGCCGCGCGCTATGACGAGATCCTGAGCCATGAGGCGCTCGCCTTCGTCGCCGATCTGCAGCGCCGCTTCAACGAAACCAGGAAGCGCCTGCTGGCGCTGCGGGCCGAGCGCCAGAAGCGCTTCGACGCCGGCGAGACGCCCGACTTCCTGGCGGAGACCCGGCATATTCGCGAAGGCGACTGGAAGGTGGCGCCGATCCCGGCCGATCTGCTGGATCGCCGTGTCGAGATCACCGGCCCCGTCGACCGCAAGATGATCGTCAACGCGCTGAATTCCGGCGCCAAGGTCTTCATGGCCGATTTCGAGGACGCCTCCTCGCCGGTCTGGGCCAACATGGTCGAAGGCCAGATCAATCTCAGGGACCGCTGGGCCGGCAAGATCGACTTCACCGACGCCACCACCGGCAAGGCCTACAAGCTCAAGGACAAGCCCGCCGTCCTGATCATTCGGCCGCGCGGCTGGCATCTTCCCGAGCGCCATATCGAGATCGACGGCGAGATCGCCTCGGGGTCCCTGGTCGATTTCGGCCTCTATGTCTTCCACAACGCCAAGGCGGCGCTGGCCCAGGGCTCGGGCCCCTATTTCTACCTGCCCAAGCTCGAGAGCCATCTCGAGGCCAGGCTCTGGAACGACGTCTTCGTCGCCGCCCAGAACGCGCTCGGCCTCAAGACCGGCACGATCAAGGCGACCGTGCTGATCGAGACCCTGCCAGCCGCCTTCGAGATGGACGAGATCCTCTACGAGCTGCGCGACCACATGGCCGGCCTGAACTGCGGCCGCTGGGACTACATCTTCTCCTTCATCAAGAAGCTCGCCCGCAACAAGGCCTTCGTCCTGCCCGACCGTTCTCAGGTGGTGATGACCAAGGCCTTCCTGCGCGCCTATTCGCTCTTGCTGATCAAGACCTGCCATCGCCGCGGCGCCTTCGCCATGGGCGGCATGGCGGCGCAGATCCCGGTCAAGAACAACCCCGAAGCCAATGCCGCCGCCTTCGCCAAGGTCAAGGCCGACAAGGAGCGCGAAGCCGGCGACGGCCATGACGGCACCTGGGTCGCCCATCCCGACCTCGTCCCGGTCGCGATGGAGGTGTTCGACCGGCTGATGCCGCAGCCGAACCAGCTCGACAAGAAGCGCGAGGATGTGAATGTCGGCCGCGCGGATCTCCTCGAAGTGCACGAGGGCAGCCGCACCGAGGCCGGCTTCCGCGAGAACATCCGCGTCGGCGTGCAATATCTCGAGGCCTGGCTGCGTGGGCGCGGCGCCGTGCCGATCTACAACATGATGGAGGATGCGGCGACGGCCGAGATCAGCCGCGCCCAGATCTGGCAGTTCGTCCAGTACGGCGTCGAGGTCGACGGCGGCACCAAGGTCAGCGCAGACCTGTTCAAGCGCTGCCTCGCCGAGGAAATGGAGCGCGTCCGCGGCGAGCTCGGCGCCGAGGCCTATGACAAGGGCCGCTTCCCGGAGGCGATCGAACTCTTCGCCAAGCTCTCGCTCGCGCCGGAATTCGAGGATTTCCTCACCGTCCCCGCCTATGGCAAGCTCGGCTGAAGCCCGCGACAGGCACCGCCATCTTGGCGCCTGCCGGTAAGTTGACAAAGGCTCCGGGCCGGGCTCGTCCCCGGCCCGGGCCATGATGATCGGAGGCAGCCCATGTCCGACGAGAGCTTCATGCGCGAGGCGGTGGCGCTTGCCCGCGACAATATCGGACAGGGCGGACGCCCCTTCGGCGCCGTGCTGGTGCGCGACGGCAAGATTCTCGCCCGCGCCGTCAATCGCACCCACGAGACGAACGACCCGACCGCCCATGCCGAGCTCGAAGCGATCCGCCAGGCGAGCGCGGAGCTCGGCACGCCGCGCCTCGACGGCGCGACCATCTATGCCAGCGGCCATCCCTGTCCGATGTGCCTCGCCGCCATGCACCTGACCGGCGTCAAGGCGGCCTTCTTCGCCTATTCGAACGAGGATGGTGAGGAATTCGGCCTGTCCACCGCCAAGATCTATGCCGAGATGGCCAGGGAGCCGCAGGCCCAGTCCATCCCGCTGCGGCCCTTGCGCCCCGTCGACGAGGCGGGGCTCTATGAGGACTGGAGCCGCAAGCGCGGCTAGCGCAGCCGGCCCGCAAGCCGGCCACGGCAACGCTAATGACGCATCACGGAGAACCGGGCCTTTTCGACAGCATGACCCGGATTCGGCGGCTCGCCGCAGCGATGCATTCATTCTAAGCTGACCCGCAGCCTTGCAATCGGCGAGGCTGCGGGTCAGCTAATTTCGGGCGTCCGCCAGTCCGGCCCGCTCGATTCGCCGCCTGGATTCGCCATGCCGTCTCGCCTGCTCGCCATTCTGCTCGCCACCGCCCTGCTCAGCCCTGCCATGGCGGACGCCAACACGCTCACGCCGGAGCAGCGCCTGCGCAGCAATGGCGATTTCGCCGGCAAGAAGCCCGGCAAGACGGCGGTCGATCTCAGCGGCCTCGCCTGCATGCCCTCGGCGACCGGCACGCTGCGCTGCCTCGTGATCAATGACGAAGGCTCCTTCGCGCAGTTCGCCCAGATCGCCGAGAACCGCGTCACCCCCGGCGCGACCGTGCCCCTGATCGGCGACGCGGCCTCCAGCGCCACGCTCGGCACGCCGCCCGACGGCATCTGCAAGGAAGCCGGCGAATTCGCGGAACTCGACGGCGAGGCGGTCACCTTCTCCGCCGGAGCCTTCTATGTCGCCGGCTCGCATGGCTGCTCGCGTCAGAAGGGCGAGTTCCGGCTTTCGGCCTTCCATCTCGCCCGGCTCCGGGTCGACGAAGCCGGCTCTCCGTCCGGGAAAATCGAGCTCACCTATCGCCTGAGCGACATGCTGCGTCAGGCCGGAGACGCCGCGCCCTATTTCGGCAAGGCCCTCAATGACGAGAACGGGATGAATCTCGAAGGCGTCGCCGTCACCGGCCCGATCCTCTGGGCCGGCCTGCGCGCTCCCTCGATCGCGGGCAAGGCCTTCCTGGTCGGCGCGCCTGTCGATGCCCTGTTCGCCCCCGGCCACGCTCCGGCGACGGTCGCGCCGACCGTGATCGCCATTCCCGCCGACCGCGACCGCGGCATCCGTGACCTCGCCGCCCTGCCTGACGGCCGACTTCTGGTCCTGGTCGGGCCGGCTGCCGAGCAGTCGCTCGCCTATTCGCTCCTGCTGGTCGACCCGATCAAACCCGAGGCCACCAGGCTGCTCGGCGACCTGCCGGCCCGCCCCGGCCTGAAGGCGGAGGCGGTGACGATCCTCGGCCAGCGTGGCAACCGACTGGATGTCATCGTCGGCTATGACGGCGCCAAGAATGGCGGCTTCGAGCGCTACCGCCTGCCGCTGCCCTAAGGTTTCCCTATGTCCGTCCACGATTTTCTCGGCCGGTTCGAGCCGCTGGTGACGCGCTATCGCTCCGAGATCGCCGGGCCCCGCGAGCATCTGGCCTTGTTGCGCTGGCAGATCGGCGAGCGTCATGCCCTCGCCGAGCGCGACACCTTTCCCGGGCACGTCACCACCAGCGCCTTCGTGCTCTCGCCGGACCACGCCCGCATCCTGCTGATCGACCATGTCGTGATCGGCCGCTGGCTCCAGCCCGGCGGGCATTACGAGCCGGCGCCGCGCTTCCACGAATCGGCGGCCCGCGAGGCGGTGGAGGAAACCGGCGTCGCCGGACTTTCCCTGCACCCCTGGCATCGCAGCGGCGACCTGCCCTTCGCCATCGACAGCCATGAGGTTCCCGGCAAGCCCTCGCGCGGCGAACCCGCCCATATCCATCACGACCTGCAATACCTCTTCCTGGCCGACCCCGCTTTGCCGCTGGTCGCGCAGGAGGAGGAGGTTCATGCCGCCGCCTGGAAACCGGTCGCGGAGCTGGCGGAGATCGCTCCGGTCGCTTTCGCGCGGCTGCAGGGGCTGGCCGAGACCGCCTGAGTTCGGGGCCGCCACGAGGCCGCCCCTGCGCGAGCCGATGTTGCGCAGCGGCAACTATCCGGCGCAATGCAGCAATCGCGCCGGCCGGCCTCTCGCGGCAGCGAATGCGCGGGCGCATGCTGGCCCGGTTCGCCGCCCTTTCGAAAGCGCCCGCCGCATGCCGCTCCGGCTCGCTCTCCTCGCCCTCGCCGCTTCGGCCGCCCTGGCGCCCGCACCAGCCGCCGACCTGCCCGCTCGGAAGCCGGCACCGGCCGCCCCGCCTGCGCTCTCGGCCTGCACCGAAAGCGACAGCATCCCGATCGACGCCTTCGGCTTCACCACCGGCTCGGAGGTCGCCGACCCCGGCTCCTTCGGCGCCAGCCTGAGCTATGGCGGCGGCTTCGGCGCGCGCGATGGCCGGCAGTCCGTGCACGGACTACAATTGCAGGGCTCCTACGGCCTCTGGCCTTGCGTCGAGATCGGCCCTTACCTGCTCGGCGGCTTCACCGACGCGACCATCGCCGGCACGAAGGCCGATGCGCGCGGGCTCGGCGCGGGCCTGGAGATGAAATACCGCCTGCTCGGCCGCGACCTGCACGGCCTCGGCCTCACCATCGTCGTCGATCCCAGCTTCAATCGCACCGACCCGACCGGTGCCGGCCCCTTCCCCACCTACAACGCCGGCCTGCGCCTCTATGCCGACACGGCGCTCATCCGGGGCAAGCTCTATGCCGCCCTCAACCTTTCGCAGGATCTGACCTGGACCGGCCCGAGCCCCAATCAGCGCTCATCGACCCTGACGCTCGCCGGCTCGCTCGCCTGGCAGGTCGCCGACGGGCTCTATCTCAGCGGCGAGATCCGCCATCAGCGCCGTCAGAACGAACTCGGCCTTGGCGACAATCTCGGCTACGCCACCTTCGCCGGCCCCGGCATCTACTGGCAGGCGACGAAGGCGCTCGCCATCTCGGCGGCCTATAATGTCCAGCTCGCCGGCAAGGCCAAGGGCCAGCCCGGCGATCTCGACATCAGCAATTTCAGCCAGCACCTGGTGAAGCTGAAAGCCGCCTACAATTTCTGACCCCGCGCTCGGCAATGTGAATCCGACTTTCCCCGCCATGCGATGACAAACTGGCTGCGATGGTAGAAGCCTCGCTGCGGACCGTGCCGCACGCCGCGGCACGCGCGATCTGATAAAAACTCACATGAACCCGCTTCCCGCCCTCGCCAGGCTCGGTTTCGACACCGGGCGCCTCGGCTTCACGCTGCGCACCTGCTTCGCCGCCTGCCTCGCGCTGCTGGCCGCCTGGGCGCTCGGGCTCGAGCACCCGCAATGGTCGGCGATGACCGTCTTCGCCTCGGCCCAGCCGGCCCGCAACATGCTCCTGGAAAAGGCCTTCTTCCGCGGCGTCGGCACGCTCGCCGGCACGGCGGTCGGCGTCGTCCTGATGCTGCTCTCCGGCGGCCTGCCGCTGCCGGTCATGCTCGGGCTGGCGCTCTGGGTCGGGCTCTGCGCCTTTGCCGGCAATCTGCTGCGCGGCTTCGTCTCCTATGGCGCCCTCATCGCCGGTTTCTCGGCGGCAATGGTGGTGCTGCTCGATATCGGCCACCCCGACCATGTTCTCCTTCTGGCTATGGACCGGTTGCTGACCGTGCTGACCGGGATCGTGACGGCCCTGGTCGTCGGGCTTCTCTTCGCACCGAAGGAGGGCGAGGACGCCGTCGCCGGCGAAGCGCGGCAACTGGCCATCCGCGTGCTGCGGCAGCTCACGAGCCTGCTTTCGGGGACGCGGCCCGGCGCCGAGGAGCAGCGGCAGACCTTGCGACAGCTCGCCTTGCTCGACGAAGCGCTCGAACCTCACGGCGCCGGCTCGCTCCGCTCGCGCCGCTCGGCCCGCAGCATACGCAGCCTGATCTCGGCGCTGGTCTCGGCCCTTGTCTGGCTCAGGACCGCACCGGAAACGCTGCGAGCCGAGCCGGTCGGAAAACTGCTCGAACAGGCGGCCGGCGCCCTGGAAGGCGCGGCCCCGGTTACCGAGATTCTGCCCCTGCTCGAACAGGCGGCCGATCTCGCGAGCGAGCACCCGCCCCTGCGGGATGCGATCCTGCGCCTGGAGGCCGCCGCGAAGGAGCGGATCGGCGTCAGCGACGGCGAAATCCGGCCGGCGCGCATCGAGCATCCGGTCATCCTGCATCGCGACTGGGTCGGCGCCCGGCAGGCCGCCCTGCGCGCCGGCGGCATCATGCTGGGGCTGGGCACGCTCTGGGTGGTCACCGGCTGGCAGGCCGGCGCGTTGCTGCTGCTCGGAACTTCGGTGATGGTGACGCTGTTCTCGACCTGGGAGAATCCGGCGCTGATCATGCGCAAGGTGCTGGTCGGCCAGGCCTGCGGCGCCCTCGCAGCGCTCGCCTGCCGCTGGCTGGTCTGGCCGCATGCGACGAGCGAGCTCGAGCTCGTCCTGATGCTGATGCCCTTCATCATGCTCGGCGCCCTGCCGATGGCCCATCGCCGCACGATGCTCGGCTCGATCGACTACTGCATGGCCCTGCTGCTGCTGTCGCAGCCCGCCTTGCCGCTCAAGGGGGACCTCGCCGGCACCGTCTTCACCGCGCTCGCCGTCGTGTCGGCGCCGCTCCTGACCCTGATCGCCTTCCGCACCATCTTCCCGACCGATGCACGCCAGCGCCTGCAGGTGCTCGCCGGCATGATGCTGAGGGAGTTGCAGGATCTCTGCAGCGCGCCCGAGGCGGCGCTGCGCGCCGCGACCTGGCGGGCCCGGCTCAATCACCGGCTGCTGCGGCTGGTGCGCCTGTCGCAACAGGCGGGCGAGCGGGCGGGCACGCAGGAGGATGGCGGCATCGCCGTGTTCGCGGTCGGCATGGCGGTGCTGCGCCTGCGCGCCATGCTGGCGGAAACCGACCTCGCCCCGGCCACCGCGCACGCGATCAGGCTGGCGCTGGCGCGCATCGCCAATGCGGCAGAGCAGCCCGGCAGAGCGGTGCAGGCCCTGGACGAACTCGCGAGCCGCCTCGACGAGGCAGGGCGCGGCGAGGCGGAATCGCTGCGCGCCGCAAGCCGCGCCCTCGCTGCCCAGGCTTCATTCTTCCAGGATCAGGGCGGCCGCCCTGATGCGGCGGCCGGTGCTCCCGGCTGACTCCAGAAAGCCGCGCCATAGCATCGGACCGAAAATGTGGACTCCACTTTTCGGAAAACTCCGATGCGATAACACTGAGATAGATCACCGTGACCGCGTCCGAACGGAGGCGCGGCGATCCAGGCCTTCAGCGCAGCAGCGACGAACCCGTCATCTCTGCCGGCTGCTTCAGTCCGAGCAAGGCGAGCAGCGTCGGCGCGACATCGGCGAGGCGCCCCTCGGCCAGCGCCTTGGCACCGCTGCCGATCACCATCGCCGGCACCGGGAAGGTGGTGTGGGCGGTATGCGGATTGCCGGTCACCGGATCGACCATCAGCTCGCAATTGCCGTGGTCAGCCGTCACGAAGAGCGCGCCGCCCTTGGCGAGGATCGCGTCTGCGATCTTGCCGAGGCCGGCATCGACGGTCTCGACCGCCTTGACCGCGGCCGAGAGCACGCCGGTATGGCCGACCATGTCGGGATTGGCGAAGTTCAGCACGAACAGGTCATAGGTCCCGCTCTCGATGGCGGCGACGACCTTCTCCGTCAGCTCCGGCGCCGACATCTCCGGCTGGAGGTCATAGGTCGCGACCTTGGGCGACGGCGTCATGCTGCGCGCCTCGCCTTCATAGGGTTCCTCGCGCCCGCCATTGAAGAAATAGGTGACGTGCGGGTACTTCTCGGTCTCGGCGAAGCGGATCTGCTTCAGCCCCGCCCTGGCGACGGTCTCGCCGAGCCCGTTCGCCAGGCTCTGCGGGGAAAACAGCGCCGGCATCAGCGGATCGAGCTCGGAACTGTAGGAGGTCATGCCGACCGCAGCGACGAGCTTCGGCGCCTTCGGCCGCGGGAATCCGCTGAACTCGGCGAAGAGCAGCGGCGCGAGAATTTCGCGGATGCGGTCGGCCCGGAAATTGAAGCTGAGCAGCCCGTCGCCATCCTTCATGCCGCCGAATCCCGCGATCACCGCCGGCTTGATGAATTCGTCGCTGACATTGGCGGCATAGGCCGCCTCGATCGCCGCGGCCGCGCCGGGCATCTGTTCGCCCTCGCCGAGCGCCATCGCCTTCCAGGCGAGTTCGACCCGCTCCCAGCGGTTGTCGCGGTCCATGGCGTAATAGCGCCCGGACAGGGTCGCGACCTTGACCTGCTCCGGCAGGGCCGCCTGAAGCGCCGCGACATAGTCGCCGGCCGAGCGCGGCGGCGTATCGCGGCCATCGGTGAAGACATGGATCACGGCCGGAATGCCGGCCTCGACCAGCAGCTTCGCCAGCGCCACGGCATGGTCCTGATGGGCATGCACACCGCCGGGCGAGACCAGGCCGATGAGATGGCAGGTGCCGCCGCTCGCCTTCAGCTTCGCGATCAGGCCGCTCGCCGCGAGCGCCTGCTTCAGCGTGCCGTCGGTGATCGCCTGGTTGATGCGCGGCAGGTCCTGCATCACGACGCGCCCGGCGCCGAGATTGAGATGGCCGACCTCGGAATTACCCATCTGGCCCTCTGGCAGGCCGACATCGAGCCCGCTGGTGCGCAGGAAGGCATGCGGCGAGGACGTCCAGAACCGGTCGAAATTCGGCGTATTCGCCAGACGAACCGCGTTGTTGTTCGCGTCGTCGCGCCAGCCCCAGCCATCGAGGATCATCAGCATGACGGGACGGCTGGACATCTTGGCAACCTGTGCATCTGCGAAAAGGTGTTTGTGCGGATATCACGCTCCGCGCGGCCAAGGCGAGCGCTAAGGTGGCGCAAGCGGAGGCAGGAGAGCGCGTATGACGATCAAGGCAGTGGTGTTCGATGCCTATGGCACGCTCTTCGACGTGCAGTCCGTCGCCGGACTGACCGAGGCGGCCTTTCCCGGCCATGGCGGCACGATCACGCAGATCTGGCGGCTGAAGCAGCTCGAATACACCTGGCTGCGCTCGCTGATGGGCCGCTACGAGGATTTCTGGAGCGTCACCCGGGCCTCGCTCGACTTCACGCTGAAGACGCTCGGGCTCGAAGCGACGCCCGAGCTCATCGCCCGCATCGCCGCCGCCTATGACGCGCTCGCCCTCTACCCGGAAGCGCTGGACGCGCTGAAAGGCCTCGCGCCGACACGGCTCGCCATCTTCTCCAATGGCAGCCCGTCCATGCTGACCAACCTTACCAGGCAGGCGGGGATCGACGGCCTGCTTGAGACGGTGATCAGCGTCGACGAGATCAGGGCCTACAAGCCCGATCCGCGCGGCTACCGCCTCGTCGAGGACAGGCTCGACCTCTCCCGAGAGGAGATTCTGTTCGTCTCCTCCAACGGCTTCGACATCGCCGGCGCCAAGGCCTATGGCCTCACCGTCGCCCGCATCGAGCGGATCACGCCCGCCGCGCTGCGCGCCGAACTCACGAGCGGCGCGATCGGCCCGGCGGCGATGTTCAAGGCGCTGCGCATGCAGCCCGAACAGCTCGGCGAGCCCGCCGATCTCACCATTTCGGCGCTGACGGAGCTCGTGCCCTATGTGGCTGCGCGGCGCTGACGGCGCTGCTGCGCCCGCTCACACCACGCTGGTCAGGCCGCCATCGACCATCAGCAGATGGCCGCTGACATAATCCGAGGCTTCCGAGGACAGGAAGATCGCCGCGCCGATCAGCTCCCTGGTCTCGCCCCAGCGCCCGACCGGCGTGCGGCTCTTGACCCAGTTCGAGAAGGTCTCGTCGGCAATCAGGGCCTTGTTGAGCTCGGTGACGATATAGCCCGGGCCGATCGCGTTGACCTGGATGTTGTGCTTGCCGAGCTCGGCGGCGAGGCCCTGCGTCATCAGCGCGACCGCGCCCTTGGTCGCGGTATAGGGCACGATGGTCGGCCGGCCGAGCTTGCTCATCACCGAGCCGATGCTGACGATCTTGCCGCGATTGCGTGGCGCCATGCGCTTCGCCACCGCCTGGGTGACGTAGAATACCGAATGCAGGTTGGTGGCGACGAGGAAATGCCAGTCCTCTGCCGGGAAGTCGACGAAGGCGCCGCGCTTCTGCGTGCCGGCATTGTTGATCAGGATGCCGATCGGCCCGATTTCGGCCTCGATCGCCGCGACGCCAGCCTCGACCGCCTTCTGGTCGGTGACGTCGAAGGGGGCGATGGAAACCTTGTGCCCGGCGGCGGCGATCGCGCCCTGCGCCGCTTCGAGCTTCGTCTTGTCGCGTCCGTTCAGGACGACATGCGCTCCGGCCGCCGCCAAGCCCTCGGCCATGGCGAGGCCGATGCCCTGGCCGGAGCCCGTGACCAGGGCGATACGCCCATCGAGCTTGAACAGATTGAGCGACATCCTATCCTCCCGGTCTCGTAGCTTGGCACCTCGTCCCGGCTTGGGTAAGCGTTTTAAAACGATTAGACAATCGCCGGGACCGCATAGCCGTTGGTCCCACAGGGAGAGCTTCCATGCGCGCCGTCGTCATCCATGCCGAGAAGGATCTCCGTGTCGAGGAGACAGCCACTCCCGACCTCGGCCCGCTCGACGTCCGCGTCCGCGTCAAGGCCGGCGGCATCTGCGGCTCCGACCTGCATTACTACCTGCATGGCGGCTTCGGCACGATCCGCGTGCGCGAGCCGATGATCCTCGGCCACGAGATCGCCGGCATCGTCGAGGCGGTCGGCGCCGAGGTCTCGCGCGTCGCTCCGGGCGATCTCGTCGCGGTCAATCCGAGCCGCTCCTGCGGGCGCTGCCGCTATTGCCAGGCCGGCCAGCAGCAGCACTGCCTCGACATGCTGTTCTATGGCAGCGCCATGCGCTTTCCCCACGTCCAGGGCGGCTTCCGCGAGCAGCTGGTCATCGAGGAGCGCCAGGCGGTGAAGCTCCCCGCCCATGTCGGCGCAGCGCAAGCGGCCTTCGCCGAGCCGCTCGCGGTCTGCCTGCATGCCGCCAAGCGCGCCGGCCCGCTGCTCGGCAAACGCGTGCTGGTCACCGGCTCCGGGCCGATCGGCGTGCTGACCGTCGTCGCGGCCCGCGCCGCCGGCGCCGGCGAGATCGTCGTCACCGACGTGGTCGACGGACCGCTGCCGATCGCCCTCAAGATGGGCGCGACCACCGCGATCAACGTCATGGCCGAGCCGGACCGGCTCAAGGCCGATTACGGCGCCGACAAGGGCAGCTTCGACGTGATGTTCGAAGCCTCCGGCAACCAGCACGCCCTGACCGGCGCCTTCGACGTCGTCCGCCCCGGTGGCGTCATCGTGCAGATCGGCGTCGGCGGCAATTTCACCCTGCCGATGAACGTCGTCGTCGCCAAGGAATTCGAGCTGCGCGGCTCCTTCCGCTTCCATGAGGAATTCGATTGGGCGGTGGCGCTGATCGCGTCGGGCCGGATCGACCTCTCGCCGCTGCTCACCGCCTCGATCCCGATCGCGCGTGCCGTCGAGGCCTTCGACCTCGCCGCCGACAAGTCGAAGGCGATGAAGGTACAGCTCGCCTTCGACTGAGGAGGCTTGCCCTTAGAACATTTTCGAGCGAAGTGGGCACCGGTTCGCGTGAAGAAAATGCGATAAAACAAAGAGCTAGAGCATTTCTCGCGGTTCAGCGAAGCGCGGAAATGCTCTGGAGGCGCGGCATTCCGGCTCGAGCCCTCGAGGCCGGCATGACCATGCGGCGGGAACGACAGCACGCTCAGATCGCCGCGTGTCCTTCCGGACGCACGGCGATCCATCTCTGTCTCATGGCACCGTATTCATCCGAAAAGCGGACTCTGCCTTTCGGACCGAGGCTCTAGCGGTCGGCGCGCGCGACCACCGCCTGGAGCAGCACGTTGAGGCCGGGCTCGAGATCGCCCCGGTCGCAGTCTTCGGCGTTGTTGTGGGTGATGCCGCCCTTGCAGGGCGCGAAGATCATCGTGGTCGGCGCATGGCGGGCGACGAAATAGGCGTCGTGCCCGGCCTGGCTGAGGATGTCCTGCGTCCGGTAACCCATGGCGAGCGAGGCGCTGCGCACCTGATCGATCAGCTCCGGAGCGAAGATCGCCCCACCCCAGTTCCAGACATCGAGGATTTCGGCAGTGCACCCTGCCCGCGCAGCCGCCTCGCCGACCGCACGGCGCATCCGCTCGGCCATCACCAGCGCGGTTTCCGGGTCGGGATGGCGGACGTCACAGACGGTCTGAGCCCAGTCGGAGAGAATGCCGGGCTTGTTCGGCCAGGCGATCAGCCGTGCCGCCGTCGCCTTGCCGCCGCTGCCAGCATATTCCCAGCCGAGCTCGTCGACGGCGACCAGCAGGCGCGCGCCGGCGATCAGCGCGTTTTTGCGCCGCTCCATCGGCCAGGGACCGGTATGGGCGGTCTCGCCGCGGAACTCGACCAGCATGCCGGTGCTCGGGAAGCCGCCGGTGACGACACCGACCTGCATGCCGTCGCGATCGAGATAATAGCCCTGCTCGATATGGAACTCGAAATAGGCGTCGAAGGCGTGCGGCTTCTCTTCCATCTCGCCGAGATAGCCGATCCGCGCCAGCTCCTCGCCGATCGACTTGCCGTCATCGTCGCGGCGCTCGCGCGCCCAGTCGAGCCCATAGGCGCCGACGAAGCAGCCGGAGCCGACCATCGGCGGCGAGAAGCGGCTGCCTTCCTCATTGGTCCAGTTGACCACTTCGAGCGGCCGGCGGGTGCGGTGGCCGAGCGCGTCGAGCGCCAGGCAAACCTCGAGCCCGCCGAGCACGCCGGCGATGCCGTCGAAGCGCCCGCCATTGACCTGGGTGTCGAGATGGCTGCCCATCACCACCGGCGGCAGGCTGTCGTCGAGGCCGGAGCGGCGGGCGAAGATATTGCCCATGCCGTCGATGCGGACCGTCAGCCCGGCCTCGCGGCACCAGCCGACGAATTCGTCGCGCATCTGCTTGTCGGCATCGCCGAGCGCGAGACGCGAGAGGCCGCCCGGCCGCCCGGGGCCGATCTCGGCCGAACGCGCGAGGGTCGCCCAATAGCGCTCGATATCGACGCGCGCAGATGCTGGCAGTGCCATCACACTCTCCTGACTATCTAGATATTTTCAGTGGCCGAACAGGCGCGCCGGACCGAGCACGATGCCGGGGAACAGCACCATCAGCAGCAGCACCGCCACCATCGAGCCGATGAACGGCAGCAGATAGCGGAACGAAGCCGACATCGGGATGCCGCCGACCCGGCAGGCCGCCATCAGGTCGATGCCGAGCGGCGGCGTGTTGGCGCCGATGGCGAGGTTGACCGTCAGCAGTACGCCGAAGAACACCGGGTCGATCTGATAGGCGCGCAGGATCGGGATGAAGACGGGCGCCAGGATCAGGATGATCGCGATCGTCTCCATGAAGGTGCCGAGGACCAGCAGCACGGCCATCATCATGAGGAGCGCGACGGTGGCGCTGCTGGTCGCCGAGGAGATCGCGTTGACGATCAGCTGCGGCACCTGCTCAGCAGCCAGGATCCAGCCGAAGATGCTGGCGCAGGCGATGACGAACAGGATCGAGGCCGAGCTTTCCGCTGTCTGCCTCACCAGGTTCCAGACCAGCGGGACGGTGAGCTTGCGATAGATCAGCCCGCCGACGATCAGCGCATAGAGCACGCCGATACCGGCGGCTTCCGTCGCCGTGAAGATGCCGCCGCGAATGCCGCCGATGATGATCACCGGACCGAGCAGAGCGAGCGCGGAATCCTTCAGCGCCAGCCAGAGCTCGCCCCAGTTGAAGGCCTCGCCACCGCGCCAGTCGTTCCGGCGGGCGATGACATAGGCGACGATCATCAGGCCGAGGCCGGTCAGAATGCCGGGGATGATGGCCGCGACGAAGAGCGCGCCGATCGAGGTGTTGGTCGCGGTGCCATAGACGATCAGCACGATGCTGGGCGGAATCACCGTGCCGAGCGAGCCGGCGCAGCCGAGCAGCGAGCAGGAGAAGCCGGTATCGTAGCCGCGCTCCTTCATCGCCGGCAGCATCATCGTGCCGATCGCCACGACGTCGGCGACGCCGGAGCCGGACAGCGCGCCGAACAGCATGCAGCCCATCACCATCACGATGGCGAGTCCGCCGCGTGCGCGCCCGACCAAGGCGCTGCAAAGCCGGATGATGCGCGGCGTCAGATCGCCGTGCAGCAGCAAAAGGCCGGCGAGCAGGAAGAGCGGGATCGCGAGCAAGGTGAATGAATCGATGCCGGCGATGACGCGCTGCGCCACGACGATCAGCGGCGCAAGATCGGATACGAGCAGATAGACGACAGAGGCGAGGCCGAGCGCGACCGCGATCGGTGCGTCCAGCGCCACCAGCACGGTGAAGCTGGCGAGCAGCAGGGCAAGTCCGAGCGTCACGGGGCGCGCTCCTTGAACAGGGGCAGAAGGATAACGATGGCCGAGAGGCCGGCTCCGATCGGCAGCGCGACGTAGACTACGGCATTGGGGATCTGCAGCGCGGTCGTCAGGCTGTCGAGGCCGGCTTCGGTGAGCTGCCAGCCGGTATAGGCGAGGATGACGAAGAACAGCGCCGTCAACAGCCGGGCAACCAGCTCCAGCCCGCGCCGCCGGCGTTCATTGCGCACCAGCAGGGGCAAGAGGCCGGCATTGAGATGGCTGGCACGCACCGTCGCCGGCACGAGGCCGATGAAGACGCTCCAGATCAGCAGGCTGCGCGGCAGCTCCTCGGACCAATAGGGCGTGGTGCTGAAAACATAGCGCCCGAGGGCGACATAGACCACGACGGCGCTGAAGAGCGCGACGCCGAGGGAGGACACGCCCAACGTCAGCCGGTCGACGATGTCGACCGCACGGGCGAGCGCGCCTTTTGACGCGGCAGGCGATGAGTCGGGGGTCATGAGAGCCTCTCCTCGGCGGGAATGGGATCGCCGGAAGGCGAGACGCCGCCAGGCCTTCGCCTGGCGGCGTCCTGCCGGTCCGCGATTGCGGACTTACTTGCGGTACTTGTCGAGCAGCGCCATCAGGGCCGGGCCATAAACGGCCTCCTGCGACTTCCAGACCGGCTGGACCGCGGCGATGAACGGCGTCGGATCGACCTTGTTGACGGTCATGCCCTTGGCGGTCAGCTTCTCGACCAGCTGCTGGTCGGAGGCGGTGACCATCTTGCGCTGCTCGTCGCGCCATTTGGCGGCGGCGGCCAGCACGGCATCCTTGTCGGCCGGGCCGACCTGATCCCAGATGCGCTTGCTGACGACGAGGCAGGCGGCACCCCAGACATGGCCGGTCAGGGCGGCGTATTTCTGGACGTCGGCGAAGGACGAGGAATCGATGATCGAGAGCGGATTCTCCTGCGCGTCGAACACGCCCTGCTGCAGCGCCGAATAGAGCTCGCCGAAGGCCAGCGGCGCCGGCTCCGCGCCGAGGGCGCGGAAGGTGTCGAGCCGGACCTTGTCGGGCGTCACGCGGATCTTCACGCCCTTCAGGTCTTCCGGCTTGTTGACCGGCGCCTTCTTGGTGGTGATGTGGCGATAGCCGTTCTCCCACCAGGACAGCACGACGATGTTCTTGGCCGCGAGCAGCTTGGCGAGCTCGGTGCCCATCTCGCCGTCGAAGGCGGCGAAGGCCTTCTCTCGGGTCGGCCAGGCATAGGGAAGCTCGACGATGCCCATGCGCGGCTCGATCGGCTGGAAGGAGCCGCTGCCGATGACGCCGCCCTGCATGGTGCCGATCTGGAGGCCTTCGACGACGTCCTTCTCGGTGCCGAGCTGACCCGACGGGAAGACCTGGATGGTGACGCGACCCTCGGTCGCCTTGGCGACGTCCTCGGCGAAGCCCTTGGCCGCGACATTCCAGCTGTGGCTCTCGGCGAGCACATGGCCGAGCCGGATCTGGACCTTGTTCTGCGCCATGGCCGGCACGGCGGCGAAACAGCCGAGGACCGCGGCGACCTTCGCCAACGCGGTCATTCCGACGAATTTCATGGTTCTTACCCCTCTATGCGGTTTTCTAGATATGCCCGTGATTGTTTGAGGCACGGGCGTGGCTGGCAAATAGATATTGGCTATGCTTGGCATCCGGGCCATGCTCAAGCCCGGCGCTCAGCTATCCGCCCTCCCCGTACGGGGCTGGGACAGCGCGGCTTTCGGCTGCTTCAGGCTATCACCGGTGCCGTCATGGCGTTCAGCGCCGTGACCAGATCGGCCGGCCGCATCCTAAGCTGCAATCCGCGCTGGCCGCCATTGAGATAGACCAGCTCATGCGCCAGCGCCTGCTCCTCGAGCGCGGTCGCAATCCGGCGCATCTGGCCGAAAGGGCTGATTCCGCCGACCTTGTAGCCGGTCAGCCGCTCGGCCTCGGGCGGCTTCATCATCTGGGCCGACTTGCCGCCGAAGGCCGCGGCGAGCTTCTTCATCGAGACTTCGCGATCGGAGGGCACGATCACGCAGACCGGCTTACCGTCGACCAGCGCCATCAGTGTCTTGAGCACGCGCTGCGGCGGCTCGCCCAGCGCCTCCGCCGCCTGCAGGCCGACCTTGTCGGCGCCGGGATCGTAATCATAGCTGTGGACGGTGAAGGCGACGCCCGCCTGCTCCAGCGCCTTCGTCGCCCGTGTCGCCTTCGACATTCCGCCTCCAGGGCGCAGCCGCCATGGCCGCAACCGTCCGATGAGGCGCGGACCATCTTCCGCCGCCGGAGCAACGTCAATGCGGCCGGCTGCGGGCCGGAAGCCAACCGGACGCCGCCCGCCCGGCGACAAGGGCCGCAGCCCGACTTGCCCGCCTCCGGAAAGGCGATATATTCAAAGATAAAGATACATCTAACAAGATCATGGGGAGGTCATATGCTGAACCGTCGCGACATCCTGCTCGGCGGCACGGCCGCTGCGCTGGCCGGCTCCGTTTCGGGCGCCGTTTCCCAGGTGGTCGCCACGGCCAGACAGGGCGAGCGGGCGATCTCGATCCTCAGCGACGGCAGCTTCGAGATGCCGCAATCGATGCTGGCGCGCGATGTCCCGCTCGACGCGATCGCCCAGGCGACCAAGGCGAGCGGCCCGACCGTCAGCGTGCTGAACGTGACCTGCTTCAGGCAGGGCGATCAGGTCGTCGTGTTCGATTGCGGCTCGGGCGCCAACTTCCTGCCCGGAACCGGCAAGCTCGCCGCCAGCCTGGAAGCCGCCGGCATCGCGCCCGACAGCGTCACCCATGTGCTCTTCACCCATCTCCACCCCGACCATTTCTGGGGGGCGCTCGACGATTTCGACACGCCGCTCTTTCCGAACGCCCGCTGGCATGCCGACAGGCGCGAGGTCGCCTTCTGGACCGACGCCAAGGTCTACGACAAGCTGCCCGAGGATCGGCACGCCTTCGCCGCCGGGGCGCAGCGCATCGTCAAGGCGCTCGGAGAATCGCTGGAGCTGCACGATGCCGGGTCGGAATGGGCACCGGGCGTGGCCGCTTTCGACACGGCGGGCCATACGCCCGGCCATGTTTCCTTCGAACTCAAGGATACGAGCGGCCCGGTCTTCGTGCTCGGCGATGCGCTGACGCACAGGATCGCCTCCTTCGCCCATCCGGAATGGCGCCCGGCCTCCGACCATGACCCCGACCTCGCGGTTGCGACCCGGCGCAGGCTGCTCGACCGCGCCGCGAACGAGAAGGCGCGGGTAATCGGCTATCATCTCGATGGCGCCATCGGCCGTGTCGAGCGCGACGGCAACGCCTATCGCTTCGTCTCCGGCGGCTGAGCGCGACGGGACCATGCGGCAACGCCGGTCTCGCCGGCGCGCCGCCCGAATTCAGCGTCCCGCAGCGTAGAACTTCGCCTTGTCGGGCTTGTAGGTCCAGGCCAGCCCGGCATTCTTCCAGCCGTTGACCGTGCGCTGGCCGTAAGGGGAAGCATCCCCCTCGAAGCCCTCATACTGGCTGTAGACCTGGGTGAACCCGGCTTCTGCCAGCTTGTCGACGGCGCGGGCCGAACGGTCGCCGGAGCGGCACATCAGGATGACGCGGTCGTTCTTGGTGAGGCCCTTGGCCGCCAGGAGCCGCTCCACGTCCCGGCTGAAGACCGGATTGGCATCGAGCTTGTAGCGCCCTTCCTTGTCGTCCCAGTCCCAGAACTCGGTGACCTCGACGAAAGGGACGTGACCGTCGATCGTCGGTGCCCAGCCGGTGAACATCATCTCCGCCCGGGTCCGCACATCGACGAACAAGGTGCGGGCCCCCTCCCGGCCCATCGTCTCGGCCGCCTCGCGCGGCCGCATATAGAGGCCGAGAGAGGTCTGCTTGGCCTTGGGGATGGTGGCCTGAGCCTGGGCCGAGGCTGCCACCGGCGCGGCGCCGGGGGCAGCCGGAGCCTGCGCCGAGGCGGAAGAGACTGCGGCGGCCATGACGATGGCCGACAGGATGGCGATCTCGCGTTTCATGCGGATATCCCTCACCGGTTCTCGGCTATGCCCGCGCCGCTCAGCGTGACTGGTGCGGGCAGGTGCGGATGCCGAGCAGCGTATAGGCCGGGCAGAAGCGGAACAGCGCCGTCGTCAGCATGACCAGCCCCCAGGCCGTCAGCGCGTATTTCCACTGGCCCCAGCCGGCGACCAGTTCGGCTAGCGGCGAGACGAAGGCCGCCATGACGAGCACGATACCGACGAAGAAACGCACCCAGCGATCAAGGACACCGACATTCATCGACCCGCTCCATGGTTATGACATATTAATATTCATATATCTGAATTATAAAATGTCAATAGGACCGATATGCAGCATGGCTGGTCCGTGGCCATGATTGTGCAAGCCATCGAGCCGCTGTTCGATGATGTCGATCAAACAAGACAGCGATTTCCGGGCTTTCAGGCCTTCCGCCCTGTATGTCGCCAGCACGGCGTGCCGGATCGCCGCAGCTTTCAGCCGCCTGGAATGCACTGCTGGCGCATATCGCCGCAGGGTGACGCCGAACGCGCTCCGCTCAGCGGCGGAAGATGAAGAGGTTACGGATCGAACCTTCCATCAGGAAGGCGATACCGAGTCTGGCGCCGATCATCATGCCGCCGATCGCCAGTGGCCAGGACAACGCCATCATCGAGCCCGCCGAGATGCCCTGCCCGATCGTGCAGCCGCCGGCGAGCACGCCGCCGCCACCCATCAACACCGCGCCGAGGAGATGCCGGCGCATCTCGTAATGGTCGTCGAAGGCCTCCCAGCGGAACTCCGCGTCGAACAGCGCCGAGACGAAGGAACCGCAGATCACGCCGACGATCGTGCCGACGCCGAAATCGAACAGCCCGACCGGGGTGGTCAGCACCGCATAGAGCGCGCGGCCGACCGGCGACACGAAGGTGAGGCTCTGCGTGCGCGGGTTGAGGGCGAACTCGTCGATGGCGACTCCGGTCGCCCACCAGCCCAGGACCACGCCGAGCCCGAGCGTCACCCCCGCGAGCAACAGGCGTGGCGAGCGCCGCAGCCGCCGGTCGATCACGACCGCGCCGATCAGCAAGGCCGGCGCAACGATGCCGAGCGCGAGCCGCAGATCCCCGAGCCCCAGCCATTCCAGCACCGAGGGCAGATCGCCCTGGACCGAGCCCGGCACGGCGACCGCAACCTGCTCCAGAACGTCGATCCGCAACGGCGCCAGGATGCCGCGCAGCGTCGCATAGGCCACTGCGCCGAAGACCATCATCACGATCAGGCTGCGCAGATCGCCGGCACCGAGCCGGATCAGCGAGCCGAAGCTGCAGGTGCCGACCAGCGCCATGCCGATACCGAACAAGGTGCTGCCGAGGAGGATCGAGAACCAGGCGAGCGCGCCCGGCACATAGGTCGAGAACGCGGGCGAGAGATCACCGCGCCAGATCATCAACTGCGTGCCAAACAGCGCAATGGCGAGCGCCAGCCCGAATATCCGCAGCCTGCGGGTATCGCCGCCGATCCAGAAATCCTCGACCGCCCCGAAAGAGCAGAGTCGCGCCCGTCGCACGGTGAAGCCGCATGCGGCGCCGATCCCGACGCCGACCAGCGTCACAGCCCAAGGGGAGAGCGGCGCCACGGCTCAGCGCACAGGCGAGGGAACCATTTCGGTCGTCAATCCTCTTTCGCCGGCTTCTGCGGTCCACAGAAAATGTCGTAGATCACCGAGATCACGCGCCTGACATCGTCGTTGGCGAGGCTGTAATAGATCGCCTTTCCATCCCTTCGCGTCGTCACCAGCTGGTCGAGCCGCAGCCGCGCCAATTGCTGAGACACCATGGGCTGACGCAGCGAAAGGATATGCTCCAGCTCGGTCACCGTGCGCTCGCGTTCTGCGAGCAGGCAGAGCAGCAGCAAGCGGTTCTCATGCGAGAGCGCCTTGAGGAAATCGCTCGCCTTGCGCGCCTTGCGCATCAGGACATCGAGCTCGGGCGAGAACTCCTCGCCGTCGCGCAGCTCGGTCTCGAGAGCCTTGGAAACGATCGCGCTCATTGCTTTTCCATTGTCGCGGACAGGCCGCTCGTTCGCTCTATCGACTTTTCTATGTCAGCAAGCATCTTGCCAAGCAAACCCCAGAACGTGTCGTTGCTGAGATAGCCGGTGATCCGGCCGATCTCGCACCCCTCGGAAACCAGCACGAAGGTCGGCGTGTAGCGCACCGGCTTGGCGAGGCCTGGCTCAGGCGCGCCGCCCTTGCCGAGGTCGATCCGCCGGAGCGGTGCCGCCCGCCCCTCCGCCGTCTTGTCGTAGCCAGGGGCGACCTCGCGGTCCCAGCGCTCGCACCAGACGCAGCCCGCGCGCTCGAACATCAGGAGTTCCGCACCGCGCGCCGCCATGGCCGGCAGCAGCAGCGCAGAGGCGACAAGCAAGGCACGCATGACATTGGCGGTTGCATTCATCCCGTTAACATAGTCGTATTCAGATATATAAACCAGAGGCAGGATCAGGGCGTGTTCGACATCTCGATCGCAGGTGCCTTCATGGCCGGGCTGCTCTCCTTCCTCAGCCCCTGCGTGCTGCCTTTGGTGCCGCCCTATCTCTGCTTCCTGGCCGGGGTCGGCATCGGCGAATTGTCCGGTTCGAGCGGCAGGCTCGAGGCCCGCCAGTCGCGCCGGATCGTGATGATGGCCGGCGCCTTCGTGCTCGGCTTCACCACCGTCTTCGTCGCGCTCGGCGCCACCGCTTCGACCATCGGCACCGTCGTCACCGCCTATTTCGAGACGCTTTCGATCATCGCCGGCGCGCTGATCCTGATCATGGGCCTGCATTTCCTCGGCTGGCTGCGGATCCCCCTGCTCTATCGCGAGGCGCGTTTCCAGACCGAGCGCAAGCCGGCGAGCATGATCGGAGCCTATCTCGTCGGCCTCGCCTTCGCCTTCGGCTGGACCCCTTGCGTCGGGCCGGTGCTGGCGACGGTGCTGATGGTCGCCGGGGCGGAAGGAACCGCCGCCCGCGGCGCCACCCTGCTCGCCGCCTATTCGCTGGGGATCGGCGTGCCCTTCCTGCTCGCGGCCGTGTTCGCCGGTCCGTTCCTCAATCTGATGGCGCGGTTCCGCCGCCACATGCCGGTGGTCGAGAAGACCATGGGCGCGGCCCTCGTCGTCACCGGCCTGCTGTTCATGACCGGCACCATGCCGGTGCTGGCCGGCTGGCTGCTCCAGACATTTCCGGCCCTCGGCACGATCGGATAGAGAGAGGCTGATGCTGACGCGCAGAATCCTGCTGGGCACCGCCCTCGCGGCGACGCTGGCCAAACCGGCGGCGGCCGCCGCCACCCTGGGCGAGGACGGGCTCTACCATCTCGACTGGTATCTCGAGAGCTTCCTCGACCTCGCCGAGGACCTGCAGGGCGCGACCGCCAACGGCAAGCGGCTCGCCATCATGTGGGGGCTGAAGGGCTGCCCGGCCTGCCGCCGCATGCACGAGGTCCATCTCGCCGACCCCGCCATCGAAGGCTACATCAAGGCGAATTTCGAGGTGCTGCACCTCAACCATATCGGCGCGCGCGAGGTCACCGATTTCGACGGCGGCAAGCTCGGCGAGAAGCAGCTCGGCGAGCGCTACGGGGTCAGGTTCACCCCGACGATCCAGTTCCTGCCCGAACATGCGGACGGGCTGAAGGATCGCAAGCCACAAGCCCGCGAAGTCGCACGCATGCCCGGCCTGCTCGAGCCACCGCAATTCCTGGCGATGTTCCGTTATGTCCGCGAGAAGGGCTATGAGAGCGCGCCCTTCCCCGACTGGCTGAAGCGCAATCCGGTCAAGTCGGGCTGAGCCGAAACGAAGAAGGCGGGCCGCAGATGCGACCCGCCTTCACCGTATTCCCGGCCGCAAGAGCGGATCGCCCCCGCCTGCACCTTTGTCGCTACTTGTTCACCGGCGATTCCGGGTCGAACAGATAGGCCATCACATCCTTGATCTGCTGCTCGTCGAGCACCTTGTTGACGCCGAAGCGCGGCATGTTCGAGCAGGGAACCACCGCCATCGAGTTGTAGATCTTGGTATAGGCGTCCTTGATCGTCTCCGGATCGTATTTCCGGTCCTTGCCATAGGCGGCGAGACTCGGACCGAGCGTGCCGAAGCTGACCTCTTTCGGGTCGAGCTGGTGGCAGGCGAAGCAGTTGCCGCCGGAGACGGTGTTCGGCGCGTCGGAGAACTGGCCGCCGCGCCCGTTATTGGCGACCTGATAGCCCTTCTTCCAGTCGCCGAGGAATTTTCCGTCGGCGGGGTAGGAGACGCGCGCCGATTCGCGCTTCAACATCGCCTCGGACTGCGCCGAGGACGGGTTGTTGCGGGTCGTGTTGCAGACGGCGAGCGACTCGTCCGGCTTGATCCGGGCCTGCCATTCCGGCGGCGCCTTGCCGAAGGTCGCGGCAAGGTAAGCGTCGATCACGGCCTGGCTCGGCCGCTCGTCGGCAAGCGCCGCGCCGGCCGAAAGCAGCAGCGCGGCACCGGCGAAGATGTGCTTCATCATGTCGTGCCCCTTCAGCGCTTGATCGACGGAACCTTGATCTCGCCGCCTTCGGCCTGCTTCTGCAGGAAGACGGTGAGAGCGGTCAGCGCGTCGGTGCCATAGCCGGGCACCGGCCAGCGCTGCTGGCGATAGCAGTCCCAGAGCCGGTGCTGCATGGTGCGCAGCGCGCTCTGCGAGACGCGATAGGTCGGCCAGGAAGCCATCGTCTCCTGCGCGGGCTTTCCCTTCACCGAAAGGTTCGGCAGCCCCTGCAGGCGGATGCGCTTGCCTTCCTCGGCATGGCAGGTGGCGCAGGAGAAATCGTTGACGCCGCCGCGGGTGTAGAACAGCGCTTCGCCGACCGCCGCCATCTCCTTTTCCTTGGCATGGGAAAGCTGCGGCTGGATCTTCATATCGCTCGACTTGTTGGCGATGAAGGCGACGAGATCTTCCATGTCGGAAGCCCGGGCCGGGCCGGAGAAGCGCCGCGTCACCACTTCCCTGGTGTCGAGCCCCTGGATCTTGTCCATGCACCAGAGCAGGCGCTGCTCCGTGTCCATCACCTTGTCGGCATCGGCGAAATAGCGCGGCAGCTTGGCAAAGGCGCCTTCGAGCTTGCCCGGCCCCTCGCCGAGATCGCAGGCCTCCAGCGAAGCGTTCTTGGTGCCGCGTTTCTCCGCCCAGAGCACCTCGCCGCGGTCGACCGCCAGGAAGCCCGGATTGGAGAACGGGTCCGACAGCATCTGGCGATAGCGCTCGATTTCCTTTTCGCTATCGTCGAGCGGTGGCGACTGCGCGGTCAGATGGCCTGCGGCCATTGTCATGGCGGCAGCCAGCACGGCCGCCCCGATCATGGGGAGCTTCATCCCTTGCCCTTTCGTTCCCTCTGGCAACCGCGTTTTCGCGGCCCGTGCTGTACGCCTCTCTCTCTTTGGAGGGGCTTTACATTCACAAAAAACAATATCACGATACGTGAGAATGATCGCGAGCCGGCCCCGCCGTCAAGAGCGAAACAAGAACATTTCAAAGGAGGAAACCCGATGTCTTCAGGGCTTACGCGCCGCAGCACGATCACGGCCGGCGCCATTGCCGCCTTCGCCAGCCTGCTGGGCTCGCGCCTCGCCTTCGCCGATGAGAAGGCCGTCGAGGCCGAGATCAAGAAGCTCTATGGCGACAAGAAGCTGGGCGAAGGCAAGATCAAGCTCGACGTGCCTGAGATCGCCGAGAACGGCCTGGTCGTGCCCGTGAACGTCGAGGTCGAGAGCCCGATGACCGAGGCCGACTACGTCAAGGCCGTCCACATCTATGCCGACGGCAACCCGCTACCGGGCATTGTGAGCTACACCTTCACGCCGGCCTGCGGCAAGGCCTCGGCCGCCACCCGCATGCGCCTCGCCCAGACCCAGAACATCATCTGCGTCGCCGAGATGTCGAACGGCTCGCTGCACATGGCCAAGGCCAACATCAAGGTCACGATCGGCGGCTGCGGCGGCTGATTTCGCCGCCGCTTCAACGAGAACAACGACGCTTCAAGGTGAGGATGCTCCCATGACCACCAAGCCCACCCCGCGCGTGCGCGTGCCGGCCAAGGCCGCCGCCGGCGAGCTGATCGAGATCAAGACCCTGATTTCGCACGAGATGGAATCGGGCCAGCGCAAGGATTCGCAGGGCAAGACGATCCCGCGCAAGATCCTGAACAAGTTCAGCGCGAGCTTCAACGGCAAGCCGGTCTTCTCGGCCGACTGGCAGCCGGCAATTTCCGCCAATCCCTATCAGTCCTTCTTCTTCAAAGCGACGGAATCCGGCGAGTTCACCTTCACCTGGAAGGATGATGACGGCTCCGAATACACCGCCAAGAACAAGATCACGGTCGGCTGAGCCCTCTCGTCATTGCGAGCGCTAGCGAAGCAATCCAGTCTCTCAGAGCTCTGCCGCTCCTGGACTGCTTCGTCGCCTCGCTCCTCGCAATGACGGCCCAAGCGCCACTTGAAGAGCCCATGGATCGCGATGTGCGCGCATCCAAAGGATGAGTCATGATCTCGAGACGCGAATTCCTTCAGGCGACGGCGGCCGCGGCGGCGATTGCCACGGCCTCCGGCCTCGGCCCGCTCGGCCGGGCAGCCGCGCAGCAGAAGCTCTCCCAGGCCGATATCCTGCGCTTCGACCCGCTGGGCACGGTGACGCTTCTTTATGTCACCGACATCCATGCGCAGCTGATGCCGCTGCATTTCCGCGAGCCCTCGGTCAATCTCGGCGTCGGCCCGGCCAAGGGCCAGCCTCCGCATCTCGTCGACGCCGAGTTCCGCGCGCATTTCAAGATCGCCGCCGGCTCGGCCGACGCCTTCGCACTGACCTCCGATGATTTCACCAGCCTGGCCAAGACCTATGGCCGGATGGGCGGGCTCGACCGCGTCGCGACGCTCGCCAAGGCGATCCGGGCCGAGCGCGGCGACGACAAGGTTCTGCTGCTCGACGGCGGCGACACCTGGCAGGGCAGCTGGAGCTCGCTTCAGAGCAAGGGCCAGGACATGGTCGAGGTGATGTCGGCGCTGAAGACCGACGCCATGGTCGGCCATTGGGAGTTCACGCTCGGGGCCGAGCGCGTCAAGGAGATCGCCGAGAGCGCCTCCTTCGCCTTCCTCGCCCAGAACATCCGCGACAAGGAATGGAACGAGCCGGTCTTCCCGCCGCGCAAGGTCTTCGAGAGGGGCGGCGTCAAGATCGCCGTGATCGGCCAGGCCCTGCCCCGGACCGCGATCGCCAATCCGCGCTGGATGTTCCCGGACTGGGAGTTCGGCATCCGCGAGGAGGAAATCCAGAAGCAGGTCGAGGAAGCCCGCGCCGAGGGCGCTGCCATCGTCGTGCTGCTCTCCCATGACGGCTTCGACGTCGACAAGAAGCTGGCTTCGCGGGTCAAGGGCCTCGACATCATCCTGACCGCCCACACCCATGATGCGATGCCGGGGATGATCCGCGTCGGCGACACCGTGCTCGTCGCCTCCGGCTCGCATGGCAAATTCCTGTCGCGGCTCGACATCGCCGTGAAGGATGGCAAGGTCTCCGATATCCGCTTCAAGCTGATGCCGGTCTTCTCCGACGCCATCGCCCCGGATGCCGAGATGGCGGCGCTGATCAGGAAGGTCCGCGAGCCCTATGCCGCCGATCTCGCCAGGGAGATCGGCCGGACGGAGTCGCTGCTCTACCGGCGCGGCAATTTCAACGGCTCCTTCGACGATCTGATCTGCGACGCGATGCTGAGCCAACGCGACGCCGAGATCGCGCTCTCGCCGGGCTTCCGCTGGGGCGGCAGCCTGCTGCCGGGCGACGCCATCACCTGGGAGGCGATCACCAACGCCACCGCGATCACCTATCCCAACTGCTACCGCATGGAGATGACCGGCGCTCAGCTCAAGGAGATCCTCGAGGACGTCGCCGACAACATCTTCCACCCGGACCCCTATTTCCAGGGCGGCGGCGACATGGTCCGCGTCGGTGGCATGGGCTACGCGATCGATGTCGGCAAGCCGATGGGCAGCCGCATCTCCGGCCTGACGCATCTGAAGTCCGGCCAGCCGATCGAGGCCGCGAAGAAATACGTGGTCTCCGGCTGGGCCAGCGTCAACGAAGGCACGCAGGGGCCGCCGATCTGGGACGTGGTCCGCGACCATGTCGCCGCGACCAAGACGATCACCATCAAGCCGAACGACGCCGTCAAAGTCACCGGGGCCTGACGCGGTCTTTCGAGCCGCCTGCCCTCGCCCAAACAGGACGTATGCCCATGAGCTCTGAAAACCAGGCCGGGCCGCTCAGCCGCCGCCGCTTCCTCGGCGCAGCCGGGGTGGCCGGCGCGGGCCTAGCCGCCAGCACTCTGCCCGCGCGCGCCCAGGCGCCCGCTCCCGATCCGCTGATCACCGAGGTCCAGGACTGGAACCGCTATCTCGGCGAAGGCGTCGACAAGCGCCCCTATGGCACGCCCTCGCGCTTCGAGAAGCATGTCATGCGCCGCGACGTCTCCTGGCTGACGGCCTCTCCCGAATCCTCGGTCAACTTCACGCCGCTGCACGAGCTCGACGGCATCATCACCCCTTCCGGGCTGTGCTTCGAGCGCCATCATGGCGGCATCGCCGATATCGATCCGGCCAATCACCGGCTGATGATCCATGGGCTGGTCGAAAAGCCGCTGGTCTTCACCATGGAAGACCTCAGGCGCATGCCACGCCAGAACCATGTCCACTTCCTGGAATGCGCCGCCAATTCCGGCATGGAATGGCGCGGGGCGCAGCTCAATGGCTGCCAGTTCACCCACGGCATGATCCATAACGTCATGTACACCGGCGTGCCGCTGAAGCTGCTGCTCGCCGAGGCCGGGCTCAAGCCCAATGCCAAATGGCTGATGCTCGAAGGCGCCGATTCTTCCGGCATGAACCGCTCCCTGCCGGTGATGAAGGCACTCGACGACGTGCTGATCGCCTTCGCCATGAACGGCGAGGCGCTGCGCCCCGAGCAGGGCTACCCGCTGCGCGCCGTGGTGCCCGGCTGGGAAGGCAATATCTGGGTGAAGTGGCTGCGCCGGATCGAGGTCGGCGACATGCCCTGGCAGGCCCGCGAGGAGACCTCGAAATACACCGACCTGCTCGCCGATGGCCGCTCGCGCCGCTACACCTTCATCATGGACGCCAAGTCTGTGGTGACCAATCCCTCGCCGCAGGCCCCGCTCAAGCACAAGGGCCGCAACGTCCTCACCGGCCTCGCCTGGTCAGGGCGCGGCACGATCAAGCGCGTCGACGTCACGCTCGACGGTGGCAGGAACTGGCAATCGGCTAGGATCGACGGGCCCGTGCTCGATAAGTCGCTGACCCGCTTCTATGTCGATTTCGACTGGGCCGGCCAGGAGCTGCTGATCCAGTCGCGAGCCATCGATTCCACCGGCTATGTTCAGCCGACCAAGGAGGAACTGCGCAAGGTCCGGGGCGTCAACTCCATCTACCACAATAACGGCATCCAGACCTGGCATGTGAAGGCGAACGGGGAGACCGAGAATGTCGAGATCGCTTAAGCCGGTTCTCCTCGCAGGCCTGGCCGGCCTCGCCATTATCGGCGCCGGCCCGCTGATCGCCCAGACCGCCAAACCGCAGGTTCCTGCCGCCACGCCTGCTCACGCCTCGCCCGCCAAGACGCCGGCGCTCGGCCTCGGCCGCCCGGCTCTGCCGGAGGAAATCAAGGCCTGGGACATCGCCGTGCGTCCCGATGGCAAGGGCCTGCCGCCCGGCAAGGGCACGGTGAAGCAGGGCGACGAGATCTTCCAGGCGCAATGTGCGAGCTGCCATGGCGAGTTCGGCCAGGGCAATGGCCGCTGGCCGGTGCTCGCCGGCGGCCAGGGCTCGCTCAAGGCCGATCGGCCCGAGAAGACCATCGGCTCGTTCTGGCCCGATCTCTCGACGGTGTACGACTACATCCGGCGCGCCATGCCCTATGGCAACGCCCAGTCGCTGAGCCCCGACGAGATCTACGCCCTGACGGCCTATCTGCTCTACCTGAACGACATCGTGAAGGATGAGGAGTTCGAGCTCACGGACAAGAACTTCACCTCGGTGAAGCTGCCCAACGCCGCCGCATTCTACGACGATGATCGCGAGACCACCGAGAAGGCGTTCTGGGGCAAGGAGCCCTGCATGACGAACTGCAAGACCGAGGCGAAGATCACGGGGCGCGCCGTGGTCCTGGACGTGACGCCCGATTCGAAATCGGCGCCGAAGGTCGACTGATGGCGGGCACCTTTCCGGTTCCGGCCTGGCTCGGCTCGGTCGCGACGGCGCTCGCGCTGTCGGCCGGTCCGGCCAGCGCCACAGGCGACAAGGCCCTGGGAGAATATCTCTCCTCCGAATGCACGACCTGCCATCAGAGCAGCGGCCGGCAGGTCGGCGGCATCCCGGCCATTATCGGCCACCCGGCCGACCAGTTCATCGCGCTGATGATCACCTATCGCGACAAGCAGCGCGACAACCAGGTGATGCAGACCATCGCCGGACGCCTGACGCGCGAGGAGATGGATGCGCTCGCCGCCTATTATGAAAGCCTGAAGCCGAGCCGTTGAGCGTGCGATTGCGCGCCGCGACTGGGGCGGATGAAGATCGGTCAGGTCCGCAAGAGGCCGCCGGGACTACCGACAAGACGATGTCGCAGGACGATGTCGATCGAACGAGCACTGGGGAGAGAGACATGCAGATCAATCGCCGCTCCGTCGTCCTGACCGGCCTGTCGGCAGCCGGAACTTTCGCATTGGGAGCACCGGGCGTTCTCGGCCAGGCCAAGCCCCGCGTCGTGGTGATCGGCGGCGGCGCCGGCGGCGCTACGGCGGCGCGCTACATCGCCAAGGACAGCCAGGGCGCCATCGCGGTGACGCTGGTCGAGGAGAACGAGAGCTATCAGACCTGCTTCCACTCCAATCTCTATGTCGGCGGCTTCCGCAAATACGAGGAGATCGTCCACGGCTACGATGCACTGGCGAAGAACCACGGCATCACGCTGGCACGGGCGCGGGCGACCCAGATCGACCGCGACAAGAAGGAGGTCGTGCTCTCGACCGGGCAGCGCCTGCCCTATGATCGCCTCGTCGTCTCGCCGGGCATCGACCTGAAATACGATTCCGTTCCCGGCTGGTCGAAGGAGGTCGAGGAGCAGATGCCGCATGGCTGGAAGCCCGGCCGCCAGACCCAGCTGATCAAGCAGCGGCTCGATGCCGTGCCCAATGGCGGCACCATCGTGATGATCGCCCCGCCGAACCCCTATCGCTGCCCGCCCGGCCCCTATGAGCGCGCCTCGATGTTCGCGCATGTGCTGCAGCAGGCCGGCAAGAAGGACGCCAAGATCATCATCCTCGACCCCAAGGAGAGTTTCTCCAAGCAGGGCGTCTTCCAGGCCGACTGGGAGAAGCGCTACCGGTCGATGATCGAATGGCTCGGCCCCAAGATCCATGACGGGATCAAATCGGTCGACCCGAAGACCAACACGGTCGTCACCGGCTTCGAGACCTACAAGGATTGCGCCTTCGTCAACGTCATCCCGGCGCAGATGGCCGGCGAGATCGCCCGCAGCGCCGGGCTGGCCCCCGCAGGCGGCTATTGCGCCATCGATGCCGCGACGATGAAATCGACCGTCGACCCGAACATCTTCGTGCTCGGCGACGCCTGCATCGCCGGCGACATGCCGAAATCCGCCTTCTCGGCCAACAGCCAGGCCAAGGTCGCGGCGATGACGATCCGCGGCGAGCTGACCAATGCCCGCACCTTCCCGGCCCGCTACGTCAACACCTGCTGGTCGCTGGTCGCGCCCGACGACACCATCAAGGTCGGCGGCCGCTACGAGCCCAAGGACGGCAAGATCGCGGCGACCGAGACCTTCGTCTCCAAGCCCGGCGAAAGCGCCGAGCTGCGCAAGGAGAACCAGGCCGAAAACATGGGCTGGTATGCCGGCATCACCGCCGACATGTTCAGCTGACGAGGAACACCTGCGCCGCGACCTCCCGCGCAGCGCCGGACTGAAGGCCGCGCCCCGCGCGGCCTCTTTTTTCAAGCCCCCGGAGACAAGGACAAAGCATGCGATTTCTGACCAGCGCGACCCTGATTGCCGCGGCATTCGCCGCGACCTCCGCGAACGCCCAGGACATCGCCGCCGGCGAGCGTTCCTGGAACAAGTGCCGCGCCTGCCACCAGATCGGCGAGACCGCGAAGAACGGCGTTGGACCGCATCTCAACGGGCTGTTCGGCCGGCATACCGGCGCCGTCGAAGGCTACAGCTACTCCACCGCCAACAAGAGCGCCGACATCACCTGGAACGAGGCGATCTTCGCCGAATACATCAAGGACCCCAAGGCCAAGATCCCCGGCACCAAGATGGTCTTCGCCGGCATCAAGAACGACAAGGAGATCGGCGATCTGACGGCCTTCCTCAAGCAGTTCGGCAAGGACGGCAAGAAGCAGTGAGCGATCGGCTCGCGGGCGCGAGCCGCCAGATCGGCGGCCGCGCCCCCATAGCATCGGACCGAAAAGTGGAATCCTCTTTTCGGAAAACTCCGATGCGATAACACTGAGATAGATCACCGTGACCGCGTCCGAACGGACGCGCGGCGATCTAGCCCGTCATTTGCCGCTGCCGGAGCGCATGATGGTCCGGCTCTGTTCGCGCATGAACTGCGGCACATAATAGGGGCCGAGCCCACCCTTGCCGGCGACACCCGAGCCCTTCCAGCCGCAGAAGGTCTGCACGCCCGGCCAGGCGCCGGTGGTCGCGCCGCTGGCGCGGTTGGCATAGAGCGCGCCCGCCTCGGCCCGATCGAGGAAGAGCTCGAGCTCCGCCTCGTCAGTGGCATAGGCGCCCGCCGTCAGGCCGTAGAGGACGTCATTGCCGTCGGCGATCGCATCCTCCAACCGGTCATAGGGCTGCACCGAGAGGAAGGGCAGGAACAGCTCGTCCTTGTTCAGCCTGTGGCCCGGGGCGAGCCCTTCGACGATCGTCGGCTGCAGATAGGCGCCGCCATCATGGACACCGCCGGAGAGCCGCGTCCCGCCGAAGCGGATCTTTCCGTCGCGCCCGGCTTCCTCGCAGGCTTTCCGGTAGCGCATCGCGGCGTTCTCGTCGATCACCGGCCCCATGAACACCTCAGGCTGCAACGGCGGGGCGATCTTCAGGGCGGCCGTGCGCTCGACCAGCCGCCACATGAAGTCGTCATAGACAGCCCGCGCGACATAGACCTTGGAGCCCGACGAGCATTTCTGGCCCTGCAGCCCGAAGGCCGAACGCATCACGCCTTCGGCCGCAACATCCAGATCGGCGCTGGCGGTCACATAGCTCGGATTCTTGCCGCCCATCTCGATGATCACCGGACGGTTGAACGGCCCGGCCGCGACGCTGCGCAGGATTTTCGTTCCCACCGCATGCGAGCCGATGAAGGCATAGCCGGCGACATCCGGATGATCGACCAAAGCCTGGCCGGTGACGGCCCCGCCGCAGACGAGGTTGAGCACCCCGGCGGGAAGCCCGGCCTCCTCGCACAGCCGGGCGAGCCAGCCGCCGGTCAATCCCGCAAAGGGGCTCGGCTTGAGCACGACCGCATTGCCGGCGACCAAGGCCCCGGTCAGCATGCCGATGCCGAGCGCAACCGGGAAGTTGAACGGCACGATGACCGCGAAGACGCCGTAGGGGCGCAGCACATCCGAGGTTTCCTCGATCGCGACGGCCCGCTGCAATGGCCGTCGGAAACCGTCATTGCGCTCCATCTCGTCGCAATAATAGCGCACGAGATCGACGGCTTCCTCGACCTCGCCCATCGCCTCGCCAAAGGATTTTCCGACCTCGCGCAGGCAGGCGGCAGCGACCGCGAACTTATGGGCTTCCAGCCGCTCCGCGACGCGCCGGAGCAGAGCCACACGCTCCTGCCATGGCGTCGCGGCCCAGCCGCGACAGGCCTGGCGTGCCGCTGCCACGGCCCGACCGACCTCTGCCGGTCCAGCCTCGACGAAGCGGCCCAGCAACTTGCCGTCGATCGGGCTGCGCGCCTCGTATTGCGTACCGGCCAGGTCCCATGCGCCGCCGATCAGGTTGGGATGGAGTTCCGCCGGCGCTGCCAGCGCCGTCTCGATACTGGTGGAGAGTCGCGCGAACACCGCGCTGAAATCCACGCCGATATTGGAATAGGTCACCCGAGGCAGCGAACTCGCCATCGATCAGTCTCCCGAAAGGCCATGACTGGCATCCGGATCAAGCTCGCCCGGCGCCGCCATGAACAAAAGGTCGCACAGGAAGATTTCGACTGTCAAACCTGATTATACTTGACTCCACAACATCTAAACTGAAGTAAAATCAATAAAATGGCGACGCTCAAGAAAACAACGATGACGCCACCACGTCTCGATTGGAGATCGAGTCTTTTACACACCCTCCGCCCTGCCCTGATGACAAGTCGCTGCCGTGCCATCAGGCCAGCGCCATAGGAGCGCTGAATCGTGGCGGCTGACGCGCAGCGAGCCCCGCACAGGAGAGAGAGAGCGGCGCGAAGCTCGCCGTCTTGTCGGGACTCCGTCCGCAGGGTGGCCGTCACGGGCCCGGCCATCGGCGGGGCTTTCCGTCGGCGCTGGCGTTCATCACCCGAATGGGGGTTGCTGCGGCGATTGCCGCAGGCCCTAAAGGGATGAGGCATGCCGAAAGCTGAAGCTGTTGAACGATCAGATGGGGCCGAAGGCGGGAGGCGTGTTCGCTCCCAATCCGATGCTGCTCGTCTTCCTCGATCTGTCGATCGAGGAGATCGACTGCAAGCCTCCTGGCGTCGCGGAAATAACCGGCGCGATGGTCGCAATTCCGAAAGCGCCGCTGCTCTTCCAGGTACGCAGCCGCCGCAATGGGATCTATGCCGCCCCGCGCGGCGAGCAAAAGCTGACGCCAGTGCGCCACATCGAGATGATCAGCGATGAGCGCGACAGCACGCCTTTCAAACCCGACGACTACCGCTACATCTTTTTCGCCATCCGCGACGCAGCGGCATACGGCATGGCCAAACTCGTCGGCAGGCAGCGCGTGGTGCTGCGGCAAGGAGATCGCGCCGCCCAAGCATTATCTGTGGACCGTGCGCAACCCGATACCGGGCGAGGAGATGAAACTGGCTAACGTGCCCTGTCTGACTAGGCCTATGCCGCCACTGGCCAGCTTTCGCCACCAAGACCTGCGCGACACAGCCGTAACCTGGCTCGCAATAGCCGGCACCAACATCCCCGAGATCGCGAGCGTGACGGGCCACAGCCTACAGTCGAGCACCGACGTCCTAGAACATTATCTCGCGCGCCCCCTCGAACTGGCGGACCACAATCGCGAAGCTAGTGGAATGGCATGACTGAGAACACGCGTCGCGAAACAGCAGGGGGTCGGAAGGTGTGGTTTTGGGACCTAAGCCCGGCCGAGCAGCTGCCGTTGTGGACCGCAGCTCGCAATTGGATGGCCCTCGCAGCAGCGATTGTGGCCGCTCTGACATTCGTGATCGGCTATCGACAGACGGAGCTGCAACGTATCGTTTCTGGTGACAAGGATCGCGAACTCAAATCCTTCCAGACCAATGCGGATCAAAAGACCGCCGAATTGTCCCTCAAGGCAGCGGAAGCCGAAAAGACCATGGAAGAGACGAGGCGGCAAAACCTCATCCTTGAGAGGTCGGTCGAGCAGGAGAAGGCTGCACGCCTGAGGCTAGAGGATCGAATGTCGCCGCGGCGAATGTCGACGTTGGAACTGAATAGGATGGTAGCTGCGCTCAATGAGCTGCCACCCAACATTTCCTTTTCGATCAACCACGTCGGAACGCCGGAAAGCGCGCAGTTTGCCGAGCAAGTCGCGACAGCCTTTCGAGCCGCAGGTAGGCCTGTTGAGGGATTAGGACAGGCGTTCTTCACGGGAGGGGCCGCACGTGGAATCATTCTGTCGGGACCACATGCCCTCCAATTCAAGCGCGTTTTCGACGCAGTAAACATCGCCTCGCAAATCATAGACGGCGACACGGAGAACCGAATTACCGTAGCCGACAAGCCGGAGTATCAGTAGGTCGAGCCCCGCGCGAACCGTGCGAAGGCAAAATCAGCTCGCATGTTCCCGAAATGCTCTGCCAGCCATGTGCCACTCAATAGCTTAAGCCTAGGATTTTCTTAGATGATCCGTGGAGAGTGATGTAAGGGCTGAACCTACGACCCGCCGACTAAGAGTTCGCTGCTCTGCCAGCTGAGCTAGCCCCCATACGCAACGGAAGACGTCGCCGGAGCTGCGGCGATTGCCGCAGGCCCTAAAGGGATGAGGCATGCCGAAAGCTGAAGCTGTTGAACGATCAGATGGGGCCGAAGGCGGGAGGCGTGTTCGCTCCCAATCCGATGCTGCTCGTCTTCCTCGATCTGTCGATCGAGGAGATCGACGCGTCGCGGAAATAACCGGCGCGCCGGCGGGCGAGAGACCTGCCCACACGGAAACGCCGCGCATCCTCTCGGAGGCGAACTGGCGATCCAGCCCCTTGTCCATGTCGCGGTTTCAGGGTCCCTTCGGACGGCGGCTCCGTGATGCCTTCTCCTTTACGGCCGCCAAGCAGCCTTCATAGAACGACTGCCTCCAGACGACCACCGGGCATTCGGCGCTCTTTCGGAGCCCCTTATTGTAAGCCCAGTTATAGCCTGCCTGATGCTCGGAGCAGTCAGAGGAACATTGATAGCCCTTGAAGCTGGCGGCAGCAGCGCCACCACTCGCAATCGCCATGAGCACGACGGCAATAAGGCGCATGGTGTTGTCCCGATCTGACGAATGGCTGCTTCCGACAATCAGAAGACAAAATCGGGTATCGCAAGGCAATAGCGCTTCCACGCAGCCAGGCCCGCGCCGCCATCTGCAGCCCGGTTTCCCTGCACGACAACCGCCGGCGTTTTTTGGACTTCACGGAGGATCGGGCGAAGCAGAGAAGGCGGCGTACAGATGCCGAGCGCCGCGCCAAATGCGATGCTTCATGAAAACGCCAGACGGCCCCAGGCGTCTAAGCCTTTGAGATCGTGGTGGGTGATGTAGGGCTCGAACCTACGACCCGCTGATTAAGAGTCAGCTGCTCTACCAACTGAGCTAATCACCCATACGCCACGAAGACGTCGTCGGCGAGGCGTGGACCGCGTCCCGACAGGCGGCGATGTAGCAAACACCCCCTGCCCTGTCCACCCGTCTACGACAGAAATATGCAAACTTCTTTGAAGAGCTCCGGCACGCCTTGGGGACAAATCCGCCAGATGGCACGCCGGAGCGATTTTTCGGCCGTTTTCGGCTGCATTCTTCAGTGATCAGGCAGTCTTCCGGCGATCCAGAAGATGATAGAGCGCGATGGCCGCGAAGGTCGCCGTGCCGATGCCACCGAGCTCATAGCCGAAGATCGGCAGCTTCAGGTCGCCAGCACCGAGAATCAGCGCCGTCGCGACGGTGAGCAGATTCTTCGGGTCGGCGAAGTTCACCTTGTTCTCGACCCAGATCCGGCCGGCAGTCGCCGCGATCAAGCCGAAGACGACGACCGCAAGCCCCCCCAGCACCGCGACGGGGATCGTACCGATCACCGCGCCGAACTTCGGCGAGAAGCCGAGCAGCAGCGCAATCACGCCGGCAGCGACGAAGACCAGCGTCGAATAGACCCGCGTCACCGCCATCACGCCCATGTTCTCGGCATAGGTGGTGACGCCGGTGCCGCCGCCCGAACCTGCGATCATCGTGCCGACGCCGTCGGCGAAGAAGCCGCGCCCGATCAGATTGTCGAGATTGCGCCCGGTCATCACCGAGATGCCTTTGATGTGCCCGAGATTCTCGGCGACCAGAATGATCGCGACCGGCACGATCAGGGCGATCGCCTTGGCCTCGAAGACCGGCGCGACGAAGTTCGGCAGCCCGAACCAGGCGGCGGCAGCGACCTTGCCGAAATCGATCGGCGGCGCGCCGAAGGCGGAAGCCGTCGCGGAATAGAGGATATAGGCGGCAAGGCCGCCGATCAGAACGGGCAGCCGCTGGGCCAGGCCGCGACCATAGACGGCGATCATGGCGACCGCGACCACGGTGAACAGCGCGACCCATTTGGTGTAGGGGCTGGCCGAGATCATGTTGATCGCGACCGCGGTCAGATTGAGACCGATCGCGGCGACCACCGCGCCGGTGACGACCGGCGGCAGCAGCTTCTCGATCCAGCGCGTGCCGACCCCCTGCACGATCAGGCCGATCAGCGCATAGACGGCGCCGCAGGCGATGATACCGCCGAGCGCCACAGGCAGGTTGAGATTGGGACCGGAGCCGGAATAGCCGGTGGCGGCGATGACGACGCCGATGAAGGCGAAGGAGGAGCCGAGATAGCTCGGCAGCCGCCCGCCGGTGATGACGAAGAACAGCAGCGTCGCGATGCCCGAGAAGAAGATCGCGACATTGGGGTCGAACCCCATCAGGATCGGCGCCAGCACCGTCGAGCCGAACATGGCGACGACATGCTGCAAGCCGGCGATCACGGTCTGCCCGGTCGGCAGGCGCTCGTCCGGCATCACGTCGCCGGAGGTCTTCAAAGTCCAGTTCGGAAAATAGCCAGCCATCTCGCCCGCTCCCAGCCATCGCGCCCGCGCGCACCGGGAGGCAATAGTGGCAAGAATCAGGCCGGCGCCAAGCGAGTGGCCGGCGCCGTCCACCGCAAACAGGGGGCAACGTTACAAAACCAGCCGAAAACCCGGCACCTGCCCGGGGGAGCTCCGAGGGCGCCGGCTCAAAAGCTGCTTCAGCGAGCGCAGATCCGCTTCGGCCCTGTAGTCATTGCGGGCAAGTCGCGCAGCGGCGCAAATCCGGAAGCCGGAATGACGGCGCAGATAGAAGGGAGCCCCCGCTCGACTGCCCGGTCGGGCACTCCGAATAATGCCATTGCTGATCAGGCCGCCGGCCGCCTTTGCCGATCATCGGCCGTGACCAGCCTGTCGCCTGCGATAACGGCATCGGCCTCGAGATCGGGCAGTGCCCGCGCCTGCACCATCGCCTGCTCCAGCGGCTCCGGGGCGAGGTCGGGCATCGCCTCGAAGCCCGGCAGGACGAAATAGCTCTGCTGAAAGTCGTCGATCTTGTAGCGCGTCCGCATCACCCGGACCGGATCGAAACGGATGCGGTTGGGCTTGGCGCTCTCCAGCGCATAGAGCGTTTCGCCGGGCGAAGAGGCGATGCCGGCACCGAAAATGCGCAGGCCCGCCTCCGTCTCGATCAGCCCGAACTCGACGCTGTACCAGTAGAGCCGCGCCAGCCGCGCCAGATCGGCCGGATCGGCATAGCGCAAACCGGCCGCGCCATAGGCCGCGACGAAATCGGCGTAGGAGCGGTTCATCAGCAGCGGCACATGGCCGAAGATGTCGTGGAAGATGTCCGGCTCCTCGATATAGTCGAACTCCTCCGGCCGCCTGATCCAGAACCCCGCCGGAAACCGGCGTGCAGCAAGATGGGTGAAGAAGACCCGATCTGGTACCAAGCCCGGCACCGCGACCACCTCCCAGCCGGTCGCTGCCTTGAGGACGCGGTTGATCTCGCGGAAATCCGGGATCGCATCGGCGGCGATGCCGAGTGCCGTGAGTCCGGCGAAGAACGGCTCGCAGACCCGGCCCTGAAGCAGATCATGCTGGCGCCGGTAGAGCCGGCCCCAGGTGCCGTGGTCGGCGCCACTGTAGCGGTCGAAGCCCTGATCGACGACGAAATCGGCCGGAACCTGGTCAGGCCTCAAGCCCGAGCGGCTGAGCGGGTCGGTTGTCATGGCGCATCTCCCAATGCTGCCCCATATTGCGCCGCTCCTCCAGTCACATCCTGACTTTCTGTTGCGCGTCAGCGCGGAGATGCGTCAGAATATGCGCACCGACTTCGCCAAGAGGTCCGATCATGCCCCATCCGGCGAATTTCTCGTCACGCCTCGACGCGACCGACCGGCGCATCCTGCGCGCCTTGCAGCGCAATGGACGGCTGACCAATGCCGCCCTCGCCGAGGAAATCGGCATGGCCCCCTCGCCTTGCCTGCGTCGCCTGAGGGCGCTGGAGGAAGACGGCGTAATCGCCGGCTATCGGGCGCTGATCGACCGCCGCAGGCTCGGCCACGGCGTCGAGGCCTATGCCCTGGTCAAGCTCGCCCAATCCGATCCGGATTGGCGTACCAGGCTGATCGAGCAGTTGCAGGCTTTCGACGAGGTCATCTCCTGCCAGGCGATGACCGGCGAATGCGACCTGCTCGTCCACATCGTCGCCAGCGACATCGAAGCCTATGGCGAATTCGCCATGCAGCGCCTGCTGACGCTTCCCGGCGTCGCCGATATGCGCTCCTCCTTCGTGCTGGCGACGATCAAACCGGATCGCGGCTGGCCGATCTGAGGCGGCGGCCCGCGCCCAGCGCCGTTCAGGGCGTCACACCATAGGCGCGATAGCGCTCGCCGGCGCTGCCATCTAGCGCGCGCGCCCGGGCGAAATCGGACGCCGCCTCGGCCTCGTCGCCGCGGCGCTGATGGGCGATCGCCCGGCCATACCAGGCCTGTCCCAATCGGGCGTCCAGCGAGAGCGCCCGGTCATAATCGGCGATGGCGCCGTCGAGATCGCCGCGCTTGAGCTGGACCAGCGCGCGCGTATGCAGGACGCCGCTCTGGTTCGGTGCAAGCCGCAGCGCCTCCTCGCAATCCGGCAGGGCGCCTGCCACCTGCCCGCTGACCGCGCGGATCAAACAGCGCATGTTCCAGAAGCCCGCCTGCTCGGGATAGCGCTTGATCAGCCGGCCGAGCTCGTCGATGGCCAGGCTCGGCTGCTCGGCGCTGACCAGCGCCTGGGTCAGGCCGAGCGCGACATCGATGCGGTTCGGCGCCAGCGCCAGCGCTTCGCGGTAATCGGCGATCGCGGCCTCGGGCTCGCCGAGCGCCACCCGGATCCCGGCCCGCGAGAGCCAGCCATCGGCATCGCTGCGGTCGATACGGAGCGCCGCGTCGAAATCGCCGAGCGCGCGCTGGAACTGGCGGAAACGCTGCAGGAGCTGGCCGCGATTGAGCAGTGCGGCATGATTGGCGGGCGCAACCGCGAGCACATCGTCATAGGCTTTCAAGGCCGCCGCGCCCTGCCCGCGCGCCTCCAGTGCACGGGCCCGCTGGAACAGCGCCTCGACCGAGCGCGGCGCCCGCAACAGCGCGGTCTCGGCGTCGGTGAGGGCCTCCGCGAAGACGCCCTCACGGAAACGCAGCCGCGCCCGCAGCACCAAGGCGACAGGGTGGCCGGGGTCGAGCCCGAGCGCCGTCGCGATATCCTCCCGCGCCTGCGCTTCGCGTTGTGGCTGGCCGATACCGAATTGCGCGCGGCGCACGAGGCGCTGCAGGTCGAGCCCGTCGACCGCCAGAGCCGCATCGAGCTCGGCGAGCTCGTTCCGACCGGATGGGGCGGGCGGCGTGCGGGCGGCGCTGTAGGCGAGCCAGAAGGCCTCGCGCTCCCGCCCGAACTGGATCTTGGCCGCATGGACGAAGGCGGCCAGGCGCATCGGCCAGGCCTCGATGGAACGTCCGAGCGCCGGAAGCAGCACCTCCCGCCGCGCGATCGCGCCTTCATGCGACGGGTCGAGCGCCAGCACCGCACCATAGGCCGCCAGCGCCGCCAGCCTCTCGCGGAGCATCTCCTCGGCCAGCGCCAGGCCGAAGCGAAGCGCCACGTCCTTCGGATCGGCGCGCAGGGCCGCCTCATAGGCCGTCCTGGCCGCCTCCGCCCGACCCGACGCCAACAGCGCATCGGCGCGCAGCGCGTTCCAGCCGGAAGCATCGGGACCGGGGCCGGCCAGGTCGAGATCGCGCAGCGCCTCGGCATTGCGGCCGAGCGACAGCAGCAGGCGGGCGCGATTGCGCAGGCCGTTGCCGTCTCGCGGCGCCAGCACCAGCGCCCGATCGAGATCGGCCAGCGCCTCGGCCTGCCGCCCCTGCTCGATCAGCAGCAGAGCGCGGTTGTTGAAGGCGAAGACCGTCTCCGGATAGGCGGCGATCAGCGTGCCATAGGCCGAGATCGCCTGGAGCGGCCTGCCGCTGCGTTGCAGCACCAGAGCGCGACGCGCCAGGGCGGTCTCGTTGCGCGGCTCGAGCCGCAGCGCCTGCTCATAATTCGCGAGCGCCGCCTCCATCTGCCGCAGGGATTCGAAGGCCCGGCCGCGCTCGACCCAGCCCCGCGCCACCGCCGGTTCGAGACGCAGGGCGCGCTCGAACGCCTGGACCGCCTCGGCCGGACGCCCCAGTGCGGACAAGGACAGACCGCGGCGATAGTGATGCGAGGCGACCGCGGGCTCGATCTCGAGCGCCATGTCGAGATCCTCCAGAGCGCCTTCGTCCTCGCCGATGCGCTGCAGCAGCCGCGCCCGCGCCAGCCGCGCCCAGGCGCTGGACGGATCGAGCCGCAGGCCGTGATCGAGATCCTTGCGCGCCCCGGCGAGGTCACCGCGTCGCTCGCGCAGATTGGCCCGGTCGACCAGCAGGCTGGCGGTCGCCTGACCGGCCTCGAGACCTGCGGCGAGTATTGCCTCGGCCGCGCGATGCCGGCCGAGCTCGGAGAGCACCGCCGCCCGCCCGCGCAGCGCGGCGAGGTGGCCCGCGTTGATCCGCAGCGCGGTTTCGAAAGCGCGCAACGCCGCTTGCCTGCGGCCTCGCCCCTGCTCCAGCCAGCCGCGGCTGGCGAGCAGATCCGCCCGGTCGGCACGGCCTAGCTCGACCTGCAGGGCAGCGTCGCAGGCGCTGCGGCGCTCCGCATCCGGCGCCTCGATCTCGCCCATGCAGATCTGCGCATATTCCTCGGACTGCGCGACCGGCGATACCGGCGGCAACGCCGTATGGGCCGTTGCCGGAGCGGCCTGAAACAGGGCGAACGCGCCCAAGAGAACAAGGCGTCGCGACGTCATGGGAAACTAGGTCTCGCGATGGCCCCCCGCAGCATGAGAGCGACATCCGTTTCGCGAATCCAGAATTTGTTCCCGGTCCCGGCCAGAAAAAAGGCCGGTGTGCCGCGCCGGTCACAGCGCGGCACACCGGCCTTGAGAGCATGCTCTCGGTGGGCGCCCTATTCGGCGGCAGCCTGCGCGTGCGTGCGCGCGCCGCGCGCGATCAGCTTGTTCAACGCCACCAGATAGGCCTTGGCCGAGGCGACCAGCGTATCGGGATCGGCACCGCGACCGGTAACGGAAGCTCCGTCCTGCGACAGCCGCACCGAGACCTCGGCCTGCGCATCCGTGCCCTCGGTCACGGCGTGGACATCATAGAGCTCCAGGCGCGCCTCATGCGGCACGATCGCCTTGATCGCATTGAAGACGGCGTCGATCGGCCCGTTGCCCTCGGCCTCCTCGGTGACGGCGCGACCTTCGACATCGAGCTTCATCAGCGCGCGCTGCGGCCCGCGCGTCCCGGCGATGACGGTCAAAGAGAGCAGCTTCACGCGGTCATGGGCGGTGGCGATGTTCTCGTCGACCAGCGCCTCGATATCCTCGTCGTAGACATGCTTCTTGCGATCGGCCAGCGCCTTAAAGCGGGTGAAGGCGTCTTCCATCTGGTTGTCGCCGAGATCGTAGCCCATCTCCTTCAGCTTGGAGCGGAAGGCGGCACGGCCGGAGTGCTTGCCCATCACCAGCGAGGTCTTGGTCACGCCGACCGATTCCGGCGTCATGATCTCGTAGGTCTGCTGATGCTTCAGCATGCCGTCCTGATGGATGCCGCTCTCATGGGCGAAGGCGTTCCGGCCGACGATCGCCTTGTTGTACTGCACCGGGAAGGAGCAGGCGGTCGAGACCGCCTTGGAGGCGCGGGTCAGCATGCTCGCCTCGATGCCGGTATCGTAGGGCAGCACGTCGCCGCGCACCCGCAGCGCCATGACGATCTCCTCCAGCGCGGCATTGCCGGCACGCTCGCCGATGCCGTTGATGGTGCATTCGACCTGGCGGGCACCGCCCTCGATCGCCGCCAGCGAATTGGCGACGGCGAGGCCGAGATCATTGTGGCAATGTGCCGAGAAGATCGCCTTGTCGGCGTTCGGCACGCGCTCCCGGATCTGGCGGAACATGTCGCGGTATTCGTCCGGCGTCGCATAGCCGACCGTGTCCGGCAGGTTGATCGTCGTCGCGCCGGCCTTGATCGCCGTCTCGACCGCCCGGCACAGATAGTCGATCGGCGTACGGGTCGCGTCCATGCCCGACCATTCGACGTCCTCGACCAGGTTGCGGGCCTGCGTCACCGTCTTGGTGATGATCTCCAGCACCTCGTCCTCGGTCTTGCGCATCTGGTGCTGCAGATGGATCGGCGAGGTCGAGACGAAGGTGTGGATGCGCGGCTTCACGGCATGGCGCACCGCCTCGCCGGCGCGGGCGATGTCGGCGGTGATGGCGCGGGCGAGCCCGGCCACGGTGGCGCGCTTGATCCGCCGGGCGATCTCGGAGACCGCCTCGAAATCGCCGTCGGAGGCGATCGGGAAGCCGGCCTCGATCACGTCGACGCCCATCGCGTCCAGCAGGTCGGCAACCTCGAGCTTCTCCTCGAAGGTCATGGTCGCGCCGGGGCACTGCTCGCCATCGCGCAGGGTGGTGTCGAAGATCAGGACGCGATCCTTCGACGAAGCATTGTTGGAGACGGTCATGCTGCTGTTCCTTGGCTCGGAACGCGCCGCTATGCGAGATATCCGGCGCGGAGGGTCTGGATTTCGGTTCTCGTCACTCCCCTGAGCGCCCAGGCATGCATGCCCGGTCGGCCCTCAGGGGCTGATAAGGAGAAGAAGCTGACCAAGAACGAGGGAAGCGCGCATGCCGTCGCTCCGCGCGGTCGCGCGGTCTGTCTTCAGGGCATGGGTGGCGGATGCGGCCACGGGCGTTCCTCTTCGAATGAGGCTGTGTAACCGATTTCCGGGCCGCTGTGCAAGGCGCGATCAGCGGCTCGCGCCAGCCTTCTCCTTCAAGGTCCGCAATCCGGCCAGCGGAGCCGGCCAGAGCTGCAGCCGGTAGAAGTCGTCGCCGTCGAGCCCGTCCTCGCTCAGGCTGTCGAGGCCGGAATAGGAGACCCGCAGCCGATAGGGGCCGGGCGCGAGCGAAATCCGCGCCGCCTCCGGCAGCGCATCCGTACAGCCGAGAATCGCGATCCGGCCCGAACGCACCGTGAAGGAGCATTCGTTGACCAGGTCCCACTCATCGAAATCATCCTCCGGCTCGTCCGCGTGGATCGTCAGCGCGACCGGTACCGACATGTTGCGCACCGTCCCGATCCCGACGCTGCAATCGCCGGCAGCGATCAGGCGCTCGACCGCCTCATCGGTCCAGAGCGGACCGAAATCCTCATTGGCCGCTTCGTCCTGGACGAAGAACTGGAAATAGTCGGCGAAGACGGCGAGCACGATCTGGGCTTCGATGGTCATGGCGGCAGCATCCGGCAATCCGGTGACGAGACTGTGTCCACAGGCCGCTCATGATTGGCTGGCGGCACGGAATCGGTCATGCTCGTGGCCGATCCCGCTTCGGAGCCGACCATGCGCGCTGGACTTCTCGCAACCGCCCTTTGCCTAGCGCTCGCCGCCTGCCAGAGCGCCGGCCCGCCGCCGGCCCCCTCGCCGGAGCAGGCGCCGACCGGCGTGACCCCGAACACCTTCCGCATGCCGACCGGCAGCGGCTGCGGCGGCGAGATCGAGCGCTTCCAGGCGGTCGTCGACAACGATGTCCAGACCGGCCACACCACCCGCAATGTCCATGTCCGCGTCAGCGCCGAGATCGAGAAGGCGCGCGCCACCTGTTCGGGTGGCAACGAGGCCGGAGCGCTGTCCCAGTTGCGCGCGACCAAGTCGAAATTCGGCTATCCCTGAGAACAACCGCCGTCTTGCTCGCCAGTGCGGCGAGCATCGACGTCTTGGGCAGCGACACGCGACCAGCGAAGACGCGGATGGTCGGGACAAGCCCGACCATGACGCCCCGAGTTCCCGACTACCCCGCCAGTCCGCGCTTCTCGAGCAGGGCGTCCGGCGTCGGCAGCCGGCCCCGGAACAGCGTGTAGGCCTCGGCCGGGTCGCGCGTATCGCCGGCCGAATAGATGTAGCGCCGCAGCTTCCCGGCCACTTCCGGCGCGAAGACATCGCCCGCCTCGATGAAGGCGTTGAAGGCGTCAGCGTCCATCACCTCGGACCAGAGATAGCTGTAATAGCCCGCAGAATAGCCGTCACCCGAGAAGACATGGCTGAAATGCGGGGTGCGGTGGCGCATGGTGATCTCGCCGGGCATGCCGATCCGGGCAAGCTCTGCCGCCTCGAAGGCGAGCGGATCGACCTCTGCCGGCAGCTCCAGCGAGTGGAAGGCGAGATCGACCAGCGCCGACGAGGTGTATTCCACCGTGGCGAAGCCCTGGTTGAAGGTTTGAGCCTTCCGGATCCTTTCGATCAGCGCGTCGGGGATCGGCTCGCCGGTCTCGGCATGCAGGCAGAAGCGCTGCATCACCTCTCTGGTCAGGAACCAATGCTCATAGAGCTGCGAGGGCAGTTCGACGAAATCGCGGGAGACCGAGGTTCCCGCCAGCGAGCCATAGGTCACGTCCGAGAGCAGGCCGTGCAAAGCGTGCCCGAACTCGTGGAACAGCGTACGGGCGTCGTCGATCGAGAGCAGCGCCGGCTTGCCCTCCGCCGGCTTGGCGAAATTGCAGACGTTGACGATGATCGGCCGGACCTCGCCGTCGAGATTGCGCTGGCCGCGATAGGCGCTCATCCAGGCGCCCGAACGCTTCGAGGCGCGGGCGAAATAATCGCCGAGGAAGAGCCCGATATGCCGGCCGCTCGCCGCCTCCGTGACATCCCAGATGCGGACGTCGGGATGGTAGCCGGCGAGGTCCTTGCGCTCGGCGAAGGCGAGCCCGAAGAGCTTGCCGGCGGTGTCGAAGGCCGCGGCGATGATGCGGTCGAGCTGGAGATAGGGTTTCAGCACCGCCTCGTCGAGCGCATAGGTCTTCTGCCGCACCTTCTCCGAGTAATAGCGCCAGTCCGAAGGGCGGATCGGGCCGTTCTCGCCCTCCTCCCGGGCGAGTGCCGCGAGGTCGGCGGCCTCCTGCGCGGCGCGCGCCTTGGCCGGTTTCCAGACCAGCTCCAGCAGTTCGCGCACGCGCGCCGGCGTCTTCGCCATGCTGTCGTCGAGCTTGAAATCGGCGAAGGTGGCAAAGCCGAGCAGGCGCGCCTTCGCGGCCCGCAGCTTGACCATCTCGGCGACGATGGCGCGGTTGTCGGTCTCGCCGCCATTCTCGCCGCGCCTGCTCCAGGCGGCGAAGCTCTCCTCGCGCAGATCACGTCGCTTCGAGAAGGTCAGGAAAGGCTCGATCACCGAACGCGACAAGGTCACCGCATGCTTGCCTACCTCGCCGCGATCGGTCGCGGCCCGGGCCATCGCCGCGACGACGAAGGGCGGCAGACCGACGAGATCGGCCTCGTTCTCCAGCACCAGCGCATAGCCCGCCTCGTCCTTGAGCAGGTTCTGGCCGAAGCTGGTGCCCAGCATGGCGAGCCGCTCGTTGATCGCCGCGAGCCGCGCCTTGTCCTCGGGCCCGAGCTGCGCGCCGGCGCGGACGAAGCCGCGATGCGTGCGCTCCAGCAAGCGCATCTGCTCGGCGTCGAGGCCGAGGCTCTCGCGCCGACGGAAAACTGCCTCGACCCGCGCGAACAGCCCCTCGTCCATCATGATCATGGACCAGTGACGCGACATCACCGGCGACATCTCGCGTTCGATCGCCTGCAAAGCCTCGTTCGTGTCCGCCCCGGCGAGATTGTAGAAGACGCCGCCGAGCCGACTCAGCCCGCGGGCCGAACGCTCCAGCGCCTCGATCGTGTTGGCGAAATCGGGCTCAGCCTTCTCGGCCTTGATCGCCTCGATCTCGGCCCGGTGCCTGTCCAGCGCCGCCGGATAGGCCTCATGGATATGTTCCGGGCGGATCTCGGCGAAGGGCGGCAAACCGAAAGGCGTCTCCCAGACCCGCGCGAAGGGATTGCCGGCCGGCAGGTTCAGGGCTTCGGATGCGGTCATGAACGGGTCTTTCAGCGCTTCTGCATCGATCGAAAGGAAAGCTCGCCCGGGCGCGGCAGGGCCGCGCCTCCCAGGGCGGATCAGTCCCGCCCGAAGATATGGGCGAGATAGGCGATCATGAAGGGGGGCATGTCATGCTCGCCGCAATCGGCCAGTTCGCGGACGATCACCATGTCGGCGAGCTCCGGCTCCTGCTGCGCGGCGATGCGCTCCAAGATCAGCGCCCGCGCCGCCTCGGCCGGCAGATCGATCCGAACCGGGCGCATGAAGGCGACGCGACCGGGCACGATCACCGCGTCCCAGCTCTCCGCCACCGCGATCTCGTCGAGCGAAAGCCCGGTCTCCTCGCAGAGCTCGCGGGTGACGCTGCCGGCAAGATCGAGCGTGTCATCGGGCAGGATGTCGTCCGCATCGGGCGTGCCGGCCGCGAAGTAGACCTTGCCGGCATTGGCGGTGTGCTCGCCCATCCGGCCGAGGAGGAAGCCGCCATCGGCCGCGCGCAGCGCCGCCATGCCGAAACCGTTGCGGACCGCCGGAGGCGGCAGTCCGAAGCTCCGCCAGGCCAGGAGCGCCGCATAATCGGCACCGAAATAGCCGGCATGGAAGACCCCGTCCTCGATCGCGCCGCGATGCTGCAGCAGGACGCGGCCATTGAACATCGCCGGCTTGTCCGCGGTCAGACTGCGCCAATGCTCGGCGATCTCCGCGGCTCGCTCGCTGGCGAAGCTCCATTCATAGGGCTCCACCCGGGCTTCGACCCCCCGGAGCGCGATAATATTGCCATCCTCGACGCCGTTCACCGCCCCGGTCTCCTCACAGCAGGTGTCCCTCGCTCATCACCACCGCCATCCCGCCGATCGTCGCCGAGACCAGCGCACCGTCGACGACCCTCAACCCGAGCTCGATCTGCGAGGGTCGGCCAATCTCATAGCCCTGCTCGATCACCAGGCGATGCTCGCCATCCCCCGGCCTCTCGAAGCACATCACCGCCCCTGCGAATGCGGCGACGGCCGAGCCGGTGGCCGGATCCTCGACGACCCCCATGCCTGGTGCGAACATGCGCGCATGGAAATGATGGCCCGCTTCGGCCGTCTCGCGGCAATATGCGAAGGCGTTCTCTTGGCCCACCGGTCGCATCGCCTGCGACCAGAGGCTGGTATCGAGGCGGATTTCCGCGAGCGCCTTGCGGGTCGCCACCGGCACCAGCGTGAAGCCGAGCCCGGCCGAGAACACACTGGGCACATGCGCTTCGAAGCCAATATCACGCCGGTCGAGCCCCAGCGCTCCGGCGAGCAGAGGCAAGGCCGCGGCCGGCTCGACCTCCTCCGGCAGGCGCGGCAAGGTGAAGGTGGCATAGCCCGAGCGCGCCGTACCGCAGCCCACGGCGCAGGGCACGAAACCGACCTCCTCCTCCAGAACGAGCAGCGCCGCGGGTCGGCCCTCGGCAGCGTCGCGCAGGGCCAGCAGCACCGCGGTGCCGACGGTCGGATGTCCGGCGAAGGGCAGCTCGCGCTCCGGCGTGAAGATGCGCAGCGCAGCCCGGTGCGCAGGATCGGTCGGCGGCAGGACGAAGACCGTCTCCGAAAGATTGAACTCGCGCGCGATCGCCTGCATCGCCGCGACGTCGAGTCCGTCGGCGTCGAGCACGACCGCCAGCGGATTGCCGGCATGCGGGCGAGCGGCGAAGACGTCGAGCGTGACGAAGCGACGCTGCATCATGACCTTCCTTGCGCTTTCGGGATCGTCAGCTCGATCGTCAGGGGACAATGATCCGAGGCCTTGGGCCGGTCCCAGCCGACGCGCGGATAGCGATCATTGGTCAGGGCCAGCTTGCCCATCGAACGATCGGCCTCGCGCGGATCGAGCGGCACACGATAAGGCAGACCGCGCCGGATCAACTGGATGACGGGCTTCGGATTGGCCGCGGCCAAGGCCGGCGACAGCAGGATATGGTCGAGCGGCATGTGGCTCTCGAGCAGCTTCTGCTGCGCATCCGACCAGTAGCGCCGGAAATGCGTCCAGCGCTCATGCTCGGGCAGGCTCGTCATCGGATCGACGGCGAAATCATCCAGCAGCGGCTCGAGACCGCTATCGCCCTCGTCGACCGGCTCCGCCAAAGGCCCGAGCCCGATGCGATACCCGTTGAGATCGCCGAGGATCGCCCAATTCGCCTGCCGCCAGCCAGCGCCGAAACGCTCCTGCACAAGGCGCCGCACCGCCAGCGCTTCAGCCCGGCGGATCGGCAGCGTCGCTTGCCTGCCATCGTCGCGGCCATTGTTCATCGACTTGAAATGGCAGCCGAACAGGGTCAGTTCGCGGTCGCCGAAATCGAGCGCGATCACCAGGCAATCGCGCGCGAAGACCCGATCGCCCGGGCGGATGCCGAAAGCCGCGACCGCGGGCGAAAAGGCTCCGGCCTCGGCGAAGCTGAGCTCACGATAGGAGTGGACCGAAACCTGCGAAGGCGCCAGCAGGTCGCGCCGGGCGGCGAAGCCGATATCGATGCTGCGGCGGTCATTGCCGTCGATCAGCGTGAAATGCCCATAGCGGTGATCGGCGATGCGGTGAACATAGTTGGCGAAGAAAGCCTGCAGGCTGGCGAGCGAATCGACTTCCTGCAGCATCCAGAGGTCGGCATTGGCCTCGGCGAGGGCAAGCGCCGTCATCTGGCGCTTGTCGTCTTCCAGCGCGACCGCGAGCGAACGCTCGACCGCATCGCGCTCATCGGCACGCGGGAAATTGAACAAGGACATCGCCGCCGCCGTCTCGGTGCGGCCGCCAGCCTCGAAGCGGTGGCGCGTCAGCAGGTTCTCGACGTTGAAGGTGCCGAGGCGAAGCTTCATCGCAGGTCCGCGGAATGCCGCTGCTGCCAAGGCCGGCAATCATCCAGAGGCCCAGCCCAAGGCTGGGCGCGAGGGCGGCTTCTCGGAATCAGGACCGAGGGCGAGGACAGCACCGTTCAGACCGCCTCGGGCGTGAACTGGTGCGAGGGCGCCACGAACTCGTCCTGCGCCGCGACGGTCAGGATCTCGCGCGAGCCGGCATCCTTGGTGCGCTTGAGCAGCCCATAGATCGAGGACGAGGCCTTGGCGAGCGCGCTCGCCGCCGAGCCGTCGCGCAGATAGTGGACATAGAACAAGGCCGCGATGGCATCGCCGGCGCCGTTGACGCTGATGTCGATCTTCGGGGTGCGCACCCGGAACGCACCCTGCGCATCGGCGGCCATCAGGTCGATCGCATCGTCCGGCGTCTCGTCGGTGATCAGTGAGGTCACCAGCACGACCTTCGGCCCGGCATCGCGCAGCGCCTCGACGGCACGGTGGGCGTCGCCGATATTGCGAACCTCGACATCGGTCAGCAATTCCAGCTCGAACTGGTTCGGGGTCACGATATCGGCGGCCGGCACCGCCTGCTCGCGCATGAATTCGGGAATCCCCGGCCGCACGAAAATGCCGCGCCCGACATCGCCGATCACCGGATCGCAGCAATACATCGCCTTGGGATTGGCGACCCGCACGCGCTCGACGGCCGAGAGGATGGCATGGCCGATATCGGCCGAGCCCATATAGCCGGAGAGCACGCCATCGCAGGTGGGCAGCACGCCGCGCTCGGCGATTCCCTCGACCACCTCGTCGATCATGCCGCCATCGAAGACCCGGCCCTTCCAGTCGCCATAGCCGGTATGGTTCGAGAACTGCACGGTATGGATCGGCCAGACCTCGACGCCGAGGCGCTGCATGCAGAAGGCGGCGGAGGCGTTGCCGACATGGCCATAGGCGACATGCGACTGGATCGAGAGGATGTTCATGGGCACGACAGGTTCGTGGCAGGAGGGCATGGTCTAGCGCCTTCCCCGGCCCCGTCGCAAATCGAAAGCGATCTTGCGGGTGCCTGCACGCCCCTCACGCCGACAATCTGGCCACGCCGGCCGTGTCGGTGAACTGCGTCACGCTGGTCAGCTTGCCGTCGGCGAAAGTGAACAGGTCGATGATCTCGAAGGAGCCGGTGCGGCCGCTCGGCAGGCATCGGACATCGGCCCGCCAGTGCAGCGTTGCCCGATCGCCATCGACCATCAGCGCGAGTTCCTCGATGTTGCTGAAGACATAGGTGGCGATCAGCGCGGCCATCTGCGCACGTACGGCGGCATGCCCCTGCGGCTGGACGAAGACGTCGGAAGCGGTGGGGCCGCCCGCGAGGCGATAGCTGCACTGCTCGTGGAAATAGCCCATCAGCTCATCTAGGTCGCCGCGATGGCGGGCCGCGTAAGCGCTTCTGATCAGTTCGGCGACGGCGGCGTGCTCGCTCATGGCACATTCCCAAACGTCAGAGCGATACTGTGCTCCGCGCGCCGCGGAGAGTCCAGTTCCGGGTCCGGCGCCGGGACAGCGCCGCCACGCGCTCAGTTCGCATGGACCGGCTCGGCATTTGCGATCGCCGACATCGTCGTCTCCAGCGCGTAGCGCAGGCCCTCCTGCCGATAGTCCAGCGAGACCCTGCCCTGGAAATCCAGCGCCACGACCCGCTCGAGCAGGCGCGACCCGAAGCCTTTGCGTGCCGGCGTATTCACCGGTGGCCCGCCGCTCTCGCTCCACCCGAAGGCGAAAAGCTCCTCGCTTTCCGGCGAACCGATTCGCCAGGAGATCGCGACCTGGCCGCCCTCACCCGACAGCGCACCATATTTGATCGCATTGGTCGCGAGTTCGTTGATCGCCAGCGCCAGCGTCAGGGACTGCTTGGCCCCGAGTTCCAGGGCCGGGCCGCTGAGCAAGACACGCCCGGCAGCGATGCGGTGCGGCGCCAGAGCGCCTTCGATCACCGCACGGATCGGTGCGCCGCTCCAGCTCGACTGGGTCAGGATCGTATGCGCCTCGCCGAGCGCGGCGACCCGCTCGCCGAAGGTCACCTGCGCCTCGTCGAGCGAGCTCGCCGAGCGGAAGGTCTGGTTGGCGACCGCACCGATCATCGCCAGCACATTCTTCATCCGGTGAGCCAGCTCGGCGTTGAGCAGGCGCGAATTGCGCTCCGACTGCATCTTGGCGGTGGTCTCGACCACGGTGTCGATCATCCCGACGACGGCGCCGTTCTCGTCGCGGATCGGGCTGTAGCAGAAGGTGAACCAGACGCGCTCGGGATGACCATAGCGGTCGATGACGAGCGGGAAATCCTCGATGAAAGTCGCCTCGCCAGCATAGGCCTTTTCGACCAGTGGACCGATCTGCGGCCAGACCTCGGCCCAGACCTCGCTGAACGGCTTGCCGAGCGCCGGCGGCTTATCCCCCAGGATCGGCCGGAAGGCGTCGTTGTAGATGGTGATGAGGTCGGGACCCCAGACGATGCATTTCGGGAAATGCGAATTGACCATCATTCCGACCGCCACCCGCAAGGCGGCTGGCCAGTTCTCCGGCGGGCCGAGCGTCGTCGTCCAGTCATGAGCTGCGATGGCCGCCGCCATCGCGCCGCCACCATCGAGAAACCGCGTGCCGCTGTTCAAATATCACCTGAAGTGGCGACCTGCGTCGCCGAAGGGAAAGCTTCTTCCCTATTGAAAGCATCGCGTGACCGGCGGCAAGCGACTTCCCGCTCGCCGCCGGTGACGATGCCTACCGGATCAGGAACCCGCCCCGGCCTTCTTGGCGAAGCTGTCGATGAAGGTCTTGCTCAGGTCGACATCCGACTTCGCCAGCTCGGGATCGAGCAGCTTAAGCGAATCATACATGCTCTTCATCGCATCGGGCGTCGAGATGCCGGTGCGCGAATAGCTCTCCAGCGAGTTCTTGACCGCGCGCAGATAGAGCGGCTTGTCGCCGAGATGGTATTCGGCCGGGACGAGATCGGCGACGTCCTCGGGTTTGGCCGTCTCCAGCCATTTCAGCGACTTCATCAGCGCGTTGACCAGTTTCTGCGTGGTCACCGGGTTCTTCTCGGCGAAGTCGGCCTTGAGATAGAGCACCGCGGCCGGATTGGCGCCGCCGAACAGGCCCTTCGTGCCGGCCTCGGTGCGCGTATCGATCAGCGTCGTGATGTCGCCATCGGCCTCCAGCTTGGAGATCACCGGGTCGAGATGCGAGATCAGGTCGACCTGTCCCTGCTTCATCGCCGCGACCGCGCTGGCGCCACCGCCGACACCGATGATCGGCGCATCCGTCGCCTTCAGCCCGGCCTTGACCATGGCGTATTGCGCGGTCAGCGCCGTCGAGGACCCCGGCGCGGTGACGCCGATCTTCAGGCCCTTGAAATCGGCGGCCGACTTGACCTTACCGGCCAGGTCCTTGCGCGCCGCGATGACGATGCCCGGGAAGCGGCCGAGTTCGATCACCGCGCGGATGTCCTGGCCCTTGGCCTGCATCCGGATGGTATGCTCATACGCGCCGGTGACGACGTCGACCGAGCCGCCGACCAGGGCCTGCAGCGACTTGGCACCGCCGCCGAAATCATTGATCTCGACGTCGAGCCCCTGCTCCTTGAAGTAGCCCTTCTTCTCGGCGACCGTCAGCGGCAGATAATAGAGCAGCGGCTTGCCGCCGACGCCGAGCGTCAGCTTCGGCTTCTCGGCGTTCTGGGCGAAGGTCGGCGTGGAGAATACCGCCAGTGCCAGGCCGGCAGCGATCAGATGTCTGCGGTTCATTTGGTTTCCTTCCCTGCCAAATCTTCTTGTCCGGCCGGAGCTTTTTGCGACCCCGCCCCTTGTCCAAAACCTAGGCCGCGGTCACGCAGCGTGCAATTCCCGAAGGCCACCGGCCCTTCGTCTCGCCTCCGTCTCCGTTCAGGTCGTCGTCGAGCTCTGCCCGGGGCGCCAGACCAGGAGCCGGTTCTCGACCATGGTCACCAGCGAGTCGATCAGGATCACGAACAGCGCCAGGATCAGCATGCCCGAGAACACCCCGGTGACGTCGAAGACGCTTTCGGCCTCGTGGATCTTGTAGCCGAGCCCGGCCGAGGAGCCGAGATATTCGCCGACCACCGCGCCGACCAGCGCGAATCCGACCGAAGTGTGCAGGGAGGAAAACATCCAGGTCAGGGCCGAGGGCCAATAGACATGGCGGAAGAGCTGGCGCTCGTTCATGCCGAGCATGCGGGCATTGGCGAGCACGGTCGGTGAGACCTCCTTCACGCCCTGGTAGACGTTGAAGAAGACGATGAAGAACACCAGCGTGAAGCCGAGCGCCACCTTCGACCAGATGCCGAGCCCGAACCAGAGCGCGAAGATCGGCGCCAGCACGACGCGCGGCAGGGCGTTCGCCGCCTTGATATAGGGATCGAACACCGCCGCCAGCAGCGCATTCCTGGCGAAGGCGAAGCCGAAGAAGACACCGGCGGCCGAGCCGATGACGAAGGCGAGCACGGTCTCGGTCAGGGTGATGCTGAGATGCCAGTAGATCTCGGCACCGGTGAGCTGCTTCCAGGTCCGCGCCAGCACGTCGAACGGCGTCGAAAAGAAGAAGCGGATCGTCTTGACGTCGCCGAAGATCGGGAAATTGCTGATCACGTGCCAGATCGTCAGGACGACGACCATCACCAGGATCTGCAGCAAGAGCAGCTTGAGTCGGCTCACGGGCTTCCCTCCCCGACCAGTTCCTTGCCCTCGCCCATGGCATAGGCCTTCTGCACCTCGATCCTCAGCGACGACCAGATGTCGCGATGGATCTCATGGAAGGCCTTCTCCAGCCTGATCTCGGCGATGTCGCGCGGGCGCGGCAGCGGCACCTTGTAGTCGGCGACGATGCCGGCGGCAGGGCCGGCCGACATCACCACGACGCGGTCGGAAAGCGCGATCGCCTCCTCGAGATCATGGGTGACGAAGATCAGCGCCTTGCGATCCCTCGACCAGAGGTCGAGCAGGAGATTGCCCATGATCTGGCGGGTCTGCGCATCGAGCGGGCCGAACGGCTCGTCCATCAGGAGGATCTCGGGGTCGCGGATCAGCATCTGCGCCAGCGCCACGCGCTTGCGCTGGCCACCCGACAACATGTGCGGGTAGCGCTCGGTGAAGGCGCGCAGGCCGACGCGGGCCAGCCAGTCGCGGGCCCGCTTGTCGGCCTCGGCGTCGGAGACGCCCATCGGCTCCAGCGCCACCTTGACGTTGTCGAGCGCCGTCTTCCACGGCATCAGCGCGTCCTGCTGGAAGAGATAGCCGGCGCGCCGGTTGAGCCCGACGAGCGGCTTGCCGAAGATGTCGACCTTGCCGGCCGAAGGGGTCAGCAGCCCGGCAGCGGCGTTGAGCAGGGTCGACTTGCCGCAGCCGGTCGGTCCGACCACCGAGACGAACTCGCCGCTGGCGACGCTGAGGTCGATCGCCTTCACCGCCTGGTAGCGCGTCCCGCCCTTGAGATGGAAGGTGATGTCCAGCCCGCTCAGGCGGACCGCTGGTGCCGAGGCGGCACTCCCCGCGCCCGCCGCACCCGGCGGGCTGTCTTCAGACTGCATCAGTGTCGTTTCCCCCGCCGAGTACAGCGCCGCGCCTTGCAGGCACCGGCTGCCCCGGTCGATTTTTCCCGTCGGCGGCGAGAGTAGGCGATCATCCGGCGAAGGCAACCCGTACGATAGCAGAGCGCCGCGGCAGTTTTTTAACGCCGGCCAGCTAGCGAAACGCCGAAGCTTCTGTTGTATCGCTGCATTCCCTTGAAGGAGACCGGCCGGTGACCGCGCAACTCGACCTATGGATTCAGGCTCTCGTCGAGTTCATGCGCACCAACCAGCAATGGGCGCTGCCGATCGTCTTCTTTGTCGCCTTCGCCGAATGTGTCGCGATCTTTTCCTGGCTGGTGCCGGCCACGCTCTTCTTCACCGCCTTCGGCGCGGTCGCCGGCGCCTCCGGCCTCGACCTGATCCCGCTTTCGTTCGCCGCCTCGCTCGGCGCGGCCTTCGGCTTCTGGCTGTCCTACTGGGTCGGCCTCCGGCTCGGCCCGCGTGTCGACGACTACTGGCCGCTGCGCGACAATCCCAATCTGCTGCGCAAGGGCCACGACTTCTTCGAGAAATGGGGTTTTCTCGGCATCATCATCGGCCATTTCGTCGGGCCCGTGCGGGCGGTGATCGCGCTGGTCGCCGGCATCGTGCAGATGCCGTTCTGGCTCTTCCAGCTCGCCAATTTCGTCGCCTCCTTCGCCTGGGGCTTCGGCCTGCTCTATGGCGCCGGACGCGCGACGGAGATGATGATGCAGTTCACCGGCAAATAGCGACGGCGCCCCTCCGAAACGTTCCGCCGAAACACAACGCCAGCTGAACGGAGGTCTCAGACCCCGTTCAGGCTGTCCGGCCGAAAGTCCGGCCATCGCGTCGAGACCGGCCTACCCGGTTCGCAACCGACGCGGCGGCGCGGACGGCCCGGCATCCGCGCGGCTCGAAATCCTCCGGGCAGGACTTAACAGGAGTCCATGCCATGACCCTCTCCCGCTTCGCCACCGGCCTCGCCGCGCTCGCCCTCGCCGCCGGCCCGGCCCTCGCGCAGACCGCGACCCAACCTGCGACCCCGGCCAAGCCGGCGGCCCCGATGACGACACCCGCCGCTCCGGCCGCGAAACCCGCAGCGCCCGCCGCGACGCAGGCCCAGGCCAAGAAGATCAACATCAACACCGCCAGCGCCGCCGAGCTCGACACGCTGAAGGGCATTGGCGAGGCCCGCTCGAAGAAGATCATCGAGGAGCGCGCCAAGGCGAAGTTCAAGAATTTCGACGATCTGGTGAAGCGCAACGTCCTGCCGGCCAATGTCGAGGCCGACATCAAGGACAAGATCACTTTCTGAAACTGAGCGAGGCCGGCCGCTGCGAAAGCGGCCGGCCTCGTATTTCTCCGATGCCGGAGAATTGGCCTTCTACAGCAGACCGATCACGATCATCACGAGCAGGGCGAAAGAGGCGCCCAACGCCAGATGCGAAAGGCCGAGTTGAAGGCCATGTGACTCATGCAGCGTTCTCACCGGTTCCATGGTCGCCTCCATCTGTTGAAAGCCGTTTCGTTCGCCGTATCTCCGTTTCTTTTCTGAAGCCGCGCCGGCCGCGCCGTCTCAGTATGCGATCATCTCGACCGCGATCCAGGCAACGACCGCGAGGATCAGTCCCCAGACCAGCACCATCAGCACCGGCCTGCCGAGGAACCCCTGGCGCGCTTCGACCGGCGTTTCCACCGCCGGATCGGTATCGGAATGCGTATCGGCCCGCATCGGCGGAATCGGCTGACCGCCTTCCCTCGGAATCCGGGACTCGCGCTCCCTGACATCCTGTTCCATTGCCGTCTCCCTTCTCGGTGCCCGAAGGCCGCGTTCAGCCGGGACGCATTCAGCCGTTTACCAGCTGCAACATCGCGCTCGCGAGCAGCGTGAGCCCGAGACAGCCGCCGAGCAGAGCGAGAAAGAGCCGCTCCTGCCGCGAGATCGGATGGGCCGCATGGGAACTCCCATGGCCCGCATGGTGGTGTCGGCGGCCGTGCCTGGCGGCCCGCTGCGTCAGCGTCTCCTCGTGGATCATCGGACGCTCCTGCTGTTGTGACTGCAGCATCAACGCCGGCGAGGCAGCCCGGTTCCAGAGACGCTCCCGAAACGTAAAACGGGCACCCTCGCGGGCGCCCGTTCCTGATCTTCCATGGGCTGGAAGCGAAGCCGCAATCGGCCCCGCCACCCTCCTCCGGATCAGTTCTTGGTCTTGTCGACCAGGGCCTTGGCCTTGATCCACGGCATCATGTCGCGGAGCTTGGCGCCGACTTCCTCGATCGGATGCGCGGCATAGCGGGCGCGGGTCGCCTTGAACGAGGTCTGGTTGACCTTGTTCTCCAGCATCCAGTCGCGGGTGAACTTGCCCGACTGGATGTCGGCCAGCACGCGCTTCATCTCGGCCTTGGTCTCGGACGTGATGATCCGCGGGCCGGTGACGTACTCGCCATACTCGGCCGTGTTCGAGATCGAGTAGTTCATGTTCGCGATGCCGCCCTCATAGATCAGGTCGACGATCAGCTTCACTTCGTGCAGGCACTCGAAATAGGCCATTTCCGGAGCGTAGCCGGCCTCGGTCAGGGTCTCGTAGCCAGCCTTGATCAGCTCGACCAGGCCGCCGCAGAGCACGACCTGCTCACCGAACAGGTCGGTCTCGCACTCTTCCTTGAAGGTGGTCTCGATGATGCCGGCGCGTCCGCCGCCATTGGCCGAGGCGTAGGAGAGGCCGAGGTCATGGGCGTTGCCGGTCGCGTCCTGGTGGATCGCGATCAGGGTCGGCACGCCGCCGCCGCGCTGATACTCGGAACGGACGGTGTGGCCGGGGCCCTTCGGGGCGACCATCAGCACGTCGAGGTCCTTGCGCGGCTCGATCAGGTTGAAGTGGACGTTGAGGCCGTGCGCGAACAGGAGGGCGGCGCCCTCCTTCATGTTGCCATGCAGCTCGTCGCGATAGATGTCGCCCTGCAGCTCGTCGGGGGTCAGCATCATCATGATGTCGGAGACCTTGGCGGCCTCGGACGGGGTCATGACCTTGAAGCCGGCATCCTCGGCCTTCTTGCGGGTGGCCGAGCCGGCCTTCAGGGCGATGATGATCTCCTTGACGCCGGAATCGCGCAGGTTGAGCGCGTGCGCATGGCCCTGCGAGCCGTAGCCGACGATGCAGACCTTCTTGCCCTTGATCAGATTGATGTCGGCGTCACGGTCGTAATAAACGCGCATTGGATGCGTCCTTCCTTGGGTTGGGTTCTTTGCTTCAGGCTTTCGGTGCGGGTTTCGCCCGCCCGTGAAGTGCGAGGAACTGGTCGGCGGCACGCGCCGCATCGCGCTCGATCTCGGTGACACTGAGCTTCAACGCGTCGCCGAGCAGCAGGCGAATCTGCACATCGCGGCCGACCAGGCCGAAAAAGGTCCGGAATGCCGTCTCGGCATCGTCGAAATCGAGCAGTCCGGTCGCACGCCCGTCCTCCAGCAACGGCCGCAGCCGCTCGCCGATCGCGAAACGCCCATTGGCGAGCACGATGCCGCCGAGATTGCTCTCATGCGTCGCGGCATGGCTGATGGCGAGCCGGTTGAGGGCGATCGAGGTCGGGCTCGAAATCACTTGCAGCCAGTTGGCGGCGAAGCTGATCAGGCTGTCGCGCAGCGACAGCGCGTCGAGCTTCTGGCGGTCGTAATTGCCGGCGCGGACCTTGGAGGCCTGCCATTGCACCGTCGCGGTCAGGAGGCCGTCGCGGTCGCCGAACCATTTGTAGAGCGTCTCCTTCGAGCAGCTCGCCCGCCGCGCCACGGCGGCCATGGTCAGCTGGTCGCCCTTCTCCACCATCAGCCCGAGCACGGCATCGAGCACCGCGAGCTGTCGCGGTGTCAGCGCCTCTGCCTGGGTTTCGGTGGCGGAATCGACCATGGTCGGGAACAGTACCGTACGTTACGGTTCCGTGATCTATCCCAGGGCCCGCGGGCGTGCAAGCGGAAAGCGGCGGGGGAATGCCGGCCTACCCTGCGGCGCGCCACGGCCTATATAGGCGCAGAGCCGACCACATTGCCGAAACCCGACGGAGCCTGCCGATGACCCCGCCTGCCGCTACCGCGATCCTCGATTTCTGGCGCGAGGCCGGGCCGGAGAAATGGTTCGCCAAGGACGATGCCTTCGACGCGCTGATCCGCCGGCGCTTCCTCGCCGAGGTCGAGGCCGCCGCCCGTGGCGAGCTGAGCGCCTGGGAAGAGACGCCGGAAGGCGTCTATGCCCTGCTGCTCCTGCTCGACCAGTTCCCACGCAATCTCTATCGCGGCTCGTCGCAGGCCTTCGCCGCCGACCCGTTGGCTCTCGCAGTAGCCGAGCGCGCCGTCGCGCGCGGCTTCGACCAGGCATTCGAGAACCCGGAACGGCGCTTCATCTACATGCCGTTCATGCATTCGGAGGACCTCGCCGACCAGCAGCGCTGCATCGCGCTCTGCGAGGCCGCCGACGACCCGGAGGGCGTGAAATTCGCGGTGATCCATCGCGACATCATCCGCGATTTCGGCCGTTTTCCGCATCGCAATCCCGTCCTCGGCCGGCAGAGCTCGGCCGAGGAGCGGCGTTTCCTCGACGATGGCGGCTTCAGCGGCTGAAGCTCAGCCGCCCACCTCCTCTCGATGCGCCTGCGCCAGCTCGGCCAGGCTCTTGAAATGGAAATCGACATGCGGCCGCGTCGCGGGATCTTGCGTCGCGCCGCTGCCCGCCATGCCGAAGCGCCGGTCGATCCAGGCGCGCGCCAGCCCGGCTCGCTCGGCCGGGACATGGTCGTGGAACAGGCTCTGCGCGGTGTGCAGCACCTCCCCGGCCTCAAGGCCGAGATCGGCCTCCAGATGCGCGAGCAGATGGGCGAAGTTGCGTGGATCGGGCTTGTAGGAGCCGATATCCTCCGCGGTATAGATCGCGTCGAATGCGACGCCGAGCTTGCGATTGCTGGCGGCGAAGCTCACCCGGTCGACATTGGAGAGGATCACCAGCCGGTAGTGCCGCTTGAGATAGGCGAGCGCCCCGGCGGAATCCGGGAAGGCCGGCCAGTCCGGCACCGAGCCGCCGAAGCGCTCGTTCAGATCGGCGTGGATGGCGACGCCCAGATCTTTGGCGAGACGGGCATGGACAGCGGCGAGCAACGTCGAATAGCGCAGCGACGGCGCCGCCTCCTCGAGCTCGCTCTCGATACGACTGAAGCGCGCCAGCGCGTCTTCGCGTCCAAGATCGAGCCGGCCGGCGCTGATCAGCGGCTGCAGCGCGTTCCAGATGCCGGTCTCCCAGTCGATCAGCGTGCCGTAGCAATCGAAGGTCAGGACCTTGAAATCAGTGAGTTTCATCGCGGTTGTTCCTCATGGCCTTGGGTCGCGTCGACCGTAGCGAGGGCCCGGCAAGCTGTGATGAGGCAAAGCTCCGAACGGCTTGACCGAAACTGCGCTTCTTCATCCGCTCTCCCAGGTCCTCATCCTGAGGAGGCCGCGTGAGCGGCCGCCTCGAAGGATGATCCAGGAGGCTCCTGAGACAGCTGAAGCATCCTTCGAGATGCAGCCTGACGGCTGCTCCTCAGGATGAGGGCTGTGAGGGACTAGCCGCCTCGCCGGGTCGCCGCGCGGAACTCCGATGGCGTCAGGCCGAAGCGCCGCTTGAACTGCCGATTGAAGGAGGAGGCGTTCTGATAGCCGAGCCCGTAGGCGATCTCGGAGATCGGCAGCGCCGTCGTAACCAGCCGGTCGGCCGCCTCGTCGAACAGCAGCGTCAATTGCGCCTGTCTCGGCGACTGCCCGGTCGTCGCCCGGAACAGCTCGTGGAAGCGGCTCTGACCGAGGCCCGCCGCCTTCGCCATCTGCGAGACGCTTCCTGGCCGCGTCTCATGAGCGACCTCGAGCACGCGGCCTTCCGCGCGTGACAACGGCCGCGAAAATGTCTGCGGCTCGAGCAATTGCAGCCCTGCCAACGCCATGCGCGCCGCATCGCCTGCCCGGCAGGCCCCGGCCTCGACCTCGGCGCCGAGCTGGCGGAACATCCGCCACAGCCAGGGCTCGACCCGCGTCAGCGACGGCGCGGGGTCGCGCAGCAGCGCCGGAGCGGCCTCGCCCGCGAACGCGTTCGCCTCGACATCGAGGATGAGCATGCTGCAATCGGCGGTCGGCTCGAAATCATGCGCGTGGTCGCGCGGAATGACCGCGACGCAATTGCTCGAGACGACACTGCGGTGCCCCTCGACATCGAGCCGCATCGCACCCTGCATGGGCAGCAGAATCTGAGCGTAGTCGTGGCTATGGCGGTCGGCGCCACGATAGCTGCGGATTTCGAGTTGGATCGACATCGCTTGCGCACCGGCGAGGGATCATGCGGCCCATTTGCCGCCGAACACCGCGCACGATCAAGGGCTACTTGTCGCGGCTCAGCCGCCGCCCTGCTGAGCCGCAAGCCGCTGCAGGAAGATCGCGATGACGGTCAGACCGAACCCGGCCCACCACAGCGGCGAGCGCAGGCTCCTGCCGCTGCCGAGAGGCTCGGGCTGGGCCCGGCCCGAAAGCCGCTGCAGGATCGGCCAGGTAAAGCAGGCGAGGCCGAGGATGCCGAGGCCGAGCGCGAACTGTTCCAACCCCATCATCATGCGCCAACCCTCCCGGCCGCGAAGGCCGAAAGGCCGTATCCATCAACCATGCGGGGGCTCCTTCATCGCGCTGGCCGATCTCACATCGCATCCGGGCCGCGGCTCATCGCGGCGATGCCGGTGCGCGACACCTCGGTCAGGCCGACCACGGTCATCAGCTTGATGAAGCGCTCGATTTCCTCGGTCGAGCCAGTCAGCTCGAAGACGAAGGAGGTCAGCGAGGCATCGAGGGTGCGGGCGCCGAAGGCCGAGGCGAGACGCATCGCCTCGACGCGGTGATCGCCCTTGCCGACGACCTTGAGCAGGCAGAGCTCGCGCTCCAGCGCCTCGCCCTGCAGGGTCAGGTCAACGACGCGGTGCACCGGCACCAGCCGGTCGAGATGCGCCTTGATCTGGTCGATGACGCTCGCCGTGCCGGAGGTCACCACCGTGATGCGCGAGATGTGCTTCTCATGCTCGGTCTCGGAGACGGTCAGGCTCTCGATATTGTAGCCACGGCCGGAGAACAGCCCGGCGATCCGGGCCAGGACGCCGGGTTCGTTGTCGACGATCACCGCCAGCGTGTGACGGGCGATCGGCTGGGCGGTCGGGGCGGTCGGATAATGCGTCGTGTTCATCATTGGGCCTTGCTGCGGCTGAGATGGGGGCGAAAATCCTCGAGGACCGGCTCGTCGGCCTCGTCCTCCTCGATGATCCAGGGTTCGGCGAGCGCGGCCGTGCGCCAGGACTTGTAGCCGCGCGTCGCCTGTACCGCCTCGGCATAGGCGGCACTGACGGGGTCGAGCCCGATGCCGTAACCGGCGAAGCGCGCCACGACCGGCGCGAACATCGCGTCCGCGGCGCCGAAGGCACCGAACAGGAAGGGCCCACCCTCCCCGAACCGAGCCCTGGCGTCCCGCCAGATCGCGGTGATGCGCGCCACATCGGCGGCGACGCTGGGGCCGCGGTCGCGCGCGTGGAACCCGCGCCCCAGATTCATCGGGCAGGCGCCGCGCAGGGCCGCGAAGCCGGCATGCATTTCGGCCGCGATCGAACGCGCCATGGCGCGTGCCGCCCGCTCGCGCGGCCAGACCGGCAGCTCGGGCCTGAGTTCGGCGACATGGTCCATGATCGCCAGCGTTTCCCAGACCTGGATCTCGCCGTCGAGCAGCGCCGGCACCTTGCCGGCCGGAGTGAAGGCCGAGATCGCGCGCTTCCATTCGGGATCGTCGAAGGTCTGCCCGAACGGGATCAGGACCTCCTCGAAAGGGATGCCGAGCTCGGTTAGCAGCAGCCAGGGCCGCAGCGACCAGGACGAGTAGGTCTTGTTGGCGATGACCAGTTTCATGCCGCGACCTGCTCCGACAGGTCAGCAGCGAAATCGAGAGCGGCATCGACGTGCAGCGCCGTCGTGTCGAACACCGGCTGGGCGAAATCGGACTGTGAGAGCAGCAGCGTGATCTCGGTGCAGCCCAGAATCACGCCGTCGGCGCCCTCCTCCCGGACCACCCGATCGACGATCTCGCGATAGCGCGCCTTCGATACCGGCTCGACCCGGCCGCGACAGAGTTCCTCATAGATGATGCGATGGACCTCACCCCGCTCCGTCTCGTCCGGCACGAGTGCCTCGACGCCGAAGGCGGCCAGCCTATCGCGATAGAAGCGCTGCTCCATGGTGAAGCGCGTCGCCAGCAGCAGCGGCCGGCGGCTCTGCGTCTTGCGGATCGCCTTGGCGGTGACGTCGGCGAGATGCAGGAAAGGCAGGTTCGTCGCCTGGGTGATCTGGTCGGCGAGCTTGTGCATGGTGTTGGTCGCCAGCACGATGCAGGAGGCACCACCGCTTTCCAGGCGACGCGCGCTGTTGGCCATCGCCGCGCCGGCAGACGCCCAATCCCCGGCCGCCTGCATTTCGGCGATCGGCGAGAAATCGACAGAATGCAGGAGGATATCGGCCGAGTGCAGCCCGCCTTGGCGCCGCCGCACCCCCTCGTTCAGCAGCCGGTAATAGACCGCCGTCGATTCCCAGCTCATCCCGCCGATCAGGCCGATGGTCGCCATGTGGTCCCCCCTATCGTGCCGACGCCGTCATTCTCGGGCGCGGCGAAGCGCAGATCCGAGAATCTCCCGGCGAGAAGGGGCTGGTCGGCGCCTCTCCCTGCCTGAGATACTCGGGCCAGGCCCGAGCATGACAGTGCACCATCAAACCAGCTGCTTGCCCTTGGCGTCGATGATGTCGCCGGTGTCGCCCTCGAAATCGGGCAGGATCATCTCGTTATGCGCCTTGCCGGACGGGATCATCGGGAAGCAGTTCTCCTCCTTGGCAACGAGGCAGTCGAAGATCACCGGGCCGGGCGTCTCGATCATCTGCATGATCGCGGCGTCGAGCTCGGCCGGGTCGGAGCAGCGGATGCCCTTGCCACCATAGGCCTCCGCCAGCTTGACGAAGTCCGGCAGCGAGGCGGAGTAGCTCTCCGAATAGCGCCCGCCATGCAGCAGTTCCTGCCACTGGCGCACCATGCCCATGTACTCGTTGTTGAGGATGAAGATCTTGACCGGCAGCCGGTACTGAACCGCGGTCGACATCTCCTGCATGTTCATCAGGATCGAAGCCTCGCCAGCGATGTCGATGACGAGCGCGTCCGGGTTCTTCATCTGCGCGCCGATCGCCGCCGGCAGGCCATAGCCCATGGTGCCGAGCCCGCCCGAGGTCATCCAGCGGTTCGGCTCCTGGAAGCGGAAATACTGGGCCGCCCACATCTGATGCTGGCCGACTTCGGTGGTGATGTAGGTGTTGCGATCCTTGCTCAGCTCATAGAGGCGCTCGATCGCATATTGCGGCTTGATCACCGAGCCGGACTGCTTGTAGCCGAGGCTGTTGCGCGCGCGCCAGCCATCGATCTGCGTCCACCAGGCGGTCAGCGCCGTCTTGTCGATCTGCGGCGAGGTTTCGCGCCAGATCCGGACCATGTCTTCGAGCACATGGGCGCAGTCGCCGACGATGCCGATATCGACCTTGACGTTCTTGTTGATCGAGGACGGGTCGATATCGATGTGGATCTTCTTCGAGCGCGGCGAGAAGGCATCGAGCCGGCCGGTGATGCGGTCGTCGAAGCGCGCACCGATATTGATCATGACGTCGCAGTCATGCATGGCGAGATTGGCTTCGTAGGTGCCGTGCATGCCGAGCATGCCGAGCCACTGCTTGTCGGCCGCCGGGAAGGCACCGAGGCCCATCAGCGTCGAGGTCACAGGATAGCCGGTCAGCCGCGCCAGCTCGCGCAGCAGCGCCGAGGCGTGCGGCCCGGAATTGATGACGCCGCCGCCGGTGTAGAACACCGGCTTCTTGGCCTTGGCGATCAGCTCGACCGCAGCCTTGATCTTGCCGAGGTCGCCCTTGACCGTCGGCCGATAGGTCTTGTGCTGGTTGTCGCGCGGCCGGCTATAAGCGCCCGTCGCGAACTGGATGTCCTTGGGGATGTCGATCACGACCGGGCCGGGCCGGCCGTTTGCCGCGACATAGAAGGCCTCATGCAGGATGCGCGGCAGGTCGGCGATGCTCTTCACCAGATAGTTGTGCTTGGTGCAGGAGCGGGTGATGCCGACCGTGTCGCATTCCTGGAAGGCGTCCGAGCCGATCAGATGGGTCGGGACCTGGCCGGTGATGACGACGAGCGGGATCGAGTCGAGCAGCGCATCGGTCAGGCCGGTGACCGCATTGGTCGCCCCGGGGCCCGAGGTGACGAGGACGCAGCCGACCTTGCCGGCGCCGGAGCGGGCATAGCCCTCGGCCGCATGGACCGCACCCTGCTCGTGCCGAACGAGCACATGCTTGACCTTCTCCTGCTGGAAGAGCGCGTCATAGATCGGCAGCACCGCACCGCCGGGATAGCCGAAGAGATGCTCGACGCCCTGATCCTGAAGTGCGCGAACGACCATTTCGGCGCCAGTCATCATCTCGCTCATAACGGTCTCCTGCGCGATCTGTCTTTTCGAGTTCAGCTGGAAAAAAGGCAATAAAAAAGGCCCTCTGAGGGGCCTGGGCGTGCGCTGGCGTTGGGGACACCCGGTTTGTTAAACCGGCCCCTACCAGCGCACCTTTACGAGAATGAGCTTGCGCATGTCGCGCCCTTGCAGTGAAAGAATTTGGCGGACGCTAGACGAGCGCCGCCGGCCGGTCAAGCAGATTGCGCTACGGATTTTCGGGCTGCCGGGCAATTGCCAGCGGATTCGTTGCCCCAAGGGAACACTTTCTCAAGATCAGGCTGATAGCGATCCCGGAGACGGAAGCCGGGCCCGATGCATCAGGAAGTCCATACCCACAACATCGTCGAGCGAGCCTACGCGCCCGAAGTCGCCGACCTGCTGGGCCGGTTCGATCGCAGAGCGCTGCCCGACTTCGCCGGCGCCTCCTTCGAGGCGCTGAGCAGCGAGCTTCTCTCCTTCTGCGCCCGTGACCTGATGATCATGGCGCCGACCGGAACGGGCGACTACCGCTACGAGCATTTCGGCCAAGACATCATCCGCTTTGTCGGCTGCGACCGCACCGGCGGTCACGTCACCCAGATGCGCCCGGCGGTCGCTCGCTTCACCATCGCCTGCTATGACGAGGCTCTCTCCAGCGGCAAGCCGCTCTATTCCATCCATCGCGCCGTCAAGACCGTCCGCGTCAGCCTGTGGGAGCGGCTGGTGCTGCCGACCACCTGCGCCGATGGCCAGCGCCGGCTGATCGTCTTCAGCAAGCCCTTGCAATTTCACGAAGAACTTCTGACAACCGTGCTCGACACCTCGCCGGCGGGCATCGTCGCCCTGCGCGCCCTGCGCGACGAGGACGGCAATATCGATCGCACCGTCATCATCACCGCCAACCGGCGCGCCGCCGCCATGGCCGGCCTGGCCGGAGATGCGCTGGTCGACCGCGAGGGCCGCCAGGCGCTGCCCTTCCTAGCCGACGAGACGATCTGGCGCCGCTGCCTCTATGTCATGGAACTCCGCCGCAACGATATGTTCGAGGCGTCCTACACCGTCGACGGGCGCGATCTCTGGCTGCAGGTCGCGCTGGCACCGCTCGGCGACGGACTCGTGATGACGCTGTCCGACATCACCGAGCTCAAGCTCGCCAACCTCACCCTGCAGAGCCGGGCCGCGACGCTGGCCCTGGAGATAGGCAAGGAACGCGCGACCCGGCGGGCTCTCTCGCACGAGCTCGGCCAGCGCGAGGAGCGCGAGCAGGAGCTGCGTCGGCTCGCCGAGACCGATCCGCTGACCACCCTACTCAACCGCCGCTCGATGATCGAGAAGGCCAACGCCGAAATCCGGGCCGCAGCCGCCTTAGGGCACGAGACCTCGCTCTTCATCATCGACATCGACCATTTCAAGCGGGTCAACGACACGCATGGCCATCCGGCCGGCGACGCCGTCATCCGCGCCTTCGCCGATCTGCTGCTCGGACAGATGCGCGCCGGGCACGATCTCGTCGGCCGGCTCGGCGGCGAGGAGTTCGCCGTGCTGCTGCCACGCACGGGCGCCAGAGAGGCGCGGCGCTTCGCCGAGCGCCTGCATAAATGCCTGCGCCGCAGCCATCTGCCGGTCTCCGAGACGCTCGATCTCCAGGTGACGGCCAGCATCGGCGTCGCCACGCGCCGCGCCGACGAGGATTTCGGCGCTCTGGTCGCTCGCGCCGACAAGCAGCTCTACCGGGCCAAGGACGAAGGCCGCGACTGCATTCGCTGCGCCGAGGACGAGATCGCGGCCGCCGCTTAAGCGCAGCTCAGTCCCGAAGGGCCAGCTCCGCCAAGGCGAAGGCGAGGCCGGCCTCCGGCGCGACGGCGTGCCAGCCCGCCATTTGATGGCGGAACCAGGTCACCTGCCGCTTGGCATAGGCGCGCGTATCCGCCTTGCCGCGCACCACGGCCTCTGCGAGCGAAAGCTGGCCGTCGAGATAAGCGATCAGCCCGGGCACGCCATGGGCGCGCATCACCGGCAACAGCGGATCGAGCCGCCTGTCCCGCAACGCCGAGACCTCGTCCAGCGCGCCTGCCGCCATCATCGCGTCGAAACGCCGGTCGATCCGCTCCCGCACCAGCTCCCGTTCCGGAGCCAGGAAAATCTGCAACAGCTTTTGACCTGCGAGCGGCCCCGGCTGGCGCTCGCCCTGAAAGCTTGAGAGCGAGCGACCGGTCGCGGCCAGCACCTCCAGGGCCCGCATCACCCGCAGCCGGTCGCTGGGACGCAGCCTTGCTGCCATCTCCGGGTCCCGCACCGCAAGCTCGTCGTGCAATTCACCAGTCGTACGCCCAGCGGCATGGGCCCGGAAATCGGCACGGACCGCCTCGGGAACCGGCGGAATTGCGGACAGGCCCTCGGTCAGCGCCTTGAAATAGAGGCCGGTGCCGCCGACCAGCACGGGCAGGCGGCCCTGTGTCGCCAACTCCGCGAGCAGCGCCGCCGCCTCGGCGACATAAGCCGCGACCGAATGGTTCCTGGCGCCGTTGACATGGCCGTAGAGATCGTGCGGGACGTCTCCCATCTCCTCCCGGGTCGGCCGCGCCGTGATCACCGAGAGGTCGCGATAGACCTGCATCGAATCGGCATTGATCACGACACCGCCGAAGCGCTGCGCCAGCGCGACGGCCAGTGCCGACTTGCCGCTCGCCGTCGGACCTGCGATGAGCACCGCGCTGTACCTCACCTCCTGCCCGGCTCCCTCATGACGCTCGTTGCCACCTTCGTCTCCGCCCATGGTCAGGCCCTGCTCGGCGAGGCGCTGCTCGCCCGCCTGCGCGACGCCGCCCCCGCCCCGGCCCGGATCGAACGCCTGGATGGCGAGATCGCGGCCGATCTCTTCGCGGAAGCGGACGATGCGCGCAAGCTCGAAGCCGCGCTGCGCCCCGCACTCGACGGCGCCCCGGTCGACATCATCGTCCAGCCGGCGGCGACGCGCCGCAAGCGCCTGTTCCTTGCCGACATGGATTCGACGATGATCGGCCAGGAATGCATCGACGAGCTCGCCGCCTATGTCGGGCTGAAGGAGAAGGTCTCGGCCATCACCGAGCGGGCCATGCGCGGCGAGCTCGAATTCGAGCCGGCGCTGCGCGAGCGTGTCGCGCTGCTCAAGGGGATTCCGCTCGCCGTCGTCGACGAGATCATCCGCGAACGCATCACGCTGACCCCGGGCGGCAGCGCCCTGGTGCGGACGATGCGGGCTCATGGCCATTACACGGCACTGGTCTCCGGTGGCTTCACCGTCTTCACCGGCCCGATCGGCCGCATGATCGGCTTCAACGAGGACCGGTCCAACACCTTGCTCAGCAGCGGCTCGGCGCTGAGCGGAGCGGTCGCCGAGCCGATCCTCGGTAAGCAGGCCAAGCTCGACACGCTGGTCGAGCTGCGCAGCCGCTTCGGCCTGCCCGATGAGGCGACACTCGCCGTCGGCGACGGTGCCAACGACCTCGCCATGCTCGGCGAGGCCGGGCTCGGTGCCGCCTATCGCGCCAAGCCGGCCGTCGCCGCCGCGGCCGATGCCCGGCTCGACCATGCCGACCTCTCCGCCCTGCTCTACGCCCAGGGCTATCGCGGCGATGAGATCGTCAGGGACTGAAGGCGGCTGAACACGCCGTCTTTCCGGGGCTTCGCGATGCGAAGAGCCCGGAACCCATGAACACTGAACAAGCCGGTCAGAGTGCCGCAGATACAGCGCTCCGCTGGACGCGCGCGATGTTCATGGGTTCCGGGCTCGGCCCTGCCGGCCGCCCCGGAATGACGCGGAACTGCCGCGCGAAATCGATCAGCGCTAGTCGACGATGAAGAGCCGCGCGCCCTTCGGCGCCCGCGAGCGATGCGGTTCGGCATTGTCTGCGACCTGATAGCTCATGCCGGCGCGCAGCAGCATGACGCGCCCGTCCGCCAACGTGGTCTCGAGCTCACCCTCGAGGCAGAGCAGGATATGCCCCTTCTCGCACCAATGGTCGGAGACATAGCCCGGCGAATACTCGACCATCCGCACCCGGATCGCATTGTCCTGCGGCCCGAAGCGGCGGGTGCGCCAGCTCGCCTGGCCCTGCTCCCCGGCATGGTATTCCGGCTCGATGTCCGACCAGTCGGTCGTCCCGAAGGGAATTTCGCTCATCCGCATGCCATGTTCCTCCCGCAGCGGCCGGAATCTCCGCCTCTGCCCGCGCCCTGCACCGTTGCAATAGGGCGATCACGCCAGCCGGCCAAGCAAAAGGGGCGGACTTCCGCCCGCCCCTTTGCGATTTTCCGGCGAGAGCCGTGATCAGTTCATCGAGACCGCGACGAAGCGGACTTCGCCCTGGGCGTTCGAGACCAGCAGCAGAGCCGACTTCTTGCCCTCCTTCTTGAGGGCGTCGAGGCGCTTGGTCACGTCCTCGGGCGAGTTCACCGCCTCCTGGCCGACCTCGACCACGAGCTCGCCGACCAGGATGCGCTTGTCGGCGGCGTTCGAGTTGCTGTCGACCTTGGTGATCACCACGCCCTTGAGCCCGTCCTTGATCGAGTAGCGCTTGCGCAGTTCCTCGCTCTGGGCCGAAAGCTCGAGGCCGAGCGCCGAGGTCACGGCGGGCTTGGCGGCTTCGGCCGGCTTGTTGTTGGCCGAGGCCTGCTGGACCTTCTCGCCATCCTCGAGCCGGCCGAGCTTGACCGTCTTGGTGACTTCCTTGCCCTTGCGCATCACCTGCATCGGCACGTCTTTGCCGACCGGCGTCGCCGCGACGATGCGCGGCAGGTCGCGCGAATCCTTGACGTCCTTGCCGTCGAACTTGACGATCACGTCGCCGATCTCGAGGCCGGCCGGCTTGGCCGGGCCCTTGTCGTCGACGCCGGCGACGAGCGCGCCGCGCGCCGTGCCGAGGCCGAGCGCCTCGGCGGTCGCCTCGTCGACATTCTGGATGCGCACGCCGAGCCAGCCGCGGCGGGTCTCGCCGAACTCCTTGAGCTGGTCGACGACGTTCATCGCCAGCGAGGACGGCACGGCGAAGCCGATGCCGACCGAGCCGCCGGTGGGCGACAGGATCGCGGTGTTGATGCCGATGACTTCACCGGCCATGTTGAACAGCGGACCGCCCGAATTGCCCTTGTTGATGGCTGCGTCGGTCTGGATATAGGTGTCGTAGGGGCCCTGGTTGATGTCGCGGTTGCGGGCCGAGACGATGCCCGACGAGACCGAGCCGCCGAGGCCGAACGGGTTGCCGATCGCCATCACCGGGTCGCCGATCCGCATCTTGTCGGAATCGCCGAACTTGACGAAGGGCAGCGGCTTGTCGTGCTTCACACGCAGCACGGCGAGGTCGACCTTGGTGTCCTTGCCGACCACTTCGGCCTTGAGGCGCAGCCCGTCGCCGAACACCACCGTGATCTCGTTGGCGTCGCCGATCACGTGATTATTGGTGACGACGATGCCTGACGGATCGATCACGAAGCCCGAGCCGGCCGATTGCGAGCGGCGCTGCTGCGGCGCCTGACGCTCGCCCTGCTGCCCGCCCTGGCCGCGGCGGTTGAAGAATTCCTCGAACAGATCGCCGAACGGGGTGTCGGGGCCGAGCTGCGGCAATTGCGGCAGCGTGCGCCCGCGGGTCTCGCTCGTCGTCACCGCCGCGATGTTGACCACGGCCGGCATCACCCGCTCGGCGAGATCGGCCAGCGAGATCTGCCCCTGCACCTGCGGCGAGGCCGCCTGACCGAGAGCCGGCGCCGCAAGCGGAACGCCGAGCGCAACGCCGGCGACGAGCGCGATACGGGTCAGGCGGGAGGCATGGGAGAATTTGCTTGCCATCGATGTCCTCGTGAGAAGGTCGCGCCTTGCCGGCATTGCAGCGCAGCCGAAATCCGAACGCAACTCAGAACGCCAAAATACGGCGGAAGGGCGACGCAAGATCACGCGATCGCGTGATCGGCGAGGCCGGCGCCGCTTCTCGTGGCTGCGGAAAGCTGCGGGCGCAGGGCAGCCGTCCCCGGAAAAAATCCGATCGGGCCGAGCCGGCCCGATCGGTAATATGCCTTGCCGGCGCTAGCCGCGCACCAGCCAGACCAGCAGCACGCCGATGATCGCCGAGACGATGCCGATCAGCCGCATCCGATCGGGCGGCGTCTCGGCGGCACTGCGCAGCGCGTCCTTGGCGAGATGCGGGATCGCGGCGAACAATATCCCCTCGATGGCGAAGACCAGGCCCAATGCCGCGAGGAAATCCGTCATGCCGCCCCGACGCCCGCTTGAGATCAGGGCCGGGCCGCGCCGGCCGCCGGAGCAGCGCCGGAAGCGGCAGGCGCCGCTCCCTGCTTGCCGCCGGCCGGATCGTTGAAGAAGCGGAAGAACGGCGAATCCGGCGAGAGCAGCATGCGCGTATCGCCCGCCTTCAGGCTTGCTTCATAGGCCTGCATCGAGCGGTAGAAGGCGAAGAACTCCGGATCCTTGCCGAAACCTTCGGCGAAGATGCGGTTGCGTTCGCCTTCGCCCTGGCCGCGGATCTCGTCCGACTTGCGCTGCGCCTCAGCGACGATGATCGTCGCCTCGCGCTCGGCCCGGGCCCGGATCTCCTGCGCCTGCTGGGCACCGAGCGCGCGGGCTTCGGCAGCCTCGCGCTGACGCTCGGTCTGCATGCGCTGGAACACCGCTTGCGAGTTGGCCTGCGGCAGGTCGACCCGGCGCAAGCGGACATCGACCACGGTCATGCCGAAGCGCGCCGCCTCGCGGTTCACGTCGTCGCGGATGCGGTTCATCAGCCGCGAGCGGTCATTGCGGACCATCGAGGTGAAGGTCGCCTCGGCCAGCACCGAACGGACGTTACCGTTGACGATCGAGGCCAGCTGCGAATTGGCGCGCGGGATGTTGTTGACCGCCTGATAGAAGCGCAGCGGATCGGAGATCCGGTAGCGCGTGAAGGCGTCGACCACGAGACGCTTCTGGTCGGCGGCGATGATTTCCTGCGCCGGCAGGTCGAGGTCGAGGATGCGGTTGTCGAGATAGACCACCTGCTCGAACGGCGCCGGCAGCTTGAAATAGAGGCCGGGCGCGGTGACGACGCTGCGCACCGCGCCGAAGCGCAGTACGATGGCCGACTGGGTCTGCTGCACCACGAAGGTCGCGACGTAGAACACGACGGCCGCAATGCCGATCAGCGCGAGCGCGCCGACGCGAAGGAAGCCGTTCATCGCACCGCTCCCTGCTGCTGCTGGGCCTGGCCGGCCGGACGACGGGGCTGACCAAGTTCGGAGAGAGGCAGATAGGGGACGACGCCGCTGCCGGACTTGTTCTGATCGAGGATGATCTTGTCCATGCCGCCGAGGACACGCTCCATGGTTTCGATGAAGAGACGCTCGCGGGTCACGTCCGGTGCGTTCTTGTACTGCTCGTAGACAGCGGTGAAGCGGCTGATCTGGCCGAGTGCCTCATTGACCGTCTGGTCCTTGAAGGCTTCGGCGGACTGGATCAGCTGAGCCGAGCGACCGCGCGATTCCGGCACGACCCGATTGGCATAGGTCTCGGCCTCGTTGCGCAGGCGCTCCTGGTCGGCGCGCGCCGCCTGGACGTCGCGGAAGGCGTCGATGACCTGCTGCGGCGGGTCGACCTTCTGGAGCTGGACCAGCCTGATCTGCACGCCCGCCCGATAGGAGTTGAGCGTGTCCTGCATCAGCTGGCGCACCTCGGTCTCGATCTGGGCACGGTCGGTGGTCAGCACCGGCTGGATGTTGCGCCGGCCGATGACCTCGCGCATCGCGCTCTCGGCCACGGCCTTCACCGTTCCGGGCGGATCCTGAATGTTGAAGACATAGGCTTCAGGCGCGCCGGGATCGATCTGCCACTGCACGATCACGTCGATGTCGACGATGTTCTCGTCGCCGGTCAGCATCAGGCTTTCCTCGGGCACGTCGCTCTGGCGCGAGGCGCGCACGGATTCGACGGTCCGGAAGCCGACCTCGGTGGTGATGACGTTGGTGACCTGCGGCTTGATCACGCTGCCGATCGGATAAGGCAGGTTGTAGTTCAGACCCTGCCCGGTCTTGCCAACATATTTGCCGAAGATCAGGTTGAGGCCGACCTCGTTCGGGCGCACCGTGTAGATGCCGGTCGCCAGCCAAACGAGGACGAGGCCGAGGCCGATCACGAGCGCGCCACGGCCACCGAGATTGCCGCCGGGCATGAAATTCTTCAGCCGGTCCTGGCCGCGCCGGATGATCTCCTCGAGATCGGGGGGCGTATTGCCGCCCGATGGACCGCCGCCCCAGGGACCGCCGCCATTGCCGCCGCCGCGCTGGCCCCAGGGACCACCTCCGCCGCCGCTTCCCCCGCTACCGCCGCTCTGGTTGCTCCAAGGCATTCTTCAGCCGTTCCTCACTTTAAATACCGACCGTGCAATAACCGAACGGCAGTTCATTGTCAGCGCCGGGCGGCGCGATGGGCTGTGACTTGGGCATCGGCCACGGATTCGTCAACGACGCAAGCCCCTTTCGACGTAAGTCATTTGTCGCGTGGGCACTCGAATGGGCTCAAATGCGCCGCTCGAAGCTGGCGAAGCTGAAGGCATGCTCGTCATCGGCCGAGGCGGGATGCTCGCTGCGCGCAGTCTCGCTGAAGGCGGCACGGTCCCAAGCCGGAAACACCGCGTCGCCTGCCGGGGCAGCATGGACGAAGGTGAGTTCCATCCGGTCGACCAGCGGCAGGGCGAGAGCGTAGATCTCGCTACCACCGCCGATGATCACGGCACCGGCGCCCTTCTGCGTCCCGAGCCGCTGCGCGATCGCGAGCGCCTCCTCCAGCGAGGTCGCGACCGCGACGCCTTCGGCCCGGAAGTCCGGATCGCGCGTCAGCACCACCGTCTCGCGGCCCGGCAGCGGCTTGCCGATCGAAAGGAAGGTCTTGCGGCCCATGATGATCGGGCAGCCCATGGTCAGCGCGCGGAAACGTCGCAGATCGGTCTTCAGCCGCCAGATCAGGCTGTTCTCGCTGCCGATCACGCCATTGTCGGCAATCGCCGCGACCAGGACGACGGGCAGCTGCGCTGCGTCTGCGGACATCGACTCAGCCACCTTGCGCCAGCCTCGCCAGCGCCTCGCCGTCGAGCCGCTTCACCGTCCACTCATCCTGCGCGACGGCGCCGATCGAGCGGTAGAAGACCCGCGAAGGCTCGTTCCAGTTCAGCACCCACCAGGCGAAGCGCGACAGCCCCTCGTCGACGCAGCGCCGGGCGAGGCGGACCATCAGCGCCTTGCCGATACCCCGGCCGCGATACTCGGGCTGCACATAGAGGTCCTCGAGCCAGATGCCGTGCCGGCCGGTGAAGGTCGAATAGGTGTAGAACCAGATCGCGAAGCCGGCGGGCTTCCCGTCCCATTCCGCGATGTCGCAGAAGACCTTCGGCTCGGGCTCGAACAGCGCCCTGGCGATGTCGGCCTCGCTCGCCACCACCTCGTGCAGCAGCTTCTCGTATTCTGCGAGCTCGCGGATGAAGCCGAGCACGAGGCCGGCGTCCTCGGGCCGGGCGGGGCGAATGGAGAGCGTCATACCGCGATCGGCGCCTTGATGCCGGGATGCGGATCATAGCCCTCGATCGCGATGTCCTCGAAGCGGAACTCCTCGAGCTTCGTCACCGCCGGATTGAGCTTCAGCGTCGGCAGCGCCCGCGGCTCGCGCGAGAGCTGCAGCTTCGCTTGGTCGAGATGGTTCACATAGAGATGGGTGTCACCGAAGGAGTGGACGAACTCGCCGACGCCGAGCCCCGTCACCTGCGCCACCATATGGGTCAAAAGCGCATAGCTCGCGACATTGAACGGCACGCCGAGGAAGACGTCCGCCGAGCGCTGGTAAAGCTGGCAGGAGAGCTTCCCGTCCGCGACGAAGAACTGGAACAGGCAATGGCAGGGCGCCAGCGCCATTTTCGGGATGTCGGCCGGATTCCAGGCCGAGACGATCAGGCGGCGCGAATCCGGGTTGCGGCGGATCTCATCGACCAGCCAGGCGATCTGGTCGATGGTCTGCCCGTCGGGCGCCGGCCAGGAGCGCCACTGCCGGCCATAGACCGGGCCGAGATCGCCATTCGCATCGGCCCACTCGTCCCAGATCGTGACGCCGTTCTCCTGGAGATAGCGCACATTGGTGTCGCCGCGCAGGAACCAGATCAGCTCGTGGATGATAGATTTCAGATGCAGCTTCTTGGTCGTCACCAGCGGGAAGCCGGCTGCGAGGTCGAAGCGCATCTGATGGCCGAACACGGCGAGCGTGCCGGTACCGGTGCGGTCGTCCTTGCGGACACCCTCGTCGAGAACGCGTTTCAGGAGGTCGTGATACTGGCGCATGCCGGCATCTAGCCGGATTCGAGCCCGCTCCAAAAGAGCCGTGGCGGCGCCGTCCAGAGACGTTTGCGCATGCCGCCCCGCAGCCCCGCGCAGGCGCTCACGAAAACGGCATCGTCTGTGACGCCCTGCTCCGCTGCATTGCCGGACCCGCGCCCCAATCTGAGAGCCCGATGACAGACAAGGGGCGCTTCGGGCCTGCGCAAAATCGGCCCGTGCTGATGAGGATTGAATCATGAGCAGAACGAAGTTGCTGGCTGCCTTGGCCGTCGCGGCCTTCATGGCCAATGGGGCGCTTGGCGCCGCCGCCGAACCACGGGAAACCAAGACCGCCGCCATCGAGGGGATCAGCGAGGCGCAGGCCCGCGCCATCGCCTTCGATACCGGCCTCGTCCATGTCGAGGAAATCGCGCTGCTCGAAGGCCGGTGGGAGCTCGCCGGACGCGACCGATCGGGCGACGAGCGCGTCATCGACATCAATGCGCATGACGGAACGCTGCTGCGCTGAGCCCGTTTCCGCCGATTTTCCGGCAGGTTGCGCTTCATTTGGCCATGTTTGTGCCGCCGGGCGATTATTGAGCCGGAAAACCCTCCTGCTCTCTTTCCCCCCGCGATCACAGTGCCTATATTCGCCATGCCGCTCGCAAGAACGGCTATGGCGATAAACGGACGTCGGAATAAGCCTTTCGGACCCGGGGGCGGTACCCGGCGCCTCCACCCCAGCCCTGCGGCGCGAGCAGCAGGAAACTTGCAGCCTCGAAGCTGCAGGGCTGCGGCGGGGGCGAAATAGGATCGACGAGGGTGTAAAGGTCGTTCTTTTGCTCGGCATGGTTCCGCCGTTATCGGGCCAAAGCATAGTTGCCAACGACAACAATGCTCGGGTTGCTGTCGCCGCGTAAGCGGTGCTGGTTCCCAAACCAAAGCCCTTGCGCTTAGCCGCGTAAGGCGGGGCTCGGAGGCGCCTGGCAACAGAAGCCTCCACTTTTTTTGATGAAGGGCGGCATGCCCTCTTATGCATGTGCCGGATGCCCGGCGTCCGGGCATGCAGGACATGATCGAAACGGAATCCGGACGCGATGACGAAGGACATTCTCCGCTACGACCTGATGGTACAGGACGCGCTCAAGGGCGTGGTACGCAAGATCCTGTCCGAGGCCGGCCGCGACGGTTTGCCGGGCGATCATCATTTCTACATCACCTTCCGGACCACGGCGCCGGGCGTGCGCCTGTCGCAGCGCCTGCGCGAGAAGCACCCGGACGAGATGACGATCGTGCTCCAGCACCAGTTCTGGGACCTGAACGTCAGCGAACACGCCTTCGAGGTCGGGCTGTCTTTCTCGGGTGTGCCTGAACGGCTGCTGATCCCCTATGATGCGATCACCACCTTCTTCGATCCCTCAGTGCAGTTCGGCCTGAAATTCGAGACCCAGGACGCGCAGGCCGAGGCCGCCCCGGATGCCCAGGAGGCTCCGAAGGGGCCGCGCGCCGTCGGCACCGAGCCGAACGCCGCCCCGGCAGCCCTGGCGCTTGCCGGCAAGCCGAAGCCGACGCCGCCCCCCGCCGCGAAGCCCGCCAGCGAAACCGGCGAGGCGCAGGCCGAAGACAAGGAAACCGAGGCCGAGGGGGAAGGTGGCGCGCAGGTTCTCAGCCTCGACGCCTTCCGCAAGAAGACCTGAGCCGGCCATGACCGAATATCGCAGCGAAACCGATTCCTTCGGTCCGATTTCCGTCGCTGCCGACCGCTACTGGGCGGCGCAGACCCAGCGCTCCCTCGAGAATTTCCGCATCGGCGGCCCGGCCGAGCGCCTGCCCTTGCCGCTCGTGCACGCGCTTGTGCTGGTCAAGAAGGCCGCCGCCATCGTCAACGCCCGCCTCGGCCTGCTCGATCACAAGCTGGAGGCCGCCATCGTCCAGGCGGCCGACGAAGCGCTTTCCGGCCGCTTCGACGACCATTTCCCGCTGGTGGTCTGGCAGACCGGCTCCGGCACCCAGTCCAACATGAACGCCAACGAGGTGCTGGCCAACCGCGCCAACGAGATCCTCGGCGCGGGCCTCGGGGCCAAGAGCCCGGTGCACCCCAATGACCATGTCAACAAGGGCCAGTCCTCCAATGACAGCTTCCCGACGGCGATCCATATCGCCGCGGCGCTTGCCGTCTCGCGGGACTTGCTGCCGGCCCTGACCCGGCTGAAGGACGCGCTCGACGCCAAGGCCAAGTCCTATGCCGACCTCGTCAAGATCGGCCGCACCCATCTTCAGGACGCGACCCCGGTCACGCTCGGCCAGGAATTCTCCGGCTATGTCGCCCAGATCGAGCTCGGCATCGCCCGGATCGATCAGACCCTGCCCGGCCTGCTGGCCCTCGCCCAGGGCGGCACTGCGGTCGGCACCGGCCTCAACGCCCATCCCGATTTCGCCAAGGCCTTCTCGGCCGAGATCGCCCGTCTGACCGGCCTGCCCTTCCGCACCGCAGACAATCTCTTCGAGGCGCTGGCGAGCCATGGCGCGATGACCTACAGCCATGGCGCGCTGACCGCGCTCGCCATGGACCTGTTCAAGATCGCCAACGACATCCGCCTGATGGGCTCGGGCCCGCGCTCGGGCCTCGGCGAGCTCAGCCTGCCCGAGAACGAGCCGGGTTCCTCGATCATGCCGGGCAAGGTCAACCCGACCCAGGCCGAGGCCTTGACCATGGTCGCGACCCGCGTGCACGGCAACCAGGCGACCATCGCCTTCGCCGCCAGCCAGGGTCATTTCGAGCTCAACGTCTTCAAGCCGGTGATCGCCCAGGCTTTTCTGCAATCCGCCCGGCTGCTGGCCGATGCGGCAGAGAGCTTCCGCCTCAACTGCGTCGAGGGCATCGAGCCCAATCGCGAGCGGCTGGAAGAACTGCTCTCGCGCTCGCTGATGCTGGTCACCGCGCTCGCCCCGGCGATCGGCTATGACAAGGCCGCCGCCATCGCCAAGGCGGCCCATCACAACGGCACGACGCTGCGCGAGGAGGCTCTGCGCGCCGGCGTCGAGGCGGCGCTGTTCGACCGTACGGTCGTGCCCGGACACATGCTCGGCCCGGCCTGAGGCATGGCGGAGATCATCAATCTCCGGCGCGCCCGCAAGGCCCGCGACCGTGCGACGGCCGAGGCGCAGGCCGCGCAGAACCGGATCGAATTCGGCCGCACCAAGGCCGAGCGCAAACTGACAGCGGCGGAAAAGACGTTGCAGGCGACCCGTCTCGACGGGCACCGCCTCGACGCGACGAAGGACGACAAGGGCGAGGCATGAGCGGCCTGCACAAGCGCTCGCTCGCCATTGCCGGCCATCGAACCAGCGTCTCTCTCGAAGAACCGTTCTGGGAAGCGCTGAAGGAGATCGCCGCTGCCGAAGGCCGGCCGCTCGCCGGCCTGGTCGCCGAAATCGATCTCGCCCGCGGCGAAGCCAATCTCTCCTCCGCCCTGCGCCTGCATGTCCTCGCACATTACCGCGCCCGCGCCGGAGCTGCGCCGCTCAGCCCTGCGGATTGACGAGAACCTGGCGTGCCGTCTCGACCATGGCGTGCGTCAGGTCCGCGAGCCGGTCCGAGGCGATCCGGTTGACCTGCCAGAACAGCGGAATGTCGAGCGATGTGCCGGGCACGAGTTCATGCAGCCGTCCGGTCGCGATATGGTCCCGCACCAGCAGTTCGGGATTGACGCACCAGCCGATGCCCAGAAGGCTCGCATCGACGAAGCCCTGCGTCGAAGGAACCCAGTGGACGGGGTGATCCGGACTCGCGCCGAAGGCGAGCTGCATCCACTGGCGCTGCAGCCGGTCCTTCTGGTTGAAGACCAGCGAGGGCGCCTGTGAGAGCGCCTCCAGCGTCACGCCCCCGGGGAAATGCCGCACGATGAACTCCGGGCTCGCCGTCGCCAGATAGCGCAGCGAGCCGAGCGGTGTGACGCGGCAGCCTTGAATGGGCTTGGCTAGCGCCGTGACCGCGGCGAGCACGCGCCCCCGCCGCAGCCACTCGGCCGTATGGTCCTGATCGTCGACGGCGATGTCGAGAAGATGCGTGCTGCGCCGGGCGAAGGCCGCGACCGCGCCGAGGAACCAGGTCCCGAGGCTGTCCGCATTGGTGGCGATCCGCAGCGTGGCGCGTCGCTGGGGCTGATCCGGCTCGGCCAGCGCCGGCAACCGGGCCATCAGCTCCTCTTCGAGCAGACCGAGTTGCTCCATATGGCGGCAGAGCCATTCGCCCCTTTCGGTCGCGGTGCAGGGCTGCCCCCTGATGACCAGCACGGTGCCCATCCGCTCCTCGAGCAGCTTGACGCGCTGCGAGACGGCAGAGGGCGTTACGTTCAGGGCCTGCGCAGCCTTCTCGAAACTGCCGGTCCGCACCACCAGGGATACGGCCTGCATGGCCGGATAATCGAGCATGACCTTAGCTGAGCTTAATTCGCATAATCAAATTTAACTACACTAATGCCGGTATCGAGCCTAGGCGGAACCTCACCAACCGGAAACCGCGCCGATGCCCCTCTCCGTCTATGTCACCGGCTTCACCATGGGCCTCAGCCTGATCGTCGCCATCGGCGCCCAGAACAGCTTCGTGCTGCGCCAGGGCCTGCGCAACCAGCACGTCTTCGCGGTCTGCCTGACCTGCGCCCTCTCCGATGCGGTGCTGATCCTCCTCGGCGTCGTCGGCCTGCGGCAGGCGACGGCGATGCTGCCAATGCTGGAGCCGGCCCTGCGCTATGGCGGCGCCGCCTTCCTGGTCTGGTACGGCGCCCGCAGCCTGCTTTCGGCCTTGCGTTCCTCCGAGGCCCTGGCGGTCGGCACCGCCGGCGGCGCCAGCCTGTCGGCGAGCCTCGCGACCTGCGCCGCCCTGACCTGGCTCAACCCGCATGTCTATCTCGACACGGTCCTGCTGATCGGCAGCATCGCCAGCCAGTTTCCCGGGCAGGAGCTGATCTTCGCCGCCGGCGCGATGACCGCCTCCTTCCTGTTCTTCTTCGGGCTCGGCTATGGCGCGCGCTGGCTGCGCCCGCTCTTCGCCAACCCGGCGGCCTGGCGCATTCTCGACGGCATCGTCGCCGCCACCATGTGGGCGATCGCCTTCAAACTGCTGCGGGGCGTCTGATCGCCTCTCGACCCTCCGTCATTGCGGGCGCGGCGAAGCAATCCAGAAGGACTGGATGCGCGCTTGAATCGACGTCCCGGCGAGCTGAATCAGTTTGGCGAGCGCGACAGCGGACGCGGCACCGGCTGGATATCCAGTGGCGGCGCAAGCGGCGGCGCTTCACCACGCGGCCTGACATAGGGGTCGCCCGGAATGTAGGAGGGCGGCGCTCCCTGCAGGATCATCGGCCCGGACCGGCCCTCGATCGCGGCCCGGATCGCCGCTTGCCTGGCCCGTTCCTCGGCTTCGACCCTGCGTCGCTCTTCCTCGGCCTTGCGCGCTTCCTCCTGTCGCTTCGTCAACTCCAGCTTGCGCGCCTCCTCCGCGAGCCGCGCCTCCTCCAGCCTTCGGGCGATCTCGGCCCGGCGTGCCTCCTCGGCCTGCCGCGCCTCTTCGGCGCGTCTTGCGAGTTCGGCCTTGCGGGCATCTTCGGCGAGCCGGGCTTCCTCGAGCTTGCGCGCCTCCTCGGCCCGCTTCTCCTCGGCGAGACGCCGCTCCTCCTCGGCTTTCAGGAACTCGGCGAGCTTGCGCTCGTTCTCGCGCATCTCGCGCTCGGCCCGGAGCCGCCGCGAGAAGAAGGCACGCTCGCGCTGATCGGCCTCGAAGGCCTCGACCCGTTCGATCTCCTTGGCAAGCGCCCGTGCCGCGACGACATTCGACAAGGCCGCGACATCGGCCTCGCGGCGTGGCGCCGCGATCGGACCGCGCCAGGCGAAGCCGACCTGCGGCAATTGCTGCGGCCAGTCCTTCGGCGGCGCGGAAAGCGGACGCAATGCCAGCCTGAGGTCGAGATTCATCGCCCGCCAGTCGACCGTACCGCTCGCCTCGGCGCGTAGCCCGGCCCGCTCGAAGGTGACCGGCTGGACACGCAGCACGCCACCCGCCTGGGTGAACGGCACCGTCACATCACCGAGCGGCCAGTTCGCCTGCTCCAGCGCCGTTGCGATCCGGTCCTGCAACCGTTCGGTCTCGCTTTCGGACGCGTCTTCCCCCGTGGCTGCGATCACCCGAGACAAAGCAGCCGGATCGAAGCGGCTCATCCCGGCACCGCTGACGCTGATCGAGCCGGCACCGCCGAGCCCGGCGATCAGGCGCGCCGGGCTTTCGCCCGAGCCGCCGGCCTCGAACCGGCCCGAGAGCTTGCCGGTGAGCGCCCCCCCAGTCAGCGTCGCCAGGTCGAGTCCCGCCAGCCCGAGCCGGCCCGAGAGCTGTGCCAGCCCGCCTTCGCGGCGGATCGAGAGTCCACCGCTAACCTCGCCGCCGGCATGGCGCCCGCTCAGATCGCTGATCGAGAGCCCGTCAATCCCGGTCGCGAGCTGGAACGCGGCCTTGTCGAGCGCGAACTGCTCGCTCACCGCGAGCCGCTCCGTCGTAATCGCAAGCCTGATCTCTCCGAGCCCGGGCGCCGCCTGGAAGCGCGCCGGCGACCAGACGCTGCCCGGTACCGGCGACGCGCTGCCGAGCGTGGCCGTCAGCAGCGGCTGCAAGGCGAAAGCCGGCAGCGCCAGCTTTCCCCCGATCGCGCCATCGGCGCCGAGCGCCAGCGCACCGCGCGCCGTGCGCCCGCCGCTGTTGACGACGAGATCTTCGAGCATGCTCTCCTCGCCGAACCGGATTTTTCCGGAAGCGTCGATCACGCCCTGGGGCAACAGGCGCGCCAGCCCTTCGGGCATCAGCAGCCCGGGTGCCTCGGCCTGCAGGTTCAGCCTCACGCCTTCCCCCGCTCCTTCCAGAACCATAGCCAGCCCGGGGCCGCTCAGCGAACCGGCCGGGCCGCCGGCGCCGAAATCGAGCCTGAGCTCGCCCGGCCCGCCCTGCGCCGGCCGCGGCAGGCCGAAGGCGGCAAAAGCCCGGCGGCGATCATCGAGCGCCAGGCGCAGCTCTCCGCCGGTCCAGTCTCCTGTCCGACCGAGACCGGCGTTCAGGCTGAGCTTTCCGGCCTGCGCCGTTCCCTCCGCGACGAGGCCGGTCTCGCCGCTGCTGGCGCGGGTCAATCTGAAGCTGCTGTCGAGCCCGGCCAGCCCGTCCTCGATGCGCGGCAGGATGCGCCGGGCCTGGTCGGGCAGCAGCGCGCCGGCCAGAGCGGCCAGCGCAGCAAAACGTGGCGCACGCACCCGGCCGCTGATCTCGCCGCCATCCGGCAGCAGGGCGCCCTGGCCCTCGACGCGCACGCCGCCGAAGCCCTCGACCGACAAACGGCTGAGCCGCCAGTCACTGCCCTGCCGCGTCAAGGCGAGCCGGGCCGAACCCGGCGCCGTGGCCCGGTAGCGCACGCCGCCGAGCGTCAGGTCGAGCGCGAGATCGCGGCCGCCGGCAAGGCCGGTCAGGCTCTCGCCCGGCGGCAGATTGGCGAGGTCGAGCCCGTCCAGCCGCAGCTTCGCTTCGAGCTTGCCGGGAGTGACCGCCGCCGAGCCCTCGAGGCGCTGGCCGGAGCCGGTCTTGACCGACAGGCGCTCGACGCCGAGCTGCCCGCTGCGCCAGTCGAGCGTCGCGGCGCCTTCGAACTCGCGGAAGGCGGCGAAGCCATCTGCCAGCGCCGGCTCGACGCCGAGCCGGGCCAGGGCCAGCGCCGCCCGCCGTGCATCCGGGGCCTTCAGCGAAAGCTCTCCACGAAAACCGGCCTCACCGAGGTCGCCGCTCGCCTGCAGCGTCGCATTGGCGATGCGGAGGCCGGCACGCGCGCCCGAAACACCGGACTGGTCCAGGCGACCGCGCAAGGAAAAGCCGCTGAGATCCTCGCCTCGCCAGGCGATCTGGTCGAGATCGAGCGAGAGATCGAGGGCGCCAGGCAGGGCCTGCAGCGCGCGCTCGAAGCCCGGGCGCTGATCCAGCGCCTCGATCAGCGCGTCGGCGTCGAGGCGGCGCGCGCGCAGTTGAAACCCGCCGGAGCCCGTCGCCGGAAGCACGTGGCCCTCGCCCTCGAGCCGGGCGGCCCCGCCGGCTATCTCAATCGCGAGGCTGCTGAAATCGAGCTGCCGAGCCCCCCCACCGACCGTACCGGACAGGCTGAGCGCACCGCCCGGCGTCAGTGTGAAGGCCCCCTGGAGCGACGGCTGCAGCCGCCCTCCAGCCATCGGCAGGGAGAGCGCGCCATCGAAGGACAGCTGGTTCTGCTCGCCGGTGACGAAGATCTTGGCACGCAGGCGGCCATCGGCCTCGGCCTCACCGGTGGCGAACCGCAGCGAAGCTCCCGCCACCTCGCCCTCGATCCGCCAGGGGCCGCCGAGGCCGGCGGCGGCGAGATCGACCGAAATCGGCGCGAGCACCTTCGCCGGCTTGCCGGCCTCGCGCCAGATGATCGCCGAGCGACGAATGGCGAAGCGGTCGATCGCCGTCGCCGCCGGCAACCCCGTACCGTGGCGTGGCGGCATCGACACCGCCCCGTCGGCATCGCCGATCAGGGTCAGGGCCATGCCGTCGGCTTCCGCCTCGGTCAGGCGGAAATCGCCGCGCGCCAGCGCCGCCAGGGCGAGCTCGACCGTCAGGCGTTCGATCGTCGCGGCGCTGCTTTCACCATCGGCCGCACCGAGCTTCACCGCCCGCAGCGTCAGGCGCGGCGAAGGCAGCAGGCGCAGGCCGATATCGCCGGCAATGCGCGTCTCCAGCCCGAGCGCCGCGCCGATCCGCTGCTCGAAATGGCCACGATACTCCCGCCAATCGACAAAGCCGGGCCCGAGCAGCGCCGCCAGCAACGCCGCCACCAAAAGCCCGGCCAGGAAGGTCAGGGCCTCACGCACGCTCTTGCAACATTCCGTTCATCACGCGCGTGATCATGCACCCAAGTCGCGGCGGGATCACGACCTCCCTGAAGAAATAACCCTCCTGCCGCCAAAGATAATCTCACAGCGTGACGATCTTGCCGGGATTGAGGATGTTCTGCGGGTCGAGCGAGCGCTTCAACAGGCGCATGACGGCGAGCGCGGGCGCGCCATGCTCGGCCTCGAGGTACTTCATCTTCTTCTGGCCGACGCCATGCTCGCCGGTGCAGGTGCCGCCCATGGCGAGCGCGCGCTTGACCAGACGGTCGATGAAGTCCTGGCAGACCGCCACCTCCTCGGGGTTGGAAAGGTCGACCATCGGCTGGGTATGGAAATTGCCGTCGCCGACATGGCCGACGATCGGCGCGATCAGCCCGAGCGCCTCGATGTCGCGCTTGGTCTCCTCGACGCAGTCCGCCAACCGCGAGATCGGCACACAGACATCGGTCGCGACCGATTCAGCGCCCGGCCGGAGCGTGCGCGCCGCCCAGTAGGCGTCGTGCCTTGCCTGCCAGAGCTTCGAGCGGTCCTCGGCCTTGGTCGCCCAGTCGAACGGTCCGCCGCCGAACTCGGCGGCGATCTCGCCGAAGCGCTCGGCCTGCTCCTTCACGCCCTCGTCCGAGCCGTGGAACTCGACGAACAGCATCGTCGTCTCCGGCAGGCCGAGCTTGGAGTGCAGGTTGACGCCGCGCATCATCACGTCGTCGACGAGCTCGATCCGCGCCACCGGCAAGCCGGACTGGATGGTGACGATGGTCGCATCGCACGCCGCCTTGACCGACGGGAACGGGCAGACGCCGGCCGAGATCGCCTCGGGGATGCCGTGCAGCTTCAGCGTCACCTCGGTGATGATGCCGAGCGTGCCCTCCGAGCCGACGAGCAGCCGCGTCAGATCGTAGCCGGCCGAGGTCTTGCGGGCCCGGCTCGACGTCTTCACGATCGCGCCATCGGCCATCACCGCCGTCAGGGCGACCACATTGTCCTTCATCGTGCCGTAGCGCACGGCGTTCGTACCGGAGGCGCGCGTCGCCGCCATGCCACCGATCGAGGCGTCGGCGCCGGGATCGATCGGGAAGAACAGGCCCTGGTCGCGCAGATGCTCGTTCAGTTCCTTGCGCGTCACGCCCGCCTCGACGACGCAGTCGAGATCCTCGGCATGGACGGCCACGACCTTCTTCATCTGGCTCATGTCGATGCAGACGCCGCCATAGGGCGCGTTGACATGGCCTTCGAGCGAGGTGCCGGTTCCGAACGCGATCACCGGAACACCGTGCGCCGCACAAAGTTTCACGATGGCGGAGACCTCTTCGGTGCTCTGCGGGAAGACCACCGCGTCCGGCGGCTGGTTCGGAATCCAGGTCAGCGTGTGCCCGTGCTGCTGACGAACCGCCAGGCTGGTTACCAGACGGTTACCGAAGCGGGCAGCGAGATCCTGGGTGACGGCGGCGATCGCCTGCGCTGAAGGCGGCAGCTCTGCGGCAGGGACAGGGGGGGTCTGAGCCATCGCGTCGGGAGAGTGCATTGTCATAACCTGAAAGGATCGCCTAGTCTGGAATCGTTCGGCTTTCGAGCAGCCGCCATGGCGCTGTTTTCCCGCGCGCCGTGAGCGACGGCAAGTGCCAAGCTGCGAAGCCGGGCAGGTCTGTGACGCAGGGCTCCGGGGCGGACTCGCGAGTTACGAAGCGAGAGCAAGAGGAGGCGCCCATGCATGACGAACCCCGCACGACCGCTCTTTTCTTCGCGCCCTTTGTCTCGTCGAACATGCGGGTCGAGCCGCAATGGATCGATTACAACGGCCATCTCAACATGGCCTATTACCACGTCCTGTTCGACCGGGCCGTGGACGAGTTGTTTTCGCTCATCGGCCTCAACCAGGACTATGTCGAGACGCGCAATGCCTCGGTCTTCGCGGCCGAGTGCCACATCCTCTACAAACGCGAGCTGACCGAGAGCGACCAGGTTCGCGTCACCGCCCAGTTGATCGCCTTCGACCAGAAGCGGCTGCACTTTTATCTCGAGATGCGCCATGCCAGCGAGGGCTGGCTGGCGGCGACCTCCGAAAACCTCTCGCTGCATGTCGACATGGCGAGCCGCAAGGTCACGCCCTTCCCGGCCGATATCCTCGCCGGCCTCGCCTTGATGAAAGCCGCCCATGCCCGCATGCCGCTGCCGGCCATCATCGGCCGGATGATCGGCATGCCGGTAAAGACCGCGATCACGGTCGAGGCGATGAGCGGCGAGCGCGAGCGGGAGACGCGCCACTAGCCGTGAGCTTTCGACAGGCGCTCGTCGCTCTCGCTCGACGGGCGCGACCGGGAATTCGGCAGGACGCTCCCGGCGTGCAATAATCCCGGGATTGTCGATCTTGGGCAGGTTCGCATGCCGGCTGCGGTCAACACATTCCTGATCGTGCTCGCGGCCATTTTTCCCGTGGTCAACCCACCGGGCTCGGCCCTCGTCTTCCTCGGGCTGACGCGGGGCGCGACTGCCGAAACCAGGCGCGTTCTCGCCCGCCGCATCGCCGTGAACTCGCTCTTCGTGCTGATGGGCTCGTTCCTTCTCGGCTCGCTCGTGCTCCAGTTCTACGGAATCTCGATCCCCATCCTGCGCGTGGCCGGCGGGCTGATCGTCGCCGTCTCCGGCTGGAAGCTGCTCAACGAAGGCAGCCAGAAGGATATCGAGGCGTCCGCCGGCGATGTCGCCCGCACGGACCTGATGTCCCAGGCCTTCTACCCGCTGACCCTGCCGCTGACGACGGGCCCCGGCACGATCGCCGTCACGATCAGCATCGGGCTGTCGCGCGTGACCTTCACCGGCGGCTCCGGCGAGCTCCTCTTCGTGCTGGCGAGCCTGCTGGCGATCTTCGTGATCGCGCTCAGCATCTGGTTCTGCTTCGCCTATGCCGTGCGCGTGCAGAAACTGCTCGGGAGAGGCGGCACGGAAATCGCCGTCCGGCTCTCCGCCTTCATCCTGTTCTGTCTCGGCGTGCAGATCCTGTGGTCGGGTCTGAGCGAGCTTCTGACCTCGACATTCGCACCCCGGTAGAGGCCGCCGCCCTGCCCCGCCGCTGCCGCACCGGCCGGGCCAGGAACAGGAACAGGAACAGGGGCAGCGGACGCCTCAGTCGTCATGGTCCGGAATTTTCAGGATATGGCCGCAGGCCTTGCAATGCACCGCGTCCGGCTCATGGCGCTGGAGGGCGCATTGCGGGCAGGGAAAGGTCACCTTCTGCGGCCGGAACACCGCCTGGGCCAGCCGCACGAACAGCGAGATGCCGACGATCATCACCACGATCGAGGTCAGCTTGCCGCCGATGCCTGGCAGGGTGATGTCGCCGAAGCCGGTCGTCGTCACCGTAGCGACGGTGAAATAGAGCGCCTCGACATAGCCATCGATGCCGGGCCGGCCCATGAAGAAGAAGGTGTAGACGAAGCCGGTGACCACGAAGAGGAAGGTGACGAGGTTGATCAGCGCCCTCGCGACATTCTCCCATTCGCGATAGCGGGTCTCGCGCAGCTGCGACCAGATCAACCCGCGCTGCGACAGCGACCAGAGCCGCAGGATGCGCAGGAAGCCGAAATTCTCCAGCCATTGCGGGGCCAGCAGCGTCGCCAGGATGAAGAGGTCGAGCAGCATACTGGGCTGCCGCAACAGCCGCGGGATGTTGGAGGCGGCCAGCATCCGCGCGACGATCTCGATCAGCACGATGGTGGCGACCGTATAGTCGAGCCAGAGAAAGGCCGGCCGGTCGCGCAGCAGCGGCGTCGCGATGAAGAAGCCGATGATCAGAAGATCGACGATCAGGGTCGCGAACTGGAAGCGCAGCGCCGCCGGGGTGCGGCCGTGATAGAGCTGGCGCAGGCGATCGCAGGTGCGCTCGAAACGCTCCGACGGCCCAGCCTGATCCTGCGTTTCGCTCATCTGGATGGCGTATCAGCCGAAGGGCCGCGCCGTCCAGATGGCTCAGCCTCGCCGGGTTGCGAGCCCTTGCACAGCATAGCCGCCATAGAGCCGGCGCGTGCCGCTGCTCGCCTCGGCTTCGGCGCAGAGCCGCTCCAGTTCGGCTCCGAGCTCCGGCCGCGGCGTGACCTGGAACAGCGCCAGCCAGCGATTGAGCACAGCCCGGAACGGCCCCGGCAGATGCGCCTGATCGCCAAAGTCGACGATATGGAGGGAACCGCCCGGCGCCAGCGTCGCGAGCGCCCGCGCCAGCACGGCGCGCCAGGGCGGGATCATCGACAGGGCATAGGAGATCACGACCCGGTCGAAATCGGCCCGGCCGAACAGCGCTTCCGGCTCGAAACTCGTCGCATCGGCCTGCCTCAGGGTGATGCGGCCGGAAAGCCCCGCTCTCGCAACCGCCCGGCGCGCCGTCGCCAGCATCTCCTCGGAGACGTCGAGCCCGTAGCAGCGCGCCTGCGGATAGGCGCGCGCTATCTTGATCAGGTTTCGCCCCGTCCCGCAGCCGACCTCGAGCACGCTGCCGCCCGTCGGCGGCTGCAGGCTGTCGACCAGCTCATCACGGCCGAGCAGGTAGAATTTCCGGGTGGCGTCGTAGATGTGCCGCTGGAAGCGGTACATCCGGTCCATCAGCCCGGCGGCATCATCGCTTTGCCGGACCTCGCTCACGCCTTCACCCCGCCCTGCGTGTAGAGGTGGAAGGCGCCGTAGATCGAGGAGCGGTCGCGCGCGCCGAGTTCGCGGCTGCGGGCTTCATGGTACTGCCATTGCGCCAGGATCGCCTCCGGCACCCGCCCCGGCAGCAGACGCTCATCGGCGGCGGTGCGGAAGATCACGCGGCCCCCGGGCGCTGCCGTCCGGGTGATTTGCGTCCATAGCGCCGTCAGCTCGGCATCGTTCATCCAGTCCTGCGCATCGAGCAGGACATAGCCATGGCAGCTCGCCGCGGGCTGCTGCGCAAGATAGGCCGTGACCGAGCCCTGATGGTAGCCGACCCGGCTGGCACGTGCCCGCACCGTCTCGAAATGGCGCGGCTCGAGATAGGGCGGCACGGAAGCCTCGGGACCGGGGCCATAGCCGCGGCCGAAGGCCTGCCAGGCGAAATAATTGGATTGCAGGTCGAAGCCGCAGGCCAGCCGTTCCAGCCGGTGGCGCAGCACGCCGAGAATTCCGGCATCGCCATCGGCCGCCAGAGCCTCGTATTGCGCCGGTGGGATGCCGAGCCCGTAGAGCGAGGCCGGCTGGCGCACCAGCCAGCGCACCAGCTTCTTCTCGAAGACCGGCGCGAGATGGGCATCGAACAATGCCCGCTGCTCCTCCATCGTCTTCGCCTGCAGCATGATCCGCGGATCGCAGCCGAGCCGGCGCCCGAGGAAATGCCCGGCACCGATGAAGCGGCCGAGCAGGCCGTGGCGGTAGAAATTGCGGGCGAAGGCCTCGATCCGCCGCCGCCCGATCAGGCTCCGCCCTTCCCAGTAGGCGCGCGAGAGCGCATCGAGCCGGGGCGCGATCAGCCGGTCATAGGTCTCGACATTCGCCCGCGATTGCGCCTCGCCGAAGAAGCGCCGGAAGGTCGGCTGATCGTCGATCTCGGCCAGTGCCGCGAGCTTGAGATGACCGAGCGCGATATGGGCACCGTTGAGATCGACGGCGCTGATCCTCGCCGGGTCGGCGGTGAGATAGGACAGGATGTTGCAGGAGCCCGAGGCGATCGCGACCAGATGGTCGCCCGGCTGCAGCGCCAGCGCCTCCATGTCGACGACCGGATCCTCCCAGATCTGCGGATAGACCAGGCCGGAGAAGGCGAGCGTGAACATCCGCTCCAGCAGACCGGCGCGCGACAGCGCCTTGCTGCGATGGACCGCGCTGTTGAGCCCGAGGCTGGTGTTGCGCTTGACCGCCCTGACCGTCTGCGTCACGCCTGCCTCGATGTCATGATTGCGATGGCGAGCCGACTAGAGGAGTCGCGTGACGGTTGGGTGACGCGGCAAGGCTGCGGCGCCACCGCCTCTCGACGCCTTTGTGATCGGGAGTAGGCTTGCCGCAGGCTGCAATCGCCCTCGCCGATCGCCATATACCGGCGGACCGGAGCAAGCCGCGCAGAAAGGAGCATCACCATGGGCCTGACGAGCATGTTCGCCAAGCAGAAGAAGCAGGATCACGACTTCCCGTTCCAGCTCTCCGACGCCGAATGGCGGTCGAAACTGACGCCGGAGCAGTATCACGTGCTGCGCAACCACGGCACCGAGCGCGCCGGCTCCTGCGCCCTGAATTTCGAGAAGCGTGCCGGAACCTTCTCCTGCGTCGGCTGCGACCAGCCCCTGTTCCGCTCGCACAAGAAGTTCGAGAGCGGCACCGGCTGGCCGAGCTTCGACCAGCCGCTGGAAGGCGCCGTCGAGACCAGCGAGGATTACAGCTTCGGCATGCATCGGATCGAGGTCCACTGCGCCAATTGCGGCGGCCATCTCGGCCATGTCTTCCCCGACGGCCCGCCCCCGACCGGCCTGCGCTACTGCATCAACGGCGTCGCGATGGATTTCGCCCCTGAAGTGGGGTGAGCACGCTCGCCGTCATGGTCGGGCTTGTCCCGACCATCCACGTCTTCCCTCCTGCAATGCGGTGTTCAAGACGTGGATGCTCGCCACAAGGGCGAGCATGACGGATGAGACTAGGCCAGTTCCGGCACCGCCCGTCGCGCCAGCGCCGCCGCGTCGACGCCATGCGGCAGATCGCCGAAATGGCCCGACCAGCGCCCGGCGAGCCGCGTCGCGACGAAGGCGTCCGCCACCGCATGCGGCGCGTGGCGGATAAGTAGGGCGCCCTGCAGCATCAGCGCCAGCCGCTCGGTCAGCCGCCTTGCCTGGCCCTCGTGGCGGATGAGCTCGGGCAGGTCGCCCTCCAGCGCCTGTAGCGCCGCATCATAGCGCCTGTCCTGCCCCGAGGCCGCATGCAGCTCCTTGAGCAGTGCCTGCAATGAGCCGGGCTCACGTTCGAGCGAGCGCAGCACATCGAGGCAGATGACATTGCCCGAGCCTTCCCAGACCGAGTTGAGCGGTGCCTCGCGATAATGCCGTGCCATCGGGTTCTCCTCGATGAAGCCGTTGCCGCCATGGCATTCCAGCGCCTCGACCACCACGGCGGGCGTGCGCTTCGCCACCCAGTATTTGGCCAGGGGCGCGCCGATCCGCGCCAGCAACTTCTCGCTCTCCGAGCGCTCCTGCCGGTCGACCGCCGCGAACAGCCGAAAGGCGAGCCAGGCGGCGGCTTCCGCCTCGATCGCGAGGTCGGCGATGACGTTCTGCATGATCGGCTGGTCGATCAAGAGGCGCTGGAAGGCGGTGCGGTGCCGGGCATGATGCGCGGCGAGCGCAACCGCCTGCCGCATCAACCCGGCGGAGGCGGCGGCGATGTCGAGCCTTGTATTGTGGTTCATCGAAAGCCCGGTCCGCAGGCCCCGGCCGGGATCGCCGAGCATATGGCCGATGGCGCCGCGGAACTCGATCTCGGACGAGGCGTTCGAGCGGTTGCCGCATTTGTCCTTCAGGCGCTGGATCGCGATGCCGTTGCGCACGCCATCGGGCAGCCAGCCCGGCACCACGAAGCAGGAAATCCCCTCCTCCGTCTTCGCCAGCGTCAGGAAGACGTCGGAATGCGGCACCGAGAAGAACCATTTGCTGCCATGCAGCGAATAGGTTCCGTCGCGATTGTCATAGGCGATGGTCTGGGTCTGGCGCAGATCCGAGCCCCCCTGCGTCTCGGTCATCGCCATGCCGACAGTGGCGCCCGTCTTGCCCGCCGCCGGCCCTTGCCTGCCATCATAGCTTTTCGAGGAGATCAGCCCGCCCCATTCCGCCCAGCGCGCCCGGTCCTGCCTGAGCACGGGAATGGCGGAATAGGTCATCGAGATCGGGCAGCAGATGCCGCTCTCGCAGCCATACCAGAGATATTGCAGACCGGCCCGCGCCACCTGCGCCCCCGGGCCGGGCTTGTTCCAGGCCAGCGCATGCGTCTCCTGACCGATGGCCCGGGCCATCAGCGCATGCCAGGCCGGATGGAATAGGATCTCGTCGATGCGGTTGCCGAAGCGGTCATGGCTGCGCAATTCCGGCCCGTACCGGTTGGCGAGCCGCGCCATCTCGATCGTCTCGGCCGCGCCGACCGTCCGCCCGGCCTCGTGCAGCCGCTCATCAGCCCAGCCGGCGTCGAAAGCCCTGACCGCCGCCTTCAATACGGGATCGGCGGCATAGGCGTCATAATCGGCCAGCGGCGGCACCTGATTGGTGACCTGGTGGGCGTGCGACACCTGGGCCATGGGCTTCCCTTCCGATCCGCAAACCGCCCCGTGATTAACCACCAGATTATGCCGGCGCCCCGGAATTGCGAACCTGCCCGATTGCCGCCCGAGTTTGCCCGGCACCTCGCCGCGCGCGCCATGACCGGCGCGGGCCTATGAGAGAGCCTTCACGTGCTGCGACGCGTCCTGAGTACCCTGCTGATCCCCCTTGCCGCCGGCTTCGCGCTCGTCACCATTCCGGCGAAAGCCCAGCCCCAATCGGCCGCGAAGGTTCAGCCGGGCGAAGGCCGACCCTACGAGGTCGCCGACAGCGAGGTCTGGGACGTGCCCGATCCGGTCTCCGGCCGTGGCTATCAGGTCTTCGTCGCCCTGCCGCCTTCCTATGCCAGGGAGCCGCAGCGGAAATATCCGGTGCTTTATGTCACCGATGCCGACTACGCCTTCCCGATCATCCGGCAGATCAGCCGCCGCCTGAACCTCGACGGCCCCAAACTTGAGGAATTCATTCTGGTCGGCCTGTCCTATGCCAAGGGCGAGGATGGCGCGGCCAGCCGCCGGCGCGATTACACCCCGACACCGAACGGGCCGAGCAGTGCGCCGGCCGGCACAGTTCATGGCCAGGGACGGGCCTACCAGACCTATCTGCGCGATCAGGTGAAGCCGTTCATCGCCGCCCGCTATCGCGCCCATCCGGCCCGGGCGCTCTTCCTCGGCCACTCCTACGGGTCATTGCTGGGAGCGCAGATCCTCTTCACCGAGCCCGGCCTGTTCAGCGGCTACATCCTCGGCAGCCCGTCGCTCTGGTACGACAAGCGTCACGCTCTGGGCCTTGAAGCGAGCTATGCCGCCCAGAACCGCGATCTGCCGGCCAAGGTCTATCTCTATGTCGGCAAGTACGAGGCGCTGCGCAAAGGCGACCGGCGCTACAGCCAGAACGTCGACATGGTCGCCGACAACCGGACCCTGGAGACGGCGCTGCGCGGCCGAAAATACCCCAATCTGAGCCGGAAATCGGTGGTCCTCGACGACGAGGATCACCTCTCAATCGCGCCGCGCGGCTTCACGCAAGGCCTGAAACATCTCCTGCCAGCGCGCTGAACGGGAGGGTTTAGGGTGCCCCAGACGCCGTCGCGGAAAACCCTCCGCGGCGGCGAGCAATCCAGACCGCCTGCCCCTATATTGACCGTGAACGAATCACGATCACGCAGAAAACCCAAGCCAGCCCCTTGTCAGACCAGTTCACCTCCGCCCCCCTGCCCCGCCCCGGCGGCCTCGCCGCGCGCGCCGCCGCGCAGCCTGCGGCCGGCTATCTGCAAGGCCTCAACCCGGAGCAGCGCCAGGCGGTCGAGGCGACCGACGGTCCCGTGCTGGTGCTGGCCGGCGCCGGCACCGGCAAGACCCGTGTTCTGACCACCCGCATCGCCCATCTGATCGCGACCGGCCGCGCCTTTCCCTCGCAGATCCTGTCGGTGACCTTCACCAACAAGGCGGCGCGCGAGATGAAGGAGCGTGTCGCGAACCTCGTCGGCCCGGTCGCCGAAGGCATGCCCTGGCTCGGCACCTTCCACTCGATCTCGGCCAAGCTTTTACGTCGCCATGCCGAGCTGCTCGACCTGCGCTCGGACTTCACCATCCTCGACACCGACGACCAGATCCGGCTGATGAAGCAGGTGATCCAGGCAGAGGGGATCGACGAGAAGCGCTGGCCGGGCCGCATGCTGGCGGGCTTCATCGACAGCTGGAAGAACCGCGGCCTCAGCCCCAAGGACGTGCCGCCCGGCGAGGCCGGCGTCTTCGCCAACGGCAAGGGCGGCAAGCTCTATGCTGCCTACCAGGACCGGCTGAAGACGCTGAACGCCGTCGATTTCGGCGATCTGCTGCTGCACTGCCTGACGCTGTTCCGCGAAAACCCCGACGTGCTCGCGAGCTATCACGAGCGCTTCCGCTATATCCTGGTCGACGAGTACCAGGACACCAACGTCGCCCAGTATCTCTGGCTGCGCCTCCTAGCGCAGGGCCGCCGCAACATCGCCTGCGTCGGCGACGACGACCAGTCGATCTATGGCTGGCGCGGCGCCGAGGTCGACAACATCCTGCGTTTCGAGAACGATTTTCCGGGCGCGGTCGTGGTGCGCCTCGAACGCAATTACCGCTCGACCGGCCATATCCTCGCCACCGCCGCCAAGCTGATCGCCCGCAATGAGGGCCGGCTCGGCAAGACGCTGCGCACCGAGGACGAGGCCGGCGAGAAGGTCACCATCACCGGCGCCTGGGACAGCCAGGAGGAGGCGCGCCTGATCTCGGACGAGATCGAGGCGATGCAGTCCAAGGGCGAAAATCTCGGCGAGGTCGCGATCCTGGTGCGCATCTCCGCGCAGATGCGCGAGATCGAGGAGCGGCTGATCCATGTCGGCGTGCCCTATCGCGTCATCGGCGGCCCGCGCTTCTACGAGCGCGCCGAGATCCGCGACGCCATGGCCTATCTGCGCTGCGTCGTCTCAGCCACCGACGACCTCGCCTTCGAGCGCATCGTCAATGTCCCGAAGCGCGGCCTCGGCGACGCTACCATCCAGCTCCTGCACAACCATGCGAGGGCCACCGGCTTCTCGCTGATGCAGTCGGCGCGGGCCGTGGTCGAGACCGAGGAGCTGAAGCCCAAGGCCCGAACCGCGCTCCGCGAACTGGTCGAGGCCTTCGCCCGCTGGTCGGCGCGGACCGAGAGCATGCGGCAGGGCGAACTCGCGGAACTGGTGCTGGAGGAGAGCGGCTACACCGAGATGTGGCAGAAGGACCGCTCGGCCGACGCCGCCGGTCGGCTCGAGAACTTGAAGGAACTGGTCCGTTCGCTCGACGAGTTCCCCGATCTTCCGGCCTTCCTCGAGCACGTCTCGCTGGTCATGGACGCCGATGGCGGCGAATCCGGCGCCCGCGTCTCGATCATGACTCTGCACGCCGCCAAGGGGCTGGAGTTCGACACCGTCTTCCTGCCCGGCTGGGAGGAAGGATTGTTCCCCAACCAGCGCGCCCTCGACGAGAGCGGCCGCGCCGGTCTGGAGGAGGAGCGCCGCCTCGCCCATGTCGGCCTGACCCGCGCCCGCAAGCGGCTGAAACTCTATTTCGCCTCGAACCGGCGCATCCACGGTCTCTGGCAGTCGAGCCTGCCCTCGCGCTTCATCGACGAATTGCCGGAGGACCATGTCGAGGTCGTCCAGGCGCCGACCGCCTACGGCCAGGGCGGCTATGGCGCCTCGCGCTTCGAGCGCATGGAGAGCTTCGGCTCCTCCTACCAGACGCCGGGCTGGCAACGCGCCCAGGAGAACAAGGCGAAGTTTGGCTCGGGCGGCGGCTCGGGCTTCTCCGATGCCGGCCAGCGCGGCTTCGGCGGCGGCAAGCGCGGCCCGCTGATGATCGAGGGAGAGCTGACGGCGAAATCGACCGGCGGCTCGGCCTATGAGCCCGGCGCCCGCGTCTTCCACGTCAAGTTCGGCCCCGGCTCGGTCGCCAGCGTCGACGGCAACAAGCTGACGGTGGATTTCGACAAGGCCGGCCGGAAGATGGTGCTGGATAGTTTTGTTCAGAAGGCGGGGTAGCGTCTGATCGAGCGGTTCAATTTATCCCCAGGAGCATATTCCTCGGCTCGGTAACACGCCTGTTTCAAAACAATGAATTGAACGTTCAGCACTGCGACAGACGATGCGCGAGACAAGCGCACCCGCTTGAGAATGCCGGCGCTATGGAAATGTAGTTTGTCCGTGGAGATCACGGACATGCTCAACAACAGCGCCGACATCATTCGCCGCCTCGAACGCGAAGGCTGGCAATGTGTTCGGGTCGCCGGCTCTCACCACGTCTTCAAAAAGTCCGGCATCCGTGACACTATCGTCGTGCCGCATCCGAAGAAGGCTCTCGGACCCGGTCTCGTGCTGAAGATTTACAAGCAGGCAGGCTGGCCGCGCGATTGAGATGACCCACTACGTCGCCATCATCGAGGATGCAGGACCAAACCACGCCGTTGGCGTCTGGTTCCCGGACCTGCCCGGCTGCTTTTCGGCCGGCGACACGCTGGACGAGGCGATGGCGAATGCGCCCGAAGCGCTGGCGCTCTGGCTGGAAGATGCGGAGCAAGAAGGCCGCGCCCCCCCCGCTCCACGCACACCGAGCCAATTGAAAGCCGTTCCCGAAATCGCAGCCGACATGGCGCAAAATGTCGTCGCCCTCATCGCCGTCCCCGACGCCGCCTTCAGCCCTGCCGCCGAATAGCGCCTTTCCTCCGTCTTGAGGCTCTGCCGCAGGCATCAACCCGGAGCGCACGCCTTGCCGCGGCGATGACGACCGGAGCCTCGATACGTCGGCCAGTGGTTGTTCGCGCTCCCGCCGTTACGGAATGACAGGCGCGGTTCGCCGCCCTCAAGCGGCCTGCGCCACCCGGCCCGCGAACGCCACCCGGTCGCGGCCGCGCCGCTTTGCCTTGTAGAGCAGCCGGTCGGCCTCGGTCATCACCTGTTCGAAATTGCGCCCCGGACCGGCCCGCGCACCACCGATGCTGACACTCAAGGGAACCTGGGTGCCGTCCGGCGCCTCGAACCGGACGGCTGCGACGGCCGCGCGCAGCCTTTCCGCGATCACCCGCGTCTCAGCATCGGTCGTGCCGGGCAGGTAGATCGCGAACTCCTCGCCGCCGATCCGGCCACAGAGATCACCCTTGCGCAGCACGCCCTTCATCGCCGCGGTGATCGCGAGCAACGCAGCATCGCCGGCCGGATGTCCGAACCGGTCATTGATCGTCTTGAAGTGATCCGCATCGACGACCAGCAGCGCGCCACCCTCGTCCTGTGCGGACAGGCGCGAGGCGTCGCCGAAGAAACTCTCCCGGTTCAGCAGGCCCGTCATGCCGTCACGCCGCGCCCGCTGGGCCAGGGCCGCATGGGCCCTCGTCAGTTCTCCATGCAGCCGGCCGATCTCGTCACGGGCCGTGCGCAGCCGCTCGTGCTGCCAGAACTGGTAGGCGCTTGCCGGAAAGGCGATCAGCAGCGGGCACAGCACCGTCATCAGCCAGGCGTTGCCGTCCACCACGCCGCCCAATAGCGGAATGATGCTCATCGCGAGCCCCAGTGAAGCGGCGATGGAAAGAACGGTCGCGATCGACGCCTTGACGACGATCCTGCGCATGGAAGCAGTCATGCCTGTTGGCATGGCAGCAATTGTTGAACACCCCGTTTCCGCTGCGCCACCTCAGGCCGCGTCACGCTGCCCGCACGGCCGAGCGACCGATCGCCAGCCATCCCGGGGGCAAGCCATGGCGGGAGGCCCGCTTTCGCCCACGCCTGACCTTTGCGGATCGAGGCGCAGACATGGGTCCCGGGCCTCGCGGCGCTCGCCCGGGACAAGGGCTGATGACTGTATCGGTTCGCTCAGATCGAGACCGCCCCTACGCCGCCTCGCGCCCGAATTGCAGCGCCGCCAGCCTCGCATAGAGCCCGCCCTTGGCGACGAGAGCGGCATGGGTGCCCTCCTCGACGACCCGGCCCTCCTCCATCACCAGGATGCGGTCGGCCGAGAGAATGGTGGCGAGCCGATGGGCGACGACCAAAGTGGTGCGGCCCTGCATCAGCCGGTCGAGCGCGTCCTGCACCGCCCGCTCGCTCTCGGAATCGAGCGCCGAGGTCGCCTCGTCGAGCAACAGGATCGGCGCGTCCTTCAGCACCGCCCGCGCGATCGCGAGGCGCTGGCGCTGGCCGCCGGAGAGCGTCACGCCGCGCTCGCCGATCACCGTGTCGTAGCCCTCCGGCAAGGCGCGGATGAAATCATCGGCCGCGGCGAGCTTCGCTGCCTCCTCGATCTCGGCCCGGCTGGCGCCGGGGCGGCCATAGGCGATGTTGTCGGCGACCGAGACGCCGAACACGGTCGGCTCCTGCGGCACCAGCGCGAAACGGCTGCGCCAATCGGTCGGGTCGGCCTCCGGCCCGGCGACGCCGTCGACGACGACGCGCCCGGCGAAGGGATCGTAGAAACGCAGCGCCAATTGCAGCACCGTGCTCTTGCCGGCACCGGACGGACCGACCAGCGCAATGCGCTCGCCGGGCCGGACGGCGATGTCGAGATCCGCCAAGGCGAGGTTCGTCCGCCCGGGATAGCGGAAAGAGACGTTCTCGAAGGACAACGCTCCGGCTGCGGGCTGCGGCATCGGCCTGGGATGGGTGGGAGCCGCGATCGCCGGCCTCGTCGCCAGGATCTCGCCGAGCCGCCCGGCCGCGCCCGCCGCGGCAGAGATATCGCCATAGACCTCGGAGAGCTGGCCGAGCGAGCTCGCCGCCAGCACCGCATAGAGCACGAACTGCGACAGCCGCCCGCCGCTCATCCGCCCGGCGAAGACCTCGGTCGCACCGGCCCACAGGACCATGACGACGCTGGCGCTGACCAGGAAGATCGCGAAGCCCGAGAGCCAGGCCCGCGAGCGCGTCGCGTCGCGCGAGGCGGCATAGGCCTCCTCGGAGGCATTCTGGAAGCGCCGCGCCGTATCGCGCTCGGCCCCGAAGGACTGCATGGTGCGAATCGCGCCGACCGCTTCCGAGGCGAAGGCCGAGGCGTCGGCCAGCCGATCCTGCGCCGCCCGCGAGCGCTTGCGCACGCTGCGGCCCGAGAACACCAGCGGCAGCACGACCAGCGGGATCGCGCCGATCACGATCGCCGACAGGCGCGGGCTGGTCGCGACCATCATGGCGAGCGCGCCGAGGAACATGATGGCGTTGCGCAGCGCGATCGAGGCCGTCGAGGCGAAGGTCGACTTGATCTGGGTGGTATCGGCGGTCAGCCGCGAGACGAGATCGCCCGCCCGGCTGGCGTCGAAGAAGGCCGGTTCGAGCCGGGTCAGATGGCCGAACACATCGGCGCGCAGATTCGAGACGATGCGCTCGCCGACCGTCATGACGAGGTAGAATCGCGCCGAGCTTGCCAGCGCCAGCACGGCGACAACGCCGATCAGCAGGGCGAAATAGGAGTTGGCGAGCTGCTGTTCGCCACCCGAGAAGCCGGCATCGATGACCCGGCGCACCGCCAGAGGCAGCGCCAGGGTCGCCCCCGATGCGACGACCAAAGCCAGCAGAGCGAAGGCGATCCGCCGCTTCTGCGCCTTTGCATAGGGCCAGAACGAGCGCAGCGCGCTGAAATCCGGGCGCTGCTTGCGGTCTTCCACCAGTTCTTTCGCCACTCTCACATATCCCGAAAAGCTTGCACCGCAGCCAAGGCTGCGCTATGGCCACGCGACTTCACGACAGGCTCGTACGAATTGTTCGAAGAGCCGGCGATGCGCGCCGCGTTCCGGCCGCCCGCTTTTCGAAACTTGAGGAATTCGCCATGAAGACCGGCATTCATCCTGATTACCACACCATCAAGGTCGTCATGACCGATGGCACCGAATACTTCACGCGTTCGACCCTCGGCAAGGAGGGCGACACGCTGAACCTCGACATCGATCCGAAGACCCACCCGGCCTGGACCGGCGGCACCCAGCACATGCTGGACCGCGGCGGCCGCGTCTCGCGCTTCAATTCGCGCTTCGGTGCGCTCGGCGCCCTCGGCAAGAAGTAATTCCCGGCTTTTCGGGCCCTACGGGGCCGGATGCCCGAAATCGAAAAGCCCGGCCTCACGGCCGGGCTTTTTGCATCGCGGCGACGAATGGCCGCGGAAGAATACTGCGCTTTCAGAAGCGATCACGCACAAGGACCGGCGCTGCGGCCGGCTCTGCCGCGACCGCAGGCCGCGCTCGCGCTCCGGCCCCGGCATGGGGCAGCGCCCTCCCCGATCAGGCCAGGGCGCCGAGCCGCGCCTGCAGGTTCGCGAGCTGCCCGCGTACCGGATTGACGGCGGCGACCGGAGCGAAAGCCTCCGACATCTGGTTCTCGAGATGGCCGATCCGCTCCTGCAGCCGGATCGAATGGGCGATCAGCTCACGCAGGCGCAGGGGCAGGCGGGCCGCCTCGGCGCTGGTCGGCTGCAGCATCGGCTCGGCGATGCGGACCTTGTTCTTCTCGGCACGCGCCTGCTCCGCCGTCATTTCGCCCTCGGCCACGGCGCGCTGCACCAGCAGCCAGGAGGCGATCTGCATCAGCCGTGTGGTCAGGCGCATGCTTTCGGTCGCATAGACCAGCGAAACCTCGCGCGGCAGCGCCGCTGATTCCGAGCGCCCTTCGCCGTCGAGATAATTCGCGGTCAGCTCCACCAGGCCCATGCCTTCGCGAAAGAGCTGCATGAAGGCCTCCGACTTGACGAAGGTGCGCGCGAACGAGATCGCTCCATCCTCGACCGCCAGCCTCAGCGTCGGAAAATCGCTCATCGCACGTCTCCATTCGGCACAAGGGCGTGCGTGTGCGAGACGCAGCGCCGTTTCATGCCGGAAGCCCCGCAAAGATAAAGCCATAGCATTGTCGTTGCCGCGGCAAGGCTTCGTTAACCTTAATAATGGCAGGTTGACGGCGCCGATGCGGATCGCGCCGCGGACCTCCTCCGAACCAAAAAAAGAGCCGCCCGAGGCGGCTCGAAGGTCAACAGGGAGGCGTCAAACAGAGTGGGCAGGAGCCACTCGACATCCAGACAAACTGGATGATCAGATTCATAATTTAGAATCGTTAAGAGCCCGTTAACGCCGCGTCCGAGGGCATTGATTCCTCCCGTATTTTGCTCGGTGGGCGAAGTGCGCGCCGAAACTGGCACGCGCTCTGTCAAATCCGCCCCGGGACGGGCCGCGGCGTCCGGCGCCGCGGCTGACATCAAGCGCGAGCCTGCCCGGAACGGAGCGCCGGGCCCGCCGCGCAACGCGGCCGCCACCGCCAGGACGAGAGCTGCTTCCGGTGATCTCAGCCGCGGCGCTGCCCGCCTACGGGCGGCCGGCGCTCGCGCCCGACAGCGACTGACCAATCCTGCACAGTATCGTCAGATATCGGAACGTAGCGCCCTCGGCGCCGGAGACAGCGACATCGAAGCGCCGCCGCGTCGCGCCCCGCTCAATCCCGCTTCCGGAAAAAGGCGTCGGCCGCCGAGCGCGAAGCGGTCTTCTTGAGGCGCGCCTCGCCCAGCCTGGCGATCTCGGCCTCCAGCAGGGCCACCCGCTCATCGATCTCCGCCACGGAAAGCTGCGAAAGATCCTGCCCGATCTCATGGACGCGCTTGGGCGCCGGGCGATCGTCCTCGATAAATCCAGCCATGGCAGCCTCGCCTTGCAACGGTTGCGACGGGCAGACTAAAGCATCGTCCAGAAAAGTGGATGCCGGTTCGGTGGTCACAGCCGCGCGCCGCGCGCCGACCGCCCCTCGCCAGGAGAGCGCCATGACCACCCTGCCCCAGACCATGACCGCGATCGGTTTCGAGGCCCCCGGCGGCCCCGACGTCCTGAAGCCGCAGCAGCGGGCGGTGCCGCAGCCCGGCCCGGGCGAGGTGCTGGTCGCGGTCGCCTTCGCCGGCATCAACCGGCCGGACGTGCTGCAGCGCATGGGCGGCTATGCGCCTCCGCCCGGCGCTTCCGATATTCCGGGCCTCGAATTCGCCGGCACCGTGGTCGGCCTCGGCGAAGGCGTCTCGCGCTACCGGCAGGGCGAGCAGATCTGCGGCCTCGTCGCCGGTGGCGGCTATGCCGAGTACCTCGTCGTCCACGAGAGCAATGCCCTGCCGATTCCCGCCGGCCTTTCGCTGGAAGAGGCCGGCGCCATTCCGGAGACCTATTTCACCGTCTGGAGCAACGTCTTCCAGCGCGGCGCCTTGAAGAGCGGCGAGAGCTTCATGGTTCATGGCGGCACATCCGGCATCGGCACCACGGCGATCCAGCTCGCCAAGGCCTTCGGCGCGACGGTTCTGGCAACCGCGGGATCGGACGAAAAATGCCGGGCCTGCCGCGATCTCGGTGCCGACCACGCCATCAACTACCGCAGCGAGGATTTCGTCGCCGCCGCCAAGGTCGCGACGGGCAAGCGCGGCGTCGATCTGATCCTCGACATGGTCGGCGGCGACTATATCGCGCGCAATTACGAGGCCGCGGCCGAGAGCGGCCGCATCGTCCAGATCGCCTTCCTCAACGGGCCGAAGGCCGAGGTCGATTTCCGCCGTCTGATGATGAAGCGCCTGACCCATACCGGCTCGACGCTGCGCCCGCGGACCATCGCCGAGAAGGCTGCGATCGCAGCCGAGCTGGAAGCCAAGGTCTGGCCCCTGCTGGCGCAGGGGCGCTGCAAGCCGGTGATCCATGCCCGCTTCCCGCTGGCGCAGGCGGCGGAGGCGCATGCGCTGATGGAGAGCAACGCCCATATCGGCAAGATCGTGCTGACGATCTGAACGGCCGGTGCGACCCGCGCCTGCCTGGAAAGCCTCACCAGCGCAGCAGCCTTCGCCCGATCAGAAAACCGGCGCCGGTCACGATCGAAGCCGCGATCGGATACCAGGCCAGCACGAAGAGCGGGCTGTCGTCGGTGCAGTTCGCCGCATAGAAGCTCGCTCCGATACCGCTCGCCACAAGTCCCGCCAGGGCGCCTGCCAGACCCGGATCGGACGGTGCGCCCTGCCGCAAGCCGGCAAGTATGCAGGCGAGCGGCCCCGCGGAGAGCAGCGGGATAAGGGTCAGACAGAACATTGCGTTCTCGCCGATCAGGCTGGGCAGCCACTGCTCTTCGGGAATTCGCGTCAGCTCGACGGCCACGGCGCCGAGAAGCAACGCCGGCGCGAGCATCATCAGGAGCCCCGGATAGGACCGGGCGAGGCCAGGGCGGCTCAACCGGAACACGCTCCACAGGGCCGTGCTCGCCAGCGCGGCCGTGACGACGAATTTGAACAGGAAACGCCCGCTCTGCATCGCCTCCTGAAAATCGGGCCGCACACCGATCGCGACGAAGAACAGGATCGCCGCCGCGACGACCGCAGCGCCGAACGATAGCGCCAGGACGGAGCGGAACGGCCGGATCGGGCCGGCATCGTTCGCCAGCATTGCGATGAGATCATCAGTCTTCACGTAAGCGATCCCGGTAAAGAGCGCCCAGCGTCTTGAGCGCGCGATGCAGGGCGACGCGGACCGCCCCTTCCGTCATTCGCAAGCGCCCGGCCGTTTCCCGGATGGAAACGCCCTCGATCGAGATCGACCGGACAATCTCTTCCTGCGCCGGCTTGAGCTCTGCAAGCAGCCTGTCGATCTCACTCGCACTGAGCTCCGGCGCAGTGTCGTCGAGCGGCAGACGATCCGCGACATCCTCGATCGGAACGCTGACGTGCCGCCCTCGCCTGCGCATCGTATCGATGAGCTTGTGCCGGGCAACCGCTGCGATCCAAGGCACGACCGGCCGCGCGGGATCCCAGGTCCCGCGCTTGAGATGGATGGCCAGCAACGCTTCCTGCACGACGTCCTCGATCTCGCTTTCGTTTCCCGAGCCACGGCAGCCGGAACGGACGACCGTTCTGACGAACGGGGCGATTGCCTGCAGAAATCGTCGATAGGCATCCGCATCGCCAGCCATGGCCAAGCGGAGCCACATGGCCCAGTCATTTTCGCGCAGCGACGAGTTCATTCTCCGCTTCCTACGAAGCAGGGTCGCAACTTGTTACATCCATCGCCGACGGCGGCCGCCTTGATCGGTCGCATATGGCCGGGGCCGTCGCAGCCCCGGGCCCGAAAGCGCTCGTCCGCGCGCCTCCGATTTGTCACCCGTCCGAGATTGCGGAGCACGCGATCAGAAAAGCTCCCGGCGCTGTAACAGCCGGTCCCCGCCCTGCGTATAGGCTTTGTGTCCGGCTCCATGGGCACGATTGCAACTCTAGTCGGAGAATTCCCATGACCGTCAAGTCTGCCGTCAGCTCCGCCCTTCTCGCAAGCGCCATGGCGACGGCGCTGGCTTCGCTTGCGAGCGCCGCACCGCTGAGCAAAGCCGAAGGCGAGGCCGCCGTCGCGGCCAAGAAGGAGAAGTGCTACGGCGTCGCCCTGAAGGGCCAGAATGACTGTGCCGCCGGCCCCGGCACCACCTGCCAGGGTTCCTCCACCGTCGATTTCCAGGGCAATGCCTGGAAGTTCGTCCGCGGCGGCACCTGCGCCTCGATCACCCTGCCGAACGGCAAGCAGGGCTCGCTGAAGCCGCTCTGATCGCTGTCTCCACGAACCGGAAAGCGCAGAGGACGTCATGACGGCAGATCTCGCATCCGGGCCCGCACCCGCGGCCCACCCTCTCCGCTTTCCGGAACATGGCGTCTCCGGCCTGGCGGGCACGAGCTTCAAACCCGAGCATCTTCGCAGCATCCTGAGCGAAAGGGGGCCAAGGGGCTTCTTCGAAGTCCATGCCGAGAACTATATGGGCGCGGGCGGGCCGCCGCACCGCGCCCTGGAAGCCATACGCAGGGACAATCCATTGTCTCTGCACGGCGTCTGCATGTCGCTCGGCGGCCCCCAGCCGCTCGATCGGGAGCATCTGGCGGGCTTCAGATCGCTGGTCGAGCGCTACGAGCCTGCGCTGGTATCGGAGCATCTCGCCTGGTCGACCCATGAGGCGACGTTCTTCAACGACCTCCTGCCGCTGCCCTACACGGCGGAGAGCCTGGCCTGGGTCTGCGACCATATAGACCAGATGCAGGAGGCGATCGGCCGGACGATCCTGCTCGAAAACCCGTCAACCTATCTGATTTTCGAGGAATCGACGATGAGCGAGACCGAGTTCATCCGGGCGATCGTCGCGCGCACCGGCTGCGGCCTGTTGCTCGACGTCAGCAACGTCTTCGTCTCGGCGACCAATCACGGCACGTCGGCGCTGGACTATCTCGCCGATTTTCCGCTCGCCCATGTCGGCGAGATTCATCTCGCCGGCCATGCCGAGCAGAGCGACGACGAGAACGCCCTGCTGCTGATCGACAGCCATGACGGGCCGGTGCCCGACGGCGTCTGGCGGCTCTACGAGATCGTGCTCGGTCGCTGCGGCCCGCGCCCGACGCTGATCGAGTGGGACAGCAAGATTCCGGATTGGCCCATACTCAAGGCCGAGGCGATGGCGGCCCAGCGCCTGCTGGATCGCCATGCCGGCCAGGCGAGCTTGCGCCATGCGGTCTGATATCCGCATCGGCCCGTCCGCCGGGAACGACGGCTCCTATGCCTCGGCCTTCGCACCCGGCTTGAACGATCCCGAGCGCCAGACCCCGGCGCTCGTTTCCGGTCCGGGCGGCAAGAAGGCGGTCAAACGCTACAATGTCTATCGCAACAACGTGACCGTCGGCCTGATCGACGCACTGGCCGCGATCTACCCCGCGACACGGCGCATCACCGGGGATGAGTTTTTCCGCGCCATGGCGCGCTTCCACATCCGGCAGACACCACCGAAATCGCCGCTCCTCTTCGATTACGGTCGCGATTTCCCCGACTTCATCGCAGGTTACGCATATGCGGAAGCGATGCCCTGGCTGGCCGACACGGCCCGGATCGAGCGGGCCTGGCTCGATGCCTATCACGCGGCGGATGCCGAGCCCCTGCCGCCGGGCGCCTTCGCCTCCATACCGCCCGAAAGCCTGGCTGATGTCTCGGTCGCGCTTCATCCGTCGACACGGGTGGTGCGCTCGCGCTACGCGGCTCTCACGATCTTCGCCGCCAACCGCTCCCCCGAGCCGGTCGGGGCGATCAACGCCGCCGAAGCGGAAGAAGGGCTGATAACCCGGCCGGACCTCGACGTGATCGTCACACGCCTTCCGGCCGGCGGTGCGGCGCTCATCGAGGCCTTGGCCGCCGGCCTCACGCTCGGCGTGGCGATGGCGACCGTCCTCGCTTCCGACCCCCACTTCGATATCGCCGCGGCCCTTGCCGGCATCGTCGAGGCTGGCGCCGTCACCGCCCTATCTCCCGGAGACGCCCGATGACTCCTTTGCCGGAGCCGAAGCCCATCGACGCGAGAAACGGACGCAGCCCAACTCTGAACGAGATGGCCAATGCGGCGATCCGCGCAATGACGCCCCATGTTCTCGTGCAACTGACACTGCGCCTTGCCCTGGCCGTGCCGTTCTGGCGTTCCGGCATACTGAAATGGGACGGCTTCCTCCAGATCGGCGACACCGCCGTAACGTTCTTCACCGATGAATTCATGCTTCATCTGCCGGGCGGCCCCTACCCCTTCCCCGCGCCGGTGCTCATGGCGATTCTCTCGGGAATCGCCGAGCTGGCGCTGCCCTGTCTGCTCGTCCTTGGTCTCGCGACACGCTTCGCGGCCTTCTGCCTGCTTTTGATGACCGCGATCATTCAGCTGACCATCCCCGATGGCTGGCCGCTGCATCTGACCTGGGCAGCCATGGCGCTCGCGATCATGTCGGGAGGGCCGGGCTCGCTCTCGGTCGATCGCAGGCTGAAACGATAGACCGGGCGGTCGATCGAAAACAGCAGAAGAAAGCGGCTCGCCGTGGACAGTCGCCGGCTGTTCGCCTATAACGCCGCGATCCTCCTCATCGTCGATGATTTGGATGACCGGCCGGGGCGGCCGGTCGGCGCATGAGAGCTTTTGCCCGCGACACTTCAGGAGACGAGCCCGTGTCTACATCGCCGCTGATGCCGAAAGCCACCGCGGTCTGGCTGGTCGAAAACACCTCGCTGACCTTCGAGCAGATCGCCGAGTTCTGCAAACTCCACCCGCTCGAGGTGCGTGGCATCGCCGATGGCGAAGTCGCCGCCGGCATCAAGGGGCTCGACCCGATCACCTCCGGCCAGCTCACCCGCGAGGAACTCGAGCGCGCCGCCAAGAACCCGAACCACCATCTCAGGCTCGCCGAGCGCAAGGTCAAGGTACCGGAGATCAAGCGTGCCAAGGGGCCGCGCTACACCCCGGTGTCGAAGCGCCAGGACCGGCCGAACGCCATCCTCTGGCTGCTGCGCAATCATCCCGAGCTCAAGGACGCGCAGATCATCCGCCTCGTCGGCACCACCAAGTCGACCATCGCGCAGATCCGCGATCGCACCCACTGGAACACTCAGACCCTGACGCCGGTCGACCCGGTCAGCCTCGGCCTCTCCTCGCAGATCGACCTCGATTTCGAAGTCGCCCGCGCCGCCAAGGATCGCCCGGCCGCGCTCGCGGCGGAGACCGGCTCGACCCTACTCTCGGCCGAGGAGACCACGGCTCCGGAGCCCGTACCGGCCAGCCAGCCCTTCGCCGATATGAGCAAGCCGAAGCGCGAGGAAGAGGCGGCGATCGACGTCGACTCCGTCTTCGCCAAGCTCAAGCAGATGAAGCGCCCGGTCGAAGAGGACGACGAGTTCTGAGTCGCCCTCCCCGGCGCCGGGACAGGATCGGAGCGGTCGTCAGGCCGCCCCGAGTTCCTCGCTTGCAGCAATCAGACCGTCGCGCACGGCGACGGACGACTTGACGATGCCCCGGCGCTCGCGCGCGCCGACCCGGCTATAGGCGGCCCCGCCGGGCTCGCCGCCATAGAGCGCATCGACCACCGCCTTCGCCGCCGCGAAGCTCTTGTCGACCTCCTGCGCCAGCGCCGGCTTCTTCGCCGCGACGCTCACGGCGAAGGGACGGTACTGGCTCTCGATGCCCGCGAGATTGTAGCGGAAGATCAGCAGGCTGCGGTCCGACCAGGTTTCCTCCTCGCCCGAGATCTTCTTGGCGCCGATCTCGTTCGCGAGCGCGATCATGCCCTTGAAACTGTCCTTGGCCGAGAAGCGCTCGCGCTCGTTCAGCGCCTTGTCGAGCGCTGCGACCGAGGCTTCCAGCCCACGCGCCAGCGGCAGCGCGGCCGCGAGATCGCCCTCACCGAACAACAGCGCCTCGATCTTGTGGAAGCCCTTGAAGCCCGGATCGGTATCGCCGAGATCATGAGCATAGGCGCGGGAGTCGATGTCCTTGTCGATCTCCTCGAAATTCGCCGCCAGCACCTCGATCTCCTCGTAGGGCGCACGAGAGGCGACATAAGCCGCCTCGGCAGCCGCGCGATCGCTGCCCGACAGGGCTTTGGTCAGCGCCGCCACCAGCGGCTTCTGCTCGGCGTTGCGCTTGCGGAAATAGGCGAGACCGGCATCCACCGCCGCCGCTTGCGGCTCGGCGGCCGCCGTCGCCCGCGGCAGCACCGTGGCTGCGAGGAGCCCGGCCGAAGCGAGAACGAGGTCCCTGCGACTGGCATTCATGAGCAAATTCCTTTCCTGCGAAGAGACCGCAGAATAGGATCATGAACGAAGCAATTCTAGCGTATATATAGAAATCATAACTAGAATACTTATAGTATTTGAACTACACAAACGCCAACCGGAAAAGCACCGACCATGACCGGCAAGCCGGCCTCATCCGGCTTGCCGAGGCTCCCTCGCTTTGCCAATCTTTGGTGATGACGCCGTCCGCAGCCGATCTCGCCTTCACCTTCCTGGGGACCGGTGCGCCGCCGGTCAGCCTGCGCCGGGCCGGCCCGGCGCATCTCGTCGAGGCCGGCGGCACCAGCGTCCTGATCGATTGCGGCTCGGGTGTCAGCCAGCGCCTCATCGCCGCCGGCCATGCCGGCGCCAGGATCGACGCGCTGATCGTCACCCATGAACATTCCGACCATCTGGTCGATTTCTACCAGTTGGTGGTTTCGTCCTGGCATCAGGGCCGAGACCGCCCCTGGCGCGTGCTGGCCCCTGCCCCCGCGCTCGCCAATATGCGCGGGCAGTACGAGGCCTTCGCCCGCGAGCGCGCCCTGCGTGTCGCCTTCGAGAAGCGGCCCGACGCCACGGGCCTGGAAGTCATCTTCGAGGAGTTGCACGAGGGTCCCGTCGCCGGACTGGACGCCCTCCAAGTCAAAGCCTTCCTCGTCGACCACCGCCCGGTCGAACCCGCCTTCGGGCTCGAACTGTCGGCCAATGGCAGCCGCATCGTCTTCTCCGGCGACACCCGCCTGACGCCTTCGCTGGAGCGGGCGGCGCAAGGCTGCGACCTCCTGGTCTGCGAGATCTTCATCGACAGCCAGATGCCGGTCGTCGCCGGGGTGCGCTCGGCGCAAACCGTCGCTTCTGTGCAGAGCTATCACATGACCCCGGCGGTCGTGGCAGGGCTCGCGCTACGCTCCGGCGCCGGAGCCCTGGCCCTGACCCATCTCGTCCCGCCCGGCGCCGACACAGCCGCCCTCGCCGGCGAGATCCGTGCCGGCGGCTATGCCGGCCCGCTGATCATCGGCGAGGATCTGATGCGGCTGGAACTGCCGGGCCGCCTGCTGCGCTGGAACGGCGCGACGATCGGCTTTTGATCACTCGCGACTGGCAAGCTCTCCGTCATTCCCGGCAAGCCGCGGACGCGGCGCAGACCCGGAATCCATCATAGAGCGCTGTTCCCAACGATGGATTCCGGCGCTTCGCTGCGCTACGGTCGGAATGACGAGAGCGTCTACGGTCCAGACTTTTCGGCGCGGCGTCAGCCCAGCCCCCTGCCCTTCAGCGCAATGCCGATCTCGCCCAGCACCGCGATGTCCTCGATCGTCGCCGGCACCGCGTAGTCCTCGCCATCGGCGATCTTCTTCATCGTCGCGCGCAGGATCTTGCCGGAGCGCGTCTTCGGCAGGCGCCCGACGGTGATCGCGATCTTGAACGCGGCGACCGGGCCGATCTTGTCGCGCACCAGCCCGACCAGCTCCTTCTCGACCTGGTCCGGCGCCTGCGTCACCCCGGCCTTGAGCACGACGAAGCCGCAGGGCTGCTCGCCCTTGAGGGCGTCCTTGATGCCGACGACCGCGCATTCGGCGACGGCCGGATGCGAGGCCAGCACCTCCTCCATGCCGCCGGTCGAGAGCCGGTGGCCGGCGACATTGATGATGTCGTCGGTGCGCCCCATGATGAAGACGTAGCCGTCCTCGTCGATGAAGCCCGCATCCGAAGTGTTGTAGTAGCCGGGATAGGCCTCGAGATAGGCGCTGCGGAAGCGGGCATCGTCGTTCCACAGCGTCGGCAGCGCGCCGGGCGGCAGCGGCAGCTTCAGCACGATCGCGCCCATCGTCCCCGCCGCGACCGGCCTTCCGCCCTCGTCGAGGCACTGCACGTCATAGCCCGGCAGCGGCACGCTCGGCGAACCGTGCTTGATCGGCAGCAGGCCGAGGCCGACCGGATTGCCGACGATGCAGGAGCCGGTCTCGGTCTGCCACCAATGGTCGACCACCGGCACCTTCAACACATCCTCCGCCCATTTCAGCGTATCGGGATCGGCCCGCTCGCCGGCGAGGAAGAGCGTGCGGAAATGCGAGAGGTCATAGGCGGCAAGATGCTTCGCCTCAGGATCCTCCTTGCGGATGGCGCGGAAGGCGGTCGGCGCGGTAAACATCGCCGCCACCTTGTATTCCGAGATCACCCGCCAGAAGGCACCGGGATCGGGCGTGCCGACCGGCTTGCCCTCATAGAGGATCGAGGTCGCGCCCTGGATCAGCGGCCCGTAGACGATGTAGCTGTGGCCGACGACCCAGCCGACGTCGGAAGCGGTAAACATCACCTCGCCGGGGCGGATATCATAGAGTTGGCTCATCGTCGCGAGCAGCGCGACCATGTGGCCGCCATTGTCGCGGACCACGCCCTTGGGTTTGCCGGTCGTGCCCGAGGTGTAGAGCACATAGAGCGGATCGGTCGCCGCGACCTCGACGCACTCCGCCTTGCGACCATTGGCCCGGGCGGCGCCGACCATGGCGCGCCAGTTGCGGTCACGCGAGGCATGCATCGAGGCCTCGGCCTGCGGCCGCTGTAGCACGAGGCAGGCCTGCGGCTTGTGGCTGGCGAGATCGATCGCGCCGTCGAGCAGCGGCTTGTACTCGACGATGCGGCTCGGCTCGATGCCGCAGGACGCGGTCAGGATCAGCTTAGGCTTGGCGTCGTCGATCCGCGTCGCCAGCTCCTTGGCGGCAAAGCCGCCGAACACCACCGAATGCACCGCCCCGATGCGGGCGCAGGCCAGCATGGCGAAGGCCGCCTCCGGGATCATCGGCATGTAGATGATGACGCGGTCACCCTTGCCGACGCCGAATTCCTGCAGCACGGCGGCGAGCGTCGCGACCTCGTCGAGCATTTGCGCGTAGCTGTAAGCCGCCTTGGTGCCGGTGACCGGGCTGTCGTAGATCAGCGCCGCCTGCTCACCCCTGCCATCGCGGACATGCCGGTCGAGCGCATTGAAGCAGGTGTTGCAGCTCGCATCCGGGAACCAGCGCCCGTAGATGCCGGCCTCACCGTCGAAGATCCGCTGCGGTGGTCTGATCCACTCGATACCCCCAGCGATCTCGCCCCAATAGGCCTCCGGATCGCGCCGCCAGGCGGAATAGGTTTCGCTGTAGCGGCTTGCATGGCTGGCAGTCATGAAATGCGTTCCTCTTCGCCGGATTTTCGGCCTAGAGCTTGGCTCCGGGCGGGCCGTCTGGGGGCCGGATTTGGCGCGTTGGATCGTGCCCACTCTCTCCCCTTCGGCGCAAGCGTCCGCATGTCAGACTTTCAGCGCAGCCCGTATGGGAGGCGCCGCACCCGCCGGCCGCCCGGCCGCAGCCGTGATGGGCCATGAACTTCGATCTCACCTTCTTTGCCGTCATGGTCCCGGCCGTCGTGCTGATGGGCCTCTCCAAGGGCGGGTTCTCGGGGCTCGGCCTGCTCTCCCTGCCGCTGATGGCGCTGATCGTCTCGCCGGTGCAGGCGGCGGCGATCATGCTGCCGATCCTGATCGTGCAGGATGTCGTCACCGTCTGGTCCTATCGCCGCGAATTCGACCGACGGAACCTCGCGACCCTGATCCCCGGCATGCTGCTCGGCGTGCTTGCCGGCTATCTCCTGGCGGCGAAGGTCTCCGACGCCGCGGTCGGGTTCGCGGTCGGGGTGATCTCGATCGGCTTCGCGCTGCGCCGCCTGCTCGGCGGCAAAGCCACCGCGGCCCCGGTGACCAAGGCGAACTATTCGGCCGGCACCTTCTGGGGCGTGGTCTGCGGCTTCACCAGCATGATCGCCCACGCCGGCGGGCCGCCCTTCCAGATCTATGTGATGCCGCAGCGCCTGCCGCCGGCCGTCTTCGTCGGCACCGGTGCGCTGTTCTTCGCGCTGATGAACTGGATCAAGGTGCTGCCCTATTTCATCCTCGGCCAGTTCAGCCCGCAGAACCTCACCGCCTCGGCCGTGCTCTTCCCGGTCGCGATCCTCTCGACGCTCGCCGGCGTCTGGCTGGTGCGGCGCGTCCCGGCCGAGCGCTTCTACACGCTGATCTACTGGCTGCTGGTCGCAGTCGGGCTGAAGCTGATCTATGAGGGGCTGCGGCCGCTCCTCGGCTGAGCCGCGCCCGCCCCCTTCCCGGCCGGACATTGCGCCGCATCGGCAAAAGGGATGAATTACAGGGCCGCGCCTCGATGGTTAAAGCTGCGGCAACATTCCGGCAGAAGAGCGCCCCGATGACCGCATCGCCCTACGATACCGATCTCGACCGCAACCCCGCGAATTTCCAGCCGCTCTCGCCATTGCCCTTCCTCGAGCGCGCCGCCGCCGTCTTCCCGCAGCAGATCGCCGTGATCCACGGCCCGCTGCGCCGCAATTATGCCGAGCTCTATGCCCGCACCCGCCGGCTCGCCTCGGCGCTGGCGCAGCACGGCATCGGCAAGAACGACACCGTCGCGGCGATGCTGCCGAACACCCCGGCCATGCTCGAATGCCATTACGGCGTGCCGATGTGCGGCGCCGTCCTCAACACGCTGAACACCAGGCTCGACGCGGCGATCATTGCCTTCTCGCTCGATCATGGCGGCGCCAAGGTGTTGATCGCCGACCGGGAATTCTCGAAGACGGTCAAGGAGGCGCTGGCGCTCTGCAAGGTGAAGCCGCTGGTAATCGACTATGATGACCCGGTCTTTGACGGCCCGGGCGAGCGCCTCGGCAGCGTCGAATACGAGGACTTCCTCGCCAAGGGCGATCCCGATTTCGACTGGCTGCTGCCGGGTGACGAATGGGACGCGATCGCGCTGAACTACACCTCCGGCACCACCGGCGACCCCAAGGGCGTAGTCTACCACCATCGCGGCGCCAATCTCCTGGCGACCTCGAACGTGCTGACGGGCGGCATGGGCCGGCACCCGGTCTATCTCTGGACCTTGCCGATGTTCCACTGCAATGGCTGGTGCTTCCCCTGGACGATCTCGCTGCTCGCCGGCACCCATGTCTGCCTGCGTCAGGTCCGGGCCAAGGCGATGTACGACGCGCTCGCCGACCATGGCGTCACCCATATGTGCGGCGCGCCGATCGTGATGTCGACGCTGCTCAACGCGCCCGATGCCGAGCGCCGCAGCTTCCCCCAGAAGGTGAACTTCTTCACCGCCGCCGCGCCGCCGCCGGAGGCGGTGCTCGCCGGCATGGCGCAGGCGGGCTTCCAGGTCGTCCATCTCTACGGGCTGACCGAAGTTTACGGCCCGGCCGTGGTCAACGAGTGGAACGGCGCCTGGGACGCGCTGCCCGGCTCCGAGCAGGCGGCCCTCAAGGCACGCCAGGGCGTGCGCTATCCGGCGCTGGAAGGGCTCGACGTGCTCGACCCCGAGACGATGAAGCCGGTCCCGCGCGACGGCCAGAGCCTCGGCGAGGTAATGTTCCGCGGCAATGTCGTGATGAAGGGCTATCTGAAGAACCCGAAATCGACCAGGGCCGCCTTCGAGGGTGGCTGGTTCCACTCCGGCGATCTCGGCGTCGTCCATCCCGACGGCTATATCCAGCTCAAGGACCGCTCCAAGGACATCATCATCTCCGGCGGCGAGAACATCTCCTCGATCGAGGTCGAGGACGCGCTCTACAAGCACCCGGCTGTGCAGGCCGCCGCCGTCATCGCCCGTCCCGACGAGAAATGGGGCGAGACGCCCTGCGCCTTCGTCGAGCTGAAGCCGGGGCAAACGGCCACGCAGGACGAGATCGTCGCCTGGTGCAAGACCCTGCTCGCCTCGTTCAAATGCCCGCGCACCGTGGTCTTCACCGAAGTTCCGAAGACCTCGACCGGCAAGATCCAGAAGTTCAAGCTGCGCGAGATGGCGCGGGCGCTCTGACGACGTCAGGCAGAGCGGACGCATTGTGAGGCCCGGAGCCGACCGGACAGCATGCCCGCACAAAAAAGCCGGCCCCTTGCGGGGCCGGTGATCGCGCCTGAGCGCGGGATTGATGCGGACCGGCGGCCCGCCCGGAATTCAATGCAACGTCGGTGTCGGCATGGTTTGCCGCACGCGCTCGATCTCATCCTTCAGCAGCAGCTTCTTTCGCTTGAGTTCGGCCACGCCGAGATCGTCGGACGAGGGACTGGCGACCGCCTGGGCGATGGCCTCCTCGAGCTGGCGATGCTTGCGTTCGAGCTCGGCGAGATGGGTCTGCAGCGACATCTGGATCCTCCTGATGAGCGTTCTGGCAAGACAACTCTGACACAGAGCCGGCTTCACGTCTGCGGGGCAGCCGTGCAGCGCAACATGAGTTTTCGTGATCCCTTCCTGGCTTCTTCCAAAGCCGATGATTCGAAGCGGACCACCCTGCGTCACCGTCGCGGCGCTCTTGCCGCGCCGCTCCGGCCTGCGCATAGTCGGCAGCGATCGCGGCGATGTTGAGACGGCTTATGGGATTCGAGTTGAGCGCCGAGGAGATCGAGGTCCTGATGGCCGAGCTGGTGCGGCTGCGCGACGAGCACCGCGACCTCGACAGCGCCATCGACGCGCTGGAACGGCTCGGCGCCATCAACCAGATCCAGGTCCAGCGCCTGAAGAAGCGCAAGCTCTATCTGCGCGACCGCATCGCCCATCTCGAGGACCAGCTCACCCCCGACATCATCGCCTGATCTGGAAGGATTCGGCCCTGCCGCCGATTCCGCCCTTGCTTGCAGCGGCCCCGCCGGTCTAGATCGCCCCCTTCCCCTCCCTTCCGGGAAGCGAGCATTTCATGGCCGATCCGACCCCTCCCGTCGCCATCATCATGGGCAGCCAGTCCGACTGGGCGACCATGCGTCACGCCGCCGAGACCCTCACGGCGCTTGAGATCGGGCATGAGGCGCTGATCGTCTCGGCGCATCGCACGCCGGAGCGCCTGTTCGACTTCGCCAAGGGCGCCAAGGCCAGGGGCTACAAGGTCGTGATCGCCGGTGCCGGCGGCGCCGCCCACCTGCCCGGCATGGCGGCTTCACTGACGCCGCTGCCGGTCTTCGGCGTGCCTGTCGAATCCAAGGCGCTTTCCGGCCAGGACAGCCTGCTCTCGATCGTGCAGATGCCGGCCGGCATCCCCGTCGGAACGCTCGCCATCGGCCGCGCCGGCGCCGTCAACGCCGCCCTCCTCGCTGCCGCCGTTCTGGCCCTCAACGACGCCCCCCTCGCGGAGCGCCTCGATGCCTGGCGCCGGCGCCAGAGCGAGGCCGTCGCGCTCCAGCCGGTGGACGGCCAATGAAACGCCCCGATTCCAGCGGACTTGCCCCCGGCGCCGTGCTCGGCATCCTCGGCGGCGGCCAGCTCGCCCGGATGCTGGCGCTGGCCGCGGCCGATCTAGGCGTCCGCGCCCATATCTTCGCACCCGAGCCTGACAGCCCGGCCTATGAGGTCGCGGCCCGCCACACCATCGGCGCCTATGAGGACGAGGCGGCACTGGCGACCTTCGCCGACGCGGTCGATGTGGTGACCTACGAGTTCGAGAACGTTCCGGCGGCCACCGCCGCCTTCCTCGCGGCGCGCACCCCGCTGCACCCCGGCGCCCGGGCGCTCGCGGTGACGCAGGACCGCCTCAGCGAGAAGCGCTTCGTCTCCGAGCTCGGGCTCGCCGTCGCGCCTTTCCGCCCGGTCGATTCGCTGGCCGAGCTCGAGCAGGCCGTCGCCGCGCTCGGCCGGCCGAGCGTGCTGAAGACGCGCCGCTTCGGCTATGACGGCAAGGGCCAGGTCAAGATCGGCGCCGACACCGATCTCGCTCAGGCCTGGGAAGAGATCGGGCATTTCCCGGCCATTCTCGAAGGCTTCGTCAGCTTCGTCCGCGAGGTCTCGGTCGTCGCGGCCCGCGGGCTCGACGGCAGCTTCGCCGCCTTCGACGTCTGCGAGAACGAGCACCGCGATCACATCCTGGCGCTGACCAGCGTACCGGCGCGCCTCGGCACCGCAGCAGCCGCAACCGCGATCGATGCAGCGAGGCAGATCGGCGAGGCCCTCGGCTATGTCGGTGTCTTCGCCGTCGAGTTCTTCCTCGTCGAGACCAGCTCCGGCGAGCAGGTCGTGGTCAACGAGATCGCCCCGCGCGTCCATAATTCCGGCCACTGGACCAGCGAGGGCGCACAGACCTCACAATTCCACCAGCATATCCGCGCCGTCTGCGGTTTCCCGCTCGGCGCCACGACACGGCGCGGCCATGTCACGATGGAGAACCTGATCGGCGACCGGGTCCATGACTGGCGCGCCATTCTGGCCGAGCCGAACGCGCATCTGCACCTTTATGGCAAGCGCGAGGCACGGCCGGGCCGCAAGATGGGGCATGTCACGCGCATCATCCCCGCGGTCGATTGAACGGCCTCGGAAAGGCCCGATAATCCGGCGTCATCATCCGATTTCCGTGGCGTTGCGGCGTGGACAGGGTCTAGGAATTCTGATATCGGCACGGCCGTTCTGGCAGGTTTTCGTCGAAGGCCAGCCGCCCACTATTCCGGCCAACCCAATAACCACGGACCAAAGACGTGCAGGTTCTCGTTCGGGACAATAATGTCGACCAGGCGCTGCGCGCGCTGAAGAAGAAGATGCAGCGCGAAGGCATCTTCCGCGAGATGAAGCTCCGCGGGCACTATGAGAAGCCCTCCGAGAAGAAGGCACGCGAGCAGGCCGAGGCCGTCCGCCGCGCCCGCAAACTGATCCGCAAGAAGCTCCAGCGCGAGGGCCTGCTGCCCGCGCCGGTGAAGCCGAAGCGCCCCTGAGCGGCCCCAACAGTCCGGCGCCGGCTGCGGCCGAAACAGTCCTGATCCGTCATCCGACCTTCGCCCGCTTTCGCGGGCGTTGTTGCTTTTTCGGGCCGCGTTAACCAAAAGTTGTCACGCTTTCGGCGTTTGATCGCGGATCAGCGCTGCGCCGGGAGCGGGCGGCACAAGAAGGGACATGAGCCGAGAGTGATGAGACAGAGCATCTTCCGAGGCCGGAACTGGCTGGTCGCTATGGGCCTCGCCACCGCACTGGCCGGCTGCGACACGGTCAGCATGAATTCCGGCGCCGGGATCGCCGAGCTGCAGACCGAGAACACGGAAACGGCAAGCGTCAACATCGGCTCGCTGACCGAAGTCATCAACCGCAACCCGAACGATCCGCAGGCGTATAATACCCGGGGCGCCGCCTATGCTCGCATCGGCCGCTATTCGGACGCGATCTCCGATTTCGGCAAGGCGACCCAGCTCGACCCGAACTTCGCGCCGGCTTTCACCAATCGCGCGCTGGCCCTGCGCCAGACCGGCCGCAACGACGGCGCCCTGCAGGATTTCAACCGCGCCACCACCGCTAATCCGAATTACAGCCCGGCCTATATCGGCCGCGCCAATCTGCTGCGCGCTCAGGGCAACAGCCAGCAGGCGCTGGCCGATCTGAACACCGCGATCCGCCTCAATCCGGAATCGGCCGAGGCATTCCATGCGCGCGGGCTGGTCTACCAGAAGGAGGGTCAGCACCAGCATGCCGTCACCGATTTCGACTCGGTGATCGACCGCAACCCTTACAACGCACCGCCCTATATCGCGCGCGGCCAGAGCCTGAACGCGCTCGGAAAGTATGAATCGGCGCTCGAGGACTTCACCGCCGCGCTGAACGTCGACAACCGCAACGCCGACGCCTGGGCCGGCCGCGGCTTCGCCTTCGAGAAACTCGGCAAGAAGACAGAGGCCAGCGAGGCCTATCAGCGCGCGCTCGGCCTCGACGGCAACAACCAGACCGCCCGCGCCGGCCAGAGCCGTCTCGGCGGCGGCGGCCTGTTCCGGATGTAGCGGCACCAGGTCGGCCGCCGCCGGCCTGTAGCATCCGACCGGAAAGTGGAGTCCCCTTTTCGGAAAACTCCGATGCGATGACGATCAGATCGATCGCCGTGACCGCGCCCCAACGGACGCGCGGCGATCTAAGGCGTCGCGGCGACCAGAATCTCGCTGCCGGCCAGCGCGCCGGCCGCGGCATCGGCCAGGAAGCGCCGGATTTCCGGCACCGAGCCCTGCGAAACCAGATTTCCGTGGTTTCCTTCCGGGAAGCGGACGAAGCGCTTCGGCGCATTCGCCAGCGCAAACAGCGCCTCGCCCTGGCTGTAGGGGATCACGGTGTCGCGCACGCCATGCAGGACCAGCACCGGCCCACGCACCTTGCCGATCGCCAGGTCCGAGCGGAACTGGTCGTGCATCAGCAGCGCGACCGGCACATAGGGATAGATCTGCTGCGCCACCGCGGCGGTCGACATGTAGGGCGCCTCGAGAATCACGGCCCTGAGCGCTTTGCTGGCGGCGAGCTTGAGAATCACCCCGGTACCGAGCGATTCGCCATATCCGACCAGCTTGTCGGCGCCGAAGCGGGCCATGGCGGCGTCATAGGCGGCGAGCGCGTCCTGCTCCAGCCCCGCCTCGCTCGGCGCGCCCGTCGAGCCGCCATAGCCGCGATAGTTCACTGCGAACAGCCCGGTCCCGTCCTGCGTCAGCGCCCGAAAGCGTGCCTGCCGTCCCGGCCCGCCGAAATTCCCGGCATTGCCATGGAAGAACAGCAGCACGGGCTTGCCCTCGCGCGGCGGCACCACCCAGGCGATCAGCGTCTCGCCATCGGCCGTGGTCAGCCGGACCTCCTCGACGCCGGGCAGATTCGCCGCGGCGATTTCGGCACGCGCCGGATTGCGCGGATAGAGCAGATCGCGCTGCTTGACGTAGAGCAGGCCCAGCACGCCGGCATAGGCGCAGGCCAGGGCGACCGCGACGATGGCGAGGAGGCGCCTCATCGCAGCCGCTTGACCATTTCGACGGCATGCGGCGCGAAGCCGAAGCGCTGGTAGAGCCGCTCAGCGCCCGCATTGCCCGCGAGCACGCCGACACCCAGCGCCGCGACGCCCTGCCCGCGCGCATAGCGCTCCGCCTCGCCCAGAAGCGCCGCGGCGACGCCGCGTCCGCGATAGGGCTCGCCGACCACCAGGGTCGTGACATAGGCCTGCCGCCGCAGCTCGGCGCGCAGGAACGGCCCGCCATTGGTCAGGACGCAGCAGAGATAGCCGGCGACCGCGCCGTCGATCAGCGCGACCAGCGCCACACCGCCGCGGCTGGCCATCTGCTTCTCGTCATCGGCGAGGCAGGCCACGGCATCCTCCCGCTCGAGCGCACGGTCGCCGGAGACGGTCTGCTCATGGCGGTTGAGTTCCCAGTGCAAGGCGATGACCGCCTCGCGGTCCTGCGGTTCGAAAGAGCGGATCGGCAGTTCAGGCATGGAGCTTCCAATAAAAAAGGGCCGGCATGGAAGCCGGCCCTTTGCGTCATTGCTATGGCGGGCGCTCAGTGCGCCATCGCCTTGACGATCTCGTCGGTGACCTTCTTGGCGTCGCCGAACAGCATCATCGTATTGGGGCGGAAGAACAGCTCGTTCTCGACGCCGGCATAGCCGGCCGCCATGCCGCGCTTGATGAACAGCACGGTCTTGGCCTTCTCGACGTCGAGGATCGGCATGCCATAGATCGGCGAGGACTTGTCGGTCTTGGCAGCCGGGTTGGTAACGTCGTTGGCACCGATGACGAAGGCGACGTCGGCTTGGCCGAACTCGGAGTTGATGTCCTCGAGCTCGAAGACCTCGTCATAGGGCACATTGGCTTCCGCCAGCAGCACGTTCATATGGCCGGGCATGCGGCCCGCCACCGGATGGATCGCGTACTTGACCTCGACGCCCTCCTTCTTGAGGAGGTCCGCCATCTCGCGCAGCGCGTGCTGGGCCTGCGCCACCGCCATGCCATAGCCCGGAACGATCAGGACCTTGCCGGCATTCTTCATGATGTAGGCGGCATCGTCGGGCGAGCCCTGCTTGACCGGGCGCGCTTCCACCGCGCCACCCGGACCGGCCGCGGCATCGTCGCCGCCGAAGCCCCCGAGGATGACGGAGATGAAGCTCCGGTTCATCGCCTTGCACATGATGTAGGACAGGATCGCGCCGGAGGAGCCGACCAGCGCGCCGGTGATGATCAGCGCCATGTTGCCGAGCGTGAAGCCGATGCCCGCCGCCGCCCAACCCGAATAGGAGTTCAGCATCGAGACGACGACCGGCATGTCCGCGCCGCCGATCGGGATGATCAGCAGGATGCCGAGGGCGAAGGAGACCAGCACGATCAGCCAGAACAGGACATGGCTTTCCGTCTGCAGGAAGATCAGCAGCATCACCACGAGCGCGATGCCGAGGCCGATATTGATGGCATGGCGCTGCGGCAGCATGATCGGCTTGCCGCTCATGCGCCCGTCGAGCTTGAGGAAGGCGATGATCGAACCGGTGAAGGTGATCGCGCCGATGGCGACGCCGAGCCCCATCTCGAACAGGCTGGCGCCCTTGATCTTGCCGACCTGGCCGATACCGAAGGCTTCGGGCGCATAGAGCGCGGCGGCCGCCACCAGCACGGCGGCGAGACCGACCAGCGAGTGGAAGAAGGCGACGAGCTGCGGCATCTGCGTCATCTGCACGCGCTTGGCCATGAAGGCGCCGATGCCGCCGCCGATGGCGATGCCGAGGATGACGAGCAGCCAGCCGGAGAAGCCGGCCGGCGGATAGAAGATCACCGTGGTCAGCACGGCGATCGCCATGCCGACCATGCCGTAGAGATTGCCCTGGCGCGAGGTCGTCGGATGCGACAGCCCGCGCAGGGCCATGATGAAGAGGACGCCCGAGACGACGTAGAGCAGGGCGGAGAGGTTCGCGGCCATGCGCTCAGCCCTTCTTCTTGTACATCGCGAGCATACGCTCTGTGACGAGGAAGCCGCCGAAGATGTTCACGGAGGCGAGCACGAGGGCGACGAAGCCGAACACCTTGGCCCAGAGCGGGCCGTCGCCCAGAGCGGGCGCAGCCTGGACGCCGACCGCGAGCAGCGCGCCGACGACGATGACCGAGGAGATCGCGTTGGTGACCGACATCAGCGGCGTGTGCAGGGCCGGGGTCACCGACCAGACCACGTAGTAGCCGACGAAGACGGCGAGGACGAAGATGGCGAGGCGGAAGACCGTCGGGTCGACACCGGTCGCGGCGCCGGCGGCATGCGCCGCCTGCTCGGCGTACTTCTCGGCGAGCTCGGCGGCCTGCTTGGCAAGCGCAGCGGCCGAGCGGGCCTGTTCGAGCGCCTGTTCGGGGGTCGGATTAGCCATGGTTTGACACTCCCTCGTCGACCGCTCAGGCCTTGGCCGCGAAATTCGGATGGATGACGGCGCCGTCCCTGGTCAGGCAGGTCGCCTTGACGAGTTCGTCATCCCAGTTCACCGCGAGCTTCCTCTCCTTCTTGTCGATCAGGGTCTCGACGAAGGCGAAGAGGTTCTTGGCGTAGAGGCTGGACGAGGTCGCCGGCAGCCGGCCCGGCACGTTGAGATGGCCGACGATCTTGACGCCATTGGCGGTCGTCACCGTCTCGCCGGGCTTGGCGAGCTCGCAATTGCCGCCGCGCTCGACCGCGAGGTCGACGATCACCGAGCCCGCCTTCATGCTCTCGACCATTGCGGCCGAGATCAGCTTCGGCGCCGGCCGTCCGGGAATCAGCGCGGTGGTGATGACGATGTCCTGCTTGGCGATGTGGCTCGCCGTCAGCTCGGCCTGCTTGGCCTGATACTCCTTGGACATTTCCTTGGCGTAGCCGCCGGCAGTCTGTGCCTGCTTGAACTCCTCGTCCTCGACCGCGAGGAACTTGGCGCCGAGCGATTCGACCTGCTCCTTGGTCGCCGGCCGGACGTCGGTCGCGGTAACGATCGCGCCCATGCGGCGCGCGGTGGCGATCGCCTGCAGGCCGGCGACGCCGACGCCCATGATGAAGATCTTCGCCGCCGGCACGGTACCCGCAGCGGTCATCATCATCGGCAGCGCCCGGCCATATTCGGCCGCGGCGTCGACGACGGCGCGGTAGCCGGCGAGGTTCGCCTGCGAGGACAGAACGTCCATCACCTGCGCACGCGTGATGCGCGGCATGAACTCCATGGCGAAGGCGGCGACATTGGCCTTGGCCAGAGCCTCGACCTGCGCCTCGCTGCCATAGGGATCCATGATGCCGACCACCAGCGCACCGGCGGGTAGCCCGGCGATCTCGGCCTCGGCCGGACGGCGCACCTTCAGCACGATCGTCGCGCCGGCGAGCGTTTCGGCCGCGCCTGCCGCGGTTTTTGCGCCAGCCGCCTCATAGTCCGCATCGCTGATGCCGGAAGCAGCGCCGGCACCTTTCTCGACCACGACCTCGGCACCGAGGCCGATGAACTTACGGACGGTTTCCGGCGTCGCGGCGACGCGGGTCTCCGCCCCTTGCGTTTCCGCGGGGACAGCAATGCGCATGGGAGGCCGGGCCTTTCAGGCTTTACAGGAGGAGGAGCGCGAGCAGCATCAGACCGAACGGAACGGCAGGCGCGCGCCAGCCCACCGACGGCGCGGCGATGCCGATACCGGTGCTGATCAGCGTCAGCAGCGTGCCGATGATCGCGGTGCCCCAGGCGTGCTTGGTGCCGCCGACGGCCAGCGCCGTAACGATGGCCAGGCAGGCGATCGTGGCGATCTCGGCGAAGCGCACGAAGCCATGATAGGTGCCCTCGTGCTCCGCATAGTCCATCTGCGGAATGTCGGCGGCGTGCTGTCCGTGGTCGGCCATGAAAAATGGTCCCTGCTCGATGAAAATCCTGTTGCCCTGTAGCGCACTGGCGCAGCCGATGGCAACGCATGACACCATGCCGCTTGCCTCATCCCTAGGCAATCACCGGGGAAAGCGACGTCGCGTCAGGGGGTGCCGCCGGAAAGCTCCGCCGCGCCTTGCTTCAAGGCAGCAGATCGGCAGGAATCCTGGCCGGCTCATAGGTCCGGGGCGCGTTCCTCTGGACCCAGCGGAAATAGCCCGAGACGAAGGCGAAGCCGACGAAGACGACCCAGAGCATGCTCAATTCGCCGGTCATCGCCAGCAGCACGAGCGGCAGAGCGACCATCAGCAGCCCCATGACGATCAGCATCACCTGGATGAAGGCGATGCGCGCCTCGCTGACCCCGGAGGAATAGCGGACCTTGCCGGGCATGCGCATGGCGAGCGTCGTGTGCAGATCCTCCAGGAAGGCGCGGTAGGTCTGGTTGCGCTCCTCGTCGGCATAGCCATAGGCGGTATTGGAGCTGACGATCAGCGGCGGTGCCCCCGAGAACGCGATCGAACAGGTGCCGAAATCGCCCTGCCGGGCGATATGCACCGTCGACAGATGCACGCCGGAGATCTCGGAGAACGGTCTGGCGACCTCGCCCTGCGGCGTGCTCCAGAACAGGAGATCTCCGTCCAGCCCGACGCCTTCATCGCTCTGCTTCAGCACGAAACCGCCCGGGCCGCGCCGCACGAACAATTCGTAGCGGCGGCGCTCGCCGCCCGTCTTCGCCTCGGCCTCCGTGCCCTGCCTGGCCATGTCCGCCCCCCGCCGCACTGCACGAGCCTTGTGCCGGCATGAGGCAATATGGCGCAGGCGCTCAGGATCCGGCCAGCCCCGCCGCGGAAAGGGCCGCGCCCTGCACGCCGGCGACCCGCGCCACGCTGAAATTCTCGATCTCCTGCTCGAACAGCCGGTGGAAATTCAGCTCGGCGTCGAGATGCAGGAAGACGCCGCCGAGCCCGATCGCGGCGCGGTCCATGAAGACGAATTCGCGCGGCACCGTCACCGGCCCGCGCGCCTTCAGCGCGCTGTGGACCTGGAAGGCCTGCTTGCGGCCATATTCGGCCGGGCTGACGCCCTCGGCGATCCGGCGCGTGCGATCCTCCAGCAGCGGCCCATAGATGAAGCGCGCCCAGATGTTCAGCGTGTCGATCAGCTCCTTGGTCAGGCCCTTGAAGCCCCAGACCTCGTAGGCATGCACGACACGCGCCTCGTCACCTTCGAGCAGGCCGCGATAGAGGTCGACGACGCCGCCGACGAAGCTCGGCGGGAAGATCCGGATGCAGCCATAATCGAGCAGGTTGATGCCTTCAGGCTCGCCGCCTTCCTGGAAGACGGTGTAGTTGCCGAGATGCGGGTCGCCATGGATGACACCGTGGTGGCTGAAGGGTCGCCACCAGGCCCGGAACATCGCGGTCGAGATCCGGTCCCGGATCTCCTGGCTGGCCTGCTTGTGGGCGAGGATCTTGTCGCCATCGAGCCAGTGCATGGTCAGCAGCCGCCGCGTCGACAATTCGGCGACCACGCCCGGCACCCGCACCTCCGGCGTTTCGGCGAGCATGCGCTGGTAGAGGGCGACGTGCCTGGCCTCGCGCCGGTAGTCGAGTTCCTCGCGAACGCGGGCACTGATCTCCTTGGCGATCTCGCTGGTGTCGATCACCGCGCCCATGCGCCGGTGCAGGCCGAACAGGATTTCGAGCTGGGCGATATCGGCCTCGACCGCCGATTCCATGTCGGGATACTGCAGCTTGCAGGCCAGAGGCGCGCCGTCGAGCGAGGTGGCGCGGTGCACCTGGCCGAGCGAGGCTGCCGCCGCCGGCTTCAGCTCGAACGCGCCGAAGCGCTCGCGCCAGTTAGCCCCGAGTTCGGCCTGCATGCGGCGCTTGACGAAGGCCGCGCCCATTGGGGGCGCCTCCGATTGCAGCTTCTGCAGCTCGGCGGCGTATTCCGGCGGAACAACATCGGGAATGGTGGCGACGAGCTGCGCGACCTTCATCAGCGGGCCCTTCAGGCCGCCGAGCGCCTTGGCCAGCGCCTCGGCATTGGTCGCGTTGCGGCCTTCGAGCCCGAACAGCTTCGTGCCGGCGATCCGCGCCGCGACCCCGCCGACATTGGCGCCGACGCGGGCATAGCGCGCGGCCCGGGCGGAAAATCGGTTGGCTTCGCTATCGCGTTCGGACATCGGGTCTCGCTGGGCCTGAGCGGGCTTGTCCGGCCAATGTAGGTGGCGCCCCGGCCAAGCTCCAGCCCTCGCCGCCCCCAGAACCGGCTCAGCCCGGCGCCAGCCCCGGCCAATAATGCCCGTTCGCCGTCGGGCGCTTGCCGAAGATCGCCTGCCCGACCCGGACCACGTCGGCGCCTTCCTCGATCGCCGCTTCGAAATCGCCGGACATGCCCATGGAGAGCTCGCCGAGGCCCGGATGCAGCTGCACCGCCTCGTCGCGGAGCCGGCGCAGCAGGCGAAAACAGGGTCGTACCCGCTCCATCTCGTCGCTGAACAGCGCCAAGGTCATCAACCCGCGCGGCCTGAGCCTGGGGAAGTCCGGCAGCGCCGCGACGAAATCGCGCAAGGCATCGGGATGCAACCCGTATTTGCTCTCCTCGCCGGAGGTGTTGACCTGGACATAGACGTCGAGGCTGCGCCCTTCCGCCGCCAGCCGAGCATCGAGCAGCGCCGCGAGCTTCAGGCTGTCCAGCGCATGGAACTCGACGGCGAAACGGGTCAGGTTGCGGACCTTGTTGCTCTGCAGATGACCGACGATGCTCCACGCCACCGGCAGGTCGGCGAGCGCCTCCTGCTTGCCCTGCGCCTCCTGGATCTTGTTCTCGCCGAACCGGTCGATGCCGGCGGCGAAGGCGTGGCGCAGCATCTGTGCCGGCACCGTCTTGCTGATCGGCAGCAACCGCACCGAATCGGGATCGCGCCCGGCGCGCCGGCAGGCCGCGGCAATGCGCTCGCGGACAGCGGCGAGATTCTGCCTGAACATGGTCTCGGGATCAGAGCCGAAGCGGGCTTCGAGCTCCCCCGAAACCGATGCGACGATGTTCATGCCACGCCTCCTTCAGCCACCAGCTCGGCCACGACATGGTCGCTGGCGCGCTCGCCCTGGCGCAGGCCGGCGACGACGCCGGAGCGGTCCTCGGCGCTGCGGTTCTGGCTCATCTTGCGCTTGCCCACGAGCCTCGTGATCGGCATGCGCAGCCCGACGATGCCGCGCAGCTGCGCCGCGATGAAGGACTCCGGCGCATCCGACACCGCCCAGGCTTCGATCCGGGGCCGCTCGTACAGATTCGTCAGGCGCGTGACCGCCGCGCGCAGCCGCTCCGGATCCTCGAAGAACTCGACCGGTCCCGAGGCCTGCACCGCGATGTAATTCCAGGTCGGCACGACCTTGCCGTGCTCGCGCTTGGCCGCATACCAGCTCGGCGTGACATAGGCGTCCGGCCCCATGAAGATCGCCATCGCCTCACCCAGAACCGGCACCTGCCATTGCGGGTTAGGCCTGGCGATATGTCCATAAAGCGTGCCGAATGCCCCCTCGCTCTCGTCGAGAAACAGCGGCAACGGCGTCGCCATCGGCCCCTCCGCCGTCGCCGTGACAAAATTGCACAGGCGGGCGGCGCGCATCAGAGCGTGCAGGGCGGCGGAATCGTCTTCGCGGAAGGCTGGCGGTGTGTACATGACTGGTCCTGTCGAATAGGCGCAGGATAGGAAGATACTGGACCGCATGAAACGTCCAGTTTATAGATTTTTATCTGGTCCAGTTGACAAGGTGGCGATGTGATCTCGGCTCGGCCCCAGCGCGCGCGGGACATTTACGCCGCGCTGAAGGCGCAGATCGGCACCGGCGTCTATCGTCCTGACGCCGCCCTGCCCTCGACCCGCACGCTCGCCGCCGAGCTCGGCGTATCCCGTACCACCGTGACGGCCGCCTATGAGCAGCTCCATTCGGAAGGCTTCATCACCGGCCGCCAGGGCGCTCGCGCCCGTGTCGCAGCCATGCCCGCAGCAGCCAAGCCGGAAACGCCCGACGATGGCGTGAACGCGGCAAGGCCGGCCCTCTCCCGCTTCGGCGAACGCATCGCGGCGATGGCCCTGCCAGCGCGCCCACCAGGGTCGGCCGGGCTCGTCGCCGATTTCCGCTATGGCGACCTCGCCTCCACCGATTTCCCGGCCGATATCTGGAAACGGGCCGTCGCCATGGCGGCGAGCCGTCGGCCACAGCGGCTGAGCTATGACGCCCCGGCGGGCGCGGAAGAACTGCGCCAGGCCCTTCAGGGCTATCTCTGGCGGGCCCGCAGCCTGCGCTGCGAGATGGAGCAGATCGTCATCGTCAACGGCTCGCAGCAGGGGCTCGACCTTTGCGCCCGGCTTCTGCTCGAACCCGGCGAGAGCTTCGTCGTCGAGGATCCCTGCTATGGCATGGCGCGGCAGGTCTTCGCCGCGGCGGGGGGCGTCGCGATCCCGGTCGAGGCCGATCAGGACGGGCTCCGGACCGACCGGCTCGCCTCACTTTCCGCCCGGCTCGCCTATGTCACGCCGTCGCACCAGTATCCGCTCGGCGGGGTCATGCCGGTCGCCCGCCGGCTCGAACTGCTCGCCTGGGCTCGCCGCTGCGGCGCCTGTATCGTCGAGGACGATTACGACAGCGAATACCGTTACGACATCGCCCCGGTTCCGCCGCTCCACGCGCTCGCCGAGGGCAGCGAGATCATCTATCTCGGCACCGTCTCCAAGGCGCTCTCGCCGACGATCCGGCTCGGCTATCTCGTCCTGCCGCCGACCCTCGCCCCCATCTTCACCACCGCCAAGGCGTTGGCCGATCGTCACGCGCCCGGACTAGAACAGCAGGCGCTGACGATCCTGCTCGAAAGCGGGGCCTATGAGCGCCATATCCGCCGCAGCCGGCGGCGCAATGCCGAGCGGCGCGCGACGCTACTCGCTGCGCTCTCCCGCCGGCTCGGTGACCGCATCGTCGTCTCCGGCGCCGATGCCGGCCTGCATGTCGTCCTCTGGTTCCGCGACGTCGCGGCGGCCGACGAAGCCAAGTTCATCGCGCAGGGCCGCGCACGCGGCATCGGCGTCTACCCGATCGGGCCGCTCTACATGTCTCCGAACACCGCCGCCCGGCCGGACATGGCCGGCCTCGTCATCGGTTATGCCAGCGTCGAGCCACAGGAGATCGAGCGCGGCGTCGCGATCCTGGCCGAACTTGTCGAGGCGTTCAGCCGCGCGCCTTGAGGTCGGCGCGCACCTCGGCAGTGCTCGCCGGCCGGCCCCCGGCCGCCTCGACACGGGCGACCAGCTCGGTGATCAACGCGCGATTGCTGCACGTCTCGCCGAAATGCGCATCCTCCAGCCCGGCGCGGACATGGACGCCGCGCGCGACCGCGTGCGGGATCAGCTCGCCGAGCTCGACGCCGAGCCCCGCGATCATCACCGGAGCACCGGGCGCGCATTCGTCGAGCAAGGCAAGATGTGCCTCGAGTCCAAAGAGCTTCGGCGGAAAGCCCCAGGCGAAGGCATCGGAGAACATCAGCCGGTAGATCGGCATCGGCATGCCCGGATAGGCTTTGGCCAGCCCCGCTCCGAGCCGGGTGAAGCCCGGCTCGTAGATCGCGAAGCTCGGATGGACCTTGTGGCGCTGCGCCACCTCCATACCCTCGCGGATATGCTCGCCCGGATTCTGGTAGATGAAGCCGGCCTCGCCCTCGGGCATGCCGGCATAGGTCATCCAGTTGCAGGAGCCGGGATCGAGCACACCCCATTCGACGAGGCCGCGCTTCGCCAGCTCCTCGAGATGCGTGTAGCGCCCGGAGCCATGCATGTCGCCGGCATAGCCGGAGCCCAGGATCGGGATGGTCGGATAGACGATGGCGTCGACCTTCGCCCTGATCCCCTCTATCGCCCGGGCATAGAGCTCCCAGTCGTCGCGCTGGCGGCCGGTCTCAACGTCGTAGACATGCAGATGGACGATCGCCGCCCCGGCCTCGACGACCGCGATCCCGTCAGCGACGATCTCCTCGATCGCAATCGGGATGCCGGGCTGGCGCTCCTTGCCCCAGGGACCGTTGATCGCGGCCTCGACCCAGATCGGCGTCTTCATACGGGCGCGTCCTTTGGCCAGTTGTCGCGAATCCAGCGCGTCAGACCGTCTTCGTCGACCTCGCCGGCGGCGAGGGCGAGGATCGCCGCGGTGGCTTCCGGCTCAGGCACCAGGAAATCGATGCCGTTGAGACCGAGGAAAACGATCATGCTCGCGAAGGCGGCCCGCTTGTTGCCATCGACGAAGGGATGGTTGCGTGCGACGCCGAATGCATAAGTTGCAGCTAAGGTAGCAAGCTCATGCTCGCCATAGGAATATTTGTTCGGAGCCCGCGCCAGCGCCGATTCCAGAAGCCCGTGATCGCGAATTCCAGCCGGCCCGCCGAACAGCGCGAGCTGCTCGGCGTGAATATCGACCACCAGCTCGACGCTGACCCAGATGGGCTCGGTCATTTCGCCAAAGCGCGATAGGTATTCGCGTAGGTCTTGAACGAACGGCGGGCGATCTCAAGCCCGCGCGCATGGGTATCGTCATAGCGCGTCAGTTTCAGGCCGAGCTCCGGCTGCTCGACCACCGTCAGCTTGTCGCCCTCCGCCAGCTTCAGCCGCGCCAGCAATTCCTTCGGCAGGATGATGCCGACCGAGTTGCCGATCTTGCGGACCTGCAGGACCATGGCCTGCGCGCCGGCGGGCTTTTCGGGCTTGTTCATCGCCTGCTCCGGGGCTCGCGTTATACAGACCGTATAACAGAAAGAGCGGCGCCCGTCAGCGCCGCTCCGTCATTCCGTGCAGGCGGGCGGCCGAACTCGGCCCCGCCGATGCCGTAAGCTCACTCGCCCTTGTTGACCGAAATCGGCTTCAGGGCGTTGTCGGGCAGGCCGTATTTGGCGATCAGCGCGTCATAGGCGCCGTTCGCCTGCAGCCGCTCCAGCGCGCCCTTGACCGCGTCGCGCAGCTGGCCGCCCTCAGCCGTCTTTGGGAACGGAATGCCGGCGAGCGAACGGGTGAAGGGCGTGCCGAGCACCACATAGGTGTTGGGCTCGAGCTTCTGGTTGTGGCTCATCGTCTCGCTGCCCTGGACGCCGCCCTGCAGGCGCTGCGTCTTGAGCTGGGTGCGGGCATCGACCGAGCCTTCCGTGCCGACCACGTTGATCGCCGGCTTGCCCTTGGCGACGCAGTTGGCCTCGCTCCACTCGCCGATCTGGCGGGGCCAGTTGGTCGAGCGGCTGGCGCCGACGGTCTTGCCGCAGAGATCCTCGGGCGTCTTGATCGAGCCGGCGAGCGCGGTGACGGTGTAGAACTGCGCGCCCGAGACGAGGTAGTTGACGAAATCGGCGGTCTCGCGACGGGCCGGCAGGTCGCTCATGCCGGCCATCACCATGTCGACGCGGCCGGTCTGCAGCGAGGGCAGCATCTGGGCGAAGGCAGTCTCCTGCCACTCGGCCTTGACCCCGAGCTCCTTGGCGATCGCCTCGCCGAGTTCGTAGTCGAAGCCGGTCATCGTGTTGGTCGCCGGGTCTTTGTAGACGATCGGCGCGTAATTCGGCTGCGTCGCGATGACGATCTTGCCGGCGTTCTTGATGCGGTCCGGCAGGGCCTGGGCCTGGGCGGCGAGCGCGGTGCCGGCGAGGAGCGCGGCAGCGAGAGAAAGGCGAAGCATGGTGATCTCCCTGTTTTTTCAGGCCGAACTGGCCTGGCTTGAACTCACTTGAGGACGGCGGCGATGAAGTCGCGGGTTCTGGCCTGGCTCGGCGCAACCAGTACCTGCTGCGGATGGCCACGCTCGACGATCTCGCCCTTGTCCATGAAGACGACGTCGCTGGCGACCTCGCGGGCGAAGCCGAGCTCATGGGTGACGACGATCATCGTCATGCCGCTGGCGGCAAGATCGCGCATCACCGCGAGCACCTCGCCGACGAGCTCCGGATCGAGCGCCGAGGTCGGCTCGTCGAACAGCATCAGCTTCGGCTTCATGGCGAGCGCCCTTGCGATCGCGATGCGCTGCTGCTGGCCGCCCGAAAGCTCGATCGGGTAGGAATTGCGCTTCTCCGAGAGGCCGACGCGGGCGAGCAGCTTCTCGGCCTCCGCCACCGCTTCCTGCCTCGGCCGCTTCAACACCGTGACCGGGCCCTCAATGATGTTCTCGAGCACCGTCATATGGTTGAACAGGTTGAAGCGCTGGAAGACCATGCCGGTCGTAAGACGCTGGCGCGCGATCTCGGCGTCGCTCAGCTCGTGCAGCTCATTGCCCTTGATCCGGTAGCCGATCAGCTCGCCATCGACCCAGATCGCGCCCTGGTCGATCCTCTCGAGCTGGTTGATGCAGCGCAGCAGCGTGCTCTTGCCGGAGCCCGACGGCCCGATGATGCACTGCACGGCGCCCGGCGCGATGGTCAGCGAGACATCGTTCAGCGCCCGCAACTCGCCGAAGCGCTTGGTGACGTTGGCGGCGGTGACGATGGCCTCCTTGGCGGCAGCGCTCATGCCCCGGCCTCCTCGGCAACCTGGGCTTTGGCACGGCGGCCACCGCGGCCCTTGGAGAAATGGCGCTCCAGGAAGAACTGGCCGATCTGCAGGAGCGTGACGACGATCAGATACCAGCCGGCAGCGACGATCAGCAATTCGATGACACGGGCATTGGCATAATAGATCGTCTGCGCATTGCGCAGGATCTCGGAGAACTGGATCACGCTGGCGATCGAGGTCAGCTTGACCATGCTGATCACCTCGTTGCCGACCGGCGGGATGATCACCCGCATCGCCTGCGGCAGCACGATCCGGCGCAGCGTCGTCAAACGGGTCATGCCGATCGACTTGGCCGCCTCCGTCTGGCCGACATCGACCGAGAGGATGCCGCCGCGCACGACTTCCGCCGTATAGGCGCCCTGGTTCATGCCGAGCCCGAGCAAGGTCGCCATGAACGGCCCGATCACGTCGATGGTGCGCCATTCGATGACGCCGGGAATACCGATCGTCGGGAAGACCAGCGCCAGGTTGAACCAGAGCAGGAGCTGCAGCAGCAGCGGCGTGCCCCGGAAGAACCAGATGTAGAACAGCGCGACGCCGCGCAGCACCGGGTTCGGCGACATGTACATGATCGCGAAGATCACGCCGAGCGCGATGCCCAGCGCCATGGCGCAAACCGTCATGATGATGGTGTTGACGAGGCCGCTGAGAATGGCGGGCGCCGTGAAGAACTGCCCGACCACCTTCCAGTCGATCTGCCCTTCGGCGAAGGCCTTGATGATCCAGGCCAGCACCAGGATGATTAGCGCGGCCGCGACCCAGCGTCCGTAATAGCGGCGCGGCACGAGCTTCAGGCCGGCGATTCCGGCGAGATCCCGCCCTATTCCAATTCCGACTGCGCTGGTCATTTCTGCGCTCCGCGCGTCCAATCTTCAAAAGCTGCGAGCCAGAGGCGGAAACGGGCGATCTGCTCGGCCACGCGCACCGGCGCCGTACCGCCGAAACCGCTGCGGGCGGCCACCGCAGCATCAAGGGTGAGACAGGCCCTTACATCCTCCGTAAGGCGTGGATCAATGGCGCTGAGCTCGACCGCCTCGAGTTGCTCCAGCTCGCGGCCCATTTCCTCGCAATAGCGCACCAGCGATCCGGAGATCTCGTGTGCCTCGGCGAAGGGCACGCCCTTGCGCGCCAGATAATCGGCAACCTCGGTGGCGAGCGCGAAGCCGGCGCCGGCCTGGGCCCGCATCACCTCCGGCCGCGCTTCCATCGTCTCGATCATGCCGGCGAAGGCCGGCAGCACCTCACCAAGCACGTCGACCGCGTCGAAGGCGGAGCGCTTATCTTCGGCGAGATCGCGATTATAGGCCAGCGGCAGCCCCTTCAGCGCGCCCAGCATGGCGACGAGATCGCCGGTGAGCCGTGCCGCCCGGCCGCGCGAGAGCTCGGCGATATCCGGGTTCTTCTTCTGCGGCATGATCGAGGAGCCGGTGGCAAAGGCATCGTCGAGCACGACCCAGCCGAACTGGCGCGAGGTCCAGAGCGTCACCTCCTCCGCCAGCCGGGAGAGATTGGTCGCCAGCATGGCGGCGACGAACAGGAACTCCGCGACATGGTCGCGCGCGCCGACGGCGTCGACCGAGTTCTCGCAGGGACCGTCATAGCCGAGCGCCTGCGCGCTCATTTCGGGGGTCAGCGCGATCGCCGAGCCGGCCAGCGCCGCCGCCCCGAGCGGCGACTGGGTCGAGCGCCTGTCCCAGTCCTGGAGCCGCGTCGCATCGCGCGACAGCGCCTGACCATGCGCCATCAGCCAATGGCCGAAGGTCACCGGCTGGGCGCTCTGCAGATGGGTGAAGCCGGGGCAGACGGACGCGGAATGCCGCTCGGCCTGGCCGGCCAGCGCCTCCAGCAATTCGGCCAGCATCGCGCCGATCAGCCGCGACTGCTCGCGCAGATAGAGCTTGAGGTTGTTGGCGGCCTGGTCGTTGCGCGAGCGCCCGGCCCTGAGCTTGGCGCCGGTCGCGCCGATCCGCGCCGTCAGCACGCGCTCGATGAAGGTGTGGATATCCTCGTCCTCGGGCCCGGGTACCAGCGTCCCGGCGGCGAATTCGCCGGCGATAGCGTCGAGCGTCGCCACGATCAGCTTCGTCTCGTCGGAGCTCAGCAGCCCGGCCCGCTCCAGCTCGGCCGCATGGGCCTTGCCGCCGGCGATATCCTGGGGCGCGAGGCGCGAATAGGCGCCGGCCGCGCTGGATAGCCGCATCATCCGCGGGTCCGGCGGCTTGCGGAAGCGGCCACCCCAGAGGCGCGTGGTCTGATTCATGCTGATGGTCTCCCCTTGAGGCGACACTGTCCCCTTGACCGCGAACCCCGCAAACGAAACGATCTCCGGCAGGATAGTCGCAAAAGGAATATCTGATTGGCCAGCCCGAATCTCCCGCCCTCGACCACGGCGCTTCGGGTCTTCCTTGCTGTGGCGCGGCTGGGATCGACGGCGAAGGCCGCTTCAGCCGTGCACCTGACCCAGAGCGCGGTCTCCAAGCAGATCCAGGCGCTGGAGGAGCATCTCGGCATCGCGCTTTTCGAGCGTAGCCCAGCCGGGCTGAAGGCCACGGAGGCCGGCACGATCTACCGGCCCTATGCCGAAGCGGCGATCGAGCAGATGGCGCGCGGCGCCCGGCGCCTCGCCGAGCGAACCGCGCTCGGACGCCCGATCCGGCTGCATCTCGTCGCCATCGCCGGCGAGCGCTGGCTGATGGAGCGTTTTCCGAGCTTCGCCCAGGCCCATCCCGAGATCGACGTGCAGTTCACCAATTTCGTCAGCGAGAACGAGACCGAAGACCCCGATATCGACATCGTTCACGGCGCCGGGCCCTGGCCGGATCGCGAGGCGCATTATCTGTTCGGCCGGCAGGTCGCGCTCGTCGCAGCCCCGGCCCTGCTGGAGCGGATGGGCGGCTTCAGCCGTGCGGCGGATATCCAGAAAATGACCCTGCTGCAGCATTTTCAGATGCCGGCCTTCTGGGCCGAGTTCACCGAGGCGCATGGGCTGCGCGGCGCGGTCCCGGCCCACACCGTGCGCTATGGCTATTATTCGGTGATCATCCGCGCCGCAGTGGCCGGGCTTGGCGTCGCACTGGCGCCACGCTGCTATGTCGCGGAAGAGCTGGCGTCCGGCGCGCTCGTCAATCCGCTCGGTCTCGGCTTCGACAGCGCCGTCGGCTGCTGGATGACCCTCAATCCGCGCGGCCAGCCCGGCCCCGGCATCGAGGCGCTGGTCGGCTGGCTGCGCGCGGAAGCGGCCCGCTTCGAGGCGGAGGCCGGCGGTTGAGGCCGGCCGAGCCTTGCTCTAAACGAAGCCGCCCGGCACTCCAGATGGCGAAGGCACGATGCGCATTGCCGTGACCGGCACCACCGGACAGCTCGTTCGATCCCTGATCGCCATGGCCCCTTCGGCGAAGGTCGAGGTCGTCGCCATCGGCCGGCCCAAGCTCGACCTGACGCGCCCCGACGAGATGCACAAGGCTCTCGAGCAAGCCCGGCCCGACTGCATCGTCAATGCCGCCGCCTATACCGCAGTCGACAAGGCCGAGAGCGAGCCGGAGCTGGCCATGGCGATCAACGCCGCCGGTGCGGGTGCCGTCGCCGCGGCGGCGGCGGTGCTCCGACTACCGCTGGTCCAGATCTCCACCGACTATGTCTTCGACGGCGCCCTCTCCCGTCCCTGGCGCGAGGATGACGCAACCGGCCCGCTCGGCGCCTATGGCCGTTCCAAGCTCGCCGGCGAACAGGCCGTCGCGGCGGCAGGCGACAACCACGCCATCCTGCGCACGGCCTGGGTCCACAGCCCCTATGGCGGGAATTTCGTGAAGACCATGCTGAGGCTCGCCGAAAGCCGCGAGGAGCTCGGCATCGTCGCCGACCAGTTGGGCACGCCGACCTATGCACCGGCCCTTGCCGACGCCGTGATCGCGATTGCACGCCGTCTTGCCGCCGAACCCCGGGATGCCGGGCTGCGCGGCGTCTTCCATGTCGCCGGCAGCGGCGAGACGAGCTGGGCGGGCCTCGCCGAGGCGGTCTTCGCGGCCTCGGCGAGGCTCGGCGGCCCTTCCGCGCGGGTCAGGCCGATCGCGACAGCCGAATACCCGACCCCGGCCCGCCGGCCCGCCAATTCCCGGCTCGATTGCGGCCTGCTCGCAACGCGCTACGGCTTGCGCCTGCCGCCCTGGCAGGTCTCCGTCGAGGACTGCGTGGCCCGGCTGCTCACCGGCTCCGAATGCTGAAGGAAACGCGCGTGAAAGGCATCATCCTAGCCGGCGGCAGCGGCACCAGGCTTCACCCGATGACCATGGTGACGTCGAAGCAGCTCCTGCCGATCTACGACAAGCCGATGATCTACTATCCGCTGTCGACGCTGATGCTCGCCGGCATCCGGGAGATCCTGATCATCGCGACCCCCGAGGACGCGCCGCGCTTCGAGGCGCTGTTCGGCACCGGCGAACGCTGGGGGCTGAAGCTCTCCTATGCCGTGCAGCCGAAGCCGGAAGGGCTGGCGCAGGCCTACCAGATCGGCGCCGATTTCGTCGCCGGCGGCCCTTCCGCCCTGATCCTCGGCGACAACCTCTATTACGGCGACGGGCTGACCGAAGTGCTGCGCCGCGCCGCCGCGCGCCGGCAGGGCGCCACCGTCTTCGCCTATCGCGTCAGCGATCCCGAGCGCTATGGCGTCGTCTCCTTCGATGCCACCGGCAAGGCGCTATCGATCGAGGAGAAGCCGAAGATGCCGCGCTCGCACTGGGCGGTGACCGGCCTCTATTTCTACGACGAGCAGGTGGTCGAGATCGCCCGCCGGCTGAAGCCCTCGGCCCGCGGCGAGCTCGAGATCACCGACGTCAACCTCGCCTATCTCGAGCGCGGCGCGCTCAATGTCGAACGGCTCGGGCGCGGCTACGCCTGGCTCGACACAGGCACCCCGGATTCGCTGGTCGAGGCCTCGGAATTCGTGCGCACGCTGGAGCGCCGCCAGGGCTTCCGCATCGCCTGCCCGGAGGAGATCGCCTTCGAGAATGGCTGGATCGACCGCGAGCAATTGCGCGCGCTCGGCCAGGCGCTGGCGAAGAGCGGCTACGGGCAATATCTGCTCGGCCTGGCCGGGCGCGACCAGTCGGGCTGACGCCACTCACCCACCCGCCCCTCATCCTGAGGAGCGCTCAGAAGGAGCGCATCTCGAAGGATGCTCAAGGAGGTTCGGAGACCGCTGGTCCATCCTTCGAGACGCCGCTGCGCGGCCCCTCAGGATAAGGGCCGAGGGAAGCAGACCGATTGTAGTCGGACACTTCCCCTCCCGATGCAGAGCGCTCATGCTGCATCGACTGTGGCCGAACGTGAAAAGCCGGTCGAAATTGCTGCAGCGCCACGCCGGCAACAGGCTCGGAAGTCGAGGACAATATGAACGCCCCTGCCGCCGAGACCGCCTCCTCGCGCCATCCGGAACTCGAGGGGCTGACCGCCGCCCTGCGCGAACTCCTCGGCCCGCGCTGCTCGACCTCGGAATCGGAGCGCGAGCATCATGGCCATGGCGAATCCTATCACCCGACCAAGGCGCCGGACGTCGTCTGTTATGCCCAGACCACGGAAGAGGTCAGCCGCATCCTTGCCCTCTGCCATCAAGCGAAGGTGCCGGTCATTCCTTTCGGCGCCGGCACCTCACTGGAGGGCCATGTCGTCGCGCTGCATGGCGGCGTCTGCCTCGACCTCTCGCGCATGCAGCGCATCATCGCGGTCAACACCGAGGATCTCGACTGCGTCATCGAGCCGGGGGTGACCCGCAAGCAGCTCAACGAGCATTTGCGCGATACAGGCCTGTTCTTCCCGGTCGACCCCGGCGCCGATGCGACGCTCGGCGGCATGACGGCGACGCGCGCCTCGGGCACCAATGCCGTGCGCTACGGCACGATGAAGGACAATGTCCTGGCGCTCACCGTGGTGCTCGCCGACGGCAGCGTGCTGAAGACCGGCGGGCGCGCCCGCAAATCCTCGGCTGGCTACGATCTGACGCGGCTCTTCGTCGGCTCGGAGGGCACGCTCGGCGTGATCACCGAGATCACCCTGAAGCTCTACGGCATCCCCGAAGCGAGCTCGGTCGCGGTCTGCTCCTTCCCGGATGTCGGCGCCGCCGTGTCCTGCGCCATCGAGACCATCCAGAGCGGCATCCAGGTCGCCCGCGTCGAGCTGCTCGACGAGACCTGCATGCGCGCCATCAACCTGCATAACGGGCTGAGCTATCCCGAGACCGCGACGCTGTTCATCGAATTCCACGGCACGCAGGCCGGCGTCGAGCAGCAATCGACGGCGATGCACGCGATTGCGCAGGGCCATGGCGGCAGCGGCTGGCGCCATGCCGCCAGCGCCGAGGAGCGGACCAAGCTCTGGCAGGCCCGCCACAATCTCCACTACGCCCTGCTCGCTCTGCGCCCCGGCGCCAGCAGCTGGGGCACAGATGCCTGCGTACCGATCTCCGAGCTCGCCACCTGCATCACCGAGATGAGGGCGCATACCAAGGACGCGCCCTTCCCGGTGCCGGCGCTCGGCCATGTCGGCGACGGCAATTTCCATATGGGCTTCCTGATCAGGATGGATTCCCCCGCAGAGATTGCCGAGGCCGAGCGGTTCAACGCCCTTCTGGTCAACCGCGCCATCGATCTCGGCGGCACCTGCACCGGCGAACACGGCGTCGGCTATGGCAAGTCGAAATTCCTGCGCCGGGAATATGGCGACGAGGCCGTCGCGGTGATGCGCCGGATCAAGCAGAGCCTCGACCCCGACAACATCCTCAACCCCGGCAAGGTCCTGCCGGCCGCGTCGCCGTGAGGCCGCCAAGGTTCGACAGACAAGACCCGGCAGACATGACGCGACCATGAAGGAGCCTCCAGCGACACCGGGCTGGGTCAGCGCCCTCACGGCGATGATCGTCGTGCAGATGGCGACCGCCTTCCTGACGCGGGTCACGCCGACCATCGCGCCAGCCATGTCGGCGGAGCTCGGCTGGTCCGACGCCGTGATCGGCTATCTCTCTAGCATCAGCACGGTCGGCTCGATCGCCTTTCTGGTAATGGGCGCGCCGATCATGAGGCGCTTCGGCTCGATCCGCGCCTTGCAGCTCGGCCTCGCCCTCGGCATTTTCGGGCTCTGCTTCCTGCTGCCGCCCTTGCTGCCGGTGGCAATGGCGGGGGCCTTCCTGATCGGGCTCGGCTATGGCCCATCCTCGCCGGCTGGCAGCGACGTCCTCCACCGCATCGCCCCGCCCCGGCATCGCAGCCTGATCTTCTCGCTGAAGCAGGCTGGGGTTCCGGCCGGCGGCATCGTCGCCGGCCTCGCTTTGCCGCCGCTGGTCACCGCCTATGGCTGGCGCGCCTCGCTGCTGTTCTCGGCCGCACTGGTGGTGGCCGTCATCCTGGTCGTGCAGCCGATGCGCCGCCGTCTCGATGCCGGACGCGATCTGGGGCAGTCACTGGCGCCGCGCGCCTTCTTCTCGCTCGGCAATGTGCTGGAACCGCTGCGGGCGCTGCGCGGCTCGACCTCGGTGATGCGGATCGCCGCTGTCGGCGCCTGCCTCGCCCTCGGCCAGGGCATCTGGTTCGCCTATCTCATCACCTTCGCGGTGTCCGAGCTCGGCTACGACCTGCGCGCCGCCGGCCTCGCCTTCGCCGTTATGCAGGCGACCGGGGTGTTCGGCCGCGTGCTGCTCGGCTGGATCGCCGACCGGATGCGCGACGCGACGCGCCTGCTCGCCATCGTCTGCCTCGCTTCCGGCGCAACCTCGCTCCTGCTGATGCTGGCGACACCCGCCTGGCCGTCCTGGCTGCTCTATGCGCTGGCGGCAGTGGCGGGCGTCACGGTCTCCAGCTGGAACGGCGTACAGATCGCCGAGATCGCCCGGCGCTCGCCGAGCGGGCTGATCCGCGAAGCGGCCTCGGGCGCGACGATCGTCGTCTTCCTCGGCTATGTCGTGGGTCCCTCCTCCTTCGCGCTGCTCGTCGCCGCGACCGGCCGCTTCGACCTCGGCTTCCTCGTCTGCGCCGCAGCCGGGCTCGCCGGCTTCCTGCTGCTGGCGACCAAGCGAGGCGCCTGACACGTCTCCGAGTGCGCGGCTGCATGACAAGCCGCCGATGGGCTGCGAGATCGCCGCGCGTCCGTACGGACCCGGTTACGGCGATCTATCTTTTTGTTATCGCATCGGAGTTTTCCGAAAAGTGGATTCCACTTTTCGGTCCGATGCTATAAGCCCGCGCCATGCGTGAAGGCCTCCTCCCCTCGACGGTCACGACCGTTCTCGAACTCTCGACCAGCGGCGAGCAGGCGCGCGCCCTGACCGAACTGCTCGGCGAGATCTTCGACCCGACGGAGACCGCGATCTCCGCCTTCGAGGTCGAGAGCGGCGTCACCACCCTGTCGCTGAACGAGCCCTGGAAGGTCGAGATCTATTTCTCCAGCCATCCGGATGAAGAAGCAGTGCGCGACCTGCTGCGACCGATCGTCGGCACGGTCATCGACGGCACCCCGTTCACCACCGTCAGCCAGCAGGACTGGGTCGCCAACAGCCTCGAAGGGCTGAAGCCGGTACGTGCCGGCCGCGTCCTGGTCCACGGCGCCCATGATCGCGACACCGTGCGCATCAACGATGTCGCGATCGAGATCGAGGCCGCACTCGCCTTCGGTACCGGCCATCACGGCACTACCTCGGGCTGCCTGCTCGCCCTCGATGCCGAATTGAGGAAGCGGCGCCCGCGAAACGCCATCGATGTCGGTACCGGCACCGGCATCCTGGCACTGGCGCTGGCCAAGCAGATCAAGCGCAAGGTTGTCGCCGGCGATATCGACGCCGTCGCCGTCGAGGTCGCGGCGCGCAATGCACGTCTCAACAATGCCCCGCAGGCGCTCGACCTTTATGTCGCGCCCGGGCTGCGCCATGCCAAGGCGAACCGGTCCCGGCGCTTCGATCTGGTCTTCGCCAACATCCTGGCCGGGCCGCTGCGCAAGCTCGCGCCCTCGATCGCCACGGTTCTTTCCGATGACGGCGTCGTCATCCTCTCGGGCCTGCTCGAAATGGATGTCGCCGGCGTGGTTTCGGCCTATCGCCACCAGGGCATCGCCCTCGCCCGGCGCTCATCGCGCGAGGGCTGGGCGACACTGGTCATGAAAAGAGGCGGCGCAGCCGCCAGGCCACGCCGCCTCCGTTAGGCCGTCTGCTTCGAGCGCTGTCGCGCTCAGAAGTCGATATGGCCGTACTTCTCTTCCGCCTGCGCCTGCATGACACGCGCATCGTGCCAGACGGCGGCCGCGAACTTGGCGGCATCGGCAATGCTCTCGTAAACGTACTTGATCACAGCGATCATGGTCCTTCTCCTCGATCAGGGCGCGGCGCGTATCGCAGCCTGCGCGCCAGGATTCAGCGGATGGAACTTCAGCGGTTGAACGGCAGCTCTGCGTCGTTCTGCAGCGAAGCTTTCGGATAGCCGCCAAGGATCAGCTCGGACTCGCGGGCGAGGTACGAATAGGCGCGCAGCTCGCGCATCGCCGAGCGGCGGCGGCTTTCGATCATGGCGGCATAGAGGCGCTGCCAGAAGCTCGGGCCGGCGGCCTTCTTGGTCGCCTCGGTGCGCGTGGCTACCGGCAGGTCCGTGGTGGTGTTCAGCACATAGGTCATAGGGTCCATCTCCTCAGCAAAACGAAGGACAGTCCCGGTCGCTTCCTCGTTCTCTTATGACTGCAAGATGGGCCTTATTCGCACTTGCGAGAAGATATGTTCGCATATGCACAACATGCAAAAAGCGCATAACAAAATCCGAGAGCCGTTAATCATTGCAAAATATTGCATAACGAACCGACAGAGCGCCCAATCGGAAGTCAGCCGGAGCCTGCCGCATGGGCGCGGCGAAAATGCCGGATTTGCACTGGCTTTTGACTTGCTGGCGCGCCAGCATGGCCGGATATCGCAGCTTCCGGACCCGACATGACCGCCTCGATCCCCGCCAAGTCCTCCGCTCCCCACTTCCAGTCCTTTTCCGAGCCGAGCGATCCCTCGCAGGTCGCGCCCCGGGTCGCGGCCCTGCGTGCGGCCCTCGCGCGCCAGGGGCTGGCGGGCTTCGTCGTGCCGCGCGCCGACGAACACCAGGGCGAGTACGTTCCTGCCCATATGGCGCGCCTCGCCTGGCTTAGCGGCTTCACCGGCTCGGCCGGCAATGTGGTGGTTCTGGCCGACAAGGCCGCGCTGATCGTCGATGGCCGCTACACCATCCAGTCTGCCGAGCAGACCGACACCGCCGTGATCACCCCGGTCAGGATGGAGGAGACACCGCTCGACAAATGGGTCGCGGCGAACCTGCCTGCCGGCGGCAGGCTCGGCTATGACCCGTGGCTGCACACGGTCGATGGCGTCGCGAAACTGGAAAAGGTGGTGGCGGCCGCCGGCGGCGAACTCGTCGCGGTGACACCGAATCCGATCGATTCGCTCTGGAGCGACCGCCCTGCCCCGCCCTCGGCGCCGGTGAAGGCTCACCCCGCCGCTTATGCCGGCGAGAGCGCCGCGAGCAAGCTCGCCCGCATCCAGGAGGCGCTCGGCAAGGACAAGGTCGATGCGCTCGTCCTCTCGGATCCGCACGCGCTGGCCTGGACCTTCAACATCCGCGGCGGCGATGTCGAGCACACGCCGCTGCCGCTCGGCTACGCCATCGTGCCGCGCGAGGGCCGGCCGACCGTTTTCCTTTCGCCGGAGAAGATCACCAACGAGGCCGGCGACGCCATCGGCGCGCTCGGCGAGATCGCCCCGCCCCAGGCGCTGGAGGAGCAGCTCAAGGCGCTCGGCGCGGGCAAGGCCAAGGTCAGGCTCGATGCGGCGACGGCCGCGGCGGCGCTTGCGACTCTGATCCGCGAGGCCGGCGGCGCGCCGGAAGCCGGTGCCGATCCGGTCGCGCTGATGAAGGCCCGCAAGAACGAGGCGGAGCTCGACGGCGCCCGCGCGGCGCATCTGCGCGACGGCGCCGCCATGGCCCGCTTCCTCTTCTGGCTCGCACGCGAGGCGCCGAAGGGCGGCCTCACCGAGATCGACGCGGTCGCGGCACTGGAGGCCGAGCGCCGCGGCACCGGCCTGCTCAAGGACGTCTCCTTCACCACCATCGCCGGCGCGGGCCCGAACGCCGCCCTGCCGCATTACCGCGTCACCGATTCGAGCAACCGGGCGATCGAGCCCGGCATCTTCCTGGTCGATTCAGGGGGCCAATACGAGGACGGCACCACCGATATCACCCGCACCATGGCGGTCGGCGAGCCCAGCCCGGAAATGCGCGACCGCTACACCCGCGTGCTCAAGGGCCATGTCGCGATCTCGCGCGCGGTCTTCGTCAAAGGCACTTCGGGTGCGCAGCTCGACGCGCTCGCACGCCTGCCGCTCTGGCAGGTCGGGCTCGATTTCGACCATGGCACCGGCCATGGCGTCGGCAGCTATCTCTCGGTGCACGAAGGCCCGCAGCGCCTCTCCAAGCTCGGCACCACGCCGCTCGAGCCCGGCATGATCCTCTCGAACGAGCCCGGCTACTACAAGGAGGGCGCTTACGGCATCCGGATCGAGAACCTGATCGTGGTCGAGGAGCGCGCCATCCCCGGCGGCGACCGCACCATCTACGGCTTCGAGACGATCACCTGGTGCCCCTATGAGCGCGCCCTGATCGAGCCGGCGCTGCTCGACGCAGGCGAGCGCGCCTGGATCGACGCCTATCACGACCAGGTCTGGACGAGGATCGGCCCGCTGGTCGAAGGCGAGACCAAGACCTGGCTGGAGCAGGCCTGCCGGCCGCTCTGACGGCCTGCCTCAGAACAACGCCCTTAAGCCCACCACGGTCGCGACGCCCACGGCGACGACGCCGAGCAGCGGCAGCCGCGTCGCAGCGAGGCCCGAGACCAGCGCCGCGACCGTCTCGACCCAGCCGGTCGCCAGCGCGCTCGGCGCGATCACCGCGATCAGTACGGCCGGCGGAATCGCGTCGAAAGCGGCCTGAGCTCGCGGCGTCAGGTTGAGCCGGCCGACCAAAGCGAGCCCGGCGATGCGGGTGAGATAGGTCACCAGCGCCATGCCGAGAAAGGCGGCGAGATTGATCGGGTCGAGGCTCATTCGGCCGGGCTTTCGACGGGTTGTGCAGCGCTTTCGCTGCCGGCGGCGATCCAGGCGGCAGCAAGGCCGCTGAGCGCGCCAGCCAGCACATGCCAGGGCGGACCGGCGAAGCGATAGGCCAGCGCCGAGGCGATGCCGGCCGAAGCCACCGTCCAGGCTGTCACCCGCCCCTTCCAGAAGGCGGCGACCAGCGCGATGAACAGCGCGGTGAAGGCGAAATCGGCGCCGTAGCGCTTGGGATCGCCGAGCGCCGCGCCGATGATCGCCCCGGCGGTCGAGGTCAGCAGCCACAGGCAGACGAAGGGGATCGCCATCGCGAACCAGTAGACCGGCGTGATCGGGTGGCTGCGCGCCCGCTTCTCGGCCAGCGCCCAGTTCTCGTCGGCCATGTAGTAGAGCCCGATAAAGGTCTGCGTCCGCGAGAAGCCGGAGAGTTTTGGCGCCAGCGACGCGCTCATCAGGATATGACGGGCATTGATCAGCGCCGTCGAGAACACCAGCGCCAGGATCGGCGCCGGGCTCGCCCAGAGCTCGACCGCGGCGAACTGGGCGCCGCCGGCGAAGACCAGCGCGCTCATCGCGAAGACCTCGAGCGGCGACAGGCCCTTGCCGGCCGCGAGCGCGCCGAACAGGAAGCCGATCGGCACCGCGGCCAGCGCCGCCGGCCAGATATCGCTGAGCCCTGCGCGAGCTTCATCGGTCCAGGACATTGCTTTGGAAACCGTTCAGGCGAGATGGGCGGCGCGGAAGGCGCCCGGCGTCACGCCGAGCCGCGCCTTGAAGGCGCGCGTCAGATGGGCCTGGTCGCAGAATCCGGTGGCGGCGGCAACCGCTCCCGGCGCATCGCCGCGGCGCAAGCGCTCGCGGGCGCGCCGGACGCGGATGTCGACGAGATAGGCATGCGGCGTCAGCCCGGTCTCGCGGCGGAAGGCACGGATCAGGTGATGGCGCGGCAGGCCCGAGCGTCTCGCCAGCTCGGCCAGCGAGAGGTCTTCGTCATAACGCTGCTCCAGCATCTCCCGCGCCTGCGCGATCGGCCCGCTCTCCCGCCCGACCCCGCGCACCGTCAGATCGGCATGGCGAGCGAGGCACCAGCCATAGGCGCGCAGCAGCCCTTCCTCGCCGGCGAGCGCGTCGCCGCCTTCTTCCAGCACGCGGTGAGCGGCGCCGAAGAGCGCCGCCCCTTCCGGGTCCCACACGGTCGGCTCGGGAAAGAACGGCGTGCCGATATCGTTGCGGCCGGTCAGCGAGGCCGCGACCTCGCGCATCAGCTCGACCGTCGGATAGCTCATCCGGTAGCGATAGCCGCCCTCGCTGGGAGAGCCGTCATGGACGTCGAGCGGCTGGTTGAAGACGATGTCGCCAGGGCCGGCATAGAGCTTGCGGCCGCGCGCGTGCCAGATCTCGCAGCCGATCTCGATCGTGCCGATCGCATAGGTGTCGTGGACATGCGGGGCATAGGCGTGGGTGCGGAAGGTCGCCGACAGGAACTCCAGCCCGTCGAAGCGACGCGCCGTGAACAGATGCGCCCGCTCCCCCGCCTGGAGCGGGCTCTGTTCCAGCGCCTCGCCCTGTGTGATCAGATCCATGCCGCAAGATAGAGCGTATGCCGGCTTCCGTGTCTTGAAGAAAAGTGATGGCGACGATCACGCGAGCGTCGCCATCCTCGCTTTGCCTCGCCGGTTGTTCAGGGACGCGGCGGCTCCTTGCCCGCGACGAGCACCAGCACCGCACCGGCGAGCGTCGCGGCCGCCATGTAGCCGATCGGCCCCCAGCCGCCGACATGGTCGACCAGCAGTCCGCCGAGGACGGCGCCGCTCGCGATCGCGACCAGGAAGGCGGCGGTCAGGAGCCCGCTCGCCGCTTCGGCATGGTCGGCCGCCGTGCGCACCATCCAGCTCTGGAAGCCGACCGGCGCGAAGCCGAAGGCGAAGCCCCAGAGAGCCACCGCGATGCCCGCGATGATGGGCGAAGATCCGAACAGGAGCATGGCCAGCGCCAGGACAGCCGTCGCCAGCGCGAAGGAGACGATGGCAAGCTTGACGCCCCGCGCCACGACCGCCCCGCCCGCGAAATTGCCGATGACGTTGCCGAAGCCATAGCCGAGCAGGACGAAGGTGATCGCCGTGACGCCGAGCTGTGGAACCTGTTCGAGGAACGGCCGGATATAGGTGAAGCCGGTGAACTGACCCGAGATCGTCACCAGGACGGAGATCAGCATCAGGCGCACGCTCGGCCGCGCGAGCAGCACCGCCAGCGTCTCCAGCCGCGGCACCGTCTGCGACGGCAGCCGCGGCATGGTCGTCAGCAGCGCCAGCAGCGCGACGCCGGCAAGTCCGGCAGAAAGCACGAACACCATCCGCCAGCCGAGCAGCGCGTCGAGATAGGCCCCGAGCGGCCCTGCCCCGATGAAGGCGGCTGAGACGCCGGCAGAGATGATCGCCAGCGCCCGCGGCACCGACTTCGCCGGCACGAGTCGCAGCGACAGCGCCGGAGCCATCGACCAGAATCCGCCGAGGCTGAGGCCGAGCAGAAAGCGCGCCGCCAGCAGCATCGCATAGCCATTGGCCAAGGCGGTGGTCAGGCTGGACAGCGCCAAAAGGAACATCAGCGCCCACAGGACGAGGCGCCGGTCGAAACGGCTGGTGACGATCGGCGTGAAGATCGCGGCGACGACGCCGACCAGCGAGGTCACCGTGACGGTCTGCCCGGCTGCGCCGATGCTGATCGACAGATCGGCCGCAATCGAGGTCAGGACGCTGGCCGGCAGGAACTCGGCGCTGACCAGGGCGAAGACGCCCATGCCGAGCGCGAAGACCGCGGGCCAGGCGGCAATGCTGCGTTCATCGGGCGCGATGCCGACGAGTTGGGGATCGGCTGTGGCTGACAAGGAATCCGACATGGGTCGCTCCGGAAAGATCGGACACCGGAGTTAGGCGTGACGACCTGGAGCTTCCATGTTAGGAAATCCACAATGCTTGACCATTCGTCCAGAACCCTATCGGCCGATCCGTTGACCGAGATGCTGCGCGGCTTGCGGCTCGAAGGTGTCGACTACGCCCGCTACCAGATGACCACCCCCTGGTGCCTGCTGTTTCCCGCACAGGCCGCGGCGCGCTTCCATTTCATGGCCGAGCATGGCTGCTGGCTGCGCACGCCCGAGGGCGACTGGGTCAGGCTCGAGCAGGGCGACGCCGTGCTGATGCCCCGCGGCGCCGAGCATGTGCTCGCCAGCGCCCCCGGGGCCTCGGCGACGCCGCTTGGACACTGCACCTTCCGGCCATGCTGCGGCGAGATCGCCGAGGCGCGGGGCGGCGGCGCAGAAGCAAGCGCCGACAGCGAAGCGACGCTGTTCTTCAGCGCCAGCCTCTGCTTCAACGTCGACGCCCAGCACCCGATGCTCAGGATGATGCCGGAGCTGATGTGGGTGCACGAAATGGCGGTGCACGAGCCGGCCATCCCGCCGCTCCTGACCACCATGGCCTGCGAGCTCACGCTCGAGCGGGTCGGCGCCGGCGGCATCCTGACGCGCCTTGCCGATGTCGTCGCCGCGGCGCTGATCCGCTCCTGGGTCGAGCGCGGCTGCGGCAGCGCCACCGGCTGGGTCGCCGCCGCCCGCGATCCCGATATCGGGCGCGTCCTCGCCGCGATCCATCTCAATCCGAGCGAGGACTGGACGGTCGATGCGCTGGCCAAAGTGATGCACGCCTCGCGCTCGGCCTTCGCCGAGCGTTTCGCTGCGATCGTCGGCGAGACGCCGGGCCGTTATGTCGCCCAGGTCAGGATGCATCAGGCGAGGCAATGGCTGGTGCGCGACCGAATGAAGATCGCGGTGGTCGCTCGCCGTCTCGGCTATGATTCGGAAGCCTCGTTCAGCCGCGCCTTCAAGCGGGTCATCGGCAAGCCGCCGAGCCATTTCCGCCATGCCGAGCCTCCGATCCCCGCGACCCGGCCGATCGAAGCCTCCCCTGCCGGAGGGTTGCCCGTCATTGCGAAGAGCGAAGCGACGGAGCAGTCCAGGGAAGCATAGAGCACTGCCGCTCCCGGATCGCTTCGCTTACGCTCGCAATGACGGACATGATCCGAAGATCCGCGAACGAGTACCGACGACCATGAGCATTCGCCAGCAGCTGATCGAGCGCTTCTTCCGCTATCTCTCCGTCGCGAGCCAGAGCGACGCCAAGGCGGTGACGCTGCCGAGCACGCCAGGCCAGCAGCGCCTCGCCGAGCTGCTCGCCGACGAATTGCGAACGCTCGGCCTCGAAGACGTCGTGCTCGACCGGCACGCCACCGTCACGGCGCGAAAGCCCGGTACCGTAGCCGATGCGCCGAAGATCGGCTTCATCGCCCATCTCGACACCTTCGATGCCGGGCTCTCGCCCGAGATCCGGCCGCAGATCCTGCGCTTCGAAGGCGAGGACCTCTGCCTCAACCGCGAGCAGGACATCCGGCTGCGCGTCGCCGAGCACCCGCAATTGCGCGACTGGGTCGGCGCGGAGATCATCACCGGCGACGGCACCAGCGTGCTCGGCGCCGACAACAAGGCGGCGATCGCGGTGATCATGACCCTGCTCGCCAATCTTGGCCCGCAGGACGCCCATGGCGACATCTTCGTCGCCTTCGTGCCCGACGAGGAGATCGGCCTGCGCGGCGCCAAGGCGCTCGACCTGTCGCGTTTCGCCTGCGACTTCGCCTATACGATCGACAGCTGCGAGCTCGGCGAGGTCGTGATCGAGAATTTCAACGCCGCCGCCGCCGAGATCACCCTCACCGGCGTCAGCGCCCATCCGATGTCGGCCAAGGGCGTGCTGGTGAACCCAGTGCTGATGGCGCAGGACTTCATCGCCCGTTTCGACCGGGCTGAGACACCGGAGAACACGCAGGGGCGCGAGGGCTATGTCTGGTTCAACAGCATCACCGCCAATCCGAGCGAGGCGAAGCTGGGCGCGCTGATCCGCGACTTCGACAAGGAGGGCTTCGCGGCACGCAAGCGCCGGATCGGCACGGTCGCGGCCGAAATCGCCGCACTCTATCCGACCGGCCGCGTCGAGTGCCTGATCACCGACACCTATGGCAACATCCATGACAGCCTCGGGCAGGACGAGCGCCCGGTCGCGCTGCTATTTTCCGCGCTGGAGGCGTTGCAGATCCGGAAGAAGCAGATCCCGATGCGCGGCGGCACCGATGGCGCCGCGCTCTCGGCGCGCGGCCTGCCGACGCCGAACTTCTTCACCGGCGCCTATAATTTCCACTCGCGCTACGAATTTCTGCCGGTCCCGGCCTTCGAGAAGTCCTACGAGGTCGCGCGGATGATCTGCTCGCTGGCGGCGGGGCGCGGTTAGGCGGCATTTCCCGTCATGGTCGGGCTTGTCCCGACCATCCACGTCTTCATTCGGGCAGCGCGGTGTTCAAGACGTAGATGCTCGCCACGAGGGCGAGCATGACGGCCGCTTTACCCTCCCACCAGCTCGAACCAGCCGGCCTCGTCGATCACCTTGACCCCGTGCTTGGCGGCATCCTTGAGCTTCGAGCCGGCGCCCGGCCCCGCCACCAGCAAATTCGTCTTCGAGGAGACCGAGCCGGCGACTTTGGCGCCGAGCCGCTCGGCCATCGCCTTGGCCTCGTCGCGGGTCATCCGCTCCAGCGCCCCGGTGAAGACGACGATCTGGCCGGCGACCGGGCTCGAGGAGGCGACCTCTTCCAGCGGCTGCGGCGCGACCTGCGTCAGGAGCCGCGCCAGCATCTCCTGATTATGGGCTTCGGCGAAGAATTGCAGCAGCGCCTCGACCACGGTCGGGCCGACGCCGTCGATCGCGTCGAGTGCCGCGCGCTCCTCGCTTTCGGGGGCCTCGGCGGCAAGGCAGGCGGCCTGCAGGGCTTCGAAGGAACCGTAATTTCGCGCCAGAAGCCGCGCATTGGTCTCGCCGATATGGCGGATGCCGAGCCCGAAGATGAAGCGGTTGAGCGGTGGCTTGCGCCGGTCCTCGATCGCCTCGAACAGCTTCTTCGTGCTGGTCGCGCCGAAACCTTCCTTGTCCTTGAGTTTCTTGAGGTTGACCTGATCGCGCTGCGCCAATGTGAAGATGTCGGCTGGCTCCTTCACCGGCAGATCGGGATCGGCATGGAAGAACTCGATCTGCTTGTCGCCGAGCCCGTCGATGTCGAGCGCGTCGCGCGAGACGAAATGCTTCAGGCGCTCGACCGCCTGCGCAGCGCAGATCAGCCCACCGGTGCAGCGGCGCACCGCATCCTCCTTGCCCGAGCGCGGATTATGCTCGCGCACCGCATCCGAGCCGCAGACCGGGCAGCTCGTCGGAAACTCATAAGGCTTCGCATCGGCCGGACGCTTCGAAAGATCGACCGCCTCGACGCGCGGGATCACGTCGCCAGCCCGCTTCACCGTGACGGTGTCGCCGATGCGGATATCGCTGCCGCCGCGGATCGTCTCGCCCTTCGAATCGAAGCCGCGGATGTAGTCCTCGTTGTGCAGCGTCGCATTGGTGACCACGACGCCGCCGACCGTGACCGGCTTCAGCCGCGCCACCGGCGAAAGCGCCCCGGTCCGGCCGACCTGGATGTCGATGGCTTCCAGCACCGTGGTCGCGAGTTCGGCCGGAAACTTGTGCGCGATCGCCCAGCGCGGCGCGCGCGCGACGAAGCCGAGCCGCGCCTGCAGTGCCAGTTCGTCGACCTTGTAGACCACGCCGTCGATATCGTAGCCGAGCGTCGCCCGCTGCGCCTCGATCAGCCGGTAATGCGCCAGCAGCTCGTCCACGCTCCCGCAGCGGACCATCAACGGGTTGGTGCGAAATCCCCAGCGCGCGAAGGTCCCGACCATGCCGAGCTGGGTCTCCGCCGGCAGGACCGGCATCTCGCCCCAGGCATAGGCGAAGAAGCGCAAGGGGCGCGAGGCGGTGATCGAGACATCGAGCTGGCGAAGAGAGCCGGCGGCGGCATTGCGCGGATTGGCGAACTCCCGTTCCTCCTTCTCGCGCTGGCGCTGGTTGATCGCGGCGAAGTCGGCATGGCCGAGATAGACCTCGCCGCGCACTTCGGCGACTTCCGGAACCTCGTTGCCCTTCAGCCGCTGCGGAATCTCGACGATCGTGCGGGCGTTCGCCGTGACGTCTTCGCCCTCCTCGCCATCGCCGCGCGTCGCAGCGCTGACGAGCTCGCCCTTCTCGTAGCGCAGGGAGAGCGAAAGCCCGTCGATCTTGGGCTCGGCGGTGAAGGCGATCGGCTGGTCGTCCTTGCGGCCGAGGAAGCTGCGCACCCGCGTGACGAAATCACTGACGTCCTCGTCGGAGAAGGCATTGCCGAGCGAGAGCATCGGCACGCGATGGCGGATCTTGGCGAACTTGCCCGACGGCCTGGCACCGACCTTGTCCGAGAGCGCCTCGGCACCCTTCAGCTCGGGAAAGGCACCTTCCAGCGCATCGAGCCGCCGGCGCTTCTCGTCATAGACGGCGTCGTCCAGGATCGGGGCATCGTCCTGGAAATAGGCGCGATCGGCCGCGGCGATCTCGGCGGCGAGCAGCTTGTGCTCGGCACGCGCCGCTTCGGGCGTCAGGTCTTCGACGGGGGTGGGAACATTGGCAGCCATGGCGCTGTTCTAGAGCAGGGGCCAGCCCCTGCGAAGCTCCCCTTGTCACGTTTCCGCTCGTCGATTTGTGACAGGAGCCCACCGGGTGTAAGCTTGCCGCGCTGACAATTGGATGCTCGACGCCTCAAGGCTCTCGAACCAGGGATTACGTCAGGGCCACCGAGGCGAACCGGGCTGGAACCGGAATGATCGCCATGGCCGATATCAACAGCACCCACCCGCACCCCAATATGAGTTCCATGCACGCCACCGGGCCCGCCGAGGCTTTGCCCGTCCGTGCCCTGACGCTCGGCGACATCGGCGACGCGTTGCGGCGCGGCTATGCCGACTTCATGGCGCAGCCGAGCCATCTGCTCTTCCTCGCCCTGATCTATCCGGTGGCCGGCATCGTCATTGCCCGGCTGACGGTGAGCTACAACATCTTCCCGCTGCTCTTCCCGCTGCTCGGCGGCTTCGCCCTGCTCGGGCCCTTCGCCGCGGTCGGTCTCTATGAAATCAGCCGCCGCCGCGAGCTCCACATCAACTCGTCCTGGCTACATGCCTTCGCGGTGCTGAAATCCCCGGCGATCCGGCCGATCGCGACGCTCGGCGGCCTGCTGACCGGACTGTTCATCGCCTGGCTGCTCAGCGCCTGGCTGCTCTATCGCTGGCTGATGGGCAGCGTGCCGCTGACCTCGGCCGAGAGCTTCCTGGTGCCGCTCTTCACCACCGTGAACGGCTGGACGCTGATCATCGTCGGCAATGCGCTCGGCCTGCTCTTCGCCATCACCGCCTTCTCGCTGACCGTCGTCTCCTTCCCGCTGATGCTGGACCGGCATGTCGACATCGGCACCGCCGTGCGGACATCGATCGCTGCGGTCGAGGCGAGCCCGCGCGCAATGATGTGCTGGGGCCTGACGATCACCGCGCTGCTGGTGCTCGGCACCTTGCCGGTACTGGTCGGGCTGATGGTGGTGATGCCGATCCTCGGCCATGCGAGCTGGCACATCTACCGCAAGGTCGTGCCGCGCTAGCGTCGTCCCCGAGCGCGCAGGCAATCGGGAAGGATCGGAACCCGGTCCTTCGAGAGCGTGCGCCGGGGCGACGGCCGCCTCTTATTTGCAAAAGAAGTTCGGCGGCCGACGCTCAGCCGGTCATCTCCGCGGCGAACCGGTCACGGGGTCGATCTTGACCTCGACCTTCGAGCCGTCGGTCTTGAAGTACTCGATCTCCCAGTAGCCGTTGCTGTCCCAATCCACCTCCTTGATGCTCGCAAAACCGCTGACGGCCTCGATGCCGGCGACGATCTGGGACAGGGGCTTGGCGTTCGAAGGAGGGGCGGCGACGGCCGGACCGACCGCGAGAGCAAAGGCGAGCAGCGCGCCCGCGGCCATGGATTGAGTTCGCATCGACATCTCCTGCGCGAAGGACAGCGGAGCAACCAACGAGCGGCCACTCCGCCACGAACTTCGAGCCATCGGGTGACGAAAGCACGGCGACAAATTGCATCAGGCGAGGCGCGCTCGCTCTACGGGCGGGGAACAATGGCGCGCGAAAGCGCGTTCTCTAACGGCTGCGGCAGGCACGCCGCAGCCTGATGCCGCGACGGAGCGGCTTAACGCAACCAACGGGGGGTTCCGCCATGAACAACATCATCTACATCGTCGGTCTTGTCGTCGTCGTCCTCGCGATCCTGTCCTTCCTCGGCCTGCGCTGAGCACCGGACCGAAAGTGGAATCCGCTTCCTGCGGCCTCTAGATCGCCCGCGCGCGTCCGATAGGACGCTCGGCGATCTGGAGGCTGGGAAGGACTAGGACGAAACGGCTCAACGATCGTCGCGACGCGGCTTCTTGCCCGCGAACGGCTTTTTCGCGCCGAAGGGCTTCTTGTCGGCGAAGGGCTTCTTCTCGCCAAACGCCTTCTTGGCTCCGAACGGCTTCGCGCCGCCGAAATCCCGCTCGCCATGCTTCGGCTTGCCGGCGAACGGCTTGCCGCCGCGCGGGAACTCCGCCGCATCGGCCGGCGGCTCGCGGTCGCGACTGACCGGATCGTAGGTTTCGCGAGTATTCTCCCGGCCGAACGGCTTGCCCTTGCCTTCATAAGGCTTTCGGAAGCCGCGCTCAGCCGGCGCATCCTCGCGCCGCGGCGCCTTGCCATGGTGCGCCTTCTCGGCGAAAGGCTTTGCCGGCCGGCGCTCTTCTTCGCCCGTGACCAGCTCGATCACGACCCTGTCGCGGTCGGGAGCGCTCGTCAGCGAGGCGAAACGCTCAGCGACATCGGCATCGATCTCGACCTTGGTCTCCTTGTCGAAGATCCGGATCGCGCCGACCTCGTCGCGGGTGATCTTGCCGCGCCGGCACAGCATTGGCAGGAGCTGGCGCGGATCGGCGCCGTCCTTGCGGCCGACATTGAGGCGGAACCAGACCGTGTCGCCACGCGGCCCGGCCTTGCGCGGGGCATCCGGGTCGGCATTGTCGAAACGCGGCCCGGCCCGGTCGCGCGGCCTGGCATAGTCCTCGGGGCTGCGCGGGGCGCGGCTCGCCCGGTCGTCGCGGCCGAAGCCGGGATCGCCGACCTCTTCCGTCGCCGGCAGGCGCGAGCGATAGACGCGAACCAGCGCCGCAGCGAGTTCGTTCGCCGAGCGGCGGGCAAGCAGCGCCTCAATCATGCCTGCATCATCCTCACCCGGCTCGCCGGAGAGCAGCGGATCCTGCAGCAGGCGCTCCTGGTCGAGCGCACGGATCTCGTCCTGGCTCGGCGGGCCGCCCCAGAGAGCCTGCACCCCAGCGGCACCGAGCAGCATCTCGGCCTTGCGACGGCGCGAAGGCGGCACCAGCAGCACGCTCGTGCCCTTGCGCCCGGCACGCCCCGTGCGGCCGCTGCGGTGCTGCATCACCTCGGGATCGTTCGGCAGCTCGGCATGGATCACCAGGGTCAGCCCCGGCAGGTCGATGCCGCGCGCCGCGACGTCGGTCGCGACGCAGACGCGGGCACGCCCATCGCGCAGCGCCTGCAGCGCCGAGTTGCGTTCGCTCTGGCCGAGTTCGCCCGAAAGCGAGACCGCCGCAAAGCCGCGCTCGAGCAATGCGGCCTCGAGATGGCGCACCGCATTGCGGGTGTTGCAGAACACCAGCGCGCAGGCAGCGTCATGGAAGCGCAGCAGGTTGACGACCGCGAGCTCGGCCTCCTTCGGATAGACCCGGACCGCCTTGTATTCGATGTCGGCATGGCCACGATCGGCTCCGGCGACCTCGATGCGCAGAGCGTCGCGCTGATAGCTCTTGGCGAGCGCGATGATCGCCTTGGGCAGCGTCGCCGAGAACAGCAGGCTGCGCCGGTCCTCGGGAGCGGTCTTCAGGATGAATTCGAGATCATCGCGGAAGCCGAGATCGAGCATCTCGTCGGCCTCGTCGAGCACGACCGCGCGCAGCTCGGAGACGTCGAGCCGCCCCCGCTCGATATGATCGCGCAGGCGGCCGGGCGTGCCGACCACGATATGAGCCCCCTCGTCGAGCAAGGCGGCCTCGCGGCGCGGATCCATGCCGCCGACGCAGGAGATCACGCGGGCATTGGCCTGCTGGTAGAGCCAGTTCAGCTCACGCTGGACCTGGAGCGCCAGCTCGCGCGTCGGCGCGATGATCAGTGCCAGCGGCTTGCCGGCGCGGCCGAGCGTCTCGGCGCCCTCAAGCAGCGTCTCGCCGATGGCGAGCCCATAGGCCACGGTCTTGCCCGAGCCGGTCTGCGAGGAGACGAGCAGGTCGCGCCCGGCCGCCGCGGCTTCGAGAACCGCGTTCTGGACCGGCGTCGGCTCGCTGTAATTGCGTTCGGCGAGCGCACGCGCGAGGGGCGCACTCGTGGAGATGAAGGACATCGATGTCAGGCCTTAGATTGCAGCTGGCGGGTGGGCAGCACGCAGAACGAGGGGCGGCGCCGGACGCGGCACCGCGATATTGCGCTGCACATAGAGGAAATCGCGGGAAAAGGGAATGCAGCATCGGCTCATCCCGTATGCGGCCGCGGAGACCGGCCATGCCGACAGCGCCGCTGTCGGCGGCGAGAGCCACGTGATCTAAGCAGAATGCATCGGAGGGGGCCAGTGAACATGAGTGAGACTTGGCGGCGTTTCGGACCCTATGATGTGCTCATCCTGGACGATGGCGTCTTCGAGGCGCCGCTCGATGTCCTGATTCATGCCGGAGGCGAAGCTGCTCGCGACGGGGCTGTGACGCGCTGGGCCAAGCCGAAGGTCCGCATCCCCGTCAACTGCTTCGCCCTGAAGGGCGCCGACGGCATCACGCTGATCGATGCCGGCACCGGCCCTTCCTGGGGCGAGGCGATGGGTCATGCGCCCGCCGCCGTGGCCAAGGCAGGCATCGCTCCCGAACAGGTCGAGCGTGTCCTGATCACGCATCTTCACGGCGACCATGCGCTCGGCCTGTTCGACGGCGAACGCGCCCGTTTTCCGAAAGCCGAGATCATCGTGCCCGAGGCGGATTTCGTCTTCTTCGGAGACGAAGGCAATCGCGCGCAGACACCACAGAACCGGCAGGGAGGCTTTGCAATCACCGCAGCGGTGAAGAGGCACTATGGCGACCGCATCCATTCCGTCCCGGCAGGCAGCATGCGGCCCGGCATCACGCTGATCCCTCTCCCCGGCCACACCGCCGGCCATAGCGGCTATCTGATCGAGGGCGAGGAGAGCCTGCTGCTCTGGGGCGATGCGCTGCATCTCTCCGATCTGCAGGCCAGCGATCCAGATATCGGCTTCATCTACGACTTCGACGCCGCCACTGCCCGTGCCTCCCGCGGCGCGATCCTCGCACGCGCCGCGCGCGAAGCCTGGATTGTCTCAGGCGGTCATATCGAAGGTTTCAGGCGTGTCGTCGAAAAGAAGCCCGGATACGACTTGGTCCCGGCCTGAAGACCTCAGCCGCGTATCCCGGCAGCGGCGAGCAGCCTTGCCGCCGCCGCCCTCGCCTCCTCGGTGATCGACGCCCCGGCGAGCATGCGGGCGATCTCCTCGCGGCGCGTCTCCACTTCCAGCGGCGTGACGCGGGTGACCGTGCGCTCCTTGGCGTCCTCGCCCGCCTGCGCCGATTTGGCGATCAGGAAATGTCGTCCTGCCTTGGCCGCGACCTGCGGCGCATGCGTCACCGAGACCACCTGCACCCGGGCCGCCAGCCGCGCCAGCCTTTCGCCGATCGCATCGGCGACGGCCCCACCGACCCCCGTATCGATCTCGTCGAAGACCAGAGTCGGCGCCGAGCCGCGTTCGGCCAGCACGACCTTCAGCGCCAGCATGAAGCGCGAGAGCTCGCCGCCGGAGGCGAGCTTCATCATCGGGCCCGGCCGCGTGCCCGGATTGGTCTCGACCCAGAACTCGACGCGGTCGAAACCTTCCGGCCCGCGCGCTTCGGGATCGCTGTCGATCTGGGTGATGAAGCGGGCTCGCTCCAGCTTCAGCGGCGGCAGCTCGATTTTGACGGCTGCATCGAGTGCGGAGGCGGCACGAACCCGGCCGGCAGACAACGCGGTCGCACCGGCGATATAGGCGGCTTCCGCTTCGGCCAGTTCCGCCTCGAGCCGCTTCAGCGAGCCCTCGCTCTCGTCGAGGGCCGCAAGATCGGCCGCCATGGTCTCGGCCAGCGCCGGCAAGGCATCGACCGGCACGTCGAATTTCCGCGCCGCGGCGCGCAGGGCGAACAAGCGCTCTTCGACCCGTTCGAGCACGCGCGGATCATATTCGGCCGCGCGCATCGCCACCGCGAGCGCCTCGCCCGCCTCTTCCAGCGCCACGATCGCGGTGTTCAGCGCTGCCGTCGAGGGATCGATCAGGCCCGGCGCCTGCACGGCGCGGCGCTCGAGTCGGCGCAGCACGCCGGACAAGCCCGGAACCGGCGAGGCGCCACCGCCGACCGCTTCATAAGCCTCGGCGATATCGCGCGCGACCTTCTCGGCCTGCATCATGCCCTGCCGCTGAGCCGCCAGGGCCTCCTCCTCGCCCGGCTCTGGCGCAAGCTTTCCGAGCTCGGCGACGGCGTGGCGCAGGAAATCCGCTTCCTTGCGCGCGGTCTCGACCCGCATGCGCTGACTCTGCAGGGCCTGGCGGGCACGCTTCAGCACGTCGCAGGCCTGCGCGACCTCGCCGGCCTGCCGCGTCAGCTCGCCGAAACCGTCGAGGATCGATCGGTGCTGGGCCGGGTCGGTCAGCGCCCGGTCGTCATGCTGGCCATGAATCTCGACCAATGCCGCGCCGACCATGCGCAAAATCTGGACGCTGACCGGCTGGTCATTGATGAAAGCCCGGGTCCGCCCGTCGGCATATTGCACCCGGCGCAGGATCAGATCGCCATCGGTGTCGATCTCCTGCGCCTGCGCCAGCGCCCGCGCGGGATGACTGAGCGGCAGATCGAAGACGGCACTGACCTGGCCCTGCGTCTCGCCGTGGCGGACGAGGCCGCCATCGCCGCGCCCGCCGAGGGCGAGCGAGAAACCGTCGAGCAGGATCGATTTGCCAGCGCCGGTCTCGCCGGTGAGCACGCTGAGCCCGTCATGAAAGGCCAGATCGAGCCGGTCGATCAGAACGATGTCGCGGATCGAGAGCTGGGCGAGCATGATGCGGACTCAGCCGGTGCGCAGATGCGGGGCGCGGCCGCCGGAAGCGGACCGTAGCGAAAGCCGAGCGGACGGGGCGTGCACGGCAAGGCCGTTTCCGCGCGCCCGCGGGTTCAGCGGATCAGGCCGGTGACGGTGCGGCTGAAACCGCTGAACAGCCGGCTGATATAGGAGCCGCGATCTTCGCGCGGCTGCAATCCGCCGCTTTCGAGGAGCGAATAGGCGTCCTTGTACCAGGGGCTGTCGGGGAAATTATGCCCCAGAACCGCCGCAGCCGTCTGCGCCTCATTGGTGATGCCGAGCGCCATATAGGCTTCGGTCAGGCGCATCAGCGCCTCCTCGACATGGCGCGTCGTCTGGTACTTGGTGATGACGTCGCGGAAACGGTTCACGGCGCCGGCATAATTGCGCTTCTCGAGATAGAAGCGGCCGACATTCATCTCCTTGCCGGCGAGCTGGTCGCGCGCGACCAGCATCTTCTCGCGCACGTCGACGACGTATTCGGACTTCGGATAGCGGTCGAGCAACTCCTGCATCGCCCGCAGCGCCTGCTCCGTCCGCTCCTGGTCACGCGTCGCGTCCGGGATCTGGTTGAAATAGGACATCGCCAGGATGTACTGCGCGTAAGCCGCGTCCGGGCTCGCCGGGTTCTGCGCCAGGAAGCGCTTGGAAGCGGTGATCGCGTCGTCCCAGCGGCTCGCCTGATAGTTCGAATAGGCGGTGAGAATCAGACCCTTGCGCGAATAGGGCGAGAACGGCGCCTGCTTGTCGATCTCCTCGAACTTCTTGCTCGCGCCTTCGCTGTCGCCGTTCTGGAGTCGCGCCAGGCCCTCATTGTAGAGTTTGTCGGCCGGCACCGTCGGCAGCACTTCGGGCTTGTAGACTTCCGGGCGGTCGAACGGATTGATCGAGCTCAGCGTGTCGCAGCCGCCGAGCGCGGCCGCCAGCGAGAACACGAGCGCGAGCCGCTTGCCGCCGCCCGCCATTTCGCCGGTATTGAATGTCTTCAGCCGCATGACGCTCACTTCATCCGTCCTTCAGCGCCGCTTTCGAGGGCGGGCGAAAATGGCTTTACTCCAGAAGTCGCCATTTCGCCAACCATGAAGGGCGCTTCATGCAATGCAATCGGCGCCGTGCTTCCGACAGGAAACCGGCGAATGCAAGGCGTGGCGTCGTTCAGTCGCCGATTTTCAGTGCAGATCGGGCGCAAGAGCCGCCGGCATCGGCACGCTGGCCGCCATCTGGACGGCGCGCGGCGCGTAGACCGGCTCGGCCTCGACGATCGCGTAATTGGCGCGATCGGCAAAGAGTGCCTCGAGGATACGGATGTTCATCCGGTGACCGCCGCAATAGGAGCGGAACTCGCCGAGCATCGGGTAGCCGGCCAAAGAGAGATCGCCCACCGCGTCGAGCACCTTGTGGCGCACGAACTCGTCGGCATAGCGCAGGCCTTCAGGATTGATCACCTTGTCGTCGCCGATGGCGACGGTGTTGTCGAGCGAGGCGCCGAGCGCGAAGCCGGCCTTCCAGAGCTGCTCGACATCACGCATGAAGCCGAAGGTGCGGGCGCGGGAGATCTCGCTGGCATAGGCCTGCGGATCGAGATCGAAGATCTTGCGCTGACGGCCGATGGCGGTGGTGTCGAAATCGATCTCGACATCGAGCCGGAAACCCGATTCGGCGGGCGACAGCTCGGCGAAGGCGCGGCCGTTCTCGACGCGGACCGTACGCAGCACCTTGAGATAGCGGCGGGCAGCGCCGAGCGCGACGATTCCGGCCGCCTCGATCGCCTTGACGAACTCGGAAGCGCTGCCGTCCATGATCGGCATTTCCGGACCGTCGATCTCGACCAGGACATTGTCCAGCCCCAGACCGGCGCAGGCCGACATCAGATGCTCGATGGTGGCGACAGAACCGGAAGCCTGCTCGCCGACCACGGTGCAGAGTTCGGTGGCGCTGACCTTGTTGTGGCGGGCGTGGATCAACTGCTCATGGCCGCCTTCGAGCCCCTTGCGGAGGAAGACGACACCGGTATTGGCGGCAGAGGGGCGCAGGCACAGGCAGGCGGGAGCTCCCGAATGAACGCCGATGCCCTCAAGGGTCACGGGCGAGCGAAGGGTCGTCTGCCGGTCAGCCATCATACTCTTATCCGATCCTTAGCGCGACGATCAGGCCCGGCGCCTGGCGGCGCCATCAATCTGGTGATCGATCGCGGTTCCCTTGAAACGAGGGATCCAGAGCATGGCCCCGAATCCGTCTTCCCCGGTGTTGCCCTGCAAGATAAGCGCAGGAGGCGGGGCTTCAAAATCACGCTTTCTTTCGCTCTGTAACAGGATTCAAGGAGCGCGAAAAACCTAACCATCCAATTGATGTACATGGTTTTTTTGACGTTAAAAAAAGCCCGGCGCAAGCTTGCGCCGGGCTCGTTGTTTAAAACCGGACCCGAGACCAGCGCGAGCTCAGCTCGACTGGCGACGCAGGAAGGCCGGGATCTCCAGATGATCGTCCTCGGCGGGACGGCTCGGAGCGGCGCGGCCGAGCGGATCGAGCTGGCCCTGAGCCGGGCGAGAGGCCTGCGGCGCGGCCGGACGGCGCATGAACTCGGCATGAGCCGCGCTCGGCGGCGCCACCGGCGCCGGCGGCACCGGACGCGGTGCTGGCGCCGGAGCCTCGGCGACCTCCTCCTCCTTGCGGCCGAAGCCGACGGAGGCCAGGCGCTGCATCAGCGACATCCGCTTCTGGTCGGCGGAGACGGCCGGCGGCGGCGCGGCCACGGCGGCGCGGGTCTGCGCGATCTGATTCTGCGCCGGCAGCGGCAGGTCCTCGATCCGCGGCATGCGGGTCGGCCGGATCACGGCGCGCTCCGGCGCGGGCGGAATGAAGCTGTCTTCCAGATGCGGCAACTCGGCCTCGATCGGCGCCGGGGCGGGCATGGGCGGCGCGACCACAGCCTGGCGCGGCTGCACCGGCTCGATGCGGACATCGGCAGCGAAGCTCGGCGCGGCCTGACGAACCGGTTCCGGCGCCAGCGGCAGGCGAAGTTCCGGGGCCGGCTCCGGCTGCGGCACGGCGGCCGGCATCGGGACGGCGTTCGTGCGGATATTGGGAACCGCAGAGCGCAGGCGCGCCTCGGCCTTCAGCCGCTCGGCCACTTCGGCGATGCGCGCCTCGGTCGCGTCGACCTCGGCCTGCGAGCTCACCGGCTTGTCGATCCCGGTCGCGACGACCGAGACGCGGACGGTGCCTTCGAGCGCCTCGTCGAAAGTCGCGCCGACGATGATGTTGGCCTCGGAATCGACCTCCTCGCGGATGCGGGTGGCGGCCTCGTCGACCTCGTAGAGCTTCATGTCGCGGCCGCCGGTGATCGAGATCAGCAGGCCCCGCGCGCCCTTCATCGAGACATCGTCGAGCAGCGGGTTGTTGATCGCGGCCTGGGCGGCGGACAGCGCGCGCTTCTCGCCCTGGGCCTCGCCGGTACCCATCATCGCCTTGCCCATGCCGCGCATCACGGCGCGGACGTCGGCGAAGTCGAGATTGATCAGGCCGGGACGGACCATCAGGTCGGTGATGCAGGCGACGCCCGAATAGAGCACCTGGTCGGCCATGCCGAAGGCGTCGGCAAAACCGGTGTTCTCGTTGGCGACACGGAACAGGTTCTGGTTCGGGATGACGATCAGCGTGTCGACGGCTTCGTTGAGCTCGCCGATGCCGGCCTCCGCCATGCGCATGCGGCGGTGACCTTCGAACTGGAACGGCTTGGTGACGACGCCAACGGTGAGGATCCCCATATCGCGGGCGACACGGGCGATGGCCGGGGCCGCGCCGGTGCCGGTACCGCCGCCCATGCCGGCGGTGATGAAGACCATATGGGCGCCGGCGAGGTGATCGCGGATCTCGTCGGCGACCTCCTCGGCCGCCGCGCGCCCGACCTCCGGCTGCGAGCCGGCGCCGAGGCCTTCGGTGACCTGCAGGCCCATCTGGATGATGCGCGGAGCGCGCGACAGCGCCAGGGCCTGGGCATCGGTGTTGGCACAGACGAAATCGACCCCGTCGAGGCCGGCCTCGATCATGTTGTTCACCGCGTTGCCGCCGGCGCCGCCGACGCCGAACACGGTGATTCGGGGCTTCAGTTCCCGGATGTCCGGGGCTTGCAGATTCATCGCCATGATTGCCTCTTTCAAATTTCCGTCCGGTCCCTGGCGGGCGCCGTCCCGTATTCCACGCCAGGGGCCGCGGCCCCGTTTCTCAAGAACTCACTCCGCTCCGCCCGGCCGGATGGCCATGCGGATCGCAACACTCAGAAACTCTCCTTCAGCCAGCGGCCGACGCGCGAGAAATACCCGTCGGCAGCATGGGCGAAGTAGGATGCGCCGGCCCGCGGCTCGAAATGCTCGACATGGGCGACCTGCGGATAGACCAGAAGGCCGACCGCAGCGGCGAAGGACGGGCCCTTGCCCGCTTCGGGCAAGCCGCGGATGCCGAGCGGCCGCCCGGTACGGACCTGGCCGCCGAGCACGCGCCGCGCGACCTCCGGCATGCCGGTGAGCTGGCAGGCGCCGCCGGTCAGGACGACGCGCCTTCCGGCCTCGGCAGAGAAACCTGCGGCCTTGAGCCGGTCGCGCACCAGTTCGAGGATCTCCTCGACGCGCGGCTTGATGATCCGCACCAGATGCGACTTCGCCAGATGGTTGGGCATGTCGCGCTCATCGTCGTCGACCTGCGGCACCGCGATGGTGTCGCGATCGTCAGACGGGCTCGATATCGCCGAGCCGTGCAGCGTCTTCAGACGCTCGGCCGCCGAGACCCGGGTCGAAAGCCCGCGCGCCACGTCCATGGTGATGTGGTTGCCGCCGACCGCGATGGCGTCGGCATGGGTCAGGTGACCGCCGCCGAAGACGCCGAGCGAGGTCGTGCCGCCGCCCATGTCGACCACGACGACGCCCATCTCGGCCTCGTCGTCGACCAGCACGGAGAGCCCGGCCGCATAAGGCGTCGCGACCACGGCTTCGACCTCGAGATGGCAGCGCTCGACCGCGAGCATGACGTTGCGCGCCGCGGCCGCCTCGGAGGCGACGACATGCATGTCGACCGAGAGCGAGCCACCGATCAGGCCGCGCGGATCGAGCACACCGGGCGAACCGTCGAGGGCATAGCCCGTCGGCAAGGCATGCAGCACCGCCTTGCCCGGGCGGATCGCATGGTTGGCCGCGGCCGCGAGCACCCGCTTCACGTCGGAATCGCCGACGGAACCGCCGCGCAGCTCGACGCTGGCCTGGTAGTGCTGCGAGTTCAGCCGGCCGCCGGTCAGATTGACGATGACCGACTGCACCTCGACCTTGGCCATCCGCTCGGCAGCGTCGACCGCGGCCCGGATGGCGCGCTCGGCGCTGTCGAGATCGATGATCGCACCGCCCTTCAGGCCGAGCGAACGCTGATGGCCGATGCCGACGATGCGGGCGACATGGGTACGGCCGCGCAGGCGCTCGTTCGCTTCCGCCGGATTGAGCTCGGCGATCAGGCAGACGACCTTGCTCGTGCCGATGTCCAGGATCGACAGCGTCGCGCTCTTGCGCGAGGAAAGCGGCCGCATCCGCGGCGTCAGGCCCTGGGAGGTCAGGCTCATGCCTCGCCTCCCTTCTTCTTGCCCTTGTTCTTGAGCAGCTCGGCCCTTGCGGCCGCGCCCTCCTCGGTCAGGCGCATGGTCACGCGGTCGGGCTGGCGTAGGTCGATGGCGATAAGGTCCTTCTCGCTGATCCGAAAATCCTGCTCGAGGCCGACCAGCCGCTTCAGCGCAGCGCCGGTTTCGGTTTCGGGCAAGCGGATGTCGATGCCGGTGTCGAGCTTGAGATTCCAGCGGCGGCCGGCGACCAGGCTGCCGGCGCGGATGCGCGAGGCGAACGGGCCGGCCGCGGCGAGCAGGGCGACATAGTCGCGAGCGCGCAGATTGGCGTCGACCCCGACGACCAGCGGAAGATGGGCGAAGCGGCCGTCATCCATGCGATCGATCACCGTGCCGTCGGCCGCGATCAGGAAGAGATCGCCCTTCGACTGCCAGAGCGCGAAAGGCTCGCGCTCGACGAGGTTGATCGCGATCTCCCCGGGATAGAGCTTGCGGACCGAGGCCTCGCGGATCAGCGGCGTCGATTCGAGCCGCCGACGCGCCTCGTCGGCGTCGAAGAAGGCGAGCGAGATCTTCGGATCGATGCCGGCGGCGACCAGCACCTCGATCTCGGAAAGCTCGGTCAGGCCGGAAATCGTCACGCGGTCGATGCCGAGGCCGATCAGCCGTGCCAGCGCATGCTTGGGTTCGCCATAGGTCTCGCGCAGCGTCTCGAAATGGCCGCCGAGGGCAGCACCCGTCGTCGCCGAGAGCGCCAGGAAACCGACCGCCAGCCAGGAGCCCAGGCCGCGCGGCAGGCGCTGCGCCAGGGGCAGCGCGAAGGCGCTGCGCCGCGAGCCGCGAAACCAGCGGCGCGAGCGCTCGCCGACGAGGAGCTGAGGCCCCGCAGCGTGCATCGGCTTCATCGGACCAGCACCGGCCAGCACCGCATTCACCGATTTAAGGAGGCGTCCTCCACCATCCATGTGACGAGCTCACTGAAATTCATGCCCGCGTGGGCGGCCAGTTCGGGTACCAGGCTGGTTTCGGTCATGCCGGGCTGCGTGTTCACTTCCAGCCAGACGAGAGTGTCGGTCTCGTCGTCATATCGGAAGTCGGAACGACTGACGCCGCGGCACCCGATTGCTTGATGCGCCGTTAACGCACACTCTTCGATCCGCTGGTAAATATTCGGTAAAATTTGAGCGGGGCAGATATGGAACGAACCGCCTTTCGCATATTTTGCGTCGTAGTCGTAAAACTCACCCGTCGCCGCCCGAATCTCCGTCACCCCCAATGACTTGCCGTCCATCACGGCACAGGTCAGCTCGCGTCCGGCGATGAAATTTTCGGCCAGCAGCATGTCCCCGCAGGGCCAGTCCGGCCGGGCTATTTCCTGGGGTGGATGCTCGCGGCCTTTCTTAACGATCACGACCCCGACCGAGGATCCCTCGTCGATCGGCTTGAGCACATAGGGCGGCTGAAGCACATGGCGTTTGGCGGCCTCGAAGCGCGAGACGTTGACGCCATGCGCGACCGGAACACCGGCCGCGGCGACCACCATCTTGGCCTTGTCCTTACGGATGGCGAGCGCCGAGGCGAGCACGCCGGAATGGGTATAGGGGATGCCCATGATCTCGAGCAGACCCTGGATGGTGCCATCCTCGCCGAAGCGGCCATGCAGCCCGTTGAAGGCAACGTCGGGCCGGAGCTTGTCGAGCACCGCCGCGACGTCCCGCTGGACGTCGACCCGGGTGACGCGGAAACCGACCTGCTCCAGCGCGGCGGCACAGCCGGCACCGGAATTCAGGCTGACCTCGCGCTCCACGGACCATCCGCCCATCAGAACTGCGACATGTTTGCTCATGCTGGCTCCAAGCTCCGCACCTGCGGCGAAACTGGCCAGATATGGTTAACGACGCGTTAAGAAGTCGCGCTCCCGGTTAATGCAGAGCCGGCTGTGGCGGCGGCGCATCACCTGTTTCCGGCACCGGCGAAAGCTGTCCGGCGAGCCTCGTGCCGACGGGCGCGCATCGTTTCGAGGACATGCGCGGAGCTCGCCCTGCCAGCATGGCTGGCGAGGCGGGAGCCGCCACTGGATCTTGCGAAGGCTGTAAGCCGGACCTTGTCGTGTCGGCGGGCCAGCGCGGGCGAAGCGCGCCTGTCACGCTGGCCATCGACGCCGTGGCCGAGGAGCCCGTCCCGGCCGGATCCGCTCAGGCGGCGACGCCGAAGCGCTTGATCTCCCAGTGCAGCTCGTAGCCGGAATTGTCCTTGACCCGACGTCGAACCTCTTCGCCCAGCCCCTCGATATCGGCGGCGCTGGCACCGCCGGTGTTGATCAGGAAGTTGCAGTGCATCTCCGAGACCTGGGCTCCGCCGATGCGCAGGCCGCGGCAGCCGGCAGCATCGATCAGTTGCCAGGCCTTGCCGCCCTCGGGGTTCTTGAAGGTCGAGCCACCGGTGCGCTCCTTGATCGGCTGGGCCGCCTCGCGTGCCGAGGTGACGCGGTCCATCTCCGCGAGGATCGCGGCCTGATCACCGGGCCGGCCCTGGAACAGCGCCGAGGTGAAGATGACGTCGCTCGGCACCGTCGAGTTGCGGTAGCTGAAGCCCATATCGGCATGGGAGAAGGTGACGATCTCGCCGGCCCGCGTCACGCCGCGCGCCTCGACCAGCACGTCGGTGGTTTCGCCGCCATGCGCCCCGGCATTCATCCGCAGCGCGCCGCCGATGCAGCCGGGAATGCCACGATAGAAGGCGAGCCCGTCGAGCGAAGCATCGGCCGCCGCCCGGGCCAGCTTGACGTCGGGCGTCGCGGTACCGGCGCGGAGCCTGTCGCCTTCCTCGCGGACGATCTCACCGAAGGCCTTGCCACCGAGGCGGATGACCACGCCGGGAATGCCGCCATCGCGCACGATCAGGTTGGAGCCGAGCCCCACCACCGTCACCGGGATCTCGGCCGGCAGCCTGGACAGGAAATAGGCGAGATCGGCCTCGTCGGCCGGTGTGAACAGCACCTGCGCCGGCCCGCCGACGCGGAACCAGGTCAGCCCCGCCATCTCCTGATTGGCGACGAGGCGCCCGCGCAGCTCGGGCGCGGCGGCATGGAGGGCGGGCGTGATGTCTGGGAAGGGCATAGGCTTACCCGCGCGTCACCTTCTCCCCTCGGGGGAGAAGGTGGCCCGGCAAAGCCGGGTCGGATGAGGGAAGTCCGGCGAGACCAAGCCGATCGGATATCTCGCGCAGAACGAATTCGAGATTTCCTAGAACCCGCTCGTTCGGAAAGCGCAAGACCAGATAGCCCTCATGCCGTAAAAACGCATCGCGCCGCGCGTCGCGGGCACGTGCTTCTTCACTGGCATGTGGCTCACCATCGAGCTCGACGATCAGGCGGTGCTCGTAGCAGCAGAAATCCGCGACGAAAGGCCCGATCGCCATTTGTCGCTTGAACTTGAGGTCAGCGAAGCGACGACCGCGCACCGCCTGCCAGAAGATGGCCTCGGCCCGCGTCGGCGTGCGCCGCTGGCCCCGGGCGAAGGAGAGCGTTGCGGTCGTGTTCTTGCGTTCCACGACCGGCCCTCATCCGTCAGCGCTTCGCGCTGCCACCTTCTCCCCCGAGGGGAGAAGGAAGGGAGGCCAGTTCGCCCGGCAGGGCATAGGCCCATTGCGTGATGTTGCCGGCGCCGAGGCAGACGACATAGTCGCCCGGTCCCGCCAGCGTCGCGACCATGCCGGCGAGCTTCTCGGAGGACGGCAGTGGCAGCGCATGGCGATGGCCGCGCGCCTTGATCGCCGCGACCAGCCCGTCGCGATCGGCGCCGGGGATGGGCTGCTCGCCGGCCGCATAGGTCTCGGCGACGATCACCGTGTCGGCGTCGTTGAAGCAGGAGGCGAAGTCGTTGAACAGGCTGGCGAGCCGCGTGTAGCGGTGCGGCTGCACCACGGCGACGACCTTGCCCTTGGTCGAGGCGCGCGCCGCCCTGAGCACGGCGGCGATCTCGACCGGATGATGGCCGTAATCGTCGAATATCTGGGCACCGTTCCATTCGCCGGTACGGGTGAAGCGGCGCTTGACGCCGCCGAAGCCGGCGAGCCCCTGGCGGATCGTCTCGACCGGCACGCCGAGATCATAGGCGACTGCGATCGCGGCCGTGGCGTTAAGCGCGTTGTGATGGCCCGGCATCGGCATGACGAGATCGCGGATCACCTCCTCGCGTCCGTTCTTGCGGTCGCGGATCAAGAGGGTGAAGCGGGCCTGGCCGCCGGAGAGATCGATGTCGACGAGGCGGAAATCCGCCTGCGGGTTCTCGCCATAGGTGATGACCCGGCGATCCTCGATCTGGCCGACCAGCTCCTGCACGGTCGGGTGGTCGATGCACATCACCGCGAAGCCATAGAAGGGCAGGTTCTCGACGAAGGAGCGGAAAGCCCCCTTGATCGCGTCGAAAGTGCCGAAATGGTCGAGATGCTCGGGGTCGATATTGGTGATGATCGCGACATCGGCCGGCAGCTTCAGGAAGGTGCCGTCCGATTCGTCGGCCTCGACCACCATCCAGTCGCTCTCGCCCATGCGGGCATTGGTGCCATAGGCGTTGATGATGCCGCCATTGATCACGGTCGGATCGAGCCCGCCCTTGTCCAGCAGCGTCGCGACCAACGAGGTCGTGGTGGTCTTGCCATGGGTACCGGCGATGGCGACGCAGCTCTTCAGCCGCATCAGCTCGGCCAGCATCTCGGCCCGCCGCACCACCGGCAGGCGCTTCTCGCGCGCCGCCATCAGTTCCGGATTGTCGCGCTTGATCGCGGTCGAGACGACGACGACCTCGGCCTCGCCGAGATTGGCCGCGGCGTGGCCGACGAAGGTCTTGATGCCCTTCTCGGCGAGGCGCCGGACATTGGCGTTGTCCGAGGCATCCGAGCCCTGGACCTTGTAGCCGAGATTGTGCAGCACCTCGGCGATCCCCGACATTCCGATGCCGCCGATACCGACGAAATGGATGGAGCCGAGCTTCGGCGGCAGCTTCATGGTGCGGTACTCTTCTGGAAAATTCAGATCTGGGCGGTTTCGGCGATCAGGCGCGCCAGCCGGTTGGCGGCGTCCGGGATTCCGGCGCTCTTGGCGCTCGCAGCCATCGCAGTCAAGCGCGAGGGGTCGGCGAGCAGTCCCGAAAGCTCGTCGGCGAGCCGGCGCGGCGTGAAGTCCGGCTGCATGATCCGGATGGCCCCGCCCGCCTTTTCGAGCACGGCGGCATTGGCCGCCTGGTCCTGGTCGAGCGAGCCCGGCAACGGTACCAGCAGCGCCGGCCGGCCGACCACGGAGAGCTCCGCGATGGTCGAAGCACCGGAGCGCGCGACGACGAGGTGAGAGGCCGCCATCCGCGCCGGAAGGTCCTTGAAGAAGGGCGCGATCTCGGCCTTGACGCCGAGCCCGGCATAGATGCCGCGCACCCGCTCGCCATCCTCGGCCCTCGCCTGCTGGACGACCGAGATCCTGGCCCGTTCCTCGGGGCTGAGCAGCTGGATCGCGGGGGGCACGATATCGGCCATGACGCGCGCGCCCTGGCTGCCGCCGAAGACGAGCAGGTTCACCCCGCCATCGAGCGAGGGATAGGGCGAGACGGCCTGGAGGACCGCCGGCCGCACGGGATTGCCGACCAGGCGGCACTTCGCCGCCTGCGCCGCGGAGAGCCCGCCGACTTCGGCGAAGCCGGTGGCGATCACCTTCACCCGTCCGGCGAGAAAGCGGTTCGCCCGGCCGGCCACGGCATTCTGCTCATGGACCAAGGTCGGCACGCCCATCAGCGCCGCGGCGAAGACCGGCGGCACGGTCGGGTAGCCACCGAAGCCGACGACGAGTGCCGGCTGCAAGGCCTTGATCGCACGGCGCGCCGCGAAGGCGCCTTTTGCCAGAACCAGCGCCGCCTGCAGCATTTTCAGCGGCGAGCGGCCGGACGGCGTCGCCGCCGGCACGGCATGGATCGATTCCGCCGGGAAGCTGCCGGCATATTCGGCGGCGCGGGTATCGGTGATCAGGGCGACCCGCAGGCCGCGCGCATGCAGCGCATGGCTCAGCGCCTCGGCCGGAAAAAGATGCCCGCCCGTGCCGCCCGCGGCGAGCACGATGAGAGGCGCCTGCACTCCCGCCGTCACTGCCGGCGTCCCGTCTGGCCGAAGTTCTCGGCCCTTGGCCGTTTGCGTGTCAGCGCCAGGAGGAAGCCGGTGCCGAGCGCCAGCGAGATCAGCGAGGAGCCGCCATAGGAGATGAAGGGCAAGGTCATGCCCTTGGCCGGCATCATGTGCAGGTTGACCATCATGTTGATCGCCGCCTGGATGCCGAACAGCAAGGCGAGACCGGTCACCGCTAGGCGCAAGAACGGGTCTTCGGCACGCTGCGCCACAAAGAGCGCGCGCAGCACGATGATCGCGAACATCGCGACCAGGACCATGCAGACGACGACGCCGAACTCCTCGGCCGTCACCGCGAAGATGAAGTCGGTATGGGCGTCGGGCAGGATGCGCTTGACCGTCCCCTCGCCCGGCCCTTTGCCGAGCCAGCCACCCTGCGCGAAGCTCTCCAGCGCGGTGTCGACCTGGAAGGTGTCGCCCGAGCCCTTGTCCATGAAGCGCTCGATGCGGCCGCGGACATGCGGCACGAGCTGGTAGGCGATCAGCAGGCCGAAGGCTCCGGCGCCGCCGAGCCCCATCACCCAGAACCAGTGCAGCCCAGCGACGAAGAACAAGCCGGCCCAGACCAGCGTCACCAGCACCGTCTGGCCGAAATCAGGCTGCAGGACGAGCGGCACGATGGTCAGCGGCAGGAGCAGGAAAGCGATGATCGTGCCCGGCAGGTCGGGCCGGCGCCCGCCCTCGGCGAAGGCCCAGGCGGCCATGACCACAAAGGCCGGCTTGAGGAACTCCGAAGGCTGCACCGAGCCGAGCGGACCGAGCGTCAGCCAGCGCCTGGCGCCCTTGACCTCGACCCCGAAATAGAGCGTGCCGACCACGCCCGCCAGCGAGACGGCGAAGACGATCAGCGCCGCGCGGCGCACCTGGCGCGGCGTCAGCAGCGAAGTGGCGAGGAAGACGGCGAGCGCCGCCAGCAGATAGACCGCCTGGCGGTTGACGAAATGGAAGGTCGGCAGGCCGAGGCGCTCGGCGACCGGCGGCCCTCCCGCCATCAGCAGCACGACGCCGGAGACCATCAGCGCCACCATGGTCGAGAGGATGACGCGGTCGATCGACCACCACCAGCGGCCGCTCAGGCTGGGTTCTGCGCGCGAGGTCATCTATGTGGGCTCCGTCAGCGAACAGGCAGATCGTGATCACCCGTTCCGGCAAATCACTCTGTCAATGAATGGTTAACCGATTGATTCCAGTTCGAGCTCTCCGGCTTCCCGCCCGCCCTCATCGTTCGAGACGCCACTGACGCAGCTCCCAGGATGAGGTCTGGAACGGGGAATTGCTCCTTCAAGCGGAAGCGGCTCCTGCCGCCTCGAACCCCGGCAACGCCTCGACCAACGCCCGGAAGGCATCGCCGCGGACCTCGAAGTTCGGGAACTGGTCATAAGAAGCGCAGGCCGGCGAAAGCAGCACCGCGATCTCGCCCTCCCCCGGTGCCGCCAGCGCGGCCTCGGTCGCGGCTGCGACCGCGACGTCGAGCGTAGCGCTGCGCTCATAGGAAACTCGGCCGTCGGCGTCGAAGGTCGCGGCGAAGAGATCGCTCGCCGCGCCGATCAGATAGGCATGGGCGATGTTCGGGAAATAGCGCCGCAGCGACTCGATCCCGCCCTCCTTGGCCTTGCCGCCGAGGATCCAGAAGATCGCGCGGAAGGAGGTCAGCGCCTTCTCGGTCGAGTCGGCATTCGTCGCCTTGGAATCGTTGATGAAGACGACGCGGCCGATCCGCCCGAGTTCCTCCATCCGGTGCTTCAGGCCCGGATAGCTCTTGAATCCCGCTGCGATCTCCTCGGCCGTGAGCCCGACCGCGGAGCAGGCGGCGAAGGCGGCTGCGGCATTCTGGGCGTTGTGCGCACCGCGCAGGCTACCGATGCCCGCGAGATTGGCGACAACCCTGGGCTTGCCGTCCCTGACCTCGACGATCCGCGTATCGAGCTTGCCCTGATTGGCGGTGACGCCGGCGAAGACGCCCTCGTCGAGAGGCTGCTCGCCGCTGATCTTGACCAGAGGCTTGCCCGAAGCGGCGCGCCGCCGCGCCATCTGCTTCGAGGGCTCGTCGTCGACGCCGATCACGGCGAGGTCAGAGGCGGCGACCAGCCGCTCCTTGATCGCGCCATAGGCTTCGAAGGTGCCGTGCCGGTCGAGATGATCCGGCGTCAGGTTCATCTGGATGCCGACCGTCGGCTTCAAGGAAGGCGCCAGATCGATCTGGAAAGTCGAGCACTCGATGACGTGGATACGGTCCCTGGCCGGCGGGGCCAGCGCCAGCACGGCGGTGCCGATATTGCCGCCCATCTGCACGTCGCGGCCGGCAGCAGCCAGGACATGGGCGATCAGGGCCGTGGTCGTCGACTTGCCGTTGGTGCCGGTGATGCAGATCACCGGCGCGTCCGGGGCAAGCTTCGCGCGCTCGAGGAAGAACAGCTCGATATCGCCGATCACCGGGACATTCGCGGCCTTGGCCTTCTCGACCGTCCAGTGCGGTGCGGGATGGGTCAGCGGCACGCCCGGCGAGAGCACGAAGGCGGCGAAGCGCGACCAGTCGGCATTGGCGAGATCGACGATGGCGAGCCCCTCGGCGGCCGCCTTGTCGCGGCTCGCCTGGTTGTCGTCCCAGCAGGCGACTTCGGTGCCACCGGCGCGGAGCGCCCGGGCGGTCGCGAGACCGGAGCCGCCGAGGCCAAACAGGGCGAGGGTCTCGCCCGCGAAGACAGTGACAGGTGTCATCGGCTCAACGCAGCTTCAGCGTGGCGAGGCCGACCAGCGCAAGCACCACCGAGATGATCCAGAAGCGGATCACCACCTGCGGCTCGGTCCAGCCCAGCTTCTCGAAATGATGGTGGATCGGCGCCATCAGGAAGACGCGCTTGCCGGTGCGCTTGAACACCGCGACCTGAATGATCACCGAGAGCGCCTCGACCACGAACAGGCCGCCGACGATGGCGAGCACGATCTCATGCTTGATCGCGACCGCGATGGTGCCGAGCATGCCGCCGAGACCGAGCGAGCCGGTGTCGCCCATGAAGATCTGCGCCGGCGGCGCGTTGAACCAGAGGAAGCCGAGCCCCGCGCCCATCATCGCGCCGCAGATCACGGCGAGCTCGCCGACGCCGGGCACATGGTGGATCTGCAGGTAGTTGGCGAAGATCGCGTTACCCGCGAGATAGGCGATGAAGCCGAAAGTGCCTGCCGCGATCATCACCGGCACGATGGCGAGCCCGTCGAGCCCGTCGGTCAGGTTCACCGAATTGCCGGCGCCGACCACGACGAAGGCGGTGACGATCGGGAACAGGATGCCGAGCGGGATCATCCATTCCTTCAGGAACGGCAGCGCGAAGCCACTGGCGATCGAGGGCGGGCTGACCAGCATGATCGCCGTGCAGGCGGCAAGCGCGATGACGATCTCGAGCCCGAGGCGCGCCTTGCTGGAGAAGCCCTTATGCGACTGCTTCGTCACCTTGAGATAATCGTCGTAGAAGCCGATCGCGCCATAGCTCGCGGTCACGCCGAGCACGATCCAGACATAAGGATTGCGCAGATTGCCCCAAAGCAGGGTCGCGACGAACAACCCGGTCAGGATCATCAGCCCGCCCATGGTCGGCGTGCCGCGCTTGGCGAGATGCGATTCCGGCCCGTCGGTCCGGATCGGCTGGCCTTTGCCCTGTTTGATCCTGAGCCAGGAGATCGCCGCCGGGCCGAAGAAGAAGACGAAGAGCAGCGCGGTCGCGGTCGCCCCGCCGGCCCGGAAGGTGATGTAGCGGAAGACGTTCAGGATCGGGAAGTGAACCGCGAAATCGGCTAGCCAGACCAGCATTGAAACCTGTTCCTTGTCCTGGCGCATGCTCTGCAGAAGTGGAGACCACTTCTGCGAGGCGGAACATGCGCCAACAGATTGAGTCCGCGCGCCTTCCGTTCGACCGGCTCCGGTCGAACGGAAGGCGCGCTAGTCGTCGGCCGTGACGACCGGGAAACGGGCGGTCATCGCCTTCACGATCGAGCCCATGCGCGATCCGAGCGAGCCCTTGACCGTGACGACGTCGCCGGCACGCAGCACATCGAGCAGCAGCGGCTCGAGGCCGCTGGCCTGGGCGGCATAAGCACCGCGCTGGCGTGAAGGCAAGGCATCGTAGAGAGAGCGCATCAGGGGTCCGCAGGCGAAGACGAGATCGACCCCGTTGCCGGTGACCGCCTCGGCCAGCCCCTTGTGCAGCGCTGGGCCGCTTTCGCCGAGCTCCAGCATGTCGCCGAGCACGGCGATCCGCCTTCCGCGGCCTTGCGCCTCGATCCGCCCGAGATTCTCGATCGCCGCCCGCATCGAGGCGGGGTTGCCGTTATAGCTCTCGTCGATCAGCATGAACGGGCCGGAAGGCGCGTGCAGCATCTGGCGCGCGCCCCGCCCGGCCGGGGGCTTCAGCTCGGCGAGCGCCAGTGCCGCCAGGGCAAGATCGGCATCGAGCGCGTCGACCGCCGCGAGCACCGCCAGTGAATTCATCACGATGTGCTTGCCGGGACTGCCGAGCTTGTAGGTCACCGGCCGGCCGCGCACATTGGCCTCGACCGTCGAGATCTCGGGCTTGAGCGAGCAGCCGAGCAGGCGGACATCCGCCGAAGCGCTCTCGCCGAAGCTGATGATGCGACCGGCCGGGCTCGCCTCGGCGAGTTCGCGCAGCAGGCCGGCCTGGGCGATGTCGGCATTGATGATCGCCGTGCCGCCGGGCTTCAGCCCGCTGAAGATCGCAGCCTTCTCGCGGGCGATGCCCTCGATCGATTCGAAGGCGGCAAGATGCACCGGCTGCACCGTGGTGACGATCGCCACATCGGGCGAGACCATTTTCGCCAGCGGCAGGATCTCGCCGGGGCTGTTCATGCCGATCTCGTAAACGCCGTAGCGCACATCCGCCGGCGTCCGGGTCAGCGTCAGCGGCACGCCCCAATGGTTGTTGTAGGAGGCGACCGGCGCATGCGTCTTGCCCTGGCGCGAGAGCACGAGGCGCAGCGCCTCCTTCGTCCCGGTCTTGCCGACCGAGCCGGTAACCGCGACGACGCCGGCATGCAGCTCGGCGCGCCGCGCCATGCCGGCCTGCTCCATGGCGCGCAGCACGTCCGGAACCACGGCCAGCGGCGCGTCCGCCGGGAAGTCTCCGGCATGCGCCTCGTCGACGACGGCGAGCGCCGCGCCCTTCTCGAGCGCGGCGGCGACGAAATCATGGCCGTCACGCTTCTCGCCCTGGATGGCGAAGAAGGCGTCGCCCGGCTCGAGCGTGCGGGTATCGATCGAGGCCCCGCCGATCGCGGCTGGCTGCGGGCCTTGCGCCCGCGCCTTCATCGCCTCGATCAGGCGGCCCCCGGTCCAGAGCGGCGCAGCCGTCATGCTCATCTTCCTCCGCTGATCTCGGCGATCGCCTGGCGCACCGTCTCATGGTCGGAGAACGGCAGGGTCCGGTCGCCAACGATCTGGCCGGTTTCATGGCCCTTGCCGGCGACGACCAGAAGATCGCCCGGCCGCATCTCGGCGACGCCCGCAGCGATCGCCCGCGCCCGGTCGCCGATCTCGCGCAGGCCGGGTGCCGCGGCGAGGATTTCGGCGCGGATCGCGGCCGGGTCTTCGCTGCGCGGATTGTCGTCGGTGACGATGGCGATGTCGGCGCCGTCGGCCGCGATCCTGCCCATCAGCGGGCGCTTGCCGCGGTCGCGGTCGCCGCCGCAGCCGAAGACGCAGATCAGCCGGCCGCTTGCATAGGGGCGCAGGGTGCGCAGCACCGCCGCCAGCGCATCGGGCTTATGGGCATAGTCGACGACGACGAGGCCGCCATTCTGCTCGGCCACGCGCTCCAGCCGGCCCGGCACGCCCTTGAGACCGGAGAGCGCCGCGACCGCCGCCTTCGGCTCCTCGCCCGCCGCGATGGCGAGCCCGGCGGCAACCAGCGCATTGCCGGCCATGAAATCGCCGACCAGGGGCAGCACGACCTCGACATCCTGTCCGTCGACGGCAACGCGCAGGCGTTGCGAGAAGCCCTCGCGCGCGACCGAAAGCAGCCTGAGCCGGTCCCCGCCCCGGCCGATCCCGATCACCGGATGGCCGCTGCCGGCGGCGGCTTGCGCCGCCTCGGCCGCGTACGGCTCGTCGCGGTTGATCACCACCGGCGCCCCGGCAGGAAGCAGCTCCCAGAGCCGGAGCTTGGCGGCGAGATAGTCCTCGACGCTCGGGTGGTAGTCGAGATGGTCGCGCCCGAGATTGAGGAAGGCGCCGGCCGTCAGCCGGACGCCGTCGAGCCGGCGCTGGTCGAGCCCGTGCGAGGAGGCTTCCATCGCGACATGGCTGACGCCCTGCCCGGCCAGCCGGTCGAGCGAGGCATGCAGAGAGAGCGGATCGGGCGTGGTCAGCGAGCCATAATCGGCACCCGCCGCGGTGACGATGCCGATCGTGCCGAGGCTCGCCGCCTCGCGCCCCAGCGCCATGAAGATCTGGCGGGTGAATTCCGCTACCGAGGATTTGCCGCTGGTGCCGGTCACAGCGACGATGGTCGCCGGCTGGCGCGGATGCACTTTCGCCGCGGCGAGCGCCAGCGCCCGGCGCGGGTCGGCGACCTCGGCGAAGGCGATGCCGGGCGCGAGGCCCGCTGGCCGGGGCTGGCCGGAGACGATCGCCGCCGCGCCGCGCGCCGCCGCGTCGGCGATGAACTGCGCGCCGTCGGCCTTGGCGCCGGCGAGAGCGACGAAAGCCTCGCCCGGCGCGACCTTGCGGCTGTCGAAGGCGAGGCCCGTGACGCGACGCTCGGCATCGTCCGGAAACGCCCCGGGAAAGAGCTGGCCGAGGCTGAAACCGGTATTGTCCATCTCTTTTTCCGCCTAGAGCCCGTTCCGATCTGCTTGCTTCGCAAGCCGATCGGTAAAAGCGGTCTCTCACTCATGTTCAGAGACGGATTCACCGATCAGACCGCTTCGATCTGATCGGATCCGGCTCTAGCGTGTGCCCCAGGCGCCGAGCCTCGCCATCAAGGGGAAGGGCGCGACCGGCGGCTCGAAGCGCGGAGGCAGGCCGAGAATCGGCGCCGCCCGCTCGATGACCTTGCCGGTGGTGATGCCGGCGTTCCAGGCAGCCGTCGAATAGCCGCCGCTTTCGGCATAGCCTTTAGGCTCGTCATAAATCGAAAGGAACAGATATCGCGGCTTGTCGGCCGGAACGATCGCCATGAAGGTCGTGAAATTCTTGTTCTTGGCGTAGCGGCCGTTGATCACCTTCTCGGCCGTGCCGGTCTTGCCGCCGACGAAATAGCCGGCGACATCGGCTTTGCGGGCCGAGCCGCGCTCGCCGTTGAGGCGCATGATGTAGCGCATCGCCTCCGAGGTCTCGGGCTTGATGACGCGGGTGCTGACCGCTTCCGCCTCCTCGACCGAGCGCTTGATGAAGGTCGGCGTCATCAGCTTGCCGCCATTGACCAGCGCCGCGACGGCCGCCAGCGCCTGGATCGGGGCGACGGCGAGGCCGTGGCCGAAGGCGATCGTGGCGGTGTTGAGCTCGCCCCAGCGCTGCGGCACGATCGGGGCCGCGCTTTCCGGCAGCTCGGTCTGCAAGCGGTCGAGCTGGACCATCTTGCGCAGGAAGGCCTTGTGTCCCTCGACGCCGACCGAGAGCGCCATCTTGACCGTGCCCATGTTCGACGAGTGGACGAACACTTCCGGCACGGTCAGCGTGCGGCCGGTGCCGCCCCGGTACTCACGGATGACCTGCCGACCGAAGCGCATCATGCCGCCGGCGGTCGAATAGCTCGAATTGATGTTGGCCTTGCCGGTATCGAGCGCCATCGCGACGGTCAGCGCCTTGAAGGTCGAGCCCATCTCGTAGACGCCGACATTGATCCGGTTGATCCGGTCCTTCTCGAGCGCATCGACCGGGTTGCTCGGGTCGAAATCGGGCAGCGAGACCGAGGCGATGATCTCGCCCGTGTTCACGTCCATGATCGCGCCGGCCGCGGCGATCGCCCGATACTTCTCGATGCCCTTGACCAGCTCGTCGCGCAGCAGGTGCTGGACCCGCAGGTCGATCGACAGCGCAACCGGCTTGAGGTCGGAGGCCTGCACCGCCAGACCGGCGCCGTTGAGGTCCTGCAGCCCCTGCGAGTCGATGTATTTCTCGATGCCGGCGATGCCGACATTGTCGACATTGGCGAAGCCGAGCACATGCGCGGCGGCCGGCCCGTTCGGATAGACGCGCTTGTTCTCGGGCACGAAGCCGACGCCGGGAATGCCGAGCCGGTGCACCTCGGCCTGCTGGCGCGGCGTGATCTCGCGCTTGACCCAGACGAAGCCGCGCTTGGTGCCGAGCTTGTCGCGCAGATCCTTGGCGTTGAGGTCGGGCAGCACCGCGGTGAGCAGCTCGGTCGCCTCGTCCTTGTCGAGGATCTTGCGCGGCTCGGCAAAGACCGAGACGGTCCGGATATCGGTGGCGAGCGGCACGCCATTGCGGTCGACGATGTCGGGCCGCGCCGCCGAGATCGCGTTCGAGGTCGCCCGGCGCAGGCCGACCTGGTCGTTCGGGAAGGCGGCGAGCGCCACCAGCCGGCCGGTGATCGCCAGGAAGAGCGCGCTGAAGCCGAGGATGACGAGACCGACCCGCGGCTCGCTCTTCTCCCCGCTCATCCGGAAGATGTCGCGCAACAGGCCGGCGCGCAGGCTCGGCCGGCGCGGCTTCTCGACCACTGGCGCGGCGACGACGGCTGGAGCGACGGGCTCGGGCGTCATGGGCGGCCTCCCGGCGTGGTGGAGCTGTTGCTCTTGACGTTGCGCGGCGTCTCGGTCGGCAGGCCGAGGCCGAGATCCTCGAGCTTGCGGCCGATCGAATCGACCTTGGGCCCGCGATTGGGAATGTCGGAGAGCCGGACGATCTGGTTGATCGCCAGCGGCTGCAGATCGAGATGCCGGTCGGCCAGCGCCTGCAGGCGGTCGGGCCGGTTGAGGAACTGCCATTCGGCCTTCAGCACGGCGATCGCGTCGCGCTCGCGCTGGGCCTTGGCCTTCAGCTTCTGGAGCTGCTCGGCCTCGAGCGTGGTCTCGTATTTGATCGAGTAGGCGTAGAGCGCCGAGGAGACCAGCGCCCCGATGGCGATGACGTGCAGCAGCTTGATCAAGCTCAGCTCCTCCGACGGGTTTGCGGGGCGGGCACGACCGCGAGTGTGACCAGTTCGGCCTCGGGCGCGCGCGCTGCGGCCTCGGTCCGCTCGGCGGCACGCAGTTTCGCCGAACGGGCGCGCGGATTGGCACGCATCTCGGCCTCGGACGGCGCCACCGCCCCCTTCGTCACCGGGCGAAACGTCGCGGCAGGCACCGTTGCCGCCGGCGCATGGCGCGAAGCGGCGGGAGCCTTCCCGGAACGCTGCGCGAAGAACAGCTTGACGATGCGGTCCTCGAGCGAATGGAAAGTCACGACGGCGAGCCGCCCGCCCGGCGCCAGCGCCGCCTCGGCGGCATGCAAAGCCCGGACGAGCTCGCCGAGTTCGTCATTGATCGCGATCCGGAGCGCCTGGAAGGTCCGCGTCGCCGGATGCGGACCGTTGGGATCGGCCCGGACGATGCCGGCGACGAGATCGGCCAATTGCTTGGTCGTGCTGAGCGGCGCCTTGCGGCGCGCTTCGACGATGGCGCGGGCGATGGCGCGCGAGCGCCGCTCCTCGCCATAGTGATAGATGATGTTGGCGAGCACGCCCTCATCGGCCTCGTTGACGAGCTCGGCGGCGCTCTGGCCATTGGCCTCCATGCGCATGTCGAGCGGCCCGTCGAAGCGGAACGAGAAGCCGCGCTGCGCCTGATCGAGCTGCATCGACGAGACGCCGATATCGAGCACCACCCCGTCGAGCGGCAGCATACCGAAGCGCTCGGCCTCCTCGGCGAGAGCGCCGAAACGGGCCTGTGCCAGGGTCAACCGGCCAGCCATGGCGGCGACGAGCCCGGCCCCGCCGGCAATCGCATTGGGATCGCGGTCGAGCGCCAGAAGCTCCGCCTGCGGCTCACGCAGCAGCAGCGCGCGGGAATAGCCACCAGCGCCGAAGGTGCCGTCGAGATAGCGGCCGCCCGGCTTCAGCGCGAGCGCGTCAAGCGCCTCCTCCATCAGCACCGGCACATGCGGCACGGCAACCTCCCCTTCGGCCGGCTTCACGAGGTCACCCCTGCGCCGAGCGCGCGCCGGACGTCCCGCAATTTCGCCCGCGCCTGATCGAGATGGAGCCGGAAGCGCTCCGGCTCCCAGATCTGGAATTTGTGCCCCTGCCCGACGAAGGCGACGGCGTCGCCGATCCCGGCATGGGCCTTCAGTGCCTCGCTCAGCACGATGCGCCCCTCCGGATCGACCTTCAACACTTCCGAGGTTCCGTTCAGCGCCGTGGAGAGCGAGTCCCACTCCTCCGAAAACGGCGAGAAGCGCGAGAGAATGTCGTCGATCGTCGCGCGCAGCGCATGCCCGCCGCAATCGAGACTGGCCTGGTCGAGCGCCGGATGGACGTAGAGCCCCTCGTAGCCATCCTTCGCCAAGACGGCGCGGAAGGTCGCAGGGATCGAGACCCTGCCCTTGGCATCGAGCTTGTTGGTGAAATGGGAGACGAAGCGGTCCGTCAACGCCGCCTCCCGGCCAGGTTTCCACGGTGCGGAGCGGGCCGGCCAGAACCGGCCGCGGATACTCCCGTCGAACCCGACAAAGCGAAGCCTTCAGCCTGAATCCGCGCGGCACACGGACCCCGACCTGTCGCTTGCCTGTCGGTTTCGACGGGATGATTTGGGATACCATGGGATGTTATGGGCGTCAACGGATTCAGGGAGCCGGACACGACCCGGCGCCAGCCTGCGAACATCACAGCCCGTTAAGGTTAACTATCCGTAAAAACGTCGATTTCGGGCTCGCGGACGCGAGCGCAACGGGGCCGCCGAGCCGGGCCCACCGGCCTGCCCGCGGAGAAATATTTTTGAGGCAACCGACCTCGCCCCGGCGAGCCTAGTCCTCCGCAGCGGCGCGACGCAGCAAGGCCTCGCGCAGGGCCCGGACTTCTTCCAGCAGGCGCGCCGGCGGGACGCCGCTATCCTCGACCGCGCAGGGCACCGGATTGGCGGAGCGCCCCGCCTTCTCGTGCAGGACACGTCCCGCCTCGGTCAGCTCGACCAGCACCTGCCGTTCATCCTCGCGGCCGCGCTTGCGCAGGATCAGACCATTGCCTTCGAGGCGCTTGAGCAGCGGCGTCAGCGTGCCGGAATCGAGCATCAGTCGCTCGCCGATCGCCTTCACGCTCTGGCCGTCCTGCTCCCACAGCACCAGCATGACCAGATATTGCGGATAGGTCAGACCGAGCTCGGCCAGGAACGGCCGATAGGCCCGGTTGAAGGCATGGGCGGCCGAATAGACCGCAAAGCAGATCTGCTCGTCGAGCCCGCGCACCGGCTGCGCCTGCGCATCCTTCGTCATGGCCTTGCCGTCAGCTGCCCGCATCACGGATCCTCAGCGGGGAAACGGTCCGAGCGGATTGGAACAACCCGCCCACGGAACAGTCTACCCTATGCTGACACCAAGATACGCTTTCATCGCCCTGAGCGCCGCCCGTTCACGGAAATTTGAATTGCCAACAATTAGATTGTGCACAATTTAATTTCCATCGACCACGACGGAAACCAGCCCGACAAGGAGAGCAGTCATGAAGATCCTCTACACCGCCCATGGCTCGGCCACCGGCGGCCGCGAAGGCCAGGCCGCGACCGACACCGGCAACGTCAAGCTCGTGCTGAACACGCCCAAGGAGCTCGGCGGCGGCGGCGGCGACGGCACCAATCCCGAGCAGCTCTTCGCCATGGGCTATTCGGCCTGCTTTCTCGGCGCGCTGAAATTCGCCGCCGGCAAGGAAGGCGTGAAGATCCCGGATGATGCACGTGTCAGCGCCGATGTCGGCATCGGCCCGCGCGACGACGGCAAGGGCTTCGGCATCGCCGTCAAGCTGACGATCGCGGCGCCCGGCATCGAAAAGACCAAGCTCGAGGACCTCGTGCAGAAGGCCCATATCGTCTGCCCGTATTCGGACGCGACCCGGGGCAATATCGACGTCCAGCTGACGGTTGCGGCCTGACGCGACGCCACCCATCTGCTCCTCACGGCCGGCCTTGACCCGGCCGTGAGACGATTAGGTCCCGCATCGCGAGGCGCGGGCATCGTTTCCGGAAGCCCTTCGCCCCTAGCCTCTGGAACACAGCATGATCGACCGCCGCCATCTTCTCACCGGCCTCGCCGCGGCCGTACTGGCACCCGCCCTCCCCGCTTTCGCCCGGGCTCCGCAAGCCTCGACCCAAGTCGCAGGGATCTATCGCCGCAAGCTCGGCGACATCGAGATCACCGCGATCCTCGACGGCTATATCCCGCTCGACGCCAAGGCCTTCCTCAGCAGCGACCCCGACGCCGTTCGCCAGGCTCTGGCCAATGCCGGCCAGGATGAGAAGCTGCCGACCTCGGTCAACGCCTTCGTGGTCAACGCCAAGGACAGGACCTATCTGCTCGACACCGGCACCGGCGCCAACACCGCCTTCGGCCCGACCATGGGCCGGCTCGACGCCAATCTGCGCGCCGCCGGCATCGAGCCTGCACAGATCGACGCGGTGATCCTGACCCACGCCCATCCCGACCATGCCGAGGGCCTGATCACCGCCGAGAAGGCGGCGCGCTTCCCGAATGCCGAAGTGATCATCAACGAGACCGAATACGCCTTCTGGCATGATGACGGCATCCTCAACCAGGCGCCGGAGGCGATGAAGCCGTTCTTCGCCTCGGCCCGCGGCACGCTCGCGCCCTATGCCGCCCGCACCCGCAAGGTGAAGCCGGGCGAGATCGCGCCGGGCCTCAGCCTCGAACACGCGCCCGGCCACACGCCGGGCCACAGCCTGCTGCGCATCGCCTCCGGAAAGGAGCAGGCGCTGCTGGTCGGCGACTGCATCCACAATGCGGTGATCCAGACGGCTCGGCCCGAGGTCGCCTTCGTCTTCGATGCCGATGGCGCGCAGGCGGCCGCCTCGCGCCGGCGCGTGCTCGACATGGCGGCGGCGGACCAGCTGCTGATCAGCGGCGCGCATATGCCCTTCCCCGGCTTCGGCAAGGTGCTGAAGGCCGGCACGGCCTTCCGCTTCGTTCCGGCGGAGTGGAGCTACACACTCTGACCGGTCATTGGACGACGAAAGGGCCGGGATCGCTCCCGGCCCATTTTTGCATCTTCGGAGGTCCTGAGGTGCCAGCCGGCCTGTAAGCCGGGTTCTGGATGGCCGGAGGATCTCTCCCCCGACGTGACGGCCATTCCTCTGGGACGCGCATCGCTGCGCGCCTCGAGCAACCAACCCGGACGACAAGGCCAGGAAACAGGCCCCTCCCCGCTTGCGCGGAAAGCATCGTCCCTATTTGGTTTTGCTCCCGGTGGGGCTTGCCATGCCGTTCCCGTTGCCGGGCCCGCGGTGCGCTCTTACCGCACCTTTTCACCCTTACCCCTGGCCGAAACCAGGGGCGGTTCGATCTCTGTGGCGCTTTCCCTGGGGTCGCCCCCGCCGGACGTTATCCGGCACCGTGTTTCCGTGGAGCCCGGACTTTCCTCCCCCGCGAAGCGGGAGCGGCCGTCCGGCCGACTGGCGGGATCGCCTGTGCGCTCTTGCGCCGCCGGCGTCAAGCGCCGGCTCAGTTGCTGGCGGTGATGGTGCGCACCTTGGAGCAATAGACGCGGTTCGCGCCGCTCATGCGCTTCGCCATGTGGCCGCTCTGATACATCATCACGGTGCGGCAGGTATCGCCACCGGCGAGCCTGTAGGCCTGCGCCAGATATTTCATGCCGTAGCGGGCATTGGTCTCGGCATCGAGCAGCCCGGCCGCGCCGCCATTGTAGCCGACGCCGCGCGCCGTCTGATGGCGGATCTGCATCAGGCCGTAATTACCGGCATTGGCTGCGCGCGGGTTGTAGCGGCTCTCGATGCGGACCACCGCATCGGCTAGCGAGAACGGCACGCCGTTGGCCGCCGCATGGCGGGCGACGAGAGCCCGCAGATTGTCGCTGCCGGCCGGCGCAGCCAGCGCCTGACGGCGCGGCTTTTCCGCCCGGCTCGGCTTGGCGGCTGACTTCTGGGCGGCAGGCGACACCATCTCCCCCGTCCCATCCGGCGCATGCCGCGCCTGCTGCCGGCCGGTTTCCGGCGCCTCCTGTGCCCGCTTGATCTCGGCCTCGCGCACGATGAAGGCGCGCGCATCGGTCTCGGCGTTGATCTCGGCAGCAGCCGGTTGCAGTAGGCCCAGGCAAATCGCAAAGGCGGCGCAGCCGCTACCATAGATCCGGATCATATTGGGGAGCCCCATGTCACGTTGATCGAATTGAACGGCGGGCCAAATGATAGATGAATGTGACGACAATCCGGCGCATCACTCCGCAATTCTATATTCTATTGCGACAGATCGATTATTTATGACTAAATCATTCAAAAGTAATCATCATGTATTGAGGCATGGAACGATTCGGGCCTCACGGCGTTGACGCAGTCAAGGCAAAGAGCCAAATCATCGCCGCATTGCGACCGCAATTGACGGCCGCTATGGGCTGGGTCGACGCTGAAGGCACCTTGCTGCGCGGGTTCGACCCCGAGACGGGGGAATGAAATGAATAAACTGCTGGCAGTCGCGGCCCTCGGGCTCGCTCTTGGCGCGGCGGCCTGCACGCCGCATGAACAGCGCGTCGGCGGAGGCGCCGCGATCGGTGCCGCCACCGGTGCCGTGATCGGCGGGCTCGCCACCGGCCGCGCCGGCGGCGCCGTCGCAGGCGGCCTCATCGGCGCCGCAGGCGGCGCGATCGTGGGTGCGGCAACGTCGCCCTATGATGACGGCTATTATGACGGTTGCCCTTACGGCTATTATCGCGACCGTTACGGCCGGCTCTACTGCCGCTGAGCACATCGTCAGCTCGGATAGGCTTCGGCCCACCCGGCGGAACCAGACATATTCGGGCGGAAGCGCGTAGCGCGGCCGCCCGAACTTCGCTTCCGCCAGGTATCGAGGCGCGCGGGCAGCTTGCATGGAGAAAGGCCGGTTTCCACTTTTTCGCATCCTGCTCTAGGGCCGATCGATCGATGAAATCATTCCACTGGGGCGCTTTGGGGGGCGGAGGCCTCGGCTTTGCGCTCGGCGGCCCGCTCGGAGCGCTGGTCGGCGCGCTCGCCGGCCATGTCCTGGTCGACCGCGAGGGCGCGCCCTTCGGGCCAGCGCCGCGGCAGCTCATCTTCACCACCGGCCTCGTCGCCCTCGCCGCCAAGATGGCGCGCGCCGACGGCGTCGTGACGCGCGACGAGGTCGCCGCCTTCCGCCGCATCGTCACGGTGCCGGCCGAGGAGCAGGGCCATATCGAGCGCCTGTTCGACCTCGCCAAGCAGACCAGCGCCGGCTTCGAGGCCTATGCCAGCCAGATCGCCGAGAGCTTCCGCGAGGAGCCGGCCCTGCTCGAGGACGTGCTCGACGGGCTTTTCCTTATCGCCGCCGCCGACGGCGCCATCCATGAGCGCGAGCACGACTATCTGCACGATGTCGCGATGATCTTCGGCATCGATGAGGCCGGCTTCGCCCGCATCGAGGCGCGCCATGTCCGCCGCCGCGACGACCCCTATCTCGTGCTCGGCGCCAGCCGCGAGATGAGCGACGCCGAGATCCGCAAGCTGCATCGTGCCCTGGTGGTCGAGAACCACCCCGATCGCGAGATCGCCCGCGGTCTGCCCGAGGAAGCCATCTGCATCGCGACGCGCCGGCTGGCCGCGATCAACGCCGCCTGGGACGCGATCCAGAAGGAGCGCGGCCTCGCCAGCCGGCTGGCGGCGCCAGCATGAGCGTTTCGACGAAGCCCGACAGCCGCTTCGCCGCCAAGGTCTTCCCCTCGCCCAATCATGGCGAGCGCAAGTTCCGCGATGGCTCGACCGATCGCCGTCCGGACGCGCTGATCCTGCACTATACCGGCATGCCCGACACCGGCGAGGCGCTGCAATGGCTGTGCAACCCGACCGCCCAGGTCTCCTGCCACTACTTCGTCTTCGAGAACGGCCACATCCTCCAGCTCGTGCCCGAGGAACGCCGCGCCTGGCATGCCGGCGCCTCTCACTGGGCCGGCGAGACCGATCTCAACTCCGCCTCGATCGGCATCGAGATCGCCAATCCCGGCCATCCCGGCGGCCTTCCCGACTTCCCGGAGGAACAGCTCGCCGCGACGCTGAACCTCTGCCGGGACATTTGCGAGCGCTGGCAAATCCCGCCTGAGCGCGTGCTCGCCCATTCCGACATCGCGCCCGGCCGCAAGATCGACCCTGGCGAGAAGTTTCCCTGGCGTCGCTTCGCCGAGGGTGGCGTCGGCCTCTGGCTCGAGCCGGCGCCGATCAAGGGCGGCCGCTTCTTCGCGCGCGGCGATGCCGGCCCGCCGGTCGAGGCGCTGCAGGCGATGTTCGCCATGCTCGGCTACGGCGTTTCGGTGGACGGGGTCTATGACGAGCGCCTGGAGGCGGTCGTCGCCGCCTTCCAGCGCCATTGGCGGCCGCAGAAGGTCGACGGCGTCGCCGACGGCTCGACGATCACGACCCTGCGCGATCTGCTGGCACTGACGCAGGAAGCGCGGACGGCGTAGAGCCGCGGCGCTCCGCGAACATTGCCGCGAGTTAACTCGTCTGCGCCGGCCGCTTCTGGCATGCTGCGGCCATGGCAGAACGACCGCGCTGTGCTGCCGGAGGAGGATGAACCTTGCGTCTCTGGATGATCGGGGCCGGTATCGGAGCGGCAGCGCTCGCCGCCGGCTATTTGGCCCTGCGGCCAACAGGAGGCGTCGCGAGCGACGCCGCCTATCGCACGGCCGCGATCGACCGCGGCCAGATCACCGCCTCCGTGCGCGCCACCGGCACCCTGACCCCGGTCACCACTGTCGTCGTCGGCTCGATGCTATCCGGCCAGGTCGTCGAGATCCTTGCCGACTATAATTCGCAGGTAAAGGCTGGCCAGATCGTTGCCCGCCTGAACAGCGACCAGATCAAGACCCGCCGCGACGCCGCCGCCGCCGACCTCTCCCAGGCCAAGGCCGATCTTGTCGTCAAGCGCGCCCAGTTGGAGCGCGCCAAGGTCGCTCGCACCAAGGCCGACTCCACCGTCAAGGACCTGGAAGCCCAGCGCGACCGCACCAGGGCACAGCTTGCTGATGCCAAGCGCACCTTCGACCGCCAGAACGAATTGTTCACGCGCGGCGCCGGTGCCCAGCAAAGCCTCGACAGCGCCCGCACCCAGGTCGAGATCCAGACGGCGACGCTCGCTTCCAACGAAGCCCAGATCGCCTCGCTCAAGGCCGAGATCGGCGGGCTCGACGCCGACATCTCGCTCGCCGAAGGCCAGGTCCAGTCCGGCGAGGCGCTGATCGCCCAGCGCGAAGCCAAGCTCAAGGACATCCTGATCGATCTCGAGCGTACCGATATCCGCTCGCCGGTCGACGGCGTCGTCGTCCAGCGCCAGGTCAATCTCGGTCAGACCGTCGCCGCCTCGCTCTCGGCGCCGGAGCTGTTCCAGATCGCGCAGGATCTGCACGTCATCGACATCTACGCGAATATCGACGAGGCCGATGTCGGCCGCCTCAAGGCCGGGCAGACCGTCTCCTTCAGCGTCAACGCCTATCCGAACCGCAGCTTCCAGGGGCGCGTCGAGATGGTGAGGCTCGGCGCCCAGACCATCCAGAACGTCGTCACCTATACCGGCGTCGTCCGGGTCCAGAACCGTGACCTCGCGCTGCTGCCGGGCATGACCGCCAATGTCCAGATCGTCACCGACGACAGGCAGGACGTGCTGCGCGTGCCCAACGCGGCGCTGCGTTTCCGCCCGCTCGGCGGCCCGACGGCGCTTCCCGCCGAGGCGCCGACTACGCGCGGCGGCGGAAACCGCGCCGCTGGCGCGCTGCGCGAGCGCATCGAGGAGGAGGTCCAGCCGACGCCGGAGCAGAAGCAGGCGATCGCCGCGATCTTCGCCGAGCGGCGCGGCGAAGGCCGGCGCCCGATCGCGGGTCTCTCGGAGGAAGAGCGCCGCGCCGCCTTCCGCGCCGCCCGCGACGAGATGCGCAGCAAGATCGCCGCGGTGCTCGACCCCGAGCGCCGCGCCAAGTTCGAGGCGCTGATGCAGGAGGGGCGCCCGGCGGCGCAGGATTTCGCGCCCGGCCGCGTCTATATCCTCGACGGCAACGGCCAGCCCAAGCCGGTCGCCGTCCGGCTCGGCCCGAGCGACGGCGCGTTCACCCAGATCGTGCCCGCCGCCGAGATCATCGAGAACACGCAGGTCGTGGTCGGCGGCGGTCCACGCGGCGCCGAGCCCGCGCCGGCGAGCCGCGGCCCCGCCCCTCGCGGCCCGCGGCTGTTCTGACGAGGTCGGCCATGAAGAGCTGCCCTCTTCCTGTCATTCCGGACAAGCGGCAAAGCCGCGCAGCTCCGGAATCCATCGTAGAGCGCAGCCCCTTGCGATGGCTTCCGGCGCGCCGCTTCGCTGCGGCCGGAATGACACGCCCTGGAGCACTCAGGAGCATTTGCCCGACGCCGGCCGGAGCCCCACCATGCCCCTGATCGAGGCACGCGCGCTCTCCCGGGTCTACGACCTCGATTCCGGCCGCGTCACCGCGCTCGACCGGGTCAGCCTCGACATCGAGGCGGGCGATCTCGTCGCGGTGATGGGCCCCTCGGGCTCCGGAAAATCGACCTTCATGAACCTGATCGGCTGCCTCGACCGGCCGACCGGCGGCCAGTACCGGCTCGACGGCGTCGAGGTCGAGACGCTGTCCGGCGACGGACTCGCCGAACTGCGCAACCGCAAGCTCGGCTTCGTCTTCCAGCAGTTCAACCTTTTGCCGCGCGTCGATGCCTGCGCCAATGTCGAATTGCCGATGGTCTATGCCGGGGTCGACCGCAAGGCGCGGCGCGAGCGGGCACTCGCCGCGCTCGGCCGGGTCGGCCTCGCCGAGCGCGCCCATCACCGGCCGATGCAGCTTTCCGGCGGCCAGCAGCAGCGCGTCGCCATCGCCCGCGCCCTGGTCAACCAGCCGCGCCTCCTGCTCGCCGACGAGCCGACCGGCGCGCTCGACAGCCGCACCGCGCTCGAGATTCTCGCTCTCTTCCAGGACCTCAACCGCGAGGGCGTCACCGTCGTGCTGGTGACGCATGATGCCGAGGTCGCAAGGCATGCCCGCCGGGTGGTGCGCTTCCGCGACGGCCATGTCATCGCCGACATCAGACAGGAGCCGGCCGACGCCCGCACCGCGCTCGCAGCGCATGACAGCGCCGCCCCCATGCCGGAGGCCGCTGAATGAGCCTGCTGGAAGCCATCCGCTCCGCCCTCTCCGCCATCGGCGCCAATGCGCTGCGCTCGGCCCTGACCATGCTCGGCATCATCATCGGCGTCGCCGCGGTGATCGCCATGGTCGCGATCGGCTCTGGTGCCCGCGAACGCGTCGACAGCCAGATCAAGTCGCTCGGTGCCAATCTCGCCATCATCCAGTCGGGCAACGTCACGCAGGGCGGTGTCCGGCTCGGCGCCGGCGCCTCCTCGACCCTGACCGACGAAGATGCCCGCGCCGTCGTCAACGAGGTCGAGGACGTCGTCGCAGCCGCCCCGGTGATCACCACCCGCGCCCAAGCGGTCTATGCCGGGACCAACTGGTCGACGATGATCACCGCGACCGATCTCGATTTCTTCACCGCCCGCGAATGGGGCCTCGCCGAAGGGCGCCTGTTCGAGCCGGAGGAGATCCGCCGCGGCGAGATCGTCGCCATCATCGGCCAGACCGTGGCGCGCAACCTGTTCGGCGACTCCGACCCGCTCGACCAGATGTTCCGTATCCGCAACGTGCCCTTCAAGGTCATCGGCGTGATGGCGGGCAAGGGCCAGTCGGCCCTCGGCCAGGATCAGGACGACGTGATCTTCGTGCCGCTCGACACCGGCCGGCGCCGCATCGTCGGCCGCAACTATGCCCGCGACCGCTCGGTCCAGACCATCATGGTCAAGTTCGCCAGCGAGGAGGCGATCAATCCCGGCATCGAGCAGACCCGCGCCTTGCTGCGCCAGCGCCATCGCCTCACCGAGGACCAGGACGACGACTTCATCGTCCGCAACCTGACCGAGATCGCCAACACCGCCACCGCCGCCGCCAGCACCCTCTCCTGGCTGCTCGCTGCCGTCGCCGGCGTCTCGCTGCTGGTCGGCGGCATCGGCATCATGAACATCATGCTGGTCTCGGTGACCGAGCGCACCCGCGAGATCGGACTGCGTTTGGCCGTCGGCGCCCGCCAGCGCGACGTGCTCTCGCAATTCCTGATCGAGGCGACGACGCTCGCCACCATCGGCGGCGCCGTCGGCATCGCCCTCGGCGTCGGCGCCGCGACGGCGATCGCCCGCTTCGCCGGCTGGCCCTTCGTGATCTCGGTGCAGACCATCCTGATCGCGGTCGGCGTCTCCGGGCTGATCGGCGTCTTCTTCGGCTTCTACCCGGCGCGGCAGGCGGCGCGCCTCGACCCCATCGAGGCGCTGCGACGTGAATAATGCGCCCGGTCATGCCCCGGTCAGGCATGCATTAACCATTTCCGCCTAGCGTCTTGGCACAGCGCGAAGGGGAACGACGCCCTGCCGCGCCATGCCATGCGAGACAGTCGTTGACCCGAAATCTGCTCACCGACGGCGAGGCCAGGCGCCTCTACGACCAGGCTGCTCTGCTGGCGAATCTCGGCGCCTGGGAGTGCGAGCTTGCGACCACGCGGCTGTGCTGGACGGACGGCGTCTACGACCTCTTCGGCCTGCCGCGGGGCTCGACGCTGCACCGGCCCTCGACCGTCGACCTCTATCACGGCGAGTCACGTCGCGAGATGGAGCGGCTGCGCGCCGGCATCATCCGCTCGGGTGGCAGCTTCGTGCTCGATGCGCGCATCCGCAGCGTCTGCGGCGAGGAGCGCTGGATGCGGCTGACCGCGGAAGCCTCCTTCCTGCATGGCCGGCCCGACCGGATCTACGGCACGAAGCAGAACGTCACGCGCGAGAAGGAGATGTGGCAGGGGCTGCGACGTCTGGCCTATAGCGACCCGCTCACCGGACTGGCCAATCGCCGCGCCTTCGAGGCGGAGATGCGCGAATTGCGCGGCCATGCCGAAACCGGTCCGGCGCTCGGCATGCTGGCCCTCATCGATCTCGACCTGTTCAAGCAGATCAATGACGAGCTCGGCCATGCCGCCGGCGATGAATGCCTGCGCCAGGTCGCGGCTCGGCTCGAGGCGACGCTCCCCGGCGAGCCGCTGATCGCCCGGATCGGCGGCGACGAGTTCGCCGCACTGCTCTGCTCCACGGCCGGGCTTCTGCCCCTGAAGCAGCGGTTGATGCAGACTCTGAACGCGCTACGCCGCCCGGTCCGCTGGAAAGGCCGGACAATCGACGTCAGCGCGACGATCGGCGCAACCCTGATCCGGCCCGGCCGGCATCACGACCCGGAGCAGCTCTTCGCCGAAGCGGACTCCGCTCTCTATGTCGCCAAGGCCGCCGGGCGCGGGCAGCTGCATCTGTTCGGCGCGGCGCTGGACCACGCCGCAGCCGATGCAACCCCGCCCGGGAGCCGCGAGGTCCTGCACGTTTGCTGAGCCGAAGCGCCGGCCAGCGCCGCTTATCCCCGACCAGACGGCGAAGGAGAGAGCGCCTGCCGTTCCGGCTGGCGCCCCTCGATCTTCGTTCCCGTCATTCCGCCGCTTCGAGGGCGTAGGCGCTGCTGTCGTAGTTCAGGATCGGCGCCAGCCAGCGCTCGACCTCGCGAATATCCATGCCCTTGCGCGCGGCATAGTCCTCGACCTGGTCGCGCTCCACCTTGGCCACCCCGAAATAATAGGAATCGGGGTGCGAGAGGTAGAGCCCCGAAACCGAGGAGCCCGGCCACATCGCGTAGCTCTCGGTCAGCTTGACGCCGACGCGGCGCTCGGCCTGGAGCAACTCGAACAGCGTCGCCTTCTCGGTATGGTCGGGCTGGGCGGGGTAGCCGGGCGCCGGCCGGATGCCCTGGTACTCCTCGCGGATCAGCGCATCGTTGCTGAGATTCTCCTCCGGCGCATAGGCCCAGAACTCGGTGCGCACGCGCTGGTGCATGCGCTCGGCCAGGGCTTCGGCGACACGGTCGGCCAGAGCCTTGACCATGATCGAGCGGTAATCGTCATTGTCGCGGGCGAAGCGCTCCGAAATGCGCTCCTCCTCGGCGCCCGCCGTAACCACGAAACCGCCGATATAGTCGGCCACCGCCCCTTCCGGCGCGATAAAGTCCGAAAGGCACAGATTCGGCTTGCCGTCGCGGCGCAGCAACTGCTGGCGCAGGCCATGGAAGGTCGCAAGCTTCTCTTGCCGGCTCTCGCCGGTGTAGAGCCGGATGTCGTCGCCGACCGCATTGGCCGGCCAGAAGCCGACCACCGCCTTCGGGTTGAACCAGCGCTCCTCGACGATGCGCTTCAGCATGGCCTGGGCATCGTCCCAGAGCGCGCGCGCCGCCTCGCCCTGCTTCTCGTCCTCGAGGATCGCCGGGAAGCGGCCCTTCAGTTCCCAGGTCTGGAAGAACGGCGTCCAGTCGATCAGCGGCACGATGTCGGCGAGATCATAGCTCTGGAGGACGCGGGTGCCGAGGAAGCTCGGCTTCGGCGGCTGATAGCCGGCCCAGTCGGGGGCGAAGGCATTGGCGCGCGCCTTGCTGAGCGGCAGACGCTGCTTCTCAGCCTCGGAGCGACGATGCGCCGCCGCGACCTTGGCGTATTCGGCCTGGATGTTCTCGACATACGGCCCCTTCTGCTCCTGCGAGAGCAGGCTGGAGACGACGCCGACCGCCCGCGAGGCATCGGTGACATAGACCGTCTGACCGCGCTCATAGGCCGGGTGGATCTTCACCGCGGTGTGGACGCGGCTCGTCGTCGCCCCGCCGATCAGCAGCGGAATGTCGAAGCCCTCGCGCTCCATCTCGGCAGCGACGGTGACCATCTCGTCGAGCGAGGGCGTGATCAGGCCCGACAGGCCGATGATGTCGACCTTCTCCTTGCGCGCGGTATCGAGGATCTTCTGCGCCGGCACCATCACGCCGAGATCGATGACCTCATAGTTGTTGCACTGGAGCACGACGCCGACGATGTTCTTGCCGATGTCGTGGACATCGCCCTTCACCGTCGCCATCAGCACCTTGCCGGCCGCCGAGCGCACGGAGCCGCCATTGAGGCGCTTCTCCTCCTCCATATAGGGCATGAGATAGGCCACGGCCTGCTTCATCACGCGGGCCGACTTCACCACCTGCGGCAGGAACATCTTGCCGGCGCCGAACAGATCGCCGACCACGCTCATCCCGGCCATCAGCGGACCTTCGATGACGTCGAGCGGCCGAGCCGCCTGCGCCCTCGCCTCCTCGGTGTCGCGGTCGATGAATTCGGTGATGCCGTTGACCAGCGCGTATTCCAGGCGCTTCTCGACATCGTCATCGCGCCAGGCGAGGTCCTTGGTCGAGACGGCGGCGCTGCCATCGCCCTTGAAGCGCGGCGCCGCTTCGAGCAGACGCTCCGTCGCATCCTTGCGGCGGTTGAGGACGACATCCTCGCAGAGCTCGCGCAATTCCGGATCGAGCCCGTCATAGGAGCCGAGCTGGCCGGCATTGACGATGCCCATGTCCATCCCGACCTTGATGCAATGGTAGAGAAAGACCGAGTGCATCGCCTCGCGGACTTTCTCGTTGCCACGGAACGAGAAGGACAGGTTCGAGACGCCGCCCGAGACATGGGCGTATGGCAGGGTCTCGCGGATGGTCCGCGTCGCCTCGATGAAGTCGTTGCCGTAGTTGTCGTGCTCCTCGATGCCGGTCGCGATCGCGAAAATGTTCGGATCGAAGATGATGTCCTCGGGCTGGAAGCCGGCCTCTTCGGTCAGGAGCTTGTAGGCGCGGGTGCAGATCTCGATCTTGCGCTCATAGGTGTCGGCCTGGCCCTTCTCGTCGAAGGCCATGACCACGACGGCGGCGCCGTATTGCCGGCAGATGCGGGCCTGTTCGAGAAAGGCTTCCTCACCCTCCTTCATCGAGATCGAGTTGACGATCGGCTTGCCCTGGATCGTCTTGAGCCCGGCCTCGATCACGTGGAATTTCGAGGAATCGACCATGATCGGCACGCGGGAGATGTCCGGCTCCGAGGCGATCAGGTTGCAGAACTCGGTCATCGCCTTCTCGGAATCGAGCAGGCCCTCATCCATGTTGATGTCGATGACCTGGGCGCCATTGGCGACCTGTTCGCGTGCCACGTCGAGCGCCGCCGCATAGTCGCCATTGGTGACGAGCTTGCGGAACTTGGCCGAGCCGGTGACGTTGGTGCGCTCGCCGACATTGACGAAGGGGATGGTCTCGTCGAGCGTGAACGGCTCGAGTCCCGACAGGCGCAGATAGCGCTTCGGCGCGGGGACGGCGCGCGGCGCCTTGCCGGCGACCGCCTCGGCGATGGCGCGGATATGATCGGGGGTGGTGCCGCAGCAGCCGCCGACCATGTTGACCAGGCCGGCATCGGCGAACTCGGCCAGCATCCCCGCCGTCGCCTCCGGCCGCTCGTCATAGAGGCCGAACTCGTTGGGCAGGCCGGCATTCGGATAGGCGCAGACCAGCGTCCCGGCGATCCGCGACATCTCCTTGATATGGGCGCGCATCTCGCGCGCGCCGAGCGCGCAGTTGAGGCCGATGGTCAAGGGATTGGCATGGCGCACCGCATTCCAGAACGCCTCGACGGTCTGGCCGGAGAGCGTACGGCCGGAAAGATCAGTGATCGTGCCGGAGATCATCACCGGCAGGCGGATGCCGCGCTCGCGATAGACCTGCTCGATCGCCACGATCGCCGCCTTGGCGTTGAGCGTGTCGAAGATCGTCTCGATCAGCAGGAGCTCCGAGCCACCATCGAGCAGCCCGCGCACCTGTTCGGCATAGGCGTCGCGGACCTGGTCGAAGCTGACGGCGCGGAAGCCGGGATTGTTGACGTCGGGCGAGATCGAGAGCGTGCGATTGGTCGGGCCGATCGCGCCGGCGACGAAGCGGCGGCGGCCATCCTCCTTGCGCGCGATCTCGGCGGCCTCGCGGGCCAGCCGCGCGCATGCGACGTTCAGCTCGTAGACGATCGCCTCCATGCCGTAATCGGCCTGGGCGATCGAGGTGCCGGAGAAGGTGTTGGTCTCGACGATGTCGGCACCCGCCCGGTAATAGGCGAGATGGATGTCGCGCAGCGCATCCGCCTGCGTCAGCGCGATCAGGTCATTGTTGCCCTTGAGGTCGTGGTTCCAGCCCTTGAAGCGCTCGCCGCGGAAATCGGCCTCGGACAGCTTCAGGTTCTGGATCTGCGTGCCCATCGCGCCGTCGAGCACGAGGATGCGCTCGGAAGCGGCCTGACGCAGGGCGCGCTCGATCTCGGCGCCGTCGGCGGGAGTGGGCTTGTAGTCGGACATCGGAAACGCTTTCGTCTCGGTTCTTTGCGGCGCTGCCAGCGCCCTTCCCGTCATTGCGAGGAGCGGAGCGACGAAGCAATCCAGAGAGGTAGAGTTCTGCCGCCCCTCGATTGCCGCACCTACGCTCGCAATGGCGAAATCACTCCGCCGCCACCTGCTGCGCCTGCACCTTCTCCGGCTTCAGGCCGACGAGATGGCAGATCGCATAGACCAGGTCGGCCTTGTTCATCGTGTAGAAATGCAGGTCGGAGACGCCGCGGTCGACGAGGTCGAGCACCTGCTCGGCGCAGACGGCGGCGGCGACGAGACGACGTGTCGCCGGATCGTCCTCAAGCCCTTCGAAGCGGTCGGCCAGCCATTGCGGCACGCTCGCGCCGGTCTTGCGGGCGAAGCCTGCCGTCTGCCGGAAATTCTGCACCGGCACGATGCCGGGCAGGATCGGGATCTCGATGCCGCGAGCCCGGACCTTGTCGAGATAACGGAAATAGACGTCGTTATCGAAGAAGAACTGGGTGATCGCCCGGGTCGCGCCGGCATCGACCTTCTTCTTCAGCGCGTCGATATCGGCGTCCAGCGAGGCCGCTTCCGGGTGCTTTTCCGGATAGGCGGATACCGTCACCTCGAAATCGCCGACCTTGCGGATGCCGGCGACGAGGTCCGAAGTCTGGTGATAGCCCTCTGGATGCGGCTCATAGACCGTGCCGAGCCCGCCCGCCGGATCGCCCCGCAGCGCCACGATATGGCGTACCCCGGCCTCCCAATAGGCGCGGATGACCTCGTCGACCTCGCCGCAGGAGGCCGAGACGCAGGTCAGATGCGCCGCCGGCTTCAAGGCCGTCTCGTCGACCATGCGCTTGACGGTGTTGTGGGTGCGTTCGCGCGTCGAGCCGCCGGCACCATAGGTCACCGAGACGAAGGCCGGCCCGAGCGGCTCGAGCCGGCGCACGCTCTCCCAGAGGCTGACTTCCATCTCCTCGTTCTTCGGCGGGAAGAACTCGAAGGAAACGCGCGGGCGGCGCGAGCCGTGCCGGCTGGGGCGGAAAGCGTTCATCACGCAACCTCACGATCGAACTGACGAAGGGGAAAATCGCCCTGGAGGCGCCGATCGCGGCCGCGCCAGAGCATGACACCGAGCTGGCCGCTTCCGCCGTCGGCAGCCGTGATTTCCTCGGCGAGATCGCATTCGAGCCCGGCCTCGGCGAACCAGGCGAGGATCTCGTCCTTCTCGAAGCCGAGCCGGCGATGCGCATGCTCGGTGCGCAGGAACTCCATCTCGTGCGGCGCGAAATCGACCAGGATCAGCCGCCCCCCCGGAGAAAGCAGCGCAGCCGCCTCGCGCAAGGCGCGCGCGGGATCGTCGAGGAAATGCAGCACCTGATGCACGATCACGAGATCGAAGGAGCCGCGCGCGAAGGGCAGAGCATAGATATCGCCCTGCCGGAGCTCGACCCGCGACAGCCCCGCCTTCTCCAGATTGGCGCGCGCCACCGCCAGCATGGCATGGCTCGCATCGACGCCGACGGCGCGCGCCGCCTTCGGCGCCAGCCGCTCCAGCATGCGCCCGGTACCGGTGCCGAGATCGAGCAGCGCCTGCAGCGGCTGCTCGCCGACCGCCGCCTCGACCGCCGCCTCGACCGCGGCATCGGGAACGTGCAGCGAGCGCAACTGGTCCCATTCACGCGCGACATTGGCGAAATAGGATTGCGCCGCCGCGGCCCGGCTGGCCCGCACCGCCGCCAGGCGCTCGCGATCAGCCGCGAGAACCGGATCGGCGGGGTCGAGATCGCGTGCGAGCGAGAGCGCAAGCGCGCCACCCGGCGTGGCGTCATCGAGCCGGAAGAAGGCGAAGGCCCCTTCGCGCGAGCGCCGCAGCAGGCCGGCCTCGGCCATCAGCTTGAGATGTCGCGAGATGCGCGGCTGCGACTGGCCGAGAATGTCGGTGAGATCGGAGACCGAGAGCTCGCCTTCCGCCAGCAGTGCCAGGATCCGCAGGCGCGTCTCCTCGCCAGCTGCACGCAGCGAGGCCAGAAGGATCGGCAGCGAATGGCGGAAGCGGCGAGTCACCGGCGAACACCTCGAATATCTGTGAAAGATATAAAGATATCTTTATGTCAACCACAAAGAAGATGCAAGCCTGATTGTCCGATATTCCAGTCGGCACCGACGGATCAAACAAACGCGGGAGCCCCTCCGCCACATTGGACGGGCTCCGCACACTTCTCCTACGCAGGCTGGCGTGATGCCGCTGCCTGCATCGCCTCACGGAGCACGCCGTAGATTCGCGGATCGGCAGACTGCGCCACGTTGAAGCGCATGAAATGCCTTGCCGTCTGCGACAGGCTGAAGGCGTTACCCGGCGCGAGCACGATCCCCTCGGCGAGCGCATGCCGGGCGATCGCGCCGGCATCGAGCTCGCCCGGCAATCGGCACCACAGGAACAATCCACCGCGCGGCATGAGCCAGGGCTCGATGCCGAGCCCGGCGAGCCGGCCGGCCGTCTCCGCCATGGCTCGGACGAGCCGCTGGCGCAACCCCTCGACATGCCGGCGATAGCTGCCGTCCTTCAGGAGACCGAGCACCAGTTCGGCCGCGAGCCGCCCGCCACCGAAGGAGAGCGCGACCTTGAGATCGGTCAGCCCCTCGATCCAATCGGGCCTGGCCGCGATATAGCCGCAGCGCATCGAGGCCGACAGCGTCTTCGAGAAGCTGCCGATCTGGATCACCCGCTCCAGCCCGTCGAGCCCGGCGAGCCGCGGTGCGAACTCCGGCTCGAGATCGGCGAAGATGTCGTCCTCGACGATGGTCAACCCGGCCTGCTCGGCGAGCTTGAGCAGGCGATGCGCGGTCGCGGCCGAAAGCGTCGCGCCGGTCGGATTGTGCAGGGCGGAATTGGTGATGTAGAGCCGCGGCCGGTGCTCGGCCAGCGCCTGCGCGAACAGGGCGAGGTCGGGCCCGGCCGGCGTATAGGGCACGCTGACGATCCGGGCGCGATGAGCCCGCAGCAATGCCTGGAAATTGAAATAGCAGGGGTCGTCGACCAGTACGGTATCGCCGGGCTCGAGCAGGAAACGGCAGACGAGGTCGATCGCCTGCGTACCGGACTCCGCCAGAACGATCTGCTCGGGCGCCGCCTCGACGCCGCGCTCGGCGAGGCGATGGGCGAGCAGTTGGCGCAGCGCGGGCAGGCCGAGCGGCGTGCCGTATTCGGCCAGCGTCGCGGCCTCCGCGGTTCCGAGCTTGCGCAACCCGCGACGCAACGATGCTTCCGGCATCCAGTCGGCCGGAAGCCAGCCGCAACCGGGCCGCAGATCGTCGACCCCGGCATCGAGCGACTGCCTGGAGATCCACAGCGGATCGACCGCCCGGTCGAGCCGCGGCGCGACATCGGCGAGCGAAAGCGGCGGCAGGCGCCGGACATAGAAGCCGGAGCCCCGCCTGGCCTGGACCGCCCCTTCGGCCGCCAGCCGTTCATAGGCCTCGACCACCGTCGATTTCGACACACCCATGCTCTCCGCGAGCCCGCGGATCGAGGGAAGCTTCGCGCCCGGCGCCAATGTCCGCCCGGCGATCCGCTGCCGGATCGTCGCCATGACGCGCCCGACCAGCGTGTCGCCGGCGACCGGGTCCTTAATCTGTACGGCTTCCAGCATCAGGACAGTTTGCCTGAACTGTATTGGACTGTCTCTGGAAATCTGCGGCATCTCACGCGATGCAGGATGGCGAAATGGCCACCTGTCTTCCACAGCCCTCAGCCTGAGGAGCGATCGCAGATCGCGTCTCGAAAGAGGCTCGAGGAGAGCGGACCGGCCTACGGAGGCATCATGGATCGAACTGCGAACGGACTGCTCAACGGCTTCATCGGCGTCATCATCTTCAGCGGCTCGCTGCCGGCGACCCGCGTCGCCGTCGCCGATTTCGATCCAATCTTCCTGACCGTCGCGCGCGCCGCCATCGCCGGGTTGCTCGGCCTCGCCCTCCTGCTCGTGCTCAGGCAGAAGCGGCCAGAGCCTGCCGACCTGCTGCCGCTCGCGGTGGTCGCGCTCTGCGTCGTCGTCGGCTTTCCACTCCTGACAGCGCTCGCTCTCCAGCACGTCACCTCCGCCCATTCCATCGTCTTCGTCGGGCTGCTGCCGCTCGCGACGGCGATCTTCGGCGTTCTGCGCGGCGGCGAGCGTCCGCGACCAGCCTTCTGGGTCTTCGCCGGCTTCGGCAGCCTCTGCGTCGTCGGCTTCGCCTGGACGCAAGGCTTCGCCGCCTCGCCCGTCGGCGATCTCCTGATGCTCGCCGCCATCATCGCCTGCGGCCTCGGCTATGCTGAGGGCGCCCGCCTTTCGCGCCATCTCGGCGGCTGGCAGGTAATCTCCTGGGCGCTGGTCCTGTCCCTGCCGATCATGGCCGGGCTCACATTGCTGACACTGCCGGCCTCCTTCGCGCAGGCGGGCATCCCGGCCTGGCTCGGCCTCGCCTATGTCTCGCTGTTCAGCATGCTGATCGGCTTCGTCTTCTGGTATCGCGGCCTGGTCCAGGGCGGCATCGCCGCGGTCGGCCAACTGCAGTTGCTGCAACCCTTCTTCGGGCTTTTGCTGGCGGCGCTGCTGCTCGGCGAAACCGTGGGCTGGCAGATGGTGGCGACCTCGATCGCCGTGGTGGCCTGCGTCGCCGGCGCAAGGCGCTTTGCGCGATAGCGCCGGCCCCGTTCAGCCCTGCATCGGCTTCAGCAGGACGACCGGGTCGCCGGGCGCGATCTGCCCCGGCAGATCGACCGAGAGCACGAGACCGCGCAGGCGCGCCGCCGCCTTGACGAAGGCGAACTCCAACTCCGGCCGGCCGGCGGCAGCCGCGACGGCTCGTCCCGACAGCCGGCAGGGCGCGTTATAGGCCTCGACCCGAAGCACAGCCGTGCCGTCGAAGCGCCCCTTGCCGCCCCAGGCGCCGCCGATCGCGAGGCGACTGCCGGGCATGATCCGCGAAAACCCCGGCAGCCCCTCGACCAGGAGGTTGCCGCCGAGCCATTGCGGCGGCAGCGCTTCGATTGCGAGCGCGGCGGCGACCTCGGCGAGTTCGTCCGGACACAGCGCCGACAGCTGGCGATCGTTGCGCAGCGTTATCCCGCGCGGCAGCCAGGGCTCGCGCGCCCCGGCGCGACGAAACGCGCCGTAATGGCGGCTGCCGGGGATGCCATGATGATCGAGATCGATGTGACGGACGGGCGCCGTGATGAAGGCCGCACCGAAGCGCGCCGCCTGCACCGTCCGCAGGACTGCCGCAAGCCTGCCGCTTGCGAGCACGGCCGTCATCGCGGCCGGGGCGGCGGGGGCCTCGCCGTTCTCATGGGCCAGCCGGTCAGAGCAGCTTGAGCGCGCCGGCCGCTGTTTTGCCCCGTTCGGTCTTGAGCTCGAACGAGACTTTTTGTCCTTCGGTCAGCGTCAACATCCCCGCTTCCTTGACGGCCGTGACGTGCACGAACACGTCCTTGCCGCCATCAGAGGGCTGAATGAAGCCAAAGCCTTTCTCGGTATTGAACCACTTCACGGTTCCGGTCGCCATCGCCGCATCCTTTGGAGCATCCATGGTCTCGCGAGGCCCCCTGGAGACTTGCTCTCCAGGGGCCGCGCCAATCGAGAATTGACCGAAAACGAATGCTTGTCGAGATCAAAGCATTGGCAATTAAAGTGGACCCCCTTCAGGGTTTCGTGAGTTCGAACCGGGTCTTAGCCTCGGCCAGAGACGAGCCGCCGAGATAGACTTCGACCAACCCGGGATCGATCCGGTAACGGCCGGCGTCGTCATGGGCGCCGAGCGTGCCGGCCTCGAGCCGGAAGGTCACCGTCTTCGTCTCACCGGCCTTCAGGAAGACCTTCTCGAAGCCCTTGAGCTGCCGCAGCGGCCGCGACCGCTCGGCCACAGGCTGGCGAACATAGAGCTGAGCCACCTCCTGCCCGTCGCGCTCGCTCCGGTTGCTCACCTCGACGGCGATCTCGACGGCGCCGTTCATCGCCACCTTCTCGCGCGAGACACGCGGATTGGCATAGGTGAAGCGGCTATAGGACAGGCCGAAGCCGAACGGGTAGAGCGCCTCATTGGCCTCGTCCATGAAGATCGATTCATAGCGCTGGCGGATCTTCTGCGGCCGGCCGGTGGGCAACTGGTCGTAATAGACTGGAATCTGCCCGACCGAGCGCGGGAAGCTCATCGGCACCCGTCCGGCGGGATTGACCTTGCCGGCCAGCACCTCGGCGATGGCCGCGCGCCCCTCGGTGCCGCCATGGAAGGTCTGGACGATCGCCGCGACATGCTTGTCGGCCCAGGTGAGGACCAGCGGCCGCCCCGTCGCCAGGACCAGCACCACCGGCTTGCCGGTCGAAACCAGCGCCGCGAGCAGCTCCTGCTGCACGCCCGGCAGGCCGAGATCGGTGCGCGAGGCGCCCTCGCCCATGAACTCGCAATCCTCGCCGAGCATGGCGACGACGAGGTCCGCGGCGGCAGCAGCCTTCACGGCCGCCTCCTTGTCCTTGAACTCGGTGCCGCAATTCCTGGTGAAGGCGGGTTCGTAAGCGACCGTGACATCGGCCGGCAGCTGCTCGCGCAGCGCATCCGGCAGCGGCTGGACCAGGCGGCGGCCGAGACCGGCCGGATCGGTCCAGACCCGCTCGTCCTCAGGCACCGCCATGGCGCCGATCACCGCGACCGACTTCACCGAAGGCGCGATCGGCAGCGTCGCCTTGTCGTTCTTGAGCAGGATGACGCCCTCGCGCGCCGCCTGCCGCGCAACCTTGCGGGCCTCTTCCGTCTGCATCAGCGAGGGCGCTGCAGCGACGTCGACATCGCCGCGCTCGAACAGGCCGAGATGGTACTTGACCCGGAGAACGCGTCGCACCGCCTCGTCGAGGGCCTTCACCGGCACCCGTCCGGCCTTCACCTCATTGGCGAGGTGCTTGTGATAGACGTCGCCCATCATGTCCATGTCGATGCCGGCGAGCAGCGCCTTGCGCGCCGCCTCGGCATCGTCCTTGGCGATGCCGTGCAGGCGCAATTCGGTGATCGAGCCGAAATCCGAGGTTACGAAACCGCGAAAGCCCCATTTGCCGCGCAGGAGGTCGGTCAGCATGCCGCGATGGGCCGTGGCCGGCATGCCGTTCAGCGCGTTGAAGGCCGCCATCGCCGTCATCGCGCCGGCCTGGAAGGCGGCCTTGAAGGGCGGCAGGTGCAGATCGTGTAGCTGGCTCAGCGGAATCCAGGTCGAATTGTAGTCGCGCCCGGCCTCGCCCGCGCCATAACCGACGAAATGCTTGACGCTCGCCGCCACCCCGCCGCGCTGATAGCCGCTTGTGCGCGCCGCCGCGACGACGCTGGCGAGATGGACGTCCTCGCCGGCGCCTTCCAGCACCCGGCCCCAGCGCGGATCGCGCGACATGTCGACCATCGGCGCGAAGGTCCAGTTGATGCCGGCGGCGCTCGCCTCGCGCCCGGTCCAATAGGCCGCCTGCTCGATCAGTTGCGGGTTCCAGCTCGCCGCCTGGCCGAGCGGCAGCGGAAAATAGGTCGAGAAGCCGTGGACCGCGTCGAGCCCGATGATCAGCGGAATCTTCAGCCGCGACTGGCGCACCGCTTCCTGGACCTGCCGGACCTCCTGCGGCACGACGAAGTTCATCACCGCACCCATCCGGCCGGCCTTGACCTGATTGATGTCGAAGCCCTCGCCGCGGCCGGAGAGGTGGAGCTGGCCGACCTTCTCCTCCAGCGTCATCTTGCCGATGAGCGCATCGACCTTGCGCTCGATCGCGGCGGCCTCGGGGCCGGTCTTCCAGCCGACCCCCTGCTGGGCGAAAGCGATGGTGGCGAAGCCGCAGGTCAGGAGTGCAGCAAAGAGCCGCAGAATCATGTCGAAGCCTTGTGCTTGCTCGGAAGGTCGGGCGCCCGGTACAGGATCGGCGCGGATGGCTCAACCATTGCTTCGCCGCCGGGCCATGAACGGAAGCTGAAGCGCGACGCGTCGACGGATGGCAAAGATGACGATCGGCACGGGCGCGGCGAATCGGCACCGCTTTTATGAAGACGCAATCGCGATGCTGCTCGGCGCCATGCTGATCAGCCTGGGCGTCGCGCTCTACGCCAAGGCGACGCTGGTAACCGGTGGCCTCGCCGGCCTCGCGCTCCTGGTCGAGGCGGCGGGCGGCCCGTCCTTCTCCGCCGGCTTCTTCCTTTTGAACCTGCCCTTCTACTGGCTTGCCCTGCTGCGCATGGGCCGCGCCTACACGCTGCGAACCTTCCTCGCCGTCGCGCTGGTCTCGGGCCTGAGCTGGGCGACGCCGCAACTGATCCGGATCGAACAGGTCGAGCCCTTCTATGCAGCGATCGCCGGCGGCTCGCTGATGGGCATCGGCATGCTGGTGCTGTTCCGGCACCGCACCGGGCTCGGCGGCGTCAACGTGCTCGCCGCCTATCTGCAGGAGCGCCATGGGCTGCGCGCCGGCTGGGTCCAACTCGGCATCGATGCCGCGATCCTCGCCGCCGCCGCTTTCGTGCTGCCGCTGGACAAGGTGGCATTGTCGCTGGTCGGCGCCTTCGTGCTCAATCTCAACCTCGCGATCAACCACAAGCCGGGCCGCTATCTCGGCGTGACATGACGCTGCGGTTGCCTCCCGCGACATTCCATGCGACCGAGCGGGGCGACGACAATGCGCGATGAGGCGACCATGGCCCAGCTCTTGACCATCGAAGACCTGCGTATCCAGGCGAAGCGCCGCGTGCCGCGCATGTTCTACGACTACGCCGATTCAGGGGCCTGGACCGAGGGCACCTACCGCGCCAACGAGACCGACTTCGCCAAGGTCAAGCTGCGCCAGCGGGTCGCTGTCGACATGACCAACCGCACCTTGGCCTCGACCATGATCGGCCAGCCCGTTTCGATGCCGGTCGCGCTCGCTCCCACCGGCCTGACCGGCATGCAGCACGCCGATGGCGAAATCCTCGCCGCCCGCGCCGCACACAAGGCCGGCGTCCCCTTCACGCTCTCCACGATGAGCATCTGCTCGCTGGAGGACATCGCCAACCATGTCGGCTCGCCCTTCTGGTTCCAGCTCTATGTGATGCGCGACCGCGACTTCATCGCCCGGCTGATCCAGCGCGCCAAGGCCGCCGGCTGCTCGGCGCTGGTGCTGACGCTCGACCTGCAGATCCTCGGCCAGCGCCACAAGGACATCCGCAACGGCCTCTCGGCCCCGCCGAAGCCGACCATCGCCAACATGATCAATCTGGCGACGAAGCCGCGCTGGTGCCTGCAGATGCTGGACACGCCGCGCCGGACCTTCGGCAACATCGTCGGCCATGCCAAGGGCGTCGGCGACCTGTCCTCGCTCTCCTCGTGGACCGCCGAGCAGTTCGACCCGCAGCTCGACTGGGACGACGTGCAGTGGATCAAGGACCAATGGGGCGGCAAGCTGATCCTGAAGGGCATCCTCGATCCCGAGGATGCTGAGCTCGCCGTGAAGAGCGGTGCGGATGCGCTGATCGTCTCCAACCATGGCGGCCGCCAGCTCGACGGCGCCCTGTCCTCGATCGAGGCCCTGCCGGCGATCGTCGATGCGGTCGGCGGGCGCACCGAGATCCTGTTCGATGGCGGCATCCGCTCGGGGCAGGACGTCATCAAGGCGCTGGCGCTCGGCGCACACGGCACCTTCATCGGCCGCGCCTTCCTCTATGGCCTCGGCGCCATGGGAGAGGCCGGTGTCACCCGCTGCCTCGACATCATCCGCAAGGAACTCGACGTCACCATGGCGCTCTGCGGCAAGCGCGACATCAACACGATCGACGAGAACATCCTCGTCGGCGGGCGCGAAGAGGCGCTGCGGCGGCTTGCCGCCGGCTGACGCCTGCCGAAGCCGGCGCAGTCGCGGGCTCCGAAAAGCAAAGACCGGCCGCGCCGAAAGCGCCGCCGGTCTTTTTGTCTGTGCATCCGGCCGGATAGGGCGTCAGGCCCTTACGCCGCGCTGGCAAGCCGACACCATTGCGCAACCGCCGCTCCGCCTACCTTCCGGGAGACGCGGGAGCGGCGGCGAGCTTTTGCCTCAGCGCGTGAACTTCTTGTACTGGATCCGCTTCGGGATCGTGGAGTCGATGCCGAGGCGGCGCTTCTTGTCTTCCTCATAGTCCGCGAAATTGCCCTCGAACCACTCGACATGGCTGTCGCCCTCGAAGGCGAGGATGTGGGTCGCGATGCGGTCGAGGAACCAGCGATCGTGGCTGATGATCACAGCGCAGCCGGCATAATCCTCCAGCGCCTCTTCGAGCGCGCGCAGCGTGTCGACGTCGAGGTCGTTGGTCGGCTCGTCGAGCAGCAGGACGTTGGCGCCGGACTTCAGCATCTTGGCGAGGTGGACGCGGTTGCGCTCACCGCCCGAGAGCGAGCCGACCTTCTTCTGCTGGTCGCCGCCCTTGAAGTTGAAGGCCGAGCAATAGGCGCGCGAATTGATCTCGCGCTTGCCGAGATAGATGATGTCGTTGCCGCCCGAGATCTCTTCCCAGACATTCTTCTTGTCGTCGAGCGAGTCGCGGCTCTGGTCGACATAGCCGAGCTGGACGCTCTCGCCGATCTTGATCGTGCCGGCATCGGGCTTCTCGGCGCCGGTAATCATCTTGAACAGCGTGGTCTTGCCGGCGCCGTTGGGGCCGATCACGCCGACGATGCCGCCCGGCGGCAGCTTGAAGGTCAGGCCGTCGATCAGCAGCTTGTCCTGGAAGCCTTTCGACAGGTCCTCGAAATCGACGACGTTGTTGCCGAGCCGCTCGGCGATCGGGATGATGATCTGGGCGGTGTCCGGGCCCTTCTGCGAGGCCTTCTGCACCAGCTCGTCATAGCGCTGGATACGGGCCTTGCTCTTGGCCTGGCGGGCCTTCGGCGAGGCCGAGACCCATTCCTGCTCGCGCGCCAGCGTCTTCTGCCGGGCGACGTCCTCGCGGCCTTCCTGTTCGAGGCGCTTCTGCTTCTGCACCGACCAGGCCGAGTAGTTGCCCTCATAGGGGATGCCCTGGCCGCGATCGAGTTCGAGGATCCAGCTGGTGACGTTGTCGAGGAAGTAGCGATCGTGGGTGACGATCAGGATCGCACCCGGATAGGTCCGCAGATGGCCTTCGAGCCAGGCGGTGGTCTCGGCGTCGAGATGGTTGGTCGGCTCGTCGAGCAGCAGCAGTTCCGGCTGCTCCAGCAGCAGCTTGCAGAGCGCGACGCGGCGACGCTCGCCGCCCGAGAGCTTGTCGACCGCCCAGTCGTCAGGCGGGCAGCGCAGCGCGTCCATCGCCTGGTCGACCTTGGAATCGAGATCCCACAGGCCCTTGGCCTCGATCTCGTCCTGGAGATTGGTCATCTCGTCGGCGGTCTCGTCCGAATAGTTCATGGCGAGTTCGTTGTAACGGTCGAGGATCGCCTTCTGGGGCGCGACGCCGAGCATGACGTTGTCGCGGACGTTCAGGCTCTCGTCGAGCTTCGGCTCCTGCGGCAGGTAGCCGACACGGGCGCCGTCCGCGACCCAGGCCTCACCAGTCCATTCCTTGTCGAAGCCGGCCATGATCTTGAGCAGGGTCGACTTGCCGGCGCCGTTGACGCCGAGCACGCCGATCTTGGCGTCCGGATAGAAGGACAGATGGATGTTGTTCAGGACCTGCTTGCCGCCCGGATAGGTCTTGGACAGGCCGCGCATATGGTAGATGAACTGACGAGACATAGAGGTGCGAACTCCGCTCCGGGCGTGATGGCCTGAGGCTTTCGGGAAATCTGCCGCGTATGTAGCGACAGGGGCAGCGGGCCGCAACCGGCGCGCGATGCCTCGCCGGGCGCACAGAGCGCAACGCGCGCTTCCGCCGAGCCGCGCCGCCGCCTATGAACGCTGCGAGGGCGGAGGGACTGGCGGTGGCGGCTTCGAACAGCAAGGGCGTGATCGAACTGCGCCTGACCGACGGTGCGCAGCTCTTCAACAATCTCGACCCGTTTCCCTTCCGCGAGCGCGATCTCTCGGCCGAGGCCGAGCACTACATCGTCGAATGGGCGGAGGAGTTGCCGAAGAAGCAGCCGATCGAGATCGTGGTCCACCTGCAATCATCCGGTTCGGCACCTGATCCCGCCGCCCATATTCCAGCCGCGATCACCGGCTGGTTCCGGACCAAGGAGCGCGACGAAGCCCGCGCCATCCGCCAACTCTTCCACGACGGGCGCCTCGCCTTCCTGATCGGCCTGGCCGGGCTCTCGCTCTGCATGGCGCTGATCTGGTTGCTGACTCAGGCCTTCGAAGGCGCGTTCATGCGGGTCGTCCAGGAGAGCCTCGTCATCGTCGGCTGGGTGGTGATCTGGCGGCCGGCCGAGATGTTCCTCTACGACTGGGTGCCGCTGCTGCGGCGCAAGACCCTGTACCGCCGCCTCGCCGATGCGACGGTGACGGTCCGGACCGGCTGAAGCAGGCGAAGTCACGAAACCGCCAGAGCGCGCCGCCGGACTTTTCACGGCCCGGCTTTTGCCTGAAGCTCTGCCATGTCGGCAGAGACGGAGCGCTTGCGATGGGCTTGTCGGACACTCTCTTGCGACATGGCCTCGCCATGCTGGCGGCAGCGGTTCTGCTTGCCTCGCCTGTCCGCTCCGAGACCGGTGAGCCCGGCTGCCGTCCGGAGATGGCGCGAAGCCGCCTGCCGATCAGCCTCGCCAATCTCGGCAAGGGCGAGGTCCGCCTCACCTTCGTCGGCCACGCCACCTTCCTGATCGAGACGCCGGGTGGGGTGAAGGCGGCGACCGATTACAACGACTATGTCCGCCCGACAGCGACGCCCGACATCGCCACGATGAACAAGGCCCATTCGACGCATTATTCGCGAGCGCCGGACCCGGCGATCAAGCGCGTCCTGCCCGGCTGGGACCAGAGCGGCGCCGGCGCCGCGAAGCATGACGTCACCTTCGGCGACCTGCGCGTGCGCAATGTCCCGACCAATATCCGCACCTATTCCGGCGGCACCGATTTCGACGGCAATTCGATGTTCGTCTTCGAGATCGGCGAGCTCTGCATCGCCCATCTCGGCCATCTCCACCATCCGCTGGAGCCCGGCCATTTGCGCGCGCTCGGCCGGGTCGACATCGTGCTCTTCCCGGTCGACGGCAGCTACACGCTCGACCAGGAAGGCATGCTCGACGTACTGAAATCGCTGCAGGCGCGGGTGATGATCCCGATGCACTTCTTCGGTGGCGGCACGCTCAACCGCTTCCTCGCTCGCTCGCAGGACCTCTGGCCGGTCGAGCGGCGCGAGCAGTCGCAGATCGTGTTGTCGAAGGCCTCGCTGCCGGCGAAGCCGACGATCATCGTTCTGCCGGGCTCTTGAGCGGCAATGCGGAGCGGCCTTCCATTATGGCCGCCGATCTGTGCGCCGCGGCTTCAGCGCTGCGTCTGCCCGCGAAGCTCAACCTGAACCAGCGCGGGCGCTCGAACAGGAAGCGCAGCATCGTTCCCCCGACGAGCCGATGCAGGACCAGCGGCAGCGCGACGCAGAGCAGCGTGAGCAGCAACGATGCCGTACCGACGTCGAACTCCAGATCCGTCCGGATCAGCGCGATGCGCGTCGCCGCCATCGGAATGAAGAAGGCGAGGTAGATCGGCAGGGAATTGCGGCCGCAATAGGCGATCCAGCCGAGATGCCCGGCGAACAGGGCCGAAAAGGCGATGACGCCGAGTGCGCCGGCATGGCCGAGCACCAGATCGGCCGCGAACGTCTCATGCAGCGTCTGATAGCCGAAGAGGCCGGCCAGCAAGGCGCTCGCCGCCGCCCAGACGAGCCAGAGCTTCAGCGCGGCGGTGCGATGCTCGCGAACCCAGTCGGCGAAGCGGAAGATCGCAGGGGTGAACAGCGCCCCGCTCAGGAAGAAGACGAAATAAGCCGCGAACGCATCGACGAGCAGCCAGCCGGTCGTCACCGGCACGGTCGCGATCGCCGCGGCAACCAGCCAGGTCACCAGGGGATAGCCGCGCATCGCCTTGGTCACCACGAAGAAGACGGCCAGCAGATAGATGAACCAGAGCAGGCCGAAGGGCTGGATCAGCCCCAGCGCATAGGAGCCGAACAGAGCAGCCGCATCACCCTCGCCCCAGCTCCGGAATTTGAGCAGGCTATGGATCGCCAGCCAGAGCAGGTAGAGATAGACCAGCGGCACGATCCTCCGGTCGAGGAATTCCGGCCAGCTCTTCCCGATCAGCCGCGAGGCGAACAATCCCGAGAGCAGGAAGAAGCCCGGCATCCGGAACTGCTTGGCCCAATCGATGAAAGGGCCGATCCAGCTCTCACGCTCCAGCGCGATCTGGAGGCCGCCGGCGACATGCATCAGTACGACCAGGATGATGCAGAAGCCCCTGGCCGTATCGACCCAGTCCAGGCGAGAAGAGGCACGGCCCTCGGCCGATCTCGCGAATTCCGACATGCTCTGCAAGGCTCCGCTCCGACACGGCACCCTGGCATGCCAAGTTTAGCGGCCGGTTAGATCGATCCCCGAAACCACGGATGATATCGCAAGGAACCGTCAAGAAAGTCCCCCGGGACGACCGCGGCCGCGATGGCCTCGAAACGCCCCGGCGGCTCGCCGCCTGTCTCAGCTGTTCACCCCACCATCGATGGTGAGCCCCGCACCGGTGACGAAACGCCCCTCCTCGCTCGCCAGATAGGTGATGAGGCCGGCGATATCCTCCGGTTTGCCAAAGCGTGGGATCGCCATGCGGGCGCGCTGCTCCTCGGCCTGCTCGCCGGCGGCCGGGTTCATGTCGGTATCGGTCGAGCCGGGATGGACGACGTTGACGGTGATGCCGCGCGGCCCGAGATCACGGGCCAGCCCCTTGGTGAAGCCGACCAGCGCCGCCTTGCTCATCGCATAGAGCGCGATGCCGGGCTCGGTCACGCGCTCGGCGAGGCAGGAGCCGGTGGTGATGATGCGCCCACCCTCTGGCAGATACGCGGCAGCCGCCTGCGAGGCGATGATCACGGCCCGGACATTGACCGCAAGGATCGCGTCGATCTCCTGCAGGCTCCAGCCGCCGACCTCGCCATAATGCCAGATGCCGGCATTGTTGACGAGAATATCGAGGCCGCCGAGTTCATGCGCGGCGCCCTCGACCGCAGCCTTCAGCGCCTCGGCATCGGCATTGTCGGCCTGCAGCGCGATCGCCTTGCGGCCGAGCGCTCGGATCCGCCCGACCACCGCCTCCGCCTTGTCGCGGGCGCGCTCATAGGTGATCGCGACATCGGCCCCCTCCTGCGCCAGCCGCAGCGCCGTCGCAGCCCCGATACCGCGGCTGCCGCCGGTCACCAGCGCCTTCTTCCCGGTCATCCTCATCATCGCATCACCTATTATGTATCGAATGATACATAATAGGTGATGCGCTTGCCGCCTTGCGTCAAGCAGATTATTTACCGACTGCTACAAAAAGGAGTTCGACTTGGCGGAACGCGGCCGACCACGCAGCTTCGACCGGGGCGAGGCACTGCGCCACGCAATGATGCTGTTCTGGGAGAAAGGCTTCCAGAGCACTTCGATGAGCGAGCTCACCGCCGCGATGGGCATCAACGCGCCGAGCCTTTACGCCGCTTTCGGCAGCAAGGATGCGCTCTATCGCGAGGCGATGGCGCTTTATGAAGAAGGCGACGGAGTCGAGCTCGGCCGGCAGATCGCCGACGCCCCGAGCGCGAAAGCGGCGGTCGAGGCCTATCTGATGCGCTCCGCGGCGCTCTTCACGCGTCCCGGCAAACCGGCCGGCTGCATGGTCGTGCTTTCGGTGATCCATGGCGCCGGCACGAGCCCACAGACCTGCACGGCACTGCGCGATGCGAGAGCCGAGGCCCAGGCGATGATCGAGGCGCGGCTGCGTCGCGCGGTCGAGGCGAGCGAACTGCCGGCGGCATCCGACCTAGCCGCCATCGCCTCGTTCTACGTCACGGTGCAGCAGGGCATGTCGATCCGGGCGCGCGACGGCGCGACCCGGCCCGAGCTGGAAGCGATCGCAAGAGCGGCGATGTCGGCCTGGGATGGCCTGACGCAGGCCAGGAGCTGAAGCGGGCGGGTTCGGCCGGTGCGCTTAACGCCTTGCTCAGATTGAATCGAAGCTTTTCTGGGCAAGCGCATCGATCTCCGGCACCGTCGCCGGCAGTCGATGGAGCTTTCGATGATCCGCGCCCTTGCAGTCGCCGTGCTCGCCGTCATGCTCGCTCCGGCCAGCGCCGAAGCTGCCAAGTTCAGGTCCAACGGCAGCCGTTCGCATGAAAGCCAGGCGCGCCCGGCGAACCGTGACGGCTCCCTCATCGTGACCCCCGGCCTGCGCAGCCGACAGGCCGGCCAGCCTGCCTCGGCCCGACCGCCCTACGCCAGCAGCCCGAGCCAGGTTGCGGCGAGCGCGACCGTGCCGCTGCGGCTGAGTTCCGCCGAGGAGCCGCGGGTCTGGTGCCGCTCGCAGGTAGTGGTCGGCGGCTTCTGCGTCCTGAACTGACAGCGCTCAGGCGGCCGGGTCCGTCGCACCGGCCTGCATCGCCCGCCAGCGCCCCGGCGAAAGCCCGTAGGCCTGCCGGAAACGCCGCGTCATATGGGACTGATCGGCAAAGCCGCTCGCCGCGGCGGCATCGGCCAGCCCTTGCCCCTGCCGGATCAGCGCCCGCGCCCGCTCCAGCCTGCGCATCACCAGATAGCGATGCGGGCTGGTGCCGTAGCGGCGGCGGAAATGCCGGGCGAGCGCATAACGGTCGAGCCCCGTGACGGCTTCCAGCCTCTGCGAGTCGACGGCTTCGTCGAGATTGTCAGCCGGGAAGTCGCGCGCCAGGACGCAGGCCCGCTCGGCCGGTGTCTCCGGCCGGCACAGCGCGCAGGACGGGTCGAGCGCCAGCAGCGCCTCGGCGAGCTCGCCGATCGCCGCATCGCGCTCCAGCGGTTCCAGCGCATGGTCGAGATCGCCGAGCAGGCCGATCAGCGCCCGCAGCAATCTGCCATCGCGGCAGACCGCATCGCGGACGAAGGGCGTGCCGCCCGCCCGGCCGGCGAGCGCCCGCATGATCAGCCCCGGCTCGACATAGGCCATGCGGTAGCGAAAGCCGCCGGCCATGCCGGCCCGCCCGTCATGCAGCTCGTCGGGATGCAAGACGATCAGGTCGCCCGGCGTCGAATCGCGCTTCACCCCGCGATAATCGAAGCTCTGCACGCCGCTCAGAGTATAGCCGATCGCATAGGTGTCGTGCCGGTGCGGATCATAGGCGTGGTCGTCGAAAAAGGCCTCGATCCGCTCGGGACCGGCCTCGTCCGGCGCCGTGCGAATCCAGTCGCCCGCAACGCACGAACGTTCAAGACCAGCCGGCCACCCGCGCCCTATCGTGCCCGTCATGCGCTTCGACACCAAGATTGCCGGCATCGTCCACGCGGAGCTCGCCAGCTGGCAGAAGCTCAACGTCGCCTGCTTCCTCTCGGGCGGGCTCGTCGCCGCCACGCCCGAACTCGGCGGGGAAGCCTACCGCGACGGCTCGGGAAAGGTCTACGGCCCGCTGATCCGCCAGCCTGTGCTGGTCTTTGCCGCCTCCTCCACCGATCTGTCCCGCGTGCTGCACCGCGCCGGCGAGGCGGGCCTGCGCCCCTCGCTCTACACGCGCGAGCTCTTCGCCACCGGCCATGACGAGGCCAACCGCGCCGCGGTCGAGGAGGTCGCGACCGAGGCGCTCGACCTCGTCGGCCTAGCCCTCCATGGCGAGCGCAAGGCCGTCGACAAGGCGATCAAGGGTCTGAAGCTGCATCCCTAAGGCGGAGGCAAATTCCGGGGTCGCGCGACCTCCCCGCGTCATGGTCGGGCTTGTCCCGACCATCCACGTCTTCCTTTGACGCATACAACATTCAAGCCGTGGATGCTCGCCACAAGGGCGAGCATGACGGAAAGGCCGCCCCCACAACCCAGCCCTTCGGGCCACTTCACCCTCAGGGAAAAGGGAAAAGTGGAGCGCCCTCACCTCGTCTGCGCCACCCGCCCCTCCAGCGGATAGGCCGGGTCGGAATAGCCCGGCGTCGAGGGATGGCCGGCCGGCACCAGCGCGTCGATCAAAGCCTCGTCCTCGGCGCTGAACGCGGCATCGAGGGCCGAGAGATAGCCCTGCCATTGCTCCATGGTGCGCGGCCCGGCGACGGCCGCCGTCAGCAGCTTGTTGTTGAGCACCCAGAGCACCGCGAACTGCACCGGCGTCATGCCGCGCGCCGCGGCGTGGTCGCGGATCTGCCGGGCGATCACCAGCGATTCCTCGCGCCATTCTGTCTGCATCAGGCGCCGGTCGGCGCGCCCTGCCCGCGTGCCTTCCGGCGGCGCCTGACCGGGCTCGTATTTCGCCGTCAGCACGCCGCGCGCCAGCGGCGAATAGCTGGCGACGCCGAGCCCATAATAGCTGCAGGCCGGCAGGTGCTCGACTTCCGGCATGCGGTTCATCGCGTTGTAATAGGGCTGGCTGACCACCGGCCGGTCGATGCCGAGCTCGTCGCAGAGCCGGCAGATCTCGGCGACGCGCCAGGCGCGGAAATTCGAGACGCCGAAATGGCGGATCTTGCCCTGCCGCACGAGATCACCGACGGCTCGTACCGTCTCGGAAAGCGGCGTCTCGTGATCCTCCTTGTGGAGGTAGTAAATGTCGATGAAATCGCTGCCGAGGCGCTTCAGACTGGCATCGCAGGCCTGGAGCAGCCATTTGCGCGAGAGCCCGCGCTGGTTCGGCCCCGGCCCCATCGGATTGGCCGCCTTGGTCGCCAGCACCCAGTCATGACGCTTGCCGGCAATGGCGCGCCCGACGACCTCCTCCGAACGCCCGTCGGAATAGGCGTCGGCCGTGTCGATGAAGTTGATCCCGGCCGCGGCGGCATGGTCGATGATGGCGCGCGACTCCGCTTCCGGCGTCGCCCCTCCGAACATCATCGTGCCCAGGCAGAGCGGCGAGACCTTGAGGCCGGAACGGCCGAGCTGGCGATAATTCATGGCGATCTCCATGGGGGACGGGAAACCTGCCCGATACGCCGCGCCCGCACCAGCGCGACCGGCGCAGGGCGACCTTGCGCAAGGAAATCCTCAACCTTTCGTGACAGGCTCTGCCCATGCCCGTTCAGCCGACCATCCAGGCGAACCTCGCCACGCTCGCGCAGAGCCAGAACTTCGCGACCTTGCTCGCGGCGCTGAACAGCGCGGGCCTGAAAGCGGGCAATACGGTCGAGGCCAGGCTGCTGTCGCTCGACGGCCAGGGTAACGCCACCGCGCTCGTCAACGGCGTCAAGATCGCGCTCCTGCTGGCAGGACCGGAAGCCCGGCACGCGGCTCTTCAGCCCGGCGCCACGCTGCTGCTCCGATTCGGCGAGCCGGCCAAGCCCGGCGCGCCCTTGCAGGCCGTCCTGATCGGCAGCCGCCCCGCCCCTTCCGGTGAGCCTGCTCTGGCCCCGGGCCAAACCGCCGCACCGGCCCAGACGGCACTTGCGACGCCGCGCCCCGGAGCTTTCGTCCAGCAGCCAGTGACGACGACCGGCGCCACTCTTGCCATAGCCGCCGCCGCGGCATCGATCTCGGCCCCTATCGCCGCGACCGCGACCGCTTCAATTGCCTCGCCGCTTCCGGCCCAGCGGGCGAGCGCTGCGATCCCCGCGCCAGGCATCAAGCCCCCGCACGCCCCCGCCTCACCGCGCATGATCGCCGGCCCGCTGCTCGGCGCCGCCATCGCCCGGCAGGACAGCCTCGCCCCGCTCTTCGCCAATCTCGGAGCGCTGGCACAGGGCTCGGTCGCACTGATCCTGCCAAAACCGCTGCTCGCCCTGGTCGACCAGATCCTCGCCCAGCGCCTGCCGGTCGAAGGCAAGCCGCTCACCGCAGACGCCCTGCGCAACGCCGTCGCGCGCTCCGGCCTCTTCCTCGAAGCCCGGCAGGCGATTGGCGAAGCGCGGCTGCCGCAGGCTGATCTCAAGGCCGGGCTACAGGCCCTACGCGACCTGCTGCGGCCGGCCATCCAGGCGCTGCCCGCCCGCGATCTGCGCTCTGCCGAGGGCGAGCCAGCGCCGGCACGTCCCTCAACGCAGACCGGCCCGAGCGCCGCGGCGCTGCCCGCCGCCGATTCACGCCCCGCCATGCCACGTGCCGGCTTGCTGACGCCGCAGCCGGCACAGGAGCCCAGCCTGACAGCGGCTGCGCGTCCGGCAGCCATCGCCCAGACCCTGTTCGAACAGGCAGAATCCGGGCTCGACCGGATCACACTAGCCCAATACGCCTCCTTGCCGCCGGAGACCGGCCGCAGCGAGCCGCAAGCCCCGCAACGCTGGCTCGTCGAACTTCCCCTCGCCTTGCACAATGGTACCGCGCTGCTGCCGCTCGAGATCGAGCGCGACCCGCCGCAACCGGGAGCTGCCACGCCCGAAGCTCCGATCTGGCGCGTTCGCTTCGGGCTCGATGCCGAGCCGCTCGGCGCACTCCAGGGCCTGGTGACCTTGCAGGGCCGCGCCATCTCCGTCTCCTTCTGGGCGGAACGCGAGGAGACCAGCCGCCTGCTGCGCCAGGCGGGCCCCGATCTCGAGGCCTCGCTGGTCCAGGCCCGTTTCGACAGTGCCGCGCTGGAAGTGCACACCGGCCAGCCGCGCCCGGCCAAGGCCGCTTCCGGCCAGTTCCTGGACCGCCGCTCATGACCGAGCCACTCGCCCCGCAGGTCGCGGTCGCGCTCGAATATGACGGGCACGGCGCGCCGCGCGTCACCGCCAAAGGCCGGGGCGAAGTCGCCCGGAAGATCGTCGAAACGGCGCGCGAGCATGAGGTCGCGATCGAGCAGAACGCGCTGCTGGCCGAGGCGCTGTCCGCCGTCGAGCTCGATGACGCCATTCCCGAAGAACTCTACCGCGCAACCGCGCAGGTGATCGCCTTCGTGCTGTCGCTGCGGCGCGACTTCAGGCGGACATGAGCGAAGGGATCGACGTCCGCCGCGTTTCCGCTGCGAGCTATGGCGCGATGGCCGCGGCCTTCGCGGATCTGTGCCGACGCGCCGAAGCCCCGAATCTGCACATGGCGCCGGCCGCCATCGTCGCCGCCCTGTCGGGGCCCGTGCGACGGGCCGACGAGATCGTCATCCTCTGCGCCGAGGGCAGCGCGGGTGAACTCGTCGGCGTCTGGGCCTTCGGCAAGCGGCGCAGCCTCCATACCGGCTTCACGACGATGCTGCAGGCGCCCTTGGTGCCGCTCTACGAGGTCTCCTCCGCCCCGATGCTCGACCGGCAGGTCGCTGCGTCGGCGGCGCTCGCCCTGCTGCGCTTCCTCGCCGGCGCCGCCGACCTGCCGAAGCTGCTGCGCCTGCCGTTGCTGCCTGTGGAAGGCGCAGGCTTCACGGCATTGGCAGCGGCCTGCGCCGAAACGGGAAGCAGGCTGCACCGCTTCGAGCGCTGGGAGCGGCCGTTGGCGATGCCGCGGCCGGGCGAGGATGCCGAGCGCTATCTGCGCCGCGCTTTGGGCCAGAGCTACAAGAAGCGCCTGCAGCAGCATCGCATGCTGGAGCGCGCCGGCACCCTGCAGCTTGGCCGCCATCGCCGCTCCGACGCCGTCACCGCTCTGGATGACTTCCTCGCGCTCGAAGCCGCCGGCTGGAAAGGCACGAACGGCACGGCATTGGCGAGGCTTCCGGACGATGCCGCTTATTTCCGCGAGGTGATCAGCCGCTTCGCCGAGGCCGACATGGCGAGGATCGACCTGCTCCGACTCGACGGGAAGCCGGTCGCCGCGGGCGTGCTGCTCGATTTCGCCGGACAGGCGCATTTCCTGAAGATCGCCTATGACGAAACCCTCGCCCGGCTCTCGCCCGGCCGTGGCCTCGCCATCGAAATGCTGCGCCACGACTTTGCCGGCGATGGGCCGTTCCGGCTCGACAGCGGCGCCGGCGACCGGGTCGATGCCTCGGCCTATCCCTGGGGCGAGCGGCAGGCCATGGCGAATGCGATCATCGCGGTCGGCCCCACCGGCTCGTCCCTGCCCCGGCTCGCCGCCCGCGGACGGCTGCTGCTGCGGCAATGGCGCGACCGCAAAGACGGCCCGGCCGGCGGCGCGGCGCGTTGACCGGGACCGCGCACTGGCCGATAGACGACGCGTGGCGTTCAAGAGCAGCTTGGTAAGGCGATGCGCGTTCTGGTGACGGGAGCAGCCGGGTTCATCGGCAACGAGACGGCCAGGGTCCTGCTGGAACGCGGCGACGAAGTCGTCGGCATCGACAATCTCAACGATTATTACGATCCCGCCCTGAAGCTGGCGCGCCTGGAGCGTCTCGCCGGTCACAATCGCTTCAGCTTCGAAAAGCTCGACCTCGCCGACCGCGAAGCCATGCGGACGCTGTTCGCCGAGGGACGCTTCGAGCGCGTCGTCCATCTCGGCGCTCAGGCCGGCGTGCGCTATTCGATCACCCATCCCCAAGCCTATCTCGACAGCAATCTTGCCGGTTTCGGACATATCCTAGAAGGCTGTCGCCAAAACGGCGTCGAGCATCTGGTCTACGCCTCGTCGAGCTCGGTCTACGGCGCCAATACGCGCACGCCCTTCCGCGTCGAGGACAATACCGACCACCCGGTCAGCCTCTATGCCGCGACCAAGAAGGCGAACGAGGCCATGGCCCATGCCTATGCCCATCTCTACGGGCTGCCGGCGACGGGCCTGCGCTTCTTCACGGTCTACGGCCCCTGGGGCCGGCCCGACATGGCGCCGATGATCTTCACCCGGAAGATCCTGGCGGGCGAGCCGATCGAGGTCTTCAACGAAGGCCGGCACGAGCGCGACTTCACCTATGTCGGCGACATCGTCGAGGGTGTCGTCCGCACGCTTGATACCATCGCCGCCGCCGACCCCGCCTGGTCCGGCGACGATCCCAGCCCCGCGACGTCCTCGGCGCCCTGGCGGCTTTACAATATCGGCAACTCCGCCCCGGTGCCGCTGATGGAGTTCATCGCGACCATCGAGCAGGCCGTCGGCAGGAAGGCGGTCATGGAGATGAAGCCGCGCCAGCCGGGCGACGTGCTGCGCACCGCCGCCGACGTCTCGGCGCTGGAAGCGGCCGTCGGCTTCCGCCCGCATACGCCGCTGGCCGAGGGGATCGGGCGGATGGTCGGTTGGTATCGCGATTTCTACCGGGTTTGAGGACAGGCCATGACGTCACCTGCGAAGATCGGCATCGTCACCGTTTCTGACCGCGCCTCCGCCGGTGTCTATGCCGATGAAGGCGGCCCGGCGATTCTCGACTATCTCGGCAGGGCGCTGACGAGCCCCTGGCAGGCGGTCTCGCACGTCATTCCCGACGACCGCGCCGGCATCGCAGCCACACTGACCGAGCTCGCCGATGTCGAGGGCTGCTGCCTGATCGTCACCACCGGCGGCACCGGCCCGGCCCCGCGCGACGTCACCCCCGAGGCGACCGAGGACGTGATCGACAAGCTCATGCCCGGTTTCGGCGAGTTGATGCGCCAGGTCAGCCTCGCCAAGGTGCCGACCGCGATCCTCTCGCGCCAGCTCGCCGGCATCCGCGGCAAATCGCTGATCGTCAACCTGCCCGGCCGCCCGCGTGCCATCGCCGAATGCCTCGACGCGGTGATGCCGGCGATCCCCTATTGCATCGACCTGATCGAAGGCCCCTATCTCGAGACCGATCCGACCGTGATCCAGGCCTTCCGCCCGGGGCAGAAGCCGAAGGGCTGAAGAATCGGCACCATTCATGACATGGTAGCTTCGCTGCCCTAGAGAGGCAGACACCGTTTCGCTCGCCGTCGAGACCGCAAGATGCCTTCGCCCAAGATCATTCCGCTCATCATGGCCGGCGGCGCCGGCACACGGCTCTGGCCGCTGTCGCGCGATACCATGCCCAAGCAGTTCATCCCGCTGCTCGAAGGCGGGCTCTCGACCTTTCAGGCGACTCTGCTGCGGCTGGCCGACCCGACCTTCGACACGCCGATCGTCATCACCAACAACGATTTCCGCTTCATCGCCGCCGAGCAGATGCTCGCCTGTGGGATCGAGGGCGAGATCGTGCTGGAGCCCGAGCGCCGCGATTCCGCCGCCGCGATCGCCGTCGGCGCCGTGCTGGCCAGTCGGCGCGATCCCGAAGCGATCGGCATCGCCCTCGCCTCCGATCATCTCATCGTCGATGCTGCCGCCTTCCGCAGCGACTGCAAGCGCGCCGCGCGCCTCGCCGCGGCCGGGCTGATCATGACGCTGGGCATCCCGCCGACATATCCCTCGACAGCCTATGGTTATCTCGCACCGGGCGAGGAGCTCGCCGAGCCCGGAGCCAGCCGCCTGGCCCGCTTCGTCGAGAAGCCGAAGCTCGAACTCGCCACGCGCTATCTCGCCGAAGGCTATCTCTGGAACAGCGGCAATTTCCTTTTCGCCGCAAGGACGATGCTGAGCGAACTCGCGCGTCACGCCCCCGAGGTGCTCGAAGCCGCCGAGGCGGCCGTTGAAAAGGCCGGACGAGACCTCGACTTCCTGCGGCTGGACCGGGACAGCTTCGTCCGCGCCACCAGCATCTCGATCGACTACGCCGTGATGGAGCGCACGGAGCTCGCCGGCATGCTCGCCGCCTCCTTCGATTGGTCGGATATCGGCTCCTGGAACTCGATCCACGAGATCAAGCCCAAGGACGGCGACGGCAATGTGCTGGAGGGGCGCGCCGTGGTGATCGACAGCCGCCGCTCGCTGGTGCGCAGCGACGAGATGCTGACCACGGTGGTCGGTCTCGACGATGTCGTCGTGGTCGCGACCCGCGACGCCGTGCTGGTCTCCTCGATGGCGGCAGCCGGGAAGGTCAAGAACCTGGTCGAACGGATGAAGGCCGCCGGCCGACCCGAAGCCAGCGAGCATCTGCGGATCTACCGGCCCTGGGGCTGGTATCAGCGCATCGACATCGGTGCCCGCTTCCAGGTCAAGCGCATCCATGTCAAGGAAGGCGGCCAGCTCAGCCTGCAGAAGCATTTCCACCGGGCCGAGCACTGGGTCGTCGTCTCGGGCACGGCCGAAGTCACGGTCGACGAGCGCACCGTCATGATCCACGAGAACGAATCGGTCTATCTGCCGATCGGCTGCACGCACCGGCTGAAGAATCCGGGACGGATTCCGCTCGAGCTGATCGAGGTCCAGGTCGGCGCCTATACAGGCGAAGACGACATCGTCAGGATCGAGGACATCTACGCGCGCGGCTGAGAGCCGGCCCGCGCCTTCTCGTCAGCGCCGCTTCTCCAGCGCCTGCCCGATCGCCTGGACGAGTTCGGGCGAGACCGGGTCGGTGCGCGAGCTGAAGCTGCCGGCGAGACTGCCATCACGGCCGATCAGGTATTTGTGGAAGTTCCAGGTCGGGGTCTCGGCCGGCCGCTGGCTCGCCGCCCAGCGATAGAAGGGGTGGGCCGCCTCGCCGCGCACCGCGACCTTCTCGGTGATCAGATAGCTCGCGCCATGGCTCTGCCGCACCGCCTCGGCGATGGCGGCCCCGGCAAGCGGCTCCTGGCCGCCGAAATCATTGCTCGGCACCGCGATCAGCATCAGCCCGCGGGTGCGATAGCGCTGCCAGAGCTGCTCCAGCCCGGCGAACTGGCCGGCAAGGCCGCAGCGCGTCGCGGTGTTGACGATCAGGATGGGTTTGCCGCGATAGGCTTCGAGCGGGACCCGGCCACCCTCCGCCCTGTCGAAGCTGAAGGCATAGGCGTTGTTCTCTCCCTGCGCCGCCTTCACCTCGGCGAACAGCGGACAGGCGAGCAAGGCGAGCAGATGGCGGCGGTGGAGGCGCATGGGCTGGCTCCCGCAAGGTCGGCAGGCACTGTAATGTAAAATCAGCCTCGGCGGGAGCAGGTTTTTTGGTACCGCCTCAGCCGCTCGCCAGGGACGGCGAAGCCCCGGCCTTGCGGCCGGGGCTTCGCGGAAAAAACAAGATCCGGTCCGGGCCTCAGCAGGCCAGGACCTTCTTCACGCGGACTTCGAGGTCGCGCAGCTCGTAGGGCTTCACGACGTAATGGTCGGCGCCATTGGTCGTCGCCTCGTCCATCTTGTCGACCGAGCGCTCGGAGGTCGCCATGATGATCTTGATCTGGTTGAGCTCGGGCACCGAGCGGATGGCGCGCAGCAGGTCGATGCCGCTCATCCCGTCCATATTCCAGTCGAGCAGCAGCAGATCATAGCGCTTGACCTGCATCTTCATCAGCGCCTCGCGGGCGTTCTCGGCCTCGTCGATATCCTGGAACTCGATCTGCTTCAGAAAATAGGTCGCGAGGCCGCGCATGCTCTTCTGGTCGTCCACCACGAGGATGCGATAATCGCTTCTCGCCTTTGTCATAACACTCTCCTCAGGCGGTGCGCTGATGCGGCCTGTCGCCGATCAGCCCCGCGACGACGCCACCGATCTGGTCGAGCGCGACGGCCCGGTCAGCGGCGCCGATCTCGAACGCGGCTTTCGGCATCCCGTTTACCACACAGGTCTCGCCGCTTTGGATTAATGTTTCGGCCCCGGCTTTGCGCATGGCTAACAAACCGTCAGCGCCATCGCGTCCCATTCCGGTGAGCAGCACGCCGACGGCCTGGGCGCCGGCGGCCCGCGCCACCGAGTGGAACATCACGTCGACGGAAGGACAATGCCCGCTGACCAGGGGGCCTTCCCTGAGCACGCAGACGAACTCGCCGCGGCGCTCCTCTATCTCGAGATGGCGATGGCCGCCGGGGGCGACCACCGCCATGCCCGGCCTCAGCCGGTCGCCATCGGCGGCCTCGCGGACATCGAGGCCCGTCGCCGCCGCGAGCCTGGCCGCGAACTTCGCGGTATAGCCGGCCGGCATGTGCTGGACGACGACGATCGGCAGCCGCGTGAAGGCGAGATCGCGCATCACCACCTGGACGGCCGGGACGCCGCCGGTCGATGCTCCGATCGCGATCAGCGGCGCCTTGCCGGCCGTACGGCAGATCTCGCGGGAGATGGCCGGGCGACTCGGGATCGGAGTTCTGGCGCCGACCGCGCCCTGCGTCGTGGCACGCGCCGCCAAGAGCAGGCGGCGGCTGGCCGAAGCCCGCTGCAGCGCCGTGCCGACATGCTTCATGAAGCCTTCGAGCGTATGGGTGGTGCCGTCCGGCTTCTCGATGAAGTCGATCGCTCCCAGCTCCAGCGCCTGGATGGTGTTGTCGGCGCCCGGGCCGCCAAAGGCCGAGACGATCAGCACCGGCAGCGGATCCTGCTTCAGCACGCGGGCGAGCAGCTTCAGCCCGTGCCGGCCGGGCAGTTCGAGATCGAGCGTCAGGATGTCGGGCCGCAATTCCTGGATCGCGTCCCAGCCTTCCTCGGCGCTGCCGGCGACGCCGATCACCTGGAATCCGGGCGTCGCGTTGACGATCTGCGTCATCAGCTTCTGCATCAGCACGGAATCGTCGACGACCAGGACCTTTACCGGACCGGCCGAAGCGGATTGCATGCCCATCACCAGATCTCCACTTCGCCCGCCACCGGCTGGGTCTTGAGACGGTTGAGGTAAGCGAGCTCCTGCTCCCGTTCGGGATCGCGCGCGGCCTGCTGCACGTGCTGGACCCAGGCACGGCCGGTGGAAGGCTGGTAATGGATGCGGCGCGAGCGCGTGCCGCCGACGTCCTTGGAGACGACCGGGATGCCCTCGCGGGCGAGGAACTCGTTGACGAAGGTGATATTGCCTTCGCCGATCGCCAGCATGGTGGCGCCGGAGAGCACGCGGGCACCGCCGAAAACCTTGGCCTCGAGCTGGTTGCGCCTTGCGCCGCGCTTCATCAGCCCGTTGATCAGCACCTCCATGGCGGTGTCGCCATAGCGCTCGCCGGCATGGGTGTCTGAACCGCCATTGTTCTTCGGCAGCAGGAAATGGTTGAGCCCGCCGACCCCGGCCTGGGGATCGCGCATGCAGACGGAGATGCAGGATCCGAGCACCGTCGCCACGATCTCGTCCTTCGCCGAGGTGATCTCGTGCTCGCCCGGCGCGACCGTGATGATGGTCGCATCGAAGCGCGGATCGAAATAGCGCCGCGAGGATCGGGCCAGGGTCATGGGATGCGCTCGTAGATCGTCCGGCCGATGAGCCGGAGCCCGGGATGGGGCTGCGGCAGGGATTCCGAATGGCCGAGATAGAGGAAGCCGCCGGGCTGGATGAGCCCGACGAAGCGATCGAGGATCGCCGCCTTGGTCGGCGTGTCGAAATAGATGAAGACGTTGCGGCAGAAGACGACGTCGAAGGCGCCGCGCATCGGCCAGGGCTCGATCAGGTTGAGCCGCTTGAAGGCGATAAGCCGTTTGAGATCCTCGCTGATCCGGGCCTCTCCGCGCATGGGATTGGCCTCGTTCCGCAGCAGCGGACGCAGATCGCCGGGAAGGCGCTCGAACTGTTCGAGCGGATAGACCCCGGCGGCGGCGCGGTCGAGGATGTCGGTGTCGATATCGGTCGCCAGGATCCTGAAATCGAGATCGCCGCGATGGCCGATCGCATCGCGCGAAACGGCGGCGATGCTGTAGGCCTCCTCGCCCGAGGAACAGGCCGAGGACCAGATCCGGATGCGCCCCCGCCGGGCGGCACGCTCCTGGATCAGGCGTGGCAGGACCTCAGCGCGCAAATGGTCGAAATGATGCCGCTCGCGAAAGAAGGCGGTGTGGTTGGTGGTGACGGCGTTGATCAGCTCGGGGATCTCGTCGATCGCCGCCGGCGTCTTCAGGAAGGCGCAGTACTCAGCGACGGAGCTCATCCCGAGTGCCTTGACGCGGCGGGCCAGCCGGCCGCGCGTCATCGCCTCCTTGTGCTCGCGGATGACGATGCCGGCATGCTCGTAGACCAGTCTGGCGACGAAACCCATATCGTCGCGCGTCAGGGTGGCTTCGGCCGGGGGGCTGGGGGCTAGCATGGTCTGACTCTGCACCCGCAACGCTTAAAACTCCGCCCATTCGTCGCGCCGCCCGCCGGCTGCGACCTTGCGGCGCGGCGGCTCGGGCCGGAAACGGTTGTCGCTGCCGCGGGAAGGCGTCGCCGGCGCCGGACGCTGCGAGGCCGAGTTCTGGCGCGGCGCAGGCACATGGGGGACGGCCGGCATCGGCAGGCCTCGGCTCGAGGCCTGTTCGGTATGGAAGAAGGCGACGAGGTTCCGCAGTGCCTCGATCTGGCTGGCGAGGCTGTTCGCCGATCCGGCGCTCTGCTCGGCCAGCGCGGCATTCTGCTGCGTCGCCTCGTCCATATGCGCCACGGCCTGGCTCATTTCCGCGATGCCGCCGGCCTGCTCGGCGGTGGCCTCGGAGATCTCGGCGACCGTGCTCGTCACCTGCCCCGCCGCGGTGACGATCTGGTTCAGCGCATCGCCGGTATGGCGCACGAAACGAACCCCGTCGGCGACCTGCTCGTTGGAAGCGGCGATCAGCCCCTTGATGTCCTTTGCCGCCTGGCTCGAACGCTGCGCCAGGGTGCGGACCTCGGAGGCGACGACCGCGAAGCCCTTGCCGGCCTCGCCGGCGCGAGCCGCCTCGACCGCGGCGTTCAAAGCCAGAAGATTGGTCTGGAAGGCGATGCCGTCGATGACCGAGACGATATCGGAGATCCGCGCCGAGGACTGCTCGATCCGCTCGATCGCGCGGATCGCGTCCGCGACGACCTTCTGCCCTGCCTCGGCCACGCCCATCGCCTCGCCGGCGCGCTCCGTCGCCGTGCGCGAGCGCGACGCGCTCTGCTTGACCGAGGCGGCGAGCTGCTCGGTCGTCGCCGCGGTCTGCTCGAGGCTGGCAGCGCTGTCCTCGGTACGCTGGGCGAGGTCGGCAGCCCCGCTGCGGATCTCGGCGGCGGTGGTCGCGACATGACCGGAGGTCGCCTGGATGCCCGAGACGGTCTGCGCCAGCCGCGCCATCGTCTCGTTCAGCCCGCGCTTCAGTTCGGCGAGCCGGCCCTGATAGTCGCCAACGACACGCTGGGTCAGATCCCCTTCCGCCAGCCCGGCTAGGACCTCGGCGAATTCGCCGACGCCGCTGTCGACGATATCGTTGATCTGGTTGATGCCCTCGGCGATGCGGGCGAGCGCATCGGACTTGCCGGCGAGCGGGATACGCCGCGAGAAGTCGCCTTCGGCCGCGGCGGAGACGACATCGGCGACCTCGTTGGCTGCCGCGACCTCGTCCGTCAGCTCGCGCCACTCCATGGTCGCGCCGAGCAGCCGGCCGTCCGCCTGCACCATCTGGCTCAGGGTCAGCGCGACCGTGCGCCGCCCGAGCGCGAAGCGCAGCGAGCGCATGCCGCCGGCCACGAACCCGCCGGACGACTGGTGGTGGAAGACGTCCATCACCTTGCCGAGCATGTCCTTGGCGGAAATGCCGGGAAAGGCGATACGGAAATCGTCCTGCGCCTCGGCGAAGAACTTCAGCAGCGACCGGTTGGCAAAGACGACACGACCCTGCGCGTCGCAGACCATGATGTTGGTACGGCAACCGTCGAGCGCTGCACGAATCCGGCTGGCTTCGACGCTGCTGTCCTGAAGCTGCTGCAGGCTGCGGGCGAGATCGCCGACCTCATCCTGACGCGCAAGTTCCGGCAGGTCGGCTTCCTTGCCCTGCGCCAGTTGCTCGGCGCCCGCGCGCATCGCCACCAGCGGCCGCGCGAGCGAGCGCGCGACGAGCCAGCCGAGCCCGGCGGCGACGGCGATCCCGGCAGTGCCGAAGACCAGCGCCGGGCCGAGCATGGCGGCGGTCACGGTTTCGGCCTGCGGACCGGCGAGGCCGAGCGCTGCAAGCTTCGCCGCAGTCGCCTGCTGCACCGCGATCGTGACCCCGGTGGCGGCGAGCAGAGCCCCGCCGGCGAAGAGCGCCGGCAGTTTGAAGGTCAGTTTCGAAAGGCCCGCCGGCATCATGCTCATCGGCTCTGTTGGTTTCTTCGGGGCGGTCGCAGGCCGGACAGCTTCCTCTGGCGCGGTGGCGGGCGTCCTTGGGCGATCGCTCGGCGATTCAGTTGGCGCGTGCCTGCCGGGCCTGGGCGTCGCCGCCGTCCTTGATCACCGCCGCGAGGTCGAGCAGCGCCACGATATCGGTGTCGAGCAGCACGAGTCCCTCGATCAGGCCGTGCTCGTCGCGCTCCAGATCCGGCGCCGGACGCACCGCACTGACCGGCACGTCGACGATGTCGGAGACCGAATCGACGAGCAGGCCGGCAGTCTTGTCCTCGACATCGACGACGACGATGACATGGGTCGCGGTCGCATCGGTGACGCCAAGTCCAATCGCGGTGCGCAGATCGTAGACGGCGAGGATCACGCCGCGCAGATTGAGCACGCCGCGCACATGCGGAGCGGCATGCGGCAGCGGCGTCGTCGCCTGCCAGCCCTTGATCTCGCGGACCATGCCGACATCGATGCCGAAGGTCCGGTCGCCGACGCGGAAGGTGACGATCCGGCGCGCGGCCGATTCGGGCTGGGCCGAGGTGAAATGCTTTTCGCCGAGTTGCAGGGTCATGGTCATCCAGCCAATTTGAGTTCGGGAGCAGTTGGGCGACCGCCGGCCGCCGCCAGGCGCAGCATCGAGTCGACGTCGAGGATGAGGGCGACCAGGCCATCGCCGAGGATCGTCGCCGCCGAGGCGCCGTTGACCGTGCCGTAATTGGCTTCGAGGCTCTTCACGACGACCTGCTGCTGGCCGACGATCTCGTCGACCGCGATGCCGACATTTCCGCCGCGCTCCGTCTCGGCGATGATGATGATGTTCTCGTCGCGCGTCCCGGACGAGCCCATCACCGCGCCGAGCCGGTAGAGCGGCGTGACCTCGCCGCGCCAGCGCAGCACTTCCTGGCCGAAGGTCAGCCTTTCGATCGGCGTATTGGCGAGATGCTGCGTCTCGATCACGCTGGCGATCGGGATGACATAGCGATCGTCGCCGCAGCGGATCACCATGCCTTCCAGCACGGCAAGCGTCAGCGGCAGAGCGAGCGTGAACTTGCAGCCGCGGCCCGGCTCGGAATCGACGCTGATGCGGCCGCCGAGGGATTCGACATTGCGCCGCACCACGTCCATGCCGACGCCGCGGCCGGAGATGTCGCTGACCGCATCGGCCGTCGACAGCCCGGCGGCGAAGATCAGCTGGTCGATCTCCTCCGGCGCGAGCCTCTCGTCGGCGCCGACGAGGCCGCGAGACCTGGCCTTGGCCAACAGCCTGTCGCGACCGATGCCGCGCCCGTCATCGGTGACCGAGATGACGATCCGGCCGGCGCGATGCTCGGCGATCAGCCTGATCGTGCCCTCGGGGTTCTTGCCGGCGGCGATGCGCTCCTCCGGCGTTTCGAGCCCGTGATCCATGGAGTTACGGATCATATGGGTCAGCGGGTCGGCGAGCTCCTCGATGATCGTCTTGTCGACCTCGGTATTCTCGCCCTCGAGGACGAGCTTCACTTCCTTGCCGAGCGTCTGGGCGAGCTCGCGCACCAGGCGCGGCATGCGCTGGAACACGGCCTTCACCGGCTGGGCGCGGACCGCCATGACATGGTCCTGCAGTTCGCGCGTCTGGCGCGACAGGGTCAGGATGCCCTCGGCGGTCTTGGCGTAGACGTCATAGGGCAGAGAACGGACGCATTCGACCAGCATCGACTGCGTGATCACGATCTCGCCGACCAGGTTCATCAGCCGATCGATACGGTCGAGATCGACGCGCACGCTGACCGCCTGGCGCTGGCGTGCCGCCGCGGCGTCGTTCGCCGCCGGCTTGGCGGCGGGGCGCGGCGCGGCGACCGGCGGCGGAGCGACGGCAGCGGGCGCGAGCGAAGCCGCCGGCGACGGCTCCGGGGCAGCCGGGAGCGGCGCGACAGGCGGGCCGAGACGGGCAAGGATCGCCGAGAGATCCGCGGCGACGTTCTGCGGCACCTCGGGAGGTGGCGCGATCTCGTCGAGCCCGTCATCATTGGCCGCGGCCGGCATGACCTCGACCTCGAACTCCTCATTGGCGAGGGTGAAGTCGAATTTGGCGACGATTTCCTCGACCGGCAGCTCGGTACGCAGCAGTACGCTGAAACGCATATGGCAATCGGTGACGTCGAGCGCTTCCAGCGCCGGAACCTGGCTCATATCGCAGGCCACCGAGACGATCTCCTCGTCCGGCAGGCTGCCGATCACGACGCGCGGCTCGATCACCCGGCGGAACAGGTCGCTGTCCGGATTGATCCGGACGCAGACCTCCCGGCCGGGCCGGGGCGCGGCGACGGCGGCGACGGGTTCGTCGTCCCAGCCATCATCGGCGGCAGGCGCCGATGCGGCCGGCGCCGCGGTCTTGGCCTCGACCATGGCGAGCAGATTGCCGAGCGCGGCGATGCCGGGGGGCTCGTCGCTGACAGCGGCCGGAGCGTCCGGCTTGGCCTGTCCGACCTTTTCCAGCGCCGCCAGCAGATCCGGACGGGCCTGCGCCGGCTCGTCGTTGCGCGCCGCGGCGACGAGATCGGAAACCGCATCCGAACAGCGCAGAAACAGGCTGAACGGGGCATCGTCCAGAGCTACCCGGCCCGAACGCAGATGGTCGAGCGAAGCCTCGAAGACATGGGCGAACGAGACGAGCTCGGTGCAGCCGAAGGCCCCGGCCCCACCCTTGATCGAGTGGATGGCGCGGAACGCGGCATTGACGTCCTCGGGATCGCGCGAGCCCTCGTCGAGCGCCTGCAGCTTCTGCTCGAGGGCGCCGAGCAGCTCCTCGCATTCCTGGAAGAAAGTCTGTTTGAGTTCCGCCAGAGGATCCATCAAGCCGCCTCAGTTCTGGTAGCGCGCGACGAGGCCGAGCAGGGTGTTGGGCTCGAATGGCTTGACCATCCAGGCACTGGCACCGGCGCGGCGGCCTTCCGCCTTGATCTCGGCGCCGTTCTCGGTGGTCAGCACGATAATCGGCGTGTTCTGTCCGGTCGGCCGCGCGCGGCAGGCGCGCGTGAACTCGATGCCGTCCATCACCGGCATGTTGAGGTCTGTGATGACGAGGTCGGGCTTGAACTGGTCGAAGCGTGCGAGGCCCTCCTCGCCATTTTCCGCCTCCGCCACCTCATGCCCGGCATTACGCAGCGTCATGCTAAGCAGGCTGAGCAGGGTCTTGGTGTCGTCGATTGCCAGGATGCGCATCGCATTCACTCCAGGACGAGGGCGCTTTGGGCGAAATCGAAGCCGATCGCCTGAAAGGACTGACGGCACTCCTCGGACATCGCCTTGAGGGTGACGCTGAGATTGTGCGCTTTCGCACTGGCCGCAGCGGCGTGCAGCAGCTGGATCCAGAGGCTGGGAAAGGCTCCGGCCCCTCCGCATTCGACGCAGACGCTTTCGCGCTGCTCGAGCGCAACGAGGAGCTGATTGCGGAAGGCGGCAGCTTCGGAACGGCCGAGAAGGGGCGGCAGGGAGACGGTAATGACCACGGCAGCTCGACCTGTGACGAATTGTCGAACGCTGTCACGGAATTGGTAAAAATTTCGCTAAGCGCTCGCCGGACGAGGAAGGATTGTGACCGTTTCGGGGCGTGCGGCGCTGCGCCCACGCTCCCGATCCGCCGATGCCCGGAGTTCGATGGAGGCCTCAGAACAGGCTGTTGCTGATCGCCCGCGGCACCAGGGTGATGGCGCCGCTCTGCTCCTTGTATTTGCGCGGGATGTTGATGATCCCCGACAGATGCAGCCAGAGATTGTTCGGAGAGATCGGCTTGACGATGATCTCATGCGCCCCGAGCTTGGCGGCCTGGACGACCGCGCGCCGGTCGGGTCGCTCCATCATCACCAGCACCGGCGCCTTGGCGAAGGGCGAGGTCTTGAAGGAGCGGATCGAGGCCAGGCATTTCATGCTGTCCCCGTCCGGCAGATCCCAGTCGAGGATGACGATGTTGGGCTGCTTCTGGATGAACATGGTCGCGGCGGCGGCGAGATCCGCCGCCTCGAAGATCCGCTGCAGCTGCGCCTGATAGAGCATCGTGCGGATGATGCGCCGATAATGCGGGCTGGCGTCGATCAGCAGCACCGAGAGATTGGGAAAGGCGGGAGCGATATGCATGACGGCGATTGCGACCCGATACTCAACACCACATCCGGGCGCACAGGCCCGCTACTCCAAGAACCGCTTGCCGCACCATCCGCCGCTCAGACGCTGAGCCCGAAGCGGAAAGCGCCCCAATGCCTGCCCCTGACGAAGATCGGCGCCGACAGATCTTCCATCACCAGAAAATTGCCGCCGCCCATGTCGCGCCTGTAGGTCTGCAGCAGGAACGGCTCCTGGTTGCGCGCCGCCGCCAGCCCGGTGCGATCGTCGAACAGGCGCCGGTTGCGGCAATTGGCATTGTTCCAGACCGGATCGGGGCCTTGCGGCTGCGCATATTTGCGGTTGTGCGTCGGCAGGAAGCCGTTGCGGTCGACCGCGACGCAAAACACGACACGCCGGTTGCCGGCGAGCAGCCTCTCCTGCAGCGGCGGCAGCAGGCGATCGGTCAATGCGACGAAGCGCGTCATCTGCTGCACCGGATTGGTTCCCGGTACCGGCCGGTAATCCTCGTCGAACAGCTCGGCCATGCCGATCTCGCCATCGGCGAGCGCCTGCTCGAACATGCCGGCGATCGTCGTCGCCACCTCGATCGCCGTCGCGATCATCTCCGATTGCGGGGTGCGCACGCCGGAGGCGGCGATCGCGCCGAGGATCGCCTCGCTGGTCGAGACGAGCGAGGTCGCCCGGCGCGCCGCGACTTCGAGGCTGTGGCTCGACTGCTCGACGCCGCCGACCAGATCCTTCAGCTCCGCCCCGACCTTGGCGAAGGCCACCGCATTGTCGCGCGTCGGCGCCGAAATGCTGTCGATCTCGGCGATCAGCCCGACCACCGACTTGCCGAAATGGTCGAGCTCGCCGATCTGGCGTGAAATCCCCTGGCTCTCCTCGCTGGCGCGCCGTGCCGCCAGGGCATTGGCCTCGCTCTGGCTCGCCAGCTGGTCGACGGTGGCGACGAGCGCCTCGAGCTGCCGTGCGCTTGCGGTCGTGGCGTCGCGGGTCTGTTCGGCGAGTTGCTTGACCGCGGCGGCGATCACCGCGAAGCCGCGTCCGGCGGCGCCGCTGCGGGCGGCCTCGACGCCGGCATTGATCGAAAGCAGCTGGATCTCGCGGGTGATCGACTGGATCGCCTCGCTCGCCTCGCGCAGCTTGTGGGCCCGGTCCGCGGCGCCGGCGAGCGCCTGCGAGATCGACTGAGCGCCGTCGGAGAGTTCGCCAATGTCCTTCTGCGCCGCATTGAGGCCGAGCCGGACCGCGCCGGTGACGCGCTCGAGCCCGCTCTTCACGACGGAGGCGGCATTCTGCGCCTCCTCGGCCGAACGCTGGATCGCCTGATTGGCGCGCGCCACCTGATCGACGGAATCGACGACGCGGTGCAGCCCGTCGGTCTGCCGGTCGAGCTGTCCATTGACGTCGCCGATCCGCCCCGAAATGTCGGTGATCTCGCTGCTCAGCTTGCCGAAGCGTTCGGCGATCTCGACGACCGCACGCGAGGCGGCCAGCGCTTCGGGCGCTTCCTCATTGGCCGGGACAGGCGTCTTCAATGCCTGGGCGTGCATGGACACGGCGCTTCCGCATGAGCAATCGGCGGGCAGAACCTAAACGAACGCAGTAAATCGGCGGTTAATGGCCGTGATCATGCCATTTTTGGCCGATGGAATGCTCATACCCACCCGAAACTCCGATCTCACGATCGCCGTATTCCAGCCTTGCTCTTCACGATAACCTAACGGCAGCCCAAGCATAAGGCGACCGGCCCCTGGAGGAGTCCCATGCATCACCTCGCTTCGCTTTCGCGCCGCTCGCTGCTCGGCTTCGGCGCCGCCGCCGCAGGCCTCGCCCTGGCCCCGAAGGTCTGGGCACAGGCTGCCGCGCCGGCCGCTCCGGCCGGACCCTTCTCGCTGCCCAAGCGAGCCTATGAAGCAGCGGCGCTCGAACCCAATATCGACGCCACCACCATGGACATCCACTACAACCGTCACCACGCCGCCTATGTGGCGGGTCTCAACGCCGCGGTGAAGGACCATGGCGTGCTTGCGCAAACCCCGCTGCAGCAACTGCTCGGCGATCTCGGCAAGGTGCCCGAAGGCGCCCGCGTCGCGGTACGCAATGCCGGCGGCGGCCATGCCAATCACAGCATGTTTTGGGAAATCATGGGCCCCAATGCCGGCGGCGCGCCGACCGGCGAGGTCGCTGCGGCGATCACCCGCGACCTCGGCGGCTTCGACAAGTTCAAGGCCGATTTCGACGCGGCCGGCCTGCGTGTCTTCGGTTCGGGCTGGGCCTTCGTCACCGTGACCAAGGACGGCAAGCTCGCCCTCGCCAGCAAGCCCAACCAGGATACGCCGCTGATGGACAAGCAGATGGTCCTGATCGGTAACGATGTCTGGGAGCACGCCTATTACCTGAAATACCAGAACCGCCGGGCCGAGTATTTGAAGAACTGGTGGAATGTGGTCGACTGGAACAAGGTCAATGCCCGCTATGCCGCCGCCAAGGCCGGCAAGCTGACGATCTGACCGCAGACGACGGCCCGCCGCCATGATGCCCGGCGCGACGGCCGGGCATTTTTTCGTACGGCTCCGGTCTTGATCCCCCGGTGCGGCCGCAAGACCGGGTTGAGGAAACCGAGCATTTTGAAGAATCCGAGGCCACGACAAGGTGATCGCGGCTGGTGGAACACCCTGGCCGGCTCTATCGTTCAGGTTGCATCCGCCTAGCAGGGAGCATGCTCGTGACACTGAACAGCCTTGCCCGCATCGGCGCGGTCGCGCTGATGCTTCTCCCGCCCGCCGCCATCGCCCAGCAGCGCACGCTCGGCCCGCCGAGCGGCTCCGTCCGCATCGAGGCGCTCTCCATCGCCTTCCTCGGCCAGGGCCAGCTCGGCGGCGGCACCTTGTCCTTTCGCGGCCGGAACTATCCGATCAGCGTCGGCGGCCTCGGCGTCGGCGGCATCGGCGCGTCCAAGCTCACCGCCACGGGCCGGGTCTACGGGCTCAGGCAGCGCGAGGATTTCGCCGGAACCTATGTCCAGTTGAGCGAAGGCTGGGCGGTCGGCCGCGCCGGCCGGGGGCGCCTGGTCCTCAAGAACAACAAGGGCGTCACCATCAGCCTCGACGCTCGCCGCCAGGGTCTGCAGCTCGCTTCGGGCGTCGACGGCATGGTGATCGGGTTCAAATAGCCCCTACCCGGGCTGTTGCGAGTTCAAGGCTCAGCCCGGCGCGTCACACCACGACGCGCCGGGCCCGGCGCTATTTCGCCGGGTCGGGCTGCGCCTCGGCGGCCTCCGAAGCCCGGTCCCGGCTCGGCCATTGCCAGGCCAGCATCGCCGCCGCCGCGCCGAGACCGATCAGATCCGTCATCCAGTCTGGCTTGACCAGGCAGAAGGCGATGCCGACGAGCACGATCCGCTCCCACGCCGCGGCGCGGCGCAGCAGGTAGCCGTGCAGCCCGGCGGCGAGCAGTCCGACGCCGATCACGGAACAGACGAAGCGCCAGATGATCGTCGGCCAGTCACCGATCATCAGCAGGGCCGGCTCATAGACGAACATGAACGGCACGATGAAGCCGGCGGCACCGATCTTCACCGCCGCCCAGCCGCTGCTCCAGAGATCGGCCTTGGCGAGCCCCGCCGCGGCGAAGACCGCGAGCGCGACCGGCGGTGTGATCGCCGACAGGATGGCGAAATAGAAGGCGAACATATGGGCCGCCGGCATCGCCACGCCGAGCTTGATCAGCGCCGGCACCAGGAGCGAGGTCATCACGATATAGGCCGGTGTCGTCGGCATGCCCATGCCGAGCACGATGCCGGCGACGGCCGTGAGCAGCAGCGCCAGCAGCAGATAGTTCTGCGACAGGCCGATCACCGCCTGGGTGAAGACGATGCCGGCGCCGGTCAGCGCCACGACGCCGATGACGATGCCGGCACAGGCGCAGGCCAGCGCCACGGCGAGCGCGTTGCGCGCGCCGTCGATCATCGCGTCGATGATAACAGGCAACCGGACATTGCCGCGCGTCGAAGCCCGCAGCGCCGCGACCGGGAAGCACAGCACCGTGCCGGCCAAAGCCGCCAGCGGCGCGCTGTAGCCGGAATAGAGCACGGTGAGGATGGTCAGCACCGGCAGGAAGAGATGGCCGCGCTCGCGCAAGGTCGTGCCGAGCCTCGGCAACTGGCTCCGCGGCACGCCCATGATGCCATGGCGCTTGGCCTCGAAATGCACCGCCCCGAAACAGGCGATATAGTAGAGCACCGCCGGGATCAGCGCCCAGATCACCACCTGGCCGTAGGAGACCGAGAGGAACTCGGCCATGACGAAGGCCGCTGCGCCCATGATCGGCGGCATGATCTGGCCGCCGGTCGAGGCCACCGCCTCGACGCCCGCCGCGAAATGCGCCTTGAATCCGGTCCGCTTCATCAGCGGGATCGAGATCGGCCCGTCGACCATGACATTGGCGACGGCGCTGCCCGAGATCGTGCCGAACAGGCTCGACGAGACCACCGAGACCTTGCCCGGCCCACCGGCGGTGTGGCCGGTCAGCGAGAGCGCGAAATCCATGAAGAGCTGGCCGGTGCCGGTGCGCTCCATGAAGGAGCCGAACAGCACGAAGATCATCACATAGGCGGCGGAAACGCCGAGCGGCGCGCCGAAGACGCCTTCCGTCGTCATGAAGAGCTGGTCGAGCAGCCGCATCGGCTCGACCCGCGCGACGAACAGCGCGTAGCAGAGGAAGGCGATGGCGGTGAGCGGCAGCGCCCAGCCTATCAGCCGCCGCGTCGCCTCGAGCACCAGGACGACGAGAAGGACCGCCATGGCCATGTCGACCGGCGTCATGTCGTCGACATAGTAGATCCGGTTGACGATGTAATCGTAGTTCCAGAACAAATAGGTGATCGGCGCGACGGCGAGCGCGAGCAGAGCATAGTCGAGCAACGACGGCGCCGCATCGGCGCCCGTCCTGCGATAGATCAGGAAAGTCAGCGCCAGCGCGAACAGAAGATGTGTGCCGCGGAAGATGATCGCTTCCGGCGTCCCCTGCCCGCCGAGCGCCGGCGGCAGGATCACCCACATATGATAGAGCGCCATGGCGACGGCGATCACCGCCGTGACCAGCCGCACGATGCCGACATGGCTGAACTCGAACTTGAATTCGGGTCTGGGAACGCTGATGTCCACGGGCGCATCCTGGCTCGGAACCGACCCTCCGCCAGGCGGCGAGGGTCGCGCACGCGAAAGCGGCGCGACCGGATCGGTGGCTGCTGGAGATCGCGCACCGGCGCCGCCGGCGCGCCGGGCTTTCAAACCGTCCGCACGGAGCGTCGGGAGCCGGTCACTTCGACGCGACCGTGATGCCCTTTTCCTTGTAGAATTTCGCCGCGCCGGGGTGGAAGGGCACGCCGACATCCTCCGCCATCAGCTTCGGCGTCAGCCCCGCCAGCGCCTTGCTGGTCGCCGCCAGCGCCGGGACATTGTCGGCGATCGCCTTGGTCATGGCGTAGACCTGCTCGGCCGGCAGCTTGCAGGAGGCGACGATATGGGTGGCGTAGCCGATCACCTTCACATCCTCGCCCTGCTTCGGATAGGTGCCCTTCGGCACCGTCACCAGCGTGTAGCCAGGGTTCAGCTTGCGCATGCCGTCGAGATCGGCCGAGAGGTCGAGCAGCTTGACGTCGCGTGCCGAGGCCAGATCCATCACCGCGCCCGAGGGAATGGCGGTGCCGAGCGAGAAGGCCTGCGCATGGCCGTCCTTCACCTGCTCGACCGAGTCCGTATAGGAGACGAAGGAGATCTTGACGTCGCTGTAGCTCATCCCGTGGACCTTCAGCAGCTGCCCGGTGATGAGCTCGCCCGTATTGCCACGCGGCTGGGTGGTGATCGCCTTGCCCTTCAGATCCTTGACGGTCTTGATCCCGGAATCGACCGGCACCAGCATCTGGAAATACTGCGGATAGAGCGAAGCGACATTGCAGATGTTTTCGTGCTTCTTCGGGAATGGCGCATTGCCGGCGAGCCCGTCCACGGTCGAGATCGAGTTGCCGAACCCGACCTCCGCCTTGTTCTCCTCGATGGCGCGGACATTGGCGATTCCGGCGCCCGGCAACGCCTGAACCGCGAGCCCCGGCACCGCCTTTTCCCAGAGATCCTTGAGCTGGCCGCCGAGCGGCACCCAGACGCCGCCTTGCGGCCCGGTCATCAGCCGCATTTCCGCGGCTGCAGCCGGCAGGCTCAGCGTCGCGACGGTAGCCAGACAGAACAGATAGCTCGGTACGCGTGACATCGGTCTTCCTCCCTCGAGCATTCTTCCCTCGGCGCCGCATCTTTGCGCACGGTCGCTTTCCGATGGCGGCCCGGTCCTTGCGACCGCGCCCCCCAGGGACAGAAGCTATCGGCTGAAGCCCGTCTGGCAAGCCCCGATTTCCCGACGGGGCGGCGGCGGAGTTCCCCGGGCCGGCCGATCGTGGCCCCGCCCGGCGCCGCGTTGAGCGCCTGGCCTACCCGAGTGCCGAGCCGAAATTCATCCAATGGGCGGTCGCGAGCCAGCCCGCATCGACCGGGATCGAGGCGCCCGAAACGGCACTCGCCGCATCCGACATCAGGAAGCCGACGACCGCCGCGATTTCCTCGATCTCGACAAGCCGGCCCATCGCCGTCGCCTGCTTGATGGCGCTGTCGTCGCGCAGGCCGGCCTCGATCTTCTGCCGCATGATCGGCGTCAACGTGAAACCGGGAGCGACGGCGTTGACGCGAAGCCCGGCCTGGCCGAACTCACCCGCGGTCAGCGCCGTCAGAGAGCCGAGCGCAACCTTGGTCGGGGCATAAGCGTGCAAAGGCAGCGGGCGACTCTCATTGATCGAGGTGATGTTGACGATCGCGCCGCCGCCGCCGGCCATGATCGCGGCGCCGAATGCGCGCGTGCAGGCCAGCGCCCCGAAATAGTTCACATCCCAGATTCGGCGATGAGCCGCCTCGTCCATCGCCATGAAGGGCGTGACATCCTGGAGCAATCCGGCGGCATTGACCAAGCCTGCAACCGCGACGCTGCGCGCCTTCAGATCCCGCGCGAGCGCATCGACAGCCGCGGAATCGGCAACATCCAGCGCGGCGAGCGAGAGGGCGTCATCTCCCGCCCCGTCTTTCAGGCGCTCGAGGGCGGAGGCGCTGAGATCGGTCGCGATGACGCGCCAGCCATCGGCCAGCAGGCGCTCGACGATTCCGCCGCCGATTCCGCCTGCGGCGCCGGTGACAATGATCGCGGCACCGGCCTCCCGGTGACGGGACATGATCGAACGCTGGTCAATCCTGGCGGACATCGCCTTTTCCTTTCCTGGCCTGCGAACGCTTCGCTTCTGCCCAATTGCGCCGAAGGGCCCTGGCTCAGGCCCCTTCGGGCAGGACCTTGCGCCAGGCCCGCACATCGACGCTCTGGAACAAGCCACCACGGGCATAGGGATCGCCGGCGGCGAACGCTTCCGCCGCCTCCCGGTCCGGGCAGTCGATGACGATCAGGCTGCCGGTCGAGGTCGCACCATCCTCGGCCAGGAACGGGCCGGCGAAGAGAATCTGCTCACGGCACGGCGCGAGATAATCGAGATGGCTCGGCCGCAATTCGGCGCGCAGCGCGGTTGCTCCGGGTTTGTCGAAGCACAGGATCGCAAACAGCATGACGTCTCCTCGATGGGTTCCAGATTACGGCTCTCAGGCCTCGAAGACCTTGCCCGGATTCATGATCGCATGGGGATCCAGCGTCGCCTTGAGGCGCCGCATATAGTCGACGGTGATGCCGAGCTCGTCGCGCAGGAAGCTGCGCTTGCCCTCGCCGATACCGTGCTCGCCGGTGCAGGTTCCGTCCATGGCGATGGCGCGATGGTTGAGCCGATCAATGAAGGCCTTGGTCCGCGCCATCTCCTCGGCATCCTCGGTCATCGCCATGATCGAGACGTGGAAATTGCCATCGCCGACATGGCCGACGATCGGCGCGACGAGGCCGCTGCGCGCGATGTCCTCATGTGTCTCGGTCATGCAATCGGCCAGCCGCGAGATCGGCACGCAGACATCGGTGGCGATGAATTTCGAGCCGGGCCGGAGCTGCAGGCAGGCCCAGTAGACATCGTGCCGTGCGGTCCAGAGCGCATTCCGCTCGTCCTGGGTCGAGGCATGGTCATAGGACTGGCAGCCGAACTCCTCCGCGATCTGCCCGAAGATCTCGACCTGCTCGTTCACCGCGGCCTCGAGGCCGGAGAACTCCACGAACAGCGTCGGCGTCTCCGCCATGGCGAGCTTCGAATAAGCGTTGCAGGCGCGGATCTGCAAGGCATCCGCCAGTTCGATGCGGCCGGGCTGCAGCCCGTAGCGAATGCTGGCGATCACCGCATTGCAGGCGGACGCCAGATCCGGAAAGGGGCAGACGGCCGCGACGACCGCCGGCGGAATGCCGTGCAGCTTGACCGTCAGCTCGGTGATCACCCCGAGCGTCCCTTCCGCTCCGATGAACAGTCGCGTCATGTCGTAGCCGGCCGAGGATTTGCGCGCCCGCGTGCCGGTCTTGCAGACGGTGCCGTCCGGCATCACCACGGTGAGGCCGAGGATATTGTCCTTCATCGTGCCGTAGCGGACGGCGGTGGTGCCCGAGGCGCGGGTCGAGGCCATGCCGCCGAGCGAGGCGTCAGCGCCGGGATCGATCGGGAAATGCAGGCCGGTGGCGCGCAGATGCGCATTGAGGGCCTTGCGCGTCACGCCGGCCTGGACGACGCAGTCCATGTCCTCCTCGTGCACGGCGAGGACGGCGTTCATCTGGCTGAGGTCGAGCGAGATCCCGCCGAACGGCGCGTTGACGCCGGCTTCCAGCGAAGTGCCGGTGCCGAAGGGGATGAGCGGCACCTTGTGCGCCGCGCAGAGCTTCACCACCGCCACGATATCCTCGGTCGAGCGGGCGAAGAAGACAGCATCAGGCACTTCGAGCGGGTGCCAGGAGGTGGCGTTGGCGTGCTGCTCCCGGATGACGCTGTTGCGCGTGACCTGCTCGCCGAAGCGATCGGCCAGGGTCGCGATGACCAGCGCGACCGCTTCGTTCGCCTGAACCTTGGGAGCATCTTGCGCCGCGAATGTCATATGCGTCCTCGATCGTTTCGGGCCGGCAGCAGGCCGCAGGGCAGCTCCCGTCGCAAAGCGAGCCCTGCACGTTCCTTGCCGGTGAATTGCGCGGCCGGCAGCGCACGACGTGGCTGCGGCGGAGCCGGAGCTGCCTCGCGCGCCTCGCGGCACTTGATTATCTCCGCTTAAAAACTAAACGTTCAGTATTGTAAATAGCTGCGACAGCGGGAAAGGACCTCGAGAGCATGACGCAGTCCGCCGGAACGCGCGGCCGCAAGCGCAGTGCCGCAGCCGAGAATGCGGTGCTGGCGGCGGCCTATGATCTGCTGGCGACGGAGGGGCTGCAGGCCACCACGGTGGAGGCGATCGCCCAGCGCGCCAAGGTCAGCAAGGCAACGATCTACAAATGGTGGCCGAACCGCGCCGCCGTGATCATGTCGGCCTTCCTGCGCGAGGCGAGCAACGCCCTGCCCTATCCGCAGCAGCTCGACATGACGAGCATCTTCGACCGGCTGCACCGCATGGCCGGGGAGTTCCATGGCCCGATCGGCAACATGGTCCGCGCGCTCATCGCGGAAGGCCAGTCCGATCCCGAGATCGCCCAGGCCTTCCGCGAGGGCTATGTACTGGCGCGGCGCCAGGAAGGCGTCGCGATCGTGCACGCGGCCATCGCGGCCGGGCTGATCCGCGAGGCCGATCCCGATGTCATCCTCGATATGCTCTATGCGCCGCTCTATTATCGGCTGCTCGTCGGGCACCAGCCGCTGACCGCGGAGTTCGTCCGCGAGCACGTCACGCTGGCGCTGAACGGCCTGGCGACAGGGAGGGGCTGAGCCAAGCGCCCGGCGATTGCTCGCGGCGCCGGGTCGATTGATCTGCGGGAAAAATGATGGCTGAGTCAAAGATCATCAACCGAGCCCCGCCAAAGGCTTAGCTTGCGGCGGCAAAGATATACTTGCGGCCAATTCATAGGGCTTATTGACAGCCTCTTTCCCACTTTTCTCGCCGCACACGACAGGCCAAAGCAAAGGAATCTGCGCTCCGACCTCGCTCTAAGCGAACATCGACTGGAGTCAGCTTCCGGCCCGTTGCGGAGCTTGCAGCTAGGTGGCAACTACTCAATGTAGGCAGCGCCTAGCTGAGACGAGTTTGCAATGCACAAGATTGACGAATTGCCGATAGCCTTTCGAAAGCTTCGCGAAATCGGCTCCGTCGTTGAATTTGGTGTGTTCGGCGACTTTATCGCGCCGATACCGTTGAAAAAGTCGTCGTTGCCGCGGGTATGAAGTCCTGATTCAGTCGTCCTTGGATGGAGGGCGGCGCGATGATGGGCGAACGGCAGGTGGCGCAGGAGGCGCTGTTCTACGAGTTCAGCCTGGAGCGTCACATCC
>NZ_JAFKFX010000060.1 GCF_017308075.1 Allobosea sp.
CCGCGCGTGTCCGTCGGCAAATGCGGTGCGATCCGCGAAAACTGCTCTTCCGTTAGCCACAAACGATCCCGATTCACATCCGCTTCCTCCCGGAAGCCGTGAATCACAACACGCCGTGCGCGCCAATCAGTTTATGGGGCCGGACCCTAAGCCGGTCACGCACCCTGCTGCGTGATGAAGCCAAGTCCCGATCGTTCAGATATGACGTGGGCTTCAGCGGCGGTTTCGAGCCATCGAACGTCCTGTATTCCAGGCTGGACGCTACTGCCCCTGCGGATGTTCGATCGGCATGACGCGTCCTGCCGCCGGGATACCGCATCCAATCGACATCACGCCAATGCCCAGCAAAGCCTCAGCGCGCCAACTCCAGATGTTGACGACGTTCACGAACGGACACCAGCCACGGATTCAATGAGCCCGTCGACCGCCCCATGATTAAACCGCTATTCGTAGCGATGCCCCAGCCGTGGGTAGAAATTTAGTTTTACTTAGAAATAATTTTTTCAAAGCCGCGATACACTAGTCGATATTTCCGAGCAATTTATACAGATATGAGCGCGATATTCCGAGTTCTTTTGCGGCTTGCTTCTTATTTCCATTGTTGTGGAGTAACGCAGCTTTGGCGAGCTCGGCCTCGACCTGCCCGACAGAGGATTTGAGAGTCGCGGCCTTACGAGCGGTGATCGCAATGCTCTGAGCTGCACTGACTGCGGCTGCCTGGGACGATCTGGAAGCCGATGCTGGCGCGAGCGTTTCTTCGGTAATGCGGCCATTCTCGGCGAAGACGAAGGCCCGTTCGACCTCATGCCGCAACTGCCGGACATTGCCGGGCCAGGGCTGCTCCATCAGATAGGACAGAGCACTGTCGCTGACTTCCGGAGCCGGCTGGCGATGGCGGTCCGCGACTTCCCTGATGAAATGCGCCACGAGATCGGGGATGTCGTCGACCCGGCTCCGCAGCGGCGGGATTTCGATCGTGATGGCGGAAATGCGGTAAAATAGATCGAGACGGAACCGGCCCGCGGTCACCAATTCCTGAAGGTCGTGATTGGTGGCGGTGACGAGCCTGAAATCGACATGCTGAGGCCGGTCGCTGCCGATCCGCTCGACGATGCGATCCTGCAGGACGCGCAGCAGCTTGGCCTGGACTTCCATCGGCATGTCGCCGATCTCGTCGAGAAAGATCGTCCCGCCGGCGGCCTGTTCGAACTTGCCCTTGCGGCCCTTCTTGTCGGCGCCGGTGAAGGCGCCAGGCTCGTAGCCGAACAGCTCGGATTCGACCAGCGTCGCGGGCAGTGCAGCCGCGTTGACCATGACGATCGCGGAATCGCGCCTGGCGCTCAGGCGGTGCAGGGCCTGCGCGACCAGCTCCTTGCCCGTACCGCTCTCGCCACGGATCAGGACCGGGATCTCCAGCGGCGCGACCTTGATGATCTCGTCGCGCAGGCGCCGCATCGGCGCGCTATCGCCGATCAGCATGTCGAGCCCGTAGCTGCGGTTGCGGATCGCGGCGGCCTCGCGCTTGTAGAATTCGACCTCGCGCTCGAGCATATTGATGCGCCGGCTAAGAGTCTCGACTTGCTCGGGGCCCTTGAACATGACGCGACCGACCGCCCCAATGACCTCGTCGCCGCGCTTGATCGGCGTGCGCGTGACCACGCGCTCGGCGCCGCGCATGCTCTGAATCTCGCCGACCTCCGCCTTGCCGGTCGCGACGACGCGATCGAGCCGGGTGTTCTCGATGACGTCCTTGACCGGCCGGCCATTGGCCTCACCATGCGAGAGGCCGAAGAAGCCCTCATGCACCGGCGAGATGTAGACCACCCGCGCGGCGGCGTCGACGATGGTCATCGCATCGAAAGGGTCGGTCAGCAGGTGGCCGAGGATGTCGTAGGCGAAATCGACCGAGCCGATGAAGTCGAGCACCGCCTGGCTTGACGCCCGGCTGAACAGCAGCAGGTCGCCAACGGCCACCGGCGTCTGCAGCACGACATAGGAACGCCGGTCGATGGTGAAGGGCTGAAGGCGCCGGACCCGGATTTCCGCCATCCAATCGGCATGGCCGGCCAGGCTCTTGACGCGGAGGTCTTCGCCCAGCCCCTGCGCAAACTGAATGGTACCGTGTCGATCCACGACGACGATTCCCTCGACCGTACCGCCCGCACTCGCCATTCCCGTTCCTTCGTCACAATCCCGGTGCAGTCGAGGACGACACGCCCATCGCCGCGCTGTTGCCAGGGAAGACACCGCCCCTGAAGGCAGGGGCGAAAATCCGGGCGTTCACGCGCCGTCAGTCGCCCCGTCGGGGTGGCACAGAGTTTGCCGTCCCTCCGAATATGAATTCGGAACAGCTCATGACGAATGCGCATCAAAAACACAACGCCGGAAGCTCACCCCTCGATACGCTGCCGCGCCTAGCGACCGGCAAGGGCTTCGATCTGCTCGAGGGCATAAGAATCCTCGATCTCACCACCTCCGTCGCCGGCCCCTTCGCGACGATGCTGCTCGCCGATATGGGCGCCGAGGTGATGAAGCTCGAGCGCCCCGGCCTGGGTGACGATGCGCGCGCCTGGGGCCCCCCCTTCCTGAACGGCGAGTCGCTCTGGTTCCTGAGCGTCAACCGCAACAAGAAGAGCCTGAGCTTCGACCATTCCTCGCCCGAGGGCCGCGCGGTGCTGCACGACCTCGTGCGGCAGAGCGATGTCGTGGTCGTCAACCAGCCGCCGCGCGTCGCCAGTAAGCTCGGGCTCGATGCCGCCTCTCTGCAGCAGATCCGGCCGGACCTGGTCTATGTCTCGATCACCGGGTTCGGCCTCGCCGGCGAACGGGCCGACTGGACCTGCTATGATCTGATCGCCGAAGGCTATTCCGGCGTGATGGACCTGACCGGCGAAGCCGGCGGCGAGGCCCAGAAGATCGGCACCCCGGCCGCGGACATGCTCGCCGGGCAGGATGCCGCCTTCGCCACCGTGTCGGCGCTGCTGGCACGCGCCCGCACCGGTAAGGGGCGCGTCATCGACATCGCGCTGGTTGACTCGATGACGCGGTTCCTGACCTGCCGAATCGTGCCCTATCTCGGCTCCGGCGAGGTGCCGCGTCGCTCCGGTGGGAAGGACAGCGTCATCGCCATCTACCAGACCTTCGAGACGGCAGACGAGCCGATCACCCTGGGCCTCGGCAATGATGCGATCTGGCGTCGGTTCTGGCAGGCAGTCGGTGAGCCGGCGGTCGCCGAGGATCCGGCCTATGCTTCGAATGCCGATCGCCGGGTACACCGAAGCGAAATCGTGGCGCGGATCCAGGCAGCCCTGATCGCGCATCCCCGCAGCTACTGGCTCGCGGTGCTTCGTGCAGCCCGCATCCCGTCCGGCCCGATCAACCGGATCGACGAGGTCGCCGCCGATCCCGAAATGCGGCGCCGCGGCATGATCTATGCCATCGAAGCCGAGGGTGGGCTCGTTCCCCAGGTCGGAACCGGCATCCGCCTAGACGGCTCCGGCAATGTTCCGCGCAGTGCGCCACCAGCCCTCGGCGAACATACGCGCGAGATTCTCGACGGGTTGCTTGGCTACAACGACGACAGGATTCGGGCGCTCGCGGCCGCCGGTGTCCTCTGAAGGAGAGAGCGATGAACTACGAGACGATTCTGTACGCTGAAGACGGCCCGGTCGGCACCATCACGCTGAACCGCCCGGACGACGGCAACATGTTCAACGCCACGATGTGCCACGAGATCCGCGACTGCATCGAACAGATCCGGTGCGAAACGCGCACCCGCGTCGTCGTCATCACGGGCGCGGGCGACAAGTTTTTCTGCATTGGCGGGCGCAAGGACGGCATGGAGGATTCCACGCTCTATGCTGGCACGCTGCCGACGCTGGAAATGTACGATGCGATCGACAAGCTGCAGAAGCCGGTGATCGCCAGCGTCAACGGCTATGCCGTCGGCGGCGGCAACGTGCTGCAGGTGGTCTGCGACATCACCATCGCCAAGGAGAGCGCGGTGTTCCGCCAGGTCGGCCCGATGATGGGGTCCTTCGATGCCGGCTACGGCACCTGGTATCTGGAGGACCTGGTCGGCAAGAAGAAGGCCAAGGAGATCTGGTTCCGCAATCCCAAGATCTCGGCGCAGGAAGCACTGGCGCTCGGGATGATCAACCAGGTCGTTCCTGACGACCAACTCGCCGCGGCAACGCGCGCAATGGCTCTCGAAATCGCGGATCGCGGGCCGTTCGCGCTCGCCGCGATCAAGGGGGCGTTCCATGCGCGCCATGGCGGCGTCGCAGGCCTGGCGCGCGTGGCGCATGATCTGCTGCTGCGCTCCTATCTGACGAGCGAGGAGAGCAAGGAACTCTCGAGTTCCTTTGCCGAGCGGCGCAAACCCGATCCGGCCAAGTTCGGGAAGTAAGCGCGATGGCCCCGTTCCTCACCCTCCATCAGCCGCTCAACACCCGGCGCTTCTATGCTGAGGACCTCTGGCAGGAGGACACCTTCTATGGGCTGTTGGCGCGCCATGCCGCCGCCCGGCCGGACGCGATCGCGATCCGCGACGGCCGTCAGCAACTGAGTTGGGCGGCGCTCTGCCGCTGGGTCGATGGCGTCGCGGGGGATCTGCGCGCCTATGGGCTGGTGGCAGGCGACCGCGTTTCGATCTGGGCTTCGAACCGGATCGAGGCGATCGTCACCTTCCTCGCCTGCTCGCGCGAAGGCTTCGCCTGCAACCCCTCGCTCCATCGCACCTATACCTGCGAGGAGGTCGGTGGCCTGCTCGACCGGCTGTCGGCACGCTGCCTCGTCACCGAACCGGGCTGGGGCGCCAATCGCGACGAAGCCGATTTCGATGCGACGCTGGCCGCGATCCCTTCTCTCAAGGTGGTCTACACACCTGACAGCTTCCCGGCACCGGCCCCCTATATGCAGCCCCCCTGCCCGGACCCGGACAAGGTCGTCTATCTCGCTTTCACCTCCGGCACGACCGGGGCGCCGAAATGCGTGATGCATTCCGACAACTCGCTGCTCGCCAATGCCCGCGACATGGTGCGCGACTGGGGGCACGGGCCGAGTACCGTGCTGCTGACGCTCTCGCCGCTGTCACACCACATCGCCTGGGTCGCCGTCGGGCAATGGCTGGTCTCCGGCTGCCGGCTGGTCACCGACGACCCGCCAGCCGGCATGTCGCGGCTCGACTGGATCATCGAGACTGGCGCGACCTATGTCATGGGCGTGCCTACGCACGCCATGGATATCCTGGCCGAGCAGAAGCTGAAGGGCCTGCCGCGACTGGGTGATCTGCAGGTCTTCTACATGGCAGGCGCGCCGATCCCGCCCAGTGTCGCGGCCGCCTTCGTCGCGCAGGGCATCCGCCCGCAGAACGTCTACGGCATGACGGAAAATTCGTCGCACCAATACACGCATCTGCTCGACGACGCCGAAACGGTGGTTTCGAGCTGCGGCCGCGGCGGCCGGGCCTATCAGGTCAAGCTCTTCGACCCCGCCGACCAGGACCGTCCGGTTGCAGCCGGCGAGATCGGCCATATCGGCGGCAAGGGCGCGGCCCTGATGCTCGGCTATTTCGACAACCAGAGCGCGACCGAAGCCAGCTTCAACAGTGATGGCTGGTTCATGTCCGGCGATCTCGGCGTGATGGACGCCAAGGGCAACCTGCGGATCGAGGGGCGCCTCAAGGATCTGATCATCCGCGGCGGCCACAATATCTACCCGGCCCAGATCGAGGCGCTGGCGCTGCGGCATGCCCAGGTCGCCAAGGCCGCCTGCTTCCCGGTGCCCGACACGCGCCTCGGAGAGCGCGCCTGCATCGCCATCATCGGCGAGGCCGAGCCGGAGGATCTGCTGCTGCATCTCGCCGGCGAAGGCCTCTCGAAATACGACATGCCGGAGTTCTTCGTGCGTGTCGAAACCCTACCGCTGACGGCCAGCGGCAAGATCCTGAAACGCACGCTGATCGACATGGTGAAGCAGGGGGCACTGACGCCGGTCGCCGTGCGCTACCAGGCTCGCGAAAAGAGGCTGGCATGAGCGTTCAACTCTCGCAGCAGGGCGATGTCGCGATCCTCATGCTGTCGCGGCCGGAAGCGCTGAACGCGCTCTCCTTCGCCATTCTCGAAGAGATCGGTGCCGCGCTCGACAAGGTCGCCGGCATGCCGGTACGGGCGCTGATAATCACCGGCGCGGGCGAAAAGGCCTTCTGCGCCGGCGCCGACATCAAGGAGCTGCGCGGCCGCGACCTGGTTGCCCAGAAGCGTGGTGCCGAACTCGGGCAACGCGTTTTCGCCAAGCTCGACACGCTGCCAGTAGCCTCGATCGCCGCGATCAACGGCTATGCCTTCGGCGGCGGGCTCGAACTGGCGATGGCCTGCACCTTCCGCGTCGCGCTGCGCAGCGCCAAGATGGGGCTGCCGGAGATCAAGCTCGGCCTCGTCCCCGGTTATGGCGGGACGCAGCGCCTGCCGCGCCTGATCGGCCAGGCCCGCGCCCTCGACCTGATCATGACCGGGCGCAGCATCGGGGCGGAGGAGGCCCAGACGATCGGCCTTGTGAACCGACTGGTCGAGGCTCCGATCCTCGACAGCGCGCTCGCCATGGCGGCCGAATTCACCGGCTACGGCCTGCCGGCGCTCGGCTTCGCCCGCGAGGCAGTCCAGCGCGCCCTCGACCTGCCGATCTGCGAGGGTCTGAAGGTCGAGGCTGACCTGTCGACGCTCGCCTACCGGACGCAGGATGCCGAGGAAGGCATGGCCGCCTTCTCCGAAAAGCGGAAACCCGCATTCAGGGACGCCTAGCTCACCGGTCGGAAGTCTCTCCGACACAGGCGGCCGGGCGCACCTGCCCGGCCGCGCGCCGCCACCACGCGCCGGATCACGCAGTCAGGAACGCGCAGCCGATGAACGTCTTTCGCCAGCTGGAGCGACGTCGCCGCTGGAGCGAGGAGGAGAGGCTCCTTCTCGACCAGGTCGCGCGGCTTTGCGCGGAGGCGATCGCGCCGAATGCAGCGAAATGCGACCGCGAGGCGGCTTTTCCCTGGGCGAGTATCGAGGCCCTCGACCGGCTCGGGCTCAACGCTCTCTTTGTTCCGGAATGCTATGGCGGGACTGGCGGCTCCTACAGGCTCTATCTCGCCGTGGTCCGGCTGATCTCCGAGGCCTGTGCCGCGACCGGGATCATCTATGCGACCAGCTTCCACGGCATGGGGCCGGTGGTCGACCATGGCAGCGAGGCGCAGAAATCACGTTTTCTGCCGCGGATCGCGCAAGGGAGCCTCGGCGCCCTGGCGATCACCGAACCCGAGGCCGGGTCCGATGCCACCGGCATGCAGACGCGGTTTCGCCCCGATGGCGGCGACATCGTTGTCGATGGCGGCAAGATCTTCATCACCAACGGTGATGTCGCCGACCTCATCCTGCTCTTCGGCAAATGGAGCGAGATCGAGGACCCCCGCAAGGCGATCTCGGCGCTCGTTCTCGAAAAGGGCACTCCGGGCTTCGAGATCCTGCGTCTCGAGGACAAGATGGGCCATCGCGCCTCGTCGACGGCCGAGATCGCCTTCCGCGGCTGCCATGTGCCGCGCGCCAATCTCCTCGGCGAGCCCGGAGACGGTCTGCCGATCCTCCTGGCCTCGCTCAACAAATCGCGCCCCAGCATCGCCGCGCACGCGCTGGGAATCGCTCATGCGGCCTTCAGCGACATGACGGATTACGCCAATCAGCGGCGCCAGTTCGGCAAGCGCCTCGTCGAGTTCCAGGGCAACCAGTTCACGCTGGCCGATCTCGCCACCGACCTCGCCATGGCCGAGCACTGGCTCGACCATCTCGGCGCGTTGGTCGACGAGGGCGAGACCGAATTCGGTGTCGAGGCCTCGATGGCCAAGATGCGCGCTTCCGATCTCGCCATGCGGATCGCCACCGAATGCGTCCAGATGCATGGCGGCTACGGCTATTGCCAAGGGTATCGCGCCGAACGGCTGATGCGCGACGCCAAGATCACCCAGATCTGGGAAGGCACGAACCAGATCCATCGCCAACTCATCGGCAGGAGCTTTGCCAGGACATGACCGGAACCATTCGAACTGTCGGCGTCTGCGGCGCCGGCGGCACCATGGGCGCAGGCATCGCGATCGTCGCCGCCCGCGCCGGCTACAGGACGATTTCCTTCGACCGCTCGGCCGAGGCGCTGGCCCGCGCCCGCAAGCAGACCGAGGCGTTCTTCGCCAAATCCGTCGAAAGGCAGAAACTCTCGGCAGAGGAGCGCGACGTCATTCTCGCCAGCATGCAGTCGAGCACGGAGCTCGCCGATCTCGGCGCCTGCGACCTCGTGATCGAGGCGGTCTTCGAGGCGCTGAGCGTCAAGCAGGAGCTGCTTGGCGATCTGGACACGATCTGCCCGCCGCAAACGATCTTCGCCTCGAACACTTCGACCCTGTCGATCACCGAGATCGCCTCCGGCTGCAAGCGCCCCGACAAGGTCGTCGGCATGCATTTCTGCCTGCCGGCGCAGCTGATGAAGCTGATCGAGATGTCGCCGGGCATCCTGACCTCGGACGAGACCATGCAGGCCGCCTGGGACTTCACCGAGCGCTGTGGCCAGATCCCGGTGAAAACGCAGGACAAGCCGGGCTTCATCCTCAACGCGCTGCTTGTGCCCTTCAACAACGATGCGATCCGGGCCGTCGAGGCCGGCGTGGCCTCGCCGGCCGATATCGACCGCGCCATCAAGGCCGGTCTCGGCTACCGCATGGGGCCTCTGGAACTGATCGACCTGATTGGGCTCGACACCCAGGTCCGGCTCTCGGAGGCCTTCTATCCGATCACGCTCGATCAGCGCGCCGCCGCTCCGCCGCTGCTGCGGCGCATGACCTCGGCCGGGCTCCTGGGACGCAAGGCCGGCCGCGGCTTCTTCACCTATGACGGCAACGCGATGTTTGGAGCCTGAACCGATGCGCTATGCAATCCAGCAGGCCGGCGAGAGCCGGTCCTTCCCGACAGGCGATGCCTTCCTGGCCAACGCCGTGGCGCCCGAAGCCGCCGAGGTGATGATCCATCTGGGCACGCCGCTCCGCGCCGATGATGCCAGGGCTGCGATCCTGCTCGAACTCGGCGAGGAATGCCTCGGCGTCCACACCGGCGAGACGCTGGGCGGCGAAGGCAGCAATATCCTCGGCTTCTGCCGCTACCGCAACGGGGCGGACACGCCCTCCGATCTGGTCGAGATCGTCCGTCAGAAGGCGACACCGGAAACTGCGATCGCCGCGGCCAGGGCGGTGTTCGAGAGCGCCGGACTGCAGGTCGCGATCTGCGACGATCAGGCCGGCCGGATCATCGACCGCCTCGTCCGCCCGAAATACAACGCCGCCCTGAGGTTCCTCGACGAGGGGCTGGCGACGCAGCAGGACATGGACCTGACCTGTCGGCTCGGCCTGGGCTATCGCGACGGGCCGATCGAACGCGTCGTGCGTGGCGGGCTGGCGGAGCATTACGACATCAGCAAGGCCCTTTTCGAGATCTATGGAAGCCAGGGCTATGCGCCGGCGCGCCGGGCCACGGTGGCGGCACGGCGCCGGGGCCCGGCTTCGAACGCTTGAACGCGCTTGTCCGGGAAGGACAGGCGCGGCGCAGGCCGGTGTCTGCGCCGCGGTCACATCCCGGGCCGTGTCGTTCTCGCGATCATTCTTGGCCCGCCCGGCGCCCCCGCGACGGCGCCGGCAGCAGGGAGCTTCCCTGAAAAGGGCTTTGCAGGGCGCTGGCATGCGCCTTGCCATACCTGAGCGCCGGTGAAGTCCGATTCACCGGCGGGTTCAAGCACAATAACTCGGCATGGGAGTATTCTATGAAACGCCGCGATTTCCTCTTCACTGTTCCTCTGCTTGCCGCCCTGACGGCGGCACCCGCCCTTGCACAGGACATCCAGGATCGGACGATCAAATTCGGCTATTTCGTCAACGCCGAGTCGCCGGTCGGCCATGGCGTCCGCAAGTTCGCCGAGATCGTCGCGGCGAAGTCGGGGGGCAAGCTCAAGGTCCGCGAATTCCCCGCCGCGCAGCTCGGCAATGAGAACCAGCAGCAGTCGGCCCTCATCGCCGGGACGCAGGAGATGGCGGCGCCCGGTTCGCCGCAGCTCGTCGGCGCCGTGAAGGAATTCGGGCTTCTCGACTTCCCCTACATCGTCAGCACCCTGCCGCAGGCCGATGCGCTTCTCGACGGCCCGTTCGGCCAGAGCCTGCTCAAGACCCTGCCCGCCAAGGGCATCGTCGGCCTGGGCTATTTCGAGAACGGCTTCCGCCATGTGACGAACAGCAAGCGCCCGGTGAAGGGACTCGCCGACCTCGACGGCCTGAAGATCCGCGTCCAGCTCAACCCGGTCTTCATCGACACCTTCCGGGCCTTCAAGACCAACCCGGTGCCGCTCGGCTTCGGCGAGCTCTACACGGCGCTCGAGACCAAGGCAGTCGATGCGCAGGAGAACCCGCTGCCGAACATCGTCACGACCAAGTTCTACGAGGTACAGAAGTATCTCAGCCTGACCGGTCATGTCTACGGCAACAACATCATCCTGATGAGCAAGAAATTCTGGGACAAGCTCTCTGCCACGGAGCAGAAGATCATCTCGGAAGCGATGACGGAGGCGATTGCCTATCAGCGCAAGATCAGCCGCGAGCAGCTCGCCAAGGGGCTAGACGATCTGAAGGCTGCGGGCATGCAGATCGACGACGTCGCGCAGTCCGAGAAGGACAAGATGCGCGAGATCAGCAAGCCGATCACCGAGAAGTTCATGACCCAGTACGACGCGGAGACCGTGAAGCTCTTCAAGACGGAGCTCGAGCGTATCCAGAAGCTGTAAGCCGCGGCGTTTTCGACAGGTTGTCCAACCGTTCCTGCACTTCGTCGAGGGCGACGAGGTGCAGGAAGCGGCGGGCTTTTGCGCCTTGTCGCTCGCGCAGCGGGACCGAGAGGGTCACCCATGAGTAGACTGATTGACGCTTACTTCTATTTCCTGAAGTGCCTGATTGCGCTGTTTCTGCTCGGGATGGTCATCCTCGTTTTCGGAAACGTAGCACTTCGTTACCTGTTCAATTCCGGCATCATCGTTTCCGAGGAATTGTCGCGCTGGCTGTTCGTCTGGCTGATTTTCCTCGGATCCTGCGTCGCGATGCGCGAGCACGGCCATCTCGGCGTCGACATGCTGGTGAAGCGGCTGCCTCCGACCGCGAAGCGCGCATGCGTCGCCTTCACCCAGCTCGCCATGCTCTACATCACCTATCTGATCACGATCGGGAGCTGGAAAGAGGTCCTGATCAACTGGGACGTCGTCGCGCCGGCATCGGGCCTGTCGCTCGGCTACTTCTACAGCTCCGGCGTCGTCTTCGGCGTAACCACCGGCCTCGTGCTGGCGACCGATCTCTACCGGACCCTGAGCGGTGCGATCCCCGACGACCGGCTTGGCCTAGTCAGGGAGAGCGAGGAGATCGAGACACTGCATTCCATACCGGCAGAAGGCAACGACCGGCATCCGGGCACACCGCAAAGAGCTGGGAGCTAGTCGCATGACGGTATTGGTCTTCACCGGGTCGCTGCTGGGGAGCATGGCTCTCGGCATGCCGATCGCCTATGCCCTGCTCGTCTGCGGCGTGGCGCTGATGGTCTATATGGACATCTTCGATGCCCAGATCATCACGCAGAACCTGATCAACGGCGCCGATTCCTTCCCGCTGATGGCGGTCCCCTTCTTCATGCTCGCCGGCGAGATCATGAATGCCGGCGGGCTGGCGAAGCGCATCGTCGCCTTCGCGCTGACGCTGGTCGGCCATATCAAGGGCGGGCTCGGCTACGTCACCATCCTGACCTCCTGCATGCTGGCCTCGCTATCGGGCTCGGCCGTTGCCGACGCAGCGGCGCTCGGCGCCCTGCTCGTGCCGATGATGACGCAGGCCGGGCACGACAAGGCGCGGGCCGCAGGCCTGGTTTCGGCCGGCGCCGTCATCGCGCCGGTGCTGCCGCCTTCGATCGGCTTCGTGATTTTCGGCGTGGCAGGCGGCGTCTCGATCTCGAAGCTGTTCCTCGCCGGCATCGTCCCCGGCATCCTGATGGGCGTCGGCCTGTGCGTCGCCTGGTGGCTCTATGCCCGCCGGGAGGACACCAACCGCCTCGCCAAGCGCTCCACCAAGGAGGTCATGGTCGCCTTCAAGGACGGTTTCTGGGCCCTGATGCTGCCGTTCATCATCATCTTCGGCCTGCGCTTCGGCATGTTCACCCCGACCGAGGCCGCTGTCGTCGTGGCGGTCTATTCGCTGTTCGTGGCGACGGTGGTGTATGGCGAACTGAAGCTCTCCGACCTGCCGGCGCTATTCGTCCGCTCGGCGCTGACGACCGCAGTGGTGATGCTGCTGGTGGCCGCGGCGCTGGTCTCGTCCTGGCTGATCACGGTTTCGGAGATCTCGACCCAGATCATCGACCTGGTCGAGCCGCTGATCGACCATCCGACCCTGCTGCTGCTCGCGATGATGCTGCTGGTGGTGATCGTCGGCACGGCGCTGGACATGACCCCGACGATCCTGATCCTAACGCCGGTACTGATGCCGATCGTCAAGCAGGCCGGAATCGACCCGGTCTATTTCGGCGTGCTCTTCATCATGAACTGCGCCATCGGCCTGATCACGCCACCGGTCGGAACCGTGCTCAACGTGGTCTGCGGCGTCTCCAACATCACCATGGAGCAGGTGGTGAAGGGCGTCTGGCCGTTCATGGTGGCGCAACTCATCGTGCTGTTCCTGCTGGTGCTGTTCCCGATCCTGGTGACGGGGCCGGCGCGCTGGCTCGGCGGCTACTGACCGGGCCCGGGGGAGGAAGCGCACTGGCGCTGCACCTCCCCCTTGGCAGTCTCGGGAACGCGGGACACAAAAAAAGGAGCGCGCCGGTCGCGGCGCGCTCCTTTCTCTTTGGCCGAAGCGGTTCAGGTGATGCGTTCGAACGCCATCGCGAGGCCCTGCCCGACGCCCACGCACATGGTGGCGAGGCCATAGCGCCCCTGGCCGTGCTCGAGCTCGCGCACGACATCCATGGCGATACGAGTGCCGGACATGCCGAGCGGATGGCCGAGCGCGATGCCGCCGCCATGCGGATTGACGTGCGGCGCATCGTCGGCGAGCCCGAGCTGCCGCAGGCAGGCCAGCACCTGGCTGGCGAAAGCCTCGTTGATCTCGACGGCGTCGAAGGCGCCGATCCCGAGCCCGGTCCGGTCCATCAACTTGCGCACCGCCGGCACCGGGCCGATGCCCATGATCCGCGGCGGGACGCCGGCAGAAGCCGTGCCGAGGATGCGGGCACGCGCGACCAGACCGTATTTCTCGACCGCGGCCCCGGAGGCCAGGATCATCGCCGCCGCCCCGTCATTGACGCCGGAAGCGTTGCCGGCCGTCACCGAGCCGCCCGGACGAACCACCGGCTTCAGCTTCGCCAGCGCCTCGATGGTGGTCTCGCGCAGGTGCTCGTCGAGGGCGAACGCCGTTTCCTGGCCTTTCGCCGCTGGCACCGAAACGGAGACGATATGGGTGGCGAGCATGCCGTTCGCCTGGGCGATTGCCGCCCGCTGCTGTGAACGCAGGGCGAAGACGTCCTGGTCCTCGCGCGTGATCCCGAACTCGTCGGCGACATTCTCGGCGGTCTCCGGCATGGAATCGACACCGTACTGCGCCTTCATCAGCGGGTTGATGAAGCGCCAGCCAATGGTCGTGTCCTGCAATTGGGCGCTGCGCTGGAAGGCCTGTTCACTCTTGCCCATCACGAAGGGGGCGCGGCTCATCGATTCGACGCCGCCGGCGATGACGAGATCCATCTCTCCGGCCCGGATGGCACGGGCGGCGATACCGACCGCATCGAGGCCGGAAGCGCAGAGCCGGTTGACCGTGACCGCCGCCTGATGCTCGGGCAGGCCGGCGAGCAGTGCCGCCATGCGCGCCACGTTGCGATTATCCTCGCCGGCCTGGTTGGCGCAGCCGAACACGACTTCGTCGACCGCCTCCCGAATGCCGGGCTGACGCTCGAGCAGCACCTTTAGCGGCACGGCGGCGAGATCGTCGGCCCTCACCCGCGAGAGCGCGCCGCCATAGCGCCCGATCGGCGTGCGCACAGCGTCGCAGACAAAAACATCAGCCATCATGGTCTCCTGAAGGAATCGTGGACGTCTCGCGCCAGGCTCGCGCCGCGGGCCTGGCGAAGCCCGGCACCTGCCGGGTTGCGCTCAGAGGCCGAGGGTCCCGCCACCATCGACGACCAACTCGGCCATCGTGATGTGGCGGGCCTCGTCGGAGAGCAGGAAGGCGACCGAATTGGCCACGTCCTCCGGCGTCGCGACGCGGTTCAGCGGGATGCCGAGGCGGAAGCTGGCGGCGCTGCCGTCCAGCACCTCGGAGCCGAAGGCCATCGCCCCGGCCATTCGGCGCACCATGGCGGTGTCGGTGGAGCCCGGCGCCACGGTATTGACCCGGATGCCGGTGCGCGCGAGCTCGAGGCCGAACACCCGCATCATCTGGCTGAGCGCCGCCTTGGAGGCGCAGTAGGCGCCCTGAGCCATCCGCGGCATGCGGCCGGATGTCGAGGAGATCGAGACGATCGAGCCCTTGCCTGTCGTCAGCATGCGGCGCGCCACCCACTGGGTCATCAGGAAGCTGCCGCGGACATTGACTGCGAAAGTGGTGTCGAAGTCGTCGAGCGAGACATCGACCAGCTTGCGGATGTGCTGCACGCCGGCGACGTTCACCAGCCCGTCGATCGCGGCGAGATCGCCGAGTTCGCGGTCGAGCCTGTCCTGCAGATCCGGAGCGCCAAGGTCCGCCGTGATGCGCCTGACCCGCTCGGGAGCGCTGCCCGCATCGGCCGGAAAGGCGCGGTCGATCAGAACGAGGTTCGCGCCGCCGCGATGGAGCCTGCGCCAGACGGCTTCGCCGATGCCGCCTGCGGCGCCGGTGACGATGTATTCTCCGGAAATCTTCTGTTCGGTCACGAGACCACCCTGTGGTTGGGCATGGCGATGCCGGATAACGGCGCGAGAAAGCGGGCCCGGCCCGCACCGGAGCCAGGAGCGATACGGTAGGAGCGGAGGTGCTAGGAGGCCGCTGTAGCGGCATTCATCCGGTCGAGCAGGCGCAGCATGCCGTCGAGACCTGCGAAATAGGAATCGATCCCGAAGCCGCAGACATAGCCCTTGGCCGCAGCCGCGGTGACGGTGTTGAGGCCGCCGGTGATCGAGGCCTTGGTGATGTGGACCTCGACATAGGGCAGGGGCACGGCCATGAGGCAGTCGCGCAGCGCGAAGCCGCAATACTGGAACCCGGCCGGATTCATCATCAGCCCATCGAAGCCCTCGCCGGTCGCCCGATAGATCCGGTCGATCGCCTCGCCTTCGTGGTTGGTGTAGAAAATCTCGAGCTCGACGCCGATGTCGCGGCAATGCGCCTGGAGCGCCGCATCGAGTTCCTGCGCCGTCGTCGTGCCGTAGACTTCCGGCTGGCGCTTGCCGAGATAGCACATATTGGCGCCCTGGATGAGCAGGAGCTTTCTCTTCACGGTCCGCAGCATGTTCTCTTCCATCGCAAGGTAAGGCAGTAGCGGGCCGATCGGATCAACCGGCCCGATGTCCTGCGCAGCCCCGCCGCTATGCGGCGTTTCGGCATACGCGAAAAGCACCGCAACCATCGTGCCAGCGCGCCCGTGGCGTGGGAATGCCAGCGGGCAAGCGGCGCACTGCCCAGCGCCGCGCTTTGCCTGTATCCGCAAAGGACACGGATGCGGCGAATGTCGTCAGCGAGGACATGTCGGCCGGGATTTCGATGGTCCGGGCCGCATCAATCATCGACTGGTGGGCCGGCATGGTCCTTGCCCTGTTGCCGGCCATGCAGGCGGGACCTGTGACGGCCTGCCGGGCCAAGGTCCGCCGGCAGCAGCACTCCCCGCACGATGCGGCAACAGGGCAGGAGGTTGTTTTGAAAGCGGTAGTGGTAAGCAGGAACGCGCCGTTCGAGGAGATCGAGATCGGCCAGTTGCCGGATCCGGTGCCCGGGCCGGGCGAAGTCGTGGTCGATGTCGCCGCCGCCGAAGCGAACTATCCCGATATCCTGGCGATCGAGGGGCGCTATCAGATCAAGCCGCCACTGCCGTTCTCACCCGGAAAATCGGCCGCCGGTCGCATTTCCGCCGTCGGCGAAGGCGTCAGCACCTTCAAGACCGGCGACTTCGTCTCCGTGCAGGTCGAGTACGGCGCCTATGCCGAGAAGCTGCGCGTTGCCGCCGCTCACTGCTTCCACGCTCCCGCTGGCATCCCGGCCGAGAAGGCGGCGGCGCTCGGGCTGGTCTACCAGACCGCCTGGTTCGCCCTGAAGGATCGCGCCTCCTTCAAGCCGGGCGAGATCGTGCTCGTGCTCGGCGCCTCGGGGGGTGTCGGCGTCGCAAGCGTGCAGCTCGCCAAGGCGCTCGGCGCAAGGATGGTGATCGCCGGGGTTCTCGGTGCCGAGAATGCGAAGGTCGCGCGCGAAGCCGGCGCCGACCATGTCATCGAGCTGGGTGATCCGGATCTGCGCGAGAGCCTGCGCCGTCAGGTCGGCGAATTCACCAGCGGACATGGCGTCGACGTGGTGATCGACCCCGTCGGCGGCGACGCCAATGCCGCCGCGCTGCGCGCCATGGCCTGGTGCGGCCGCCTTGTGGTGATCGGCTTCGCCAGCGGCACTATCCCGGCGATCAAGGCGAACTACCTGCTGGTCAAGAACATCGCGGTCAGCGGCCTGCAATGGTCGGATTATCGCGACCGCACGCCGGAGCGCATGCAGGAGGCCCAGCGCGAGATCTTCGCGCTCTATGTCGGCGGCAAGATCGATCCGATGATCAGCCGAGTTCTGCCGCTGGCCGAGTTCAAGGAGGCGCTGCGTTCGCTGCGCGACGGCAAGGCCCAGGGCAAGATCATTCTCTCGGTCCGGCCGTCGTGAGCGCGCTCAAGCAAGCCAGCGTCGTGGGGGTCGTCGGTGCCGGCGCGATGGGCGCCGGCATCGCCCAGATCGCCGCCTCCGCCGGCCACCGGGTCCTGCTGCTCGACAACGCGGCCGGCGCCGCGGAGCGGGCGCGCAATCGTATCGGCGACGACCTCGCCCGCCTGGTCGACAGAAAGCGCCTCTCCGAAGCCTCCCGCTCGGCCTGCCTGGCGAACATCGTGCCGGTCAGCGAGCTTTCCGAATTCGCGGCAGCCGGGCTGGTGGTCGAGGCGATCATCGAGGACCTCGCGGCAAAGCAGGCACTGTTTCGCAAGCTCGAGGCGATCGTCGGCGAGGACACGATCCTGGCGACGAACACATCGTCGATCTCTGTGACCGCCATCGCCGCCGGGCTGGCAAGGCCCTCGCGCGTCGCCGGTTTCCATTTCTTCAATCCGGCCCCGGTCATGAAGCTGGTCGAGGTGGTACGGGCGGCCCAGTCCGACCCTGCGGTGATCGCAACCCTCGTCGCCACTGCGACGCTCTGGGGCAAGGTCGCCATCGTCGCGCGGTCGACGCCCGGCTTCGTCGTCAACCGCGTCGCTCGCCCCTATTACGGCGAGGCGCTGCGGCTGCTCGAGGAGGAGGCCACGACGCCTGCCGCGGTCGACGCCATCCTCACCCAGGGCGGCGGCTTCCGGATGGGGCCATGCGCCCTGATGGACCTGATCGGCCATGACGTGAACTATGCGGTGACGCGTTCGGTCTTCGAGGCCTTCTCCTATGACCCGCGCTATCGCCCCTCGACGCTTCAGAAGGAAATGGTCGAGGCCGGCTGGCTCGGGCGCAAGAGCGGCAAGGGCTTCTTCGACTATGGCGCAGCGCCGGCTCCAGCCGCCGCAGCCGCAGTCGGCGGCGAAGATACCGAGTCTCTGCCGGCCCTCGACGGTGCTCAATTTGCATGTGCCGGCGTGCTGATCGCACGCAGCGACGGCCGCACCGCCGCGGATCGTGCGCTCGCCGAGGGGCGCCCGGTCGCCCTCTACGACGTGACTTCAGATCCTCGGGCGAGCCTGGTCGCGCTCGCGCTTTCGCCCGATGTCCCGGAGGCGGCCCGCGCCGCGATCGGCGCTTTCATCGGCGGCGGCGTGCGTCAGCTCAGCCTCATCGCGGATCGGCCGGGCATGATCGTGCTGCGGACGGTCGCCATGCTGGCCAACGAGGCCTTCGAGGCCGCACTGGTCGGCGTCGCCTCGCTCGAGGAGATCGATGCGGCGATGGTCAACGGGGCGAACTATCCGATCGGCCCCGCCGCCTGGGCGCGAAGGATCGGCCTCGGCTCGATCCTGGCGGCGCTCGACGCCATCGAGGCGGCGACCGGCGACCCGCGCTATCGCGCTTCGCTCGGCCTGCGGCTGGCGGTCGCGCACCAGCAGCTCCTCGAGCGCGCCGCAGCCTAGGCGAAGAACGCCTTCCCGTCGAGGGACGCGCGCCACCGCGTGCCCGCCCTCCTTCAAGCAAGGAAAGCCAGAGTTTCATGCCGCTCGATCCAAGCCGCTTTCTGGGCCGCCGCTATCCAGACAGGGAATTCTCCTACACCGAGCGCGACACGATGCTCTACGCGCTGAGCGTCGGCATGGCGCAGGATCCGACCGACCGGCGCGAACTCGCCTTCGTCTGCGGGCCGGAGCCGCGGGTCCTGCCCTCCCAGGCGACGGTGATCGCCTGGGACTACAGCTTCATCGAAGGCAGCGGCATCGACGAGGTGATGATCCTGCACGGCGCCCAATCGGTCGAGATTCACAACCCGTTGCCGCCGGCCGCGACGATCGCCTCGGAGTTTCGCATAAGCGATCTGTTCGACAAGGGGCCGGGCAAGGGCGCGGTGATCGTCGCCGAAATCAGGATCCGCGAAAAGCATTCCGGCACGCCGCTCTGCACCAATCTCTGGACCTCCTACGCCCGCGGCGAAGGTGGCTTCGGCGGCGAAAAGGGCCCGAGCGCGCCGAAGGCGAATTATCCGGATCGCACCCCCGACGCGATGATCGACACCCCGACCAACCGGAACCAGCCGCTGTTCTACCGGCTGCTCGGTGACGTCAATCCGCATCACTTCGACCCGGATTTCGCCAGGGCGGCCGGGTTCGAGCGCCCGATCCTGCACGGCAATTGCACCTTCGGCATCGCCTGCCGGTCCGTGGTGATCGCCACCTGCGACTACCGGCCGGAAGGACTGAGCCGGATCAGCTGCCAGTTCAGCGCTCCCGGCCTGCCGGGTGACACCGTCCGGACAGAAATCTGGCGCGAGGGCGGGAATGTGATCTTCCGGGCCTTCTCGCTTGAGAGCGGCGCCGAACTCATCGGCAACGGCCTCGCCAGCATCGACGACGCAGCCGCCTGAGCAGGCTTCGTCGCCATCCGTCCATCCCATCACCCATCCGAGCGGGCGCAGCGCTGGAGCGCCCTGCCCGTCATGAAACAGGAGCATATCGTGTCGAAAGTGGCGCTCGTCACAGGCGGGACCCGCGGGATTGGCGCTGCCATCGCGCGCGGCCTGAAGGAAGCCGGCTACACCGTGGCGGCAAGTTTCGTCGGCAATACCGCAGCGGCCGAGGAGTTCCGCGAGGAGACCGGAATCCCGGTCTTCCGCTGGGATGTCGGCAGCTCCGAGGAATGCCGTCGCGGCGTTGACGAGGTGACGCAGGCGCTCGGGCCGATCGAGGTCCTGGTCAACAATGCCGGCATCACCCGCGACCGTGCCTTCCGTAAGATGTCCGACGAGGACTGGCATGTGGTGATGAACACCAACCTACACTCGGCGTTCTACATGACACGAGCGGTCATCGAGGGGATGCGCGAGCGGCACTATGGCCGGATCATCAACATCTCCTCGATCAACGGCCAGCGGGGTCGCTACGGGCAGGTCAACTACTCGACGGCGAAGGCCGCCCTCTACGGCCTGACCAAGGCGCTCGCCATGGAATATGCCCGCCGCGGCATCACTGTGAACGCCATCGCTCCCGGCCATATCGACACCGAGATCGTCCGGTCCTCCAGCCCGGAACTGGTCGCGAGCCTGCTCGCCGAGATCCCGGTCGGCCGCCTCGGCACGCCGGAGGACATCGCCCGCTGCGTCTGCTTCCTGGCATCCGAGCAGGCCGATTTCATCACGGGATCGACGATCACCGCCAATGGCGGAACCTATCTGATCTGACCTGCCGCGGGATCCGGGGCTCCGGCCGGCGGACGGCTGGCGGTGGAAGGAGGAACGAGACATGCTGCTCGATGGAAAAACCGCGGTCGTGACCGGCTGCGGCGGCGGACTCGGCCTGGCCATCGCCAGGACGCTGGCGAGCCATGGCGCCCGTATCGTCGCCATGGACCGCAGCCCTGAGCGCGCGGACGAGGCCGCCAGGGAGCTGCTGGCGAGCACGGAGCGCCAAGCCATCGCGATCGCTGTCGACGTCTCCTCAGCAGCGGCGGTCGCCGAGGCGTTCGCAAAGCTGGACCGGCATCAGGCCCGGATCGATATCCTGGTCAATTGCGCCGGCATTCGCGAGGTCTCCAGGATCTACGATCTCGATCCCACCGAATGGGAGCGCGTCATCGCCGTCAATCTGAGCGGGCCGTTCTACGTCACGCGCGAAGCCGCGCTGAGAATGCGCGAGACCGGCGGCGGATCGATCGTCAATGTCGCATCCGTCGCCGGCATCATGGGCCTGACGCATCGGCCGGCCTATACGGCGAGCAAGCATGGGCTGGTCGGCCTGACCCGGAACCTGGCGCGCGATCTGGCGGGCGACGGTATCCGCGTCAACGCCATCGCGCCGGGCACGATCCGCACGCCGATGACCGAAGGCTTTTTCGACGATGAAGGCTTCCGCAACGGGCTCCGGGAAGTCGTGCCGCTCGGCGACAAGGGAAGCTCCGACGATGTCGCCAACGCCGTGCTCTTCCTGGCATCGCCGCTCGCCGGCTTCGTCAACGGCGTCGTCCTGCCGGTCGATGGCGGCTGGAGCGCCGAGAAAGCCTACACCGTTGGCGGCGGAGGCAATGGATATACCGCCGCGGCGGCAAGGACGTCCTGATCGGGGAGCGTCCAGGAAACGCAAGGACCAGTTCGAAACAGCCAAGCGGTGATTGACGCGGGCTGCACGCGCAGCCCGCGCATCGGAGCGCGAAATGGCTCAGGCAGCACAGGCCGCCGGACCACCGCCGGCCATCGCACGTTCGCGTGGCATGGCGAGGACGTGGCTGCGCACGGTCTGCGGGGCGAAGGACAGCGCAAGCTCGGCGGCCTCAAGCAGCTTGGCGAGGTCAATGCCCGTATCCACGCCCATGCGCTCGAACAGATAGACCAGATCCTCGCTGGCGATGTTACCGGTCGCGCCGGGCGCGAAGGGACAGCCGCCGAGACCGCCGGCCGCACCGTCGAACGAGCGGATTCCTGCCTGATAGGCAGCCAGAACATTGGCGATGCCGAAACCGGCCGTATCGTGGCCGTGGAACGACCAGCGCATGGACGGATAGGCGGCCAGGCAACGCTGCGCCATCCGGCCGACATGGTCGGGCAGCGCCATGCCGGTCGTGTCGGCCAGCGTCAGCTCGATGTCGGCGCGGATTTTTGCGATCTCACCGATGGTCGCGAACACCGCATCCTCGTCCATCGTGCCCTCGAAAGGGCAGTGGAAGCTTGTCGCCAGGCCGACGCGGACGGTCAGGCGGTTATCGGGGTCGACCTCCGCCAGGGTCGCCTTGAGATCCTCGATCGAGGCGGCGGTCGGGCGGCGCACATTGCTCATATTGTGCGCGTTCGACATCGAGATCACGAAGATCAGCTCATCGATGCCGGCCGCGATCGCGCGACGCGCGCCCTTGCCGTTCGGCACGAGGGCCACCTTGTGGAGGCCCGGCAACGGCCCGAGGCGGGCGACGACCTCGTCCATATCGGCCATTTGCGGAATCGCCTTGGGGCTGACGAAGGAGCCGATCTCCATCCGCTTCACGCCGGCCGCCACGAGGGCGTGGATCAGCTCCAGCTTCGAATCGGTCGACACGAACGCCGCGATGTTCTGAAGCCCGTCGCGCGGTGCGACTTCGACGATTTCGACGCTGGCCATCACTAATCCTCCCATGGCGGCGTCGCATTTCCGCGCCGCCTTCATCCAGAGGACTTAGCGAGCTGCGTCGTGGGCGACCATTATCGATTGGGAAGCGAGCCCTTCGTGGCAGGCAAATGCAGGGGCACCGCATCGGGGCCGCGCAGATGGTTGAGAAGCAGCCTGGCGGCGGCAGTGAGCTTGGGCTCGTCGCGCGTGCAGATCATCAGCCGGCGCAGCGCCCAGGAATCGGAGAACGGCACGGCCACGATCCTGTCCTTGGCGCAGTAGATGCGCGCAATGCCGGCGGGCACGATCGTGATCCCGAAGCCGTATTCGACCATCTGCACGGCTGCGGTGAAAGTGACGACCTCGATCCGGAAGGAGATGTCGACGCCTGCTTGCGCAGCCGAGTTGGCGAGCAGCACCTGCAGCGAGGAGCCGGTTTCCAGGCTGATGAAATCATAGCCGGTGATCTCCGGCAGCGTCAGCGATGCGCGTGCCGCCAGCGGGTGAGAGTGGGGCATCAGCGCCACCAGCGGATCCCGCTTGTACTCGTAGATTTCCAGCCCTTCGGGCAATTGGCTATGTTCGGCGAAGATGCCGATGTCGCCCAGCCCGTCCTGCATGGACTGGACCACGTTCGGGCTGGTCTCCTCGCGCAGCAGGATCTTGATCTTCGGATAAGCTGTCCGGAAGGCCGCGAGCTCCTGCGGCAGATGCTGCACGACCGCGGACTGGTGCGCGTGGAGCCGGGCCTGCCCCTCTTCGCCCTTGCTGAAGACGCTGAGTTCCGCCGCCATCCGGTTCACGTCGTCGAACAAGCCAGCGGTGTGCCTGGCCAGCGCGTCCCCGGCGGGAGTCGCGGTCATGCCGCGCGCGTGGCGGTAGAACAGGGGGGTGCCGATCTCGAGCTCGAGATCCTGGATGCGCTTGCTGATGGCGGAGGGGGCGATGTGCTCGCGTTCCGCCGCCTTGGTCATGTTCCCCTGCCGGTAAACGGCCAGAAACATGCGCAAAGTGGTCAGATCCGGCCGGAAATTCATACCTCGTCCCGTTCCTCGATATGTGTGTTCACGGATCGAGAACGCGGGCGTTCCGATTCACGACTATTCGCCGGCCCGGCTTCGAGTAGGCTCTTTGTCCAACACCGCAGCCAATGGCGGTGAGCGAACATAAATCGGCACCGGCAGCAAGCGGTAGCCGTATCGGGTTGGATGACGTCTACGAGGAATTCAAATGCTTTCCGTCGATACGAGCGCGCTCGCTTATGTGGGCGAGGATCTTTCACGCGCCGAATGCGTCATGGCGACCCGGTCCGGCGACCTTTTCATGCCCGACAAGCGCGGCGGCATCGCGGTCATACGCAGCGACGGCAGGACCGAATTGATCCGTGCCAAGAACGGGCCGAACGGGTTTCTGCCCAACGGCTTCGCGCTGATGCCCGACCGCAGCTTCCTGATCGCCGATCTCGGGCCGGAAGGCGGCGTCTGGCACATGCGCCCCGATGGCGAGATGTCCCCCAAGCTGCTGGAGATCGACGGCCGCCATATCGAGCCGACGAATTTCGTGGGCACCGACGCCAAGGGCCGCGTCTGGGTCAGCGTTTCGACCAAGCTGATCCCGCGTGAGCATTCGATGAAGAAGGGCCATGCCGACGGCTACATCATCCTCATCGACGAGAAGGGGGCGAGGGTCGTTGCCGAGGGGCTCGGGTTCACCAACGAGGCGATCGTCGATCCAACCGGGCGCTGGCTCTATGTCAACGAGACAATCGCACGCCGGACCAGCCGCTTCGCCATTTCCGAAGACGGCTCGCTCGGCCCGCGCGAGACCTTCGCCCAGTATGGCGCGGCGAGCTTCCCCGACGGTTTCGCCTTCGATGCCGAAGGTGCGGTCTGGACCGTGACAGTGGTATCCAACCGGGTCATCCGCACCACGCAGGACGGCGTGCAGCAGGTGATCTTCGAGGACAGCGACGCAAAGGCGATCGACGAGGCCGAGCAGGCCTTCCAGAACGGCACCTATACCCGCGCGCATCTCGACGCAGGCGGACGGCGCCCGGCCGGCAATCTTTCCGGCATCGCTTTCGGTGGCCCCGACCTGAAGACGGTCTATCTCGGCTCGCTCTTCGCGCCCCATCTGGCGAGCTTCCGCTCGCCCATCGCCGGGGCGCCGCCGGTCCACTGGGAATTCTGAGACAACAGCGAACCCCGGCGAGCGCGCGCAGATCCGGCTCTCTGCCGGGCCACGAGGCCCCATCTGCGCCGAGCGCCGGACGCGAAGGCAATCGATACAAGCCGGGGCGGTCAACGCTACCGAAAAGAGGGAGAAACAGATGACGATCCGGATCGACCGACGCACCTTGATGGGCGGCGCCCTGTTCGGCGGTGCTGGCACCGCGCTCGGCATGCCCAGCATCGCGCGGGCCCAGACCAAGACCCTGAAGATCGCGACGATCGCATTGGTCAACAGCCCCTGGCACAAGGCGCTGAACCGTTTCAAGGAGGTCGTCGAGAGCGAGAGCGGTGGCCGCTACAATGTCAGCGTCTACACCGACGGCCAGCTCGGCGACATCGCCCAGCTTCTGTCGGCGATGCAGCTCGGAACGGTCGATTTTTCCTATTTCGGGCTGTCGTCGATCTCCTTCGTGCGCGGCGGGGAAGCCTTCAACGTGTTCTACGTCCCCTACCTGTTCAAGAACGGGGAGTGGGCGGAGAAGATCATCAACTCCGATGCCGAACTGCAGGGCATGTTCGACAAGATGGCGACGAGCGCCGGGGTGCGTGTCTTCGGCGCCTGGGGGCAGCGCTCGTCGCGCGCCATCCAGAGCACGCGCGGGCCGATCATGATGCCGGAAGACGTCAAGGGCCTGCGCCTTCGGATCCCGGCCATCCCCATGCTGCGGGCGATGTTCGACCGCCTCGGCGCCCAGTCGACGCCGCTCGGCATGCTGGAAATCTACAGCGCGCTTTCGCGCGGCACGGTCGACGGCCAGGACAACGGCTTCGACCTCGCGATTCCGCCGCGCTTCCACGAGGCTGCGAAGTTCTGGTCGGCTACGGACCATGTCAACGAGCTCGTCGGCTTCTTCGGCTCCGAGCGGCTGTGGAAGGGCCTGAACGAGGCTGATCGCGAACTCTTCCGCAAGGCCTCGCGGGAGGCCGGCACGGTGACCACCCAGCTGACCAAGCAGCTCGACACGGATGCGATCGAAATCCTGAAGAAGGCCGGCTGCACCTATGTCGTTCCCGACATCGCCGCCTTCCGCAAGGCGGTCGCCGGCGTCGAGGACGATCTCGAGGGCAAGATGTGGCCGAAGGGCTTCGTCGCGCGGCTGCGCAAGCTGCAGGAGGCCTGATGGCCCTCTCGGATGCCGATGCACGGGCGCGGGCGGAGGTGCCCGCGCGCCCGGAGGGCGTGCGCATGCTGACCGTTCCGGTCCACATCCTCGAGACCCTGGTCAAGATTCTGGTCGTCCTGGCCCTGACGGTGGTGCTCGCCTTCACCGTCGGTCAGGTCGCCGACCGCTATGTGCTGAAGACTCAGTTCGACGCACATGACCAGATCGCGCGGATCGGCATGGTCTGGATGGCCTTTCTGGGGTTCGCGCTCGGCGTCCGCAGTCGCGCCAACATCCGGATCGAGGTGATCCAGCATTTCCTGCCGGAAAGTGTCCGGCGCGTCTCCGGCGTGTTCCTGGACGTGGTGATGATGGTGATCGCCATCGCGTTGCTCGTGAACGGCTGGCAATTGCTGGAAGTCGGCTCCTTCCAGGCGATCATGGGCACGCCCTTCTATTACGACGTGATGTACGGAGCGCTCCTCGCCGGGCTCATCCTGCTTGTCATCTTCCTGGCCCTGCGCATCGCGGACACGCTGATGGGCGGCCGTCTCGGCGTGGATGCGGTGACCGATCATGATGATCATCATTAGTACGCTGATCTTTTTCGGCCTGCTCGTCGCGGGGCTCGATGTCGGCTTTGCGATGATCCTCGCCGCCCTCATCGGCATGGTCATGCATGGTGGCATCGATCCGGTGATGGCGCCGTTGACCGTGGTGTCCGGCGTCGACAGCGCGGCACTGATCACGGTGCCGCTTTTCGTGCTGGCCGGCGAGATCATGAACCGCGGCGGCGTCACCCGCCGCCTGATCGAATGGTCCACGGCCATGGTCGGCCATCTGCGCGGCAGCCTCTCCCAGGTCGCCCTGATGACGAACCTCATCATGGCCGGCATCTCGGGCTCGGCCGTCGCCGATGCGACCGCGACCGGCTCGATCCTGATCCCGTCGATGAAGAAGGAGGGCTACAAGCCCGGCTATGCCGCCGCCGTCATCGCCGCCGGCGCGATGCTGGGCCCGATCCTGCCGCCCTCGATCCCGCTGATCATCTACGCTATCATGGCCAATCTCTCGATCGGCAAGCTCTTCCTCGCCGGCGTCGTGCCGGGGCTGATGCTCTTTGCCGGCTATATGGCGATCTGCGCCTGGGTGGCGCGGCGCGAGGGCTATGCCGCCAAGCCGGCCGCGAGCTGGGCCGAGCGGGCCACGTCCACCCGCGCCTCGATCTGGGCGCTGCTGGTGCCGGTCCTGATCATCGTCGGGATCCGCTCGGGCGTGATCACCGAGACGGAAGCCGCCGGGGTGATCTGCGTCTATGCGCTGATCGTCGGCATGGCGATCTATCGCGATCTCAAGGTCCGCAGCCTCGGCGAGGTTTTCCTGGCGGCCGGCAAGACCTCCGCGGTCATCCTGTTCCTGCTCGCCGCGGCAGGACCATTCGCCTGGCTGCTCAACGAGTCGCACATCGCCACGCGCATTTCGCAGGGCATCCTGTCGATCTCGAATGACCCGCTGATCATCCTGCTCATCGTCAACGTGATGCTCTTCGTAGTCGGCATGATCCTGGAGCCGCTGCCGGCCCTGGTCATGTTTGTTCCGACGCTGCTGCCGATCCAGGCCCAGCTCGGTCTCGACCCGATCCAGTTCGCCATGATCGTCGTGCTGAACCTGATGATCGGGATGCTGCACCCGCCGATCGGGCTGCTGCTCTTCGTGACCGGCGCGGTCGGCCGCGTTCCGCTCTGGCCCATCGCCGTCCAGCTCTTGCCCTTCCTTGGCTGGTCGCTGGTCGTTCTGGTCCTGATCTCGATCTTCCCGGGCATCGTCACCTGGCTGCCAAACCTCTCCTTCTAATCCCAAAGAGGCTGTAAATGCCGTTGACCGGCCTACGAATCGTCGATCTCACGCGCGTTATCTCCGGTCCGTTCTGCACGATGCTGCTGGCCGATCTGGGTGCCGACGTCATCAAGGTGGAACCGTCCGAGGGCGATCCGCTGCGCACGCAGGGCAGCGGCCGCAACGGCCTGAGCTGGTATTACGCATCCTTCAACCGCAACAAGCGCTCGGTCGTCCTCGATCTGAAGACGGAGGAGGGCAAGCGCGGCCTGGAGAAGCTGCTCGTCGACGCCGATGCGGTGATCGATAATTTTCGCCCCGGCGTGATGCAGCGCCTGGGCTTCGGCGAGGAGCGCCTGCAGCAGATCAGGCCGGGCATCATCACCTGCTCGATCACCGGCTTCGGTGCGGATGGTCCGTATCGCGATCGGCCGGCCTTCGATTTCATCGCGCAGGCCATGAGCGGCTTCATGAGCGTCAACGGCGGCAAGGAAGATCCGCCGCAGCGCAGCGGCCTGCCGATCAGCGATCTGGTCTGCGGCATCTACGGCGCGCTCGGGCTCTGCGCCGCACTGCTCGGCCGCGAGCGCAACGGAGGAGCCGAGCGCGTCGATGTCAGCCTGACCAACTCGATGGTCAGCCTGCTCGCCTATACGGCCTCGCATTACTTCGCGACCGGCGAGGTCCTGCCCAGAACCGGCAACGACCATCCGATCGCCTCGCCCTATGGTCTCTTCAAGACACGCGATGGTCAGATCGCAATCGCGCCCAGCGACAACGTCTTCTTCGGTCGCCTGATGGATGCGCTGGACCTGCCGAAGGTCAAGAACGACCCGGACTTCGCCGATAATTTCCGCCGGGTGGAGCATCGCGACAGGCTGCGGGAGCTGGTCGAGGAAAGACTGAGCGAGCGCGATTCCACCGACTGGATCGAACGGCTCAATGCCGCCGGTGTCCCCTGCGGGCCGATCTACGATCTCAAGGGGGTTTTCTCGGACCCGCAGATCGCATCGCAGAAGATGGCGATCGACGTGCCGACTGCCGCGCATGACACTGTCCGGATGCTGGGCTTCCCCATCAAGCTGAAGGAGCGCGCCTGTCAGGTTCGCCGGCCGCCCCCGCAACTGGGAGAGCACACGGTCGAACTGCTGAATCCTGGTACGGAGCTGAGTGTCCGCCGTCAGGGCCCTTGAGACGGTTCAGGGGTTTTCGGGAAGGGAGGATTTCTGGATCATCGCAGCCATTTTGGAGTGCAGATGAGACACAACTCCGGGCCGGAGAAAGCACTGGCAGAACAGGTCGTGAAGGATATCCGCCGAGCGACGCGGCGGCAGTTCTCGGCCGAAGAGAAAATCCGCATCGTGCTGGAAGGGGTGCGCGGCGAGGAGAGCATCGCCGAGCTATGCCGGCGCGAAGGCATCGCCTCGTCGATGTATTACGGCTGGT
>NZ_JAFKFX010000061.1 GCF_017308075.1 Allobosea sp.
CGCACGACGGACGTGACCGGCGTGGTGCACCTGCCGGAAGGCACGGAGATGGTGATGCCGGGCGACAACATCTCGATGGAAGTGCACCTGATCGTGCCGATCGCGATGGAAGAGAAGCTGCGCTTCGCCATCCGTGAAGGCGGCCGCACCGTCGGTGCTGGCGTCGTCGCAACGATCCTCGCGTAACGCTGGCTGATCTGAGGGCGAAGGCCCTTTGCGGGCCTTCGCCTTTTCACGTCACGGAGATAACAAGACCATGAACGGTCAGAATATCCGGATCCGCCTCAAGGCGTTCGATCATCGCATCCTCGATGCTTCGACTCGCGAGATCGTCTCGACCGCGAAGCGGACTGGCGCCCAGGTTCGCGGCCCGATCCCGCTGCCGACGCTGATCGAGAAGTTCACCGTCAACCGCTCGCCGCACATCGACAAGAAGTCGCGCGAGCAGTTCGAGATGCGGACCCATAAGCGGGTTCTCGATATCGTCGACCCGACCCCGCAGACGGTCGACGCCCTCATGAAGCTCGATCTCGCCGCCGGCGTCGACGTCGAAATCAAGCTCTGATCCATCATCGGGTCCTCTGTTTCCGGGTGCTTTCCCGGATGGACATGACCCCAAGGGAAGGTGTGCACCGATGCGTTCCGGTGTGATTGCACAGAAAGTCGGGATGACCCGCATCTTCACCGATGCCGGCGAGCATATCCCGGTCACGGTGTTGAAGCTCGACAACTGCCAGGTTGTCGCGCATCGCACGGTCGAGAAGAACGGCTATGTCGCCGTGCAGCTCGGGTCGGGCTTGGCCAAGGTCAAGAACGTCTCGAAGGCGCAGCGCGGCCATTTCGCCGTCGCCAAGGTCGAGCCGAAGCAGAAGCTCGTCGAGTTCCGCGTCAGCAACGACGCGCTGATCCCGGTCGGCGCCGAGCTCACCGCCGACCATTTCGTCGTCGGCCAGTTCGTCGATGTCAGCGGCACCACCACCGGTAAGGGTTTCGCCGGCGGCATGAAGCGCTGGAACTTCGGTGGTCTGCGCGCCACGCACGGCGTCTCGATCTCGCATCGCTCGATCGGTTCGACCGGCGGTCGCCAGGATCCCGGCAAGACCTTCAAGAACAAGAAGATGCCCGGCCATATGGGTGTCGATCGCGTGACCACGCAGAACCTGCGCGTCGTCCAGACGGATGTCGAGCGCGGTCTGATTCTGGTCGAGGGCGCGGTCCCCGGCGTGGCTGGTGGCTGGATCCATGTCCGCGATGCGGTCAAGCGCGCTTTGCCGAAGGACGCTCCGCTTCCGGGCAAGTTCAAGGTCGCCGGTGGCGACGCCCAGGCTCCTGCGGCCGAGACGGTTGAGGAGAACGCGTGATGAAGCTCGATATCACCACTCTCGAAGGCGGTAACGCCGGTTCCGTCGAGCTTTCGGACGCGATCTTCGGCCTCGAGCCGCGCGCCGACCTGCTCGCACGCATGGTCCGCTACCAGCTGGCCAAGCGTCGCGCCGGTACGCACAAGACCAAGGGCCGCTCGGAGATCGATCGCACCCGCAAGAAGATCTACAAGCAGAAGGGCACCGGCGGCGCTCGCCACGGCGCCGCTTCGGCCCCGCAGTTCCGCGGCGGCGGCAAGGCCTTCGGGCCGGTGGTGCGCGATCACGCGCACGACCTGCCGAAGAAGGTGAAGGCCCTGGCCCTGCGCCATGCGCTTTCGGCCAAGGCCAAGGATGCCGGCCTGATCATCATCGACGATGCGAAGCTCGCAGAGCCGAAGACCAAGATCCTGCTCGGCCATTTCAGCAAGCTCGACCTGTCGAGCGCGCTGGTGATCGGCGGCGCCGAGATCGATGCGAACTTCGGCCTGGCCGCGCGCTCGATCCCGAATGTCGACGTCCTGCCGGTTCAGGGTATCAACGTCTATGACATCCTGCGTCGCGACAAGCTCGTGTTGACGCGCTCGGCTGTCGATGCGCTGGAGGCGCGCTTCAAATGAGCCAGTCCAAGAACATGGATCCGCGGCACTACGACGTCATCGTCAGCCCGGTGATCACCGAGAAGGCGACCATGCTCTCCGAGCACAACAAGGTCGTTTTCGAGGTTGCCAAGACCGCGACGAAGCCGCAGATCAAGGCGGCGGTCGAGAAGCTGTTCGACGTCAAGGTGAAGAGCGTCAACACGCTGGTCACCGAGGGCAAGGTCAAGGTCTTCCGGGGCCGGCTCGGCCAGCGCTCGGACGTCAAGAAGGCGGTCGTGACCCTCGAAGAAGGTCACTCCATCGACGTGACCACGGGCCTGTAAGAGAGGATCGACAACATGGCTTTGAAGCATTTCAAGCCGGTCACGCCGAGCCTTCGCCAGCTCGTGATCGTCGACCGCAGCGAGCTCTACAAGGGCAAGCCCGTCAAGGCGCTGACCGAGGGCAAGTCGTCCTCGGGCGGCCGCAACAACAACGGCCGCATCACCGTCCGCTTCCGCGGCGGTGGCCACAAGCGCACGCTGCGTCTGATCGACTTCAAGCGTCGCGGCAAGGCCGGCATCCCGGCGACCGTGGAGCGGATCGAGTATGATCCGAACCGCAGCGCCTTCATCGCGCTGATCACCTATACCGACGGCGTCCAGTCCTACATCCTGGCGCCGCAGCGCCTGGCGGTCGGCGACACCGTGATCTCCGGCGACTCGGTCGACGTGAAGCCCGGCAACGCCGCCCCCATGGGCTCGCTGCCGATCGGCACGATCGTCCACAATGTCGAGCTGAAGATCGGCAAGGGCGGGGCGCTTGCGCGTTCGGCCGGCAACTACGCCCAGATCGTCGGTCGCGACCAGGGCTATGTCGTGGTTCGTCTGAACTCCGGCGAGCAGCGCCTGATCAGCGGCCAGTGCTATGCGACCGTCGGTGCGGTTTCGAACCCGGACCACATGAACACGAACGACGGCAAGGCAGGGCGCTCGCGCTGGCTGGGTCGCCGTCCGCACAACCGTGGCGTCTCGATGAACCCGGTCGACCACCCGCATGGCGGCGGTGAAGGCCGCACCTCGGGCGGCCGTCATCCGGTCACGCCCTGGGGTCTGCCGACCAAGGGTAAGAAGACCCGCTCGAACAAGCGGACCGACACCTTCATCGTGTCGAGCCGTCACGCCCGCAAGAAGAAGAACTGAGGTCCGTCATGGCGCGTTCGCTTTGGAAAGGTCCGTTTGTCGACGGATACCTTCTGAAAAAGGCCGAGGTCGCCCGTTCGGCGACCCGGCAGGAAGTCATCAAGATCTGGAGCCGCCGCTCCACGATCCTGCCGCAGTTCGTCGGTCTGACGTTCGGCGTCTACAACGGCCACAAGCATGTGCCGGTCGCCGTGTCCGAGGAGATGGTGGGTCACAAGTTCGGCGAGTTCTCGCCGACCCGCACCTTCCACGGCCACGCTGCCGACAAGAAGGCGAAGAGGAAGTAAGCCATGGGAAAGCCCTCCGCCCCCCGTGCGCTGCCTGAGAACGAGGCGGTTGCGGTTGCCCGCAACCTCCGCGTCTCCCCGCAGAAGCTGAATCTTCTCGCCCAGCTCATCCGTGGCAAGAAGGTCTCGACCGCGCTCGCCGATCTCGAGTTCTCGCGCAAGCGGATCTCGACCGATGTGCGCAAGTGCCTGCAGAGCGCGATCGCCAACGCCGAGAACAATCATGATCTCGACGTCGACGATCTCGTCGTCGCCCAGGCTTTCGTCGGCAAGGCGCTGGTCATGAAGCGCTTCCACGCCCGCGCCCGCGGCCGTGGCGCCCGCATCATGAAGCCCTTCGCCAACATCACGATCGTGGTGCGCGAAGTCCAGGCGGCCAAGGCCTGAGGAGAGAACGATGGGTCAGAAAATCAATCCGATCGGCCTTCGTCTCGGCATCAACCGGACCTGGGATTCGCGCTGGTTCGCCAACAAGGGCGAATATGGCAAGCTGCTCCACGAGGACATGGCGATCCGCGCCGCCCTCATGAAGCTGCTGAAGCAGGCCGCCGTCTCGAAGATCATCATCGAGCGCCCGCACAAGAAGTGCCGCGTCACCATCCACTCGGCTCGCCCGGGCGTGGTGATCGGCAAGAAGGGCGCCGACATCGAGAAGCTCCGCAAGGCGGTGATGAAGCTGACGAACGCCGACGTCACCATCAACATCGTCGAGGTGCGCAAGCCGGAGATCGACGCGACCCTGGTCGCCGACTCGATCGCCCAGCAGCTCGAGCGCCGCGTCGCTTTCCGTCGCGCCATGAAGCGGGCCGTTCAGTCGGCCATGCGTCTGGGCGCCGAGGGCATCCGCATCAACTGCTCGGGCCGTCTCGGCGGGGCTGAGATCGCGCGCCTGGAATGGTATCGCGAAGGTCGCGTGCCGCTGCATACGCTGCGCGCCGATGTCGACTACGGTGTCGGCACCGCCTTCACGACCTACGGGACGTGCGGCATCAAGGTCTGGATCTTCAAGGGCGAGATCCTGGAACACGACCCGATGGCCCAGGACAAGCGCCTCTCGGACGAGGGCGGCCGCTCCGGTGGTGAGCGTCGCGAACGTCGCGAGCAGGCTGCGTAAGGCTGATCGAGAAGAGCCATGCTGCAACCAAAGCGCACTAAATTCCGTAAGCAGTTCAAGGGGCGCATCTCCGGCGCCGCCAAGGGCGGCACGGACCTCAACTTCGGCCAGTTCGGCCTGAAGGCGATGATGCCCGAGCGCATCACTGCCCGTCAGATCGAGGCTGCCCGTCGTGCCATCACCCGCGCCATGAAGCGCGCCGGCCGCGTCTGGATCCGCGTGTTCCCTGACGTGCCGGTTTCCAAGAAGCCGACCGAAGTCCGCATGGGTAAAGGCAAGGGCTCGCCCGAGTATTGGGCGGCCAAGGTCAAGCCGGGCCGGATCATGTTCGAGATCGACGGCGTCGCCGAGGACACCGCCCGCGAGGCGCTGCGTCTCGGGGCGGCCAAGCTCCCGATCAAGACCCGCTTCATCCAGCGCATCGCCGAGTAAGGAGGGCGACATGAAAGCTACGCAACGCCTTTCCGATCTCAAGGTGATGAGCACGGACCAGCTCCAGGAAGAGCTCCTGAAGCTCAAGAAGGAGCAGTTCAACCTGCGTTTCCAGCGCGCCACCGGCCAGCTCGAGAACACCTCGCGCGTCACCGAGGTCCGCAAGGAGATCGCCCGCATCAAGACGCTGCAGCGGTCCAAGACCGTCGCCGCGAGCGCCTGAGGAGTTAGACCATGCCGAAGCGCGTGCTGCAGGGCGTCGTCGTCAGCGACAAGCAGAACAAAACTGTTGTGGTTAAGGTGGAGCGGCGGTATACGCACCCGCTCCTCAAGAAGACGGTTCGCCGTTCGAAAAACTACCACGCCCACGATGAGGGCGAGGTGGCCAAGATCGGTGATCAGGTCTGGATCGAGGAATCCAAGCCCATCTCTAAGTTGAAGAGCTGGGTTGTGCTCGACGGCGCGCCGAAAGCGTAAAGTCATTTCGAGGCCAGGGGGCGATCGACCCCCGTCAGTCGTAGTCCGGGCGGAGCCTAAAGCTCTCGTCCGGAAACCGCGCTGATATGGAATGGAAGGATCAAGGCCATGATCCAGGTGCAGACGAATCTCGAGGTCGCCGACAATTCTGGCGCCCGCCGCGTGATGTGCATCAAGGTTCTCGGCGGCTCGAAGCGGCGCTATGCCCGCATCGGCGACATTATCGTGGTCTCCATCAAGGAAGCCATCCCGCGCGGCCGCGTGAAGAAGGGCGACGTCATGAAGGCGGTCGTCGTTCGCACGGCCAAGGACGTCAAGCGTCCGGACGGTTCGGTGATTCGGTTCGACCGCAATGCGGCCGTTCTGATCAACAACCAGAAGGAGCCTGTGGGCACCCGTATCTTCGGACCGGTTCCGCGCGAGCTGCGCGCCAAGAACCACATGAAGATCATTTCGCTCGCTCCTGAGGTGCTGTAATGGCTGCGAAAATCAAGAAGGGCGACAAGGTCGTCGTGCTCGCCGGCCGCGACAAGGGCAAGGATGGCGAAGTCCTCCAGGTCCTGCCGAAGGACGGCCGCGCCGTCGTGCGTGGCGTCAATCTGGTGAAGAAGCACACCAAGGCCACGGCGCAGTCCGAGGGCGGCATCATCAGCAAGGAAGCCACGATCGACCTGTCGAACCTGGCCGTCGCCGATCCGAAGGACGGCAAGCCGACCCGCGTCGGCTTCAAGGTGCTCGATGACGGCCGCAAGGTCCGTTTCGCCAAGCGTTCGGGGGATCTGATCGATGGCTGACAATCAGCAGGCGGCCCTGACGCCGCGTATGAAGAAGCACTACGAGGACGTTGTCCGTCCGGCCATGATCGCCGAGTTCGGCTACAAGAACGTCATGGAAGTGCCGACGATCGAGAAGATCGTCATCAATATGGGCGTTGGTGAAGCGACGGCCGACCGCAAGAAGGTCGACAACGCCGCCGGCGACCTCGCCCTGATCGCCGGTCAGCGGCCGGTCATCACCAAGTCCCGCCTCGCCATCGCCGGCTTCAAGCTGCGCGAGAACATGGCGGTGGGCTGCAAGGTCACGCTGCGCAAGACCAAGATGTTCGAGTTCGTCGACCGGCTCGTCACCATCGCCTTGCCGCGCGTGCGCGACTTCCGCGGTCTCAACCCGAAGTCGTTCGACGGGCGCGGTAATTTCGCGCTCGGGATCAAGGAGCACATCGTGTTTCCGGAGATCAACTACGACAAGGTCGACCAGGTCTGGGGTATGGACGTGATCGTCTGCACGACTGCGAAGTCGGACGACGAAGCTCGCGCCCTGCTCAAGCACTTCAACTTCCCGTTCCGGCAGTGAGCCGACCGGCTCATACGCGGAAACCAGGAGACATCGATGGCTAAGAAAAGCTCCGTCGAGAATAACAACCGCCGCAAGGCGCTCGTGAAGAAGTTCGCGGGCCGGCGCGCGCGGCTTCTCGCGATCGCCAATGACGAAAGCCAGTCCATGGACGAGCGCTTCCTCGCTCGCCTCAAGCTGGCCGAACTGCCCCGCAACTCCGCCGGCATTCGCGTGCGGAACCGTTGCGAAGTCACCGGCCGCCCGCGGGCGTTCTACCGCAAGCTGAAGATGTCGCGCGTTGCTTTGCGCGAGCTCGGCAACAAGGGGCTGGTTCCCGGCCTCGTCAAGTCGAGCTGGTGAGGAGGTAGCATCATGGCGATCATCGATCCGCTCGGAGATATGCTGACCCGCATCCGCAACGCTCAGTTGCGGCGCAAGTCGCGCGTCTCGACCCCTGGCTCGAAGCTGCGCGCCCGCGTGCTCGACGTGCTTCAGTCCGAGGGTTATATCCGCGGCTACACCCAGACCGAGTTCGGCAATGGCCGGACCGAGTTCGACATCGAGCTGAAGTACCATGAGGGCCAGCCGGTCATCCGGTCGATCTCTCGGGTCTCCAAGCCCGGCCGCCGTGTCTACTCTTCGGTCGAGACGATGCCGCGCGTGGCCGATGGCCTCGGCGTCACCATCATCTCGACGCCGAAGGGTGTCATGCCCGATCACCTTGCCCGCGAGCAGAACGTGGGCGGCGAAGTGCTCTGCAAGGTCTTCTGACCTTTCAGGCACGGCTGCTCATCAGGAGAAATCCAATGTCTCGTATCGGTAAGAGGCCGGTTCTGGTCCCCGCTGGCGTCACCGCCAACGTTTCCGGCCAGTTGGTCAAGATCAAGGGTTCGAAGGGCGAGATGTCCTTCGAGGTTCCCGACGACGTCTCGGTCGCGCTGGAGAACGGCGCCATCGCCGTCCAGCCGCGTTCGCAGAGCAAGCGCGCCCGCTCGCTCTGGGGCACTTCGCGTGCCCGCATCAACAACCTGGTCATCGGCACCACTGCGGGCTTCGAGAAGAAGCTCGAGATCAACGGCGTCGGTTACAAGGCTGCGGTTGCCGGCAAGGTTCTGAAGCTGTCGCTCGGCTTCAGCCACGACGTCGACTACACGATCCCGGAAGGTGTCACGATCACGACGCCGAAGCCGACGGAAATCGTCGTCGCCGGCATCGACAAGCAGGTCGTCGGCCAGACCGCCGCGGAGATCCGCGAGTATCGTGGCCCCGAGCCCTATAAGGGCAAGGGCGTCAAGTACGCTGGCGAGTTCATCTTCCGCAAGGAAGGCAAGAAGAAGTAAGGACGGCAGGGATGAGCAAGCAGACAGTTGCGACTGCGCGCCGCAAGGCCCGCGTCCGCCGCGCGATCAAGGCGGTTGCCAATGGTCGCGCCCGCCTGTCGGTGCACCGCACTGGCAAGCAGATCTACGCCCAGATCATCGACGACGGGAAGGGCGTGACGCTCGCTTCCGCTTCGTCGCTGGACAAGGACATCCGTGGCGACATCAAGTCGGGCGCGAATGTCGTGGCGGCTGCGCAGATCGGCAAGATCATTGCCGAGCGTGCGCTCAAGGCCGGCGTCAAGGAAGTGGTCTTCGACCGCGGTTCCTATATGTATCACGGCCGCGTCAAGGCGCTGGCCGATGCCGCTCGCGAAGGCGGGCTGAGCTTCTGACGTTCAGGAATTGCGGTGCGCGGGGAACCCGGTGGGTTCTCCGCGCACCGCATTATAGTGGCTGCCCCATCCGGGGCGCTCGAGCGAGCGGCGGGGTCCCTGGCCCTGGTCCGCGCAAGTAAGAGGATGACATGGCGAGAGAACCTCGTGACCGTCAGGATCGCGAAGAGCGCGATTCCGAATTCGTGGACCGTCTGGTCCACATCAACCGCGTCGCCAAGGTGGTGAAGGGCGGGCGTCGCTTCGGCTTCGCTGCGCTCGTCGTCGTCGGCGACCAGAAGGGCCGCGTCGGCTTCGGCCACGGCAAGGCCCGTGAAGTTCCCGAGGCGATCCGCAAGGCCACGGAAGCCGCCAAGCGCGGTCTCGTCCGTATCCCGCTGCGCGAGGGCCGCACCCTGCATCACGACGTCCACGGCCGCCACGGCGCCGGCAAGGTCGTGCTGCGCGCTGCCCCGGCCGGTACCGGCATCATCGCCGGCGGCCCGATGCGCGCCGTCTTCGAGGCGGTCGGCATGCAGGACGTCGTGTCGAAGTCGCTCGGCTCTTCGAACCCCTACAACCTCGTGCGCGCCACCTTCGACGCGCTGAAGAACGAGGACAGCCCGCGCAGCGTCGCCGCCCGGCGTTCGCTGAAGGTCTCGGCCCTGCAGACGCGTCGTCGCGATGCCGGCACCGATGCCGCGGCCGAAGCGTGAGGAGGGTTCTATGGCAAAGTCCGAGAAGACCCTCACCGTCGAGCAGATCGGTAGCCCGATCCGCCGCGACGCGTCGCAGCGCCAGACCCTGATCGGTCTCGGCCTGAACAAGATCCGCCGCCAGTCGACCCTGCAGGACACGCCGGCCGTGCGTGGCATGGTCGAGAAGGTCAAGCACCTCGTCCGCGTCGTCGACGCGAAGTGAGGAGGGGCGAACATGAAACTCACTGATATCCGTGACAACGCCGGTGCCGCCAAGTCGCGCATCCGCGTCGGCCGTGGCATTGGCTCCGGCAAGGGCAAGACCGGCGGGCGTGGCGTCAAGGGCCAGACCTCCCGCGCTGGTGTCGCGATCAACGGCTTCGAGGGCGGCCAGATGCCGCTTTATCGGCGCCTGCCGAAGCGCGGCTTCCACAACCTGTTTGCCCGCGAGCTGAACGAGGTCAATCTCGGCCGGATCCAGCAGGCGGTCGAGGCCGGCAAGCTGGATGCCAAGGGTGCCGTCACGCTCGAGGCGCTCGTCGCCGCCGGCGTGATCACCAAGGCTGCGCGCGACGGCGTCAAGATCCTCGGCGTGGGCGAGCTCAAGACCAAGCTCGCCTTCGAGGTCGCCGGTGCGTCGAAGTCCGCCGTCGAGGCGATCGAGAAGGCCGGCGGTTCGGTCAAGATCCTGACGGCTGCCGCTTCACAGGCGTGATCGCTACGCTTACATGACTGAACGCGAACGGCGGCCGGGCCTGAAGCCCTGGCCGCCGTTCGACTGTCTGACTATCACCGAAGGACCGGACGCATGGCATCGGCGGCTGAACAGCTTGCTTCAAACCTGAATTTCGCCGCGTTCGCCAAGGCGGACGAACTGAAGAAGCGAATCTGGTTCACCCTGGGCGCGCTGATCGTCTTCCGGCTCGGTACTTATATTCCGCTGCCCGGCATGAACCCGGACGCGGTCGCCGATCTCTTCAAGCAGACCCAGCAGGGTGTGCTCGGCATGTTCAACATGTTCTCGGGCGGCGCCGTCGGCCGTCTGGCGATCTTCGCCCTGAACATCATGCCCTACATCTCGGCCTCGATCATCGTGCAGCTGCTCTCCAGCGTTGTGCCGAGCTTCGAAGCGCTGAAGAAGGAAGGCGAGGCGGGTCGCAAGATCCTCAACCAGTACACCCGCTATCTGACCCTGGTGCTGGCGCTGTTCCAGGCCTGGGCGATCGCGGTCGGCCTGCAGGGCTCGGGCAATCTCGTCCTGGAGCCGGGGCCGTTCTTCCTGGTCTCCACCACCATCACCCTGGTCGGCGGCACGATGTTCCTGCTCTGGCTCGGCGAGCAGATCACCAGCCGCGGCATCGGCAACGGCACCTCGATCATCATCTTCGGCGGCATCATCGCCGAGTTCCCGGCGCAGCTGGCACAGACCCTCGAGCTCGGCCGCCAGGGCGCGATCTCGACCGGCCTGCTGCTCGGCGTGATGGTCATGGCGGTCGTCGTCATCGCCTTCGTCGTGTTCATCGAGCGCGCCCAGCGCCGGCTGCTGATCAACTATCCGAAGCGCCAGGTCGGCAACCGCATGTATGAGGGCCAGACCTCGTTCCTGCCGCTGAAGCTCAACACCGCAGGCGTGATTCCGCCGATCTTCGCCTCGTCGCTGCTGCTGCTGCCGACGACGATCGCGAGCTTCTCGCAGGCTTCGGGCGGAACGGGTGTGCTGGCGACGATCGCCACCTATCTCGCCCATGGCCGGCCGCTGTTTATGATCCTGTACGCGGCGCTGATCATCTTCTTCTGCTTCTTCTACACCGCGATCGTGTTCAATCCGGTCGAGACGGCGGACAACCTCAAGAAGCATGGCGGCTTCATGCCGGGCATCCGCCCTGGCGAGCGTACCGCGGAGCATATCGACCGCGTGCTGACGCGCATCACCGTGCTCGGCGCCGGCTATTTGACTATCGTCTGCTTGATCCCGGAGATGATGATCTCCTATGCCCAGATTCCGATCATCCTCTTGGGCGGCACTTCGCTGCTCATCGTGGTGACGACGACGATGGATACCGTGGCGCAGGTCCACGGGCATCTGCTGGCCCATCAATATGAAGGGCTGGTCAAGAAGGCGAAGCTGCGGGGGGCAAAGCGCTGATGAGACTGATCTTCCTGGGGCCGCCAGGGGCGGGGAAGGGCACTCAGGCGGTACGCATCGTCGAGAAGCACGGCATTCCGCAGCTCTCGACGGGCGACATGCTGCGGGCTGCGGTCGCGGCCGGAACGCCGGTCGGCGTCAAGGCCAAGGCGGTGATGGATGCCGGCGGGCTGGTCTCCGACGAGATCGTCATCGGCATCGTCGCCGATCGGATCGAGGAGGCGGACGCCAAGAAGGGCTTCATCCTGGACGGGTTTCCGCGGACGCTGGCCCAGGCCGAGGCGCTCGACGAGATGCTGGCCTCCAAGGGGCTGAAGCTCGACAAGGTGCTGGAGCTCAAGGTCGACCAGAGCAAGCTCGTCGACCGGATCGTGCGGCGCGCCGAAGAGGCGAAGGCCGCCGGCCAGCCGGTGCGCAAGGACGATGATCCCGAGGTCTTCAAGACAAGGCTGCAGGCCTATAACCGCGATACCGCGGTGGTCGCACCCTATTACGAGAAGCGTGGCCAGCTGACCGCGATCGACGGCATGCAGCCGATCGACAATGTGACCTCGGCGATCGAGAAGGCGCTGGCGGGCTGAGAGCCTCGCGCAGGTTTCAAGTTCACAAGCCGCGCGGTGCTCGCCGCGCGGCTTTTTCAGTGGAGTGGAATGATGGCCGACGACGATTACGTCTATGACGAGGCGACCGGCGAATGGCGCCCGGCTTCGGAGATGGCGGCTGCCGCCGCGGCGGTGCCGGAGGTGCGCGACGCGTCCGGCAACGTCCTCGCCGATGGCGACTCGGTGACGCTGATCAAGGACCTCAAGGTCAAGGGCGCGAACCAGACGCTGAAGCAGGGCACGGTGATCCGCTCGATCCGGCTGACGGGCAATCCCGAGGAGATCGATTGCCGCTATGAGGGCATCAAGGGGCTCGTCCTGCGCACGGAGTTCGTCCGCAAGCGGTGAGGCCTCGGGCTCCGCAAATCAGGGTTGTGCGGATTTGCGGCAGCGCGGGCACGGTTTCGCGCTCCGCTGAGGCAATTGACACATCTCCTTCCGGAAACTGAACTCGGCACAGGCCCATGAAGGCCGAGACACGGACCGGCGACAGTCGAGCGCGGTGGCGATCCGCCATCGCCGGCGGGCCGGCCGGAGACGGGAGGACAGCATGAAACGGGTTGCTTGCCTTGTGGCGGCTGCGCTGCTGGCAGCCGCGCCGACCGCGCGGGCACAGGATGCGGTCAAGATCGGCGTTCTCAACGATCAGTCGGGGAACTATGCCGAATTCGGCGGGCTCGGCTCGGTCGAGGCGGCGAAGCTGGCGATCGAGGATTTCGGCGGCTCGGTGCTGGGCAAGCCGATCGAGATCGTCGCCGCCGATCACCAGAACAAGCCCGACATCGCGGCGGGCCTCGCCCGGCGCTGGTATGATGTCGACGGCGTCACCGCGATCGCCGACCTGACCAATTCGGCGGTCGCGCTCGCGGTCGCCGGCATCGCCAAGGAGCGGCAGAAGGTCACGCTCTACAACGGGCCGGCGACGACGCGCCTCTTCAACGAGGACTGTTCGGCGACCGGCTTCATGTGGACCTTCGACACCGCGACCTCCGCCAAGGGCACGGCGCTGTCGATCCTGCGCGAGGGCGGGGACAGCTGGTACATCATCGCCGCCGACTATGCCTTCGGCCATCAGCTCACGGCCGATATCGAGAGGATCGTCGCGGCCAATGGCGGCAAGACGCTCGGCACCGTCAGGGCGCCGCTCTCGACGCCGGACTTCTCGTCCTTCCTGCTGCAGGCGCAGGCCTCCAAGGCCAAGATCGTCGCCTTCGCCAATGCCGGCACCGACACGATCAACTCGATCAAGCAGGCTGGCGAATTCGGCCTGGTCGACGGCGGCCAGAAGCTCGCAGCGATGGTCGTGGTGCTGAGCGACGTGCACGGGCTCGGCCTCGACAAGGCCAAGGGGCTGATCACCACCACCGCTTATTATCACGATGCCGACAAGCCGAGCCGCGACTGGGCCGATCGCTATATGGCGCGGACCAAGAAGATGCCGGGCATGATCCAGGCCAGCGTCTATTCCTCGGTGCTGCACTATCTCAAGGCGGTGAAGGCGGCCGGCACCGCCGCCGGCCCGGCCGTCGCGGCCAAGATGCGGGAGTTGCCGGTCGAGGATTTCTACGCGCCGGGCGCGAAGATCCGCGAGGATGGCCGGCTGCTGAACGACATGCTGCTGGTCGAGGCCAAGGCTCCCTCGGCGTCCAAGGCGCCCTGGGACTATTTCAAGGTCGTCCGCAAGATCCCGGCTTCCGAGATCATCGCGCCGCTCTCCGAGAGCAAGTGCAACCTCGTGAAGAAGTGAGGGCTGGGTACCCGCCCAGGGCTCCGGTCCGGCTTGACAGCCCGGGCCGGAGCGACTAACAGCCGGCCATCCGGTTTCATAGAGCGATGCCGACGCCTTCGCGAGAAGGGGCGGTGTCGCATTCTCGCATGGAACGGATTCAACGCCTCGCAGGGGCCGGCCTCCACCGGACGCGGGGTTCTTTCAATTGCCGCGAACGCCATCGGGCATCGCGGCCGACATGGAGAGGTGAAGCCATGGCTCGTATTGCGGGCGTCAACATTCCGACCGGCAAGCGCGTCGTCATCGCGCTGCAGTACATTCACGGCATCGGCGCCGCCAAGGCGCAGGAGATCTGCGAGAAGGTCGGTATCGTGGCCGAGCGCCGCGTCAACCAGCTGACCGACGCCGAAGTGCTGCAGATCCGCGAGGCGATCGACCGCGACTACCTCGTCGAGGGCGATCTGCGCCGCGAAGTCACCATGAACATCAAGCGTCTGATGGATCTCGGCTGCTATCGCGGCCTGCGTCATCGCCGCTCGCTGCCGGTGCGCGGTCAGCGTACCCATACCAACGCCCGCACCCGCAAGGGCAAGGCGAAGCCGATCGCCGGCAAGAAGAAGTAACGTTCGGCCGAGCCGAACGTCATGGCCGGGCTCGACCCGGCCGTCTCGTGACGAGGTCGCCACGCTGCGCCTCTCCGGCCGGAGATGCCCGGGTCAAGCCCGGGCATGACGGCCGAAAGTTCTCTCCCCAGCGCCTGGCATGACGGGCGCGCCTGAAGGATGAAAGAAAGACCATGGCCAAGGAAGCCCAGCGCATTCGTCGTCGCGAGCGCAAGAACATCGTCTCCGGCGTCGCGCATGTGAACGCCTCGTTCAACAACACCATGATCACCATCACCGACGCGCAGGGCAACACGATCTCGTGGTCGTCGGCCGGCACGATGGGCTTCAAGGGCTCGCGCAAGTCGACCCCCTATGCCGCCCAGATCGCGGCCGAGGATGCCGCCCGCAAGGCCGCCGAGCATGGCATGCGTACCCTCGAGGTCGAGGTCACCGGTCCCGGTTCGGGCCGCGAGTCGGCGCTGCGTGCGCTGCAGGCCGCCGGCTTCACCGTCACCTCGATCCGTGACGTGACCCCGATCCCGCACAATGGCTGCCGGCCGCGCAAGCGCCGCCGCGTCTGAGCCGCGGATCGGATTGCGGCACCCGCAAGGGCGGGTGCCGGTACGGGGCGGCCCGCCGTCGCCATTGCATTGAAGCACCAGGAGTGCGGTCGTGATCAGCAAGAACTGGCAGGATTTGTCCAAGCCGAACAAGCTCGAAGTGAAGGTCGGGGACGACCCGAAGCGTCAAGCCACCGTGATCGCGCGCCCGCTGGAGCGCGGCTTCGGCATGACGCTCGGCAACGCCCTGCGCCGCGTGCTGCTCTCCTCGCTCCAGGGGGCGGCGGTCACCGCCGTCCAGATCGACGGCGTGCTGCATGAGTTCTCTTCGATCCCGGGCGTTCGCGAGGACGTCACCGACATCGTCCTCAACATCAAGGCCATCGCGCTGAAGATGCAGGGCGAGGGGCCGAAGCGCATGACCCTGCGCAAGACCGGTCCGGGCGTCGTCACCGCCGGCGACATCAACACCGTCGGCGACGTGTCGATCCTGAACCCCGAGCTGGCGCTCTGCACGCTGGACGACGGCGCCGAGATCCGCATGGAGTTCACGGTCAACACCGGCAAGGGCTATGTCCCGGCCGAGCAGAACCGTCCCGAGGACGCGCCGATCGGCCTGATCCCGGTCGACAGCCTGTACTCGCCGGTCAAGAAGGTCTCCTATCGCGTCGAGAACACCCGCGAGGGCCAGAACCTCGACCGCGACATGCTGACCATGGCGATCGAGACCAATGGCTCGGTCTCGCCGGAGGACGCGCTGGCTCTCGCCGCCCGCATCCTGCAGGACCAGCTCGCCGTGTTCATCACCTTCGAGGAGCCGCGCAAGGAAGAGGCCGTCTCGACCGCGCCGCAGCTGCCCTTCAACCCGGCGCTGCTCAAGAAGGTCGACGAGCTCGAGCTTTCGGTGCGTTCGGCGAACTGCCTGAAGAACGACAACATCGTCTATATCGGCGACCTCATCCAGAAGTCGGAGGGCGAGATGCTGCGCACCCCGAACTTCGGCCGCAAGTCGCTGAACGAGATCAAGGAAGTGCTCGCCACCATGGGCCTGCATCTCGGCATGGACGTCACCGGCTGGCCGCCGGAGAACATCGAAGAGCTGGCGAAGCGCTTCGAAGAGCACTACTGAGAGTTCAACAAGGCGCAGGCTCAGGCCTGCGCCTTTCGGCACGGCGCATTCCGCGCCGGAGCATAAGGGACGGCCGTTCCGTGGCACGGCGGCCGTAAGCAACGAAGGAGCCAATCATGCGTCACGGTTTTCGCGGTCGTCGTTTCAACCGCTCGGCTGAGCATCGCAAGGCGATGTTCGCCAACATGGCTCAGGCCCTGATCAAGCACGAGCAGATCACCACCACTTTGCCGAAGGCCAAGGACCTGCGTCCGGTCGTCGAGAAGCTGGTGACCCTCGGCAAGCGCGGCGACCTGCATGCCCGCCGCCAGGCGATCGCGCAGATCAAGGACGTCGCCCTGGTCGGCAAGCTCTTCGAGGTGCTCGGCCCGCGCTACAAGGAGCGCAATGGCGGCTATCTGCGCATCATGAAGGCGGGCTTCCGCTTCGGCGACAACGCTCCGCTCGCGGTGATAGAGTTCGTCGATCGCGACGTCGAGGCCAAGGGCAAGGATTCCGGCCCGGTCTTCACGGCCGAGGACGAGCAGGCCGCCTGAGGCCGACAATCACGGTTTTCGAAAGGGCGGCCTCCGGGCCGCCCTTTTTCGTTGCGCCGCAACAAAAGACCGGAATGGGGCGGCTGAGAGCGCAGGCTTCGCAGATTATGCGGTCCCGGGCTGAGATCGGGGTGCTTTCGGGTGCGGCGGGTCGTCGCTGCCGCATTTTTGTATGGTTCGAACTGCGTGGTTCGCCCTTGTACCCGCCGTGCCTTCTGATTATGCGATTGCCTCTTCCTCGCTCACGTACAGGAAACTTCGATGTCCGAAGACAGCCTCCTCGACCATGCGCTCGTCCGACTGGATGACGCGGCCCGGCATCTCAATATCGACCCGGACGTGATCGAGAAGCTGAAATTCGCACGCGAGACGACCAAAGCCCGGCTGATGATCCGCATGGATGACGGCTCGCGGAAATCCTTCCTGGCCTGGCGCTGCCGCTATGACGACACGCGCGGCCCGACCAAGGGCGGCATCCGCTTCCACCCGTCCTCGACCATCGACGAGGTCGAGACGCTCGCCTTCTGGATGACCTTCAAATGCGCCGTGATGAACCTGCCCTATGGCGGCGGCAAGGGCGCGGTCCAGGTCGACCCGCGGCAGCTCTCGAAGGCTGAACTGGAGCGCCTGGCGCGCGCCTATATCCAGGCCTTCGCGCGCATCATCGGGCCTGATCGCGACATCCCGGCGCCGGACGTCTACACCAACGCCATGATTATGGGCTGGATGGCCGACGAATACGCGCAGATCGTCGGTCAGGCGGAGCCGGCCGTGATCACCGGCAAGCCGATCGCCCTCGGTGGCTCGCTCGGCCGCAACGACGCGACGGCGCGCGGCGGCTATTACCTCGTGCGGCACCTCGCCGGTGAACTCGGCCTCGGCGACGGCATGCGCGTCGCGGTGCAGGGCTTCGGCAATGCCGGCCAGTTCATCGCGCGCCTGCTCGACGGCGACGGGCACAAGATCGTCGCCGTCTCGGATTCGGAAGGCGCCGTGTTCGCGCCGAACGGGCTCGATATCGGGGCGCTGCTCTCGGCCAAGGCGAGCGGCAAGTCGGTGCTCTCCACCGTCGGAGCCCATGGCCACGAAGCGCTTTCGGCGGATGCGCTGATCGGCGTCGATTGCGATCTGCTGGTCCCGGCGGCGCTGGAAAACATGATCCACGAGGACAATGCCGCGCAGGTCAAGGCGCGCATCGTCCTCGAACTCGCCAACGGGCCGATCACCAGCGAGGCCGATGCCATCCTCGACGAGCGAGGCGTGATCGTCCTGCCGGACATCCTCGCCAATGCCGGTGGCGTCACCGTCTCCTATTTCGAGTGGGTGCAGAACCGCCAGGGCTTCTACTGGCCGCTCGAGGAGATCCATGACCGGCTGCGCACGATCATGGAGCGCGAGGGTAGGGCGATCTGGGGCGTCTCGAAGGATAAGGGCGTCTCGATGCGCACCGCCGCCTATGTGCATGCGCTGAGCCGCTTGGCGGAGGCGATCGAGGCTCATGGCACGCAGAGCTTCTTCGTGACCTGAGCCCCGCGCAGCAGGCGACAGCCACCGGAAGGGGCGGCCTTTGCCGCCCCTTTTTCATGTCGGGATAGGGTTCACCTGATCTGGCTGGCGAACTCGCCGGCGAGATCGAGCAGGGTGTCGGTCGGCTGGGCGTAGAGATCGGCCTCCGGCGTCACGCCATAGAGCGAGAAGATGAAGTCATTGGTCTCGTCCTGCTCGGAGAGGGCCATCGACCAGTCGGCGAAGCCGCGCCGCTCGATCGGCTCCCGGGCCAGCAGGCGCAGATTGGCGTGGCGCGGATCGACCACGATGCGGCCATAGGTTTCGGCGACATTCTCCGCCTCGCCCTCGAGAACCTGCGCGAAGGCGCCGGGTGTCGCCAGGAGAAAACCGGTTACATGATTGTCGGCATTGAGCCGCTGCGCCGTCGCGAGCATCCGGGCGAGTTCCATACGACGATTGACCTCGACGAGGCGGCTTTCGCTGGCATAAACAAGGCGCACGAGGCTCACGAAGCCGGTCCTTTCTCGTCAGGCTGGCCGGCAGGTCGTGCCGGGCCGGCCGGGTTCCTCCGGAAACCGCACGCAATGCGCCGGTTCGGACAGGTTATGGCGGTAGTGCGGCCATGAAAATGCAAATGCAGTCGATACGCTTCATGAAAGGTTCTGGGATGTCGGGCCGAATCAAGCTTTCCGGTGCAGGCGTCGCGGCCGCTCTTCTGGCCTCGACCATGCTCGCCGGGGCGCCGTCCTCGCCGGCTTTCGCGCAGGACCGGCAGGTGCCGGAGACGCGCCAGCAGGTTTCGCTGTCCTTTGCGCCGGTGGTCAAGAAGACCGCCCCCTCCGTGGTCAACGTCTATGGCGCGCGCATCGAGCGGCGGCCGCAGAACCCGTTCATGGACGATCCGTTCTTCCGCCGCTTCTTCGGCGATGGCGGCTTCGGCGTGCCGCGCGAACAGGTGCAGCGCTCGCTCGGCTCGGGCGTGATCGTCGATGCAACCGGGCTGGTGGTGACCAATAATCACGTCATCGAGGGGATGAGCGAGGTCAAGGTCGCGCTCGCCGACAAGCGCGAATTCGAGGCGACGATCCTGCTGCGCGATCCGCGCACCGATCTTGCCGTGCTGAAGATCCAGGCCAAGGATCTCAGCGCGCTGGAGCTCGCCGATTCCGACAAGGTCGAGATCGGCGATCTTTCGCTGGCGATCGGCAACCCCTTCGGCGTCGGCCAGACGGTGACGCAGGGTATCATCTCCGCCCTGGCGCGCACCCAGGTCGGCGTCGGCGACGCGCAGTCCTTCATCCAGACGGACGCCGCGATCAACCCGGGCAATTCCGGCGGCGCGCTGGTCGACATGCAGGGCCGGCTGGTCGGCATCAACACCGCGATCTTCTCGCGGTCCGGCGGCAGTGTCGGCATCGGCTTCGCCATTCCCTCCTCTATGGTCCAGGTTGTCGTCGCCAGTGCCAAGGCCGGGGCGAAGACGGTGCGTCGCCCCTGGTTCGGGGCGCGCCTGCAGGTGCTGACCGCCGACGTCGCCGACGGGCTCGGGCTCGATCGCCCGGCTGGCTCCGTCGTCGCCAGCGTGGTCGAGAAGGGCCCGGCGGCCGAGGGCGGCCTCAAGCGCTCCGATGTGATCCTGGCGGTCGACGGTGTCGCCGTCGACGACCCCGAGAGCTTCGGCTACCGCTTCGCGACGCGCCCGCTCGGCGGGGTGACCTCGCTCACCGTACTGCGCGGCGGCAAGCGCATCGTCGTGCCGATCAAGCTCGCGCCGGCGCCGGAGACGCGTCCGCGCGAGCCGGTCACGCTTTCCGGCCGCTCGCCGCTTGCCGGGCTCACGGTGATGAACCTCTCGCCGGCCCTGGCCGAGGAACTCTCGGTCGAGACCGGGAACGAGGGGGTCATCGTCGGCGCGATCGAGGAGGGCAGCCCCTCGGCGCGCGTCGGCTTCCAGAAGGGCGACCTGATCCTCGCCATCAATGGCGAGCGCATCGCGACCTCGCGCGAGCTCGAGAGCGCGACCCGCGAGCGCAAGCGCGCCTGGGAGGTGACGATCTCGCGCGGCGGCAAGACCGTGACCTCCGTCTTCGGCGGATGAGGTGAGCGATCTCTTCGCCGCTTCCGGCCTCGACAAGGCCGGTCCGAGACCGCTGGCCGACCGTTTGCGACCGACCACTTTCGGCGAGGTCGCGGGCCAAGAACACCTGACCGGGCCGGACGGGGTGCTGTCGCGCCTCGTCGCCTCGCGCTCGCTCGGCAGCCTGATCTTCTGGGGCCCGCCCGGTACGGGCAAGACCACGGTGGCACGGCTGCTCGCCGGCATGGTGGATCTCGGCTTCGAGCAGATCAGCGCGATCTTCTCCGGCGTTGCCGACCTGAAGAAGGCCTTCGACAGCGCCCGCGGCCGCCGGCTCGGCGGCAAGGGAACGCTGCTCTTCGTCGACGAGATCCACCGTTTCAACCGGGCCCAGCAGGACGCCTTCCTGCCGGTAATGGAGGACGGCACGATCACGCTGGTCGGCGCCACCACCGAGAACCCGTCCTTCGCGCTCAACGCCGCTCTGCTCTCGCGGGCGCGCGTCCTGACCTTCAAGGCGCTGGACGAAGGGGCGCTGCTCTTCCTGCTCGGCCGGGCCGAGGTGCTGGAGGGCCGCGAACTGCCGCTGACGCCGGAGGCGCGGCAGCAATTGGCGCGCTTTGCCGATGGCGACGGGCGCGCCGTGCTGACGCTGGCCGAGGAGATCTGGCGTGCCGCCAAGCCGGGCGAGGTCTTCGACGAGGCCGGGCTCGCCGAGGTGATCCAGCGGCGCGCGCCGATCTACGACAAGGCGCAGGACGGCCACTACAACCTGATCTCGGCGCTGCACAAGACGATCCGCGGTTCCGATCCGGACGCGGCGCTCTACTATTTCGCCCGCATGCTCGATGCCGGCGAGGACCCGCGCTTCCTGGCGCGCCGGCTGGTGCGCATGGCGGTCGAGGATATCGGCCTCGCCGATCCGCAGGCGCTGATCCATGCCCGCGCCGCGGCCGAGACCTATGAGCAGCTCGGCTCGCCGGAAGGGGAGCTCGCGCTCGCCAATTGCGTGATCTATCTCGCCACGGCGCCAAAATCGAACGCGGCCTATCTCGCCTACAAGGCGGCGATGCGCACCGCCAAGCAGGCGGGCTCGCTGACCCCGCCCAAGACGATCCTCAACGCGCCGACCAAGCTGATGAAGGAAGAGGGCTACGGCGCCGATTACGCCTATGACCATGACGCGCCCGACGCCTTCTCCGGCCAGAACTACTGGCCCGACGCGCTCGGACGGCAGTATTTCTACGATCCGCCGGAACGCGGCTTCGAGCGTGAGATCCGGAAGCGGCTGGAATACTGGGAGAAGCTCAGGCAGGAGCGGGGCGGGTAGGGCGCCGCGCCAATCGGAGCCGAGGCGGCGTCCGCGCCTGTGCCCCGTGCATGGCGGCCAGCCCCATGCAACGGAACCGCGATCGGCAGGCATCCGCTAGATGCCGTGCATGTCCAGCTCGTCGCCTTCCCGACAACCGCTGCGCGGCATCCTGCTGATGCTGGGTGGGATCGCCTGCCTCGCCGCTTCCGATGCCGCCTCCAAGCTGCTCGCGGCGACGGTGCCGACGGCGCAGATCATGTGGATCCGCTTCGTCGTTTTCGCACCCCTTGCAGTGCTGATCGCGCTGCGCGCCGTCGGTCGTGCCGGCCTGCGCTCCCGGCAGCCGCTGCTGCAGGTCATCCGCGGCATCGGACTGCTCGGTTCGGGGTTCGGCTTCATCGCCGGCATGCAGTTCCTGCCGCTGGCCCAGGCGACGGCGGTGTTCTTCGTGGCGCCGCTGCTGGTGATACTGCTGTCGGTGCCGCTGCTCGGCGAGGTCGCGCGTGCCCGGCAATGGACGGCCGTCTGCCTTGGCCTTCTCGGCGTGCTGATCATCGTTCGGCCCGGCTCGGCGGGCTTCCACCCGGCGCTGATCTTCCCGGTGATCTCGGCGGCGTCCTGGGCCTTCGCCTTCGTGATGGCCCGGAAGATGCGGGCCGACAGCCCGTTGTTGACGCTGGCCTACACCGCCGTCGTCGGGCTGATCGTCTGCACGGCGCTGCTGCCGTTCTCCGTCGTGCCGCTCGGCTGGCGCGAGATCGGCATCGGCCTGGTGACGGCGAGCTTCTTCGCTGCGGCTCAGTTGCTGCTCATCCTGGCCGTGCGCTTCGCTTCGGCCAACGAGCTCGCGCCCTTTGCCTATAGCCAGCTGATCTGGGCGGCCCTGTTCGGCCTGCTGATCTTCGGCAACCTGCCCGATGCCTGGACACTGGTCGGCGCAGTCGTCATCGTGCTGAGCGGGCTTGCGGCGACGAGCGGGGCCAAGCGCGCAACGATCTCGGCGTGAGCGAGGCCGTCAAAAGCTCCGCTCGAGGAAAATCTGCGTCGAGATCTGCCGCCCGGCCAGCCCGGCCTGGATCTCGCGGCCGCTGATCGCGATCTTCGCCCAGGCAACGGAGCTCTCGATCCCGGCCTTGAAGCCCTCGACCGGCGTCCAGACGACGTTTGCGGCGACGCGGTCGATCCTGATCTCGCCCTTCGTCTGCCCGGCAAGCGGCACCGCCAGCCAGTAGCGGCTGAGATAGGCGTTGGTCGCGATCTCATCGGTCCATTCGCGTCGCGTCGAGACCAGGGCCGAGAAGCCGCGCGTCGGATCGCTCCCGAGCAGCACGCGGTTGACCAGGCGCCCGTCGAGCTGCGAGCCGATATAGGGCGCGGCGTCGATGCCGCCGGCGATCTGGGCGGTCAGGCTGCTCGTCGCGCCGAAGAGTTCGCTTTCATAGGTCGCGCCGAGAATGCCGGCGCGGCCCGGCCGCGCCGAGCCGCTGGGCGCCTCGCGCAAGGCGAGCGCGCCGTGCACGGTCCAGTCCCCGGCTTCGTAGACCAGGCGCGCGACGCCGTCGGGCACGGAACGGCCGGGGGCGAGGGAGGTGACGGAAGTGGGGGGCTCGGCTCCGCTGGTCGTGCTGGTCGCGGAGCCGTTGCCCAGCGCCGTGTCCTCGAGGGAGAGCGTCGCCGTCCAGCTCTCGGTGAGCGGCAGCTCCAGGGCGATCAGGCCGACGGTGCGGGAGGGGGCACGCGTCGAGAAGATGAACTCGTCGCCGGTCCAGAAGGAAAAGCGCGAGGTGTCGAGCCCGAAGGTCCAGGGGCCGATCAGGATCGTCGCCTCGTCGAGCGTGGTTTCACTGACGCCGGAGACCGGGCTGTTGATCGTGAAGCCGAAGGCGGAGGCGACGCGCAGGCCCGAGGCGAGCTCGTGCGAAGTCGCGATCCGGAAGGCGGCGCTGGTCAGCATCGAGGTATTGGCGGAAGGCGGCGCGGGGACGGAGAGCGAGGCCTTGAAGCTGTCGTTCTGCAGGCCGGCGGTAACCGTGCCGCTGATCGAGAGGCAGGTACCGCTCTCCGGCAGGATCAGCCCGCGCTCCGGCGGATCGTCATCGTCGTCGTCGTCATCATCATCGTCATCCGAGTCGTCGGAACCGTTCTCGTCGTCATCAGCCGCGGCTGCAGCGGCGGCGAAGATCGGCTGTGTCTCGGGCAATGCGATGGTGCAGGCGCGGGCGAAGCTGGCCGCGAGCGGCGGGCGGGCGGGCAGGCGCGCCGGAGCGGCGACGGCAGTCGAAGCCAGGACGAGGCAAAGCCCGCCGAGCGGCAGGAACCCTGGCCGCGGCCGCATCGCGCCAGCCATGGCGGTGCCTGGGAATCGCTCGGTCACTGTCGTTGTCGTTCACCCGTTCCGGCAATTTCTGCGGCGGTGCCGGTGCCGAAGTCAATCGGGGGGGCGGGCCGGGCATGCCGAGGTGATTTCGTTTGTGCCGGCCGGCTGCGCTGGCTATTGCATGGTGATGACCTCCACGCTTCTCGTCTTTCTTGGCGCCGGCATCGGCGGCGTGCTGCGGCACGGCGTCAACCTCGCCACGCTGAGATGGCTCGGCCCCGGATTTCCGTTCGGGACGATGGCGATCAACATCCTCGGCTCCGGCCTGATGGGGCTGCTCGTCGGCTGGCTCGCCTTCCGGGCCGGAGAGGGCTGGACGCAGCATAGCAGGCTCTTCTTCGCCACCGGCGTCCTCGGTGGCTTCACCACTTTCTCCGCCTTCTCGCTCGATGCGGTTCTGCTCTGGCAGCGCGGCGATCTCGCCATGGCGGCATTTTATGTACTCGGCTCGGTCGTTCTGTCGCTCATCGCGCTGTTCACCGGGCTCGCGCTGGTCAGGGGACTGTCATGAGGTCGGGCGGCAAGGGCACCGGGGGCAAAGGCGCGCGCGGCAGCGGCACGGGCGGCAAGCCCGCCGCCGGCAAGGGCGAGGGCTCCCGTCCGCCGGCGCGGGCGGGCAAGCGGCCGAGCCATGATGCACGGCGCCAGGCGCAGGCTGCGGCGCGCAGCCGGCCGGAAGGCCTCCCGGCCGCGACCAGGCCGGCCCCGCGCCGGCCGGCGGCCGCGGCGCCGACCCGCGCCGAGGTCAAGGCCGAGACCGCCCAGGTGCTCTCGACCGGCGTGCAGCAACTCGTGGTGACGCCGGACGAGAACGAGATGCGGATCGACCGCTTCCTCGAGGCGCGGTTCCCGCAGCTCTCCTTCAGCCATATCCAGCGCATCGTCCGGAAGGGCGAATTGCGCGTCGACGGCAAGCGCGCCGACAGCAAGGACCGGCTCGAGGCCGGCCAGACCGTGCGCATCCCGCCGCTCAAGCTAGAACAGCAGGCCGAGCGGCCGCGCTCGGCCAAGGCCGATGCCGACACGATCGGCTTCCTGCGCTCGATCACGCTCTATGAGGACGACGACGTCATGGTCCTCAACAAGCCGGCGGGCCTCGCCGTGCAGGGCGGCTCGGGCACGACGCGCCATGTCGACGGCATGCTCGAGGCGCTGACCGGCAAGGACGGCCAGAAGCCGCGCCTCGTCCACCGGCTCGACAAGGATACGGCCGGCTGCCTCGTCATCGCCAAATCCCGCTTTGCTGCCGCGACGCTGGCCAAGACCTTCCGCTCGCGCTCGGCGCGAAAAGTCTACTGGGCGCTGGTCGCTGGCGTGCCGCGCGTGCGCCAGGGCCGGATCTCGACCTATCTCGCCCGCGAGGAAGCCTATGACGGCGACCAGCGCATGGCGGTGGCCCAGCATGGCGAGGACGGCGCCATGCATGCCGTGACCTATTACGCGGTGGTCGAGACCGCGGCGCAGAAGCTCGCCTGGCTCTCGCTGAAGCCGGTGACCGGCCGCACCCACCAATTGCGCGCCCACACCACCCATATCGGCCATCCGATCGTCGGCGACCCCAAATATTTCAACATCCAGAACTGGGAACTGCCCGGCGGCATCCAGAACAAGCTGCATCTGCTGGCGCGGCGCATCGTGCTGCCGCATCCGCGCGGGAAGGGCACGATCGACGTCAGCGCGCCATTGCCGCCGCATATGCGCCAGAGCTGGAACCTGCTCGGCTTCGAGGATGCGCCCTACGACCCGATCGTCGATGCGCCCGACGAGTAGGGCTTTGCACCAGTGGGTTGCGTGACCTAGCGTAAGAACGCTTGCGGAACAAAGCGCGTTATGTTCTAAGTTTGTTCCTGTGAGGGTTCATCACGGGAGGCTTTCCATGTCGCGCACCGCCTTGTTCGCCGCCGGTCTCGTTCTCGCATTCTCCTCCGCCGGCCTGGCCCAGACACAGCCGCCCCCGGGTTCGGCGGCTGCCGGGCCGCAGACCGCTACCGTTTCCGACGATCCGATCCCGCGCGCCGCCCGGGCCGAGGCTCGGCGTGACTGCTATGCCGAGAACATCGCCCTCTCGGGCGAGGATCTGCGCCGGGCGATGCGCGCCTGCATGCAGGAGCGCTTTCCGGGCGTGCAGCTCTATGCCGCCGACGGGCTGACCCGCGACGGCAAGCCGACCGCGGCGACCGCCCGCGCCCTCTGCAAGCAGCAGGCCGATGAGCGCAAGCTTGCGGGCAGCGAGCGGACCGCGGCGCTGGTCGCCTGCTTCAACGAGAAGCGGCCCGATCTCGCCCAGCGCGCCGAGTGCCGCAAGGAGGCGCGCGGCAAGGGGCTGGAGGCGCAGGCTCTGCGCGCCGCGATCGCCGAATGCGCCAGAGGCGGCCAGGGCTGAGAGGCCGGGGCGGGCCTGTCGAGGTGCAAGCATGAGGCCTCTGCGCCGGCGACGCTGGCGCAGGGGCGTCAAGCCGGCTAAAGCGCCGGCATGAACCTCGTGATCTTCGACCTCGACGGCACCCTGATCAATTCCGAAGCGATTATTCTCGAAGCCCAGTTCGAGACCTTCGCGCGCTGCGGGCTCACGCATCCCGGCCGCGAGGCCGGACTCGGCATCGTCGGCCTGAGCCTGGATATCGCGCTGATGCGCCTCGCCGGGCTCGAGCGGCCGGATGATGTGCTGACCGAGACCTATCGTCAGGTCTTCGGCGCGATGCGCCTTCAGGCGGAGAGCGATCCAAAGCTGGCCGAGCCGCTGTTTCCGGGCGTTGCCGAGATGCTGGCGGCGCTGGCGCAGCGGCCTGACACGGTGCTCGGCATCGCCACCGGAAAGTCGCGGCGCGGCGCCGACTACATCATCGAGCGCCATGGCTGGGGCGGCCTGTTCGCGACCACCCAGACCGCCGACGACGCCGCCTCCAAGCCGCATCCGGAGATGATCCTGCGGGCGATGCGCGAGACCGGCGCTCGGCCCGAGGCGACCCTGATGATCGGTGACAGCAATTTCGACATGGAGATGGCGGTCGCTGCCGGGGTGGCGCCGGTCGCGGTGTCCTGGGGCTTTCAGTCGGTTCCGGCGTTGAGGGCGGCCGGTGCCGCGCATGTGATCGAGGACTGGGCGGCCTTGCCGGGGTTGATCGGCAAGCCATAGCGCGCGGTCCGGGTGGACGGGCGCCGCTCGCCGTCATGCTCGGGCTCGATCCGAACTCCCCGCACGGAAGAGGTGCTGGTCGGCGCTGCCTCGTCACGCGCTTCGCGGATCTGCGCGGAGTTTGTCTTCGGGCCGACCCAAGGCCGGATCCGAGGACCCCCGTCCGAGCATGTTGCGGGCGGGGACGCGATGGCCTTGCCGTGGTGAAGCGGCGCGCCGCAGGCGTTCAGCGGTTTTGGTAATAACCGCGCAACCACATCGACTCAGACCCGTTTAACCTGAACAGGCGTTCAGATTCTCGAATTAACCACCTGATCAGAAGCGTGGCTGCATCGTCTCCTCACAACAGGGACGTACCGGCACAAAACAACGCCGGACAGGGGTCGAACAATGATCAGCCATGAACTTCGTGAATTCGTCGATCGTGTGATGGACAGGCATGCGATCGACGACGAAGACGTCAAGATGCTTCAGCGCGAGATCTTGAGCGATGCTGTGATCAGCCGCGAAACGCTCGATATTCTCATCGCGCTCGACCGCGCCGTTCTGGTCAAGGCCGCGTCCTTCGCCGATTATCTGGTGGCGCTGACCGTCGACTTCGCGGTCTGGGAATGCCGCCCGACCGGGGTGATCGATCGCGACAAGGCGCATTGGCTGGTGACCACGCTCTCGGCCGGTGAGGGGCCGACGCAGACCGCCCAGCGGATCGGCTTCGAGATCGTCCGCGAGGCGCAGAGCTGCGACGAGGCGCTGGTCAGCTTCGCGCTGCGCAAGGGCGATGCCCGGATGCGCGGCGTCAGTTTCCAGCCGGAGCGCCTGGCGCTGGCGAGCTGAGCCGCGCGGTCGCTGCCTGAGGGAAAGCGACCAAGCCGATCAGTGGACGGAAAGGTCCCACTCCCGTAAATCCGGCTATGCGCCATCAAGGCCGCCGGGCGGGGGAATCCAGCGATGTTCACGAAGATCCTGATCGCGAACCGCGGCGAGATCGCCTGCCGTGTGATCAAGACGGCGCGGCGGATGGGGATCGCGACGGTCGCGGTGTATTCGGATGCGGACCGCGAGGCGCTGCATGTCGAGATGGCCGAC
>NZ_JAFKFX010000001.1 GCF_017308075.1 Allobosea sp.
CTCCGGATCGGTGGTGTGCGGGGAACTCAGAGCCTGTTCTTGAAGCGCCAGCTCTCGTTGCCGGTCTCGACGATGTCGCAGTGATGGGTGAGCCGGTCGAGGAGCGCGGTGGTCATCTTGGCGTCGCCGAAGACGGACGGCCATTCGCCGAAGGCGAGGTTCGTGGTGACGATGACGGAGCTCTGCTCGTAGAGCCTGCTGACCAGGTGGAAGAGCAGTTGTCCGCCGGACTGGGCAAAGGGCAGATAGCCGAGTTCGTCGAGGACGATGAAGTCCATGCGTGCGAGATAATCGGCCATGCGGCCCTGGCGGCCGGCGCGGGCTTCGGCCTCGAGCTTGTTGACGAGATCGACGACGTTGAAGAAGCGGCCGCGAGCACCGGCACGGATGCATGCCCGGGCGATCGCGATGGCGAGATGGGTCTTGCCGGTCCCAGTCCCGCCGACGAGGACAACGTTGCGCTGGTGCGCCAGGAAGTTGCCGCCGGCGAGATCATGAACGAGGGTCTCGTTGATCGGGGTTCCGTCGAAGGCGAAGTCGGCGACATCCTTGGCGAGCGGCAGCTTGGCGATGGTGATCTGATACTTGATCGAACGAGCCTGCTTCTCGGCGATCTCGGCGGCGAGCAGATCGCCGACGACGCGCTGCGGCTCGTGCTGGCGCTTCACCGCCGAGGCGATGATCTCGTCGAAGGCGGCCTTCATGCCATAGAGCTTGAGCTCGCCCATGGTGGCGAGAATCTCCGAGCGTTCCATCACACGGCTCTCCTGAGGCTGTCGTAGCGGGCACAATCGGCGGCGGGCTCATGGCGCAGGCGCAAGGCATCGGGCGTCATGATCGTGATCGCTGCCGCCGGCTCGCGGCGCCGGGCCAGGATGTTGATGATCACGTCGGCGGAGTGGACGCCTTGCCGCAGAGCGTCCGCGCAGGCGGCTTCGACGGCGGACAATCCGTCGCTCAGCACCGCGGTGAGGATCTCGACCATCTGCCTGTCGCCGTCTTGAACGGCCGCGAGCTTGCGCCGGACCCGGTCGATCGCGCCGGGCAAGACCCAGTCCTTGAAGGGCGCTCCGTTCCGCAGGGCGCCCGGCTTGCGAGCCAGTACCGGGACATAGTGCCAGGGATCGTAGATCGTCTGGTCGCGGCCATAGCAGCGGGAATGCTCGCCGACGATACGCCCGTCCTGGCGCAGCTCGATCCGATCGGCATAGGCGCGGATCTCGACGGGGCGCCCGACCGCACTCGCGATGACCGAGTACTTGTTGTTGTCGAAGCGCACGAGACAGGTCTTCGACACCGAGGCTGGCAGTGAGTGGAAGCCGTCGAACCGCCCCGCGTAAGGCACCAGGCTCGGGCGCTCGGCTTCGAACATCTCCCAGATCGTGCGGTCACGTTGCTCCGGATGGCGGTGGGCCTTGGCGTAGCGGAGCACCTGATCCAGCAGCCAAGCGTTCAACTCGTCGTAGTTCTTGACCCGCAGGCGCGGGGCGAAGAAGCGCTCGCGCACGAGCCCGACCTGGTTCTCGACCTGCCCCTTCTCCCAGCCCGAGGCTGGCGTGCAGGCGACAGGGTCGACCAGATAGTGGCTGCACATCTGCTGGAAGCGGCGGTTATAGGCCCGCTCCTTGCCGACGAAGATCGTCTCCACCGCGGTCTTCATGTTGTCGTAGATGCCGCGCGTGCAGGCGCCCTTGAAGAAGGCGAAGGCGCGGTCATGGGCGTCGAAGACCATCTCCTGGCTCTCGCGTGGATAGGCCCGCACGAACAGCATGCGCGAGTGACAAAGCCGGACATGCGCCACCTTCACCTGGGTCGTGGCGCCATTGATGACGACGATCTCGTGGCTCCAGTCGAACTGGTAGGCCTCGCCGGGCGCGAAGCTCAAAGGCACATAGGCGTCGGCTGTGACGGCGGATTGCTCGCGGCGCCAGCCTCGCGCATAGCGACGAACGGCATCGTATCCGCCCTCGTAGCCGAGATCCCGCAGCTCTTCAAAAAGACGGATCAGCGTCAGGCGCTCGCGGGCCGGCTTGCCGTTGTTCGCCATCAGCAGCCGATCCAGCTCAGGGCGCCAGGGCCCTATCTTCGGCTGCGGCTGAACCTTCCGCTCATACTCGAACGACGTCGCGCCAGAGCGCAGCACCTTGCGCACCGTGTTCCGAGAGACGTGCAGCTCGCGGGCGATCTCCTTGATCGTCTTCCCGCGGATCGAAAACTCGCGCCGGATCCGCGCAATCGTATCCACGCCCTTCATCCCCCGCCCGCCCATCCGAAACCAGGATGGGCAGTCTCACCGAAACCGGCTCAAGGGGGTCAAAGTTGGACGCCGATCCCCCGCCTCATGGGGTCAAACTTGCACGCCGAAACACAGCAGTGGGTGTTCGACACCTATGGCCGGGATCACGCGGCCCTGTGTTCGACCGTCATCCGCTACCGAACCAAGGGTGCCTTGCGCGACGTCGGCAAAGCGCTGGGCCTGCCCGAGGACCTGATCGGGACGCTCTCGTCACAGGTCTGGGCCTGGTCCGAGGAGGGCGTCGAGAAGCGACACGTCGAGGAGCTCAACCTCAACCTGGCCGACCGACGGCTGCGCCTGGCGCTCGATCTCGCCCGCCAGCTACATGGCACCCCGCGGCATCTCTCGCAGCATCCCGGTGGCTTCGTCCTCACCCATGACCGCCTCGATGACCTTGTCCCGATTGAGCCGGCCGCCATGGCCGATCGTCAGGTCATCGAATGGGACAAGGACGACATCGACGCTCTGAAGTTCATGAAGGTCGACGTTCTCGCGTTGGGCATGCTGACCTGCATGAAGCGAGGCCTGGACATGCTCGCCGCCCACAAAGGTATCGCGCTCGACCTGGCCTCCATCCCGGCCGAGGATCCACGGACCTACGCGATGATCCGCAAGGCCGACACGCTCGGGACTTTCCAGATCGAGAGCCGAGCGCAGATGTCGATGCTGCCCCGGCTGAAACCCCGCACCTACTACGACCTCGTCGTCCAGGTCGCCATCGTCCGGCCAGGTCCGATCCAGGGCGACATGGTCCATCCCTATCTGCGCCGACGCGAGGGCCGCGAACCGGTGCACTATCCCAAGCCCGAACTGGAGAAGGTACTCGGCAAGACACTCGGCGTGCCGCTCTTCCAGGAGCAGGCGATGCGGGTCGCGATCGAATGCGCCGGCTTCACGCCCGGCGAGGCAGACATGCTGCGCAAGAGCATGGCGACCTTCAAGTTTACGGGCGGCGTGTCGAAGTTCAAGGAGAAGCTCGTCGCCGGCATGGTCGCCAACGGTTACGAGGCCGAGTTCGCCGAGCAGACCTTCCGACAGCTCGAAGGCTTCGGCTCCTACGGCTTCCCTGAGAGCCATGCGGCCTCCTTCGCTCTGATCGCCTACGCCTCGGCCTGGCTGAAATGCTGGCATCCGGACGTGTTCTGCGCCGCGCTCCTGAACAGCCAGCCCATGGGCTTCTATGCTCCTGCACAGATCGTGCGCGATGCCCGCGATCACGGCGTCGAGGTTCGGCCTGTGTGCGCAAACGCGTCTCGCTGGGACTGCACGCTGGAGCCGACCGGCGACGAGAGGCAGTTCGCCGTTCGCCTGGGGCTCAGGATGGTCAAGGGGCTCGCCAACGCTCATGCTGCCGCGATCATCACGGCCCGCGCCCGCCTTCCGTTCAAGTCGATCGAGGATCTCTGGCGCCGGGCTCGGGTGCCCGTGGCAGCGTTGGCGCAGATCGCCGAGGCTGACGGATTCCGGCCCAGCCTCAGGTTGGCGCGAAGAGAGGCGCTCTGGGCAATCCGGGTTCTGCGCGACGAGCCGCTGCCCCTGTTCGCTGCGGCTGCGGATAAGCACGCCGATGAAACGCCTGAGCCTGCCATCGCACTCCGGCCTATGGCGACCGGAGGAGATGTGGTCGAGGACTATCGCCATGTCGGGCTGTCGCTTCGCGATCATCCGGTCTCATTCCTGCGGCAGGATCTTCAGCGCAGGGGCATCGTCACCTGTCAGGCCGCAATGGACGCGCGCGACGGACGCTGGCTCGAAGCCGCCGGCATCGTGCTGGTGAGGCAGCGGCCGGGCTCGGCCAAGGGTGTGATGTTCATCACCCTCGAGGACGAGAGCGGTATCGCCAACCTTGTGGTCTGGCCGAAGGTGTTCGAGCGCTTTCGCCGGACGATCCTGTCGGCCGGGATGATCGCCGTGCGCGGGCGCATTCAGCGTGAGGGGGAGGTCGTGCACCTGGTGGCACAGAGGCTCACGGACCTATCTGCCGATCTCGCCGGCGTTGGCAAACGGGATCAGCCATTCCCGCTTCCTCACGGACGCGGCGACGAGTTCCACCATGGCTCGCCAACCCCCGACCCGCGCGACCTACCGCCGAAAGGAATGCGGACGCGCGACATCTACATCCCGGACCTGCACATCGACACGATCAAGGTAAAGACGAGGGACTTCCGATAAAACGTCGACGTTCTCGGGAAAGGATGCGGAAACTCTATTGTTCGGCATTCACAGCCCGTGGGCCTTGGTCAACCTCGCCTTCACCAGTGCACCGCCAAGTTGCGTTTGCTGGAGGTGCCTATGCCTACGAGAGAAGAAGTCTACGAAGTTGCCGACCAAATCAGGGATAGCGCTAAGCGCGTCTCAGTCCGAAGCGTTCAGAAGATGCTTGTGAACGGCGGCTCTTACCGATCGATTGGCGAGCATCTGGCATCTTGGAAAGCAGATCGATCCTACCAGCACACTCTGGAGAGTGCCGGTCTCCCTGAAGCTCTTCAACGTCAGCTGGCTGCATTAGGTAAGGTCCTTTGGGAACAGTCCATGCAGGAGGCTACAGCTCGGTTCGAGGCCCTTCGAGCAAGTGAAGAGGGGCTCCGTGACGAGGGTCTCACTCTAGCCGATGTTGCTGAATCGCGAATTGCGGCAGCAGAGCGCCGCGCCGAGCAGCTTGCGTGCGAGCTCGCGGTAGCGCGGGAACAGATCAAGGGGCTCACCAGGAAGCGGAGGGCCGTCAGCGCCGTAGGCGAAGGGTCTGCTGGCATCCGGCGCGATGAGCGTAAATTATCCGGCAAAGTCTGGGACCAAGTCATGGTGGAAATCCACGACTGGATGCAGCGCACGGCCAGCAAGGGCAACGGTGTAAGGAGTTTCCATCCAGCGGAGCTTCTAGCCGCGTTGCCCAGCGGCCTAATGGAGACAGCAACGAAGCGCGGCGAGATTCTGGATGCCGCTACACTTTCCAGTCGGATGGCCACGCGAGCGAAACACAAGAAATTCTTCGTGCGTGAGGCGGGGACAGGCTTGTTTGGACTGCTACCGGGCTACCGCCATGCGGGTAACAGGTAACAGCTGCGCGGCGGCGTTACCTGTTACCGACACAAGCACTTTTTTCGAGGTTTTATTCCGATGCTGCTTCAAAGCGCTAACAAGGTCGCCTGGGCCTATCAAATGGATCACGTTCGAATGACCTACGACGAGCGCGCACAAATTT
>NZ_JAFKFX010000002.1 GCF_017308075.1 Allobosea sp.
CCGGGCGCCCCTGGGACAACAGCACGTCGACCTGGCGCAGCTTCGCGACGATCTCTTCAGGCTTGTGCTTCTTCTGCGGCATAATGGGCATCCTCCAAGGCTCGAAAGCCTACTTCAGGGAGGGCCACTTTTCAGGGGGCAGGCCAAAGGGCGCTGACGGCAGACAAGCCTCGTTGTGGAACAGTACACGCACGTTGATGGTGGTTTTGACAGTTTCCAGCAACGCGCTGAGGCTAAGTATCGAGTGCGTCCGGGGCCGAAGTCCGCGTCGGTACAGTCTTTTTCTTGATCGAAGCCACCTCCTTGCGGGCCTTGCTGACGTTGCCGTAGTGAGAGAAAGCGAACGAATTCGCATTCTGGCTGAGTTGGATGGTTTCACGCCTTCAGGGCGCGAAAGCTGGATTCCTGCGATAGCCTGGGTTGCGAAGCACCTCCGCATTTTTCAGGCGATGTTTCTTCGAAGGTCCCGAAGGAGCAAAGCGCTCAGATCGCGGCATCGCTCGATTGCCTGACTTCGTCATTGGCGCTGGGGAGGCCGTCGCAAAAGCGACGGCCTTTTTTTGTATCGGCTCCACTGATGGGCAGATTTCATAATTGCTGCGTGCAAGCTCGATTAATCTCAGGGTTGGTGCGCTGAGTTATCAAGGCATATTGCGCCGGCGGGCCGTTTCGCCCGTAAAATGCCTATTTCGCAATTTCAAAGGTTCCTGCACGATCCAATCTCTTGCCGTAGCGTTGAAAACACTGCGTTTTTTAGCCTGATTTTTCCCGCCCACTCAAATCCTCGCACGTTTCTGACACACAGGAACCCGGGTTCTGGACCAATGGAAGGCGCGGGGAGAAGCTAGGGTCCGCGCGATTCGTTGGGTTCCGGAAAAAGGCTGACTTGAGCAATGATGGCAATGCATTTTCGGCGATCGAATGGTGACCGGCATTCGCTGATGCGCCGGATCCTGATTGTCGCGGGGTTTGCGAGCCTGGTCGCTGGCGAGGCGGCAGCCACCCCGCAATGTCCTTCCGAGGTGGAGGTCGCCCAGCAATTGACCGTGTCGCTGCCGGACTGGACCGTCCTGCGCGACCCCGTGCCGCATCGGCTGAACAGGTTGGCATTTTTCGACGGCCCGCCCGAGGAGCAGGCTTCTCTGACGCCCGATATCTCCCGAAAGGTGAAGGACCGCACGGTCTCGACCTGGCGCTTCGGCGCCGCTTCGGACCGGCGGATCTGGATCACCTGCGGCTATGCCGGGACCTCGGTTTGGCTGGTCCGCGAACTGCAGCCGGGAACGCGGCGCTGTTCGGTCACCTATTATTCGAGAGTGCGTTTCGCCGGCATGCCGTCGATCGAGAAGCTGGATTGCGAATGACGATGCCGGCCTCGGCACCCGACATGCCGCGTTGGTGACCGGCTCAGATGTCGCCGTCGACTGGCCTTCCGCTCGCGACCTCCGCCGGCCCGCATGGACGCGGGCCGGAGAGGCCGGCATCGCCCTCGCTGATCTACAGCTCGCCCAACCTGTTGGTGAAGCTTGCCGATCGCGGCGGTGCGAGCTGCGTCGTGACCTTCGATTCCTATACCGACACGACCGATCTCGATCGCGATGCCTTCGGCGAGCGCTTCTTCGCCGAGCACGGCGTTTCGGCGATCCATGTCGTGAATGCCCGCAACCGCTGGTACCACGAGCCCGACTGGCGCGAGGCGACCACGCGGGTGCGCGAGGCGGCCTGCGGCTTCTCCCGGATCGTCACCTATGGTTCGAGCATGGGCGCTTATGCCGCCCTGCGTTTCGCGGACCATGTCGGCGCCACGGCTGCCTTGGCGCTCTCCCCGCAATACAGTCTCGATCCGCGCAAGGCCCCATTCGAGAAGCGTTGGGCCGGCCATCGTCGGACGCCCTGGCTGGCGGAGCTGTCGGGGCCGCTCCCGGCCGGCGTACCCGCTCTGATCGTCTACGATCCGCTGATGAAGGCGGAACGTCTCCATGCCGAACTGATCGCGGCCGAGATGGCGGCGGAGCACCTGACATTGCCCTATGCCGGCCATGCGGCGGCGGCCTATCTGTCGGAATGCGGGCTGCTGTCCGAACTCGTCCTCGGAATTGTCGCAGGGCCGGTGGATGGCGCCGCATTCGGCCGCCGCGCGCGGGTGCTGCGCAAGCACTCGCTCCACTATCTGATGACGCTTGCCGATGCGGCGTTCAAATCCGGGCGAGGCGAGGCAGCCCTGGCGCTCGCGCGGAAGGCTACCGAGATGGCGCCGAACGCCGAACTCGGCTGGCATTTTCGCGGCTCTCTGCTCTCTCGGCTGCGGCGACACGACGAGGCACTCCTGGCCTGGCGTCGCGCGGCGGAGCTTGCTCCGGACGTCGGTGCGATCCAGCTGTGCTTCGCGCAGGCGCAACGCAAGGTCGGCGACTATGAGGGTGCCCTCGCCACGCTGCGCTCGATTTCCGGCAAGCCGGTGACACGGGAGGCAGGGCGGAGGATCGCGACGCAGATGCTCGCCTTGCGCCTGCTGCGACCCCTCGGCCGGGCTCGGCGCGCCCTGCGGGCGATGACCGATTGACCCGAGGCCTCGCGCCGACCCGGCAAAGTGCGCATGGCGCACGCAGCAGCCCTTTGCTGCCGGCCGCACTGGCTGATCGTCATGGCGGGTGCCGGGGAAGTCGATTAGCTCGTTCACGTAGGTATCGAGCCAGCTCGCCTCCCGCGGATGCGGTAAGCGCAATCGTGCGGCTCAACGTCTCGAGAGCGGGCTTCAGTCTGTAGCCGAGGCGGCGATCACAGTGAGGCGTTTCAAATCGGGGAGGTAGATGGTGAAAAGGAACACTCCCCACCACTCCATTCCATCTGCGAAGTAGTCTGAAACCTCCGGCAGCTTTGGGCTGCTCCAATCGGTGATTTCGGCCTTCTGCAATGGCGGAAATAGGAACAAGCAGACTTCCTCGAACAGCTTCTGAACCTCACTAGGGCGGGCTCGTAGAGGATACGGGGGCGCGTGAGTGCGAAGGCGAACTGCCCGCCAGATCCCGGATCTGGCAAAGTGCAGGATCCGCTATCTAATTTGATATCGTCCAAACTCTTCAAGAGAGGGTTTTGCAGTTCTTCGCCATCTGCGGTTCTCCATCTACTGGCCTGCTGCCGGTTTCGTGGACACCGAGATTGGGTGTTTCATGAAGCGGGAGGTGGCATATGCAGCGAAGACAGTTTGGGCGTGAGTTCAAGATCGAGGCGGTCCGCCTGATCAAGGACCGCGGAGTGAGCGTGGCGCAGGCATCCC
>NZ_JAFKFX010000031.1 GCF_017308075.1 Allobosea sp.
CGCCGCTGCCGCCCAGAACCTCAGGAAACTCGCAAAGCTCCTTCCGAACGGGCCACAGATCAGGGCCGCATGAGAAGGCGAGCCTCGATCGGCCAGATCCGCCGCCCGGCAGCAGCGCTCAAATGGCCGACTTTTTCAACGATATCGGCGCACTGCTGACGGATTGTCCCGGAGCAAAAGTCTGCATTAACCGAACAGGTCGAGCACTACCTCCGCCGCGAGCTCACGACCGCCCGCATCCGCATTTCCCACGGTAGCACTGGGAAAATCGCTTCAACCAGTGAGGATTAGCGGGAGCGGGGCGAGGGGCTCTTTGCGGCTCCGGATGCTACTTGTAACCGCGAAGTAACCACGGGCTTTCGAGCACCTTCGGAAATGCTCTCAAAATGCTCAGGCCCAAAAAGCAAAAAGCGCCGGGAAACCCGACGCTTGCATGCTTCTCTTAATCAGAGACTGTCTGGAGCGGGCGATGGGATTCGAACCCACGACCCCAACCTTGGCAAGGTTGTGCTCTACCCCTGAGCTACACCCGCATCCGAGACATTCATCGCCGCCGCAGCGGCGATGGGCGGCTTATTGCCCATCGCCGCGAGGAGCGCAAGTGCCTTGTTGCAGGAATTTCACAACTCGCTTCCCGGCAGGGCAGCGTATGAGGCGTCAGGCTTGCTCCTACCCAGACGGAAGGTTAGGAAATCTCAGCTTTTTCGCGTTTTTCAGGACAATGATGACCGCGCCAATTTCGCCTCAGGATCTCGTCGCCGCCTTGGACAAGCTCGGTATCGAAACCACCCGAATCGACCATGAGGCGGTCTTCACCGTCGCCGAATCCAAGGAATTGCGCGGGGCGATCAGCGGTCATCACACCAAGAATCTCTTTCTCAAGGACAAGAAGGGCCGGCTTTTCCTGGTCTCCGCGCTGGAGAGCACGCGAATCGACCTGAAGCGCCTGCACGAGACGCTCGGTGCCAGCGGAAGGCTCTCCTTCGGCTCGGCCGAGCTCCTGATGGAGAAGCTCGGTGTCACGCCGGGCTCCGTCACCGCCTTCGCCGTGATCAACGACCGGGCCGGCGATGTGACCATGGTTCTCGACGCCGGCCTGATGACGGGGGAGCCGATGAACTTCCATCCGCTGGTCAATACGGCGACGCTCGGCATCGCCCGCGACGACATGCTGGCCTTCCTGCGCGCGAGCGGCCACGAGCCGCTGGTCGTCGCGCTGCCGGCGCCGCCAGAGGCCTGAGGCCGAAAACCTGTGCCGGCCGGCACATGAGATGCGCCGGGGCAATGGACAGAACGGATGAAGCTCCCCATCTATGGGGCGCGGATCGGGCAGCGTTGCCCGGCGGTTTCGATTGTCCGGGCGATGGCCTAAAAGGCGGGGCTGCGGCCCTGCCGGCGCGGCGCCCGGCTTGTTGACGAGATGAAGGACGACCCATGCTGGTCAATGGCGAAGCGGCACCGGCCAACGGGCTGATCAAGGATACGACGACGCAGGGCTTCCGGCAGGATGTCATTGCGGAATCGATGAACCAGCCGGTGCTGGTCGATTTCTGGGCGCCCTGGTGCGGCCCGTGCAAGCAGCTGACACCGGTGATCGAGAAGGTGATCAACGAGGCCGGCGGCAAGGTCAAGCTGGTCAAGATGAACATCGACGAGCATCCGGCGATTCCCGGCCAGCTCGGCATTCAGTCGATTCCGGCGGTGATCGCCTTCCAGCGCGGCCAGCCGGTCGATGGCTTCATGGGCGCCCAGCCGGAGGGCCAGATCAAGGCCTTCATCGAGAAGCTCGTCGGGCCAATGGGGCCGGGGCCGGTCGAGGAGATGCTCGCCGCCGCCGCCGAGGCGATCGAGGCCGGCGATGCCGGCGGCGCGAGCGAACTCTATGCCGAGGTGCTGGCGGTGGAGCCGGCGAATGTCGCGGCGATCGCCGGTATGGCCCGGCTGCATTTCGACGAGGGCGACATCGAGGGCGCCAAGGGCTTCCTCGCCATGGTGCCGGCCGACAAGGCCGAGGACCAGGCCGTGACGGCGCTGCGTGCCGCGATCGAGCTCGCCGAGCAGGCGGCCTCGCTCGGCGACACCGCCGAGCTCGAGGCCAAAGTCGCCGCGAACCCGAAGGATTATCAGGCCCGTTTCGACCTCGCGCTCGCGCTGAACGCCCGCGAAAGGCGCGAGGAGGCGGTCGACCAGCTGATCGCCATTCTCAAGGCGGATCGGGGCTGGAACGAGGATGGCGCGCGCAAGCAGCTGCTGCAGTTCTTCGAGGCCTGGGGGCCGATGGACGAGCATAGCGTCGCCGGCCGGCGCAAGCTGTCGACCGCGCTCTTCGCCTAGAACTCGTGCCGATCGGCTGGTTCTGCAAGCCGATCGGCAAAGCGGTCTCTATCCTAAAGTGAGAGCCGGAACAGGAAGGCCAGGAGCAGATGGGCAGGCGCCGATGGGCATGAACGCGGTTTATCACGGGCCTGAGGATTGCCCGGCGGTGATCCCGCTGTTTCCGCTCAGCGGCGCGCTGCTGCTGCCGCGCGGGCAGATGCCGCTCAACATCTTCGAGCCGCGCTATCTCGCCATGGTCGACGACGCGATCCGCACGCATCGCGTCATCGGACTGATCCAGCCCGAGCCGGAAAACGGCCGGCAGTCGACGGCGCCGCCGCTGTTGCAGGTCGGTTGCCTCGGCCGCATCACCCAGTTCGCCGAGACCGGCGACGACCGCTATATCCTCACCCTGACCGGCATTTCCCGCTTTCGATTGCTCGAGGAGCTTTCGGTCAGCACCGCCTATCGCCAGGCACGGGTTTCCTATGACGATTTCACGGTCGATTTCCAGGCGCGGGCCGGCGAGGAGGCCGTCGACCGCGCGAGCCTGCTCAAGGCGCTGCGCAGCTTCGCCAAGGCGAACGAGCTGAAGATCGACTGGAAGGGCGTCAACGAGGCACCGAACGAGGCTCTGGTCAACGCGCTCTCGATGATGTGCCCGTTCGGCCCGCGCGAGAAGCAGGCCCTGCTCGAGGCACCTGATCTGCGCAGCCGCGCCGAGGTTCTCGTCGCGATCACGGAAATCGAGCTCGCCCGCGGCGGCTCCGATCCGGACACGACGCTGCAGTGAGCCGTCACGAATAGACCGCCTTCCCGTGCCATTCCGGCGCGCCGCGACTTACCGATCCGGTCCGACGCGGTCTCGCTCCCATCGAACCCCAGCGTGACGCTCCGAGCCCGGCGATGAATCATTCGAGCAGTGATGGCCGCGTGGCGATCACCTATCCGCCGCGGCGCTCGGTCGTCGCCTGGATCTTCTTCGACTGGGCGGCGCAGCCCTTCTTCACCCTCGTCACGACCTTCGTCTTCGCGCCCTTCTTCGCCGCCGCGCTTGCTTCCGATCCGGCCCAGGGGCAGGCGCTCTGGGGCTATGCGACGGGCTTTGCCGGCCTCTGCATCGCCTTGCTCTCGCCCTTGCTCGGCGGCATCGCCGACCGGACCGGTCCGCGAAAGCCCTGGATCGCCAGCTTCGGGGCGCTGCTCGTCATCGGCTCGGGCATGCTCTGGTACGCCAAGCCCGGCTCGCCTGCGGCCGTGCCGATTGCGCTCGCCGGCTTCGTCATGGCGACGATCGGCGCCGAGTTCGCCACCACCTTCAACAATGCGATGATGACGCGGCTCGTGCCGCCCGAGCGTCTGGGGCGGCTTTCCGGCACCGGCTGGGCCGTCGGCTATCTCGGCGGGCTCGTATCGCTGGCCCTTACGCTCGGCCTGCTGGCAGCCGATCCGCACACTGGCAATACGCTCGTCGGCCTCTCGCCGCTCTTCGGGCTGGATGCGGCGAGTCGCGAGGGGGACCGGTTCTCCGGGCCGCTGACAGCGCTCTGGTTCGTGATCTTCGTCACGCCGATGTTCCTGCTGACGCCGGATTCGCCGCGCACCGGCATATCCTTCCGCGAGGCTGCCGGTGGCGGCGTTGCGCGGCTGAAGGCGACGCTGGCGGAGCTGCCGAGCCTGCCGGGCCTGGGCCGTTTCCTGCTAGCCAATATGATCTACCAGGACGGGCTGGTCGCGCTCTTCGCCTTCGGCGGCATTTACGGGGCAGGGGTGTTCGGCTGGCAGACGATCGAGCTCGGGGTCTTCGGCATCCTGCTCACCATCACCGGCACGCTCGGCGCTTTCCTCGGCGGCAAGCTCGACGATGCCTTCGGCGGCAAGCCGGTGATCCTCGGCGCCATCGCCTGCCTGCTCTTCGCCTGTCTCGGCATTCTCTCGCTCGGGCCGGGCCAGGTCTTCTTCTTCATCGAGGCGGTGCCGGCGGCGCCCGGCGACGGGCTCTTCGCCTCGCTGCCGGAGAAGGTCTATCTCGGGCTGGGTCTCCTGATCGGTCTCGTCGCCGGGCCCTTGCAGGCCTCCTCGCGCAGCCTGCTCGCCCGCATCGCCCCGCCGGCCCGGATCGGCGAGTTCTTCGGCCTGTTCGCGCTCTCGGGGAAGGTGACGTCCTTCATGGGGCCGACCCTGGTCGCATTGGCGACGAGCCTCTTCGCCAGCCAGCGCGCCGGGCTCGCCGTTCTGATCGGCTTTTTCCTGGCCGGGGCCTGGCTGATCGCCGGCGTGAAGGTGAGGCGGGGCTGACTTCGTCCGCCTGAACCGCTTTCGTCATGCTTGCCCTTGTGGCGAGCATCCATGTCTTTGAACCGCAAGGCCCGAAGCAAGACGTGGATGGTCGGGACAAGCCCGACCATGACGTGAAGGAGCGCAGCGCGACCCCTCATCCGGCCCTTCGGGCTACCTTCTCCCACAAGGGGAGAAGGCAAGCGCGCCTTACGGCAGCGCCTTCAGATACCTGACCGGGCGGCCGGGCGCCGCCGCCTGCGCCGCGTGGACGATCGCGTTCGCATCGATGCCGAAATGGCGGTAGAGGTCGGCGACCGTGCCGGTCTGCCCGAAATGCTCGACGCCGAGCGCCTTCTGCTTGTGGCCGTGGACGCTGCCGAGCCAGGCCAGCGTCGCCGGATGTCCGTCCAGCACCGAGACGATGCCGCAATCGCGCGAGAGCTCGCCGAGCAGGCGCTCGACATGGCTGGTGGCGCGAAGATTGCCGCGCTGGCGCGCCCGTTCCGCCGCCTGCCAGCCGGCATTCAGCCGGTCGGCCGAGGTGATGGCGAGCAGGCCGACATCGCGGCGATCCTCGCCGAGCAGGCCGACGGCCTCGATCGCTTCCGGAGCGACCGCGCCGGTATAGGCGATCACCACCGAGGCGTTCGGGCCCGGCTTCCTCAGCCAATAGGCGCCGTCGATGATGTCGCGCTCCAGCTCCGGCGTCATGGCGCGCTTGGGCTGCTCGACCTGGCGGGTCGAGAGCCTGAGATAGACCGAGCCGCCGGTCTCGTCGCGCAGCCAGGTGCGCTCGTCCGGATCGCCCTCGCCATCCTTCTGCAGATATTCGAAGGACCAGCGCATCATCACGGCAAGCTCGTCGACGAAGGCCGGCTCGAAGGCGCAGAGCCCGTCCTGGCTCATGCCGATCAGCGGCGTCGCGATCGACTGATGCGCGCCGCCTTCCGGCGCCAGCGTGACGCCCGACGGCGTCGCGACGACCATGAAGCGGGCATCCTGGTAGCAGGCATAGTTCAGCGCATCGAGCCCGCGCGAGATGAACGGGTCGTAGAGCGTGCCGATCGGAATCAGGCGCTCGCCGAAGATCGAATGCGACAGGCCGAGTGCCGAGAGATTGATGAACAGGTTCATCTCGGCGATGCCGAGCTCGATATGCTGGCCCTTGGGAGAGAACTCCCATTTCTGCATCGAGGGGATGCGCTCGTCCTTGAAGGTGTCGGCCATCGAGGCGCGTGCGAACAGGCCGCGCCTGTTGACCCAGGGTCCGAGATTGGTCGAGACCGTGACGTCCGGCGCCGTGGTGACGATGCGGTCGGCCAGTGGCCCGCCCAGCTTGGCGAGCTCGTCGAGCACCTTGCCGAAGCCCATCTGCGTCGACATCACCGGCTGGATCCCGGCTTCGAGCTTCTCCGGAACGGGGAGAGCGGGGGCGCTGTAGCGGCGGCGGCCCTCGGCGAAGAACGGCACCTTGTCGAGGAAGGCGCGGATCTCGCTCTCGGACAGGGAGAGGCCCTCGAACAGGTCCCATTCATGGCCCGGGCGGACCTTGTTGGCCTGCTTGAAGCCTTCCATCTGCTCCTTGGTCATCAGCCCGGCATGGTTGTCCTTGTGCCCGGCGAGCGGCAGGCCGAAGCCCTTGACGGTGTAGGCGAGGAAGCAGACCGGCCGGTCATGGTCGATCGCCTCGAAGGCTTCGAGGATCGAGGGCAGGTCATGGCCGCCGAGATTGCACATCAGCTTCGAGAGCTCGGCGTCGGAGCGCTTCTCGATCAGCTTGGTCACCGGGCCCTGGTCGCCGAGATCGTCCATCAGGCGCTTGCGCCAGGCGGCACCGCCCTGGAAGGTCAGGGCCGAATAGAGCTGGTTCGGGCAGGAATCGATCCAGGCCTTCAGCCGCTCGCCGCCCTTCTCCTTGAAGGCGGCCTGCTGCAGCGAGCCGTATTTCAGGGTGACGACGTCCCAGCCGAAATTGCGGAACATCGTCTCGAAGCGGTCATAGAGGCCTTCGCGGATCACGGCGTCGAGCGACTGGCGATTATAGTCGATCACCCACCAGGTGTTGCGCACCCCATGCTTCCAGCCCTCCATCAGAGCCTCGAAGATGTTGCCCTCGTCGAGCTCGGCATCGCCGATCAGCGAGACCATGCGGCCTTCGGGGCGGTTCTTCGCCCAGCCATGCGCCTTCACATAGTCCTGGGTCAGCGAGGAGAACAGCGTCTGTGCCACGCCGAGGCCGACCGAGCCGGTCGAGAAATCGACGTCGTCAATGTCCTTGGTGCGCGAGGGATAGCTCTGCGCGCCCTTGTAGCCGCGGAAATTCTCGAGCTTCTCGCGGGTCTGCAGCCCCATCAGATAGTTGATGGCGTGGAAAATCGGCGAGGCATGCGGCTTCACCGCGACCCGGTCCTGCGGCTTCAGCGCGGCCATGTAGAGCGCGGTCATGATGGTGGCGAGCGAGGCCGAGGACGCCTGATGGCCGCCGACCTTCATGCCGTCGCCATTATCGCGCAGATGGTTGGCGTTGTGGATCGTCCACGAGGCCAGCCAGAGAATCTTCTTTTCCAGTTCGGCGAGAATGGGCAGGCGGGGATCGGACATCGGGCGCGCTCCTTGGATTAGCGTATCATGCACATCCGCTCTGGCGAAAGCAGCTAAAGACGACGCTGCGCGCTTCTCAACTTGGCGGATTTCGCTAAGGTTGCGGCGAGGAGCGAGAATTCATGCCAAATCCCAAACTCGACGATATCGATCGCCGCATCGTGCAGGCCCTGCAGGCCGACGGGCGGATGAGCATTCTGGACCTCGCCGCCCAGGTCGGCCTGTCCCCGAGCCCCTGCGCAAGGCGGGTGAGGCTTCTCGAGGAGGCCGGGGTGATCAAGGGCTATGTCGCGGTGATCGACCAGGAGAAGCTCGGCCTTCCCGTCTCGGTCTTCGCCTCGATCAAGCTGGAGCGGCAGCGCGAGGAGGAACTCGACCGTTTCGGTGCGGCCGTGCAGCGTTGGCCGGAGGTTGCCGACTGCTATCTGATGACCGGCCAGCGCGACTATCTCCTGCGCATCATCGTCAGCGATCTCGCCGCCTATGAGCGCTTCCTGAAGGATAAGCTGACCCGGCTCGACAATGTCGCCTCGATCGAATCGAGCTTTGCGCTCGGCCAGGTGAAGCGCTCCTTCTCGGTGCCGGTGGAGCTGGGGGGGAACTGAGCTACGTCGGTCGTCGCTTGTCCAGGATGACGGCTTTCGTTTCAATCGGACGCGCCGTCCCCGTCACGGACGGGCCCGCCGGAGGACGACGATGCTGGAACTGCGCCCGAACTGCGAACTCTGCGACCGTGACCTGCCGCCGGCCTCGCTTGAGGCGCGGATCTGCAGCTATGAATGCACCTACTGTGCGGAGTGCGCCGAGCGGGTGCTGGAGAACGTCTGCCCGAGCTGCGGAGGGGCTTCGTCCAGCGTCCGATCCGCCCGGTCAACGATCTGCGCGGCATCGGGCTCGGCCTCGCCAACCGCCCGGCCTCGACCACCCGCAAGCATTCGAAATGGACGCCAGAGCAGCGTCGCGAGTTGACGCAGCGCCTGCGGGCGGTGCCGCCGCAGGAGCGGTAAGGGGCGAGCGGCTGTCCCGGTTACAGAAGTCCCTTCGGAACCGCTCCGTCATTCCGGCCGCAGCGAAGCGGAGTGCCGGAATCCATCGTACGAAACGGCGATCGACAATGGGCTCCGGATCGGCGCGGCTTTGCAGCCTGTCCGGAATGACGCTCTCCCCATAGGGCCACGATAGCAGAAAATATTTGCGATTTCAGATATTTACGCCAGGATTCGGAATCTATCTCTTATCGATCGCGGAGACGGACGCCGCTCTCCTGGGAGCCCCGTTCGTCGGCTCATGCCTTGCGAAGACCTCACCGTCCCCGCTTCGTCTCCAGGCTGCGGCTCCAGCGCGACAGCGCAAAGCAGATCAGCCAGTAGATACCGCCCGAGAACACATAGGCCTCCATGTTCATGCCGACCCAGTTCGGATCGGCGAGCGAGGCCTGGGCGATGCCGAGCAGGTCGAGGATCGAAACGACGAGGACCAGCGTGGTGTTCTTCACCAGTGCGATGAACTCGTTGGTGATCGCCGGCAGCGAGATCCGCAGCGCCTGCGGCAGGATGATGAACGAGGTCGCCTTCCAATAGGTCAGGCCGAGAGCGGTTGCGGCCTCGCGCTGGCCCTTGGGCAGGGCCTGCAAGCCGCCGCGCACGGCTTCCGCCATATAGGCGGCGATGCAGAAGCCGAGCCCGATCACGGCGCGCGCCAGCCGGTCGACGCCGATGCCGGTGGGCATGATCAGCGGCAGCAGCAGCGAGGCGAGGAAGATCACCGCGATGATCGGCACGCCGCGCCAGAACTCGATGAACAGCACTGCGATCAGCCGGATGACCTTGAGTTCCGACTGCCGGCCGAGCGCCAGCAGGATGCCGAGCGGGATCGCGATCAGGCTGGCATAGATCGAGATGAAGACGGTCAGCATCAGCCCGCCCCATTCGCGCGTCTCGATGGCTCTCAGGCCATATCCGCCGCCGAGCAGCCAGACGCCGAGCAGCGGCAGGATGACGAGCGCGGCAAGGCCGAGGCGCAGCCTCAGCCGCTGCGGCGCGAAGACGACGGCGCCGCCGCCGAGCAGGAAGGCGAGTCCGGCGAGATTCGGCCGCCAGCGCTCCTCGATCGGATAGAAGCCGTACATGAACTGGCCGAAGCGGGCCTTGACGAAGACCCAGCAGGCGCCGGTGCCGGTGCAGTCATTGCGCGTCTGCCCGTTCCATGTCGCGTCGATCAGCGCCCAGCGGATGATCGGGGTCGCGATCCAGGCGATGGCGGCGGCGAGCAGCAGCGTCACCACCGCCGTTACCGGCGTGCCGAACAGGCGCTCGCGCCAGCTGGTCGGGACGCCGGTCCTCATCGCGTCACCAGCGCGATGCGGGCATTGTACCAGTTCATGAAGGCCGAGACGGCGAGGCCGATGACCAGATAGACGGCGAGCGTCATGGCGATGATCTCGATCGCCTGGCCGGTATTGTTGAGTGCCGAGCCCATGAACAGGCTGACCACGTCGGGATAGGCGATCGCGGCGCCGAAGGACGAGTTCTTCAGCACGTTGAGATATTGGTTGGTCATTGGTGGCGTCATCACCCGCAGCGCCTGCGGGATGGTGACGAGCCGCAGCGTCGGGCCGGGCCTGAGGCCGAGCGCCGCCGAGGCCTCGATCTGGCCGTGCGGCACCGACTGGATGCCGCCGCGCACGATCTCGGCGATGAAGCCGGCGGTATAGGTGACCAATGCCGCCAGCAGCGCGACGAACTCCGGGATGACGACGAAGCCGCCGCGGTAGTTGAAGCCGCGCAGCACGGGAATGTCCCAGCGCGTCGCCAGCGTCGCCCAGGCAAGCGCGAGGACGGGGACGAGGACGAGCAGCAGCAGGCCGATACGCAGCACCGGCGCGTCGCGCCCGGTCGCTTCCTTGCGACGCCTGGCCCAGCGCAGGAACAGCCAGTGCAGCAGGCAGGAGACGGCGATCGCGATGAAGGCGTAGCGGAAGTTGGCGCCGGCATCGGGCAGCGGGATGGTCAGGCCGCGATTGTTGAGGAAGGCGACGCCGAAGACCGACAGGCTCTCGCGCGGCGCGGGCAGGGCGGCGATGACACCGAAATACCAGAACAGCACGAAGAACAGCAGCGGGATGTTGCGGACGAACTCGACATAGGCGCCGGCCATGGCCTGGACGAGCCAGATCGAGGAGAGCCGGGCGATGCCGATCAGGAAGCCGAGCAGCGTCGAGAGCACCAGCGCGATCACCGTCACTAGCAGCGTATTGGCGACGCCGGCCCAGAACAGGGAGAGGATGTTGTCGGACTGTGTGTAATTGGTGATGACGAAGGGGACCTCGATGCCGGAGGTCCGCCAGAGGAAATCGAAGCCCGAGGCGATGCCGGCCTGGACCATGTTCTGCGAGGCGTTGCGGATGAAGTAGATCAGCAGCGCCGCAAGTCCGATCAGCAGCGCGGCCTGGTAGAACCAGTCGCGCACCCGCTTGTCGTTGATGAAGGCGAGGGCTTTGCTCACGATCACAGGCTCGCTGAGAAGGCTGAAAGTGCGGGCCGTCATTCCGGCCGCAGCGAAGCGAAGGGCTGGAATCCATCGCCGGGCGAGGCGCTCCACGATGGATTCCGGAGCTGCGCGGCTAAGCCGCTGGTCCGGAATGACGGCGGTTCCGGCGCCTGAGGCGCAGCCGCCGTCCCGCTCTCACTGGAAGGGCGGCGTGAAGAGCAGCCCGCCCTTGGTCCAGAGCTGGTTCTGGCCGCGCTCGAGCTTCAGCGTCGAGCCCATGCCGACGGTGCGCTCATAGCTCTCGCCATAGTTTCCGACCTGCTTGATCACCTTGTACATCCAGTCGTCGGGCAGCCCCATCATCGCGCCGAAGCCGCCCTCGGCGCCGAGCAGGCGGCGGACCTCGGTGTTCTTCGAGTTCGCCTTCATCTCGTCGACGTTCTTGGAGGTCACGCCGAGCATTTCGGCGGCGATGGTGCCGTTCAGTACCCAGCGCACGATCAGCTGCCAGCGCTCGTCGCCCCAGCGCGTCACCGGGCCCTGCGGGTCGTTCGAGATCGGCTTGGTCAGGATGATGTGGTCGTCCGGGACCTTGAGCTTGACGCGCTGGCCGGCGAGGGCGCCGACGCCGGCGGTATAGGCGTCGCAGCGGCCGCTGTCATAGGCGGTGATGGCGTCGTCATTCTTCTGGAAGTTGGTGATGGTCACCTTGAGGTTGCGCTCGCGGAACCAGTCGGCGGCGTTCTTCTCCTCGGTCGAGCCGGCGGCGACGCAGATCGAGGCGCCGTCGAGATCCTCTGCCGACTTCACATTCGCCTTCTTGCGGACGATGAAGGTCTGGCCTTCGTAGAAGTTGATGCCCTGGAAGTTCAGGCCGAGCGTGGCGTTGCGCGAGAAGGTGATGGTCGAGTTGCGCGAGAGCAGGTCGACCTGGCCCGATTGCAGGATCGGCCAGCGTTGCTGCACCGAAGTCGGCGTGAACTTGACCTTGGTGGCGTCGCCGAGCACGGCGGCAGCCAGCGCCTTGCAATAGTCGACGTCGAGGCCGGTCCATTCGCCTTTGTCATTGGCGAAGGAGAAGCCGGGCAGGCCGAGATGCACGCCGCATTCGATATGGCCGCGCGCCTTGACGGCATCGAGCGTCGGGCTCGGCGCGAGCTGCTGGGCGAGCGCCATCGAGGCGCTGCCGGCGAAGATGGCTCCTGCGAGGTAGATGGTCTTCATGTCGCTCCCCTGCGTCCTTAGGCGTCATGCGCGGCGCTGGGGCTGACTATGCAACAGGCGCATCGGGAGAGGTAGGGGGGGCGACAAATCTAGCTGACGTCTTCCGTCACCAGCCGCGCTGGGCCTTGATCGCGCGCTTCTGCATCTCCTTCTGATCCTTCCAATAGGCCTTCTGGTCCTGCCGCTGCATCTCGTAATAGTCGCGGATGCGCTCCTTGCGCGAGGTCGAGTTGCGGTAGTCCTTCCAGTCGTAATGGTCGTCATGGACATCGTCGTCGCCGAGCGCGTCGAGGAAGTTCTTCAGCAGCGAGCGCGCCGGCTCGACTGGCAGGGCTTGCGTGCCGATCGGCAAGGGCGCGAAGGCGGGCGCCGCGATCGCGACCGGCGCGGCCGCAATGAAGGCGGCCAGGCTCAGAATGAGGGCAGGGCGGAGAATCATGTCGGATATCCTCGCTGTGGCCGGATCACTGTGCCGGCGCTCGGCTGAAGAGATGCGGCAGCTCGGGGCTGAGCCAGCGCAGCTGCGTGATCCTGCCATTGTTGTCGGGCTCGAAGCGCAGCCGGGTGAAGGCCTCGCCGCCGCTCATCGCCACCGGGGCGGCAAAGTCGCCGACCGGTGCGAGCGTCGCCGCGAACAGGAAAGGGTCGTCCCGACTCGCTTCGAGCAGGCCGATGGCCTCGGTCGCCTCCAGTTTCATCTGGAGGTTGCCGTTGACCAGGGTGATGGTCGCCTCGCCGAGGATCCGCGAGACATAGGTTCCGGCGAGGGCGGAGGCATTGGCAGCCAGGGGGCCGGGGACGAAGCCGGCGGCCTCTTTCAGCGCGGCTTCGCGCTTGGCCTTCGCGGCGGCGGCGCCGAGCGCAATATTGTCGACGACCGGATTGCCGAGGACGCGGTCGTAGAACCACATGCCCAATGCGTCCGCCATGCCGCTATTCTCGAGATTGGTCAGGATGACGATGCCGGTCCTGGCATCGGGCAGGAAGCCCGCATGGGCGCCGAAGCCGAAGGTTCCGCCATTGTGCCAGATTACCCGCCCGCGCGGCGTCGCGCTGATGATCCAGCCGACCGCATAGCTGGTCCGCTCGTTCATGGCGACGCGCGGCGTCCAGGTTACGTCGAGATGCTCTTCCGAGACGACGACCTTGCCGTTGAAAATGCCGCGGCCGAGCTGCAGGCGCAGCCATTTCGCCATGTCGGGCACGTTCGAGTTGAGCCCCCCGGCGGGCCCGTGCGCATAGGGGAAGGAGGGATGGAACGGCACCGCGACGGGGGCGGCGTCGAGCCGGTGCCCGGTCGCGTGGTCTGCGGCTTTCTCGATCGCCTCGGCGCTCGCCGTGGTCGATGCCATGCCCAGCGGGTCGAGCACGCTGCGCTTCAGAGAGGCGAACCAGGAGGGCGTGCCATTGGCCTTGGCGACGATCTCGCCGCCGACGATATGCGGGATGTTGAGATAGCGGAAATCAGAGCGGAAGGCGCCTGTCTGCGGCGCCACGCGCATCGAGCGGATCAGCGTTGCCCTGTCGAAGCCGAGCAGGGCGAGAGCGTCATTGACGTAAGGCGTCAGCCCGGAACGCTGCGCCGCGAGGTCGAGCACGCGGAAGTCGCGGGTGATCCAGGGATCGGAGAGCTGGAAGGCGGGGTGATGGTCGATCACCGGGTCGTTCCAGCCGATCCGGCCGGCATCGACCGCCTGCGCCAGCGTCACACCGAGAAAGGCCTTTGTCGTCGAGCCGACCTGGAACAGCGTCTCCGCGCCCACCGCTTCGGGCTTGCCCTGGGCTTTGACACCAAAACCCTTGGCGTAGATCAGCTTGTCGTCATGGACGATGCCGAGCGCGACGCCGGGCACCGAAAACGCCTTCATGCCGGCGGCGACCTGCTTCTCCAGCTCCGGCAACAGCGCCTCGATCGTTGCTTGGCTCGGCTCCTGCGCCTGCACGCCGCTGACGGTCAACGCGCCGGCGAGCGCAAGGCCGCGCAGAAAGGTGGCTCCCAGGAAACGCTTCATCCAGTCGCTCCAGAACATTGAAAAGGCCGAAAATTCGCGGCTAGGAGGCGCGGCGGGCCTGGCAGATGGCCGCAAGCTTGCATGGTCTTGTCTGCCGTTAGGTAAACAGGATCGGGAGATTCTGACCAGATGTTGTGTCGGTCCGGTGTCAGCCCGGCAGGAAGGCGAGCCGGCCATCGGCATCGCGCACAGTCTCGACCGCGCTGCCGTAGAGCGCGACGAGATTATCCGGTGTCAGCAGGGCGGCTGCGGGCCCGCTCGCCAAGGCGTGCCCGTCGCGCAGCAGCATTACCCGGTCGGCATAGCGCAGTGCCTGGTTCGGGTCGTGCGTGGTGAAGAGCACGCCGAGCCCCTCCGCCGCGAGCCGGCGGATCTGTGCCATCACCTTGCCCTGGTTGCCGAAATCGAGGCTGGCGGTCGGCTCGTCGAGGATGATGTAGCGCGGTTCCTGCGCCAGAGCGCGGGCGACGAGCGCGAGTTGCCGCTCGCCGCCGGAGATCTCGGTGTAAGGCCGCTTTGCCAGCGCCGCGATCCCGAGCCGTTCCAGCATGGCGCGTGCGACCGCGCGGTCATGCGCGGAGGGGGCCGCGAAGAGCCCGGCATGAGCCGTGCGGCCCATCAGGACGATCTCGGCGACGGTGAAGGCGAAGGTGCCGGCATGGGCCTGCGGCACATAGCCGAGCGCCCGCGCCCGCGCGCCGATACCGAGCGCGGCCAGTGGCTGGCCGTCGAGGCTGAGGCCGCCGCCGCGGGCAGGCAGCAGGCCGAGCAGGGTCTTGAGCAGTGTGGTCTTGCCATGGCCGTTCGGGCCGAGCAGGGCCATCACCTCGCCGGCCTTCAGGGCAAGTTCGATGTCGCGGCCGATCTCGCGCTCGCGATAGCCATAGGCGAGGGCGCTGGCTGCGAGGCTCATGACCAGCCCCCGCGTGCCGAGGCCAGCAGCCAGATGAAGAAGGGCGTCCCGATCACGGCGGTGAGGATGCCGAGCGGGGTCTCGACCGGCGCGGCGGTGCGGGCGAGCGTATCGATGGCGAGGAGATAGCCGGCTCCGAGGATCGCCGCCGTCGGCAGCAACCGGCTGAAATCCGGCCCGACCAGGAAGCGCGCCAGATGCGGCACGACGAGGCCGACCCAGCCGATGATGCCTGCGGCCGCGACGCTGGCAGCCGTCACCAGCGTCGCCGCGGCGACGATGGCGATGCGCAAGGGACCGGTGGCTAGGCCGAGGGCCCGGGCCTCCTCCTCCGGAAGGGACATCACGTTCATCCGCCAGCGCAAGGCGAGCAGCACGCCGGTGCCGACCAGGACCGGGCCGAGCAAAGGCAGGAGATCGGGCCTGGCGGTGCCCGCGAGGCTGCCGAGCAGCCAGAAGGTGATCGCCGGCAGCTGGTTGTAGGGGTCGGCCCAGTATTTGATCAGCCCGATTCCGGCCCCGAGCAGCGAGCCGACGACGACGCCGGTCAGTACCAGCACCAGCACCGGATCGCCGCGCCTGATCGTCGAGCCGACCGCATAAACCGCGCCGACGGCGACGAGCCCGCCGACGAAGGCGGCGAGCTGGATCGCCAGCAGGCCGAGTGAGAGATAGATGCCGATGACCGCACCCAGCGCCGCGCCGGAGGAGGCGCCGAGGATGTCCGGGGAGACGAGCGGGTTGCGGAACAGGCCTTGGAAGGCGGCGCCGGCGACGGCGAGCGCCGCGCCGCACAGGATCGCCGCGAGGACGCGTGGGCCGCGAATGTTCCAGATCACGGTCTCGACCTGCGGCGGCAGATCGGATGGCCTGCCCGAGAGCCATGCCCAGATCGAGCCGATGATATCGCCCGGGCCGACCGGAAACCGGCCGAGCGCGAAAGCGCCGATCACGGCGAGCCCGAGCAGTCCGAGGGCGATCAGGTTGCCGCGCAGGGGAGACGAGGCCAAGGGGTTACCCCCGCCCCGCGAGCACGCGGTCGAGCTGTGCCTCGCTCGGCGTCACCTGGTAGAACAGGCTGTGGAAATCGCGGGCGAGCTTGCGGATATCTTCCGGGAACTGTGCGGGATAGAGCAGCTTCGCCAGCCACCAGAGGCCGATCATCCGGTTGACCGAGGGCGGGAAGTCGACCCAGCCGAAAGGCAGTTTCGGCGAGAGATGCACGCGGCCCTCGCGCACCGCTCTGACCCCGGCCCAGCTCGGATCGCTGCGCACGCTCTCGGCGAAGGCAAGATCGATCGTCACGATCACGTCGGGGTTCCAGGCCAGCACCTGTTCCAGCGAAACCTGGGCGAGGCCGCTGCCTGGCTGATCCGCCGCGACATTGCGGGCGCCGACGAAGCCGAGCGTCTCGACATTGATCGAGCCGCCGAGCCCGGTCTCCAGCCCGCGCGGGCCGCGGGCATAGTAGACGCGCGGCCGCTGCTCGGCCGGGATTGCAGCGATGCGCCCGCTTATCGTCGCCATCGTCTCCTCGCACCAGCGCGCCAGCGTCTCGGCCCGCTCGGAGCGGCCAGTGAGACGGCCGAGGATGCGATAGCTCGCGGGGATCTGAGCGAAACGCCCGTCCAGCAGCGCATAGGGGATGCCGGTCTGCGACTGTACCCGCTCGGCCAGTTCGACATAGGTCCGGCCGGTCGAGCCTGAATCGATGATCAGGTCCGGCTTGAGCTGCAGCACCGCCTCGAGATTGGCACTGTTGCCGCGCCCGGTGATCCGGCCGATCTCGGGCCGGTCGCCAATGCCCGGCAGCAGGAATTCGCGCTCCTCCGGCCGATTGGCGCGCGGCCAGCCGAGCAGCAATTCGGGCGCGAGCGTGTAGATCTGGATCGCCGCCGGCGGCCCGGCCGGGAAGATGCGCTCGACCTTGCCGGGAACCGGCACCTCGCGCCCGGCGCCGTCGCGAACGGTCGCGGCGTGGGCGAGGCGCGGCGATGCCAGTACGGCAGCGACGCCTGCCAGCAGGGCGCGCCTGTCAGGGCCCAGCATGGCTTTTCTCCACCCGGGCGGACGAATGCGGGCAGCGCCAGGGCTTGATGTCGACCAGCGGCGTGCCGTCGAGGCAGTCGAGCCCGCGCACGAGCAGGACGCCGTCCTCGACGCCCTCCAGCTTCACCCGCGACAGGGCGATCGGGTTCGGCCGCACCGGCGAGCGCAAGGCGAAGGTGCCGGAGACGGCACCGCCACGCGGCGTCTGCGTCAGCAGATCGCGCCGCGCTTCGTGCATCCAGTAGAGGATGTCGAGCTCGTCGAAGGCCTCGATGCCGAGCAGCGCCGGGCGAAAGGCCGGATCGAGTTCTATCCGGCAGAGCGGCCCATCCTGGCTGCCGCGGCGCGGGCACTGGTCGCGTGTCGCGAAAGGCGTGCGGATGCGGCCGATGAAGACGAGATGCGCATCGCTTCGCTCGGGCAGGGGGGCTTCGGTCTCGCCCGGCCGCGTCGCTTGCCAATCCATGCCCGCCGTCCTGTTTCGTTCAAGGTTCGCCACGCGGCAGTCCGGGCGCCGAGAAGCCGTGCTTCGCCAGGATCGTCTGCCCTGCCGGCGACAGGATGAACATGGCGAGCCGGTAGCCGTTTGGCGAGGCGCCGTTCAGCACCGTCAGCCCGTAATTGGCGCCGACCGCGAGTGCCGGTGGCAGGTGGACGAGCCGGATGCCGGGCTGCTCCTGCGCCAAGGGCTGGGCGTTGGTGCAATAGGCCAGGAAGATATCGGCCTCGCCGCTGGCGATCTTGTGGCCGTAGACATTGACGCCGGCCGGCGCCGGCAGGCTGGTCGCGCTGCCGGTGAGTTGCAGGGCCTTGGCCTCGAGCGCGGCCCGGGCCCCGGGCTTCACCGCCTCCGCGCGGGCGAAGACGGCGAAGGCATAGTCGCCGGACGGGTCGGCGCGCGGCGTCGAGGTCCCGAGCTTCACCCCGGGATCGAGCAGACGCTCGAGCAGGGTCTCGCTGGTCGCAGCCAGATCCGGCCGGACGAAGGCGCAGAGCTCGTTGCGGGCGAAGAGCACGACCGGCCCGGCACGGTTTGCCCGCGCCAGGGCCTGCGGATGCTCCATATTGGCGGAGGCGAAGACCTCCGCCGCCTCGCCCTTGGCGATGCGGTCATGCAGCAGGCCGGAAGCCCCGTAGACGGGCTTCACGGCGAGCTTCGTCTGCGTCTCGAAGGCCTGCGCGACCTCGGTCAGGGCGCCGCGCAGGCTGCCGGCTGCGTGGAGCAGCACCGGTTCCTGTGCGGTTGCGATCCCGGCCATCAGGCAGACAACACCGGCGAGGGCGAGGCGGCGCACCGTCTCACGCCCCGGCCTGCCCGGCGTTGGGGAAGAAGAGCTGCTGGCCGTCGATCTTGTAGTCGGCGATCGCCTTCTGGCCTTCCGGGCTGGTCAGCCAGTCGGCGAAGAGCTTGCCGTCGTTGAACTTGACGTGCGGATGCTTGGCGAGGCTGACCGACATCACGCCGTACTGGTTGAACAGGCGCTTGTCGCCCTCGACCGAGATCACGAGGTCGCCGCGGTTCTTGAACGAGATCCAGGTGGCGCGGTCGGAGAGCACATAGGCGCCCATCGCGCCGGAGGTGTTGAGGGCGGCGCCCATGCCCTGGCCGATCTCGCGATACCACGGGCCCTTCTGCGCGGCGATGTCGATGCCGGCGGCCTTCCAGAGATTGAGCTCGGCGGAATGGGTGCCGGACTTGTCGCCGCGCGAGACGAACGGGGCACCCTTCTCCTGGATCTTCTTCAGGGCGGCGACGATGTCCTTGCTGCCGGCGACGCCGGCCGGGTCGGATTTCGGCCCGATCAGCACGAAGTCATTGTACATCACCGGGCGTCGCTCGGTGGAAAAGCCTTCTTCGACGAATTTCAGCTCCTGCGCCTTGGCATGGACGAAGACGACATCGGCATCGCCGCGCCTGCCTGTGTCGAGGGCCTGGCCGGTGCCCTGCGAGATGACGCGGACCTCGATACCGGTCTTCGCCTTGAAGATCGGCAGGATATGGCCGAACAGCCCGGAATCCTGGGTCGAGGTCGTCGACGCCACGGTGATGAAGCGGGTTCCGGCCGGCGCTGTCGCGGCCGGTGGCGCGGCGGCGGGAGCCTGGGCGAGGGCATGGCCGGCAAGGCCGAGGAAGAGCCCGGCGGCGATGAGGGAGCGGCGCTGGATCAATGACATTGTTTCATCCCCTTGGTTTCTGTCGGACATGTTCCTTCAGACCTCGTCCTGCGGAGCCTTCCCCGGCCCGGCTTTCGGCCGGCCGATGCAAGCTCCGCGGCACCTCGAAGGATAGCTCGGCGCGCTGCGGAGCATGCTTCGAGATCTGTCCGCCACCGCTCCTCGGGATGAGGGCCGTGGCTGTGACGGGCGGTGCGCGGCTTCACCACAGCAGCTCTCCTGCCAGGAAGGCACGCGCCTCGGCCGACTGCGGGCCGGCGAAGAAGCTTGCGGCAGCCGCGTCCTCGACGAGGCGGCCGCGATGCAGGAACAGCACCCGGTCGGCGAGGCGGCGGGCCTGACCGAGATCATGGGTCGACATCATCACCGTGATGCCCTCGGCGACGAGGACGGTGAGCAGTTCCTCGATCTGGCGGGTCGCGGCGGGGTCGAGCTGCGAGGTCGGCTCGTCGAGGAAGAGCAGTTCCGGCCGCAGCGCCCAGGCGCGGGCGATGGCGAGGCGCTGTTGTTCGCCACCGGAGAGCAGGCGCGCCGGCTGTGCCGCCCGCTCCGCCAGGCCGAAGCGGGCGAGCGCCTGCTGTGTGCGGACCTTGCGCTCGGCGCCTGCCGTGCCGGAAGCCGCCAGCGCATGGGCGATATTGGCCTCGACCGAGCGGCGCAGCATGATCGGCTTCTGGAACACCATGGCATGGCGCTTGGCCTGCCTTCTGGCGGCGTGCTGGCCGCCCGGCGCGTCCGCCCAGCGCACCGTTCCACGGCTCGGATTCAGCAGGCCATGGCAGAGCCTGAGCGTCAGCGACTTGCCGGCACCATTCGGGCCGAGCACCACCGTCAGGCCGCCGGCAGGGATGACGAAGCTGTTCGGCTCCAGCAACTGCTTGCCGCCGCCGGAGAAGGAGACGGCGTCGACGGTGAGCGGCAGGATCGAGGTCGCGTCAAGCATGGCGCCTATCCCGCATAGCGTGCGCCGATCCGGCTGGCGCCGAAGGCGACGGCATTAATGGCGAGCGTCAGCGAGAGCAGGACGATGCCGAGGCCGAGCGCCAGCGGCAGGTCGCCCTTCGAGGTTTCGAGCGTGATCGCCGTGGTCATGGTGCGGGTGTAGCCGGCGATGTTGCCACCGACGATCAGCACCGCGCCGACCTCGGCGCTGGCCCGGCCGAAGCCGGCGAGCAGGGCGGTCGCCAGCGAGAAGCGCCCGTCGAAGAGCAGGGTCGGGATCGCCCGCATGCCTTCGAGGCCGACCGAGCGCAGATGGTCGCGATATTCGCCCCAAAGGTCCTCGATCACCTGCCGGGTCAGCGCGATCACGATCGGTAGCACCAGGATGACCTGCGCGATGATCATCGCGGTCGGCGTGAACAAGAGGCCGAGCGGCCCGAGCGGCCCGGAGCGCGACAGCATCAGGAAGACGGCCAGCCCGGCGACCACCGGCGGCAGCCCCATCAGCGCGTTCAGGCAGACGATGATCGCCGAGCGGCCCGGGAAGCGCGCCAGCGCCAGCGCCGCGCCGAGCGGCAGGCCGATCAGCGCCGCGACCGCGACCGCCGTCAGCGTCACCCGCAGCGACAGGCCGACAATGCCGAGGAAGTCGGGATCGAGCCCGACGACCAGCGCAAAAGCCGCCTGGAATACTGCGCTGACCTCCACACCGCACTCCCGCCAATGCCCGCATCCGATTGCAAGCATTTGCAATTGGTAGAGTTCAATGCGACCAAAAGCCAATCTCGTAGCCTGTGCAGGCAGGAACATCTGAATGCAGGATCAGTCCTGGCTGACCACCGAGGAGGCGGCCGCCTATGTCCGGCTCAAGGAGCGCAAGCTCTATGAGCTGGTGGCGCAGGGCGCGGTGCCTTGCACCAAGGTTTCCGGCAAATGGCTGTTCCCGCGCGCCGGCCTCGACCGCTGGCTGGAGGCGGGTCTGGCACGCCCGGAAGGGCTGGAGCCGGCACCGCCACCACCGATCGTCGGCGGCAGCCAGGATTCGCTGCTCGAACTCGCCATTCGGGAATCGGGTTGCGGATTGGCGCTGCTGGCCGAGGGCTCACAGGCCGGGCTCGACCGCCTGCTGCGCAACGAGGTCGCGATCGCGGCGTTGCATCTTCATGCCACCCCCGATGACGAGGCCGCCAACCTCGTCGCCATCCGTGCCGAAGGCATGCTGCACGACGCGGTGGTGATCAATTTCGCCCGGCGCGAGCAGGGTCTGCTGTTGGCACCCGGCAATCCGTTGGGGCTGGACGGTCTCGCCAGCGCCATCGCCAAAGGCGCGCGCTTCGCCCAGCGCCAGCGCGGCGCCGGCGCGCAATTGCTGCTGCAGAGCCTGCTGGAGCGGGCTGGCGTCGGCTCGGGCAGGATGGTCGCGGCGGAGGGCATATGCGCCACCGGCCAGGACCTCGCTCTGGCGATCCGGACCGGCCGTGCCGATTGCGGCATCGCGGCACGCGCCGTCGCCATGGCCTTTGGCCTCGAATTCCTGCCGCTTGTCTGGGAGCATGTCGATCTCGTCATGCGCCGCCGCAGCTATTTCGAGCCGCAAGCGCAGAAGCTTCTCGGCTGGATGCGCGGGCCGGACATGGCGGCGCGTGCCAGGGAGTTCGGCGGCTACGATCTGTCGATCAGCGGCTCGGTCAGGCTCAACCGCTAGGGAAACGGCCCCGTGCCTCGTCAGCCTGCCGAGAGATGGCTGATCAGGATGGAGATGCCGAGGCCGACCAGGGCCATGCCGCCGATCCGTTCGGCCCAGCGGCCGAATCGGACGCCGATCAGGTTGCCGGTCATCATGCCGCCCGTCGACATCAGGAAGGTCGCAAAGCCGACCGCCAAGGCGACGACGATGATGTTCACGTCCAGGAAGGCGAGCGACACGCCGACCGCCATCGCATCGATGCTGGTGCCGATCGCCGTCGCCATGACTGTCCAGAGCGAGTTGCCGCGCGCCACCGCCGCGCGTTCCGTCGCGGGGAGGAGCGAGTGCAGGATCATCCGGCCGCCGACGATCCCGAGCAGCACGAAGGCGATCCAGTGATCGATGGCCGCAATGTAGCGGCTTGCGGCCAATCCGGCGCCCCAGCCGAGCAATGGCGTGATCGCCTCGACCATACCGAAGATGGCGCCGGTGCGCAGCGCTTCGGCGAAGCGGGGACGTTGCGCCGCGGCGCCCCGACCAATGGACGCCAGAAGGGCGTCGACCGACATGCCGACGGCGAGGACGGCGATGGAAACGGGTGACATTGCTGTTCTCATGCGCGGACTGGGGACCGGACGGATTTCGGGCCTTGTCCGCAAGGCGTCACCGTCACGGTCTCGCTTGGCCGGACTGGTCCGGCTGATCGCGCCACGCAGTCCTCGCTGCGAGCGTGTTGACACGATCGCGCGCCCCCAGCGCGCCGCTACTCCCCGATGGTGATGCCCTAGGAAACAACGCTTTCAAAGTCAATTGTTAAGTGATTTCAATTACTTGTCATTGAGATGCATTTGCAATAAAAGAGGCGTTTAGCCCGAGCTCGGACTAGGTCGTCAGTTCTCGCCCGATGCGAGACGCGGCGACCGGCTTCCTTGGAAGTCCCGCCAGGCGCAGACCTTGTGCACGAACTCCCGGTCCCGGTCCGCCTCGCCGAATGGCGCGACCGGCCAGAGCCAGCTTTCGTCCTCTGGCGGCAGCTTGACGCCATAGGTCAGGTCGAGCCGGTCATGGATCGCGCCGTCGCGTTCGCGCTCGACCATTTCGACATCGCTGATCAGGTAGACATGGCCCTTGAAGCGAGAGAGATAGTCGAGATGCCAGGCGATGCAACGGGCCGGCATATCGGACGGCAGCGCGGCGGCGCGTGCGGGGTGATCCTCGAGCCAGTCGGCGACCGGCCAGGCGAGCTGCGAGAGCAGATTGGCCGAGACGACGAGGTCCACCGCTTCATCGGCGATCAGTCCGGCGAGCGGATCGGCCCGGCCTTCGGCCTCGCCGGCGAGCCAGGCCATGGCGCCGGTGAGGTCGCTGGTCAGGAGACGGACATTCCTGCGCGGCAGCAGCCGCAGGCGCACCGGCGGCAGATGCACGATGTCGACCAGCACGACCTCGTCGAAGCCCTGGCAGAGCGCGTTCAGCGGGATGTCGCGCAGGAAGCCGGAACCGAGGATCACGGTCTTCCGGTGTTGCGGCAGCTCGGCGGCGACTTCCGCGACCAGCCTGCGACAGCGGGCATGATGCTCGGCCCAGGCCTTGCGCTGGCGCAGGCCTCGCGACCAGAGTGCGACGCTTTCCTGGAGCAGGCCGAAGCGACGTGCCAGCGGTAGGGCCGGTGTCAGCGCACGCAGGGCGAGCTGGGCCAGCACGCGCTCAGGTGAGGGCGCCGCGTGCCGCCACCGGCCAGACCGCCTCGACATGGGCATCGGGCCCATGCAGGCCGCGGACGCAGACATACCAGTCGTGCAGGTTGACCGTCGGGTCGCAATGGCCGGGCACGAGCAACAGCCGGTCGCCGCGATGCGGCAGGGCGACGGGGTCTCCGGTGAGCACGCCGTGCTCGTCGGACGGCTTGGTGTAGATCACGCCATCGCGCCGGAAGGCCGTCGGCATGCCGGAATCGATGGCCGCGGTCTTGTGCCCGGCATCGACGATGGCACGGTCCGGCACCGGCTTGCTCATCACGCCGGCGAGGATAAACAGCGCATGTTCGAAGGTCTGGAAGGGCGTGCCGTCGGCATTGCGGTTGCGAGCGTAGTCGGCGTCCATGAAGATGTAGGAGCCGGCCTGCAACTCGTTCCAGATGCCGGAGCGACCTTCCAGGTCGAAAGTGCCGGTGCCGGCGCCGCTGACGATCTCGCAGGGCAGGCCGACCTGCCGGATCCTCTCGACGACGTTGCGGGTCAGCAGCCCGGCGCGCTCGATCGCCTCGCGGCGTTCGTCGATCGAGCGCATGTGCTGGGCGCTGCCATGATAGGCCTGCACGCCCGAAAGCCGCAGCGTGTTGCTGCGGGCCACCGCTTCGGCGAGGCGCACCGCCGCCTCGCCGGGCGCGACGCCGCAGCGGCGCGAGCCGATATCGAGCTCGACCAGGACGTCGAGCACGACATCATGGCGGGCGGCCGCCTCCGAGGCCTCGCGCACCCCGTCGATATGGTCGACGCAGAGCCCGATCCGGGCCTCGCGGGCGAGCCTGGCCAGCCGGTCGAGCTTGGTGGCGCCGACGATCTCGTTGGTGACCAGCACGTCGGTCACCCCGCCGGCAACCAGGATTTCGGCCTCGCCGACCTTCTGGCAGCATTGCCCGACCGCGCCATGGGCGATCTGGCGCAGCGCGATCTCGGGGCTCTTATGGGTCTTGGCATGTGGTCTCAAGCGCACGCCGGCAGCCTCCGCGAAGGCGGCCATGGTCACGAGGTTCCTCTCGAAGGCGTCGAGATCGAGGATCAGGGCGGGAGTGTCGATCTCGGCGAAGGATTGTCCGGGCTGGGCCGGCGGGGCGAGAGGCATGAGTTCCCTTTGGCTGGTGAATCAATCCGGCTATCGGACGTCAGCATCGTGTCGCGAGCAAGACCGGCAGTGGCGCTCGCATGGCGGCCATGATAGGCCGCGCCGCATGAAGATTGGCAAGGTCACCGACGATACCCTCGCGCTCTTCGCCCGGGTCTGGCGCGAGCGGATCAGGTCCTACCTGCCGCAGATCGCGATGATTCTCGGGCTCGTCGTCGTCATCGCGGCGACGACGAGCTTCTATCCGCTCCTGATCAAGGCGGCCTTCGACGCCTTCGCCGACCCGCTGACCGCCGAATCGACGGGCTTCGTGCGCCGGGCCGAGCGGCTGGTCTCGAAGTCGATCGGCATCGAGATCGGCGTCGTCAACGCGGTCGCGATCGTCGTGGTCATTGTCACCGCGATCAAGGGCTTCTCCCTGCTGGCCCAGACCGTGCTGACCAACAGCGTCGTCAGCCGCGTCGAGGCCGATATGCAGAGCGCGCTCTATGCGCATCTGATCGACGCCGATCTGGCGCAGCTGCAGCGCGAGAATCCGGCCTCGCTGACCCAGCGCTTCACCACCGACTTCACCTTCATCAAGGAGGCGCTGACCCGGATCATCAATATCGCCATCCGCGATGTGGTGACCGCGATAGCGCTGGTCGGTGCCATGCTCTGGATTGATTGGCAGATGACGCTGGTCGTGCTGCTGGTCGCGCCGGTGGTGGCGAGCCCGATCGGCCGGATCGGCAAGAAGCTGCGCCGCATGGCGGCCTCCCAGCAGGAGCAGACCGGGCTCATGGCGAGTCTGGTGACCGAGAGCCTGCAGGGCGCGCGCGTCGCCAAGACCGATTCGCTCGAGCCCTATCTGAAGCACCGCGCCGCCGGCGCCTTCGAGGCGATCCGCGCGCTGAAGATGAAGGCCGCCAATGCGCGCGGCCGGCTCGACCCGCTGCTCGAGGTCGGTGGCGGCCTCGCCGTTGCCGGCGTGCTCGCTGCCATCGGCGTGCGCATCACTTCGGGCGGTTCGACCGTCGGCGACTTCACCGGCTATGTCTCGGCCCTGCTGCTGGCCGCCCAGCCGATGCGCTCTCTCGGCAATCTCAACGCCATCGTGCAGGAGGCGGGCGCCTCGCTGAAGCGCTATTACGCGCTGATCGACGAGAAGCCCCTGGTCGCCGAGCGCCCGGATGCGAAGCCGCTCGCCATCACCGGCGGCGAAGTCGCCTTCCGTGACCTGCGCTTCCGCTATCGCGACGATGCGCGCGGGCTCGAAGGCATCGATCTCGTGGCCGAGGCGGGCAAGACCACCGCGCTGGTCGGCCGCTCCGGCTCCGGCAAGTCGACCATGCTGGCGCTGGTGCCGCGCCTCTACGATCCGAACGAGGGCCGTGTCGAGATCGACGGTCAGGATCTGCGCGACGTCACGCTGGCGAGCCTGCGCGCCCAGATCGGCGTGGTCAGCCAGGATGTCGTGCTGTTCGACGATACCGTGCGCGCCAATATCGGCTTCGGCCGGCGCGGCGCGAGCGAGGCGGACATCATCGCTGCGGCGAAGGCGGCGGCTGCCCACGACTTCATCATGGCGATGCCGGAAGGCTATGATTCCCGGGTCGGCGAGCGCGGCTCGCGTCTCTCGGGCGGCGAGCGCCAGCGCCTCGCCATTGCTCGCGCTATCCTCAAGGACGCGCCGATCCTGTTGCTCGACGAAGCGACGAGCGCGCTCGACACCCAGTCCGAGCGCGTGGTCCAGCAGGCGCTGACGCAGCTGATGAAGGGGCGTACCACCCTCGTCATCGCGCATCGGCTCTCGACCGTGCGCGATGCCGACCGGATCGTCGTGCTCGACGAGGGCCGCGTCATCGAGACCGGCAGCCATGATGCGCTGATCGCCCGGGAAGGCGCCTATGCGCGTCTCTATCGGCTGCAATTCGCCGAGGACTGAGAGTCGGCGTCCGCGCCGTCGCTGCTGACAGGACCTGCCGCATTCGGCTGGCAAGGTTCGTCTCCAAAAGAACTGAAAAGCGACTTCGACGTGACGACTTCGACCACAGACGCTGCGCCGGCGCGCAAGGCCACGCGCCGTGAATGGCTCGGCCTGATCGCCATCGCCGTGCCTTGCATGATCTACTCGATGGACCTGACGGTGCTGAACCTCGCGGTGCCGACCCTGATACGCGAGCTGAAGCCATCGGCAGGGCAGATGCTCTGGATCATCGATATCTACGGCTTCATGGTCGCCGGCTTCCTGATGACCATGGGAACGCTCGGCGACCGGATCGGCCGGCGCAAGCTCTTGCTGATCGGGGCGGCCGCCTTCGGCCTGGCGTCGACCGTCGCCGCCTTTTCGACCAGTACCGAGATGCTGATCGTGATGCGGGCCCTGCTCGGCATCGCCGGGGCGACGCTGGCGCCCTCGACGCTGTCGCTGATCGCAGTGATGTTCGAGGACGAGACCGAGCGCACCTTCGCCATCTCGATGTGGATCGCGAGCTTCTCGGCCGGCGCCGTGATCGGCCCGCTGATCGGCGGCGCGCTGATCGAGTATTTCTGGTGGGGCTCGGTGTTCCTGATCGCGGTGCCGCCGATGCTGGTGCTGCTGGTGATCGGTCCGATCCTGCTGCCGGAATACAAGGCGCCTCAGGCCGGACGCCTCGATCTGCCGAGTGCCTTGCTCTCGCTGGCGGCGATTCTCCCGGCAATCTACGGGATCAAGCACTGGGCCGAGTTCGGGCTCTCGGTTTATGCCGCCGGTTGCATCGTTGCCGGGCTCTGGTTCGGCGTGGTGTTCACGCGCCGGCAGAAGCGCCTCGCAGACCCGATGGTCGACCTCGCCCTGTTCGGGATTGCCGCCTTCCGCGCGGCGCTGGCGATCAACCTCGCCGGCATCATGGTCATGTTCGGCAGCTTCATCTTCATGGCGCAGTATCTCCAGCTCGTCGCCGGGCTGACGCCGCTGGAAGCGGGCATCTGGTCGCTCCCCTCGGCCGTCGCCTTCACGCTCGCCTCCTTCTCGGTCACGCCGCTGTCCATCCGCTTCAGGCCGGCGACGCTGATGGCGGGCGGCATGGTGCTCTCGGGCCTCGGCTTCGCCTGGCTCGCCTTCGCGCCGACACTCGTCCAGATCGTCGCCTCCTCGATCGTGTTCTCGATCGGGTTCACGCCCGTGGTCGCGCTGACGACCGGGATCGTGGTCGGTTCGGCGCCGCAGGAGAGGGCAGGGGCCGCCTCCGCCATGTCGGAGACCAGCATCGAACTGGGCGGCGCGCTCGGCGTCGCCGTCTTCGGCAGCCTCGGCGCGGCGCTCTATCGTCAGAACATGGCCGGGCTCTCGGTCGCGGGCGTCGACAATGCGACGCTGGCGCCGGCGCGTGCGACGCTCGGCGGTGCGCTCGCCGCCGCGGAGCGGCTTGCGCCGGAACAGTCCGCGCATCTGCTCGAGGTGGCGCGCGCGGCCTTCATGACCGGCTTCCATGCGGTCGCGCTGATCGCGGTCGCCGGCATGATCTTCTGCATGGCGGTGGCGCTCACCACCTTGCGCGATGCCCGCCTCTCCGGCGGGCATTGATCGCTGTCAGGGCTGCTCGCGAAGCAGCGCGTCGGCGGCGGCCGTGAAGCCACGGAAGGAGATCGGCAGTGTCACCTCGCGCTTGGCGGAGTCCTGATAGCGCAGCTGTCCGGCGTCGCTGAGCGCGCGCCAGCGCCTGAAGGCATCGTCGCTGAGCTGCGCCTCGCCGAAGCAGCCGCCGGGCGTGCAGCGCTGGAACACGGCGAGTGCATCCTCTTTCTCGCCGACGCTCACCCTGACGCCGGCATTGTTGCCGAGCGTCAGGTTCGGAGGCACCTGGACGACGAGCTTATAGGGTTCGGATTTGACCGGGCGGCCGAGGGCGACGAGGGCGATCGGCCCGCGCTGCCCCTGTTGCTCGATGGTCTGGACGATCTCGCAGACGCGGGTGCCGACGCCCTGCTGGCAGCGCAACAGCCAGTCGCCATAGGTCGCCGTGGTATTGTCGGGCTGGGAGACCGCGCCCGGGACGGAGGCAGACGGTGCGGACTGCGCCGGGCGCTGCGTCTGCGCGAAGGCCGGCCCTGTCAGAACCAGCGCCGGCAGCAGTGCGAGGAGCGTCGATTTGGTCAGCATGGCGGAACCGGATCGATTGGCGGGGAGGCCGAGTTGAAGCGCAAGGGCGGCCGGAGGCAAGAGGCCCTCTGGCTTCGCGCCGAGCAGTCGCGCGCGATCTTCGCGCCAGTCCGGTGTCCAGGCAAGGACATGGTCTTCGATGCGTCCCGCGGCAGGTCGAGCGAGCCGGAAACGCTTCGCGCGCAGCAGGCGCCGGATCGCTTGGAAAAGCGATGGAAGGAATCGGAGCACGCCCGCGTTTCAGGGAAGCGTGGACGTGCTCTGGACGCTCGTCAGGGATGCCAGCCGGTTTCCTGCGCCGGAGCACGCTCGCGCTCCTCCTCGGCGCGCGCGCCTTCGACGACGGCCAGCACGGCACGCAGCGCAGCTTCGACGCCTTCGCCGGATGCGGCAGAGAGCGCGATCGGCGTGCGCTTGCAGGCGCGCTTCAGACGAGCGAGCTGCTCTTTCAGCATTTCGGGCGTCAGCGCGTCGACCTTGGAGAGGGCGACGATCTCCGGCTTCTCGGCCAGGCCCTCGCCATAGGCGGCGAGTTCGTTGCGCACGGTCTTGTAGGCCTTGCCGGCATGTTCGCTGGTGCCCTCGACCAGATGCAGCAGCACCCGGCAGCGCTCGACATGGCCGAGGAAGCGGTCGCCGAGGCCATGGCCTTCATGTGCGCCCTCGATCAGCCCTGGGATGTCGGCGAGCACCATCTCGCGTCCGTCGATCCTGACCACGCCGAGGCCGGGATGCAGCGTCGTGAACGGGTAGTCGGCGATCTTCGGCTTGGCCGCGGTGACGGTTGCCAGAAAGGTCGACTTGCCGGCATTGGGCAGACCGACCAGCCCGGCATCGGCGATCAGCTTCAGCCTGAACCAGACCCAGCGCTCTTCGCCGTCGAGCCCGGGATTGGCGTGGCGCGGCGCCTGGTTGGTCGCAGTCTTGAAATAGGCGTTGCCGAATCCGCCATTGCCGCCCTTGCACAGCACGAAGCGCTGGCCCGGCTCGGTCAGGTCGGCGATCAGCGTTTCGCCATCCTCGTCGAGGATCTGCGTGCCCGGCGGGACCTTGAGCACGACCGGCGCGCCATTGGCGCCATGGCGGTCCTTGCCCATGCCGTGCTCGCCGGTCTTGGCCTTGAAATGCTGCTGGAAGCGGAAGTCGATCAGCGTGTTCAGGCCCTGCACGCATTCGACGATCACGTCGCCACCGCGCCCGCCGTCGCCGCCATTGGGCCCGCCGAACTCGATGAACTTCTCGCGCCGGAACGAGACGCAGCCGGCGCCGCCATTGCCGGCCTTCACATAGATCTTGGCTTGGTCGAGGAATTTCATGGCGGCTAGCTAATCGTATGTGTCCGCCGAAGCAATGCCGGCGGCGCGGGTTCGCCCGATTGCGAACCCGCCGGGGCTCAGGCCATGCAGGGCTCTTCGCTGCGGTTCGAGCTCTGCTCCTGCTGCTGCCGCTGCTGGGCCGGAGCCCAGCCTGAAGAGCTCCAGCTCTTCAGGGCGGCCCAGGTCGAGCGGTCGAGCCGGAACTGCTCGCAGGGGAAGAGACCGCCGCGCGCCGGCAGAGACTTCAGGAAGGAGCCCTCCTGGCGGAAGCCGCTCTTCTCCAGGACCCGGCGCGAGGCCGGGTTGATGACGCGGCTGTCGGCCTCGACCGCCTCGATCTCGACCAGAGAGAACAGCGTATCGATCAGGGCCTGCACGGCCTCGGTCGCGTAGCCCTTGTTCCAGTGCGGCGTGCCGAGCCAGTAGCCGATGAAGGGGCGCCCGCTGGCCTGCGGGTGCGCGCCAATCATCCCGATCAGCTCATTGGGCCGATCGCGCGGCGTGATCGCCAGCACCAGATGCTCGCCGAGCGCGTTGCCCTTGCGCATTGCGAAGATGAAGGGCTCGGCCGCTCCGGACGGGTAGGGATGCGGGATCGAGGCCGTCATTTCGGCCACGGCCTTGGCGCCGGCGAGCCGCAGGATCGCGGCAGCATCGGCCACCCGCGGCCAGCGCAGCCACAGGCGCCGCGTCTCGAGCCGGAAGACGTCGTCTCTTGTCAGTTCGGGGAACATCAGGTCTCTCCGTCGGCGCAACGAGAAAGGGGAGATGGGCTTTGGTCCCATCTCCCCCGGTTCGCTGACCTTCGGGAAACCCGTGACGGGTTTTTGCCCCTTCTCGATCGTCCGGTTCGATGGAACCGACGGATCGAGAGAGTTCCCTATCCGCCGTTTATTCTGCGGCCTCTTGGGCCGGGACTACGTTGACGAAAGCTCGGCCGAGTTTCGTCGTGAATCGGACGCGGCCGTTCGCCGTGGCAAAAAGGGTATGATCCTTGCCAAGGCCAACGTTCACGCCGGGATGGAATTTGGTGCCGCGCTGACGCACGATGATGTTGCCGGCCACGACCGCCTGGTCGCCGAAGCGCTTCACGCCGAGACGCTTGCTTTCGGAGTCGCGACCATTGCGCGACGAGCCGCCTGCTTTTTTGTGAGCCATAACGCCCTACCTTGAAAACTCTTCAGTCCATGTAACCCGAATCGGCGGCAAATGCCACCCGTTTCGGAAACGAAGCTCTTGCGAGGCTGACAGCCGGGGTCAGTAGTCCTCACCCGAGGCGAGCTCGGCCTGGTCGGCCTTGGCCCGCGGCGGCTTGCCGGCGAGCAACTCCTTGGCCTGCTCGACCCACTCTTCGCGGGTGGCGCGGCCGCGCAGCTTGAGCTCCTCGTCCCACTTGGCGATGTCGGCCTCGGTCCACGACGCGATGTCGTTCCACGAGGTGATGCCGGCGGCGCGCAGCTTCTTCTCGATGGTCGGGCCGACGCCCGAGATCAGCGAGAGGTTCGAGGCGTCGAGGCCCTCGGACTTGGCGGCCTTGGTCGACTTGCCCTTGACGGCTTCGCTGCCGGCCTTGAGCGCAACGGGGGCAGCTTCACCCTTCTTCATCTCCGGCTTCTTGCCACCGGTGAGGATCTCGGTGATGCGCACCACGGTCAGCTCGGCGCGGAAGCCGCGCTTGCGCTTCGAATTCTGGCGGCGGCGCTTCTTGAAGGCGATGACCTTCTCGCCGCGGGTCTGCTCGACGATCTCGCCGGCGACGGTGATGTCGCCCAGGAAGGGCGCGCCGATCGTCGACTTCTCGCCATCGGTCAGCATCAGCACGGAGCCGAAGGCGACGGTGTCGCCCGGGTTGCCCTCGAGCTTGGCGATCGTGATGCGGTCATTGGTGGCGACGCGGAATTGCTTGCCGCCGGTCTTGATGACTGCGAACATCATTGTTCTCCATGTTCGGCCCCGCCCTGTCATGGATCCGCGAAGGGAGCGCATGCGGGGCGGCTTTTTGGCAGTCGTTGCGTTTTGGGTTCGCTCCTTGGGCCGGTCGCTGCCGGTTCGATCTCGAACCTGACGAGGCTTCGGCCAAAAGAGATCAGGCGCGGGTTTCCCCACGCCGGATGAGGCTCTCTAGGCGCGGAGGGCGCTTGCGTCAAGGAAAACTCCGCGTTCGACGGAGGGCGCGGGGCGCTCGAGCGAAGAGCTGTCGAGTTCTGCATGAACGGGCTTGTGCAGCGCGGGACTCGTGTGTAACAAGCACCCCGCTTCGACATGAGCACCGCGGACAGGTGGCAGAGTGGTTGAATGCACCGCACTCGAAATGCGGCATACCTTCACGGGTATCGGGGGTTCAAATCCCTCCCTGTCCGCCACTTCCCTTGGAATGATCGATTTTTTTGCCCTTGCGGGCAAGCTGCGATAGCTGCCGACAGGCGGACCGTCAGGGTGCGCCGCCGGCCGCGATTCGAGAAATCTCCCGCACATGGTTGAACAGGTCGAGAATCGCGCCGGTCAGCGTCTCGAACTCGGCGACCCGTCTCACTTGCCTGGATCCCCGATCATGCGGAGGGCGCTTGCGACGTCGATTGCCGGGTTACTCTCCGAGGAGGTCGCCGTACAGGCTCGCATTGGCGAGAGCCGGCGATATGCGACGCGGTGCAGGTAGCCCCTTGACCGCAGCTAAGCCACAAGGTGACGCTGGGGCGATCCGACAGGGGCTAAATGATGCTTAGACTGGCTGCGGCTTTGACAATGGCGCTCTTGGCATCGCCGGCGTTGTCTCAAGATCACCCTATGCACTTGCTGAAGGAGCCTTGGATCAGGGCGAAGTGGTCTCACGCGGTATAGGGCTCAGGATTCAATTACTCTTGGGTCGGCGATCTGTCGGGCGTCGCCTCCGCTACTGAGACGATGCGGGACGCATCGGGCAAGAGCTGGACGGTAGCGGAACTCTGCCAGCCACATGACTGCGCCGACAACAAGCTCGCGGTGATTATCGATCGCCAGAATCGCGACCTCTGGGGTTTGCTCCTCAAGGCCAACCCGACCTCTCGCAGATATTTCGGCAATCCCGGCCCCGAGGAGAAGGCGTTACTGGAGGCCGCGTTTCGCGGCAGCCTCGCCAATGTCGGCAGCAGGAGCACGGGCGTTGTCGCTGCGGAGCAGGACGATGGTGAAGTGCTGCTCAACACACCTTTATCCGAGCCGCCACGGGGCGCCCCGGCGCAGGCTGCCGCGCAGAGCGTGCCGGCAGCCCCGCAGAATCAGCCGCCGCGAGAGCAGCCGTCTGCCGAGCCAGCGGTATGGCGCTATGGCAATCACCCGCTATTCGGGCAGTCTGCCCATGTCGACAGCGGGGGCGAAAGCGTCGGCCTCGTCTGCGCATTTCGCGGCGTCGATCTGATGCGAAGCGAGACCGTGCTGTTTCGGATTACGCGCGGCTTATCGCCCCAATCCACCACGCCCGGTCGCAGTTCTATCTTCGTCGAAGGGCAGGTCAGCGGCGGCAGCGTGCTGTTCAAACCGCACCCGCGTGGCTTCTTGGAGATGAAAGAGAATGCCTGTGGATACATCGAGACTATCCGCCGCGGCAAGGCGCTCCTCTTTGCCGAGGGTACCTTCATCAGTGTTGAAAGCCGCGGCAGGACGTCTGTTACTACGTTGGAGCAGCGCGGGGTCAGGAAAGAAATCGCGGGCGACCGCGACCTGCACAAGCTGGTCGACACGAAGCGCGTACCCTTGACGGGCGCGGCGAAGGCAATCCGGCAGCTGATCAACGCCTGTCCCGCAATTAGGGCGGATTTCAAGAATGACTGCGGGGTTTGACGCGTTTTTCCGGCCCGACCGCACATCCGCAGCCGGGCCGGCTAGCTGTTGCGCCGCTTCCTCTAGCACCCCACCAAGCCGATCAGACTCCCAGCGCCTCAGCACGGCCGTCTGAAACGACTGCGGCCGGACAATTTCGACCTGGCAGAAGCCGCCGATACCGGCCACAGCAGGCCCCACACCCGCGTGCGCGTCGCGGACCTTGCGCCGCTCTTCCATCAGGGTGACGCCGGCGCTTCGGCAAAGTCGATCGGAGCGCGACGGTTGGCAGATCTCCGGCAATAGTGACCCGATGCCCGGTCTGATCTTGCCCGGAGCCGTAATGATCCGCGCGCGGCTGAACGTGTTCGCCCGGCGCAGGCCTCCGGCTACCCTGCCGTGAAGCGCCCCGGCCCCGCTGATGCGGGGCCGGGGCGGTCTTGTCAGTACACCCAGCGGCAGACCCGCCGACGGCGGCCGAACCGGTCCCGCGTTACGGTGCAGACCTGGCGCCGCCGACGCGGGCCGCGATAAGGCCGGCCGCGGTAATACTGGGTGAATTCCGACGGGGTCTCGTCAAGCTTGGCGGCCGTGTCGAGCGGCAGCTGGGACGCTTTTGCCGCCTCGCTCGCGACCACGGTTCCGACCGCCGTAGCGGCGATGCCGCCGAACAGGGCAGTGAGAAATGAACGTCGATTCATTGGAGGCTCCTTCGTTGAGGGCTTCAACAGAGGCGCGCAGAGTTAACAAAAGGTTGTCTCGCCCTCCGCGATCGACGCCGCGCGCGAGGCCGTGCAGCCGTGAGTTTGCGGTTCGACCGCCGGCCGGGCGTTAGGCGAAGCTTTACCCAGCGCTGCCAAGATCGCCTCGAAACGGATGGCGATCTGGAGCTGCCGCATGATCTATTTCGCCATCGCCTGTCTGGCGTCCGCGGCCGTGTTTCTTGAGATGGCTGATCGGGCGCCGGAGCTGCCCTGGCACGACTGACCGGCCACCTGGATCGCCACCCATCCACCTGCATCGATCAGCGCGGCGAAGCCGGTGGTGTATCAGCGTAGCTGCCATGCAACAGGTCGTCGATCGCCGCCGGCACGCACAGGCGCGATGCTCCTGCGAAATCCGTTGGCGTGGATGCTCTCCTAGAACAGTGGCGGCGCAATTGCGGTTTCCGGAAGCTTCCGTACTATAAGACGGTCGAGAGGCTTCGGATTGGCTATGCAGAACAGGCGCATCGTCGCGGCAGCGGCATTCGTGGCGCTCGCCGGCAGCGTCTACCTCATTTCCGAATCCTTTAGTGACCAGAATGTTGAGGCGACGGCTTGCGACGCACTCGCAGCCCACCCCAGCGATCCCCGAAAAAAGGGCGCAGGCGTCGCGCTGGGAAAGCTGCCATTTTAAAGCGCGATCGAAGAGTGCAGCAAGTCAGTAAAGCAGCATCCGAAGGTCGCTCGTTTCAAATATCAGATCGGGCGTGCCTTCGAGGCTGGCAAAGACCTTTCCAAGGCAAATGCCCTGTATCGGGAGGCGTCCGCGCTCGACTATCCGATGGCCGACTTCAACATCGCCATCGGGTATCACAATGAACGGAAATATGATCAGGCCCTCGAGGGCTTCAAGAAGGCTTTAGCTGACGGTGTTTCTGTCGCAAGGTCGGAAATAGATAATTATTCATTTTCTGGTGATTTGCCCTCGGCGAAAGGTGTTCTTTCGGAAATAGTGGTGAGTAAAAAACCAACCTTTGATTTCTCTAGTGCTGCCTATTACGCTTATGAATTTGCATCTCTATTCAATAATACATGTAAAAACATCGGCATTGGTGCTGCGGTCTATGATTTGGAGCGACTGGCAAAGCGAAAAATGATGGGAGACATGTTGCGTGGCTTCGCGGCCGGCGAAGGGCGGCACGGCTATGGCAGCCGTGAAGCGGCGCTGGAGAACGGGCTGACGGTCGGCGCGGTCGTATCCGCGAGCATTCAGCAGCAAGCCGCTTTCGCAAAACGCGATGCCCAGACCTTCTATGATCGCTACCAGTGCCGTGGCCCGGTATCCGACGCGTTTTTAAGCAATCTGAGGGAATGGGTGCGGACCCTGTAGAGCCGGATCCGTTTGGCTTGGAACAAGCTGAGCCGCGCCGGCGCGCGCAGTCTCGTCAGCAGGCTTGCCGTTCCGACCCTCGAAACCCGGTCGGCGAGGCCGCCTAGGCCGCGCCCATGCGGTTTCCTGATTTTCCGGAGCGGGGGCGCTCGGAAATTGATTTGCGTCATAGGCGCCTGCCGCTCAAGGTCTAGACTCTCCTGCCGCATCGGGGAGGCCGCTATCCATGACGAACAAGGAATGGCTGGATCGACTGGCGAAACTGGAGCGCGAGCAGATCGATCATTATCGCGCGGGACGGGCGAGCGAGGGCGATGCTGTCGGCCTGACCATATGCAGCTTGATAAGTGAGGGCCGCGCCCAGGGCTTCAGCGTGCCGGATGGCAGGCCTCCGATCGCCGGGAGCGCCGAAGCCGGCCGTGCCCACGGGTAGCGGGCTCGTATCGGCGCCTCCGCTTTGCGCGTCAGCTAGATTGCCGCGCGTCCGTTCGGACGCGGTCACGGTGATCTGTCTCAATGTTATCGCATCGGAGCTTTCGGAAAAGTGGAGTCCACTTTTCGGTCCTTTGCGATAGCTGCCTCGGCGTATCCGGCCGGTCGGCAGGGGCTTGCTGGCCCGGCGAACGATGCCGAGCGCAGTGAGGCCTTCACGAGCGGGATGCAATGCTCGGGCACGCGCGGAAACAACACGCCCTCGAGGCAGGCCGGGCCGCCGGTCCGGCGTCGGGGTGCATGGGGCGGGACCTGCCGGGTCTGCGGCCGGTCCTGCCTCAAGCCTGCTGCACGCCGTGGATTCGGCGCGCGGCAGGGGGCGCGCAGTTTCAGGGAAGGACGCTGTTGCCGAAGAAGTCGGTCTGGCGTGTCGGCGCGCCGATGCCCGGCTGGGTGTAGCGCGGCCCTTCGGAGGAGGGCGGCGCGCCGGTCGATACGCAACCGGACAGGGCGGGCGAGAGCAGTACGGCCATGATGCAGCTCACTGCAATGAACCTGGTGGGCTTGCGTCTGTCTGCATCTGGTCTGTGCATGGATCGCTTCCTTAGAAGGGCGTGGGCAGGAGCTGACGTCGCCGGGAGGCGTACGCCCGACCTTTATCTCGCCATCAGGGCGACAAGGATAGGCCCCCAGGCTGTGAGCAGGATGTTGCCGATCGCATAGGGCACTGTGTAGCCGAGGGCGGGGATGCTGCTTTGTGCCTCGTCCTGCACGGCCCTGAGCGCGGCTGTGATGGTGCCCGCGCCGGCGCAGGCGCCGAGCACGATGAGCGGGTTCATCTTCAGCACGTAGTATCCGAACAGAATGCCGACGATATGCGGCAGCAGCGACGAGACGAGGCCGACGACGATCAGGCTGGCTCCGGTCGCCTTGAGCCCGGCGACGAAGCTCGGCCCGGCCCCGATTCCGACAATGCCGATGAAGATGCAAAGCCCGACCGTGTCGAAGATCCAGATGGCCGGCTCGGGAATGCGGCCGAAGAAGGGATAGGCCGAACGAAGCCAGCCGAAGACCAGGCCCATGAATAGGGCGCCGCCGCTCGCCGTCAGCGTCAGGGGGATGCCCCAGACGACCACGGAGAGCAGGCCGAACAGACCTCCGAGGAAAATGCCCAGTCCGACGAAGATCATGTCCGTCGCCGAGGTCTGGCGGTCGGGATAGCCGAGTTCGGCGGCGGCTCGCTCGACCTCCGCCAGCGGCCCGACCAGGGACATCATATCGCCGCGGTTCACCTTCGTCGCCGGAGTGATCGGCATCGCGATGCCGGCCCGCGTCAGCTTGGACATGAAGACGCCGCGCGCGAAGGCGCCTTGCGCCAGCTCCGCCAGGGACCGGCCATCGATCGTGCGATTGGTCAGGACCACGTCGAGCGACTCGAGCGGGATGTCGAGCAGCTCGGGGTCGCTGACCTCCGGACCGATGACGTCGCCCCGGGCGGCGTGGATCTCGTATTTCGCCATCACAGCGATGACGTCGCCGGCCTGGATCCGGTGGTCCGAGGCATGGTCGAACAGGGTGGGGCCGGAGCGGACCCGCAGCACGAAGGCGCGGACCCCCTTGGTGGAGGCTTCGAGTTCGCCGATGGTCTTGCCGGCCAGGGCCGGGTTCTCGACCCGATAGGCGCGGACATCGAACAGCCGCGCGGCCGAGGTTACGCCCTCCGCATGGCCGGTGGCGGCGCCCGAGGCCGCTTGCAGCGCCGCGGCCGCTTCGCGGAGATCGATGCGCATCAGCTTCGGGCCGATCTTCGGCAGGAACCAGACCAGCACGGCCGTCCCGACCAGATAGGTGACGGCATAGGCAACGGGGATGTTGTTGACGAGCGCGTCTCGCTGCGCCTGCGGCAGGTCGAGCCGCTGGATCGCCTCGCCGGCGGTGCCGATCACCGTTGATTCCGAAAAGGCGCCGGCAAGCAGGCCGGCGGCCGTGCCCATGTCGAAGTCCAGCAGCTTCGCGAAGGTCAGGGCGGCCAGCAGGCAGGTGACGCAGAGCACGACGGTGAGCGCCATCTGCGGCAGGGCGTCGCGTTTCAGGGCACGGAAGAACTGCGGCCCGACCTTGTAGCCGGTGGTGAACAGGAAAAGATCGAAGAACACCGTCTTCACGGTGGTCGGTACCTTGATGTCGAGTTGTCCGACCAGCACGCCGGCCATCAGGCAACCGACGACCACGCCCAGGCTGAAACTGCCGAATTTCAGCCGGCCGATCAGGAAGCCGAGCGCGACCGTCAGGAAGACTGCGAGCTCGGGATTGTTGCGCAGACCCTCGACAACGAAACCCATCTCCTGCCTCGCTGGAAAGCCGGGCCGTCCCGTCGGCGGACCGGCATCTGACGCAAGATCAACTGGCGGACGTCACGACGCGCACAGTCATGCCTTCTTGGTGCCTCCTGGCGATTTCGTGGTGGCGAGCGCCTGGTTGTAGGCGTCGAAGGCCTGGCGGTAGCCGCGTGCCACGGCGCGGGTGGCGCGGCCGATCTGGCTGTAGACCTCGTCGTCGAGATTGGCGAAGGAGACGCGGACCGACCAGTCCGGAGCATGGAAGCCGCCTCCGTTCAGGAGCACGATGCCGTGGTCCTCTGCCAGGCGGAAGACGATGTCGAGCGGGTGGATGTGCTCCTTCATATAGGTCACGACCTCCGGCCCGACATATTTGTTGGCCCAGAACTCGAAATCGACGAGGCCGTAATAGCGATCGTGCAGCGGATTGTCCGGCACCTCGATGCCCAGCCCCTCCACCATGCGCTGGGCGCGCGAGTGGACGATCTCCATGCAGGTCTTCTGGTAGAGCTTGGCCTCGTCCATCATTTCCGACAGCGAGAACAGCGCCATCATCACCTGTTGCGGCAGCGACAGGCCGGCGGTGTGGTTGAGCGCGACGTCGCGGCTGTCGGCGACGATGCGGTCGATCATCTTGATCTCACGCGGCTTCAGGGTGAGTGCGCCATAGCGCTTGTCGAGCGCCGTCAGGGTGTTCGCGGGATGCTTCGCAATCGCCTTGTCGAAGATGTTGTCGCGGTGGATCGCGATGACGCCGAGCCGCCAGCCGGTGCAGCCGAAATACTTGGAATAGGAGTAGACGCCGATCGTGTTGTGGGGCAGGGCGCCGAGCAGGCCGCGGAAGCCCTTCACGAAGGTGCCGTAGACGTCGTCGGTCAGCAGCATCAGATCGGGACGCTTGGTCTTAACGAGCTTGACGATCTTGGCGATGGTCTCCTCGCTGAGGGCGACAGCATAGGGATTGCCGGGGTTGACGACGAAGAAGGCCTTGATCTTCGGGTCCTCGAGCTTCTTCAGCTCCTCGTCGGTGAACTGGAAGCGGTTCTCCTGGGAGGCCGCCACCGTGACGATATTGAGCCCGTAATCCTCGAGATGCGGCATTTCGAGATAGGGGGTGAAGATCGGTGTCGCCAGCGCGATGGTGTCGCCGGGGTTGAGGAGCCGGTTGGCCTTCAGCGACTTGAAAATGTAGCACATCGCCGCCGTGCCGCCCTCGACGGCATAGAGGTCGAACTGGCCGGCGGGCCGCGGCTCGCCGCACATCGCCCACATCAGGTATTCGTGCACGATCCGCTCATTATGGACGAGCATGCGGTCGGGAACCGGGTAGTTGTCGCCGATGATCGAGTCGACGAGCTCGTGCACGAAGGCGTCGGGCTTGAAGTCGAATTTCTTGACGGCGAAGGCGACCATGTCGCGCAGGAAGGTGGCGCCGGGGGAATCCTTGTGTGCGGCGAGCCATTCGTCCAGCCGCATGGCGATTCCATCGGCCTTGGGCATGCCGCCGATGCCCGCCGGCTTGCTCATCACCCTCCGGCTTTCGGTGATCGCGAATTGACCGAGCAGGAAGAAGCCTTCGCGCGGCGTCGTCGCAACCCAGTTCGGATTGCCGCGTCCGGCATTGAGCATGGCGATCGAGGAATTCTGGGCGGTCAGCTTGGCGAGCCGGATCAGCTCGTCCTTGATCTCGAAGGGGCTGAGCGTCTCGAAGGTCCGCAGCGTGACAGGATCCATGACATGCTCCCGGTAAGAGGCTGAGATCGAAGGTTTTCCTTGGTCCGCGCTAGGTCAGCAGCATGATGATCACCATGCCCCAGATCGTCAGGAGGGTGTTTCCGACCGCATAGGTCACAGTGTAACCGAGGGCGGGGACCTGGCTCTTGGCAGTCTCGCAGATCATGCCGAGCGCAGCGGTCGTGGTGCGTGCCCCGGCGCAAGCGCCGAGCAGGATCGCCGGGTCGAAGCGGAAGATGTATTTGCCGGCGAACATCGCCAGGACCAGCGGGAGCGTGGTTGCCAGAGCGCCCCAGAGGAAGAGGCCGACACCTTGCGTCTGCAGTCCCTTGACGAAGCCGGGACCGGCCGAGATGCCGACGACCGCGATGAACATGTTGAGGCCGACCGAGTTCATGAACCAGACCGTCGAGCTCGGAATGCGGCCGAAGACCGGGCGTACCGAGCGCAGCCAGCCGAAGACCAGGCCGGAGATCAGCGCGCCGCCGGCTGTCGACAATGTCAGCGGCACGCCGCCGACCTTGAAGACGAGTGCGCCGATCAGCGCGCCGAGCGTGATCGCGGCGCCGATGAAGGCGACGTCGGCGACATCGCTCGGCCGGTCGGGATGGCCGATGACCTTGGCGACGGCCGCGATGTCCTGGGTGCGGCCGACGATCGTCAGGATATCGCCGCGATGGATCACGGTGTTGGCGTGGATCGGGATATGGGTCGCGGTGGCGCCGCGCACGATCCTGCGCAGGAAGACGCCGCGGGCCGATGGCAGCCGCGAGAGTTCCGCAAGCGTCTTGCCATTGGCTTCGTTGCTGGTGACGTAGACGTCGACGCCCTCTGCCTTCACGTCGAGCAGCTCGGGGTCCTCGACCTCTTCGGCATTGTGGCCGATCAGGTTGACGAGCACTTCGCGCGGCCCGGCGACGGCGACGATGTCGCCTTCCTGGAGGATGGTGTCGGTGGTCGCATCCATCATCACGCCGTCGCGGCGGATGCGCTCGACGAAGACGCGCGCATCGGGCACCAGCGCCTCGGCCTCGGCCGCGCGCATGCCGGCGACCTTGGCGCCGGCCCGGACCCGGAAGGCACGCAGCTCGAAGCGTCGCCAGACCGAACCGGCGCCGCCGATTTCCTTGTCGCCGCCGAGCCGCGCTTCGTAGTCCTTGCAGGCCTTGACGAGGTCGATGTTGAGCAGCTTGGGGCCGAGCAGGGCGAGGACGATCGCCGACCCCACCGTGCCGAAGATATAGGTCACCGCATAGGCGACCGGCATGGCGTCGAGATATTCCTTGGTCTGTTCGGGTGAGAGGCCGAGGCGGTTGATCGCATCGGTCGCTAGCCCCATCGAGGCCGAGATGGTCTGCGAGCCCGCATAGAGGCCGGCGGCGTAGCCGGGATGGTATCCGGCGATCTTGGCGATGATGACCGGAATCGCCAGACAGAAGACGGTGACGACGACCGCGAAGATCGCCTGCGGTGCGCCGTCCTTGGCGATGCCGCGGACGAATTGCGGTCCGACGCCGTAGCCGACGGCGAACAGGAACATCAGGAAGAACGTCGATTTGACGTTGGGCGAGATCGTGATGCCGAGCTGGCCGATGACGACCGCGGCGATCAGCGTCGAGGTCACTGCGCCGAGGCTGAAGCCCTTATAGGCGAAGCCGCCGACATAATAGCCGATGGCCAGTGACAGGAAGAGCGCGATCTCCGGATAACTGCGCAACGTACTGGCGAACCAGTCGAACATGGGAGGTCTCCTGATCTGGCGACGCTGTTCCTGTATCGAAGGTGGGCAGGGACGATCAGGGGGGGCGCGACTTCTTGCGGCCGGTTTCGTGGCTGGCACTTTTCTTGCCCGGTAGACTGTCGATCTTGAGCAGCTTCAGGCCTCTGGCCTTCTCGTAGCCATGGATTTCCTTCACATCGAGCTTGCGCATGAAGGTGATCGTCTCGTGGGTCACGACCTGGCCCGGCACCAGGATCGGGAAGCCCGGCGGGTAGGGGATCACGAAATTGGCCGAGACCATCTCCGGTCCGTCCTTGAGCCGACGGTCGCATTCCGGGCCGTCGACCGGGACGTATTCGCACTGCTCTTCGCGATAGGCGCCGAAGAAGGCCGAGCGGATATCGCCCTCGGGCGTGGTGTCGCCGGCATCCTGCCGGAAGGTCTCATGGAAATGGCTGAAGTTCGGCAGGTCCGGCACGTCCTTCATCAGGCTCTGCACCTTCGCGGTGAAGGCCTTGCGCTCGGACTCCCCGCCATGTTTGAGGCGCGTCTCGATGCCTTCGCTGATCTTCAATAGGACGCTGATCAGCAGGGCGACGTCGCTGCGGGTGTTGTTGATGTTGGACTGGAGCAGCACGGAATTGCGCGAGGTCTTGTTGACCTGGATGTTGTATTGCGCCGCGAGCAGCCCCTTGAAGCTGGTGCCGTCGAAGCCGGCCGTGCCGCAGACCAGGGTCATGCGGGTCGGATCGAGGCAGAACTCGTCCTCGCGCATGCTGCGCAACTGGTCGTCCCAACGAGTTCCGGGCGCCAGGAAGTCGACGAAGCCGCTGCGGCGGTATTCGGCGGGTACCATGCCGTCGGCGCCGACGATGCTGAAATACTTCGCGATCACCGGATGCGAATTGACCTCGCGGCGAATGTCGAGCGCGACCTCGATCGCGTTCATCACCAGCCCGTAGCCCTCGAGCTCCATCTGCCGCCGCGCGACATCGAGGCTGGCGATCAGCTGCTGGTTGGGGCTGGTCGAGGCATGGGTGAAGACGGCCTCGTGGAACTGCGCCTCGACCCTGTGGAAATCGACGTCGCGTACCAGCACCATCGAGCCCTGGCGGATCGCCGACATTGATTTGTGGGTCGAATTGGTCTGGTAGACGCGCAGGCGGATGGCCCGGGGATCGGGGATCAGGCGCGTATCGAGCAGCTTCTCGAGCGAGGGGGTGGCGCCCAGCTCGGCCAGTTGGCGCTCATGCTCGGCAATGGCGTCGGGCGTCTGGGCCCAGACCTCGATGTCGGCGGCCGCGCCCATGCCGGTGCGCGGACGCAGGAAGGGCGACCAGCGTGCGAAGCCGAACCAGGCCTCATCCCAGAGGAAGATCAGGTCCGGCTTGATCGCCAGGCATTCCTCCATCACCCGGCGCGTGTTGTAGATGTGGCCGTCGAAGGTGCAGTTGGTCAGGTCGACCATCTTGACCCGGTCGAGCCGGCCTTCCGCCTTCAAATCGAGCAGCGCCTTCTTGATCGTGCGCAGCGGCACGGCCCCGTACATCGAGAATTCCACCATCGGGAAGGCCTCGACATAGAAGGGCTGGGCGCCGCTCAGCACGAGGCCGTAATGGTGCGATTTGTGGCAGTTGCGGTCGAGGATGACGATGTCGCCGGGCGCGACCAGGGCCTGCAGCACCATCTTGTTCGAGGTGCTGGTGCCGTTGGTGACGAAGAAGACGTGGTCGGCCCCGAAGGCGCGCGCCGCCATTTCCTGCGCCCGCTTGATGTTGCCGGTCGGCTCCAGCAGGCTGTCGAGGCCGCCGGTCGTGGCGCTGCTCTCGGCGAGGAAGAGGTTGATGCCGTAGAACTGGCCCATGTCGCGGATCCAGGGCGAGCGGAACACCGATTTGCCGCGCGCGATCGGCAGCGCGTGAAAGGTGGCGATCGGCCTTTGCGCATAGAGTTTGAGATTGTCGAAGAATGGCGTCTCGTAGCGCGCCTGGATCCCCTCCAGCACCGAGAGGTGCAATTCGAGCGGCTCCTCGATCTGGTACATCACCCGGCGGATCATCGCGGCGCGCGGATCGCCGGCGAGCTTCTCGACGCGCCGGTCGGAAAGCAGGTAGATGTCGAGCTCGGGGCGGATCGCCTTCAGCCCGGCGGCGAGGCGCAGCGACAGATCGGCTTCGTCCGCGGTCGCGAGCAGCGGCTGCTGGGCGGCGAGCACGCTTCGCAGCACCGGCGCATCGTGACGCGAGCGCAAGGCGAAGCCCTCATAGATCGCTACGGCGCCGATGTCGGGGTTCACCACGGCGGCGCAGACCGCATCCTCGAGGCTGCCCACCGGAATGGCCTCGTAGATGAATGCGTCCTCCGCCCTCCGCAGCCGGCGGAACTCGCTGGCGATATGGGACCAGCGTGAAGCGGGCGCCGGCGTCACGGCCAGGAACTCGAAATAAGGCCGATAGCTCCGGGGTTCGCTGAGCGCCGGGGGCAGAAGATCGCCCGGCTCGGGCAGCGAGAGGTCTCCCGATTGCCACTCCCGTGCGTCGTGTTTGTAGTTGCCGGTGATGATCCCGACCGAGATGCGCTTCGCCAGCGCTAGGAAACCCGCCTTGTCGTCGCCGAGCAGCTTCTCGCGGAGCACGCTCATCAGCTCGATGCCCGGGAAGGCGTGGAACTCCTCTGTCACGCCGACATCGGCGAGCGCCGTCTCGACCGCCATCCGCTCGCCAGTGCCGCCGGCCCAGGCACGGGCGGTCGCGTGGAGCTCCCGCCACCGGTCGTGGCGTCCCGAAGGCGCCGAAAAGAAATGGTCGATAGAGTGCGATTCCTGGGTAGTGGAAGCCATCTCGATGCCCCATCTCTGTGGCGATTTGGGCCGGCCGTGATTATCCGGAGCAGGGTTGGAAGGTGCCGCCGCACCGTCCAGTACTCGGCACCGGCAAGCTCAACACAACCGGTGCGTTCGGCGTATTGTCCTTAGGGACAGGTTATCGCGCTGCCGAATTCGCTAGTATCGGACTGCCGCCGGAGACCTGACACGATCGAAGCCCGCTTGCGAGCACGGTGTTCCGCCCGGCTCGTCCGGCCGGTGCGCAGCGCGACTGTGGTGCAACCGCCTCGGAGTTCTCGCCATGATCAGCAGGATCGTTACCAGCGCAGCCTTTCTCCTCCTTGCCGGCGCGGTCTGGCTGACGGGCGACAGCCGGCCGGCCCAGGCCTGCAACAAGATCGCCGGATGCGTCATGGACGCGCGGGAGGAAAGCGATGCGATGATGCAGGACGGGCGCATGAATGAGGCGATGCGAGAGGCCCGCGACAATGTCGAGGCCTTCCGCGCGCTGCGCGAGGCCGAGCAGCGCATGCAGACCCGGCCGACAGTCAGGAAGTACTAGCGCGGCTGTCTGATCGGTCCCGGTGCCGGGCACCTGCTATCCCGTGGACGTGTCGCCAGGGAGAAGCTCATGGATATGCGGTTCGCCCTGGCTTGTTTCCTCGCTTGTGGCCTGGCCTCCCAGCCGCTCGCCCAGCAACTCGCCCAGGCGCCGCCGGCCCCGGCTGCGCCGCCCCCCGCCGCGACGCCGGCCGTCCAGGCCGCGCAACTGCTGAGCAGCGCCCAGCTCGAGGCGCTCGTCGCGCCGATCGCGCTCTATCCCGACACATTGCTGGCGCAGGTGCTGATGGCCTCGACCTACCCGCTCGAGGTCGTCCAGGCCGATCGCTGGCTCGCCGCCAACAAGAAGCTCGAAGGCGACAAGCTCAAGGCCGCCGCCGAGCAGCAGTCCTGGGATGCCAGCGTCAAGGCGCTGGTCGCGACGCCCTCCGTGCTCGAGATGATGAGCAAGAACCTCGACTGGACGCAGAAGCTTGGCGATGCGGTCCTGGCGCAGCAGCCGGACATCATGGACGGCATACAGAGGATGCGGGCGCGCGCCTATGACGCCAAGAAGCTCTCATCCGGTTCCGAGCAGACGGTCACCGTCAGGCAGGAGAGCGGCAAGCAGGTCATCCAGATCGAGCCGACCCAGCCCGACACGCTCTACGTGCCCTATTACGATCCGGGCGTGGCCTATGGCTCCTGGCCCTATCCTGATTATCCGCCCTATTATTTCCCGGCGCCGGGTTATGTCGCCACCGGCCTGCTCGCGACCGGGGTCGCCTTCGGAACCGCCTATGCGCTCGGGCGCTGGAGCACTGGCGGCTACTGGGGCGGCAACGTCAACTGGGGCAACAACAACATCAATATCGACCGGAACCGCGTGACGCATTGGGAGCACAATCCCCAGCACCGTCACGGCGTCCAGTATCGCAACAACGCCGTCCAGCAGAAGTTTTCCGGCAATAATCTTCGGGCCGGTAGCGAAGGCCGGATGGATTTTCGCGGGCGCAGCGGCGACCAGGTTCTGCAACCGCGTGGCGAGCGCGGCGATCTCGGTGGCGCTGCGCGCCCGGAGCAGCGCGCGGGCGACCGCGCCAATGTCGCCAACCGGCCGGATCGCGGCCCGGGCGACCGGGCCGGCGCCGGCAACCGCGGCGATGGCCGGGGGCAGGGCGCGCGCGCCGCGACGCAGCCTCGACGTCCCCAGGCGGGCGCAGGGCGTGCCGGGCCGGGACGCGACAGCGCCTTCGGCGATGTCCAGCAGGGCCGAGCGGCGAATCTGCAGTCGCAGCGCGGGCAGGCGAGCCTGGCGCATGCCCGAGGCGGCGGCGGTCCGCGGGCCATGCATGCCGGCGGCCCCGGCATGGGGCGCGGCGCTGCCGTGAACCGCGGGGGTGGCATGAACCGGGGCGCCGCCATGAACAGGGGCGGCGGGGCGAGCCGCGGCGGCATGGGCGGTGGCCGTGGTGGCGGCCGTCGATCCGACATTCGGCTCAAGCACGACGTCGTGCTGCTCGGACACCTCGACAACGGCCTGGGGCTCTACAGTTTCGCCTATGGCGGCTCGGAAAAGCGCCATGTCGGCGTGATCGCCCAGGAGGTCCTGCGCGTCGCGCCCTGGGCGGTGAGCCGCGGCGCCGACGGCTATCTGCGGGTCGATTATCGCCTGCTCGGCGTCCCGTTCCGGAGTCTCGCCCAGTGGCGAGCCTCCGCCAGCCCCTCTTTCGTCAGCGTCGGCGGCGTGGATTGATCAGGGATACGCGGCGCCGGTTCGTTCAACATCCGGGATCGGTTCAATGACAAGGCCATGGCCAGCGCCCCATCGGCTCGTTCTCCTGCTCATGGCGGGGGCGACCCTCGCTCTCTCGCCGGCAGCGACCGCCTGGGCCCAGCAGCCCTTCAAGACGGCGGACGAGGCCGCCGCCGCCCTGGTCGAGGCGGTACGCGGCGGCGACAGCGCGCGCTTGCGCAGCATTCTCGGGCCACGGACCGGCTCGATCCTCTCCTCCGGTGATCGGGTCGCCGATGCGGCCGATCGGGAGCGCTTCGTCGTTGCCTATGACAACCGCCATGCGCTGAGAGAAAAGGACGGCACCGCCACTTTGCTGGTCGGGCAGGACGAGTTTCCCTTCCCGATCCCGATCGTGCGTGCCGGCGAGCGCTGGACATTCGATTCCGAAGCCGGGAGCCGGGAGATCATCGCCCGCCGGATCGGGCGCAACGAACTCGCCGCCATACAGGCGATCCTGGCCTTCTTCGACGCGCAGCAGGACTATGCCGCCAAGGATCGGACGGGAAAGGGAGCGGGCGTCTACGCGCGACGAATCGTCAGTCGGCCCGGCACCCGCGATGGGCTGTACTGGCCGAGCGCTGCCGGCGAGGAGCTGAGCCCGCTGGGTGAGCTCGCGGCCGAGGCAGCCGCCGAGGGCTACCGGGCCGGCGAGGAACGCCGGCCCTATCACGGCTATTACTTCAAGGTGCTGACCCGGCAGGGGGCCGCGGCACCTGGTGGCCAGATCGACTATGTCGCAGGCGGGCGGATGATCGGCGGCTTCGCCATCTTGGCCTATCCGGCGGAGTATGGCAGGTCCGGAGTGATGAGCTTCATGCTCAACCACGCCGGCACGGTCTACCAGAAGGACCTCGGTCCCCGGACCGGGCGGGTCGCCGCCCGGATGGGTCGTTTCAACCCCGATGAAGGCTGGGAGAAGGTCTCGCCCGGCCAGTAGCAGAAGTGGTTGCCTTTCGGATGCTTCGAGCCCGCATTTCCCGCCTTTCGGCTCGATACGCCCCTCCGGAAGAGCTTTCCGGACGATGCGCGGGACCGTGCCGATGAGAGTCCGCGATCTGTTTCCTGCGAGCCTGGTGGGTTACCGGCTGGAGTATTTGCGCTTCGATGTCACGGCGGGGCTCGCCGTCGCGGCCGTCGCCATCCCCAGCGCCATCGCCTATCCCGCGATCGCGGGCCTGCCGGCCGAGGTCGGGCTCTATGCCAGCATCCTGCCCCTGGTGGGCTACGCCCTGTTCGGGCCATCCCGCAAGCTGATGGTCGGCCCGGACGCCGCGACAATGACGGTGCTGGCCGCGGCGCTGGCGACCATGCCGCTCGACAACCCGGCCGATCGTGTCGCCGCCGCCGCGGCTCTGGCCTTGGTGGTCGGCCTGCTCTGCATTCTGGCGGGCAGGCTCAGCCTCGGTGTCGTTGCGTCCTTCCTCTCGCGCCCGATCCTGATCGGCTTCATCAGCGGCATTTCGATCTCGATCCTGATCGGGCAGATCGGCCGGCTGACCGGCGTCCGCATCGAGAGCGACGGGCTCGTCCAACCGCTGCTCGAGATCGCCCGCAAAGTCGGCCAGATCCACTGGCCCTCGCTCGGCTTCGGCGCCGCGATGTTCGGGCTGCTCGTCCTGCTGGCGCGGCTGCGCTCGCCGATCCCCGGACCTCTGGTCGTCGTCGCGCTCGCTGCCGTCGCCTCGGCGCTATTCGATCTCGAGGGGCACGGCATGAAGGTGATCGGCAGCCTGCCAAGCACGATGCCCTCGCTGAAGCTTCCGGATGTCTCGCATCTGCCGATGAGAGAGCTGCTCCAGGGAGCAGCCGCGGTCTGGCTCGTCAGCGTCAGCTCCGGCCTCGTTGCTGCACGCAGCTTCGCAGCACGCGACAAGTTCGACGTCGATGCCGACCGGGAGCTGACGGGGCTCGGCTTCGGCAATATTTTCTCGGGCCTTTTCAGCGGCTTTCCGATCACCGTCTCGGACTCGCGCACGGCGATCAACATTTCCGCGGGCGGGCGCTCGCAGATCGCCGGGCTCGTCGCGGCCTTGGCACTGACGGCGCTGCTGCTTTATCTCAACGACACCTTGCGCCTGCTGCCCAATCCGGCGCTGGGCGCGATCCTCGCCTTCGCCGCGCTCAGCCTGATCGATCTCGGCGGTTTCCGCGAGATCTGGCGCGTCAGCCGAACCGAGTTCGCCTTCGCCCTAATCAGCATGTGGGGCGCGATCAGCCTCGGCGTGCTCAGCGGTGTCGTCATCGCGATTGCCGGCACCTTGCTGCATGTTCTGCTCAAGGAAATGCGCCCGCGCGTCGCGCTACTCGGACGGATCGCCGGCAGGCCGGGCTTCTACAAGCTCCATCGCAGCGAGCGGGCGGCGCCGGTGCCGGGCATGGTGATCTTTCTGGTGCAGGGCAGCATCCTGTTCTTCAACACCGATTTCCTGCGCGGCCGTTTCGAGAACGCGGCGCAGTCGGTGCCGCCGGGCACCAAATGGTTCCTCGTCGATGCCAGCGCCGTCGCGCAGATCGATACGACCGGGGTCGCCATGCTGCAGGAGCTGCGGACCGATCTGTCGGAGCTCGGCCTGACGCTGGTTCTCGCCGAACTCCACCGGGAGCCCTGGGAGATCCTGCATCGGGCGGGCTTCTTCGAAGGGCGGGAGGCGACGACGATCTTCGACGATGTCGAGGATGCGGTCAGTGCGCTCGCCGACCGCGAGCCCGGCTCTGCCGGACAGCCGACGCCGGCCAGGATCGGTAGCCAGGGACCGGCGGATGACGGGCTCTCCGGATCAGTCTAGGCGACGTCCTTACGGCGGTATTCACGGACCAGGATGTCGCCGCTGACGACCAGCACCCAGAGCGGGAAGACCAGGAAGGCGCCGTCGACGACATGGCTGCCGAGCAAGAGGAAGGCGGCCGCGGCATAGCCGCAGAGGGCGGTCCAGCGTGCGGTGATCTCGGTGCGCAGCAGGATGGTCGAGGCGGTCAGCAGGAATACGCCGGCGACCTTGAGCGCGTAGACGCTGACGAGGAAATAGGAAAAGGACCGCGCCAGGATGAAGGTCGCCGAGCCGGCGAGTTCGCGCGGCAGCGCCGCATGTGCGGTGAGGATCGCGCCGATGGCCGCTGCCGCCGTGAACAGCATGCCGACGAAGAGCAGGCCGCTGCCGAGGAAGACCGTCGCGAACAGCGGATGTTCCTGCGCGCCCAGCCTGTCGCGCAGCACGCCCATGAACCAGAGAAAGGCGATGCCGGCAAAAGGGATCAGGTGGAGCGCGAGCTCGACCTTCCAGGCCTGAGCGCCGAGCCAGTCGCCGGGGTCGCGCGGATGCAGCCGCAGCGTCTGCAGCACCAAGAGGATCGCCGAAAGCAAGAGGATGGAGAACAGGATGCCGGCGACCGCCGCGGCGCGTGGCGCCTTCAACCCGGCAGGCATGTGGTGGGCGGGCGACACGATGCTCGACCCCCTCTGATGGTGAAGAGGCCGGGCTAGGGATCGTCGGTGCGCAACAGGCCGAGGCGCTCGGCGCAGGATACGAGCTCGACGAGCGAGCGGGTCTGCAGTTTCTCCATCACCTTGTGGCGATGCGCCTTCACCGTCCGCTCTGTCGTTCCGAGGGCGAAGGCGACCTGCTTGTTCAGCCTGCCGCGGATGACGAGGTCGAAGACCTCGCGCTCGCGCCGGGTGAGCAGACCCAGCCGCTGCCGCGCGGCGCGGCTCCAGCCTTCCTGCTCGCTGGCGAGGCGATGGCGCGCGATGGCGCGGTCGATCGCGACGATCAGCTCCTCCGACGCCACCGGCTTGGTGAAGAAATCCTCGGCGCCGGCCTTGATCGCCTTGACGCCGGTGCGGACGTCGCTTTCTCCCGCGAGGCAGATGACCGGGAGGCACGATCCGGCCTTGCTCAGCCTATCGAACAGATCGGGCATAACTGTGTCCGGGACCTGAACGTCGAGGACGATGCAGCCCGCGCTCGCGTCGTCCGCAATCTGGCCGAGAATCTCGTCGGCGCTGCCATAAGCCTTGGTCCGGTAGCCGCAGGCCCGCAGCAGGTCGTCTATCCCTGCCTGGGAGGATGAATCACCGTCCACAATGTGCACGAGAGCTGACATGGCTTCCTCCGATCTCCTGGTCGGCGGACCGCCGTTCCGCCGGTCACCTTCGGATACGCCCGGCCTCAGGGCGGCTTCAGCACGTCCGGGCCGCAGCGCTGGTAGTTGGTCCCGCTTCCGCCGTCGGCGCTGAAATAGCGCGTCAGCATTCCGCCTTCGGCCGGCGCGACGATGGCATGGGCTGCACCGACCGAGATGCTCGTCGTGCAGCTCAGATTCAGGATCTGGCGCTCCCCTTTCGGGCTGACGCTGACGATCCGGCAGGAGGCGAGCGGTGTCGACAGTCGCCGGCCGGCGACGATGAAGGCCGGGGCGAAGACGCTCGCCGGACGCCGGAAGACGATCGCGCCTCCCTTCAGGGCGAAGGCGCTCGCGCAGACCTCGCCCTGTTCGATCCATGCGCCCTGGAACGCGCCGGTCGGCATTTGCGCGACAGATTCCGCGGCCGTGCCTCCGTTCAGCGCTATGGCAAGCAGCGCGGCGAGCGGCGCCTGACGATGGATCGGTGCGAGCATCGGACCTCCGGCGGTAGAGTGGCAGCAGTCGGGCGCGGGCGCTGGAGAACTCGAGCGCCGGGGCGAACTCGGCTTCTGCCGCATCGCCGCTGGTCGCTGCACGCCACTTCGCAAAGCAGTGCAGGCCGCAAATGCCGTTACGGGAAGTAGGTTACGGTTGGCTACGTTGAGCCGAGCCCTGGCTAGGCTCTGCGCCGGACGCCGGGCTGGAGGATCGTTCATCCCAGGCGGAAAGCTGCGTTCGCACCGGAAAACCGGCTTGAATCGCGCCGCGGATCAGGATCGAGCGATCTCTCGCGTTGAAGTTGCGCCGGTCGAGCTCGCCGTCGAAATCGGCGAAAAACCCAGGGCGCTGCTTCAGAAACGCGGCGCGGGCCTGAGACGCCTCGTGAGACATGCCGTGACGGGCGAAGATCAGTGCCGCGACGAAGTGATAGATCGAGAAATTCTGAAGATTGGCCCGTTTGATCAGGGCGACGGCACGCGTATCCTCGCCTTGCATATAGGAGGCGAGGGCAAGCTGCCCGGTATAATAGCTTGATTGGCCGGGATTCTTGGCCATCGCCTCCTCGATCATGCCGGCGCCGCGCGCCCAGTTCCCGGATTGGGCGACCCAGGCGCCGAACTCGCCGAGCAGTTCGGTGTCGTTGGGGTTGAGCGCGCGCGCTTGCAGGCCGATGCGCAGCGCCTCGTCGGGCTCTCCACTGAAGAAAAGCACAGTCATCAGCGCCTGCAGGGCCCGGACATTCTCGGGAGCGAGCCGGACCGCGCGCTCGGCGCTGGCGCGCGCCCGCGCCATGGGGGACGGCAAGCCCGGGCTGCGGTTCAGCTTGTACCTTTCCTCGTCGAGATAGAGATAGGCCAGCATCGCCCAGCTGGTCGCATGCTCGGGATAGCGCGCCGTGACCTGCTCGAGGCATTCGCGCGCCTGCGCGTGTTCGATCGGGGCGAGCACGGTGCGGTAATGGTAGAAGCGGTAGGAGCATTCCTGCGGCAGCAGGTCCGGGCTGCGCTTGTCCGGTCGGGGGCGGGGCGGATTGGCGAAGATCACCCCGTAGGGCTGGGCGATGGCGGTCGCGACCGTCGCGGCTATCGTCGTTTCGATATCGACGATCGTCTTTTCGCGCGGGTCGGCATCATAGATTCCCGCCCACAGGATGGCCGCACTCTCGCCGTCCCGCACGCGCGCCGATACCCGCAGCTTGCCATCGGAAAGGCGGATGCCGCCCTCCAGCAGGTAGCGGCTGCCGGCGAGGCGCGGAGCCTTGCCCGCCATGTCGCCCGGCGGCGCATCTCCCGAAGCCTCGCGCACCAGCACGGTCAGCTCCTTGAAGCGGACGAGCTGTGCCAGCAGCTCATCGGTGAGGCCGGCGGCGTAGTAGTTCACTTCCGGCTGGCCGGAGACGTTGGCGAAGGGCTTGAGCGTCAGGGACGGGCCCGGCGGAGCGGGCAGGGCTGCAGCGGTGCCTGCGGATTGCGGCCAGTCCACAGCCCAGACGAGGGCAACGGCGGCGAGCGTGCCCAACGCGAGCAGCGAGCCGGCGAGCCGGTACCGCCCGCGCCATGCCGGGGCGGCGGCACTGCCATGCCGGCCGGGGAACGCAGGCGGCGAGTCGGGCGGCCCGTCATCCCGATGCTCCGGCTGCCAGTGGAAGCGGGGAACATAGGCCCCCTTGGGGATTTCGATCAGGACCGGAGCCGAGCTTCCGGCCAGCAGGTAATAGCGCTCCAGCGCACGCCGCAGGCGGCCGGCCTCGATGCGCACCACGGGATCGTTCTGGATGTCGAAATTGGCGTCCCGACCGAAGACCTCGACGGCCACCGTATAGGCCTTGATCCGATCCGCCCGCCCGGCGAGCGTCTCGTTGACCACATAGATCAGGAACTGGCGTACGCGCGCCGGGACGTTGAATTCAGTGCTGGCGAGGATCCGGTCGAGCTGCGCGCGGATTTCCTGCTCCGGCGGGTTCGGCCCCGGCGGCGCGGCGGTGTCGTCATCGCAATTCCAGGACCGTTGCTGCTCCACGGAACAGGCTCCCCCGAGCCAGAAATCCGATCAGAAAAGACAAGGCAAGGCGGCAGTCTCTGCGTAACCTCCCGTTATTTACTCCCAACCCGTCTCTGCGGCCACATAATTATAGCCTTTCGCGGGGGCTCGATCCTATGGATACGGGCGTTCTGGCTGCCATCCGGCGTCTGCCGAAACACAAGACTGTGATCGAGGAGCTGGTGCGCGGCAGCGAGAGCTTCCGCAATATCTGTGGAGACCTCGCCGAGGCGGAGGCGGCACTGCGTCGCTGGGAAGCTTCGGAGATGCCCGGGGCCGCCGCGCGGTGCGATGAGTACAGGCATCTGATCGATGGGCTCGAAGCGGAGCTCAGGCAGGCAATTCACGAACGCCAGGCGCTGCGGTTCCGCAGGTCTGGTGAATAGAGCAGGGCGTTGACCTTCTGGGTGGAGAGTTCCGATGTCGAAGCATGCAAGCTGGATTCTCGCATTCTCTCTGGCGCTCGGCGCCGCGGGCTGCGCTACCTATCCCACGGTGACCAGTGAAACCGTGGTTGTTGCCGGCGTCGGGGCGGTCGAGGTCGAGCGGCTCGATGTCGAGGTCGTCACCGTCAATCCGGCGACCCGGATCGTCGCCATTCGTCAGGGCGACTATGCTTGGCGGTTGATGGTGCCCGAGATCTTCGGCGATCTGAATGCCCTGCGTCCGGGCGACCGGCTGCAGATCCGGCGCGTCGAAGGGGCGCTGCTCGGCGCCCGGCGCGCGAAGCGGGGCGCGCGGCCGGAGATCGTCTATATGGAAGAGGTCAGCCAGCCGCGCTTCCAGAATCTGCCCGACCGGTTCGTCGAGCGTTCGCTCACCCTGACTGCGAAGTTCGAGCGCTATGATCCCGCGACCGGCATCGTCAGCTATGTCGGCCCGGCGGGGCCGCGGACCCACAAGGTGGTCGATCCCGAGATCGCGAACGATCTGAAGCGGCTTCGGCGCGGCGACATGGTCGACCTCATCTTCGCCGAGGCCATTCACGTCCAGAAGATCTGAAGCCGCCATGCACTGCCGCGGGCGGCACGCCCGCGGCGGCCGCAACCAGCGAAGGAAGAGCCTGCGATGTCGACCGCCAGCCCCATTCAGGCCAGCAAGCTCGCCGATGAGAGCTTCATGTCCGCCGATGATCTCCGGTCCTATATGGCGGAGCTCGAAATGGCCAAGGCCTCGAAGCTGCTGGGTGCCATGGACAGGGCCGAGGAGGCCCGCAAGAAACTCGTCGCGACCTTGCTGGAAGAGATCGCCGTCACGCCGGAGAAGATTGCCGAGATCAAGCACAGCCTGGCGAACAAGACCCGCGCCGCCGCGGAGCGCGGCGAGAAGGAGGTCCTCGTCATGCGCTTCCCGAGCGCGCTTTGCAGCGATCGCGGCCGGGCGATCAACAATGCCGAGGCGGATTGGCCGACCACGCTGACCGGACGACCGCGTCAGGCCTACGAGTTCTGGAAGGAGCATCTTCAGCCGGCGAAGTACAAGCTGCGCGCCATGATCGTCGACTGGCCTGGGGGCCTGCCGGGCGATGTCGCGTTCTTCCTGAGCTGGTCCTAGCGGCCGGAGCACGACGATGAAGGCAGATTCGAACAAGCCCATGAAGCGCGAGCAGTATGAGCGCGAACTGCGCGAGCTGCATGGCGAATTGGTCAAGCTCCAGGAATGGGCGAAACATGCCGGCGGCAAGGTCTGCATCGTTTTCGAAGGGCGCGATGGCGCCGGCAAGGGCGGTGTCATCAAGGCAATCACCGAGCGGGTCAGCCCGCGCGTCTTCCGGGTCGTCGCCCTGCCGCCGCCGACCGAGCGCGAGCGCTCGCAGATGTATGTCCAGCGCTATTTGCCGCATCTGCCCGCCGCCGGCGAGATCGTGATCTTCGACCGCAGCTGGTACAACCGGGCCGGCGTAGAGCGGGTCATGGGGTTCTGCACGGAAGAGCAGGCCAAGAGCTTCCTCCAGGTCGTGCCGGGCGTCGAGAAGGCCATCGTCGATTCCGGCGCCATCCTGCTGAAATACTGGCTTGAGGTCGGCCAGGAGGAGCAGACGCGCCGCATGGAGGAGCGCATCAACGACCCCAGGAAGATCTGGAAGCTCTCTCCAATGGATCTGAAGTCATATTCACGCTGGTACGAATACTCCCGGGCGAGGGATGAGATGTTCCGCGCGAGCGATACGGCATGGGCGCCATGGTATGCGGTCCATTCGGACGACAAGCGCAAGGCGAGACTGGCGATCATCTCGCACATACTCAGCTCGGTTCCCTATGAAGCAATGCCGCGTGAGAAGATCAAGTTACCCAAGCGGCAGAAAGCACATGGCTATGAGGAAGCCGAGTTTGCGCGCAACTGGATAGGTTAGGTGTTCCCAGATCTTCCGAAAGGATGATCGCATCCGATTGCTCTAAACTGTTGATGCATCAAGTGTGATCCGATTAGCTTGTGCGGCAGGCTGGTTGCGGCGTGCTCTTGAACCGGAGTGTTCCGATGGCCGCTGGCCTTCATCCCTTGGCACCGCATTATCTGCCGGGCTTCATCACCGCGCCGGAGGAGACCGACACGCTGCTGGTCGTCACCGGTATTATCCTCCTTTTGTCGGTTCTGGGCGTGGGCCTCATCTTCCTGCGTCTTCACACGCTGCCCGAGCGGATGGCGCACAAGTCGCAGAAATTGCAGTTCGAGATCGTGGCGGTACTCGGCCTGCTCGCCCTGTTCACCCATGTCCATCTGTTCTGGGTAGCCGGGCTGCTCTTGGCCCTGATCGACATTCCCGATTTCTCGGGGCAGTTCGGCCGAATGGCCCATGCGCTCGAGCGCATCGCCGGGGTGAAGTCCCCGACGTCCGAGGTGGCGGGCGACGACGCGTCACCGCCCGGCGACGTCGACACCGCAGCCGAGAGCGATGCCGTGGTCCGGAAGGAGCAGGGTCATGCTTGAGCTCATGGTCTGCTCGCTCCTCACCATCGTCCCGGACTATCTCTACAGGCGCTTCGCGCAGGGCAAGCGCCTCGGCAAGGAGATCACCTTCTACTCGGTCTGGTTCGAGCTGCGCTGGGGCATCACCTCCTGCCTCATGCTGACTGTCGCCCTGATCACGGTGATCTTCTATAATCACCCCTCGACGACCAGCGCTTCGGTGATGTTCCGGACCGTCCCGATCGTGCCCGAGATCAACGGCCGCGTCGCGCAGATTTATCTCGGCGTTAGCGGCAATGTCGCCAAGGGCGACCCGATCTTCCGGCTCGACAGCAGCCGGCAGGAAGCGGCGGTCGAAACCGCAAGGAGCAAGGTCGCCGAGGTCGAGGCCGCGATCATCGTCGCCAGGGCGGATCTCCTCACCGATGAGAGCAAGATCCTTGAGGCGCGCAGTGCCCACAAGCAGGCGCTCGATGAGCTCGAGACCAAGCAGGAGCTGCGTCGGCGCAATGACGACATCGTCGCACGGCGCGAGATCGAGCGGCTGGAAAACCTCGTCGCCGGGCGGGAGGCCGCTGTGGCAGCGGTCGTCGCTTCGAAGGCGAGCGCGGAAACGCGGATCGCGACCCTTTTGCCGGCCGAAAGGGCGAGTGCCGAGGCCGCTCTGGTCCAGGCGCGGGCCGATCTCGACCGGACTTTGGTGCGTGCCGGGGTCACCGGGCGCGTCGAGCAGTTCACCCTGCGCGTCGGCGATGTCGTCAATCCTCTGCTGCGGCCTGCAGGCGTGCTGATCCCGGCCGAGGCGGGACGAACAACCTTGCAGGCGGGCTTCTCGCAGATCGAGGCGCAGGTCATGAAGGTCGGCATGGTCGCGGAAGCGACCTGCCTCTCCAAGCCCTGGGTGATCATCCCGATGGTCGTCACCAATGTGCAGGATTTCATCGCAGCGGGGCAAATCCGCAGCGGCGAGACCCTGCTCGACGTGCAGCAGGTTGCGAAGCCGGGAACGCTCCTGGCCTTCCTGGAGCCGCTCTATGCTGACGGGCTCGACGGTGTCACTCCAGGCAGCACCTGCATCGCCAATGCCTATTCGAGCAATCACGAGTTGATCGCCTCAGGGAAGCTCTCGACCGGGCGCAAGATCATGCTCCATGGCGTCGACGCGGTCGGCCTCGTGCACGCGCTGCTTCTGCGCATCCAGGCGCTGGTCCTGCCGATCCAGCTGCTCGTGTTCGGTGGGCATTGAGGGGCGGTTACACGTCGGGGCGGACGCAGTCTTGCTCTACCCTCTCGGCCCGGTCAGGCCGGCGGGCCGCGATGAGGTGTCCATTTAGGCCGAGCAGGTCGCCATGCCTCCTTCCACCGGAGGATCAGCGACCGAACGGACGCGCGGCGATCTAGCGGCGCAGCGCGCCGATGGTCTCGGCGTTCGGGCAATAGGCCTGGTAGCTGAGCTCCGCTTCTTCGCGGTCGAGCTCGCGGCGGCAGCGGCGCGCGCTGTCGCAGCCGGCGCAGACACGCGCCATGTCGCGCATGACCGCCGGCTGCTGCCGACTTACCCGATCGGCGTCGAGCCCGATGCTGGCGAGAAGGCGCGGCAGCAAGGCGCCATCGGCCGGGCTGCGCGAAACGAGATTGTAGAGATCGGCCTGCTGCAGGGCGACGTCGCCGGCGAGCTCGCGCAAGCCGTCGCTGCCGAGCCCATCGAGTTCGCGCAAGCTAGAATGGCGCTGCCGCCAGCGCTGGGCGAGTCCGGAAAGATGCATGGTTTCCTCCTCTTGGAGCCCAGCATTCACCAGCTGACGGTGCGGAACATTGTTCTGGCTCAAATCGGGATGCGATCGCCCGGCCCGCTTCCGCGCCGGCGCCGGGTGCTTCATTGCATTTGCACTCGATCAAAGAAGGGTGCCGCGGCGTGGGGTAAGAGCGATCAAACAGACGAGGTTCCGGAGCTTTTCGATGCAGGGCGCGCACTATGCGGATGAGCGGCTTCCGCGCTACACGAGCTATCCGACCGCGCCGCATTTCAGCGCCGGGATCGACGCCGCAACCTATGCCGGCTGGCTGAAGGCGCTGCCGGCGGGAACGACGACCTCGCTCTATCTGCACGTTCCCTTCTGCCGCTCGATGTGCTGGTATTGCGGCTGCCACACCACGGTCGCGCTCCGCGACGGCCCGATCGTCGACTATCTCGCCGTGCTACGCAGCGAGATCGCTCTGGTCGCGGCGCAGCGTTCCGCTCCGCTCGACGTGCGCCATATCCATTTCGGCGGCGGCACCCCGACGATCATCGAGCCGGAGGAGTTCGTCGGGCTCGTTGCGCTGCTGCGGCAGCATTTTGCCGTTCACCCGCAGGCGGAGATCGCCGTCGAGATCGATCCGCGCCGGCTCGGGCCCGGCATGACCGCGGCGCTCGCCGCGGCGGGCGTCAATCGCGCCAGCCTCGGGGTTCAGAGCTTCGATCCGGCGGTGCAGAAGGCGATCAACCGCATCCAGAGCGTCGAGCAGACCGCAAGTGTCGTCTCGGGCCTGCGTCGTGCCGGCATCGAGGAGGTCAGTTTCGACCTGATCTACGGGCTGCCGAAGCAGACGCTCCAGTCCTGCCGCGACACAGTGGAACAGTGCCTCGCCATGCGGCCGGACCGGTTCTCGATCTTCGGCTACGCCCATGTCCCGGAGTTCAAGAAGCATCAGCGCCGGATCGCTGTCGAGGATCTGCCTGACGGACGGGCGCGGCACGAGCAGGCCGAGGCGATGGCGCAAAAGCTCGTCGCCGCCGGCTATGTCCGAATCGGGCTCGACCATTTCGCCCGGCCGACGGATGCGATGGCGCAGGCTCTGGCGCAGGGGCGGCTGCATCGCAATTTCCAGGGCTACACCACGGATCGCTGCGAGGCGCTGATCGGCTTCGGCGCTTCGGCGATCGGGCGCCTGCCGCAGGGCTTCATTCAGAACGAGGTGGTGATAGGGCGCTATGCCGAGCGCGTCGCCGATGGCGCGCTGCCGACGGGCAAGGGCTATCGGCTGACCGCGGAAGATCGGTTGCGCGCCGCGCTGATCGAGCGGGTGATGTGCGATCTCGCCGTCGATATCGATGCGGTCTGTGACCAGCATCCCGTCGACCGCGGGGTCCTGGCTACGTCGCTCGCCAAGCTCGAGGACCTGTCGCGGGACGGGCTGATCCGTTTCGACGGCAGCCGGGTGCTGCTGCCCGAGGATGCGCGCCTGTTCGTCCGCAAGGTCGCCGCGGCCTTCGACGCGCATCTCGACCAGTCGCCGCGCCAATTCAGCCGGGCGGTCTGAGCAGCAAGCGCCGGAGCCTGTGGGTCTGCGCCGCTCGTCCGGGACGAGCGGCGTTGGCGACAGCCGGAATCCAGGTTGCAGGAATTCGCTTCAGGTCTTTGAGATAAAACAGAGTTTCAGAAGCGATTTTGCCTCGGTCAGGCCACCTCTGCGGGCAGGTGGCACACTCGCCCAGCCGCACAATCCATCATCAGGAGCCGGAAGCCTGCGATGGCGTCCGGCATTCTGCCGTGCTTCGTCGGACATGATGGTGCAGGCTGAACCTCGGATGCTCTCGACAATCCGCCAGCGGCGGAGTGCCCGGCTCAGAGGTCGACCAGCACCCAGAGCACGACGGCGTCGGTCGGGCCCGAGGAGGTCCAGGTGTGCTCGGTGCTCGCGTCGTAATAGACCGAGTCGCCCTTGTTGAGTTCGAGCGGCTCGTAGAGCGCGCTGTGCACGATCAGCGTCCCTTCCAGGACCATCACGAAGATCTCGGCCTCCGACTTGGCCCAGGCCGGATAATCGTCCGGCGAGCGTGCCGTCACCGTCGTCAGGATCGGCGTGGCGCGCTTGTTCTTGAGGTCGGCGCACAGCAGCATGTTGTTGCAGGTCACCGTCGCATGGCGGCTTCCGGCGCCGGCCCGCGTCACGCTGCGCCGGCCCCGGAAGGCGCCAGGATCGTTGTCCTGATCATCGAGCAGGGAGACCAGTTCGATGCCGAGCCCTTGGGCGATGCGCTGCATCGTCGAGATGGTCGGCGAAAGCTCGTTGCGCTCGATCTTCGAGAAGGCCGAAGCCGAGACACCGGTCAGCCGGCTCGCATCCTGCAGGGTCAGCTGCCGACGCTTGCGCACCTTCAGCAGGCGCGCGCCAATGTCGAGATGGCCCCGCGCATCTTCGGAATCGTGATCGGCGGGGCGGCCTGCGCCGCGGGCCGTGTCGTCCCGGTCGAGCGACGAGATTTCCGGCATCCTGATCTCCTTGGCGCGGCCGCGAGGCGCAACGCCTCTCGCCCGGACTGTCATAGCGAGCAGCATAGGGCATGGAAAGCGCTTGATCCATAATGCTCCACAAAATGTCGTATAGTGGATTTTTCTATCTTAGTGTTGACATTGGTCGAATGGTGGACGAGCGTTGGCTTGGCTGACGAGCCGGCAAACCGAAGCGGGATGCTCCGTCTGCGGGCACGCTCCGGCTTGAATCCGGTTGGCGGCTAGACAAGGGAAACGCTTGATGACGCTTACGAAAGACCAGTTGAACGGCCTCTATACGGCCATCGTCACCCCGCTTGCCGAGGATGGGTCTGTCGACGTCAAGGCCCTGAAGAAGCTGGTGCGCTTCCAGCTCGATGCTGGCGCAGCCGGCATCGTGCCGATCGGCGGCACCGGCGAATACCCCGCTTTCTCGCGCGACGAACGCCGTACCATCGTCGCGACCTGCGTCGAGGCTGCCGAGGGCAAGCCGGTGATCCCGGGCGTGCTTTCGACCGGCTTCGAGGATGCGCTGGAAGCCGGCCGCGACTTCGCGGCCGTGGGCGCGGCCGCGGTGATGACGGTCACCCCCTATTATGCGCCCGGCACCCAGGACGGCATGCGCGCCTATTTCCGGCGCTACCGGGATTCGCTCGACCTGCCGGTCATGCTCTACCAGATCCCGCGCCGCACCACCGTCTCCGCCTTCGCCGACACGGTTCAGGCGATGGCGGAGGACGGCTCGATCATCGGCATGAAGTACTCGTCCTATGACATGCCGGACTATATCCGCACGGTGAAATACGCCGGCGACAAGATCGCGATTCTCAGCGGCGAGGAGCCCCTGTTCGCGACCCATGTCGCGCTCGGCGCCCGCGGCGGCGTGCTGGCCTCGGCGACGATCTATCCGAAGATCTGGATCGAGATCTTCGAGCTCGCCAAGCAGGGCAAGCTGAATGAGGCGCTGAAGCTCCAGGACAAGATCGATCCGGTCATCGATTCGATCTATGTCGAGACCAATCCCGGCCCGTTGAAGCGCTACATGGCGCTGGCCGGCATGCCGGTCGGCGGTGTCCGCCTGCCGCTTCAGGGGCCGAGCGCCGAGACGATCGCCAAGCTCGAGACCGCCGCCAAACAGGCGAAATCGGTCAGCCTCGCCTGAACGAAGGGAACCGCATCGTGCTCGATCGGCTGCGCGATATCGTTGGCGACAAGGGGCTCATCGCCGATCCCGGCGATATGGCCCCCTGGCTGACCGATTGGCGCGAGAGGCGCAAGGGCAGGGCGCTCTGCGTCGTCGCCCCGGCCTCTACGGCCGAGGTCGCAGCCGTGATGCGGCTCTGCGCCGAGGAGGGCCAGCCGGTCTTCCCGGTCGGCGGCAATACCGGGCTCTGTTTCGGCGCGGTGCCGGAGAGCGGCCACGCGGACAGGCCGGGCATCGTCCTGTCGCTGCGCCGGATGAACAAGATCCGCGCCATCGACCGCGCCGGCAATGTCGCGACCGTCGATGCCGGCGTCGTGCTCGGCGACCTGCATGCCGCTGCGGCGGAAGCGGGCCGTCAGTTCCCGCTCCATCTCGGCAGCGAGGGCAGCGCCCAGATCGGCGGGCTGATCTCGACCAATGCCGGTGGCACCGGCGTCGTCCGCTACGGGCCGATGCGCGATCTCGTCGCCGGGCTGGAGGTCGTCCTTGCCGATGGCCGCGTGCTCGACGATCTCGCGGCCCTGCGCAAGGACAATACCGGCTATATGCTGCGGCACCTGTTCATCGGTGCCGAAGGAACGCTCGGCATCATCACCGGCGCGGCGCTGCGGCTGCACCCGCAGACCCCGAATACCGCCCACGCCTGGGTCTCGGTGGCCGATCCAGCCGCTGCGGGCGCTCTTCTCGCCGCCATGCAGGATCGGGCAGGCAGCGCGATCCAGGCCTTCGAACTGGTCTCTGCCTCGCAGTTCGAGCTTGTGGTTCGCCATGTCGAGCGCATCCGCATTCCCTTCGATGCCATTCCGGCCTGGTCGGTGCTGATCGAGCTCGGCAGCGAGGATGGCTCGACCGGCCTTAGCGCCATTCTCGAAGAGGTCCTCGGCGACTGCCTGGAAAAGGGCACGGTGGTCGATGCGGTCGTCGCGACCTCGCAGCAGCAGGCCGGCGAGTTCTGGCATGTCCGCCACTCGGTCTCTGAGGCCAACAAGAAGGAGGGCATCGGCGTCGTCCACGACGTCGCCGTGCGGACCTCCGACGTCGCAGGCTTCATCGCGGCCGCCGATGTGGTTGCCGCCGCGCGCTATCCGCAGGCTGTGACCCAGGTGGTCTGCCATCTTGGCGACGGCAATGTGCACTACATCCTGATGTTCCAGCGCGCCTTTTGGGCGAGCCTGCCGGACACGGAGGCCTTCGCGCTCGAAGTCGAGCAGGCGGTGCATGACGTGGCGGCGCGCTTCCGCGGCACCTTCAGCGCCGAGCACGGCGTCGGCCGCAAGCTGACCGAGGAACTCGAACGCCTCGCCGACCCGTTGCGCTACGAGCTGATGGGCAAGGTCAAGGCACTGTTCGATCCGCACAATCTGATGAATCCCGGTGTCCTCCTTCCGGCGAAGGCCGGGTGAGGGTGCCGCAAGCAAATCCGCCAGCGCTCCTGCCGGAGCGCGGGACGGCCTACCCGCCGACACAGGCGGGATCGCGCTCCAACGACCTTGGAGCACTATTCCAATCGGGAGAGACGACATGACGACACGCAGGGATCTCGCCGGGCTGCTCGGTGCCGGCGCCGTTGCGGCAACGGCGCTGACCCTGGCTTCGAAGGAAGCCAGCGCGCAGGCGGCCACCACCAACACCTTCGAGCGCATCCTCAGCTCCAAGAAGCTCCGGATGGGCGCCGTCGCCGCCGGCCAGCCCTGGACCTTCAAGGACCGTGCGACCGGCAAATGGGGTGGGCAGTTCATCGACATCGGCACGGCGCTTGCCGCCGACATGGATGTGCAGCTGGAGATCGTCGAGACGACCTGGGGCAATGCCGTCCTCGATATCCAGGCCGACAAGATCGACATCATGTTCGGCATGAACCTGACGCCGAAGCGCGCTTTGGTGGTCGACTACACCTCCACGGTCTATGACAGTGCGCTCGTCGTCATCGCCCGGCCCGGCTTCGAGCCGAAGATGTGGGCCGATCTCAACGACCCCAAGATCAAGATCTCGGTCGATGTCGGCTCGGCGCACGACCATGTCGCCGCCCGGCTCTGCCCGAAGGCGCAGATCGTCCGCTTCAAGTCGCTGGAGGAGGCGACCCTCGCGCTCCGCAGCGGTCGCGTCGACGCCCAGAGCATCTTCTGGATGGGTGGCGTACGCGCCGTGAAGCGCGATCCCGGGCTCGGCAAGGTCATCGTGCCGCAGCCGATGTTCGGCTCGACCTCGAACGCGATCGTGCGCCGCGAGACCGACAAGACCTGGCGCGATTTCGCCTCGGCCTGGATCACCTATTCGCGCGGCCTCGGCCTGATCCGCGAAGCGGTGGTGAACAGTCTCGCCCAGGTCGACCTGACGCTGGACGACATCCCGCCGGGCGTCACCTTCTGAGTGTGGGACAGGGTCTCCGGCCTAGTGCCGGGGACCCTTTTCCGGTTCCACCGGTTCCTGCGGCCTGGTCGCCGGGCAGGCTTGCGAGAGGAAAATCATGTATACGTGGCGTTTCGATGCCGTCTGGGGCTATCGCGATCTGTTCCTGACCGGAACCGCGGTCACCATCGGCCTGACCATCGCAGTCGTCATTCTCGGCCTGGTGGTCGGGCTCGTCGCCGGTCTCGCGCAATTGTCGCGTTCGCCGACGCTGCGCTGGCTGTCCTGGCTCTATATCGAGATGTTCCGGCTGACGCCGCTGCTCGTGCTGCTGCTCTGGTTCTATTACGCACTGCCGATGCTGACGGGCATCAAGATCGACGCGCTGACCGCGGCCGTCGTGACGCTCTCGCTCTATGGCGGCTCTTTCTATGCCGAGGTCATCCGGGGCGGCATCGTCTCGATCGAGGCCGGGCAAAGCGAGGCGGGGCTCGCGCTGGGCATGACGCCCGGCAAGGTGATGCGCCGCATCGTCCTGCCGCAGGCGATCAAGCGGATGATCCCGCCGCTGATGAATCAGTCGATCATCCAGTTCAAGAACACCTCGCTGGTCTCGGTTCTGGCGGTGCCGGATCTGCTCTATCAGGGCCAGATCGTCGCGATGGAGACCTATCGCGCCCTCGAGGTCTACAGCGTGATCGCCGCGATCTATTTCGTCGTCCTGCTGCCGGCGACCGTGATCGTCAAGCGCGCCGAAAAGCGCCTGTCGCAGAGCAATTGAGGCAGAGATGACCACCAGCAAGATCGAAATCTCGGGCCTGCGCAAACAGTTCGGCGATCTCGTCGTCCTGCGTGACATCAACCTCAAGGTGGACGCCGGCGCGGTCATCGCGCTGATCGGGCCCTCGGGCTCCGGCAAGTCCACCTTGCTGCGTTGCCTCAACCTGCTCGTCATCCCCGAAGGCGGGCGCATCCGCATCGGCGACGATGCCTTCGCCTTCGATGGCGGCGCCAAGCTGCCGGGCGTGCGCGAGCAGGCGCGCTTCCGCTCCAACACCGGCATGGTGTTCCAGCATTTCAACCTGTTTCCGCACATGACGGTGCTCCAGAACGTCATGGAGGGGCCGCTCTCGGTGAAGAACATGCCGAAGGCGGAGGCCGATGCGCTCGCCCGCCGGCTGCTCGACAAGGTCGGGCTCAGCGACAAGGTCGACGTCTTCCCGAACAAGCTCTCCGGCGGCCAGAAGCAGCGCGTCGCGATCGCTCGCGCGCTGGCGATGGAGCCTTCGGTGATGCTCTTCGACGAGGCGACCTCGGCGCTCGACCCCGAACTCGTCGGCGAGGTTCTCGGTGTCATGCGGGCTCTCGCAGCCGAGGGCATGACCATGATCATCGTCACCCATGAGATCGGCTTCGCCCGCGAGGTCGCCGACCGCCTCGTCTTCATGCGTGACGGCGTGATCGTCGAGGAAGGGCCGGCGCGCGAGGTCATCGACAGCCCGAAGGAGGAGGCGACCCGCGCCTTCCTCAGCCATTTCCACAATCGCGGCTGAACCCTGAAAGCAGGACGATGACGGCTTCTTCCGGCTCGCATGTCGCCGTCATCGGGGGCGGCATCGTCGGCCTCGCCGCGGCTTTGGAGATCCAGAGCTCCGGCCATCGGGTGACCCTGATCGAGCCCGCAGAGCCGGGCGGCCGGCAGGCGGCCTCCTATGGCAATGGCTGCTGGCTCAACCCCGGCGCGATCATGCCGATCTCGCTGCCCGGGCTCTGGCGCAAGGTGCCGGGTTTCCTGCTCGATTCGACCGGTCCCTTCGTCATCCGTTGGCGCGACCTGCCACGGCTGGCCGGCTGGCTGCGCGATTTCGTGCTCGCCGGCCGCAATTGGGATCTGGTCGAGGCCTGCGCCCGCACCCGTTTCGAACTCTGCCGGACTGCCGTCGATGAGCATGTAGCACTCGCGGCGGAGGCCGGGGTTCCCGAGCTGATCCGGCGGGAAGGCGTCATGTATGTCTATCTCGACCGCTCGGAATTCCTGGCCGAGGAACGCGTCTGGCGGATGCGGCGCGAATTCGGCGTTCCCTTCAGCGAGGTCGGGGAAGAGGAGCTGCGCCGGATCCAGCCGGAGCTGGCGCCGCGCTATCGTTTCGGTGCCCGGCTCGATGGCGGCGCCTATGTCGTCGACCCCGGTGCCTATTGCCGCGCGCTGGAGCAACTCCTCCTGCGTCGGGGTGGCAAGCGCATCGTCGCGCGCGCCACGGGCTTCGAATTCGCGGCGGGGCAGCTCAGCGCGGTGCGGTCGCAGGCCGGCCCGATCTCCTGCGACAAGGCGGTGATTGCTGCCGGCATCGGCTCCCGCGAGCTGGCCCGTCAGGCGGGCGACCGCGTACCGCTGATCTCGGAGCGCGGCTATCACGTCGTCCTGCCTGAGCCGGGTTTCGACATCCCTTGCGGCCTGATGCCCTCCGACGGGCTGATGGCGGTGGTTGCGACCTCCAAAGGGCTCCGGCTCGCCGGCCAGGTCGAGCTCGCCGCAATCTCGGCGCCGCCGGATTGGCGCCGCACCGAGATCCTGCTCGGCTTCGCCCGCAAGATGTTTCCGCAATTGGAGATCGACGAGAGCCGGCTCGACCGCTGGATGGGGCATCGCCCGTCGACGCCCGATGGTCTGCCCTGTATCGGGGTCTCCTCCGGCAGTGCCGACATCTTCCATTGCTTCGGACATGCCCATACGGGATTGATCCAGGCGCCGACCTCGGCCCGCCTGCTCGCGGCGCTGCTCGACGGCCGCGCGCCTCCCTTCGACCCGGTGCCGTTCTCGGCAGGAAGGTTTCGCTGATGAGCGACGGTCTGCTCTATCTTTCGCGCCGCGAGGTTCGTGCACTCGGCATCTCGCCCGGCGAGGTTCGCGAATCCGTGCTCCAGGCCTTCCGCGACCATGCCGCCGGGCTGAACCGCAGTCTGCCGAAGAAATCGCTCGATCTCGGCCCGGGCCATGGTTTCCAGGCGATGTCGGCGGCTTCCGAGCCGGAAGCGATCGCGACCGTCAAATGGGTGGCGATGGCGCCGGTGGCGCCGGGCAGCACGGCACCCGGCATCAGCGCCCTGATCTGCGTCAGCGACTATGCGACCGGCCTGCCGCTTGCTGTACTGGACGGCGACGAGATCACCCTGATCCGCACCGCCGCGATGTCGGCCGCCGCGGCGTCCTATCTCGCCCCGGCCGAGCCGCTCACCATCGGTTTCGTCGGCTGCGGCCTGCAGGCCCATGCCCATCTCGACGCCTTCCTCGATCTCTATCCCGGCCTCAAGACGGTGCTGGCGCTGAGCCGCAGCCGCGCCTCGGCCGAGCGTCTGGCCGAAGCCGCGGCGGCGCGCGGGCTTGCAACCGAGATCGTCGCGGAGGCCGATGACCTCCTTGCGCGCTCCGACATCGTCATCTCGATGGTTCCGGGCGCTCCCGGCCTGAAGCCCTTCCTCGATGCCGGACGCATGCCGGCCTCGTCCTTCGCTTCGGCGGTCGATATCGGCCGCAGCTGGCGCCCGCAGACACTGCCCGCCTTCGACTTCCTGGCGACCGATAGCCTCGCCCAGTCGACCGCGCCCTATGACGTCAATTCCCAGCCGGTCGAGACTGTCCGCTTCCAGGACGACCTGATCCAGATCGCGGCGCGCAGTGCCGGGCCGGCCGGGCAGGGGCGCCGGATGTTCTGCTTCCGCGGCTTCGCTCTGGCCGATCTCGCTCTGGCCGGACTGGTCGTCCGTAAGGCGCGCGCAGCCGGTGCAGGGACGAGACTCGAACGATGATCCTGACCGGCCTGGACGCCATCCTCAATGTCGAGGATGCGCGGCGCGCGGCCCGCCGGCGCCTGCCGCGTGGGCTGTTCGAATATGTCGACCGTGGCGCCGAGGACGAGAACGCGATCGGCGGCAACCGGCGCGATCTCGATGCGGTGAAGCTCGCGCCCTCCGTACTTGTCGACGTCTCCCAGCGCACTCAGGAAGCCGAGGTTCTCGGCCGCAAGCAGTCGAGCCCGCTGGTCATCGCGCCGACGGCGGTCGCCGGCCTGGTCTGGCGCGACGGCGAGATCGCTCTGGCGCGGGCGGCGGCCGCGGCCGGCATCCCGTTCTGTGTCTCGACCCAGTCGATCACCTCGATCGAGCGCATCGCCGCCGAATCCGGGGCCGAACTCTGGTTCCAGCTCTATGTCTGGAAGAACCGCGAGCGCACTTTGGCGCTGCTCGACCGGGCCTGGGCGGCGGGTGCGCGCACTCTGGTGCTGACAGTCGACACCGCGGTCGGCCCCAATCGCGAATACAATCTGCGCAACGGCTTCGGCATTCCGCTCAAGCCCTCGCTGCGGGCCGGCATCGACCTCGCGCTGCATCCGCGCTGGACCTGCGAGGTTCTGTTGCGCTCGCTCATCGCCTCCGGCGTGCCGACCTATGCGCATTATCCGGACGAGTTCCGGACCCAGCTCGGCCGCGTCTCGCTCTCTGACGAGATGTCTCTCGCGACCGACGTGACCTGGGAGGATGTCGCGCTGCTGCGGAAGCGCTGGCAGGGCAAGCTCGTGCTCAAGGGCGTGCTGCGCGTCGACGACGCCCGCAAGGCGGCCGAACATGGCGCGGACGCCATCGTCGTCTCCAACCATGGCGCCCGCAATCTCGATTGCGCACCGGGGCCGGTCGAGGTCCTGCCTGCCATCGTCGATGCTGTCGGGGACCGCCTCGCCATCCTCGCCGATAGCGGTGTCCGGCGCGGCGCCGACATCGCTCGCTTCCTGGCGCTCGGCGCATCGGGCGTATTGATCGGCCGGGCGACGCTCTACGGCGTGGCGATTGCCGGCGAGGCCGGCGCGCGCCGGGTGCTCGACCTGCTGCGCAACGAGCTCTCCATCACCATGGGCATGCTCGGGGTACGCTCGCTCTCCGAGTTGCCGGGCTGCCTCGCACCGCTTCCGGCTGGGCAAGCACCGCGGCAGGCTGCGATCAAGGCCGGGGCGGCGACCTAGAGCTGGGATTCGATCGGCAGCAGCCCGATGGCGAGGGCGGTGAGACGCCGTCCGAGGCTCGCGCCCGGCTCCGAGCGCAGTTGCTGTGGAACTGCGTCCTTCGCATCGTTCCAGACGAGGCGGCTGCCTTCGAGCGCAACCTGATAGCTGCATTCCGGGGCGGTCTGTGCCAGGAATATCGTCCGCATCTGCGCGACCAGCCGTGGATCATTGAAGATCACGCCCATTTCGGTGTTGAGCGAAGCCGAGCGCGGGTCGAAATTGAACGAGCCGACGAAGCCGGTCGCGGCATCGACCGTGAACGCCTTGGTGTGCAGGCTCGCGCCGCGCGAGCCGAACAGCGAAGGGCCGTCGCGGATGTTCTCGGGCCGCAGCTCGTACAGGGCGACGCCGCTTTCGAGCAGCGGCTTGCGATATCTGGCGTAGGCGCCGTGGACGGCGACGACATCGGTCGCCGCGAGGGAATTCGTGAGTACGGAAACCTTGATCCCGCGCCGGGCCATGGCCGCGAAGGCGGCGGTTCCTTTCCTGCCCGGAATGAAATAGGGCGAGGTGATGTTGAGCTCGTGCCGAGCGGTGGAGAGAGAGGCGAGCAGGCGCTCCGCCAGCCAGCCGGTGCCGCGTGGGTCCCAGGCTTTCGCCGGCGGGTCGGAGACGACGTCCACATCGGCGCTCCAGAGCAGGGAGCGGCCCGCCTCGGGCAGCACGTTCGCCTCCTTCCGCTCGGCGAGATTGGTCAGGAATGGCGTGGCGTTGAGCAGGCGCCGCGCAGGCCGCCTGGCCTGGCTCGCGAGCTTGCGGCGCAGCTTCGAGCGGCTCAGCGAGCAGAGCGGGATCACCATCGGGCTGTTCCAGAAATCGTCGAAGATTCGCTCGGTCTGCGGCACGGCCTCGCCGACCAAAAGCATGTCGAGATCGTGGAAGTTGGCGGTGCTGGACGCGTCGAAATAGGCATCGCCGATATTGCGCCCGCCGATGATGGCGATCCGGCCATCGGCGATCCAGGCCTTGTTGTGCATCCGCCGCGTCGCCCTGAAGGCGCGCAGCGCCAGCTCGATGCCGCGCCGCAGGGAATTGGAGCGGTTGCGGCTCGGATTGAACAGCCGGACTTCGATATTGGGGTGGCGGTCGAGCCCGAGATAGCTCGCATCGTCACCGCGCGTGTTGATGTCGTCGATCAGCAGGCGCACCCGCACGCCGCGGTCGGCGGCGGCAATGACCTCGCGGGCGAGCAGGCCGCCGGTCAGGTCGTCGAGCCAGTAGTAATATTGCAGGTCGAGGCTGCGGCCGGCATTGCGCGCAGCGAAGGCGCGCACGGCGAAAGCCTGGAGGTTGTCGGCGACCAGGAGCAGGCCGCTTCTGCCGGGTTGTTGGCGCAGCAGCGGCGCCACGGCGCGGTCGAGCGCAGTTTCCGCCTCTTCGACGGGCAGGGCCCGGGTCGGCCGGCCGCGGGCACGCCTGCCGAAGCGGCCATAGGAATAGATCGCGAGCAGCGAGCACAGGGCGAAGCAGACGACCCCGATCAGTGCGATCTCGAAAATGTGCATTCCCGCCTGCCGCTTTGCCTCTTCCATCATAACGAGCTATCGCCGATGTCGTTCAATCTTTCACGGGGCGACCGAACCTTTGCCATGTTTGACGCATTGATCTCCTGCCGCCCTGCTGCGATTCCGGCACGGCAGTTGCTTGCCGCCCGCTATGGAGATCGATGACGTCATGCAGGATACGGAGTTTCGCGGCCTGGCCCGGATCCGCCGGCTGCGCCCCGTGCGGATTTCGACCTGGAGCCGCGATCGCACCGGCAAGTCGCCTCCGGGCAAGCCGCCGCGCAGCACCGATCTCCTGATCGCGTCCTACAACATCCACAAGGCGGTGGGCCGCGACCGGCGCTTCGATCCGGCGCGCATCGTCGACGTGATCGACGAGATCGGCGCCGACATCATCGCGTTGCAGGAGGCCGACCAGCGCTTTGGCGAGCGCGCCGGCCTGCTCGACCTCGAGGCGTTGAAGCGGCGCACCGGCCTGATCGCGGCGCCCGTGCAGGGGCGCGGCCATGGCTGGCACGGCAATGTCGTGCTGTTCCGCCCCGGCATCGTCACGGCGACGCGCGAGATCGTGCTGCCCGGCGTCGAGCCGCGCGGCGCGCTGATCGTCGACCTTTCGCTGCCGCGAGGCGACGTCCGCATTATCGGCGCCCATCTCGGCTTGCTGCGCCATTCGCGCTCGCGCCAGATCGAGACGCTGATCGGTGCCGCCAAGCCGACCGATGGCCGTCCGGTGTTCCTGATGGGCGACTTCAACGAGTGGCGGGTCGGGCGGCGCTCGGCCCTGCAGGGGCTCGCCCCGAAATTCGGTCCGCTCCAGGCCGCCATCCCGAGCTTTCCGGCGCGCTTTCCGTTGCTGGCGCTCGATCGTATCGTCGCCTATCCGGCCGATCTGGTGGCCAGTGTCGAGCTGCACGATTCACCGCTGGCGCGGATCGCTTCCGATCATCTGCCGATCAAGGCCCAGGTTCATTTGCTGTCGGAGGATCGCTCGCCGCATTGAGGCGAAGGCGGCGGCACGACAGCGCGTTCATGACGGGCGCAAAATCGCCGCGCGTCCGTTCGGACGCGGTCACGGCGATCTATCTTTTTATTGTCGCATCGGAGTTTTCCGAAAAGTGGATTCCACTTCTCGGTCCGGTGCTATAGCGGCGGCGCAACTGCTCGATCTCGTCGCCATCCGCGCCCCGCGTCCAGCGCAGGAAGGCCGACAGGCGCAACAGGCCTCGCTTCGTCAGGTACAGCACGGCATACATCGCGGGTCTCCAGGCGGCGACAGGCCTAGGATAGCATCGCGGTGTTCTCTGCGTTGTTGACGCAGCGCAAAATCGCTCCGGGCAATCCCCGCGAACACCTGGCCCGGAGCCGAGGCGCCTCCTGATCATTCGCGCTCGGCCCTTGCGGGTCAATGAAGCCGGTTTCCAAAGATCGGCGCGAGGCTGGAAGAACGCTCTCCCGAGAGGCAGGGCTCGGGAAGAGAATGCTGGCCGCGCCCCTGGGATGGGGCGCGGCGGCAATAATGGCTGGCGGGTTCGCCTCAGACGGCCGCCTTCTTGATCGCGTCGAGCGTTTCGCTGCCGTATTTGCCGACGAACTCCTTCTCGACCTCGGCGGTGACGATCTTGGCGAAGGAGTCGCGATCCGGCGTCTCGACCGCCTGCATGCCGGCCTTCTTGAGGGCTGCGAGGCTCGAACCCTCGGTGTCCTCGTTCATCTGGCGCTGAATGGCGGCGATCTCGACGGCGATCGCGGGCAGCATCGCCTGGATATCGGCCGGCATCGCGTCGAACTTCGTCTTGTTCATCACGACAGGGCCGGTGGTGAAGGCGTGCCGGGTCAGCGAGAGATGCTTCTGCACTTCGTTGAACTTCGCGTTCAGGATCAGCGTCACCGGGTTCTCCTGGCCGTCGACGGCGCCGGTCTCGAGCGCCGTGAACAGCTCGGTGAAGGCCATCGGCGTCGGCACTGCGCCGAGCAGCTGGAAGGCCTTGATATGGGCCGGGTTCGGCGTGGTGCGGATCTTCAGCCCCTTGATGTCGGCGGCGGTCGCGACCGGGCGGCGGTTGTTGGTCAGGTTGCGCCAGCCGATCTCCCAGGTCGCGAGCGCCTTGAGGTTCGAACCCTCGAGCTCCTTGCGCAGACCGTCGCCGATCGGGCCGTCCATCACGATCGCCGCATGCTTGCGGCTCTGGAAAAGGAAGGGCAGGTCGAGCACGTTGAGCTTGGGCGCGAGCCCGGTGAAGAACGGGTTGCCGGTCAGGCAGATGTCGAGCGAGCCGCCGCGCACCGCGCTGATCGTCTGCGCGTCGGAGCCGAGCGCGCCATTGGCGAAGACCTGGACCTCGTAGCGGCCCTGGCTCTTGGCCTTGACCTGCTCGGCGAAGAGCAGGGCGGCCTTGTGCCAGCTATCGGCCTCCGGATGCGGGTGGGCGAAGCGCAGCTTCGTGGTCTGCGCCAGGGCCGGGCGGCCGATAGCGAAGAGTGCGAGGCCGGCGCCGGCAAGGGCGGTCCTGCGGGTGATGGTCATGATGGCGTCCTCCTTGTTTGGTCTTGTGGCGTCTGGTCTCGTGGTCAGGCGGGGCGGGCGCCTCAGCGCCCGTAGAGCCATCGCGCCGGCACGGTGACGATCTCGGGCACGAGGATGAGCAGCAGCAGCACGGCGAATTGCGCGATCAGGAACGGCATCACCCCGCGGATGACCTTGTCCATCGGCACGCGGCCGACGGCGCAGACGACGTTGAGCACCGTCCCGACCGGCGGGGTCAGCAGGCCGATGGCGTTGTTGATGATGAACATCACGCCGAAATAGACCGGGTCGATGCCGGCCTGCTTGACGATCGGCATCAGCACCGGAGTCAGGATCAGCACGGTCGGGATGAAGTCCAGCGCCGTGCCGACGATGATGACGAGGAACATCATCGCCAGCATCAGCAGTGTCTTCGACTCGATCAGCGGGCCGAGGATGCCGGAGACCTGGGCGGGAATGTCGGCTATGGTGATCAGCCAGGCCGAGACCATCGCCGCCGCGACGAGGAACATCACTGCGGCCGAGGTCTTCAGCGCCGAGAGCAGGGCCGGGCGCAGATCCTTGAGATGCAGCTCCCGATAGACGAAGCCGCCGACCGCCGCCGCATAGACCGCAGCCACGACGGCAGCCTCCGTCGGGGTGAAGACCCCGGCCCGCATGCCGCCGATGATCAGGAAGGGCAGGCCGAGCGCCCAGAGCCCATCCAGAACGGCATGGCCGACCTCGCGCAGGCTGGCGCGCTGCGTGCGCGCGGCCGGCTCGTCGCGCGCGACGATGTACCAGGTGAGGACGAGCGCCAGGCCCATCAGGATGCCGGGCACCAGACCGGCGATGAACAGCCGCGTGATCGAGACGCCGGCCGCGACGCCGAAGACGACGAAGCCGATCGAGGGCGGGATCACAGGCGCGATGATGCCGCCGGCCGAGATCAGCCCGGCGGCGCGCGGCAGGTTGTAGCCGGCCTGCCGCATCATCGGCAGCAGGATTGCGGCGAGGGCTGCGGTATCGGCGACCGCCGAGCCGGAAATGCTTGCCATCACCAGCGCCGCCAGCACCGCGACATAGCCGAGCCCGCCGCGGACATGGCCGACGATGGTCACCGCGAGCGCGATGATGCGGCGCGAGAGACCGCCGGCATTCATCAGCTCGCCTGCCAGCATGAAGAAAGGCACCGCCATCAGCGGGAAGGAATCGGCGCCTCCGACCAGGTTCTGTGCCAGGATCTGCGCGTCGAAGGTGTCGAGCTGCAGCATCAGCGCGACGCCGCAGACGAGCAAAGCGAGAGCAATCGGCATGCCCAGCGCCATGGCGCCGAGGAGCGAGCCCAGGAAAACGAAGACCGTCACCGCCGCTTCTCTTCAGCTTGCTGCGCCTCGAAGGCGCTGAGCTCTTCCGATTCCGCGCCGATGACGAGCTCGTCATCCGGCATCCGGCCACTCAGCAGGCGGGCCAGCGCGATCAGGTTGAGGGCCGCGATACCGATGCCGCCGGCGAGACCGGCGAAATAGACCACGGCAATGGGCACGCCGGTGACCGGCGCGTGATTGTCGAGATTGATCACCGCCTGCTGCCAGCAGCCGAGGATCAGCAGCGTCATGCACAGCAATGACAGCCCCTCGACCGCGAGCCGGCACCACCAGCGGCCATTGCGGCCGAGCATGTTGACGACCGTGGTCATGCCGAGATGCTGGCCGTCCTTGGCGACGAGGAAAGCGCCGCCGAAAGTCAGCCAGACGAAGATCATCCGGGAGACCTCCTCCGACATGATGATCCCGGAGTTGAAACCGTAGCGCAGCACGACATTGCCGAAGACCATCGCGATCATCACGACGAAGCCGGCAATCAGCAGGTTCTCCGTGAGCCTCAGCAGCGTGGCGCGCATTGGCATCAGCTCACTCCGGTCGTGGCTTCGGGCGCCAGGCGGTACCAGTGCGTGGCATTGTCGTGGAACAGCGCCAACCGCTCCGCCGGTGCCCGGTTCCTGGTCGCCGCCTTGAAGACGTCGTAGATCGTGCCGAAATCGGCGCAGAGCCCGTCGACAGGGAAATTGCTGGCGAAAGCGCAGCGTTCGACGCCGAAGGCCGAGATCACGCCCGCGATCACCGGGGCCTGCAGATCGAGCGTCCAGGCGCGGCCGGGCACGCCGATGCCGGAGATCTTGGCGACGACATTGGGCTGCCGCGCCAGCCGATCGAGCGCCGCCTGCCAGGCCGCGAGCCCCTCGGCGCTGCGGTCCGAGGGCAGGCCGGCATGGTTCAGGATGATCGTGGTGCCGGGGAAGTCGCGCGCGAGCTCGGCCGCCTCGTCGAGATGCCACCACGGTGTCTGCAGGTCGAAATGCAGGCCGGCCGGGGCGAGCCTTGCATAGCCGTCTCGCCATTTCGGGTCCCGCATCGAACCCGGGGCGCTGAAGCTCGCCTGATGCGCCTCGCGGCTCACTGCGGCCGGCTTGTGGCGGACGCTGCGCACGATCGGCATGTCGCGATAGGCGTCGGCCACCGCCGCGGCATCCTCCCGGTCGAGCCAGATCTGCGCGATCGCCGCGTCGGGAGCGCCGTGCTCTGCCGCGACCTCCGCCGTCCAGCGCATCTCGCCGACCGGGGCGCGCGAATCCCACTCGCCTTCCATCAGCACGCTGCCGAGGACGAGATGGCCGGCGGCGACGCGCCGATAGTGTTCCGGCAGGAAGTCGCGCCGGATCGCCGCGTAATCGCCGTAGCGGAAATTCGTCAGGATGTGGTCGCTCAGCCAGGGATGATGGTTCCGGCCGAGATCGAAGAAATGATGATGCGGATCGATGACCGGCAGGAGCGCGTCATCACCGGTCTCGAGGAAGCGGGCGCGTTGTTCGGGGGAGGCAATCGGCATCTGCTCAGTTTCCGCAGGCTGTTCGGGCGCGGCCTGACTGCGGGCCGGGCCGGTCGGAGGCCGGGACTGGGCACATATCGCGGTCTCCCCCGATGTTTCCTCGATGCTCTCGTCGCTTGAGCGATCGTTTGGCGGGCTATTCTGTATGCAGCATACAGCATAGCCTTAATTTTGTGTCAAACCGTTCCGGTCTTGAACAGCGCATCCTGCTCGCGCCGCAACTGCACCAGCGTCGTGGTCTCATCGAGCGCGATGTCGGCGCAGGTCAGCACCGCGCCGCGAGCCACCGGGCGCACCACCGGCCGGCCGGCTGTCAGGTAGTACGGCACCGGCTCGTCGGCTCCGAGCGGACGTGCGGCTTGCAGCAGCGGCTCGAGCCCGCCGATGACATGGCGATAGCCCATGGTCAGCGTCTCGCCGGGGACGAGGTCGCGGCTGGCGCGCGCCACGAGATCGACCCGCGGCAGCACCTCGGCGCCGCCGGTCGACTGGCCGAGCAGCGCAGCCGACAGCACAGACATCGGCGCCTCGGCCCCGAGGAGGTGGACCGGGTTGTGCACCAGCACATAGCGGCCATCGGGCGAGCAGGGGATGCCCTTGCCGGCGAACAGCGCGCCGGTCGCCAGATCGGGCGCCTCGGCGATGACGAAGACGCCGCCGGCGAAGGAGAGCTCGTCGGGCCGGCGCAGGCAGTTGAACATGTCGACCTTGCCACGCCCGGAGAGCAGGCCGCCTTCGGCTGCCGGCCGGAACAGGCTCGGCAATTCGGTCGTACGCGCGATCGGCGCATGCATCTCGGCGATGTCAGGCATCAGCCCGGTGTGGTTGGCGACGATACCCATCTCGCAGAGATCGGGCACGGTGGCGCGCGGGAAGGGCAGTTTGGCGCGCTCCGCCAGCAGCGGCAGCGGGTCGCTGCCGAGGCGGCCGAAGGCCGCGGCGAAATCCTTGGCCTCGGCCGGGGTTTCCCAGGCGGTGACCGTGCCGGCCTCCGGATCCCAGACGAAATCCGACTCGCTCGACTTGCCGGCCGCGACGATCGGCAGGCCGAGCATGCGCGCCCAGCCGATCAGGCCGATCAGCAGGCTCGGCTGGTCGCCGTCGACTGGAGTGTGCACGACCCCTTTCGCCTTGGCGCGATGCGCCAGGATCGGTCCGATGATGCACTCCGCCTCCTTGGTCACCATGACGCAGTGGCGGCCGTTCTCGATCGCGGCGAGAGCGACGCGGGCGGCGCCTTCCGGATCGCCGGTCGCCTCGACCACCAGGTCGACGGCCAGGCTGGCGAGATGGTCGGAATTGTCGATCAGCGCGACGAGGCCGCGGTCGAGGGCGCTCTTCGCCTCGGCGGCATTGCGGCAGTCGGCGAGGTCGCTCTCATTGAAGCCGCCGGCGAGGGCGGCCTTGCGGGCGCGGCCGAGATCGAGGTCGCAGACTACGCGCGGGGCGATATGTGCCGTGCGGCGGGCCTGGCCGATGAAGCTCGCGCCGAACTCGCCCGCACCGACGAGGGCGGCCGAAACGACACGCCCGGCGGCATCCGGCCGGAGCGCGAAGAAGTTCTCGATGTTCAAGGTCTTGGACTTTCAGTTCGGGATTGAAGCGGGCCGCGTCAGACCGGCAGGCCTTCGATGGCGTAGAAGCGCGCCGGCGCGCCGTCGGCGTTCGGGATCAGCAATGGCGCTGCCGAGAACAGGTTGCGCGGCGCGCTGAGGCGGCTGGTGTTGCAGACATATTCGATCAGCGTGACGCCGTGCGAGAGTAGGACGTGATGCGTCACATGCTCCGGCTTCGGCACTTCCTTGCCTTCGAGCAGCAGGCGGATCGGGTAGTCCTGCGGGAAGTCGAAGGCGACGGCGCTCGGCTTGCGCGCCGCCAGCCATTGCGCCGATTCCAGCGTCAGCCAGGGCGCTTCGGTCCAGAAGCTCTTGTCCTGATGGTCGCGGCGATCGTTCCAATGGGCGGCGAGCAGCAGGATCTCGCCCTCCTTGCCGCCGGGATCGGCCGCGGCGAGATGCTCCGGCTCGATCGGTGCATTGGCCGGACGGGCACTGAGGTCGAGCACACGGCAGGCGCCGACCACTTCGGAGAGCGGCGTCGCCTCGATCGTCGGCGCGCCGGCGACGAAATGCGCGGCGGCGTCGACATGCGAGAAGCCATGGCAGGGGCCGGCGATCTTCGAGACGCGGAACTGGTCGCCAGAGGCGATGTCGCCCTTGATCGAAAGCTCGACCGGCCAGCGGAAATGCGGTGCGATCGGCATGCTGAGGTCGATGATCTTCATGACAGGATCTCGCGGAGGTCGGGTCAGCCAGCGGGAGGCCGCGGGCGCGCTCTCGATAGATAGATGGCATCTTGCATGCAAGAAATTTTGACAGTCAAGCATGCATGCGGTGTACAAGCGCTCATGGTCACTTCGGACGACAACACGCCGCTCGCGGCGCTCCTGGCCCAGTTGCCGCAGCCGGAACCCGGCAAGCGCAAGGGCCATCTGCACGCCAATGCCGTCGCCCAGCTGCGCAATCTGATCGTCACCGGCGTGCTGGCGCCCGGCGCCAAGCTGAACGAGCGCGAACTCTGCGAACAGCTCGCGATTTCGCGCACGCCGGTACGCGAGGCGATCAAAACCCTGATCCAGGACGGGCTGCTGCGGGCCCTGCCCAATCATTCCGCCGTGGTCTCAGAGCTCGATCTCGACGAGATCGTCGCGCTGATCGAGGTCGTCACCGCGATCGAGGGGCTGGCCGGAGAGCTCGCGGCCAGGAACATCAGCGACGAGGCCGTCGCCGAAATCGGCATGCTTCACTACCGCATGCTGCTGCATCACGCCCGTGACGAGCTTCCCGGCTATTTCGAGGCCAACAAGGCCTTTCATCGCCGGATCGTCGAGCTCTCGCGCAATTCGATCCTGCTCTGGGTCTGGGAGCTGCTGGCGCTCCGGGTCGATCGCGCCCGCTTTTCCTCGAATCTCTGGCCGACGCGCTGGCGCACCGCGATCCAGGAGCATCAGCAGATCCTGGATGCGCTCGCGGTCCGCGATTCCGCCCGAGCCGGACAGGCCCTGCGCGATCATGTCCGCAACGGGCTCGAAGGGCTGGTCGCCTCGCTTCGTGCCAAGCAGGAAGCCGCGCGGTCCGAAGCGTAACGCGTGAAGAAGCATGGCGGCCCGGCTCCGGCATAGCACGGCATGAGCGGCGAAGCCGCCGAACGCGGTTGACGGCCTGCATTCTTGCATGCAACTTTTCGGGTGAGGCCGCGCAGACGGCTCCTACGGTTGCCGCGGACGAAGCCGGCGACCGGCTGCAATCACCGGGGAAGGAAGAGCACCATGGTCGGGAAGATCACGTGGACGCGTCGCTCGTTGCTGGGAGCCGGTGCGGCGCTCACGGTCGGGCTGCCGGCGATCAGACCGGCGCGTGCGGCCGTCGAATTGCGGCTGACCCACCCGGCCGACACCAGCCATCCCGTGCACATCGAGGCGGAGGCGATGGTCAAGCGCATCGCCGAGCGCACCAATGGCCAGGTCAAGATCGCGATCTTCCCGAACAATGCCCTGGGCTCGCCGGTCGAGGCGGCGCAGCAGACCAGGCTCGGCGCCATCGACATGATGATGCTGAACCCAGCCAATATCGAGGCGCTGTCGAAGACGATCGGCGTCATCAACATCCCCTATCAGTTCGACAGCTATGAGCACGCCCACAAGACGCTCGACGTCACCGGACGCGACTGGATCGCCGAGCAGCTCAAGGCCGCCGGCTTCACCTGGATCGCCAATCTGGAATGGGGCTTCCGCGCCGTCACCAACAGCCGCCGGCCGATCAACCAGCCGGCCGACGTGCAGGGCCTGAAGATCCGCGTCCCGCCCGAGCTCGCGATCAAGGCCGCCTTCGAGGCGCTCGGCGCGAGTACCCAGACCATCGCCTTCCAGGAGGTCTATCTGGCGCTCGCCAACAATGTCGTCGACGGCCAGGACAATCCGGTCGGAACGACCTTCGCCGCGAAGTTCTACGAGGCGCAGAAGCATATCGCGCTGACGCGGCACATCTACGCCTCGATCATGTTCTGTGCCAATCCGCGGGTCTGGAGCGGCAAGCTCACCGAGGAGCAGCGCAAGATCATCAGCGAGGAGGGCACCAGGGCCGGCGCCGGCGCACGCAAGGGCGTACGCGACAATGAGGAGAGCAATCTCGCCGCCATGGAGAAGGCGGGCGTCGCGGTCACCCGGCCGGATGTCGCGCCCTTCCGCGACAAGATGGGCCCCGCCTACGATCAGCTCCGCAAGGCGCTGGGCGAGGAGACCTGGAACAGCTGGACCAAGCTGGTCGCAGCCGCTCGCGCCTGATCGGGAACCAGACGCCGACCATGCTCATCACCGCCATTCTGCTCGGCGTCTGCTTCGTCATCCTGATCGGCCTGCCCATCGCGGTGGCGCTCGGCCTCGTCGCCATCGTCACCATGGTCGCGACCGCCGGACCCGATCTGCTCGTCATCTTCATCCAGCGCACCTATGCGGGGACGACCTCGTTCCCGCTGCTGGCGATCCCGTTCTTCGTGCTGGCCGGCAATCTGATGAATGTCGGCGGCACCACGGAGCGCATCTTCGGCGTCGCGCAGCTCTGCGTCGGCCGGATCCGCGGCGGCCTCGCCCATGTCAACGTCGTCGGCAGCGTGATCTTCGCCGGCATGTCGGGCTCGGCAGTGGCCGATGCAGCCGGCATGGGCGTGATCGAGCACCGGGCCATGACCAAGGCCGGCTATAGCGGCCGTTTCGCCGCGACGATCACCGCGGTCTCCTCGACCATCGGTCCGATCATCCCGCCGAGCATCCCCTTCGTCATTTATGGCAGCCTCGCCAATGTCTCGGTCGGGGCGCTGTTCCTCGCCGGCATCGTGCCCGGCCTCCTGATGGCGGTGGCTCTGATGGCGCTGATCGCCGTCTCGGCCAAGCACATGAACCTGCCGCGCGGCGATGCGCTGCCGCCCTTGCCCGTGGCCGTGAGGACCGTCGCCAAGGCCGGGCCGGCGCTGTTGCTGCCGCCGGTGATCCTGCTCGTCATCTTCACCGGCCTCGCGACGCCGACCGAGGCCGCCGTCGTCGCTGCCGCCTATGCCTTCGTTCTCGGCCGCTTCGTCTATCGCGAACTCGACTGGGCGGCGACGCTCGACGTACTCTGGGACACGGCGCGCCAGACCGCGCAGGTGATGTTCATCATCGCGCTCGCTGCGCCCTTCGGCTGGGTGCTGATCCAGCAGCAGATCCCCAACGCCATCCTCAGCGCCTTTCTCGGCCTGTCCTCCGAGCCCTGGGTGATCCTGCTGGTCATCAACGCGGTGCTGCTGATCCTCGGCATGTTCATCGAGGGCATCGCCATCATGATTATCGCCTATCCGGTGCTGCTGCCGATCATCGCCAAGATCGGCGTCGATCCCGTGCATTTCGGCGTGATCCTGGTGCTCAACATCATGATCGGGCTGGTCACGCCGCCGGTGGGCCTCTGCCTCTATGTCGTCGCCGGCATCGCCAAGATCTCGATCGCCGAGATCACCCGCGAGATCTGGCCCTATGTGCTGGCCCTGATCGCGGTGCTGATGCTGATCACCTATGTACCGGCGATCTCGCTCTGGCTGCCGCACGCCCTCGGCTACGGAGTTGCGCGATGATCGCCGCCCTGCGTTTCGCCGACCGGCTGGTCGGGGCTCTCTGCAAGGGCGGGGCGGTCGCCTGCCTGCTCGGGCTCTTCCTGCTGCTGGGCAGCGCCATCGTGCTGCGGCTCGTGCCGCTCTTCACCATCCACGGCTATGACGAGATCGTCGAGCTGCTCTTCATCTGGCTGGTGATGCTGACCTCGCTCGCGCTCTGGCGCGAGGGCTCGCTCTATCGCGTCGTGCTGTTCGAGGACCTGCTGCCCGTGCCGATGCGCCTACTCCTGGAGATCGGCATCCATGCCGTGATGTTCTGCTTCGCCCTGGTCCTCGTGGTCTATGGCCGCGAATTCATGGCGATGGCGGGCGAGACCACGCCTTTCCTGCGGCTCGACAAGGGTTGGTGGTACGCGGCCATCCCGGTCACCGGCGCGCTGATGGCGATCTACAGCCTGGTCTGGATCTGGCGGGTGATCCGGCGTGGCGAGACCCTCGAATCGACAGCGACACTGGTCGGCTGACCCCTCCGATCTCAAGGACGATGCGAATGCCCAGGCTTCAAGGCAAGGTTGCGATCCTCACCGGCGGGGCCGGCGGCATCGGCGCCGCGACCGCCGAACTCTTCGCCGAGGAGGGCGCCAAGGTCGCGCTCGTCGACATCGACGGCTCAGCGCTCGCCGAGGTCGGGGCACGGATCCGCGCCGCGCTGCCGGGCGCCGAGGTCCTGGAGATCGCCCGGGATGTCGGGCAGGAGGCTTCGGCGGCGGCGATCGTCGCGGAGACGCTCTCCGCCTTCGGCCGGCTCGACATCCTGGTCAACAATGCCGGCATCCGCTCCTATGAGCCGCTCGACGAGGCCAAGGCGGAGACCTGGCAGAAGATCCTGTCGGTGAACCTGCTGAGCTATGCCTATCTTGCCCGCGAGGCGCTGCCGGCGCTGCGGCAGGCGGGGAAGGGGGCGATCGTCAACATCTCCTCGACCCATGCCTTCAATCCGCGCGGCGGCATGGGGCAGTACGACGTCGCCAAGGCCGGCATCATCTCGATGACCAAGACGCTAGCCTTCGAGGAGGCCGATCGCGGCGTGCGGGTCAATGCGGTCTGCCCCGGCCTGACGCTGACGCCTTTCCATGTCCGCCGCTTCGCCCCGCAGGGCAAGAGCGAGCAGGATTTGCGCACCGAGAAGGTCGACCACAACATCCAGCGTCGCTGGGCCGATCCGCGCGAGGTCGCCTGGCCGATCCTCTGGCTCGCTTCCGACGAGGCGTCCTTCATGACCGCCTCGGTGGTCATGGCCGATGGCGGCACCCGCGTCTGACGGCGCGGGTACCGGGCAGCGGATCGTCCAGGTGGACTACTTGCCCTGCCAGTTCGGCGTCCGCTTGCCGAGGAAGGCCTCCATGCCCTCGCGGAAATCGGCACTGGTGTAGCAGAGCGCGACCAGATCATCGCCGTCGACGCCGGCGCTGGCCGCTTCGGTGAGCCGGCGCAGCGCTTCCTTGGTGGCGCGCATCGTCAGCGGCGCATGGCCGCGGATCGTCTCGGCGAGTTCCTTGGCCCGCGCCATCAGCGCCGCATGGTCGGCGACGAGCTCGTTGTAGAGGCCGACGCGATGGCCTTCATCGGCCTCGACCAGCCGGGCGGTGAAGATGATGTCCTTGACGCGGGCCGGGCCGAGCAGGCTGGCGAGCCTTGCGTAATTCGCCATCGACAGGCAGTTGCCGAGCGTGCGCGCCACCGGAAAGCCGAAGCGGGCCGATTGCGTCGCGATCCTGAGGTCGCAGGCGCAGGCGATCGCCGCACCGCCCCCGGTGACGGCGCCGGAGATCGCCGCGATCGTCGGCACGGAGCAGCTCTCGATCGCCGTGATCACCTTCTCGATGCGGTTCTCATAGGCGAGCGCATCCTCGGCCGTCTTGAACTCGCGGAACTGCGTAATGTCGGTGCCCGCGGCAAAAGCCTTCTCGCCGGCGCCGGTCATCACGATCACCTTCGGCGCGCCATGGCTCTCGGGATCGCTGCAGATCTTTGCCAGCCCTTCATACATGGCGAAGGTCAGCGCATTGCGTGCCTGCGGCCGGTTCAGCGTGATCGTGCCGATCCCGTCGGCGACGTCGTAGAGAATCTCGTCGGTCATCGGAAAACCTCTTCAGATCGCGCCGTCGGCGCGCAGTTGCGCGATCGCCGCGGCGTCATAGCCGAGCTCGGCGAGGATCTCATCATTGTGCTCGCCGGCATCCGGCGTCGGCGAAACCACGCTCGCCGGGGTGCGCGACAGGCCGACCGGCTCGCCGATGACGCGGATGTCGCCGAGAACCGGATGGGTGACGGGCTGCGCGATGCCAAGATGCTGCACCTGGGGATCGTCGAACATGGCGTCGACCGAATAGATCGGCCCGGCCGGCACCGAGGCCTTCTCGCAGGCGTCGAGCCAGTGGGCGCTGTCCTGGGTGGACATGATCTCCTCGAGCAGGACGCGCAGTTCCGGCCGCGCCGCAAAGCGCTTCTCGACGCTGTCATAGCGTGGGTCGCTCGCCAGCTCCGGCCGGCCGAGCACGCCGCAGAAGGAGCGCCAGTGCCCCTCGGCACCGACGCCGAGATTGATGTGGCCGTCGCGCGTGGCATAGACGCCCATCGGCGTCGCGTAAGGATGGTCGTTGCCGGCCTGCGGCGGCACCGTGCCCTCGACCAGGAAGCGCGCAGCCTGGAAATCCATCATCGCGATCTGCGCCTCGAGCAGCGAGGTCTGGACCCACTGGCCCTTGCCGGAGACCGCGCGCTCCTGCAGCGCGACCAGCGCGCCGATCGCGCCGTAGAGCCCCGCCGCGGAATCGGCCACCGCGATGCCGGCCCTGACCGGCCCCTGACCGGGCAGGCCGGTGACCGACATCATCCCGCCCATGCCCTGGGCGATCTGGTCGAAGCCGGCGCGCAGCCTGTAGGGGCCGCTCTGGCCGAAGCCCGAGACCGAGACCAGGATCAGGCGCGGATTGAGCGCATGCAGGGTCTCGAAATCGAGGCCGAGCCGGTCCTTCACATCCGGGCGGAAATTCTCGATCAGCAGGTCGGCATCGGCGATCAGCCGGCGCAGCACCGCCTTGCCGGATTCCTTCTTCAGGTTGAGGGTCAGCGAGCGCTTGTTCCGGTGCAGGTTCTGCATGTCGTAGCCATGCCGCGCGCCGCTCATGTTCTCGTTCGGGTCGACGCCCGGGGGGCTTTCGATCTTGAGCACGTCGGCGCCGAAATCGGCGAAGATCCGGGCGCAGGTCGGGCCGGCGCGGACCCGGGAGAGATCGAGGACGCGCAGATTCTCCAGCGCGGAGGACGGTGTCGGACGAGGCATGATGTTCCGGAAGGCTCTACAGGGGGCGCGACTATCCCGTCATCGGCCGGGAGCGTCAATGTTAAAGCCATTTTGTATGCAAGAATCGCGGCATGGCCATGTGCGACGCGCTCGCGCCGCGGCGCCACGAGACGGCGAGCGGCGCCGTGATCTGCTGCCCCGACATTGTGTCGCGTTCGCGCAGTATTATCTTCGAGCCAGCCCGGTGACGGTCGACGCCAAAAAACGCCGCGATCGACGCCAGCCGGGCGTTTTCCTCAAATGGAAAGAGAACGTCATGCGCTATCACACGCTTGGCCAGACCGGCCTGCTCGTCTCCGAACTATGCCTGGGTACCATGACCTTCGGCGGCGGCGACGAGGGCTTCTGGGGCCATATCGGCAGGCTCGAGCAGCAGGAGGCCGATGCGCTGGTCAGGACGGCGCTCGATGCCGGCATCAATTTCATCGATACCGCCAATGTCTATGCCGAGGGGCGCTCGGAGCAGATCACCGGCCAGGCCCTGCGCAATCTCGGCATCGCGCGCGACGAGGTCGTGATCGCGACCAAGGTCTTCAGCCGTATGGGGCAGGGCCCGAACGCCAGCGGCGCCAGCCGCTACCACATCATGGCCCAGGTCAAGGAGAGCCTGAAGCGGCTGCAGCTCGAGCATATCGACCTCTACCAGATCCATGCCTTCGACAGCGTCACCCCGATGGAGGAGACGCTGGAGGCGCTCGACAGCCTCGTGCGCCAGGGCCATGTCCGCTATGTCGGGGTCTCGAACTGGGCGGCCTGGCAGGTCGCCAAGGCGCTCGGCATCTGCGAGCGGCGCCAGCTTTCCCGCATCGCCTCGCTGCAATCCTACTACACCATCGCCGGGCGCGACCTCGAGCGCGAGATCGTGCCGATGCTGCTCTCCGAGAAGGTCGGCCTGATGGTCTGGAGTCCGCTCGCCGGCGGTCTGCTCTCCGGCAAATACGACCGCCGCAACGAGCAGGGCGGCGACGGGCGCCGCGCCAGCTTCGACTTCCCGCCGGTCGACCGCGAGCGCGGCTACGACGTCATCGATGTGATGCGCGGCATCGCCGAGACGCATCGGCGCAGCGTCGCGCAGATCGCGCTTGCCTGGCTGCTGCACCAGCAGGCGGTGACGAGCGTGATCGTCGGCGCCAAGCGGCCGGAGCAGCTCGCCGAGAATCTCGCGGCGGTCGACATCGTCCTCTCGCCTGACGAGCTCAAGGCGCTCGACGCGGCCAGCGCCCTGCCGCGCGAATATCCCGGCTGGATGCTGGAGCGCCAGGGTGCCAATCGCACCAAGCCGGACCAGCGCTGAGGCTGCAACGGCTGTTCACGTTTCCGGCGGTACCTCAAGGGCTTCCGCCGGGAAGCGGAATCAGTTTCGCACGGCTTTGAATCGCCATGGCAACGGCCGGGGCGGCTCTGCGGGGGGAGGCCTCGGCGGCTCCGTCCGTTCATGCTAGATCGGAGCGAGTGGAGCCTGCCCCGGCTGATCGTGCAGCCGGGGGCGCGACCGGCCGGAGGGCGGGATGACGACGAGCGAGAAGCCTGGCACCGAAGTTGCGGACGCACGGGAGTTGCGAGCCGTGGTCGGCGAGGTCCATCTCATCGCCGAGCGCAAGGTGCTCGACCGGCTCGACCATTTCTGCCGCGACTTCATCGCGCTCTCGCCCTTCCTGGTGCTGGCGAGCTCGGACAGCGAGGGGCGGGCCGATGCGAGCCCGCGCGGCGACGGGCCGGGCTTCGTCCAGGTGCTCGACGAGAAGACGCTGCTGATCCCGGACCGGCGTGGCAACAACCGGGTCGACAGCTTCGGCAATGTGTTGAGCTCGCCGGGCGTCGGCCTGGTCTTTTTCGTGCCGGGGATCAACGAGACGCTGCGGGTCAATGGCCGGGCGAGGCTGACGCGCGACACGGCGCTGCTCGAACCCACGACCGTGCAGGAGAAGACGCCGAAGCTCGGCCTGCTGGTCGAGGTCGACGAGGCCTATTTCCATTGCGGCAAGGCCCTGATCCGCTCGAAACTCTGGGCGCAGGATGCCCAGATCGAGCGCGGCAGCTTCCCAACGCTCGGGCGCATCGTCGCCGAGCAGACCAGGGCGGTCGACGCCGCCGAGGCCGATGCCAATCTGGAGGAGGCCTATCGGACGCGGCTCTATTGAGCCGCGCTCGCTTCACTGGCCGTCGATCGAGACGCTCTTGATCACAGCGTAGACGCGGTTGCCCGGCGCCAGGCGCAGATGCTCCGCCGATTTGCTCGTCAGACGCGCCAGCAGGCTGGCGCCGTTGCAGTCGATGCCGATCTCGAGCGCCGAGCCGCCGCTCCGGCGCGCCCCGATCTCGGCGATCGTGCCACTGAGGACATTGAGCGCGCTGATGCCGTCCAGTGGCTTCAGGCTGATGAGTACGTCGCTGGCCAGGATCCGGACGCGCAGCCGGCTGCCCAGAGCCTGCGCCCGATGCGGCACCTGCACCTGTCCGGCCTGGGTTTCGAGTATGGAGAGGCCGTGCTCGGGCTCATGGCGCAGGATCCGTGCATCGAGGACCGAGCCGGCTTCAGGCGCGGCCGAAAGGATCGGCACATCGGGGCGCGACATCAGATCGATCGTGCTGCCGCTGGCGATGGCGCGGCCCTGGTCGAGCAAGACGAGATTGGAGGCCAGCCGCGCGACCTCGGCGACCGAATGCGAGACATAGACGATCGGAATGCCGAACGCGTCGCGCAGGCGCTCGATATAGGGCAGGATCTCGGCCTTGCGCGCTTCGTCGAGCGAGGCGAGGGGCTCGTCCATCAGCAGGAGCCGCGGCTTGGCCAGCAAGGCACGGCCGATGGCGACGCGCTGCTTCTCGCCGCCGGAGAGCCTGCCGGGATGGCGCTGCAGCAAATGGCCGATGCCGAGCAGATCGAGCACGTCGCCAATGTTGCTGCCGACATCCGCCTTGGGTGCGAACCACTGGCCGTAGAGCAGGTTCTGCCTCACCGTGAGATGCGGGAACAGCCGCGCCTCCTGGAAGACGTAGCCGATCCGGCGCCTGTGCTTGGGCACGAAGATGCCGCGCTCGCTGTCGAGCAGCACCTGGCCGTCGATGGCGATGCGGCCGCGCTCCGGGCGGGTGAGCCCGGCGATGATGTTGACCAGCGAGGTCTTGCCGGAGCCGGAACGGCCGAACAGCGCGGTCAGGCGGCCGTCCGAGGTGAAATCGGCCGCGAGCCTGAAGGCGCCGAGCTGGTGCGAGACCGCGATCTCGATTGCGTTCGTCATTCGACTGCGATCCGCTTTCCGATGACCCGCGCCAGCACTTCGGAGGCGAACAGGGCCGCGACCGAGATCGCGATCGAGATCAGCGTCAGCCGCAGCGCGCCGGCATCGCCATTCGGCACCTGGGTGAAGGTGTAGATCGCGGAGGGCAGGGTCTGCGTTTCCCCGGGAATGTTGGAGACGAAGGTGATGGTCGCGCCGAACTCGCCCATCGCCTTGGCGAAGCACAGGATCATGCCGGCGAGGATGCCGGGCAGGCAGAGCGGCAGCGTCACCGTCAGGAAGACCCAGAACGGGTTCGCGCCGAGCGTCCCCGCCGCGTCCTCGAGCTTGCGGTCGACGGCCTCGATCGACAGGCGGATCGCCCGGACCAGCAGCGGAAAGCCCATCACGGCGCAGGCAAGGGCCGCCCCGGTCCAGCGGAAGGAGAGCACGATCCCGAACCAGTCATAAAGCCATTGCCCAATCGGGCCGCGCCGCCCGAAGCCGATCAGCAGCAGATAGCCGGTGACGACGGGCGGCAGGATCAGCGGCAGGTGAACGAGCGCATCCAGCAGCGACTTGCCCCAGAAGCGCCCCCGCGCCAGCAGCCAGGCGGTGGCGATCCCGAAAGGCAGGCTCGCCAGCATGGCAGTGGTGGCGACGAGGAGGCTAAGCCGGACCGCCGTCCATTCCTCGGGCGAAAGCCAGTCGCTCACGAAGAGCTGGCGGGCTTGTTCAGGACCGTGAAGCCCTGCTTCTCGAACGACGCCTTGGCGCCGTTGCCGCGCAGGAATGTCAGGAAGGCGGCGGCGTCGGGATTGGCCGAATCCTTGGTCACCGCGACCGGGTAGATGATCGGTGGGTGGCTGTCCTCCGGGAAGGTCGCGATCACCTTGACCTTCGGGTCGGCGGCGGCGTCGGTCGCATAGACGATGCCGAGCGGGGCTTCGCCACGGGAAACCAGCAGCAGCGCGGCGCGGACATTATCGGCCTGCGCCACCTTGTCCTTGACCTTGTCCCAGCCGCCGAGCTTCTCCAGCGCCGCCTTGCCATATTTGCCGGCCGGCACGGAATCGACATTGGCCATGGCGAGGCGGCCGGCGCCGAGCGTGGCGGCGAGGTCGACACCTAGCGCGAGCGTGGCGGTCGCCTTCGAATCGGAGGGGGCGATCAGGGCGATCCGGTTGGCGAGCAGGCTGACGCGGGTCTCGGGCTTGATCAGCTTCTTGCCGGCCACATAGTCCATCCAGTCGAGATCGGCTGAAAGGAACATGTCGGCGGGAGCGCCCTGTTCGAGCTGCTTGGCGAGCGCGCTGCTGGCGGCATAGGAGATCTTTGGCGCCGGCTTGCCGCTCTCCTTGACCCAGCTGGCGGCGGCTTCGTCGAGCGCGTTCTTCAAGCTGGCGGCCGCGAAGATCACCAGCTCCTTCGACTGGGCCTGTGCCTGAGAGGTTGCTGCGGCGAGCCCAATCAGCAGCGAGGCCGCAAAACCCAGGACTTGACGGCGGGGGAATGACATTGCTGACCTCGCTTTGGCTGTTGTCGCTATGTTTGTTTGAATATAGCGCTGGGCGGCAAAGGTCGAGTCCGCATGCCGCGGCTCGCCGTTCCATCTGGAGAAGATCATGAAGATCAGCGCCCGCAACCAGCTCAAGGGCACCATCATCGAGATCACCAAGGGGGCGACGACGGCCCATGTCCGCCTCGACGTCGGCGGCACGGTCGTGACCTCCGCGATCACCAATGCCGCGGTCGACGAACTCAAGCTCGCGGTCGGCCAGAAGGCCTATGCCGTGGTCAAGGCCTCGGATGTGATGATCGCGATCGACTGACGTCTGAATCGCCCGAGCGATTGCCGGCCGGCATCGGCCCGGCTAGCCTCCTGAAAAGAAAAAGGCCCGCGCCGAAGCGCAGGCCGAAGTCTAGGGAGGAAACGCCCAAGGAGGGCGCCACAGCATCTCTGCTGCGGTGCACAAGAGATAGGGCGTTCCGCGGAGCGGTACAAGAGGGAAAGGGCAGAATCGCTGTCCTTTTTTTGAGCAGGTTGCCGCCTCTTGCGCCGATCGCGGAAACGGGAGGCCGCGATCATGGTTTTCGGGCAACGCGCAATCGGATTTCGCCTCGTCGGTGCCGTTTTCGGGCTGGCGGCGACGGTCGGATTCGGCCGGCCGGCAGTCGCGCAGATTCCACCGTCGCAGGCCGAGATCGCCGCCTATGCCGGGCTGCATGCCGCAGCTCATCGGGGCGACATGGCGGCGTTGGAGCGAGCCCTGGCGCAGAAGCCGGAACTCGATGCCCGCGACGGCCATGGCCGCACGGCGCTGCATGTCGCCGCTCATGCCGGCAGGCGCGAGATCATGCGCGCGCTGGTCGCGGCGGGGGCCGATCCGCGAGCCCTCGACGGCCAGCGCTATGACGCGATCACCATTGCGGCCGTCAACGACGATGTCGAGACCATGCGGGTCGCGCTGGCGATCGGCGGCGACGCCCGGGCCGTGACCAGCCCCTATGCGGGCACGGCCCTGATCGCCGCTGCGCATCTCGGCCATGACGCGGTGGTGAAGGCGCTGATCGCGGCGGGCGCGCCGCTCGACCATGTCAACAATCTCGGCTGGACCGCGCTGATCGAGGCCGTGATCCTCGGCGATGGCGGCCCGCGTCATGTCGAGACCGCCCGCGCGCTCGTCGCTGCCGGTGCCCGCCGCGATCTTGCCGACCGCGATGGCGCGACGCCGCTCGATCATGCCCGCCGCCGCGGCTATGCCGCGATGGAGGCCGTTCTGGAGCGGCGCTAGCCGGGCTATAGCATCGGACCGAAAAGTGGACTCCACTTTTCGGAAAGCTCCGATGCAATAACAATGAGATAGATCACCGTGACCGCGTCCGAACCGACGCGCGGTGATCTAGGCGGCGCTCCTGGCTCAGCCCTTGGCCGGCCCTGTCGCGATCGGGCGGTCGCTCGCGCCCCATTCCGACCAGGAACCGTCATAGATCGCCCGCGCCGGCTTGCCGAGCGTCTCCAGCGCCGCCGAGAGGATCGCGGCCGAGACGCCCGAGCCGCAGCTCGTCACCATCGGCCTGTCGAGGTCGACGCCGGCCTCGCGGAAGGCGGCGGCGAGGGCATCGGGCGCCTTGAGCTTGCCGTTCGCCACCAGCGCCGAAGAGGGCAGGTTGAGCGCGCCCGGCATATGGCCGGAGCGGACGCCGGGACGAGGCTCGGGCGCCTCGCCGCGGAAGCGCTCCGCCGGTCTTGCGTCGATCACCTGTGCCGAAGCGGTTTCGAGCGCCTTCGCTACGTCGTTCATGTCGGCGACGGCGGAATGGTCGAGCCGTGCCGTGAAGCTGCGCGGCTGGCGAGCGCGGGGCGCGCCTTCCTCGACCGGCCGGCCTTCGGCCAGCCATTGCGGCATGCCACCATCGAGGATCACCACGTCGCGGGCGCCGAAGGTCCGGAAGGTCCAACGGACGCGCGGCGCCGAGAACAGCCCGAGCCCGTCATAGACCACGATGCGCATGCCGTCGCCGATGCCCATCGTGCCGGCGGCGGCCGCAAAGGCCTCGGGGCGCGGCAGCATGTGCGGCAGAGCAGATTCCGTGTCCTTGACCGCGTCGATATCGAAGCGGACTGCCCCGGGGATGCGCCGCTCGGCATATTCGGCGGCGGGATCGCGCGCCAGCGCCGGCAGATACCAGGAACCGTCGACGACGACGATGTCGGGCGCGTCGAGCCTCTCGGCCAGCCATTGGGTGGAGACTAAGACATCGTTGCTGGCCATGGAGCGGGGTTCCTCGAAGGAGTCTGTTTTCAGTGACTTGGAGAGAAGTCTTCAGGCGAGTGCGATGCGGACGCGCCGGTTCTGCTTGCCCTTTTTCTCGATGCCGGTGACCGCGACCTTGCCGATTTCGGCGGTGTTGCGGACATGCGTTCCGCCGCAGGGCTGGAGGTCGATTTCGTCGATTCTCACCAGCCTGACCCGGCCGGACCCGCGCGGCGGCTTGACCGACATGGTCTTGACCAGGCCGGGATTGGCGTCGAGCTCCTCATCGGTGATCCAGCTTTCGGTCACTGCCGCGTTGCGGCCGATCAACTCGTTCAGCTTCTCATCGATCTCGGCCTTGTCGAGTCCGCCTTCCGGAATGTCGAAATCGAGCCGGCCATCGCCTTCGCCGATGGCGCCGCCGGTGACCGGGTAAGGCAGGGCGACGCTGAGCAGGTGCAGCGCGGTGTGGATGCGCATGCGCTTCAGCCGGCGCTCCCAGTCGAGCCGGGCGGTGACCTTGTCGCCGACGGCCGGTGCGGCCTGCCCCTCCAGGGGCACATGCAGAATGCGGCTCTTGTCCTCGGGATCATAGATCGTGGTGCCGATCGCGATCTCGCGGCCATCGGCCGCGACGAGGAGGCCGGCATCGCCCGGCTGTCCACCGCCGGTGGCATAGAATACCGTCCGGTCGAGCTCGATGCCGCCGCGCTCGTTGACGGAAAGAACGGTCGCTGTGGTTTCGCTCTGATAGGCGTCGGCGCGGAACAGCAATTCGGTCGGCATGAAGATCTCCCTGGGATTGTCAGCTTATCGCAGGCCCGGCGGCCGCGGCAAAGATGCCTGCGATCGATGATCCTCTTCGCCGACGGGGCTTCCGCCGCGCCGCTGCTGTGACTAGGTTGCCGGGCTGGATCGCCGGTTCATCACCGGTGTGGGGACCCCTCGATGACCATGCCACGCATGCAGCCGAAGGACGGCGTCGCCTGGATCACCGGTGCGAGTTCCGGCATCGGCGCGGCGGTGGCGCTCGAACTGGCGCGGCGCGGCTGGACGGTCGCGATCACGGCGCGGCGCCTCGAACTGCTCGAGGAGGTCGCTCTGCAGGGCGCAGGCCTGCCGGGGCGCATCGTCGCTCATGCCGGCGACGTCACCGATCCCGAGGCGATGCGCGCCGTCGTCGAGGGTATCGAGAGCGTCCACGGCCCGATCGCGCTTGCCTTCCTCAATGCCGGTACGGCCCAGGGCAACCGGCCCGACGCGCTGGATGCGGCGACCTTTGAGCGCATCTTTGCCGTCAACCTGTTTGGCGTGGTGCGCGGGGTTTCGGCCCTGATCGAGAATATGAGCGATCGCGGCAAGGGCCAGATCGCCGTCAACGCCTCGCTCGTCGGCTATGCCGGCATGCCGGGGAGCGGCGCCTATGGCGCCTCCAAGGCTGCGGCGATCCATCTTTGCGAGAGCCTGCGCTTTGAATGCGACCGGCTCGGCATCCGCCTGCAGCTGGTCAATCCCGGCTTCGTCGACACGCCGATGACCAAGCGCAACAGTTTTCCGATGCCGCTGCTGATGAGCGAACAGGCGGCGGCGGCTCGTATCGCCGACGGCCTTGCCCGCGGCGGCTTCGAGATCGTCTTTCCGCGGCGCCTCGCCTGGACGCTAAAACTGATCCGGCTCTTGCCCTATCCGCTCTATTTCCGCGCGGCGCGGGCCCTGGCCGGCGGAACGAACCGCGACGGCTGAATCTCAGGCTTCCTCGGCGGCGCCGTCCGCCCTGAGCTGCGCCAGCGCGGCGAGCGCGCGCCTGCGGCCGAAGTCGAGATCGACGATCGGCCGGGGATAGTTCTCGCCCAGCCTGATTCCGGCCTCGTGCAGAATGGCTTGCGGCGCGCTCCAGGGGCGGTGGATGAACCTGACGTCGAGCTTCGCGAGCTCCGGCACGAATTGTCTGACATAGGCGCCGTCGGGATCGAATTTCTCGCCCTGGGTCACCGGGTTGAAGATGCGGAAATAGGGCGCCGCGTCGGCGCCGGACCCCGCCACCCATTGCCAGCTCGCGGCGTTGTTGGCCGGGTCGGCATCGACCAGCGTGTCCCAGAACCAGGCTTCGCCGGCACGCCAGTCGGTCAGCAGATGCTTGATCAGGAAGGAGGCAGTCACCATGCGCACGCGGTTGTGCATCCAGCCGGTCCGCCAGAGCTCGCGCATGCCGGCATCGACGATCGGGTAGCCGGTCAGTCCCTTCCGCCAGGCCGCGAGCCCGGCCATGTCCTGCTCCCAGCCGAAGCCGTCGAAGCGTCGATTGAAGTTGCGCGTCGCCAGCTCGGGGTTGTGGAACAGCAGGTGATAGGAGAATTCGCGCCAGCCGATCTCGGACAGGAATTTTTCGGCGTCGGCCGGGCTTCCCGTCGTCTCGCCGGTTTCGAGCGCCATCTGCACGGCCTGCCAGATCTGGCGCGGGCCGATCTCGCCGAAGCGCAGATGCGGCGAGAGCCGCGATGTCGCCGGCCGGTCCGGCCGGTCCCGTTCGGTGCGGTAGCCCGCGAGGCCTTCGTCGAGGAAATCGGTCAGGCGGGCCTGGGCTCCGTCCTCACCGGGCGTCCAGCTTTCGCGCAGACCGCCGGCCCAGTCGGGCTTGCCCGGCTCGAGACCGAGCTCGTCGACCGACAGCGTCATGCTGCGCAGGGAGGCCGGCAGCTCCGCCTTGCGGATGGTCTTCGGCGCCGGCAGGGGTGAGTGCGGCGTGCCGCGCTCGCGGGCGGCGCGCCAATAGGGCGTGAAGACCTGCATCGGCCCGCCTGCCTTGCTCTTCACCTGCCAGGGCTCGTTGAGTAGGGCGGCGTTGAAGCTCTCCACCGCGACCCCGCTCGCCGCGAGCTCGGCTTTCAGGGCCTTGTCGAGCGCGATGGCGGGCGCCTCATAGCGCCGGTTCCAGGCGACGAAGCCGATGCCGGCTTCCCGAACCAGACGGGGCAGGATCTGCGCGGGATCGCCGCGCATCACGAGGAGCTCGCCGCCGCGCACCGTGATAGCGGCCGAAAGCGCTGTGAGCGAGCGCGACAGCCACCAGCGCGCCGCCCCGCCGAGCGCCCGCCGCTTCGGCGACGTGTCGAGGATGTAGAGGCAGAGGACCGAGCCGTGATCGAGAGCGGCGGTCAGAGCCGGATTATCGGAGAGGCGCAGATCCTCGCGGAACCAGACCAGGGCGGGGCCTTGCATCACGTCTCTGCTGCTCCTTCCGGCGCTGCTTTCCGCCGTTGCCAGGCGTCCCGGATCGGCGATGGTCCGTTCTGCCGTAACGTCATTGCGTGCTGCCTCCGGCAGGGGCCGTGATACACTCGCCGCGGCTGCGGGTCGAGAACGGCATCGTCGGGGAGGCAGTCTGATGGCGACACCGGAAGTGGAGGCGCTGACGCGCCGCGTGGCCGCACTCGAAATCCAGCTCGCGGCCTTGCTCCAGGCAATCAATGTCGGCCGTGGCGGCTCGGTCGCGATCAGCGCGCCGACCGGATTGAGTATCACGGTGGGCGGCAACTGCACGATCAGCGCCGGGGCCGAGCTGACGTTGAACGCCGGCAGCAACTTCAGGACCAGTGTCGGCAGCGCCTACACGCTGCAATCCGGCGCCGGCATCAGGCTGGCGGCCGGTACCGGTATCGGCATCTTTGCCGCGACCGCGCTCAACCTTAATGCCAACAGGCAGATCAGCCTGACGACGCGCGCCTTCGATGTCGCGGCAGCGGTCAGCATCGACATCGACAGCAGCAAGGATTTCGCCATCGCCAGCGGCCGGGCGCTCAGCGTCGAGGCTGCCGACGGCATGCTGCTCGATTCCGGTGCGGCCTCCCTCCACTTGAAAAAGGATGGCTCGGTCGATCTCAAGGGCAAGGACGTCAACATCCGGGCCGGCGGCAGGATCAATGCCGTCGCGAGTTCCGACGTGACGATCAAGGGCTCCAAGATCCTCCAGAACTAAGATTCTGCAGAACTGAGAGCCGGCGCTCGGCTTCGCCCTCCGGAAACGAAAACCCCGCCCGGGCCGGGTGGCCGGGGCGGGGTTCGTTTGCGTTCGCGCCTCAGTGGGTCTGGGGCGCCGCGGCTTCCGTCGCCGGCTTTTTCTTCTTCTGGGGAGCGAGCGAGGCGAGCCAGCGCACGACCACATAGAAGACCGGCGTGAACAGCAGGCCGAACAGGGTGACGCCGATCATGCCGGAGAACACCGCAATGCCGAGTACCTGGCGCATCTCAGCGCCGGCGCCGACCGAGATCGTCAGCGGCAGCACGCCGAGGATGAAGGCGAGCGAGGTCATCAGGATCGGCCGCAGACGGGTCCTGGCGGCGGCGATGGCGGCATCGCGCCGGCTCATCCCCTCGTCCTCGGCCTGCTTGGCGAACTCGACGATCAGGATCGCGTTCTTCGCCGCCAGACCGACCAGCACCACGAGCCCGATATCGACCAGCACGTTGCGGTCGAAATCCTTGTAGCTGACGCCGATCATCGCCGCGAGGATACACATCGGCACGATCAGGATGACGGCGAGCGGCAAGGTCCAGCTTTCGTAGAGTGCCGCCAGCAGCAGGAAGACGAAGACGACGGCAAGGCCGAAGGCGATGATCGCGGTGTTGCCGGCGAGCTTTTCCTGCAATGCGATCTCGGTCCATTCGAAGCCGAAACCGGCCGGCAGGACCTGGCTCGCGATCTTCTCCACCGCCGCGATGCCCTGGCCGGTCGAGTAGCCGCGTGCCATCGACAGCTGCACTTCCGCCGCCGGATAGAGATTGTAGCGCGGCACGCGATAGGCGCCGGTCGTGTCCGAGAAGGTCGCGATCGAGCCGATCGGCACCATCTCGCCATCGGCATTGCGCGTCTTCAGATTGGCGACGTCGCGGATGTCGAGCCGGTGCGGATTGTCGGCCTGGGCCGTGACCCGGAAGGTCCGGCCGAGCAGGTTGAAGTCGTTAACATAGGCCGAACCCATATAGATCGAGAGCGTCTCGAAGATCCGGGTCACGGGCACGCCGAGCATTTCGGCCTTGGTCCTGTCGATATCGGCATAGATCTGCGGCGTCTTGGTCGAGAACAAGGTGAAGGGCTGCTGGATGCCGGGCGACTGGGCCGCTGTTCCCGCCACGGCCCAGGTCGCGCCCTCGAGCGCGGTGAGCCCGCGTCCGCCGCGATCCTGGACATAACCCTTCAGGCCGCCGCCTGTGCCGATGCCGGGAACCGCCGGAGGCTCGACCACCAGGGCGAAAGCCTCGCCGATCTGGAAGAGCTGGGTGCGCAGGTCGTTCAGGATGCCCTGGGTGGTGAGGCCGGCCTTGGCGCGCTCGCGGAAGTCGCTAAGCGTGACGAAGGCGACGCCGGAATTGGGGGCGAGCGTGAAGGTCGCCCCGTCCAGGCCGGCGAAGGCGACGGCATGGGCGACGCCCGGGCGCGACAGCAGAAGGTCGGTCGCCTTGCGCACAACCGCGTCGGTCCGCGGCAGCGACGAGCCCGGCGGCAACTGGAAGACGGCGATGAAATAGCCGCGGTCGAGCTGCGGCACGAGTCCGGTCGGGACGGCGGCGAGGCGCTGGCCGGCGACCGCGATCAGTGCGGCATAGACCAGGAGCATGATGAAGCCGAAGCGGATCAGGCGCGAGGTCACCGCGCCATAGGCGCGCGACAGCCAGTCGAAGGCCATGTTGAAATACTTGAAGAACCAGCGCAGTGGCGCGCCGAGCATCGCGAAGAAGCCGGTCGGCTTCTCATGGCTGTGCGGCTTCAGCAGGATCGCCGACATCGCCGGCGACAGGGTCAGCGAGACGAAGCAGGAGATCGCCGTCGACGCCGCGATGGTCACTGCGAACTGCTGGTAGAAGGTGCCCTGCAGGCCGGAGATGAACGCGGTCGGGATGAACACGGCGCAGAGCACGAGCGCGATCGCGAGCAGCGCGCCGCCGACCTCGTCCATCGTCTTGTGCGCGGCTTCCTTGGCGTTCATGCCTTGGGCGAGATAGCGCTCGACGTTCTCGACGACGACGATCGCGTCGTCGACGACGATGCCGATCGCCAGCACCAGGGCGAGCAGCGAGATCGTGTTGAAGGAGATGCCGACCGCGCTCATCACCAGGAAGGTGCCGACCAGCGAGACCGGGATCGCGATGATCGGGATGATCGCGGCGCGCCAGGTCTGCAGGAACAGCACCACGACGACGACCACGAGCAGGATCGCCTCGAGCAGCGTCGTGACCACCGCCGAGACGGATTCCGCGATGAACTCGGTCGGGTTGTAGACGATCTTGTACTCGACGCCGGCCGGGAAGTTCTTCGACAGCTGGTCCATCGTCCGGATCAGCGCCTCGGAGGCGGCGAGCGCATTCGAGCCCGGGCGCTGGAACACGCCGATCGCGACCGCTTCCTTGTTGTCGAGATAGGAGTTCGAGAGATAGTCCTGCGCGCCGAGTTCGACACGCGCGACGTCGCGCAGCCGGATCGTGCCGCCATCCGCATCCGAGCGGACGACGATGTTGTAGAACTCGTCGACGGTGGTGAGACGGCCGAGCGTGTTGACCGAGAGCTGGAAGGCGCCGTCCGACTGCGCCGGCGGCTGGTTGATCGCGCCCGCCGCGACCTGGATGTTGGCGGCGCGGATCGCCGCGACGACATCGCCGGCCGTCAGGTTGCGCGAGGCGACCTTGGCCGGATCGAGCCAGACGCGCATCGAATAGTCGCGCGCGCCGAAGACCTGGACGTCGCCGACGCCCTCGACGCGGGTCAGCACGTCCTTGACGTTCAGCGTGGTGTAGTTCGAGACGTATTGCTGGTCGCGCGAGCCGTCCGGCGACAGCATGTGGATGACCATCAGGAAGTCCGGCGAGGCCTTGCGGACCTGCAGGCCGAGCGTGCGTACCTCCTGCGGCAGGCGTGGTTCGGCCGCCGAGACGCGGTTCTGCACAAGCACCTGGGCCTGGTCGACATCGGTGCCGCCCTTGAAGACGACGTTGATCGAGACGCGCCCGTCACCGGTCGACTGCGACTGGATGTAGAGCATGTCGTCGACGCCGTTGACCTCCTGCTCGATCGGCGCCGCGACCGTGGCCGCGACGACCTCGGCCGAGGCGCCCGGATAGGTCGCGGTGATCGTCACGGTCGGCGGCGCGATCTCGGGATATTCCGCGATCGGCAGCGTACGCAGGGTGATCGCGCCGGCGATGGTCAGCAGGACCGAAAGAACGGTCGCGAAGATCGGCCGGTCGATGAAGAAATGGGCGAAGCGGAACATGCTTTGGTCCTGGCCAGGAAGGGCAGGCGGACGGGCGATACCGTCCGCTGGCGTCGTGCGGCGTGCGCGCCTTACTTGGCGGCGGCCGCCTTGATCTCGGTCTGCTGCGGCGTCACCGTCACGCCGGGCCGGACCATGGGATTGGCGAGACCGGTGACGATCACCCTGTCGCCGGCGGTCAGCCCCTTCACGATCACGCGCAGCCCGTCCGTGATCTGGCCGAGGGTGACGGGCTTGGGCACGACCTTGTTGTCGGCGCTGACCGTCAGCACGATCTTGTTGGCCTGGTCGGAGACGATCACCGAATCCGGTACCAGCAGGCCGTCGACCTCGCCGGCATCGAGGCGCAACCGCCCGAAGGAGCCCGGTGTCAGGAAGCGGTCGCTGTTGGCGAAGACGGCGCGGCCGCGGATCGTGCCCGAACGGGCGTTCAGGGTGTTGTCGACGAAGTCGATCTTGCCGGTCCGGTTCCAGCTCGTCTCGTCCGAGAGGCGCACGCGTGCCTCCGGGGCGACGCCGCGCAGGCTGGCGAGACGGGCATAGCGCAGATAGTCGGCCTCCGAGACGTCGAAGACGAACTTGATCGGATCGAGCGCGACGATGGTCGTCAGCAGGGTCGCGCCGGACTGTCCGCCGGCGATCAGGTTGCCGGCGTCGACGCGCCGGTTGGAGAGCCGGCCGGCGAGCGGCGCGCGCACCTGCGTCCATTCGAGATTGAGCTCGGCCGTCTTCAGATTGGCCTCGGCTGCCTGGTGCGAGGCGATCGCGCCGTTGAGGTTGGCGCGGCGCTGGTCGATGTCGCGGGCGGTGATCGTCCGGTTCTGGGTCAAGGCCTCGGCGCGCTCGACCTCGTTCTGGTTGAGGTCGACCTGGGCCTTGGTGCGGGCGACTTCGGCGCGCGCGGCGTCGACCGCGAGCGTGTAGGGCCGCTGGTCGATGGTGAAGAGCAGGTCGCCCGCCTTCACCATGTCGCCGTCCTTGAAATGGATCTTGTCGACGAAGCCCGAGACGCGCGCTCGCACCTCGACCTGCTCGTCGGCTTCGAAGCGGCCGGTGAACTCGTCCCAATTGGTAACCCGCTTGGCCAGCGGCGTCGCCACGGTGACCGGCGGCGCAGGAGGCGCACCCTGCGCGATCGCCGCGAGCGGGAAGGCCGGGAGGGCGGCCGCCAAGACGAAAAGCGCCCTGCGGGAGCGACGGCGGATCATGGGTGACTCCGAAATGAATGCGGGCCCGGCGCGAGCTGCGGTTTCCCGGCGGTCAGGCAGAAATGCTGTAGTGCTGACGATTGTCAAGATACGTCACTCGACATTCGTGCGGCCTTGCGTGTCGCGGCCGGGATTGTGGTGCCATCGGGGCGCAGCGGCAACAGATGCTTGCTGGCGGCTGCGCAAGGCTCTACCTGAGGGGTTCGTCAATTTCTGGCAGGGCCGGCCGCCCGCCGTTTCCGGAACATCGCCATGAACGCCCATTCACGCCCCGCCGATCCGAAGAAGCTCATCAAGGGGGCAACCGGCGACTGGGAGGTCGTGATCGGCCTGGAGATCCATGCCCAGGTGACCTCCAACGCCAAGCTGTTCTCCGGCTCCTCCACGGCCTTCGGCGGCGAGCCGAACGCCCATGTTAGCCTGGTCGATGCGGCAATGCCCGGGATGCTGCCGGTGATCAACGAGGAATGCGTCCGCCAGGCGGTCCGCACCGGGCTCGGCCTGAATGCGCAGATCAACCACCGCTCGGTCTTCGACCGCAAGAACTACTTCTATCCGGATCTGCCGCAGGGCTACCAGATCAGCCAGTACAAGCACCCGATCGTCGGGGAGGGCGAGATCGCGGTCGACCTGTCGCCGACCGAGCAGATCACGGTGGGCATCGAGCGCCTGCATCTCGAGCAGGACGCCGGCAAGTCGATGCACGACCAGCACCCGACCATGAGCTTCGTCGACCTCAACCGTTCGGGCGTCGCGCTGATGGAGATCGTCTCCAAGCCGGATCTGCGCTCGGCCGACGAGGCCAAGGCCTATGTCTCGAAGCTGCGCACCATCCTGCGCTATATCGGCTCCTGCGACGGCGACATGGAGAAGGGCAATCTGCGCGCCGACGTCAACGTCTCAGTGCGCAAGCCGGGCGAGCCCTTCGGCACGCGCTGCGAGATCAAGAACGTCAACTCGATCCGCTTCATCGGCCAGGCGGTCGAGGTCGAGGCCCGCCGCCAGATCGGTATCCTCGAGGATGGCGGTTCGATCGATCAGGAGACGCGCCTCTACGATCCCGGCAAGGGCGAGACCCGCTCGATGCGCTCCAAGGAGGAGGCGCACGACTACCGCTATTTCCCCGATCCGGACCTGCTGCCGCTCGAATTCGACGATGCCTTCGTCGACGATCTGAAGCAGCATCTTCCCGAGCTGCCGGACGCCAAGAAGGCGCGCTTCATCGCCGAATACGGGCTCTCGCCCTATGATGCCTCGGTGCTGGTCGCCGAGCGCGACCAGGCCGATTATTTCGAGGCGGTGGCGAAAGGCCGCGACGGCAAGGCCGCCGCGAACTGGGTGATCAACGAGCTGTTCGGCCGCCTCAACAAGGAGGGCAAGGAGGTCTCGACCTCGCCGGTCTCGGCTGCCCAGCTCGGTGGCCTCGTCGACCTGATCGGCGAGGGCGTGATCTCCGGCAAGATCGCCAAGGACCTGTTCGAGATCCTCTGGACCGAAGGCGGCGATCCCCGCGAGATCGTCGAGGCCCGCGGCATGAAGCAGGTCACCGACACCGGCGCCATCGAGAAGGCGGTCGACGAGATCATCGCCGCCAATCCGGACAAGGTCGAGCAGGTCAAGGCGAAGCCGACCATGCTCGGCTGGTTCGTCGGACAGGCGATGAAGGCCTCGGGCGGCAAGGCCAATCCGCAGGCCCTGAACGAGATCCTGAAGGCGAAACTTGGAATCGAATAGATGGATTCGGATGAGTATCCGGCGTCTTATTTTGAATCAATCGGGGATCTTTGTGATCAAATTCTGAATATTACCAAGAAATGGGAGGTTGTGTGGTATCGCGGCCTCCCGTCTTCTGATTTTAAATTGATCCCATCTATATTTAGAGGGAAGCGAGTGCATGAGCATTTTAATTCAATAGAATTTCGAAGGCGGGCAAGATTAATTGATGGCGCATTGAGCTCGCAGTTCGATTTTATGTGCCTGATGCAGCACCACGGGTTGCCTACAAGGCTTCTTGATTGGACAGAGAGTCTTTCGGTTGCGTTGTATTTCTCAAGTTGCGGGCCCTATCAGAAAGGGTATTCTCCAACGATATGGCTTTTGGGGCCCTTTCAGTTGGGAAAATTAAACGGTATAAGTGATGTTATTTGTACATCAACTGACGATGATATTATAAAGCATTGCGATATTGCATTTAATGATTTTTCGAATCTGGAAAACAATAGCTACAAAAAGTATCCTGTTCCTGTTTTACCAGATTTCATGTCGAGAAGACTGGCGGCGCAAGAAGGGGTTTTTACGATCCACGGAACAGACAAAAGGCCAGTCGAAGACACAGTTCCAAAGAGCATGCGGCGCTATCTGCGAAAATTAGTAGCGAAGAATGGATGTGAGGGCGCTCTTCGAAAGCAAATTCGACTGGTCATGCCAAATGGAAATTCCATGTTTCCGGATATTGATGGCATCGGAAAGTATCTCGCGGACCATGGTGCCGAGTGATTTCGGTGGGCGTTGAGTGAAACAAGGTCTCATCATCCGCGACGCGACTTCGGCCGATCTGTCGGCCGTGCGCGCGCTGCTGGTCGAGACCTGGCATGCGACCTATGATGGCATCTATGGCTGGCGTCGTGTCGCCGAGATTACCAATGCTTGGCATTCGCTCGATGCGCTCGCCGCTCAGCTCGGGCGCGAGAGCGGTGTTTTCCTGGTCGCGCTGATCGGCGAGGAGGTCGTCGGCACGGCCTCGGCCCGCAGCGAGCCTGATCATGCGGCGCTGCTGACGCGACTCTACGTCCTGCCGGCGCGGCAGGGCGAGGGCATCGGCCGAACGCTGCTCCAGGTCGCGCTCGCCTGCTTCCCGGATGCGCCGGTGGCGCGGCTCGAGGTCGAGAGCCAGAACGAGCCGGCTATCGCCTTCTACGAGCGCATGGGTTTCTTCCTGCAGCGCCAGGCCCGTTTCGACGGGCGCGAGGACACCCCCAACACCTTGATCATGGCCAGGCGGCTGTTCGTCGGTTGAACGCGCCTGCCAAGGCCTTTTCCCCGGAGATTGCGATGAACGACGTGTCCAACCCACATGGGATCACAATGCGCGCGGCGATCCGCGCCGACGCCCCGCGCATCGCGGCCCTGATCCTGATGGGGGCAGCCAAGCAGACGCGCACGGAGGTCGAGATCGAGGAAGAGGCGGCTCATCCTGCCTATCTCAGCGCGTTCGACGAGGTCGCGGCGAGCCCGCATAACAGGCTCTTCGTCGCCGAGCTCGACGGCGCCGTGGTCGGCACCTTGCAGGTGACGCTGATCCCGGGACTGGTCAATCGCGGCCGCAAACGTGCCAAGCTCGAGAGCGTGCATGTCGACCCGGCCCAGCGCAGCCGCGGCATCGGTGCCGTCATGGTCGCCTTCGCGGTCGATTTCGCCCGGCGCAACGGGGTGGGGCTGGTCGAGCTCACCTCGAACAAGTCCCGCGAGGCGGCGCACCGCTTCTACCGGCGGCTCGGCTTCGAACAGAGCCATGAGGGCTTCAAGCTCGAGCTCTGAGGCCGGGGCTACGCTCCCTCACGGCATGGCTCGCCCGCCCTGGACGCGCGGCCGATCAGCTTACGCAGCCGCGGCCGGCTCCCTAGAGTGACCGACCAACCTCAACGCAGACGAGGATGCAACGCATGTCGCAAGAGCAGTCCAAGCCGATCGATCTCTATTACTGGCCGACACCGAATGGCTGGAAGATCACCATCATGCTCGAGGAATGCGGGCTGCCCTACGAAATCGTGCCGGTGAACATCGGCAAGGGCGACCAGTTCAAGCCGGAATTCCTGGCGTTCTCGCCGAACAACCGGATGCCGGCGATCATCGATCCGCAGGGGCCGGATGGCACGCCGATCTCGGTCTTCGAATCCGGTGCGATCCTGCAATATCTCGGCCGCAAGACCGGGAAATTCTATCCGGCCGACGAGCGGGCCCGCGTCGCCGTCGACGAATGGCTGTTCTGGCAGATGGGCGGATTCGGGCCGATGCTCGGCCAGACCCATCATTTCCGCATCTACGCGCCGGAGAAGGTGCCCTACGCGATCGAGCGCTACACCAATGAGGCGAATCGGCTCTATGGGGTGCTGAACCGGCGCCTCGAAGGCCGCGAATTCATCTGCGACGCCTATTCGATCGCCGACATGGCCTGCATCGGCTGGGCCCGTGGCTGGGAGCGCCAGGGCCAGGACATCGCGCAATTCCCCAATGTCGCGCGCTGGCTCGAGACGATGCTGGCGCGTCCGGCCGTCCAGCGTGGGCTTGCCGTCGGTGCGGAGCTGCGCAACCCGGCCGGCATCTCGACGCCGGAGGAGAAGGCGATCCTGTTCGGCCAGAAGGCGCGCTGACGCCGCTTGAACCCTCGGCCGTCATGCTCGCCCTTGTGGCGAGCATCCACGCCTTGAACACTGTGCTCGATCAGCGAAGCGAAGACGTTGATGGTCGGGACAAGCCCGACCATGGCGGCTGACCGGGCCAAGCGGACTTAAGTCAATTGCTCCGCGACCATTTCACCGAGCGGCAGATCAGCCCGCCCATGACGCAGCCGGCCGTGGTCAGCGTGTCCCCGGAAAGGTTCATCGTCCCCGAATAGGTCTTGCCGTCCTCGGGATTGAACGCACTGCCGCTCCATTTTCCGGCACCTGACGGCTTCATGTCGTAGAAGATGCGCTGGCCCAGCTTGGCCGGTCCGCTGCTGTCCTTGAGCCAGGAGATCGTGCCGCAGACCGCCTCGCCGCATTTGGCGAGGCGCACCTTGGAAGCGCCGCTGTCGCGCAGCCAGGTACCGGTGACCTCCTGGGCGAGGGACGGGGTGGCGAATATGGCGAGTGCCGCGGCGATCGCGAACGGGCGAAGGCTCATGACGTTCCTCCTCTGGCAGTGACCAGCGTTGATCGCATGGTTCAGATATAAACTATATCCGAGACCGAATTGGCTTCAAGAGGGCGAGCCGGATGGCGCTGCGTCCCTCGCCAGCTCTCGGTGAATGGCCGAGAGGGTGAATCCTCCGTCAATGCCTGCCGCTGCGTAACTTTTCGAGGGCGTTGAAATCATTCGCTGTTTCGGCGCGGAAGACTGAATTGAGTGTTGATTTAACCGCGCGCTTACGAGTCGTTGAGCTTCGATTCATCGCGAATTTTAGCGGAGTCTTTTACCGCCTGGCTCGAACCTCCTCATCAAGAAGCGCGGCCCGGGAAGGGTCGGGCCACGGTGAAAACAGGGTGGTTTGTCATGGCACGCATGGAGATGAGCGCGATCCCGGCCTCGCTGGCGATCCCGATGGAAGCCTCGGCCGAGGCCTATTACGAGCTCGGCCTGATGCACGCCGCCGGCCGCACGGCCCCGGTCGATCTGGTCGCCGCGCAGAAATGGTTCAACGTCGCGCTCGCCAAGGGTTGCAGTCGTGCCGCCGCCCACCGTGCCGAGCTGGCCCAGGAGATGAGCCGCGAGGAGGTCGCCGAGGCGCTGCGCGAGGCGCGCAGGTTCCTGACCCGGCACTGAGGATCAGGCCAGGTCGGGCGATCGGGTGCGTGCGATTTTTGAGCCCTCATCCTGAGGAACGATCGTAGGAGCGCGGCTCCTCAGGATGAGGGCTCGACGGACAGTTGCGATCCAAGCCGTCGCAGCCTTGTGGCCGGCGGAGGGCGCCGCTATAAGCGCGCCGCATTCTCCCGATTTTGCCCCAAGGATTACAACGATGGCTGTCCAGCGTACCTTTTCCATTCTCAAGCCCGATGCGACGCGTCGCAATCTCACGGGCGCGGTCAATGCGGTCATCGAGAAGGCCGGCCTGCGCATCGTCGCGCAGAAGCGCATCCAGATGACCAAGGCCCAGGCCGAGACCTTCTACGCCGTCCACAGCGCGCGTCCCTTCTTCGGCGAGCTCGTCGAGTTCATGACCTCCGGCCCGGTCGTCGTGCAGGTCCTCGAAGGCGAGAACGCCATCGCCGCCTATCGCGAGGTGATGGGCGCCACCAACCCGGCCAACGCCGCCGAGGGCACCGTCCGCAAGCTCTTCGCCGAGTCGGTCGGCGAGAACACCGTCCATGGCTCGGACGCCCCGGAGACCGCCGCGATCGAGATCGCCCAGTTCTTCTCGGGCAACGAGATCGTCGGCTGAGCCGATCGCCTTTCAGGCGTCGATAACAAGAAGGGCGGGTCCGCGAGGGCCCGCCCTTTCTGTATCTGCCACCATCCCTGACGAGACGGCGGAATGTCCGGCGATCAGGCTAATTGAAGCCGAGATCGAAGGCGTAGGTCGCGGAGATGCCGACCGTGATCGAGTCGCGCGAGCCATAGGTCTTGACGATCGGCGCCTTGGCGGCGTCGCCCACCAGGTGCTTGTACTCGACATAGGCGGTGGTCTGGAGCTTGTCGCTCCAGGCATAGGTCGCCTGGGCGATCGCGCCGACCGAATGGACGCCGGTGTTGAAGCGTTGCAGCAGGCCACCATTGCCGGCCCAGGCGCCGCCGAAATAGGTGCGGACATAATCGGCGCTCGCAATGGTCATGCGCGGGCCGGCACCGATCGACCAGGCGCCGATGCGCTGGAAGGCCTCGACCTTGACCTCGGCGACGACGCCGTCATGCGCGACGATGCCGCGGCGCAGATCGACACGGCCGCGCAGCCAGGAGGTCGGGTAGAATTCGGCGAAGACGCCGCCCTCGCCGCCGAACTTGGTGTCGGGAACGCCGGTGATGCGCAGCGCCGCATTGGTGCTGGCCTTGCGCTCCCAGAGCAGATTGCCGGAGAAGCCGACGCGCCAGGCCTTGCCGGAGAAGAAGCCGATGCTGATCGCATCGTCCTCGGCCGACCACCAGGTGCTCCTGGTGCCGCGCCCGAGCGAGATGATGCCGCGCGGCCGGAAGATGTAGTCGTTGGAGCCGACATAGTCGGGCTGATAGCGCAGGCCGGCACCCAGCGTCAGATGCCAGTTCTGGGCCGATTCAGGCGAGGTGTACTGGGTGTATTCCGGAGATTGTGCCTTTGCCGGAGCCGCAAGCACGGAAGCCAGGCCGACGAGGCCAGCAAGGAACGCAACGCAACGCATCATCACAACTCCGGCGCCGAGGCGCCCCAAACCAGACCAACGGCGACAATCTGATTCATTAGTCTTAACCCGAGGTTGATGCGCCGCGTCGGGGCGGGTGGAAAGTTGCTGCCTACCAGAAGAGGTCGATTCGGTGCGAATCGGAACCATGCGCCGTCTCGCCGCCGGCTTTGGCGGGAACGATCTTCCGCCGAGCCTGGACCTGTTCTAGGAAGGAGGGATGACAGAACTTCCCCGCGTCGAGCGCCTGCCTTCCGTCTGTCCGCATGATTGTCCTTCGGCCTGTTCGCTGGAGGTCGAGGTCATCGACGGCCGCAGCATCGGCCGTGTCCGTGGCAGCAAGCGCCAGAGCTACACCGACGGGGTGATCTGCGCCAAGGTCGCGCGTTACGCCGAGCGCATCCACCATCCCGACCGCCTGCTGCATCCGCTGCGGCGTGTCGGGCCCAAGGGTTCGGGCGCCTTCGAGCGCATCTCCTGGGACGAGGCGCTGGACGAGGTCGCCGAGCGCTTCCTCGCGCTGGAGGCGCAGTTCGGCGCCGATACGATCTGGCCCTATTACTATGCTGGTACGATGGGGCTGGTGATGCGCGACGGCATCAACCGCCTGCGCCATGCCAAGCGTTATTCCGGCCAGTTCTCGACGATCTGCACCACATCGGCCTGGACCGGCTACATCGCCGGCACGGGCCGGCTCGCCGGTTCCGATCCGCGCGAGATGGCCAAGTCCGACTGCGTCGTGATCTGGGGCACCAACCCGGTGCACACTCAGGTCAACGTCATGCACCACGCGGTCAAGGCCCGTAAGGAACGCGGCGCCAAGATCGTGGCGATCGACATCTACCGCAACGCCACCATCGACCAGGCCGATCTCGGCCTCGTGCTGCGTCCGGGCACGGATGGCGCGCTCGCCTGCGGCGTTATGCATGCGCTGTTTCGCGACGGGCTGGCCGACCGCGACTATCTCGCCCGCTTCACCGATGCGCCCGAGGAAATGGAAGCCCATCTGGCGACGCGCACGCCGGAATGGGCGGCGGCGATCACCGGTCTTTCGGTCGCGGAGATCGAGGCCTTCGCCCAGCTCGTCGGCACGCGCAAGCGCAGCTATTTCCGGCTCGGCTATGGCTTTGCGCGCCAGCGCAATGGCGCCGTCAATATGCATGCGGCGCTCTGCGTGCCGGCTGTCACCGGTGCCTGGCAGCATGAGGGCGGCGGCGCCTTCCACTCGAACAGCGGCGTCTACAAATGGCGCAAGGGCCTGATCGAGGGGCTCGACAAGGCCGACCCGAAGACCCGCCAGCTCGACCAGTCGCAGATCGGCCGCATCCTGACAGGGGATGCTGCGGCGCTGCGACAGGGCCAGCCGGTCCGGGCGCTGTTCATCCAGAATACCAACCCGGTCACGGTCGCGCCCGAGCAGGAGCTGGTGAAGCGCGGCTTCGCCCGCGACGATCTCTTCACCGTCGTGCACGAGCAGTTCATGACCGAGACGGCCGCCATGGCCGACATCGTACTGCCGGCGACGCAGTTCATGGAGCATGACGACCTCTATCAGGGGGGCGGCCACCAGCACATCATGTGGGGCGGCAAGCTGATCGACCCGCCGGGCGAGTGCCGCTCGAACCATGAGGTGATCTGCGCCCTGGCCCAGCGCCTCGGCGCCGAGCATCGCGGCTTTTCGCTGAGCCCGCGCGAGATCGTCGACTGGACCTTGCAGCAGACCGGGCGCGGTACGCTCGAGGAGCTGATCGCCAGCGAATTCCACGACATCCAGCCAGATTTTGAGGCCGCGCATTATCTCAAGGGCTTCGGCTGGCCGGATGGCCGATTCCGCTTCAAGCCGGATTGGAGCAAGGTCCCCAACAGCAATGCCGGCCTCGCAGGCCCGCATGCCACGATCCCGGCCATGCCTGACCATTGGAACGTGATCGAGGCCGCCGATGCCGAGCATCCTTTCCGGCTTGCGACCAGCCCGGCCCGCAACTTCCTGAACTCATCCTTCACGGAGACGCCGACCGCGCGCAAGAAGGAGGGCGGACCGACCCTGATGCTGCATCCCGACGATGCGGCTGGACTCGGCATCGTCCAGGGCGACGCCATCCTGGTCGGCAACCGCCGCGGCGAGGTCCATCTCGACGCCGTGCTGTTCGACGGGTTGGTACGCGGCGTCGTCATCGCCGAGTCGATCTGGCCGAACGGCGCCCATCGCGGCGGCCGCGGCATCAACACCTTGACCGGCGCGGACTCGATCGCACCTTTCGGCGGTGCCGCCTTCCACGACAACAGGGTCTGGATTCGCAAACTGTGACCTTTGCGTCATTGCTTTTTTGCTGGTGCTGTGGACCATCCGTTGCTGCGTAGGCGGGTCATTCAAGAGCGGATTCGGGACTTTCGCTCGGGCTGCGCCGCGAAGACGGAACGGTTCGACAATGATCACGCGGCGGGTTGGAGCGGCCTTTTGGGTCGCCGGGTTGTCCATGCTGGTTTCGGCGCAGGTGGCGTTCGCCGCCGCTGGCACGAGCGCCTTGCCGCCCCCTGATCCGACCGCCAAGAACCTGACGCCCTACATGATTCAGCTGCGGGCCTTCGATGCCTGCCTCGTCACCCAGTCGCGGCTGATGAACACGACCCGCGAGGCGGTGCACTCGCCCTGCAGCTGCTATGCCAAGGGCACGGTCAATTCCATGACCAAGGACGAGATCCAGGCCTTTCGCGAGACCGGCTACTTCAACGATTCCGCCCGCGCCAAGGGCTATGAATTCATCGACCGCTGCAAGTTGCAGCGGCCCTGAAGCAGGCTGTGGTCAGGCCGGCGCGCTCTCCGCGTCGACCTTGAAATAGCGCTCGCGCATCCGGCCGGCATAGGCGACGAGGTTGGGATGCTCGATGAGCGCCGCGCGCAGCGGTGACTCGAAGGTTTCGCACAGCCCGCCGATCATGAAGGCGCCGAGCGTCGCGTCGCCGCCGCAAGGATCGGGCCCGGTGAGGTAAGGCTTACCGCCGAGCAGGCCCGAGAGCGAGCCCAGTGCCTGCCGCGCCAGCACCAGACGCTCGGCATCGCTGTGCCGGCCGATGCCCTGGCCATGCAGGTCGCGGCGAACCTGGCGCTTGACCATGGCGATGACCAGCGGGCGCAGGGGCGTCGGTACGGCACTGAAGAAGTGGCGCGGTCCGCGGTCGAAATTCGCGGCGTCGGCCCAGCGTTCCTGGACGATATGCCAATAGAGGTGGTCCTCCAGCATCTTCTCGACCGCCCAGGCGAGGCCACGCTGCTCGGCGCTGAGTCCGTGATCGAAATCGATGCCGTGCTTGCGCTCGAGATGCAGCCGGATGAAGCTGGTATCGGGGATGACCTCGCCCTCATCGACCAGCACCGGGAACTTGCCCTTCGGCGCCTTGCGCAGATTGCCGCGGACCCGACGATAGGGCAGCCTCGACATCTCCATCAGGATGATGGCCTTGGTACAGAACGGGCTGGGGTCAGGCAGGCCGAAGCCGGGCCCAAAGACGTGCAGTTCCAGCATGAAATCTCCTCGAAACACCGCTGCCCCGGCTCGGCCGGCCACCATACTGCTGCCACGCTGCTGACAATGATTGTCAGGGCATCTGCGGCAGAGTGACGCTAATCCATCTTTCCCGAAGCGGAAGCCCCGTCATGCAACGCGCTGAACGTTTGCTCGATCTGATCCAGGGGCTGCGCCGTCGCCGCCGCCCTGTTACCGCCGAGACGCTGGCCTCCGAGCTCGATGTCTCCGTGCGCACCGTCTATCGCGACATTGCCGCGCTGCTGCGCCAGGGCGTCCCGGTGCGCGGCGAGGCCGGCATCGGCTATGTCCTCGATGCCGGCTTCGACCTGCCGCCGCTGATGTTCTCTCCCGACGAGATCGAGGCCGTGCTGGTCGGCATGCGCTGGCTCTCCGAGCGCGCCGACCCGACGCTGGCGCGCGCTGCCGAGGATGTCGTCTCGAAGGTCGCGGCGGTGCTGCCGGCGCATCTGCGCCCGATCCTGCTCGATGGGGCGCTGTTCGCGCCGGCCTATTGCAAGGACATGGTCGTCGATCAGGTCGATGTCGCGGCCGTCCGTGCCGCGATCCGCAATGGCCGCAAGCTCGAGATCAGCTATCGCGACGAGGCCGGCAATCCGTCGAGCCGGGTGATCTGGCCGATCGGCCTGACCTTCTTCGAGCGCGTGCGCATGGTCATCGCCTGGTGCGAGCTACGGCAGGCCTTCCGCCATTTCCGCACCGACCGCATCGCCGAGCTGACGGCGCGCGAGGAGCGCTATCCGGCGAGACGGGCCGACCTGTTCCGCCGCTGGCAGAAGGAGGAGCAGGAGGTTGCGGCGCGGCGCGCGCTGGAGCAACAGGCCGCGATGGTGGCGAGCGTTCAGTAGCAGCAGGGAGCCCGTCATGCTCGGGCTCGACCCGAGCATGACGGGCCGGACGAGGCTCCGGCGCGTGCCGTCTCGTCGTGAGATGCTCGTGTCTGCGCTTCGCTTCGCCCGCGAATGACGGCCGGCTAGGTGTTGGCCGGCGCCTCGTCTTCCAGCTTCGCTGCGCCCGACGCGACAAGCGCCAGCGCCTGCGGATAGAGGATGTGCTCCTGCTCCAGCACCCGCGCCGACAGGCTCGCCTCGTCGTCTCCGGGCAGCACCGGGACTTTCGCCTGCAGGATGGTCGGGCCGGCGTCGAGCTCGGGCACGACGAAATGCACGGTGCAGCCATGCTCGGCGACGCCGGCCTCCAGCGCCCGGGCATGGGTATGCGTGCCGCGGAAGTCCGGCAGCAGGGAAGGGTGGATATTGACCAGCCGCCCCTGCCAGCGCGTCACGAACCAGGGCGTCAGCACGCGCATGAAGCCGGCCAGCGCGACGAGTTCGATCTGGTTGACGCGCAAGACTTCGTCGAGCTTGCGTTCGAAGGCCTCGCGGTCCTTTCCAAAGGGGCGATGGTCGACGGATGCCGTGGCGATGCCGGCCTGCCGGGCGCGCTCGAGCCCGCCAGCCTCCGGCAGGTTGGCCGCGACCAGCACGATCTCGGCCGGGAAATCGGCCGCCTGCGCCGCCTCGATCAGGGCGACCATGTTCGAGCCGCGGCCCGAGATCAGGATCGCGGTGCGGACCCGCCGCGGCGTCGTGCTCACAGGCTGAGCTTCCCGTGATAGGCGACCTGGCCCTCGCTGCCGGCCGGCGTGACCTCGCCGAGCCGGACCGGCGCTTCTCCGGCCTCGCGCAGCGCGGCGACGACCGCATCCGCCTCGGCCGCCGAGGCGACCACGATCATGCCGATGCCGCAATTGAAGGTGCGCAGCATCTCGCGCTCGGCGACGCCGCCGACCTTGGCGAGCCAGCCGAAGACGGCCGGTACCGGGATCGCGGACAGATCGAGCGCGACGCCGAGATCGTCGGGCAGGACGCGCGGGATGTTGTCGGGGAAGCCGCCGCCGGTGATGTGCGCCAGCGCCTTGATGCCGGGCGCTGCCTTCAGCGCCTGCAGCAGCGGCCTCACATAGATCCGGGTCGGCGTCAGCAGCGCCTCGGCCAGCGTCAGTTCGGGAGCGAAGGGGGCGGGCGCCTCCCAGGCGAGGCCGGAGAGCGCGACGATGCGCCGGACCAGCGAGAAGCCGTTGGAGTGGACGCCGGAGGAGGGCAGGCCGAGCACCACGTCGCCTGCCACCAGGTCGGCGCGGGGCAGCAGCGAGCCGCGCTCGGCGGCGCCGACGGCAAAGCCGGCGAGGTCGTAATCCTTGTCGGCATACATGCCCGGCATCTCGGCGGTCTCGCCGCCGATCAGGGCGCAGCCGGCCTGGCGGCAGCCGTCGGCGATGCCGCGCACGATCTCGACGCCGGCCTGCGGGTCGAGCTTGCCGGTGGCATAGTAGTCTAGGAACAGCAGCGGCTCGGCGCCCTGCACGACGAGATCGTTGACGCACATCGCGACGAGGTCGATGCCGATCGTCGAATGCCGGCCGCTCTCGATCGCGATCTTCACCTTGGTGCCGACGCCGTCATTGGCCGCGACCAGGATCGGGTCGCTGAAGCCCGCCGCCTTCAGGTCGAACAGGCCGCCGAAACCGCCGATCTCGGCATCCGCGCCCGGACGCCGGGTCGAACGCACCAGAGGCTTGATTGCATCGACCATGGCATTGCCGGCATCGATATCGACGCCCGCCTGCGCATAGGTCAGCCCGTTGCCGCCTGTCTTGGTCATGAAACCGCGCTCCTTGCTGTGCGGGGAGCGATAGGCAAGGGCGGCCCCGCTGGCAAGCCGGCAGCGCCTCTTCCGCGAAAGCGTTTCGCAGTTGTCCCGCACATGCATTAGCCTTCAGTCGTAGTTCCGCTCGAGAACCTGGCGACGAGCCCTGGCGATGACGCTTCCGAACCTGATCACCATCGGCCGTCTGATCCTCGTCCCCCTCGTGATCGTGATGATCATCAACGAACGCTGGCTGGCCGCCTTCCTGCTGTTCGTCGCGGCCGGGATTTCCGACGCGATCGACGGTTTCATTGCCAAGCGCTTCGACATGGCAAGCGAGCTCGGCGCCTATCTCGACCCCGTCGCCGACAAGGCGCTGATCGTCTCGATCTACATCACCCTCGCCATGGTCGGCGCCATACCGGTCTGGCTCGTCATCCTGGTCGTCTCGCGCGACATCATGATCGTCACCGCCGTGATCCTCTCCTGGCTGATGGAGAGGCCGCTCGAGATCGCGCCCTTCGCCGTCAGCAAGCTCAATACGGCGGCGCAGCTCAGCTTCGCTGCGCTGATGCTGGGCTCGCGCGCCTTCGGGCTCGATCTCGGCCCTGCGATCCCGGTCGCGCAGCTCACCGTCGCGCTCTTGACGGTCGGTTCCATGGCGGCCTACCTCGCCTTCTGGCTGCGCCATATGGCGGCCTGAGCTTGGAACCTTGCCGGTGCACTCCTATTCTCTAGGGGCCCCGGCCGGCCCACCGGGCCCTGCGGACAATGCGTAACGGCGAGTTCAGGACAGCGGATGAGTCTTCAGCGTCAACTCGCCTTCTGGGCTCTCACCCTTGCGGCCTTCGTGCTGGCGCTCCTGCTGTTGCGCGACGTGCTCTTGCCGTTCATCGCGGCGCTGGCACTGGCCTATCTGCTTGATCCGCTGGCGGACAGGCTGGAGCGGCTCGGCATGCGCCGCCTGACCGCGACCATCATCATCCTCTGCGTCTTCCTGCTGTTCTTCGTAATGACGCTGGTGCTGCTGCTGCCATTGCTGAGTCAGCAGCTCGCCGGCCTCGTCGCGCGCCTGCCTGAAGTCGCCGCCAAGCTGCAGGCGCTGGTCATGGAGCGTGGCGCGCCGCTGCTCGAGCGCTTCGGCGGGACCAAGCTCGCCGAGGATGCCCAGAGCCAGCTCGGCAATTTCGTCGGCGAGGCGACCAAATGGGTCGGCGGGCTCCTGCAATCGCTCTGGTCGGGCGGGACCGCGATCATCGGTGTTTTCTCGCTGCTGGTGCTGACGCCGGTCATCGCCTTCTACCTGCTCGCCGATTGGGACCGCATGGTCGAGACCGTCGATGGCTGGCTGCCACGCGATCACCGCGACACGATCCGCGGCCTGCTGCACGAGATGGACACTGCCATCGCCGGCTTCCTGCGCGGGCAGGCGCTGGTCTGCGTACTGCTCGGGCTGTTCTATGCGGTCGGTCTCTCGCTGCTCGGCGTCAATTTCGGCGCCCTGATCGGCATCATCTCCGGCTTCCTCTCCTTCATCCCCTATGTCGGCTCGCTGACCGGGCTTGTGCTGTCGGTCGGCGTCGCGATCGTGCAGTTCTGGCCGGATTGGACGATGCCGCTGGCGACGCTCGCGGTCTTCGCCGCCGGTCAGTTCTTCGAGGGCAACATCCTCCAGCCCAAGCTGGTCGGCGACTCCATCGGCGTGCATCCGGTCTGGCTGATGTTCGCGCTGCTCGCCTTCGGTTCGCTGTTCGGTTTCGTCGGGCTCCTGCTGGCGGTGCCGCTGGCGGCCGTCATCGGCGTGCTGATGCGCTTTGCGCTGCGTCAGTATCTGGCCAGCGATCTCTATCGCGGCCGGCCCGATCAGAAGCTCGTCGCCACCGGTTCGGACAATCATGCCGGGAACTGAGCCGCCGCGCCGGCCGCGTCAGCTCGCTTTCGACCTGCCGGTCGACAGCCGGCACGGCGTCGAGGATTTTCTCGTCGGCCCGTCCAATGAGCAGGCCTATGGGCTGGTCGAGAGCTGGCCGGCCTGGCCGGATGCCTGGCTGCGCCTCATCGGGCCGGAGGGTTCGGGCAAGACCCATCTTGCCGCGATCTGGGCGGCGCGGGCGCATGCCTGGACGCTGCAGGCCAGCGAAATCGACGAGGGCAAGGTGCCGCACCTGGCCTCCGGCGGGGCGCTGGTCATCGAGGATTGCGATGCCGGCCAGCTCGACGAGCGGGCGCTCTTCCACCTGCTCAACGCCGTCAAGGCGCGCGGCGGCTTCGCCTTGCTGACGGCGCGAACGGCCCCGGATCAATGGGGGCTGAGCGTGCCGGACCTGCTCTCGCGCCTGCGGCTCGCGCCGGCAGCCGAGATCGCGGCGCCTGACGACGCTTTGCTGCGGGCGCTGCTGGTCAAGCTCTTCGTCGACCGGCAGCTGATCGTCGACACCGGCACGATCGAGGCGCTGGCGCTGCGCATGGAGCGCTCTTTCGCCGCGGCGCGGGACCTGGTCGACGCCATCGACCGGCTCTCGCTGGAGCGCGGCCGCCGCGTCACCCGCGCCATGGCGAGCGAGGTCGCGGCCAGCCTGTTCGACGCCGAATAGGCCTCAGGCGTTGGCGGCTGCCGGGGTCGCCACCAGCCGGGCATGGATCGCCTCGACCAGCATGTCGTGCGCACGCGCCGCGATGGCGTCGAGCGACGGCGTCTTGACGAACATCGCCGCGGCCTTCTCCGTCAGCTCCTCGCGGCTCGGCAGCGCCGGCACATGCCAGTGCGCCATCGCCTCATGGGCCTGGGCCTGGATCGCGGAGAGCCGCTCGCCGGCACGGGCCTGCATGGTCGCGAGCGCCTCGCGCAGCTCCGGCAGGGTCAGCGTCGGCAGATGCAATTCCGGCAAATGCAGTCCGGGTAGTGCCGGCGTGCCGGCATAGGCCTCGCGCAGGCCCTGCACGATGCGGTCGACCGGCACGGAGGCTGCAAGGCGCTCGGCCGAACGCTCGATCACGCGCGGCGGCAGGGCCTGCGAGCGGTCGACCACGGCCTGCGGCGGCGCCTTCAGATCCCAGACCAGGCGCAGCTTCGACAGGCCGAGGATCAGGTAATAGGTCGGGTCCCACTGCCACCAGCGAAAGCCCTGGCGCACGCTGTACTGATAGGCATGGTGGTTGTTGTGCCAGCCTTCGCCCATGGTGATGATCGCCAGCCACCAATTGTTCCGGCTCTCGTCTCCGGTGACATAGTGCTTGTCGCCATGCACATGCGCCAGCGAGTTGATGCAGAAGGTGCCGTGATAGACCAGCACGGTCGAGATGAAGAAGCCGACGAACAGGCCGGACCAGCCATCGATGGCGAAGCAGGCGAGGGCGAGCAGGATCGCCGGCGCGAGCTCGAAACGGTGCAGCAGCCGAAGCTCGGGAAACCGGGTCAGGTCGGTGACGGTGGAAGCGTCGAACTCGTGATGCTGGCGGCTGAAGATCCAGCCGACATGCGAATAGAAGAAGGAACTCTGGACCGGCGAGTGCACGTCGTGCTCGGTGTCGGCGAAGCGGTGATGGTGCCGGTGCTTCGAGGCCCACCAGATCACGCTCTTCTGCGCCGTCGACTGAGCGAGGAAGGCGAGGACGAACTGGCCGATGCGGCTGGTCTTGTAGGAGCGATGCGAGAAGTAGCGGTGATAGCCTGCCGTGACCGCGAACATGCGCAGCCAGTAGAGTCCGAAGCAGAGCCAGAGCGAGGTCGCGGTCACGCCGCTCCAGAACGCGCCGAGGCCGGCCAGATGCGCCAGGGCAAAGGGTATGGCCGAGGGGTAGACGATGTCGTCATGGTCGGCGGCGGCGGAGGGTTCTGACAAGATCGTTCTCTGGAAATATCTGGTGCGGCATGCGGGATTCGCATGCGACCAAAACAGGAGAGCGGGGGTGAGCGCAAGGTTCCCGAGCCGTTCGCGCGGCAATTGCGGCAGCGGGCCGCACGGCATGCGCAACCGTCATGAGATGGCGTTGCGAGCGGGGTCGTCGCGAGCCCTGCTCATGGCGCTGGGCCTCGAATGTCATCGAAGCGTTACGCTAGGATGCCTTGAGGATGAGTGGGCCGATGGTCGGCCGACGGCAAACCGACACAGATGACAGCTACAGGATCGGCAGTGACACGAGCGGCAGCGGCGAAGGCGAGGCGAATGAACCAGGATCTGGCCGAGGCGGCGGCTTCGCGGGCAGCGACACCGGTACCGGAGATTACGGCACTTACCGTCGATCATGAGCTGCGCCGGTCGCCGCAGCGCTTCATGAATCGCGAATTGTCCTGGCTGCAGTTCAACCGCCGCGTGATGGAGGAGGCCTCCAATCGCAATCATCCCCTGCTCGAACAGCTGCGCTTCCTCTCGATCTCGGCGAACAATCTCGACGAGTTCTTCATGGTCCGGGTCTCCGGCCTGCGTGAGCAGCTCAAGGCCGGCGTGGTCACGCCGAGCCAGGACGGCTTGAGCCCGGCCGAGCAGCTCGTCGCGCTGGGCGCGGCGGTCTCCGACCTGACGCGCGACCAGCAGACCCGTTGGGTCGAGCTCAGGCAGGACCTGCAGGACAACCGTATCCTGTTGCTGAAGGCGGCCGATATCGGCCCGCAGGAGCGAGTCTGGCTCGAGGACCGCTTCCTCCACTACGTCTTCCCCGTGCTGACGCCGCTGGCGATCGACCCGGCCCATCCCTTCCCGTTCATCCCCAATCTCGGCTTCAGCCTGGCGCTCGCGCTCGAGCGCATCAGCGACGGGCGCGCGCTCGACGCGTTGATCCGCGTCCCCGGCAAGATCGACCGCTTCATCGAGGTGCCCGATCTGGCGCGCGAGGGCGTGCAGCGCTTCATCATGCTCGAGGACCTCGTCGCGCTGTTCATCGGCAAGCTCTTCCCCGGCTACGAGGTCAAGGGAACCGGCTCCTTCCGCATCATCCGCGACTCCGATCTCGACATCGAGGAGGAGGCGGAGGACCTGGTCCGCGTCTTCGAGAGCATGCTCAAGCAGCGCCGACGCGGCGTCGTGATCCGCCTCGAACTGCATGCCGACACGCCGGACCATCTGCGCCAGCTGATCGTGCGCGAGCTGCGGGTCGATCCTGACGAGATCGTGATCGTCGACGGCATGATCGGCCTCAACGAGCTTTCGCAGCTCGTCGGCGTCGACCGGCCGGACCTGAAGTTCAAGCCTTACAATGCCCGCTTCCCCGAGCGGATCCGCGAGCATGGCGGCGACTGCTTCGCGGCCATCCGTCAGAAGGACCTGATCGTCCATCACCCCTATGAGAGCTTCGACGTCGTCGTCCAGTTCCTGCAGCAGGCGGCGCGCGATCCCAATGTCGTGGCGATCAAGCAGACGCTCTACCGGACGTCCTCGAACTCGCCGATTGTCCAGGCCCTAGCCGAGGCGGCCGAGGCCGGCAAATCCGTGACGGCGCTGGTCGAGCTCAAGGCGCGCTTCGACGAGGAGGCCAATATCCGCTGGGCCAAGGATCTTGAGCGCGCCGGCGTGCAAGTGGTCTACGGTTTCATCGAGCTCAAGACCCACGCCAAGCTCTCGATGGTGGTCCGTCGCGAGGCTGGCCAGCTAGTGACCTACTGCCATATCGCGACCGGCAACTATCACCCGATCACGGCGCGCATCTACACCGACGTCTCCTTCTTCACCGCCGATCCGGTGATGGCGCAGGACGTGGCGCGGATCTTCAATTTCATCACCGGCTATGCCGAGCCGGCCGAGCTTGAGCGCATGGCGGTCTCGCCGGTGAACCTGAAGAAGCGGCTGCTCGACGACATCGCCGAGGAGGTCGCGCATGTGAAGGCCGGCCGTAAGGGCGCGATCTGGGGCAAGTGCAATTCGCTGGTCGATCCCGAGATCATCGACGCGCTCTACGATGCCAGCCAGGCCGGCGTGCAGATCGATTTCGTCGTGCGCGGTATCTGTTGCCTGCGTCCCGGTGTGCCCGGGCTTTCCGAGAACATCCGGGTCAAGTCGATCGTCGGGCGCTTCCTCGAGCATACTCGCGTCTACGCCTTCGGTGCCGGGCACGGCATGCCTTCGCCGCGCGCCAAGCTCTATATCTCCTCGGCCGATCTGATGCCGCGCAACCTCGACCGCCGTGTGGAGGCGCTGACGCCGATCCTCAACCCCACCGTGCATCAGCAGCTGCTCGAGCAGATCATGCTGGCGAATTTTCTCGACAACGAACAGAGCTGGACCATCTTGCCCGATGGCGGCTCGCGACGCATTGTCCCGCCGTCGGCCGAAGAGTCGTTCAACGCCCACAAGTATTTCATGACGAATCCGAGCCTGTCCGGTCGTGGAAAATCACTCTCCAGTTCAAGTCCTCGCAGCCTTTCCCGCCGTTCCGGCAAGAAGGCCTGAGCAGGCACAGGGTCGCTTGAGTCTGGGTGACACCGTCGCGATCATCGATATCGGTTCGAATTCGGTCCGCCTCGTCGTCTATGAGAACCTGTCCCGGGCACCGGGGCAGGTTTTCAATGAGAAGGAGATGGCGGGGCTCGGCCGTCAGGTCGCGACGACCGGCATGCTCGCCGCCGCCGCCGTCGAGAAGGCCCTGGCGGCGCTGGTCCGCTTCCGCATCCTCTGCGAGGCGATGCATGTCGCGCAATTGCGTGTCATCGCCACGGCGGCGGCGCGCTATGCTTCGAACGGCCCGGATTTCATCGCCCGGGCCGAGGCGGCGGTCGGCCAGCCGATCGAGCTGATCTCGGGCGATCGCGAGGCCTATCTCTCGGCGCTCGGCGTCATCTCGGGCTTCGACCGGCCGAACGGCGTGGTCGGCGATCTCGGGGGCGGCTCGCTCGAACTCGTGGCCGTCGACGGCAGCAAGGTCGGGGAGGGCGTCAGTCTTGCGCTCGGCGGCCTTGCGCTGATGGACCGCTCGCAGAACTCGATCAAGGCGGCCGAGAAGATCGTGCGCGAGGATCTCGACGGTCATCCCCAGCTCGCCGCGATGCGCGGCCGCGATTTCTTCGCGGTCGGCGGCACCTGGCGCGCGCTGGCGACGCTGCACCAGCGCCAGTCGGGCTACCCGCTCAATGTCATGCATGGCTATACCGTGCCGGCGCGCGAGGCGAGCGAGTTCGTGCGGCTGGTCGAGCGCGCCGATGCCACCATGTTGGAATCGATCGAGGCGATCTCTTCCGCCCGGCGGCCACTGCTCGCCTATGGTGCGCTCGTCCTTGATCAGCTGATCAAGCGCGGTCGCCCGCGCCAGGTCGTGATCTCGGCTCATGGCGTTCGCGAGGGGCTGATGCATGAGCAGCTCGCGCCCAAGGAGCAGGACATCGATGCCTTGCTGCGTGGCGCCCAGGACTACAACCAGCTGCGCGCCCGCGATCCGCGCCATGCCGCCGATCTGGTCCCCTGGGTCGAGGGCCTGCTCGACAGCGCCTTTCCGAACGACGAGCCCGCGCTGAAACGGCTCCAGACCGCCGCCTGCCTGCTCTCCGATATCGGCTGGCGCGCCCATCCCGATTATCGCGGCGAGCAGACCCTCAACGTCATCGCCCATGCGCCGTTCAGCGGCGTCGACCATGCCGGACGTGCCTTCCTCTCGCTGACGGCGTTCTATCGTTATGCTGGGCTGAAGGGCTCCGCGCCCGCGGCGGAGGGCCTTCGCCGCCTGCTCAGCCCGCGCTTTCTCGAGCGCGCGCATATCGTCGCGGCGATCCTGCGCGTCGCCTATCTGATGTCGGCCGGCATGCCCGGCATCCTCTCGCAAACCAGGCTCGTCTGTGACGACCGGCGCCTGATCCTGAGCCTGCCGCCGGAGTTCCGCGCGCTCGCCAGCCAGCGCGTCACCGGGCGTTTGAAGCAGCTTGCGCGGCTCCTCGGCCGCGAGGTCGAGGTGCGCTGAACGCGGTTTGGGCCGAGCTCCGGCTCAGATGACCTCGAACCAGGTCCAGAGGCCGAAGTCGAAACGCTCCAGCACCGTCGAGGAGATCAGCCAGCGCCCCGGATTGTCGGCGATGAAGGCGATGTGCAGGCGCTTGCCCTCCGGGATCTGCACCGTGTCGAGGAAATAAGGCTCCCAGCCATCGTCGAGCGGGTGCAGTAGCCGGAAGCTGTGGCCGTGGACATGGAAGGGCTGCAGGAAATCGGTCTTGTTGGTGATGCCGATCACCACCGGCGTGCCGCGCCGGACGCTGAGCAGCGGCTTGCCCTGCGGATCCCCGGTCGTGCCATTGAGGCGCCATGGCCGGGCCTGGTCGATACCGGAGAGGTTGAGCTTGTTGTCGGCGTCGATCTTGGCGCCGCCCTCGACGATGATCTCGGCGCGGCTGGCGTTCTGCAGCCTGACCGCGGCCGGCAGCGCCGGATTGGGCGCGAGCGCCGCTATCGGGCCGGATGCCTTGCGCTGCACGGCGCTCTTGCCGGCCTCGCTGACGAAGCGCACCAGCGGCATGCCCGGACCGATCAGCGCGGTGACGCTGGCGCTGGCGCCGTTCTCCTCGGGCATGTCGAAGATCACGTCGTAGCGCGTGCCGGGCGCGAAGGGCAGTTGCGCCCGCACCGGTTCGAAGGTCTCGGTCGGTTGCCCGTCGACGGCGACGACGAAGGCCTTCAGCCCGTCGAAGCGCAGGCGCATGATCCGGGCATTGCAGGCATTGGCGAGGCGCAGCCTTACGCGCGCGCCCGGCGCCAGCCCGATCCGCTCCGGCGGCGGCTTGCCGTTGACGGTGAGCCAGCTGCCGAGCCGGCCGGCGGCGGCGCCTTCCTGCGCCGTGGCGGGGAAGGGCAGCAGCTTGTGGTCGTCGCCGAGCAGCCAGTCACCGACCAGCACGGGCAGGTCGAGATCGACGGCCGGCGGCTCCTTCTCCTCGACGACGAGCAGTCCGGAGAGGCCGCGGCCCGCAGGCTCCGATGATCCCCCGAGCAGAAGCGGGCGGTAGAGGTAGCTGCCGGGATCGCGCGGCGTCAGCCGGTATTCGAAGCTGTCGCCCGGTGCGACGGGCTCCTGGCTGAAGCCGCCGACGCCGTCCATGGTCTGGTCGTGGCGCAGCCCGTGCCAGTGCAGGGATAGCGGCTTGTCGGTCCGGTTCAGCAACCGGATGCGCAGGGTCTCGCCGAGCTTGACGCGCAGGGTCGGCCCGGGCGCATTGCCGTCGAAGCTCCAGATCTCGCTTTCGGTCGCCGGTGATGGTCGCAGCCGGGTCTTGCCTGGGACGGCGGTGAGCTCGCGAGCGGTGGTGGCGGCCGGCTCCGCGGGCTGCCCGGGGGCGGGTGTCGCGTCCTGCGCGCGTGTCGGCGTCGTGCCGGCGAGCGCCGCCAGGCCGGCCAGCCCGGCCAGCGCCTGGCGGCGATTCGGCCGGGCCTTGATCGCGGGCTTGGAAAGATCGGTTTTCATGACCAAGCGACATAGCGCGGGGCGTCGACGCTGGCGAGAGCGCCCCTTCTGCAACCGCCTTCGCAGAAACGTCGCATTTTTTTGCTGCATACTCCGTCCGAAATGCGTATAGGACCGCGGCCCAACGATGGCGGCGGTGCGTTTGCTCGCACGCGGCCTATCGGGTTGGCGGGCGTGGCGGAACTGGTAGACGCAGCGGATTTAGGTTCCGCCGACGCAAGTCGTGGGGGTTCGAGTCCCTTCGCCCGCACCAGGATTCGGATTTCGCGAGCGCGGCGGCGGTCATCCGGCGTCGCGCTTTGGACATTGAAGTAACGAGCTGTTGGCGGATCAGAACGATGAACGTGACCGAAACCCTGTCCCAGGGCCTCAAGCGCGAATTTCAGGTGGTGCTGAACGCCGCCGACCTGAAGACGAGGCTCGATGACGAACTGCAGAACCTGCAGGGCAAGGCCCGCATCAACGGCTTCCGCCCCGGCAAGGTCCCGGTCGGCCATCTGCGCCGTCTCTATGGCCGCTCGGTCATGGCCGACGTCGTGCAGAACGCCGTCAACGAGGCCAATCAGAAGATCGTCTCCGATAACGGCCTGAAGCTCGCTTTCGAGCCGCAGATCAAGTTCCCCGAGAACAAGGACGAGATCGAGGCCGCGATGGAGGCCAAGGGCGATCTCGCCTTCACGGTCGCCCTCGAGGTGCTGCCGAAGATCGAGCTCGCCGACCTGTCGGACGTGGCGCTGGTCAAGCCGGTCGCCGAGATCCCCGAGGCCGATGTCGATGCCGCGCTCGAGCGCATGGCCTCCCAGAATCGTCCGTTCTCCAGCAAGGGCGACGATGCCGTGGCGGGGAAGGGCGATCGCCTGCTGATCTCCTTCACCGGCACGCTCGATGGCGAGCCCTTCGACGGCGGCACCGGCACGGGCATCCCGCTCGATCTCGGCTCCGGCCAGTTCATCCCGGGCTTCGAGGACCAGCTCGAGGGCGCCAAGAAGGGCGAGAGCCGCACCGTTTCGGTGACCTTCCCCGAGAACTACACTGCCACGCATCTCGCCGGTAAGCCGGCCGAGTTCGCCGTGACCGTCGACGACGTGCAGGCGCCGGGCGAGCTCACCATCGACGACGAGCTCGCCAAGGGCTTCGGTATGGAATCGCTCGATGCGCTGAAGGCCGCGATTCGCGAGCAGCTCGGCCGCGAGCTCGGCACCCAGTCGCGTCGCAAGCTGAAGAAGAGCCTGCTCGACGCGCTCGACACCAAATACGCCTTCGAGCTGCCGCCGACCCTGGTCGACCAGGAGTTCGGCGCCGTCTGGAGCCAGGTCGAGGCCGATATGAAGCAGGCCAACAAGACCTTCGCGGACGAGGACACCACCGAGGAGGACGCCCGGGCCGAGTATCGCAAGATCGCCGAGCGCCGGGTTCGTCTCGGCCTCGTCCTCGCCGAGATCGGCGAGCAGGCCAAGATCCAGATCGCCGACGACGAAGTGACGCAGGCCCTGATCGAGCGCGCCCGCCAGTTCCCGGGCCAGGAGAAGGAAGTCTGGGAGTTCTACCGCAAGAACCCGCAGGCGCTCGCCGAGATCCGCGCCCCGATCTTCGAGGAGAAGGTCGTCGATCATCTGCTCGGTCAGGTGAAGGTCGAGGACAAGACCGTCTCCCGCGAAGAGCTCTTCGCCGACGACGAGGAAGAGGGCGAGGCCAAGGCCAAGCCGGCCAAGGCCAAGAAGGCCAAGAAGGCCGCCGCCAGCGACGAGGCCTCGGCCTGAACCCGTTTCGGCAATCACGCGTCTGATTTGCGCCGCCCGGCTTCGGCCGGGCGGCGCTTCCCTTTTCAGGCGGGGCCGGCATGCTTATGTGGGGCCTTCGCCGATACCGGCTGATTCCCGCCCCCCGCACTTCAAGGACTGGCTGCGATGCGCGATCCAATCGAGACCTACAACAATCTCGTCCCGATGGTGGTCGAGCAGTCGAGCCGCGGCGAGCGTGCCTTCGACATCTATTCGCGCCTGCTGCGTGAGCGGATCATCTTCCTGACGGGGCCGGTCGAGGATTATTCCGCCTCGCTGATCGTCGCCCAGCTGCTCTTCCTCGAGGCCGAGAACCCGAAGAAGGAAATCTCCTTCTACATCAACTCGCCTGGCGGCGTGGTCACCTCGGGCCTGTCGATCTACGACACCATGCAGTTCATCCGCTGCCCGGTGACGACGCTCTGCGTCGGCCAGGCCGCCTCGATGGGCTCGCTGCTGCTCACCGCCGGCGCCAAGGACATGCGCTTCGCCCTGCCGAACGCCCGCATCATGGTCCACCAGCCCTCCGGGGGCTTCCAGGGCCAGGTGACGGACATCCTGATTCATGCCCGCGAGGTCGAGAGCCTGAAGCGGCGCCTGAACGAGATCTACGTCAAGCATACCGGCCGCCCTTATGAGGACATCGAGGCGGCGCTGGAGCGCGACAATTTCATGACCTCCGAGCAGGCCCGCGATTTCGGCCTGATCGACAAGGTCATCGACAAGCGACCGGAAGAGGTCGCCTGAACGATCCGGACTCTCCTGCGCGGCCAAGGCTTGGCGTGCCGCGCAGGAGGGGCCATATTGCCTATCACTAGGCCTCATGTTTGCATGAGGCTCATCGGAAGAGCGCGCAGGGCGCTCGAGAGGTTCGGTTTTGGGGCAGTTTCGTCGGCGCCTGCGCCATGGCGATGCGTTAACCTAATAATCGTGATCTGAGCGCCTACTATGACGGAGAGACGACATCGGCTTGCCGTTATTCGGTGGCTGGCTTCGCCTCCCGAGATGGAGATCGACAATGAGTAAGGTCAGCAGCGGCGATTCGAAGAGCACGCTCTACTGCTCGTTCTGCGGCAAGAGCCAGCACGAGGTTCGCAAGCTGATCGCGGGCCCGACGGTGTTCATCTGCGACGAGTGCGTCGAGCTGTGCATGGACATCATCCGCGAGGAGTCCAAGTCCGCGCTGGTGAAGTCGAAGGACGGGGTGCCGACGCCGAAGGAGATCCGCAAGGTCCTCGACGACTATGTCATCGGCCAGGATCACGCCAAGAAGGTGCTCTCCGTCGCCGTCCACAATCATTACAAGCGGCTCTCGCACGCGACGAAGCACAACGACGTCGAGCTGGCGAAGTCCAACATCCTGCTGATCGGGCCGACCGGCTCGGGCAAGACGCTGCTCGCGCAGACGCTCGCCCGCATCCTCGACGTGCCCTTCACCATGGCGGATGCGACGACGCTGACCGAGGCCGGCTATGTCGGCGAGGATGTCGAGAACATCATCCTGAAGCTGCTCCAGGCCTCCGACTACAATGTCGAGCGGGCGCAGCGCGGCATCGTCTACATCGACGAGATCGACAAGATCAGCCGCAAGTCGGACAATCCCTCGATAACCCGCGATGTTTCGGGCGAGGGCGTCCAGCAGGCGCTGCTCAAGATCATGGAAGGCACCGTCGCCTCCGTGCCGCCGCAGGGCGGGCGCAAGCATCCGCAGCAGGAGTTCCTGCAGGTCGATACCACCAACATCCTGTTCATCTGCGGCGGCGCCTTCGCCGGGCTGGACAAGATCATCTCCGGCCGCGGCAAGGGTACCTCGATCGGCTTCGGCGCGACCGTGAAGGCTCCCGACGACCGGCGCACCGGCGCGATCTTCCGCGAGGTCGAGCCCGAGGATCTGCTGAAGTTCGGCCTGATCCCGGAATTCGTCGGCCGCCTGCCGGTGCTGGCGACGCTCGAGGACCTCGACGAAGCCGCGCTCAAGACGATCCTGACCGAGCCGAAGAACGCGCTGGTCAAGCAGTATCAGCGCCTGTTCGAGATGGAGGACACCGAGCTGACCTTCACCGACGAGGCGGTCAGCCTGATCGCGCGCAAGGCGATCGAGCGCAAGACCGGCGCCCGTGGCCTGCGCTCGATCATGGAGGGCATCCTGCTCGAGACCATGTACGAGCTGCCGGGGCTGGAAGGCGTCGAGCAGGTCGTCATCGGGCCTGAGGCCGTCGAGACGAAGTCGCGGCCATTGTTCATCTATTCGGACCGGGAAGAAGAGACCAAGTCGGCTTCGGCCTGACCTAACGTTAATCTGCCCCATTTTCGAACGCGCGCCGTCTGGCGCGCGTTTTGCTTTGGAGGGTTGGCTCGCAGAACTGCGCGAGACTGCCTCCGCCCGCACCGCCATCGCGGCTTCGTGTTCCGGCATGCGGTGGAAGCTGCGGTGGACTGCGCCGGCGGGTCGCTTGAAAGCGAGCCGGGAAGCATCCACTTTAAGTCCACCTGCGATGCAGCGTGCCTGTCGAGGGCGTGAGTCGCAGGGGCGGTTGGCGCGAATGGTCGCGCCGGCGCGGAACGTCCGGTTCGGTCGCCCATCAGGGGGTCGGTCGGGCGAAAACTTGAAGGACAAGACATGACAGGCTCGACGCCCCGCGCCCCGCTCGTCCCCGGCACCACCGGCACTTACCCGGTTCTGCCCCTGCGCGACATCGTCGTTTTCCCGCACATGATCGTGCCGCTCTTCGTCGGCCGCGAGAAGTCCATTCGCGCGCTCGAGGAGGTGGTCAAGAACGACGGACTGATCCTGCTCGCCACCCAGAAGAACGCTGGCGACGACGATCCGGAGACCAAGGACATCTTCCAGATCGGCACGCTCGCTCGCGTCCTGCAGCTGCTGAAGCTTCCCGATTCCACCGTTAAGGTGCTGGTCGAGGGCGTCGGCCGTGCCAAGGCGCTGAGCTACAGCGCCGATGACAGTTTCTACCAGGCCGAGGCGGTCGCGCTCGAAGAGGAGCCCGGCAAGAAGGTCGAGGTCGAGGCGCTCGGCCGTTCGGTCGTCAGCGAGTTCGAGAGCTATGTGAAGCTCAACAAGAAGATCTCGCCCGAGATCGTCGCCGCGGTTTCGCAGATCGACGAGCCGGCCAAGCTCGCCGACACCGTGGCCTCGCATCTCGCCGTGAAGATCGTCGACCGCCAGGCCGTTCTGGAGGTGATGAACGTCGCTCACCGCCTCGAGAAGGTGCTCTCGCTGATGGAAAGCGAGATGTCGGTTCTCCAGGTCGAGAAGCGCATCCGCTCGCGCGTCAAGCGCCAGATGGAGAAGACCCAGCGCGAGTACTATCTGAACGAGCAGATGAAGGCGATCCAGAAGGAACTCGGCGACGGCGAGGAAGGCCGTGACGAGCTCGCCGAGCTGGAAGAGCGCATCGCCAAGACCAAGCTGACCAAGGAGGCGCGTGACAAGGCGCTGGCCGAGGTCAAGAAGCTCAGGCAGATGTCGCCGATGTCCGCCGAGGCGACGGTCGTGCGCAACTATCTCGACTGGCTGCTCGGCATCCCCTGGCAGAAGCGCTCGAAGATCAAGAAGGACCTCGCCGCGGCCCAGCAGGTGCTCGACGACGATCACTTCGGCCTCGACAAGGTCAAGGACCGGATCGTCGAATACCTCGCCGTGCAGCAGCGCGCCAACCGGCTCGCCGGCCCGATCCTGTGCCTTGTCGGCCCTCCGGGCGTCGGCAAGACCTCGCTCGGCAAGTCGATCGCCAAGGCGACCGGCCGCGAGTTCGTGCGCATGTCGCTTGGCGGCGTGCGTGACGAGGCCGAGATCCGCGGTCACCGCCGCACCTATATCGGCTCGATGCCCGGCAAGATCATCCAGTCGATGAAGAAGGCCAAGACCTCGAATCCGCTCATCCTGCTCGACGAAATCGACAAGATGGGCCAGGACTTCCGCGGCGATCCGTCGGCGGCCCTGCTCGAGGTGCTCGATCCCGAGCAGAACTCGACCTTCAACGACCATTATCTCGAGGTCGACTACGACCTGTCGAACGTGATGTTCGTGACCACGGCCAACACGCTCAACATCCCGCCGGCCCTGCTGGACCGGATGGAGGTCATCCGCATCGCCGGTTACACCGAGGATGAGAAGGTCGAGATCTCGCGTCGCCACCTGATCCCGGGCGCGATCAAGAAGCACGGGCTCGAGTCGAAGGAATGGTCGATCGACGACGAGGCGCTGATGACGCTGGTCCGGCGCTATACGCGTGAAGCCGGCGTCCGCAATCTCGAGCGCGAGATCGCCAACACCGTCCGCAAGGCGGTGAAGGAGATCGTGCTCTCGAAGAAGAAGAAGGTTGCTGTCACGCCCACCGTGCTCGAGGAGTATCTCGGCCCGCCGCGCTACCGCTATGGCGAGGCGGAGACCGAGGACCAGGTCGGTGTCGTCACCGGTCTGGCCTGGACCGAGGTCGGTGGTGAGCTTCTCACCATCGAAGGCGTGATGATGCCCGGCAAGGGCAGGATGACCGTCACCGGCAATCTGCGCGAGGTGATGAAGGAATCGATCTCTGCGGCGGCATCCTATGTCCGCTCGCGGGCCATCGATTTCGGTGTCGAGCCGCCGCTCTTCGACCGGCGCGACATCCACGTCCACGTTCCCGAGGGGGCGACCCCGAAGGACGGACCTTCCGCCGGCATCGCGATGGCCACCGCCATCGTCTCGGTGCTGACGGGCATCCCGATCCGGCGTGACATCGCCATGACCGGCGAGGTGACGCTGCGGGGCAGGGTGCTGCCGATCGGCGGCCTGAAGGAGAAGCTGCTCGCCGCGCTGCGCGGCGGCATCAAGAAGGTGCTGATCCCCGAGGACAACGCCAAGGACCTCGTGGACCTGCCGAAGTCGGTGAAGAACGGGCTCGAGATCGTTCCGGTCTCGCGCATGGATCAGGTGCTCCAGCACGCGCTGGTGCGTCAGCCGAAGCCGATCGTCTGGGAAGAGGATCTGAAGGCCGCGACGCCGAAGACCTCCGAGGACGATGCCGCGGCAGGTCAGATCGCACATTGAGGCGCTGAGACTAACGCATACAGGCCGCCGGCACCCACCGGCGGCCTTTTTTTGTTACTGGGGCAGGGTGGCTCAAGCGCGCAGCCTGGCGGGAGCAGATCGCCGCCGCGCCGCCGTAGTCGCATGCGCGGATCGCCGCTCGCAGTGCCGGCAGAAGGCTCGGCGCCCCGATTGGGCGATACGATGGGATTGTCGAAGGGAAGGGAAATGGCGCGGGCGACGGGGCTCGAACCCGCGACCTCCGGCGTGACAGGCCGGCACTCTAACCAACTGAGCTACGCCCGCGCGGGCGGCTGAAGGCACTGGCCTCCAGCGAGGTCTTTACTTCAGCTTGCGCTGTCAGGCGGCTGAAGATGTACTGAAAATATGGCGCGGGCGACGGGGCTCGAACCCGCGACCTCCGGCGTGACAGGCCGGCACTCTAACCAACTGAGCTACGCCCGCGCGGGCGGCTGATGGCCTCGGCCCCAGCGCGGTTGGGATTATGGCGCCGGGCGCGAAGTGTCAAGCACGAGCTGTCATCAAATTGTTGGTTCGCTGATTGGCGGTGGAAATCGCCTCGCAAGGCTCGATTCACGCCTCCGCAACGCCGGATTTCGCAGGCCTGCAGGGACCCGGCACCGTCATGGGCCGGCTCTGTATCGGGCGGATCCCGCACATTCCCGGCGAATCTCGGAATCATCAGATCGTCGCGGAGTGGGCCTAGCTTGGGACTTGCCCACAAGCTAAGGCTTGAAGGCTGGAAGGCGAGGCATTAAACGGCTGCTGCGGGGCGGTTAGCTCAGTTGGTAGAGCATCTCGTTTACACCGAGAGGGTCGGCGGTTCGAGCCCGTCACCGCCCACCATATCGGATGCGACGGCTACGCTGAAGCAACCGAAATTCTCTTGCGCTCCGGATAGGCCCGAGATCGGCGGAACGCGTCCGGCTCGGTCTCGATCCTGCTCTCCCGGATCAGCTCACCATCGGTGTCCGTCGCGCAGATGCTGGTGGTGCGACAGACGCATCAAGACCGACGAACAGCTCCATGGCAGGCTCCCTGACCGGTTGAACCGATGGAGCCTGCCCGGAAAGCCTCTGTCCCGTCGTCTTTTGCCCGGGAGGGGGGGCGGAGCCCAAGCAACTCGATCTTTTTGCTTTCCCTGCTCAGGCGGCCTCGAGATGGCCGATGCCGTCCACCAGCATGTTGCAGCCGCGGCTGGCGAGGCCCCACTGGCGGGTGACGACACCGGTCGCGGTGGTCAGGACGCCGCCCGTGGTAAGGGCGATGCCCAGGATCTTCTGGCCGATGCCGGCGCCGGCCACGGTGTCGAGCTCGTCATCGGTCAGGGCGATGGAGGTGTCGCGGGCGGTGTCGAAGGCGTTGGTGGCGGTCATGCTCGGTTTCCTCTCGCTTCCGGCCGGCGACTGCTTCGTCCGGCCTGGTGAGAGGCATTTGACCGCCCTGCGCTTACAGGCACCTTACAGCCGTCATGGCCTCGGCGCCGTATGGCGCACCTCGGTAACGACAAGCCGATCATCGGTGATGGCGAAGACGATCTCGGCTTGACCGCCCGTAGGGCAACAATTGGCGTCATCGCTTCGCCACAGTGCGGGACGTGCTACGAGACCCGACCAGGGATCGCGGAATTCGTACTGGACCCCCTTCCAGATTTGGAGACCGCTCGGCACGTGTTCGGCTATGGTCGCGCGCCAGCTCTTCATGTCGACGGCGCGCCAGGCGGTTCCGTCCCACCGGTAGAGCCTGTCAGCATTGTAGGCTCCGGTTCCGCCAGTATAGCCGGGAACGTGCAGCAAGCCGTCCTCATTGACGCGCGGCGGAAAGAAGCGCCAGCCGTCAAAGCCGGAATCGCGCCGTCTCCATGTGCCGGCCTCGCTCTGCAACAGCACGAAGCCGCCGAGCACGCCGTCCTCCGGGGTGAAGCCGGTTTGGGTCTGCCAGGCCAGCATCGGAGCGCCCTCGCTGGCACCACCGTCATTGTTGATGAAGCCGGCGGTCAGCACCTTGCAGCTTTTTAGGATGGTCTCGACGCAGACCGTATTGATCCTCCTAACATCGACGGCATTCTCAGCGTGCGCCGCCGTGCTGAAGCCAAGAAAAGCCGTCATCTGGATCGAAAGACGGACCGGCATTCTTACCGGGATTCTTGCCGACCTTCCCGTCAGGACCTCCACCACGCCAGCTCCTTGTAAACCGATAAGGTCCTGCACATTGGCCACGCCCGTGGATTCATGCAGACGTTGAGTGGAGCGCGGCACAATTCACGGGGCGCTGGGTCCATGCCGACAATCTAGGGGACATTCGCGATGGCCAATCCCCCAACTCGGGGGATGAACCGGTGCCTGGTTCTCTTCAATCTAAGATCGGGGGAGACAGATCATGGCAATCGCACTTTTCAGCGTCGCGGTTGCGGTCTTCGGCAGTTTCGCCATGGGCGCGGTAGAGGCGGGAGCGGCTCTCGGGCTCTTCTCCTTCCTTGGGCTTTGGTTCGGCAAGCGAGCCTTTACGGACGGCTGATCAGCGCTTCACCGAGCTGAGCCGTGCGATCTCCGTCCGCAGCTCCGTTTCGCACATCTTTGATCCCGCGTTCCTCCCGATCGGTCGAGCCGGCAACGCCATCCGGACTGACGCTGAGCTTTGGCGGCGTCAGGCCTGCGGGCGATCGCGCATTCGTGCTTCCACTCTTCCGATTAGGTCGAAACCTCGCGGCCGGCGAGATGGGGATAGGCGATCGGCGGCTGCGAGAACGCGCCATTTCGCGCCCAGCGGATCAGCTGTCCGCCGTCTCCTTCGCCATCACGGCCGCGATCGCCCGCTCCAGGGCTTCGAAGGCATAGGGCTTCTTGAGTAGCGCGGTGCGCGGCGCGCCTTCGAAGCCCGCCACCTCGCTGTGCCCCGTGACGAAGACGATCGGCTGCTCCGGGCGCATCTGCCGCGCGCGGCGCGCCAGCTCGTCGCCCCGCAGATCGGGCAGGCCGATATCGGTCATCAGGATGTCGATGGGGCGGTTGGCGAGCAGCGCCAGCGCCTGCATGCCGTTCTCGGCCTCGACGGCGATGTGACCGAGCTCCTGCAGCAGGTCGACCGTATCGAGCCGGATCAGCGTCTCGTCCTCGCAGACCAGCACCGTGTAGATCGTCCGCTCCGGGGCAGGGGCGGCCTGCACTTCCGGCTGCTCCGCTGCGGGCTTGGGCATCTTGCCGTCGCGCGCCAGCACCTGCCGTACCTTCCGGGCCAGGGCATCGCGGGCATAAGGCTTCGACAGCAGGTTGACGCCCGCATCGAGGCGACCGCCATGCACGATCGAGTTCTCGGTATAGCCGGAGGTGAACAGCACGCTGAGCTGGGGCAGCTTTTCCTTGGCCTTGCGCGCGAGTTCGGCGCTCTTCAGCGGGCCGGGCATGACGACGTCGGTGAAGAGCAGGTCGATCGCGACGCCGCTCTCCACGACGGCCAGCGCGCTCTGGGCGTCCGGCGCCTTGAGCACGCGGTAGCCGAGGCCTTCGAGCAGCCCTATGACCGTATCGCGCACCGCGTCGTCGTCCTCGACGACGAGGATGGTCTCGCTGCCGCCGACCACAGGGCCGGTATCGACCTCGACGGGGATGTCTTCCGCCTCGGACGAACGCGGCAGATAGAGCCGCATCGTCGTGCCTTGTCCGGGCTCGCTGTAGACCTTCACATGCCCGCCCGACTGCTTGACGAAGCCGTAGACCATGGAGAGGCCGAGCCCGGTGCCCTTGCCCTCGGGCTTGGTCGAGAAGAACGGCTCGAAGACCTGCGCGATCACCTCGCGACTCATGCCGGTGCCGGTATCGCTGACCGCGATCTGGACATATTGGCCGGCCTCGACGTCGGCATGCGCGGCGGCATAGGTGTCGTCGAGAAAGGCGTTGCCGGCCTCCACCGTCAGCCGGCCGCGCCCGCCCATGGCGTCGCGCGAATTGATCGCCAGGTTGAGGATCGCGTTTTCGAGATTGGCGGGGTCGACGAGCGTGTTCCACAGTCCGCCGGCGATCACCGTCTCGATCTCCACGGCTTCGCCGAGCGTGCGCCGCAGCAGGTCGTCCATGCCGCGGATCAGGCGCCCGACATTGACGACCTTCGGCTCCAGCGGCTGGCGTCGCCCGAAGGCGAGCAGCTGCGCAGCGAGATGCGAGCCGCGCGCGACGCCGGCCATCGCCTTCTCGATCCGGGCCTGCGCCTTGTCGTTGCCCGGCATTTCGCGCGCGAGGAGCTGGAGATTGCCGCCGACGACCTGCAGCAGGTTGTTGAAGTCGTGCGCGACGCCGCCGGTCAGATTGCCGATCGCCTCCATCTTCTGCGCCTGCACCAGCATGGTTTCGACACGGGCGCGCTGCTCGATCTCGGCGGCGAGCCGGGCATTGCTCTCCTCCAGCTCGCGCGTGCGGGCCGCGACTCGCTGCTCCAGCGCCGCGCTGTCGGAACGGATCTGTTCGGAGGCATCCGACATGGCATCACGCAGGGCGGCGAATTCGCGCAAGCGCGTCGGCGCGGTGATGGGGCCGTCCAACCGGCCGAGCCGTGCGCTCGCCGCGGTCAGGGTCGCCAGCGGCTTGCCGATGAGGCGCCATAGCCAGAGCGCCACGAGCGAGGAGACGAGCAGCGCCGCCAGTCCGAACGCGATCAGCGATTGCAGGGCTGTGTTGAGCGGTTGCCGGATGAGGCTCTGCCGGATGCTGGCGGCGATCAGCCAGTCGGCGAGGTCGGAGCGGACATAGCCGACCAGCACAGGTTCGCCCTTCGCGCTCTGGCCCTCGAAATTGCCGCTCTGGCCGGTCGCCTTGGCGAGGAAGGCCGGCACGCCTGCCTTGCCGCTATAGGCGGCATGGTCCTGCGAGCGTGTGACGTATTGCCCGCGCCGGTCGCCGACGGCGACGAGCCAGTCCGCGGGGACGACCGGTCTCAGCACATCGTTGAGTCGCTCGGTATTGGCACTGATATGCAGCAGGAATTCCGGCCGGCCGTCGAATTCCAGCGGGATGATCATCGTGATCAGCGTTTCGCCGGTCATGGCGCCGACGAAGACATTGGAGACGACCGGCTTGCGCAGGGAGATCGCGTCGCTGTCGACGTCGAACTGATAGTTGGGCAGCTTGGTGCCGAACGGGAAGCGCGTATTGACGATCTGCGTGCCGTCGAGGCTGCGCAGCCCGATCTCGGCCCCGACGAAATGCTTGACCAGAGTCGCCTGCCGATAGAACGCCTCGAAATTGCGCGAGCGCAGGTTCTCGGAGGTCGCGAGCGTCTGCAGCGTGGTTTGCCAGCCGCCGAGATAGCGGTCGAGGATCGAGGCGGCGGCGCTGGCGACTTCGCGGGCTTCTTGCCGGTAGCGTTCGTTCTCCGACCCGGCGAAGCGCTGCAGCAGCAGCCCGGCGAACAGCAGGCCGGGGACCACGATCACCGCGATCAGGGACAGGATGACCAGCCGGGCCGGAATGCCGCTGGCTTTACCCGATGCCGTCATGCCCTGCAGTCCCCGGTCGCGATGTCATTGCAAGCTGTAACATGGGCCGCGGCAGCCGCCAGCCCATTGCGCACGGGATCGCCGGGGCGTCACCAGGGCCGCCGTGGTCCCGTGTCGATATGGATCAACCCGTTCCAGTAGACCTTGTTTCCGCCGACCTCGGGCAGGTTTCTGGCGAAATCCAGAACGGCGCGCGGCCTCACGCCCGGCACGCGGAAATCCATGGCCTCGCAGCGCTTGTGGAAGGAGCCGCGCCGGGCCCGCCAGGGCGGCCGCCAGGTCGAGGTCACTTTCACCGCCCCGTATTTGTCGGCGATCTTGCCGAGGATCTTCTTCAGGACCGGCGGCAGGCAAACGATCGAGGTTCCCGGATCCGTCGAGATGCCCGGCTGCTCCGGCTTCTCCTCGGGGTCGAAGGCCGGCTCCTGCTCGGACTGTCCCGGCGTGCGCTGCGGCCATTCCGGCCCTTCGTCGTCGTCCGGCTGCGCCAAGGTAGGGCCCGGCGCGGCGGCCGTCGGGATCGGTGCTTCGGCCGGTGCCGGCGGGGCGGGAACCACGACCACGGGTTCGACCGGGCCCGGCTTCAGGTCGAGGTCGAACGGGCGCTCCGGCGGCAATTGCATGCGGACGGTCTGTGCCGCCGCCGGTGCCGTCATGAGGATGAGGCAGAAGGCCAGCGCGCTCGCGTCGCCGCTCAGCCGCGACATGCCGTTTCCGCTATTCCCGAGGCTGACGTCGTGGCGGGTTCAACCTGCACGGATGGCCTGAACATCGCTGAAAAACCGCCTCTTGCGTTGCCTTTGGGCTGTGCGCCGCGCGAATCGTCGGGAATCTCCGGAACGCTGACGTTAGGGCCGATCTGCCATGACCGGACGCGCCGCGACAACCGCCTGCTTGCGTTTGCGCGGGGGAGGGGCAAAAATCCGGCCGAACCGCGCGGTTTTCCCGCTCCTGTCGTGATGACGCTGGTGCATGCGGGGCGGGCATGGCGCTGCCCGCTTTGTGCGACGCGGCAAACCCTTGCGTGATTCTAAAGCAGGGGCTAATCGACTGGCGAGATTGGGGTGCGCAGCCGGCGCGCCGGCTTTTGCGGGGTGTCACATGCAAGCTCTTCCTGTGCAGTCCCTGCTGTCCGATTATCTGCCGCTGGCCATCTTCATCGGCCTGTCGCTGGTGATCGGCCTGGCTCTGCTGATCGCGCCCTTCGCCGTCGCCTATTCCAAGCCGGATGCCGAGAAGCTCTCGGCCTATGAGTGCGGCTTCAACGCCTTCGACGATGCGCGCATGAAGTTCGACGTGCGCTTCTATCTCGTCGCCATCCTCTTCATCATCTTCGACCTCGAGGTCGCCTTCCTGTTCCCCTGGGCCGTCGCCTTCGGCGGGCTCGGCTGGTTCGGCTTCTGGTCGATGATGATTTTCCTCGGCGTGCTGACCGTCGGATTCATCTATGAATGGCGCAAGGGCGCGCTCGAGTGGGATTGATCAAAGTGTCGCGTGAGCCTGCCTCCGTGCCGTCGGCATTGTTGGATTCGTCGAAACCCGGAAGGTCGAACTAATGGCCATGACTGCGATCGATCGCGGCGATCCGCTCGTCGCACCCGCGCCCAAGGGTCTTCTCGGCCCCGACGGCAAGCCCGTCGGCTCGCGCGATCCCTTCTTCGTCGAGATCAACAACGAGCTGGCGGACAAGGGTTTCCTCGTCACCGCCACCGACGACCTGATCAACTGGTCGCGCACCGGCTCGCTGATGTGGATGACCTTCGGTCTCGCCTGCTGCGCGGTCGAGATGATGCAGCTCTCGATGCCGCGCTACGACGTCGAGCGCTTCGGCTTCGCGCCGCGCGCCTCGCCGCGTCAGTCCGACGTGATGATCGTTGCGGGCACCCTGACCAATAAGATGGCTCCGGCTTTGCGCAAGGTCTACGACCAGATGCCGGAGCCGCGCTACGTCATCTCGATGGGCTCCTGCGCCAATGGCGGCGGCTACTACCACTACAGCTATTCGGTGGTGCGCGGCTGCGACCGCATCGTGCCGATCGACATCTATGTGCCGGGTTGCCCGCCGACGGCTGAAGCCCTGCTCTACGGCGTGCTGCTGCTGCAGAAGAAGATTCGCCGCACGGGCACGATCGAGCGGTAAGGAATTTCGGCCCCGGCGTCTTTCCGGGGTCGAGCGTAGCGAGGAGCCCGGAACCCATGAGCACAGGTGTTCCGGAGAATGGCTCCGACTGTGTTCATGGATTCCGGGATCGCGCCTGCGGCGCGCCCCCCGGAATGACCTGATGGTGAGATGATGAGCGAAGCGCTCGTGACATTGGGCGAAGAGATCAAGGCGGCGCTGCCCGGCGCGGTCACGAACGCGCTCGTCGCTTTCGATGAGCTCACCGTCGAGGCCGAGACCGGCGCCATCGTCCAGGTGCTGCGCACGCTCTATGACGATCCGCGCTTCCGCTTCGTCAATTTCACCGACATCGCCGGTGCCGACTATCCCGGGCGCGAGCAGCGCTTCGAGGTCGTCTACCACCTGCTCTCGCCGCGGCATAACCGCCGCGTCCGCGTCAAGGTCCGCACCGACGAGGCGACTCCGGTCCCCTCCGTGATCGAGGTCTTCCCGGCCGCGAACTGGTATGAGCGCGAGGCCTATGATTTCTACGGCATCCTGTTCTCGGGCCATCCTGACCTGCGCCGCATCCTCACCGATTACGGTTTCGAGGGCTATCCGCTGCGCAAGGACTTCCCGCTGACCGGCTTCGTCGAGGTCCGCTATGACGACGAGCAGAAGCGCGTCGTCTACGAGCCGGTGAAGCTGAACCAGGAGTTCCGCAACTTCGACTTCCTCTCGCCCTGGGAAGGCACGGAATACGTGCTGCCCGGCGACGAGAAGGCGAAGGGGGCCTGAGGCGATGGCTGCGAGCGCGCCCGTATCGGGAGGCTGTCTGTGCGGCGCGATCCGTTTCCGCGCCGTGCCGGCCAAGCCTGAAATGGATGTCTGCCATTGCGGCATGTGCCGGCGCTGGAGCGGCGGCGTGTTCATGGCCGTGCCCTGCGGCGAGGTGACGATCGAGGATGAGAGCCGTCTCGGCCGCTATCCCTCCTCCGACTGGGCCGAGCGCCAGTTCTGCTCGGTCTGCGGATCGAGCCTGTTCTGGCGGCTGCGCAGCGGCGAGGGGCATGTCGCGGTCTCGCTGCAGAGCTTCGACGACCTGACGCCTTTCACCTTCCTCGAAGAGATCTTCATCGACGAGAAGCCAGGCCTTTATGCCTTTGCCGGCGAGCGCCCCCGCCTGACGGGTGCCGAGGTGATGGCGCGGTTCCAGGCTGAGCAGGACGCCCGGACATGAGCGAGCACAACATCCGCAACTTCTCGATCAATTTCGGCCCGCAGCATCCGGCGGCGCACGGCGTGCTGCGCCTGGTGCTGGAGCTCGACGGCGAGATCGTCGAGCGTGTCGACCCGCATATCGGCCTGCTGCATCGCGGCACCGAGAAGCTGATCGAGGCCAAGACCTATCTCCAGGCGGTGCCCTATTTCGACCGGCTCGACTATGTCGCGCCGATGAACCAGGAGCATGCCTTCGCGCTGGCGGTCGAGAAGCTGATGGGCGTGACCGTGCCGCGCCGCGGCCAGCTCATCCGCGTGCTCTATTCCGAGATCGGCCGCATCCTCTCGCATATCCTCAACGTCACCACGCAGGCCATGGACGTCGGCGCGCTGACGCCGCCGCTCTGGGGCTTCGAGGAGCGCGAGAAGCTGATGATCTTCTACGAGCGGGCCTGCGGCGCGCGCATGCACGCGGCCTATGTCCGGCCCGGCGGCGTACACCAGGACCTGCCGCCCTCGCTGATCCACGACATCGCCGAATGGTGCGATCCGTTCCTCAAGGTCTGCGACGATCTGGAAGGGCTGCTGACCGACAACCGCATCTTCAAGCAGCGCAATGTCGATATCGGCGTGGTCGATCTCGAGACCTGCTGGAAATGGGGCTTCTCGGGCGTGATGGTGCGCGGCTCCGGTGCCGCCTGGGACCTGCGCAAGAGCCAGCCCTATGAGTGCTACGAGGAGATGGAATTCGACATCCCCGTCGGCAAGAACGGCGACTGCTACGACCGCTACTGCATCCGCATGGAAGAGATGCGCCAGTCGGTCCGCATCATGAAGCAGTGCTGCGAGAAGTTGCTGGCGGCCGATGGCGGCGGGCCAGTCTCCTCGCTCGACGGCAAGATGGTGCCGCCGAAGCGTGGCGAGATGAAGCGCTCGATGGAAGCGCTGATCCACCATTTCAAGCTCTACACCGAGGGCTACAAGGTGCCCGAGGGCGAGGTCTACGCCGCGGTCGAAGCGCCCAAGGGCGAATTCGGCGTCTATCTCGTCTCCGACGGCACCAACAAGCCCTATCGCTGCAAGATCAAGGCCCCGGGCTTCGCCCATCTCCAGGCCATGGATTTCATGTGCCGCAAGCACATGCTGGCGGACGTCTCCGCGATCCTCGGCTCCCTCGATATCGTCTTTGGTGAGGTGGACCGCTGATGTCCGTCCGTCGTCTCGCGCCCGATCACGTCCAGCCCGCTTCCTTCGCCTTCACTCCGGCGAACGAGAACTGGGCCGACCAGCAGATCGCCAAGTACCCGGAAGGCCGGCAGGCCTCGGCCGTGATTCCGCTGCTCTGGAAGGCTCAGGAACAGCACGATGGCTGGCTGCCGCGTGCTGCGATCGAAGCGGTCGCCCACAAGCTTGGCATGGCGCCGATGCGGGTGCTGGAGGTCGCGACCTTCTACACCATGTTCAGCCTGCAGCCGGTGGGCCAGCATTTCGTCCAGCTCTGCGGCACCACGCCCTGCGCGCTGCGCGGCGCCGAGGCGCTGAAGAAGGTCTGCGAGGACGTCATCGGCCCGCAATCGACTGTGACCGCGGACGGCAAGCTCTCCTGGCTCGAGGTCGAATGCCTCGGCGCCTGCTGCAACGCCCCGATGGCGCAGATCAATTTCGACTATTACGAAGATCTGACGCCCGAGAATTTCCGCAAGCTCCTCGACGATCTGCGCCATGGTCGCCCGACCAAGCCCGGCCCGCAGATCGACCGTTCCTGCTCGGAACCGGTCGGCGGCGGCGAGACGCTGAAGGACGCTTCCCTCTATGACGGCTCGGTGATCGGCGCCGGCGATTGGCAGAAGCGCATCGCCAAGCAGCGCGAAGAGGCTGCGATCAAGATCGCCAGCGAGAAGGCTGCCGCGGAAGCCAAGGCGAAGGCCGAGGCCGAGGCTGCCGCCGTGACCGGCAAGGCCGGCCCGACCGACACCAAGACCGCGCCGGCCCCCGAGGCCGCCGCGCCCGCCCGTCCGAAGCCGTCCGAGCCGGGGCAGCCGGCGAGCGCTGCGCAGGACACGCCGTCCGCGACCGGCAAGGCGATCAAGGATGCCGACAGGCCCGCTCCCGCCGCGACCGAAACCAAGCCCGAATTGCTGACCGCGGCCCGCGGCGGCAAGGGCGACGATCTCGAGCTGATCTGGGGCGTCGGGCCGAAGCTGGCGGTCATGCTCAACGAGATGGGCATCTGGCATTACGATCAGGTCGCAGCCTGGACACCGGCCGAACTGGCCTGGGTCGACGCGCGCCTGACCGGATTCAAGGGCAGGGCGGTCCGTGACGACTGGATCAGCCAGGCCAAGAAGCTTGCGACCGGCTGGCGGCCGGACGGCAAGCTCGGCGACAAGCCGGTGAAGTGAGGCGAAAACCATGCTCGCAGATCGCGACCGCATTTTCACCAACCTCTACGGCCGGCACGACCTGTCGCTGAAGGGCGCCATGCAACGTGGCGCCTGGGACGGCACCAAGTTCCTGCTCGAGCAGGGCCGCGACTGGATCATCGACGAGATGAAGAAGTCGGGCCTGCGCGGGCGCGGCGGCGCCGGCTTCCCGACCGGCCTGAAATGGTCGTTCATGCCCAAGCAGAGCGACGGGCGCCCGCACTACCTCGTCGTCAATGCCGACGAGTCGGAGCCCGGCACCTGCAAGGATCGCGAGATCCTGCGCAACGATCCGCATACGCTGATCGAGGGCTGCCTGATCGCCTCCTTCGCGATGGGCGCGCACGCCGCCTACATCTATCTTCGCGGCGAATATATCCGCGAGCGCGAGGCGCTGCAGCGCGCCGTCGACGAGGCCTATGCGGCCAACCTTCTCGGCAAGAACAACAAGCACGGCTATCCGTTTGATCTTTATGTGCATCACGGTGCCGGCGCCTATATCTGCGGTGAAGAGACGGCGCTGCTCGAGAGCCTCGAAGGCAAGAAGGGCATGCCGCGGCTGAAGCCGCCTTTCCCGGCCAATGTCGGCCTCTATGGCTGCCCGACCACCGTCAACAACGTCGAGTCGATCGCGGTTGCGCCGACCATCCTGCGCCGCGGCGCGAGCTGGTTCTCCTCGATCGGCACGCCCAACAATGTCGGCACCAAGCTGTTCTGTGTCTCCGGGCACGTGAACAAGCCCTGCAACGTCGAAGAGGCGATGGGCCTGACCTTCCGCGAGCTGATCGACCGCCATTGCGGCGGCATCCGCGGCGGCTGGGACAACCTCAAGGCGGTCATCCCCGGCGGCTCTTCGGTGCGCATGGTGCCGGCCGAGCAGATCATCGACACGCCGATGGATTTCGACTCGCTCTCCAAGCTGAAGTCCGGCCTCGGCACCGCCGCGGTGATCGTCATGGACAAGTCCACCGACATCATCCGCGCCATTGCCCGCATCAGCTACTTCTACAAGCATGAGAGCTGCGGCCAGTGCACGCCGTGCCGCGAAGGCACGGGCTGGATGTGGCGCGTCGTCAGCCGCATGGCTGAGGGCCGGGCGCAGAAGCGCGAGATCGACATGCTGCTCGACGTTTCCAAGCAGATCGAGGGCCACACCATCTGCGCGCTGGGCGATGCTGCCGCCTGGCCGATCCAGGGCCTGATCAACCATTTCCGCCACGAGATCGAGCAGCGCATCGACGACTATGCCGCCAACCCGCATGGTGAGCCGGTCAGGCTCATGGCGGCGGAGTGAGACCATGACCAAGCTTCTGATCGACGGCATCGAGGTCGACGTTCCCCCGGAGTACACCGTGCTCCAGGCCTGCGAGGCGGCGGGCGCCGAGGTGCCGCGCTTCTGCTTCCATGAGCGTCTCTCGATCGCCGGCAATTGCCGCATGTGCTTGGTCGAGGTGAAGGGCGGGCCGCCGAAGCCGCAGGCCTCCTGCGCCATCGGCGTGCGCGATCTGCGCCCCGGCCCGAACGGCGAGCCGCCGGTCGTCTCGACCAAGTCGCCGATGGTCAAGAAGGCGCGCGAAGGGGTGATGGAGTTCCTGCTCATCAACCACCCGCTGGACTGCCCGATCTGCGACCAGGGCGGCGAGTGCGACCTGCAGGACCAGGCGATGGCCTATGGCGTCGACTCCTCGCGTTTCGTCGAGAACAAGCGCGCCGTCGAGGACAAGTATATCGGCCCGCTGGTCAAGACCGCGATGACGCGCTGCATCCAGTGCACGCGCTGCGTCCGCTTCACCACCGAGGTCGCCGGTGCCTCCGATCTCGGCGCGATCGGTCGCGGCGAAGACATGGAGATTACCACCTATCTCGAACAGGCGATGAGCTCCGAGCTGCAGGGCAACGTCGTCGACCTCTGCCCGGTCGGCGCGCTGACCTCGCGGCCCTACCAGAACAAGGCCCGGCCCTGGGAGCTGACCAAGACCGAATCCGTCGACGTGATGGACGCGGTCGGCTCGGCGATCCGGGTCGACTCCCGTGGCCGCGAGGTGATGCGCGTCCTGCCGCGCATCAACGAGGCGGTGAACGAGGAGTGGATCTCCGACAAGACCCGCCACATCGCCGACGGCCTGAAGACCCAGCGTCTCGACCGGCCCTATATCCGCGAGAACGGTGCGCTGCGCCCGGCGAGCTGGACCGAGGCATTGGCCCTGGTCGCAAGCAAGCTCAAGGCGGCCAAGCCGGAGCGCGTCGGCGCCATCGCCGGCGATCTCGCCGCAGTCGAGGAGATGTTCGCGCTCAAGAGCCTGATCTCGGGCCTCGGCTCGCAGAATCTCGACTGCCGCCAGGACGGCGCGAAGCTCGATCCGGCATTCGGGCGCGCCAGCTACATCCTCAACAGCGGCATTGCCGGGATCGAGGACGCGACCTCGCTGCTGATCATCGGCGCCAATCCACGCAAGGAAGCCGCGATCATCAATGCGCGCATCCGCAAGCGCTGGCTGCGCGGCGACTTCAAGGTCGCGGTCATCGGCGAGCCGGTCGACCTGACCTATGCGCATGAGCATCTCGGCGCCGGCCCCGAAACGCTGGCCGACCTCGTCAAGCGCGCTCCGGCCGCCGGCGAGCGGCCGCTGGTGCTGGTCGGGCAGGGCGCTCTTTCCCGGGCCGACGGCGCGGCCGTGCTCTCGCTCGCCGCCAAGGCGGCGCAGGTGCTGGGCGCGGTCAAGGAAGGCTGGAACGGTTTCGGCGTTCTGCACACCGCCGCCGCCCGCGTCGGTGCTCTCGATCTCGGCTTCGTGCCGGGCGAGGGCGGCCTCGACGTCGCGGGCATGACCGCGGCGGGCGCGCTCGACGTGCTCTATCTGCTCGGTGCGGACGAGATCGAGGTGCCGGCCGGCGCCTTCGTGATCTACCAGGGCAGCCATGGCGACAAGGGCGCGCACCGCGCCGATGTTATCCTGCCGGGCGCGACCTACACCGAGAAGTCCGGCACTTACGTCAACACCGAAGGCCGGGTGCAGATGGCGGCTCGCGCCACCTTCCCGCCGGGCGACGCCAAGGAAGACTGGGCGATCCTGCGCGCGCTTTCGGCCGCGCTCGGCAAGGCCCTGCCTTTCGACTCGCTCGGCGCGCTGCGCCAGGGCCTCTATGCCGCGTACCCGCACTTCGCGGCGGTCGACGCGGTGGCGGCGGGCGATGTCGCCGGCCTCTCGCAGCTCGCCGGCATCGGCGGGGCGACCGAGAAGGCGGGCTTCGTCTCGGCCGTGCATGATTTCTATTCGACCAACCCGATCGCGCGCGCTTCGGCCGTGATGGCGGAATGTTCGGCGCTGGCCTCCGGCCGGCTCCGGCAGGCGGCGGAGTAAGCCTCAGATGAACTGGGACCTCGTCCTCGACCTCGCGATCATCGCCGGCAAGAGCCTGCTGCTGCTGGTCTGCCTGCTGGTCTTCATCGCCTATATCCTGCTCGCCGACCGCAAGATCTGGGCGGCGGTGCAGCTGCGCCGCGGCCCGAACGTCGTCGGGCCCTTCGGCCTGTTCCAGAGCTTCGCGGACCTTTTGAAGTTCGTCTTCAAGGAGCCGATCATCCCGGCCGGCGCCAATAAGGGCGTCTTCCTGCTGGCGCCGCTGGTCTCCTGCGTGCTCGCCCTGGCGGCCTGGGCCGTGATCCCGGTCGCCGAGGGCTGGGCGATCGCCGACATCAATGTCGGCGTGCTCTACATCCTCGCGATCTCGTCGCTCGGCATCTACGGCGTGATCATGGGCGGCTGGGCCTCGAACTCGAAATACCCGTTCATGGGCGCGCTGCGCTCGGCGGCGCAGATGGTCTCCTACGAGGTCTCGATCGGCTTCGTGATCATCACCGTACTGCTCTGCGTCGGCTCGCTGAACCTCTCGGCGGTGGTCGAGGCGCAGAACTCCAGCGCCGGCATGTTCGGCTGGTACTGGCTGCCGCTCTTCCCGATGTTCGTGATCTTCTTCATCTCGGCGCTGGCCGAGACGAACCGGCCGCCCTTCGACCTGCCCGAGGCGGAGTCGGAACTCGTCGCCGGCTTCATGGTCGAATACGCCTCGACCCCGTATCTGCTGTTCATGCTCGGCGAATACGTGGCGATCATGACCATGTGCTCGATGACCACGATCCTGTTTCTCGGGGGCTGGCTGCCGCCGTTCCCGGTGGCGCCGTTCACCTGGCTGCCGGGCGTGTTCTGGTTCGCGCTCAAGGTCTGCCTGGTCTTCTTCATGTTCGCGATGGTGAAGGCCTTCGTGCCGCGCTACCGCTATGACCAGCTGATGCGGCTGGGTTGGAAGGTGTTCCTGCCGCTGTCACTCGCTTCGGTCGTCGTGGTCGCGGCTGTGCTGCAGATCACCGGCTGGGGTCCGGTGCGGTAGTGGAAAACTGGGCCGGCCCGCTCGGAGCCCTGATCGGCTTCGTCCTGGGCTGGCTCGAATACAAGCTGATCGGGGGGACCGTCACGGCGGCATTGCGCCGGACGAATCCTTCGAAGACGCAGGCCGAGCATGACGACTACGAGCGGCGCATCCGCCTGCTCCAGGCGATCCTGCTGGTTCTGATGGTCGGCGGCATGCCGGTCTTGGGTTACGTGATCGGCCGGGCCTTGTTCGGCTGAATGGATGAAGAGGACGAGAGGCGATGTCAGTCGCGCAAGCCGCCAAGGGACTGCTCCTCAAGGAGTTTGTCGGCGCGTTCGTTTTGTCGATGCGCTATTTCTTCAAGCCCAAGGCGACGCTGAACTATCCCTTCGAGAAGGGGCAGCTCTCGCCGCGCTTCCGGGGCGAGCACGCGCTACGCCGCTATCCGAACGGCGAGGAGCGTTGCATCGCCTGCAAGCTCTGCGAGGCGATCTGCCCGGCCCAGGCCATCACCATCGAGGCCGGCCCGCGCCGCAATGACGGCACGCGGCGCACGACGCGTTACGACATCGACATGACCAAGTGCATCTATTGCGGCTTCTGCCAGGAGGCTTGCCCGGTCGATGCCATCGTCGAGGGGCCGAATTTCGAGTTCGCGACCGAGACGCGCGAGGAGCTGTTCTACGACAAGGACCGGCTGCTCGCGAACGGGGCGCGGTGGGAGCGCGAGATCGCGCGCAACATCGCGATGGACGCCCCTTATCGCTGAGGACGAAAGCCCGGCGCGCGGTTGTCGCTTCGGGTAGGCCTGACTATAGACGCTCCAAACTGCACCGGGACTCAAGCAGGGCCCGGCGCGCGACGAAAAACGAGGGCCGCCCCGACGGGCGGAAAGGCTGGCGAAGATGAATGCCGCAGCGGCTTTCTTCTATCTGTTCTCCGGGATCACCATCGCCTCCGGGCTGATGGTGGTGGCGGCGCGCAATCCCGTGCATTCGGTGCTGTTCCTGATCCTCGCCTTCGTCAACGCGGCAGGCCTGTTCCTGCTGCTCGGCGCCGAGTTCCTGGCGATGCTGCTGGTCGTCGTCTATGTCGGCGCCGTCGCCGTGCTCTTCCTCTTCGTGGTGATGATGCTCGACGTCGATTTCGCCGAGTTCCGCCAGGGCTTCCTGCAATATCTGCCGATCGGCGCGCTGATCGGCCTGATCTTCGCCGTCGAACTGCTGCTCGTCGTCGGCACCTGGGCCATCGACCCGCAGATCGTGCGTGCCCCCGTCGCCGCGATCCCGAGCAATGTCAGCAACACCGAGGCCATCGGCCAGGTGCTCTACACCCAGTACATCTACTATTTCCAGGCGGCGGGGCTCGTCCTGCTCGTCGCCATGATCGGCGCCATCGTGCTGACCCTGCGTGAGCGGCCCGGCGTCAAGCGCCAGAACATCGTCGCGCAGAACGCCCGCACCAAGGCGACCGCGATGGACGTGAAGAAGGTGCCCTCGCGCGCCGGCGTTCCCGAGGAGCTCGCGTAATGATCGGCCTTGGCCACTATCTCGCGGTTGGCGCGATCCTGTTCACGCTGGGCGTGCTCGGCATCTTCATCAACCGCAAGAACGTCATCGTCATCCTGATGTCGGTCGAGCTCATCCTGCTCGCGGTGAACATCAACTTCGTGGCGTTCTCGAGCTTCCTCGGCGACATCGTCGGCCAGATCTTCGCACTGCTGGTGCTGACGGTCGCAGCCGCTGAAGCCGCCATCGGCCTCGCCATTCTCGTCGTCTACTTCCGCAACCGCGGCACGATCGCGGTGGAAGACATCAACATGATGAAAGGCTGAGCGCCCACCAGCGCCCGCATCCTGCCATGTATCACGCGATCGTCTTCCTCCCTCTGATCGGCTTCCTGATCGCCGGCCTCTTTGGCCGGCTGATCGGCGCGCGCGCGTCGGAGATCGTCACCACCGCCCTGCTGCTGGTCGCGGCGCTGCTCTCCTGGGTCGCGCTCTTCCAGGTCGGCTTCGGCTCCGGCACCACCCGCATCCAGGTCGCGACCTGGCTCGCCTCGGCCGATCTGCGCGTCGACTGGGCCTTCCGCATCGACACGCTGACCGTGGTGATGCTGGTCGTCGTCAACACCGTCTCCTCGCTCGTGCACCTCTACTCGATCGGCTACATGCACGAGGATCCGCACCGGCCGCGCTTCTTCGCCTATCTCTCGCTCTTCACCTTCGCCATGCTGATGCTGGTGACGGCCGACAACCTCGTGCAGATGTTCTTCGGCTGGGAAGGCGTCGGCCTCGCCTCCTATCTGCTGATCGGCTTCTGGTACCAGAAGCCCTCCGCGAACGCCGCGGCGATGAAGGCCTTCATCGTCAACCGCGTCGGCGATTTCGGCTTCCTGCTCGGCATCTTCCTGGTCTTCGTGCTGTTCGGCGCCGTGACCTTCGACGCCATCTTCCCGAAGGCGGGCGAACTGACCTCGCAGACCTTCCGCTTCCTCGGCTATGAGTGGAACGCCCTGACCCTGACCTGCCTGCTGCTCTTCATGGGCGCGATGGGCAAGTCGGCGCAGTTCCTTCTGCACACCTGGCTGCCGGACGCGATGGAAGGCCCGACCCCGGTTTCGGCGCTGATCCATGCCGCGACCATGGTCACCGCCGGTGTCTTCATGGTGGCGCGCCTGTCGCCGATCTTCGAATACGCCCCGGTCGCGCTGACCGTCGTCGTCGTGATCGGTGCGACGACCGCCTTCTTCGCCGCGACCGTCGGTCTCGTCCAGAACGACATCAAGCGCGTCATCGCCTATTCGACCTGCTCGCAGCTCGGCTACATGTTCGTCGCGCTCGGCGTCGGTGCCTATTCGGCCGGCATCTTCCACCTCTTCACCCACGCCTTCTTCAAGGCGCTGCTGTTCTTGGGCGCCGGCTCGGTCATCCACGCGATGCATCATGAGCAGGACATGCGCTTCATGGGCGGCCTGCGGAAGCACATCCCGCTGACCGCGGCGGCGATGACGATCGGTACGCTGGCGCTGACCGGCTTCCCCTACTTCGCCGGCTATTTCTCCAAGGACGCGATCATCGAGAGCGCCTACGCCTCGGTCGGCCATGGCGGCTTCGCCAGCTCCTATGCCTTCGTCCTGCTGGTCGTCGCCGCCCTGATGACCTCGTTCTACTCCTGGCGGCTCTATTTCATGACCTTCGAGGGCAAGCCGCGCTGGGCCGGCCACGGTCATGACGGGCATGGCCACGACGATCACGCGCATGCCGTCGACGGCAAGCATGACGATCATGCCCACGGCCACGACGATCACGGCCATGGCGACCATGCCCATACCCCGCATGAGAGCCCGCTCTCGATGCTGATCCCGCTCGCCGTGCTCTCGATCGGCGCGATCGCCGCCGGCTTCGCCTTCAAGAGCGCCTTCATCGGCGACGCCTATGACGCTTTCTGGAAGGGCGCGATCTTCACCGGCAAGGACAACCATATCCTGCACGCCATGCACGAAGTGCCGAAATGGGTGGTCTGGTCGCCCTTCTTCGCGATGCTGGTCGGCTTCCTGCTGGCGCTCTACATGTACGTGCTGCGGCCGGACGTGCCGGGCAAGCTGGCGGCCGCCAACCCCGCGCTCTACCGCTTCCTGCTCAACAAGTGGTATTTCGACGAGATCTACGACTTCCTGTTCGTGAAGCCGTCGATGTGGCTCGGGAAGTTCCTCTGGAAGAAGGGCGATGGCCTCGTCATCGACGGCATGGGCCCGGATGGTATCTCGGCCCGGGTGGTCGACGTCACCAATCGCGTCGTCCGGCTTCAGACCGGCTATCTCTATCACTATGCCTTCACCATGCTGATCGGCGTCGCCGGGCTGGTGACCTGGTATCTCCTGCGCGGGTGAGATGATGTTCGGTTTCGGTATCCTCACCGGGCTTCTGGTCCTGCCGCTGGTCGGCGCCGCCTTCATCCTGGCGCAGCGCGGCGACGAGGCCTCGGTCAGCTCGAATGCGCGCTATGCCGCGCTGATCACCACGGTCGCGACCTTCGTGCTGGCGCTCGTCGCCTGGGGCCAGTTCGACTCCGCCAATCCGGGCTTCCAGATGGTCGAGACCCATGCCTGGGTCTCGGACGTGATCAAGTTCAAGCTCGGCGTCGACGGCTTCTCCTTCCCCTTCGTGGTCCTGACCGCCTTCCTGATGCCGTTCTGCATCCTGGCCTCCTGGACCTCGGTCGAGAAGCGGGTGCGCGAGTACATGGTCGCGTTCCTGATCCTCGAGACGCTGATGATCGGCGTCTTCGTCGCGCTCGACCTCGTGCTGTTCTACCTGCTCTTCGAGGCCGGCCTGATCCCGATGTTCCTGATCATCGGCATCTGGGGCGGCAAGCGCCGGGTCTATGCCTCGTACAAGTTCTTCCTCTACACGCTGCTCGGCTCGGTGCTGATGCTGCTCGCCATCATGGCGATGTACTGGAACGCCGGCACGACCGATATTCCGACGCTGCTCAAGCATCATTTCCCGGTCTCGATGCAGCCCTGGCTCTGGCTTGCCTTCTTCGCCTCCTTCGCGGTGAAGATGCCGATGTGGCCGGTCCACACCTGGCTTCCCGACGCGCACGTCGAGGCGCCGACGGCGGGCTCGGTCATCCTGGCGGCGATCCTCCTGAAGATGGGCGGCTACGGCTTCATCCGCTTCTCTATCCCGATGTTCCCGGATGCCTCGGCGATGTTCGCGCCGCTGGTCTTCGCGCTCTCCGTCATCGCCATCGTCTACACCTCGCTGGTGGCGCTGATGCAGGAGGACATCAAGAAGCTGATCGCCTATTCCTCGGTCGCCCATATGGGCTTCGTGACGATGGGCCTGTTCACCCTGACGCCGCAGGGCATCCAGGGCGCGATGTTCCAGATGGTCAGCCACGGGCTGGTCTCGGGCGCGCTCTTCCTCTGCGTCGGCGTGATCTATGACCGCATGCACACCCGCGAGATCGCGGCCTATGGCGGGCTGGTGAACCGCATGCCGATGTACGCGGTGGTGTTCATGATCTTCACCATGGCCAATGTCGGCCTGCCCGGCACGGCCGGCTTCGTCGGCGAGTTCCTGACGCTGATGGGCGCCTTCAAGGCCAATCCCTGGGTGGCGTTCTTCGCGACCACCGGCGTGATCTTCTCGGCCGCCTATGCGCTCTGGCTCTATCGCCGGGTCGTGTTCGGCGAGCTGGTCAAGCCCGAGCTGAAGGACATCACGGACCTGAACGGCCGCGAGATCGCGATCTTCGTGCCGCTCGTCCTGCTGACGATCTGGTACGGCATCGCGCCCGGCACGATCCTCGACGCCTTCGCCGCGCCGACGGAAGCCCTGATCAAGAACTATCAAGCCGCCATCGCCGCCGCCAAGACGGCCATGCTGGTCGTACAATAAGGCTGATCGAGATGACCTTGCCCGCTCTCGGCCCTGCGCTGCCGGAAATCGTCCTCGCGATCGGCGCCATCGTCATGGTGCTCTACGGTGCCATCCAGGGCGAGCGCTCGACGCGCACGCTCGAAGTCGCGACGCTCGCTCTGCTCGCCCTTGTGCTCGTGCTGGTCTTGCGCGGCGAGGGCAAGGCGGTGACCTTCAACGGCGCCTTCGTCGTCGACGGCTTCGCCCGCTTCATGAAGGTGCTGACCCTGATCGGCGCCGGCGCCGCCGTGCTGCTTTCGGCCGATTTCCTGCGTCGCGACGGCGCGATGCGCTTTGAGTTCCCGATCCTCATCGTGCTGGCGACGATCGGCATGATGATGATGATCTCGGCCAACGACCTGATCGGCCTCTATGTCGGTCTCGAGCTGCAGTCGCTCGCGCTCTATGTCGTCGCCGCCTTCAACCGTGAGAACGAGCGTTCGACCGAGGCGGGCCTGAAGTATTTCGTCCTCGGCGCGCTCTCCTCCGGCATGCTGCTCTATGGCGCCTCGCTGGTCTACGGCTTCACCGGCACGGTGAGCTATGCCGGCATCGCCGCTGCGGTGCAGGGCGGCCATCCCGGCATCGGGCTGATCTTCGGCATCGTCTTCATCGCCGCGGGCGTCGCCTTCAAGATCTCGGCCGTGCCGTTCCATATGTGGACGCCGGATGTCTACGAGGGCGCGCCGACGCCGGTCGCCGCCTTCTTCGCCTCGGCGCCCAAGATCGCCGCGATGGCGATGACGATCCGCATCTTCGTCGGCGCCTTCCCCGGTGCGCTGCATGACTGGCAGCAGATCATCATCTTCATCTCGATCGCCTCGATGGCGCTCGGTGCCTTCGCCGCGATCGGCCAGCGCAACATCAAGCGCCTGATGGCCTATTCCTCGATCGCCAATATGGGCTATGCGCTGGTCGGGCTCGCGGCCGGCACGGTTGCCGGCGTCCAGGGCGTGATGACTTATATGGCGATCTATCTCGCCACGACGCTCGGCGCCTTCGCCTGCATCCTGATGATGCGCCGCGACGGCAAGCCAGTCGAGAACATCGACGAGCTCGCCGGCCTTTCACGCACCAATCCCTGGGTGGCCTTCGCCTTCTCGATGATGATGTTCTCGCTCGCCGGCATTCCGCCGCTCGCCGGCTTCTGGGCGAAGTGGTACGTCTTCCTCGCCGCCATCGAGGCCAAGCTCTACGTGCTCGCCGTCATCGGCGTGGTCACCAGTGTCGTCGGCGCCTATTACTATCTGCGCATCGTCAAGGTGATCTATTTCGACGACGCCAAGCCTGCCTTCGACAAGGGCGATCTGAGCGTGCGCGGCGTGCTTCTGGTCTCGACCCTGTTCGTGCTGGCGCTTTCCTTCCTGCCGGCGCCGCTGTTCAACTCGGCTGCCGCGGCTGCGAAGTCGCTGTTCTGATGCCTCTTCGTCATTCCCGGGCGCAGCGAAGCGCAGCCCCGGGAATTTCAGGACGGGTAGCCGGTTTCAGAGCTGCTCGGGCTTGGCCCGAGCATGGCGGCCTGTGAGGGCGGCATGCTGAGTGAGGCTGCCCGCGCCGCCGGTTATCGGCTGATCGTGCGCGACGAGGTTTCCTCCACCATGGAGGAGGCCCGCGCGGTTCTCGCCCAGGGCGATCCCGGCAAGCTCTGGATCGTGGCACGCAGCCAGAAGGCCGGCCGCGGCCGGCATGGCCGGCAATGGGGCTCGCCGCCAGGCAATCTCTACGCCAGCCTGCTGCTCGTGGCGCCTTGCGAGGTTGCCCTGGCGCCGCAGCTCGGCTTCGTCGCCGGGCTCGCCTTGCATGATGCCGCTGCGGCGGTGACCGGGCTCGGCTCCCCGCGCCTCGCCTTGAAATGGCCGAACGATCTCCTGATCGATCGGGCCAAGGCAGCCGGGTTGTTGCTGGAGGGCGAGAGCCGGGCAGGGCGCTTCAGCGTGATCATCGGGATCGGCGTCAACCTCGCCTCTTCGCCTCCCGATACCCCCTACGCGGCGACCCATCTTGCGGCACATGCGAGCGATGCGAGCGTCGAGCGCCTGCTCGCTGCGCTCTCCGAAGCTTGGCATAGGCGCTTCTCGGCCTGGTCCCTGCCCGGTGGGTTCGGGCCGACGCGCGCCGCCTGGCTGGAGCGCGCCGCTTTCCTCGGCGAAACCGTCACCTTGCGCCTGCCGGACGGACCGGTTTCCGGTCGTTTCCGCGGTCTCGATCCGGCCGGCCGCCTCGAACTGGAGACAGCCGGGGGGCCGCGGCTCATTGACGCCGGCGACCTCTATTTCGGCGCTGCGGCGGCCGAAGGCCGGGGATGACGATCGGCCCTACCATCCCTTGCACCCGGCGCTATGGAGGCAGGGGCGGGGGCATGCTAGAGCGGGGTTCGTTTCGAAGGATGTCCAGCCCGTCATTCCGGACAAGCGGCGAAGCCGCACCGGCCCGGAGCCATCGCAGGGTTTACCGCCTGTGCCGGGCCGGCGTTTCCTTTCACTCCGTCCGGTCTGCCGGTCGGAGGTCCTTGCCCCTTGATATGCGTCAGGATTGCCCGTGACCCGCTCCAGTGACCAGCTCGTCTTCATCCCGCTCGGAGGCCTCGGCGAGATCGGCATGAACGCCGCGCTCTACGGCTTCGGGCCGGAGGGGCGGCGCAAATGGATCCTGGTCGATTGCGGCCTGTCCTTCGCCGGCCCCGAAGTGCCCGGCGTCGATATCGTCCTGCCCGATCTGACCTATATCATCGAGGACAAGGCGAACCTGCTGGGGATCGTCATCACCCACGCCCATGAGGACCATATCGGCGCGCTCGCAGCCTTGTGGCCGGCGCTGCGCGCGCCGGTCTACTGCACGCGCTTCGCCGCGGGCCTGCTCGCGACCCGCAGGCTCTCCGAGCCCGGAGCGCCCAAGGTTCCGATTCATGTCGTGGCGCAGGGCAGCCGCATCGCGCTCGGCCCGTTCGACATCGAGTTCGTCCCGGTCGCGCATTCGATCCCCGAATCGAACGCTCTGGCCATTCGCACCCCGGTCGGCCTCGTCGTCCACACCGGCGACTGGAAGATCGATCCGACGCCGCAGGTCGGCCTGCCGACCGACGAGGCGCGGCTGCGCGCGCTCGGCGAGGAGGGCGTGCTCGCTTTGATCTGCGATTCGACCAATGTCATGCGCGACGGCATCAGCCCGAGCGAGGCCGATGTCGCCGCCAAGCTGAAGGAACTCGTGCATTCCGCGCCGAACCGCGTCGCGGTCACCACCTTCGCCTCGAATGTCGCGCGCCTGCGCGCCGTCGCCGAGGCGGCTATGGCGGACCAGCGCGAGGTCGTCGTCGTCGGCCGCGCCATGGAGCGGGTGATCGATGTCGCCCGCGAATGCGGCTATCTCGAAGGCATCCCGGCCTTCCGTTCGGCCGACACCTATGGCTACCTGCCGCGCGACAAGGTCGTGGCGCTGCTGACCGGTAGCCAGGGCGAGCCGCGCGCCGCCCTCTCGCGGATTGCCTCCGACGATCATCCCGAGATCACGCTCGGCGCGGGTGACCGTGTGATCTTCTCGTCCCGCACCATTCCCGGCAATGAGAAGGCGGTCGGCAACATCCTGAACGCGCTCGCCCGCGACAATATCGAGATCATCACCGACCGCACCCATCTCGTGCATGTCTCCGGCCATCCGCGGCGCGAGGAGATGGCGCGGCTCTATGGCTGGCTGAAGCCGCAGATCGCGATTCCGGCCCATGGCGAGGATCTGCATCTTTCCGAACACGCGACCTTTGCCCGCGGTGTCGGCGTCAGGCATGTGCTGCGGGCCGGCAATGGCGACGTGATCGGCATCTCGGCCGAAGGCGCGCGCAAGCTCACCGAGGTCCGGCATGGCCGGCTCTATCAGGACGGCATGCTGCTGGTCGGGGCGCAGGAGCGGACCGTCGCCGAACGCCGCAAGCTTTCCTTCGCCGGCATCGTTTCGGTCGCCGTCGCGCTCGACGAGAAGGGCGAGCTCGCCGGCGATCCTGAAATCGCGCTGCTCGGCCTGCCGCTGCTCGCCAAGGACGGCACGCCCTTCGACGACATCGTCGCCGACGCGGTCGAGGACCTGATCGAGGGGCTGCCGAAGGCGAAGCGCCGCGATCCCGAGGCGGTGCGCAGCGCGCTCGAGCGCGGCGTCCGCGCGGCCGTCAACGAGGAGTGGGGCAAGAAGCCGCTGGTCAACGCCCTGGTGATCGAGGTCTGACGAGTAGCGGGCGCCCGCGCGCGAATGATAGAACCCGGCGACGCGCGGGCGGCGATCGCCTCCGGGCGCCAGCTTCCCCCTTCGGCCGCGGAGACCAGCATGATCGGACGCCTCAACCACGTCGCCATCGCCGTGAAGGACCTCGCGGCCTCGACGGCGCTCTACCGTGATACGCTCGGCGCACGGGTTTCGCAGCCGCTGCCGCAGCCGGAGCATGGTGTCACCGTCGTCTTCGTCGAGCTGCCCAACACCAAGATCGAACTGCTCGAGCCGCTCGGCGCGGATTCGCCGATCGCCAAGTTCCTCGAGCGCAACGCCGATGGCGGCATCCACCACATCTGCTACGAGGTCGACGACATCCTGGCGGCCCGCGAGCGCCTGAAGGCGCAGGGCGCGCGGGTTCTGGGCTCGGGCGAGCCGCGTATCGGCGCCCATGGCAAGCCGGTGCTCTTCCTGCACCCCAAGGACTTCTGCGGCACGCTGGTCGAGCTCGAGCAGGCCTGAGCCATGAACGATTCGCCGATCACGTTCTTCGGCCAGCCGGAAGCCGGCTCGCCACGTCCCTTCAGCTTGGCGACGCGCGCCGGCGGCCTCGTCTTCGTCTCCGGCCAGTCGGCGCCGCATGACCCGGCTCGCGGCGTCGTCCGCGGCGAGACGCCGGCCCAGCAGGTGCGCGAGGCGCTCGCCTATGTCAGCCGTATCCTGGAAGAGGCCGGCAGCGGGCTCGACCGGGTCGTCCAGGTCACCATGCTGATCACCGATCCCGCCGACTATGCCGCCTGCAACGCCGAATATGTCAGGCATTTCCCGGGCGGGCTGCCGGCCCGGCATACGGCTCGCTTCGGCGTTCCGACGGAGGCCCGCGTGGCCTTTTCCTGCATCGCGCTCGCGAATGACGACAGCCTGGGAGCAAGGCCATGAGTTTGACGGCGGGGCTTGCGGTCTATTTCGTGATCTGGTGGACGGTTCTGTTCGCCGTGCTGCCATTCGGCGTGCACAGCCAGGCCGAGGCCGGGCCGGTCAGCGACGGCACCGATCCGGGCGCTCCGCAGGCACCGCTGCTCGCGAAAAAAGCGCTGGCGACGACCGTAATCGCCGCGATCATCTTCGCCGGCGTCTGGTATCTCTGGGCAGTACTGGATCTCTGAGGCGCGGAGGGGCCGAGGAGCTCGAGCCGTGGCCGAAAGCCGAAGTGGAGAGCCGGAAGAAGCACCAAAAACAAAAGGCAAGGCCGAAGCCTTGCCTTTGAAGTTTGTTTTTTACCGCAGTATCGGCGCGCGGTTGCAGCAAGCGCAGCTCATATACCAAACGGACGTTTATTCCTCCCAAGACCTGGCCCGCTGCGCCCGAAGCTTGATCAGGCGCGCCCAGCGTCCAAGAGTTAGCCGATCAAGATCGCTATGTCACCCGTTTAGGCACGGCTGGCCTCAATTTTTCGCAAAATTATTCTGGTTTGATCTTGTGCAGTGCAACATTGTGCTCACCCGCCGCATTTGGCGCCTTGTTCCGGCCAAAGGATGCCGGTACCTGCCTGTTTCGTAGAGCTGCCGGGCGTCCCGGCGGCCAGGAGACGCTCCATGCTTCGCCCTATCCTCACCGCTCTGGCGCTTTCCGCTTCCATTGGCCTCGCCCAGGCCCAGGCGCCCGACCCGCAGAATACGATCGTGCTCGAAACCAAGGACGGCAAGGTCACCATCCGGCTGCGTCCGGATCTTGCGCCCAAGCATGTCGCGCAGATCAAGACGCTGACCAAGCGCGGTTTCTATGACGGCATCGTCTTCCACCGCGTCATCGACGGCTTCATGGCCCAGACCGGCGATCCGAAGGGCAATGGCACCGGCGGCTCCGACCTGCCGAACATCCCGGCCGAATTCACACCGACGCCCTACAAGGTCGGTTCGGTCGGCATGGCCCGCTCGCAGAGCCCCGATTCCGCCAACTCCCAGTTCTTCATCTGCTTCGAGGGCTGCGGTTCCCTGACCGGCCAGTACACCCTGTTCGGCGAGGTCGTCTCGGGCATGGATGTCGTCCGCAAGATCAAGAAGGGCAGCTCCGCGAACAACGGCGCCGTCAACGCTCCGGACAAGATCGTCCGCATGCGTCTGCTCGCCGACGCCAAGTAGACCGTCGATGCGCGTGCGCCTGCCCGTTCTGGCGCTTCTGCTGCTGGCCTCCGCCGGCAGCTCGCCAGTTCCGGCGCAGGACACGCGCGATCTCGGCCTGCCGCCGGCTTCAGGCTATCAGAACCCGGTTCTGCCTCCGCCTTCCGGCTTCCAGAACCCGGTTCTGCCACCGCCGACCGGCCAGCGCTACATGCCCGGCATCGGCGGGCCCTTCGGCGAGGGAGACTATCGCCGCGCTGTGCCTCCGCCGCCTCCGGCCAGCAATCGCGACGTGATCGGCACGGTTTCGCCGGACACGGCCGCGCTCGGCAGCGAGACGCTCGACAGGCTCGACCAGATCGGCCCGGCCCTGAGACGCTGCTGGCAGCCGCCGGCGGCGGAAGAGGGGCCTGACGGCTTTGGCCGCGCCACCGTGCGCTTCAGCCTGCGCCGCGACGGGACGCTGTTCGGCCAGCCGCGCGTCACCTGGGAGGCGCGCCGGGCGTCGCCAGCGTTGCGCGAGCGCTTCGGCAGCTCGCTGATCGCCGCCGTGCGCGAATGCACGCCGATGAGGTTGTCGCCCGGCCTCGGAGGGAGTATCGCAGGCCGACCGATCACCATCCGCTTCCACGGCCGCGCGCCGTCTAACCAGAGAGCAGTCTGATGTCGCTCGACCCCGAGAACACCCTCGTCATGGAGACCACCAAGGGCCGCGTAGTCATCAAGCTGCGCCCCGATCTCGCGCCCGGCCATGTCGAGCGCCTGAAGCTGCTCGCGCGCGAGGGCTTCTATGACGGCATCGTCTTCCATCGCGTCATCGACGGCTTCATGGCCCAGGTCGGCTGCCCGCACGGCACCGGCACCGGCGGTTCGAGCTATCCGGACCTGAAGGCCGAGTTCAACGCCGAGCCGCATGTCCGCGGCATCTGCTCGATGGCCCGTGCCCAGAACCCGAACTCGGCCAACAGCCAGTTCTTCATCGTCTTCGACGACGCCCGCTTCCTCGACAAGCAGTACACGGTCTGGGGCCAAGTCGTGGAAGGCATGGAGAATGTCGACAAGATCAAGCGCGGCGAGCCGGTGCGCGATCCCGATACGATCGTCTCCATGAAGGTGATGGCTGACGCCTGAGCCTGAACGGCGCGGGCGAGCCGCATCGTGGACGTCGGTCTCTTCGACTTCGACCTGCCGGAGGAGCGGATCGCGCTGCGACCCGCCAATCCGCGCGATTCGGCCCGTCTGCTCGTCATCCGCCCCGAGTCTGGCGGCGTCTTCGAGGATCGCGGCGTGCGCGACCTCGTCGATCTGCTGCGGCCGGGTGATGCGCTCGTCCTCAACGACACGCGCGTCATCCCCTCGCGCCTCTATGGCCGCCGCTATCGCGGCGAGGTCTCGGCGCGGGTGGAAATCATGCTGCACAAGCGGGTCGACAGCGAGCGCTGGCTCGCCTTCGCCCGCCCCGCCAAGAAGATCGCGATCGGCGAAACCATCCTCTTCGGTGACGACAGCGCCAGCAATATTTGCGAGCTCGGCCGGCTCCAGGCCGAAATCACCGGCAAGGGCGAGGGCGGCGAGGTCGAGTTACGTTTCGCTTTCTCGGGAGCGGCGCTCGACGAGGCGATCGTCAGGCTCGGCGAATTGCCGCTACCGCCCTATATTGCCGGCAAGCGCCCGACAGATTTCGCCGACACCCGCGACTACCAGACGACCTATGCCCGGGAGGAAGGCGCGGTCGCAGCGCCGACGGCTGGGCTGCACTTCACCCCGGACCTGTTCGCGGCGCTGGATAAGCGCGGCGTCTCGCGCCACTTCGTCACGCTCCATGTCGGTGCCGGCACCTTCCTGCCGGTCAAGGCCGAGGATACCGACGAGCACCGCATGCATGCCGAATGGGGCACGGTCGACGCCGCGACGGCGGCGGCCCTGAATGCCACGCATGCCGCGGGCGGGCGCATCGTCGCGGTCGGCACGACCTCGCTGCGCCTGCTCGAAAGCGCGACCGGCGAGGACGGGATCATAAGGCCCTTCTCGGGGGATACCGCGATCTTCATCACGCCGGGCTATCGCTTCCGCGCCGTCGACCTGCTGGTCACGAATTTCCACCTGCCGCGCTCGACGCTGTTCATGCTCGTTTCCGCCTTCTGCGGACTCGAGGTGATGAAACGCGCCTATGCTCATGCGATCGCGGAAAAATACCGCTTCTACTCCTATGGCGATTCCTCGCTGCTGGAGCGGGCCGGCTGAGGCTTCGGCCCAGAAGCGACGCGGTCCGACCGGGCCGGATGCGCCGCGATCTTCACACCATCGACAAGGCTGTTGTCGGCCGCCCGGAACCCGCAAGGCTCGGGTCCCGGGCGACCATCGCTTATTTCGAGTTGGTGATCGTCCGGAATTCCGGCTCGGGGATGAAGCCGTCGCGGTTGGGCATCATCACCTTGGGCAGGCTGTCCTTGTCGAGCTTGCCGGTCTCCGGAAGCAGTCCGTTCAGGCTGAGGATATAGGCCGTGACGGCGTAGGTCTCGTCGACGCCGAGGGTGCCGGGGGCCTGGTAGGGCATGGCCCGACGGACATAGTCGAACAGCGTGGTGGAGTAGGGCCAGAAGCTGCCGACGGTCTTGACCGGCCGGGCCGATGTCAGCGTGCCCTGGCCACCGACCAGACGGTCCTTGATGCCACCCTGGCCGTTGACGCCATGGCAGGCGACGCAGTTCTCCTCATAGATCGTCTTGCCATCGAGGACAGTGCCGCTGCCGGCCGGCAGGCCCTTGCCGTCGGGCCTGACATCGATATCCCAGAGCTTTATCTCTTCCGGAGTGGCCGGGCGCCCGAAATCATAGGCGAACGCGGTTGCCGTGAAGCAGCCGGCGAGAATCGAGCCGGCGAGCAGGGCCTTAAGCGAGGACATTGCGCACCATCCCTTTTTCGTCGATGCTCCAGCTCTGCTGGGCGTTGTAGTGAAACAGCGCGTTCGTCCCCATCCGCTCGATCACCGCCTTGCGATCGGGCTGGACATTGCCTTTGTCGTCGGTCGACCGGCTGACGATCTTGGTGGGCTTGCCGTCCCACACCCAATCCATCTGGAAGCGGGCCTGTGCCTTTGGCAGCACGGGATGGTTGAGCTGTGCGGCTTTCCACGACCGGCCGCCATCCGTGCTGATCTCGACGCCGCTTATCGCGCCATAGCCGCTCCAGGCCAGGCCGGTGATGCGGTTGTAGCCCGGCTTGATCTGCATCATCCCCGAAGGCGCAGTGATGACCGAATTGACCTCCTGCACCAGCTGGAACTGGCGGGCCTTGCCATTGGCCAAAAGCTGGGTGTAGCGGGCGGTTTCCCAGCGGGTCATGAAGGGCTGGTCGCCGAATTTCAGGCGTCGCAGCCATTTGATGCTGAGATTGCCTTCCCAGCCCGGGATCAGGAGCCGCAGCGGAAAACCATGGGCCGGCCGCAGCGGTTCGCCGTTCTGGCCATAGGCGATGATCGCCTCGGCCATGACCTCGTCGGTCAGCGGAATACTGCGAGCAACGCCGGCGGCGTCACCGCCTTCGGCCAGCATCCAGATCGAGCTGCGCTCCTTGCCGATCAGGTCGATCAGGAAGGACAGCGGTACACCGGTCCATTCATGGGTGCTGATCAGGCCGTGCGTGTTCTGCACGGTCAGGTTCTGGTCCGCCGACTTCCAGTTTTCCCAGCCATTGCCGGTGCATTCGAGGAAGGCGATCCGCGACACCGACGGCATTGCCTTGATGTCGTCCATGGTCAGGACCAGCGATTTCTTCGCCATGCCGTGGATGAGCAACCGGTGCTTGGCCGGGTCGAGGCTGGGTATGCCGGCATGGCTGCGCTCATAATGCAGATCCGACGGGGTGACGGAGCCCATCAGCTTGTGCAGCGGCGTCTTAGAGTTGATCGCATCCGTCGGGTCGACGTTCCGCATTCCGGGGCCGGCCTCCGGAATGCGGCTGATCGCGACATATTGCGAGCGCGCGCTGCTGCCCGAGAGCGGCTCTCCGACCTCGCGTGCCGGAACGTTGGCAAGCGTGTCGGCATAGGCTCGTCCTGCCGCCGCAGCTCCCGCGACGCCGGCCGTGGCGGTCAGGAAGCGCCGTCGGGAAACCGGCTCCCTTTGCCGAGGCGCGCTCGAGATATCCTGTGTCACAGCCATGTCCTCCCAACCCTTTTCATTTTCTGGTTTCGCCGGCGGCGTGCCATGCGGACTGGACTGGGAGCGGCGCTTGCTCCCGCGACCCGCTTTGCGGCGGGGACCAGCCTTGCGTCCGCTGCCGCCGGAAGACCGGGCATCGGCAGGCAGGAAGATCGTGAGGGGCGTGGGTACGAAAGCACCGGCAGGCTCCTTGGTCTCCCGCGATGCGCCGTGAACGGCGAACAGGGAAGGCGACGACAACAGGAAGGCTAGGGGGAGGTCTGCCCCGCTGCTCGACCGGTTGGGTCATTCGCGTGACCGGGCGGATCAAAATCGCCGGCGCCGCGTGCTTTCCCGCGAAGCTTGCAGCAGGATCAGTTGACGGGCCGGCGCCGGCGTTGCGATCGCCGACGAGAGGCGCAGGGTCCTGTGGGAGGAGATGGCTTGCCCAACCGTGCTGCGTTCGACGAGCTCTCCGCTCTTGCGCCGCTCCTGCGCGTGCGCCCCGAGCTTGAGCGGCTATGCCAGTTCGGTGCCCAATGGGCCTCGCCGCATGATCAGTCGCCGGCCGGTTGGGTTCCGTTTCATCTCGTGGCCAGAGGAAGTTGCATCCTTGACATCGCCGGCCGGGCGCCGGTTTCGCTCCATGCCGGCGATGTCGTGCTCCTGCCGCGCGGCGATCCGCATCTGATGCGGGGAGCCACGACCCCGGCGGATGGGCGTTCGCAGCCGCCGGTGGTGATCCGTCCGAACGGGGCGATCGAACTGGCTTCGAATGCGGACGCTCCCGATACCGAACTGATCTGCGGCCGGCTGTCCTTTGAACCCCGTGCGGAAAGCCTCGCGCTGGCGGTGCTGCCATCCTTCATCTTGCTGCGCGCCGATGAAGGCCCGTCGGCGCGTCGCGTTGCCGGGCTCCTGCACACGATCCGGGACGAACTCGTTCAGGCCGCGCCGGGCGCGCGTGCCATCGGTGCCGGTCTCGCCTCCGCCCTGATGATCATGGTCCTGCGCATCCACTTCGCGCGCGACGAGGCGCGAAGCGGCATTCTGGGCCTGCTCGCCCAGCGCCAAACCGCCGGTGCCGTGCTCGCCATGATCCGCGAGCCGACGCGGCCATGGAGCCTCGATGATCTCGCCCGCGCCGCCAACACCTCGCGCGCCACGCTGGTCAGGGGCTTCAGGTCGCTGGCGGGCCAGGCGCCGCTGGCTTTTCTGGCGGATCTCAGGCTCGACCTCGCCAGGCATAGGCTGGCGACTTCGGATCAGGGGCTGACCGAAATCGCCCTCGATGTGGGCTACCAGTCGCAGAGCGCGCTGACCCGCGCCTTCAGGCGGCGCTTTTCGCTGACCCCGACCGCGTTTCGCAGAGACCGGGAGGCTGCGCAGCCCGCCGGCTGACGGGAGCGTCGGCTGTTCTCAGCCGACGGTGACGCGCCCGCGCACGACCCGCAGGGCGAGCGTGCCGTTCTTCAACGCCAGTGCCTTCTCGCCGAAGACCTCGCGGCGCCAGCCCTGCAGGGCCGGGACCGCCGCCTGGTCGTCGAAGGCGATCGCTTCGAGATCGTCGCTTGAGGCGAGGATCTTCGGTGCGACGCGCTCGGCGTCGGCCGTCGCCTTGAGCAGGACCTTGAGCAGGTCGAGCACGGCGCCGTTACCTGACCGGCCGCGTTCGCGTTCGAGCTTCGGCAGCGTCTGCGGATCGAGGGCCTGGGCCCGTTCGATCGCGGCCAGCACCTCGCCCCCGGCGCGCGAGCGCTCGAAGCCGTTCGGTACGGAGCGGAGCTCTCCCAGCGCCTCGGCCGAGCGCGGCGAGCGCTGGACGATGTCCATCAGCGTATCGTCCTTCAATACGCGCTGACGCGGCACGTCGCGATGCTGGGCCTCGCGCTCGCGCCAGGCGGCGAGCTCGATCAGCGCGGCGAGTTCCTTCGTCTTGCGGATGCGACCCTTGAGCCGCTGCCAGGCGTTCTCCGGCTTGACCTCATAGGTGCCGGGCGAGGTCAGTACCGCCATCTCCTCGGCGACCCAGCTTTCGCGGCCGCTCTCGGCGAGATCGGCGGCGAGCGCGAGATAGATGTCGCGCAGATGGGTGACATCCGATTCCGCATAGGCGAGCTGGGCGTCGGTGAGCGGCCGGCGCGACCAGTCGGTGAAGCGCGACGACTTGTCGATCCGCGCCTTGGCGAGGTCGTTGGCGAGCTGCTCATAGCCGACGGAATCGCCATAGCCGCAGACCATCGCGGCGACCTGCGTGTCGAAGAGCGGCGTCGGGATCAGCTTGCCGATCATCCAGACGATTTCGAGGTCCTGCCTGGCCGCATGGAAGACCTTGACCACTTTGGGGTCGCTCATCAGCGCCAGGAAAGGCTCGAGGCTGAGATCGGGCGCCAGCGGATCGACCAGCACCGCTTCGTCCGGCGAGGCGAGCTGGATCAGGCAGAGCTTCGGATAATAGGTCGTCTCGCGCAGGAACTCGGTGTCGACCGTGACGAAAGGATGCTGCGCCAGGCGCGCGCACGCCTCGGCCAGCTCCGCGGTGGTGGTGATCAGGTTCATGGGCGGCTCTTAAGGCATGTTCCCCGAAAGTGGAAACGACTTTCACGCCTCGGGGGCCTGCGCGACGCCGCTTTTTGCCGCGGTTGATCCCGGTTCGGGCGGCCGTTTCAACGACAGGCCGGGGCCGTCCGGGCCAGGCTCCGCATGCGCGCTTCTTGACAAGGCCGCCGGCTGCGTGTGGTTACGGGCCAGACCGTCGCGCGGCCCCGTCGGGCCCGCCCGCATGCCCGGAAAGCCTGATCCCGTGACCCTGCACCGCTATCGTTCCCATACCTGTGGCGCGCTCCGCGAGAGCGACATCGGCTCGACCGTGCGCCTCTCCGGCTGGTGCCACCGCATCCGCGACCATGGTGGCGTGCTCTTCATCGACCTGCGTGACCATTATGGCATGACCCAGGTCGTGATCGATCCGGATTCGCCCGCCTTCCGCGAGGCCGAGGATCTGCGCGCCGAATGGGTCGTGCGCTTCGACGGCAAGGTCAAGGCGCGCCTCGCCGGCACCGAGAACCCGAATCTGGCGACCGGCTCGGTCGAGGTCTTCGCGACCGGCATCGAGGTGCTCGGCCCCTCCGCCGAGTTGCCGCTGCCGGTCTTCGGCGACCTCGAATATCCCGAGGATACCCGGCTCAAATACCGCTTCCTCGATCTGCGCCGCGAGAAGCTGCACAACAACATCATCCTGCGCGGCAAGGTGATCGACTATCTGCGCACGCAGATGAAGCACTCCGGCTTCTCCGAGTTCCAGACGCCGATCCTGACGGCGTCCTCGCCGGAGGGCGCGCGCGACTTCCTGGTACCGAGCCGGCTGCATCCCGGCCATTTCTACGCGCTGCCGCAGGCGCCGCAGCAGTACAAGCAGCTCCTGATGATGGCGGGCTTCGATCGCTACTTCCAGATCGCGCCCTGCTTCCGTGACGAGGACCCGCGCGCCGACCGCCTGCCGGGCGAGTTCTACCAGCTCGACGTCGAGATGAGCTTCGTCGAGCAGGAGGATGTGTTCCGCACCATGGAGCCGGTGATCGCCGGCGTCTTCGAGGAGTTCGGCGGCGGCAAGACGGTCACCAAGAACTGGCCGCGCATCCCCTATGCCGAGGCGATCGCCAAATACGGCTCCGACAAGCCCGATCTGCGCAACCCGCTGGTCATGCAGGACGTCTCCGAGCATTTCCGTGGCTCGGGCTTCAAGGTCTTCGCGCGCATCCTCGAGGATGAGAAGAACCGCGTCTGGGCGATTCCCGCCCCGGGCGGTGGCTCGCGCGCCTTCTGCGACCGGATGAACTCCTGGGCGCAGGGCGAGGGCCAGCCCGGCCTCGGCTATCTGATGATCAAGGAGGATGGCGAAGGGCAGGGGCCGATCGCCAACAATATCGGCCCTGAGCGCGTCGCGGCGATCATCGCTCAGATGGGGCTGAAGGGCGGCGATGCCTGCTTCTTCACCGCCGGAAACCCCGACAAGTTCTACAAGTTCGCCGGTTCGGCCCGCAACAAGGTCGGCTCCGAGCTCGGGCTGATCGACGAGAACGCCTTCGCTTTCGCCTGGATCGTCGACTTCCCGATGTACGAGTACAACGAGGACGAGAAGAAGGTCGATTTCTCGCACAACCCCTTCTCGATGCCGCAAGGCGGGCTGAAGGCGCTGAGCGAGGAGGATCCGCTTTCGATCAAGGCCTTCCAGTACGACATCGCCTGCAACGGGTTCGAGCTCGCCTCCGGCGGCATCCGCAACCACAGGCCGGAAGCAATGGTGAAGGCCTTCGAGATCGCCGGCTATGGCGAGGAGACGGTGATCGAGCGCTTCGGCGGCATGTACCGCGCCTTCCAGTACGGCGCGCCGCCGCATGGCGGCATGGCGGCCGGTGTCGACCGGATCATCATGCTGCTCGCCGGCGCGACCAATCTGCGCGAGGTCGCCCTGTTCCCGATGAACCAGCAGGCCGTCGACCTCTTGATGGGCGCGCCCTCCAACGTGACGCCGAAGCAGCTCCGCGAGCTGCATCTGCGCCTCAACCTGCCCGAGAAGAACGGCTGACCCGATGACTCCGCTGGCTGCCCGGCGCCTCCTGGCGCCGGCTCTTCTGCTGCTGCCCGTTCTCTCGGCCTGCGTCTCGACGCCGTCCAATCCGAGCGCTGCGCGCGCCAGCGTGCTCGCCGGGATCGTCTCGCGCGCCAGCGCCTGCAATGCCGGCTATGCGCGCCGCGACACGCTCGACCGCTTCCTGCAGGCGGAGCGGGCCCGCGGAGCGACGCCGGAGCAGATCGCCGGTGCCCGCTCGACCTATGTCACCATCTCCGAGGCGCAGACGATCAACCAGGGCATCCGGCCTGAGCCCTGCACGGCCGAGGAGCGCGCGACGCTGCGCGGCCAGATGAACACGGTTCGCGCCAACCGCTTCGAGACGCTCTGACCACGATGCCCGCGCTCAAGCCGAGCCTCGCGGCGCTCGCCGCCTGCGGCCTCGCCGGCTGTGTCGGCGCCGGTGCCGGCCCGGTTCCGGGGACGCCGGAATTCACCGCCTCGCGGGTCTCGCGCGCCTATGATTGCGGCGTCGGGGTCGATCGTGGCCGGATCATCGCGGGTTTCCGACAGGAGGACCGCGCGCGCTTTATCGCAGCCAATGCGAGCTATGCGGTGAAATCCTACAACGCCCCGCGCCGCTGCGAAGCCGAGGAGCGCGCGCAACTGCAGCGCGAGCTGCGTTCCGGGGCGCGCCGCTGATTTCCGCTTGCCCGCGCGTCGCTTACCGCGCACATGCGCTGCATGAGTTTCTCGCCGGCCGATATCACCGCCATCGTCGTTTCCTTCGACAGCGCCGAGGTGTTGCCTGCCTGCCTCGCGGCGCTGGCCGGGGAGGGCGTGCGGGCGCTGGTCGTCGACAATGCCAGCGGTGACGATTCCGCAGCGGTGGCCGAGCGCTCGGGCGCGACGGTCCTGCGCAATGCGCGCAATGAGGGCTATGGCCGCGCTAATAATCGCGGGGCCAGGGCGGCCGATACGCCGTTCATCCTGATCGTCAATCCGGACCTCGAAATCGGCGCGGGGGCGATCGCCGCCCTGCTCGCCGCTGCCGAGGCCTATCCGGATGCCGTCGCTTTCGCCCCGCGCCTGATCGAGCCCTCCGGCCGGGTCTTTCTGCAGCCGCGCTCGCTGCTGTCGCCCGACCATCTCAACCGCGCTCGCGACATCGTCCTGCCTCAGGGCGATGCCTGTCTGCCTTTCCTCTCCGGTGCCTGCCTCTTGCTGCGCCGCGAGGCCTTCCTGGCGCTCGGCGGCTTCGATCCCGAAATCTTCCTGTTCTACGAGGACGACGATCTCTGCCGGCGGCTGCGCGAGGCCGGCCATGCCCTGGTCCATGTCGACGGCGCCGAGGCCAGGCATGGCCGCGGTCGCTCAAGCGCTCCCTCGGCGGCGCGGCGCTTCACCGCGCGCTGGCATCTCGCCTGGTCCGAATATCACGTCTCCCGCAAATATGACCTGCCCCGGCCCGGGCTGGCGCGCATTCTGGAAAACGCCGCCAAGACAGCAGGTTACGGTCTTATTCTGAATCGACACAAGATGATGGCTCATGCCGGTTCGGTGGCGGGAGCGCTGGCAGCCCGCGCCGGTCGCAGCGCTCTGGCGCGTCAGGGTCTGGAGCGAGCGGAGCCTTGATCGTGAGTTCGCCCCTGCGCTTCGTCCCGGTGGCCGACGGTCTCGCGGCCCGTCACAATCATTTCGGCCTGCTGCGGCTGCTATTGGCGCTGTCGGTCGTGGTCTCGCATGCGCTGAGCGTCACGACCGGCCGAGTCGAGGACGAGCCGCTGGCGGCCTCGACCGGGTTCACGCTCGGCGAGCATGCCGTCAACGGCTTCTTCGCGATCTCCGGCTTCCTGGTGACGATGAGCTATGAGCAGCGTGGCTGGCGCGACTATGTCGTCGCCCGCACCTTGCGTATCGCGCCCGGCCTGATCGCCGCGACCCTGGTCGTCTCGCTCCTGCTCGGCTCGGCGCTGACGACGCTCGATCTTCGCGCCTATCTCGCCGATCCCCGGCTGTGGCGCTTCATCACGGCGACGCTGACCACCTTCAAGAGTGCCGCGCCCTTGCCCGGCGTGTTCGAGGCCAATCCGCTGCCCTTTCCGATGGGGACGGTCTGGACGCTGAAATACGAGACGCTGTGCTATCTCGGCGTGCTGGTCGCCGGCCTTGCCGGATTGCTGCTGCAGCGCCGGCTGGCGCTGGCGATCTGGTGCGTCCTGGTCGTGGCCACGATCGCGCGCGAGATCGTCGCGCCCGATGGCGCGAAGGGGGTGGAGACGGCGCTGCGCCTGCCGCTGATCTTCATGACCGGCGGCCTGATCTATCTCTGGCGCGAGCGGATTCCGCTTTCGCTCGCCGGGCTCGCCATCGCGCTGGTGCTCACCGGCCTGCTGGCCTGGACGCCGCTCTACAAGGCCGCGCTCTATCTCGTCACCGCCTGGGGCGTGCTGGTGCTGGCGCTGGCGCCGGCCTTGACCGGCTGGCGCAGCGAGCCGCCGGCCGATCTGTCCTATGGCGTCTATCTCTATGGCTGGCCGGTGCAGCAGGGCTTCGTCGCCTTGTTTCCGAGCGCCGGCGCCTTCCTGCTGTTCTGGCCTGGGCTGGCGGTGACGATCGCTGTCGCCGCCGCCTCCTGGTACCTGGTCGAGAAGCCGGCGCTCGACCTCAAGCGCCGGCTGATCGCGCGCTCCTGACGGCGCTGGCAAGCGCCTCGATACGGTCGGACATCAGCAGCGGCAGCAGCGGCGTCAGCTCAGCGGCCGGCAGCTCCCACCAGCGCGTCGCCAGCAATTGCTCGATCTGCGCCTCCGGCAGGCGCAGGCGCACGATCCGCGCCGGGTTCCCGGCGACGATCGCATAGGGCGGCACGTCGCGCGTCACCACCGCGCGGGCAGCGATGACGGCGCCATGGCCGATCGTCACCCCCGACAGGATCATCGCCTGCGAGCCGAGCCAGACATCATGGCCGATCGCGACATCGCCGCGGGTCGCGTCATGCCCGGTGAAGGCGGACGCGGCTGGCCACAGGCCCGGTAGGGCCGGGAAGGGGTAGGTCGTCGCCCAGTCGGTGCGGTGATTGCCGCCGAGCAGGATCTCGACCCCGTCGGCGATCGAGCCATAGCGCCCGATGGTCAGCTTTGCGCCGCTCTCCGGAAAGCGCACCTTCGGGCGGCCATAGGTGAAGGCACCGACCGCGATCTGGCCGGGGCGGCGCACGATCAGCCTGGCGAGATGCAGCCTTGTCTGATTGTCCGGGTTGATCCGCCGGCGCAGCCAGCCGCGCGGCCCGGCCGGCAGGCCGGACCACCAAGTTGCGAGCCGGCCTGGCCGCCAGCTCGCATCGTCGGCCGAGAGAGAGAGCGGCGGCACATGGCCGCCAGCTTCATTCGGCATTGGCCTTCACGTCGATCTTGTCGAAGATCTCGGTCGGATCAGCGAGCGTGATCACGTCGGCGAGGCCGAGGCCGGTCGGCGCCTTGGACGAGGCCGAGAGGCTCAGCTTGCCGGGCTTGGCGACGAAGCGGGCAATGGCGCTGGCCAGCGACTTCGCTCCATCCGACGGCCCCAGTATGGCGGCGAGGCCGAGGCTGGCGATGGTGCCGTATTCGCGCCGGACGTCCTCGACCTTGCGCTTCGACTTGCGGGCCTCGTTCTCGAGCAGTTTCTCGGCCAGCCCGAGATTTTCCAGCTTGATGTCGAGATTTTTCGCCGTCGCGCCGAGCAGTGCCACCTGCGCCAGGGCAAGATCGGCGGAGAAAACTTCCTTGCCGACATTGCCGAGCGTGCCTGTCGCGTCGAGCTTCGCCATGCCGGCGCCGCCGAGCGAGAGCGCGCGGATCGCAAATTCCTTGCTGGCTTCCTGCCAGGCGAGATCGAGCTTCGCCGACAGGTCGAGATTGCGATAGCCCATCGCCAGGAGATCCTTGGCCGACGGATTCGAGGTGCTTTCGACGACCGGGATCGTCAGTTTGTCGAGCGTCAGCGCCATATTGGTGGGAATGCCGTTGACCTGCTCGCCATGCCTGAGCTCGAAGGTACCGAGGCCGACCTCGATCGGCGGCAGCGGCGCCGCTCCACGCTTGCCCTGCTGGGGCGCGGTGATCTGGATACCGCTCAGCCGGATCGTGCCGAGCTTGGGGATGAAACGGCGCAGATCGTCGACGCTCGGGTCGAAATCCGGCTCGGCCAGGGCCTTGCGCAACTCCTTGATCGTGTTCTCCAGCGAGAAGCCGAAATAGCCTGCGGAGGCGATCGTGCCCTTGCCGCCGCCGCCTTCGAATTTCAGGCCTTCCACCACGAAGCCAGACTTCTCCGGCGTGTCCTCGCCGAAGGCGATGCGCGCGAGGCGCATCTCGACAGGCTCCGGCTTGGCGCCCGGCTTCGGCGGCGTCTTGACCGCCAGCACGAGGTCTCGGATCTCGCCGCTGCCATAGTCGATGGAGTCGAACAGGGCGAGCATGGCCAGCAGCAGCTTCCGGTCGCGCGCTTCGGTGACCGCAGGATCTTCCTTGCTGTTCGGGTCCTTCGCCGCCTTTTCCGATTCCTCCCCGAGCGTGACGATGCGCGTCATCAACTCGCTCATCGGCTCGGTGCCGACGCGGCCCTTGAAGTTGCGCATCGCGGCCTTGCCGCCCGAGACCTTGCCGAGCTCGCCGAGATCGAGCGTGTAACCCTCCTGCTCGAGCCGGCCGATGAGGGTCTGCATCGCAGGCTCGGTGCCTGGGGCCGCCTTTTCGGCGAAGACACGGGCGATCTGGGCGAGGTCGAGCCCCTCGAAGCTCGTCCGCAGGATCTCGCCGTTCATCTGGCCGGAGGCCGAGCCCTCGACCTTGATCGTTCCGGCCTTGGCCTCGCCGCGCGCGATCCTGCCTTCGCGAATCTCGGAGAAGCGGACGTCGCGATAGGTCGTGATCTGCTTCTGCGGGCCGAAATTCTGCTCCATCACCAGGCTCGGCGCGCTGATCTCGGCGGCCGTCAGGCGGCTCATCCGGGCGACGGGGCTCTCATTGCTGCCTGGCGCGGCCTGGAAGATGGCTTGGAAGGCCGCGCGGTCGAGCGACGTCCCCTTCACGTCGAGCTTCGGGATCGTCAGCACGAACTTGCCGAGATCGAGCCGAAGATTGTCCAGCTGGAAATCCTCGGCCGAGGCCGGACCGGCCAGCAGCAGGAGCAGCAACCCCGCCGCCGGGAGCGGGCGCGCGCGCCCGAGGCGCTGGCTGGGCAGAATGGTCATCGATATCTCCTGGAGCGTGATGTCGGAGCCTCGCGCGGCAAGGGCGGGCCCAAGCCGCTCTTGTCGGGCCGAGAGGCAAAATCGCTTCCGGCCGGGACCAACGTTCCGTTCGGCTTCGAATTGGCGCTGAAACTGCCGCAAGGCGAAGACGAAGGAAAGACACAAGAGGGGCTGCCCGGCGAAAAGCTTGACGGCGCGCCGGCCTTGCGTGCCATTGGCCGCAGATTCGCCATCGCGTCCCGGCAACGCTCTGCGGCATTGGTGGCCTTTTTGGGGAAACGGATCATGCAGGCTTCGGGACGCTGGGTGCGATTGGCCATTTGCGGGGCGCTGGCGCTCTGCTTCGCTGCTCTGCTGCTGGAGCGCTCTCAGGCGCAGCAGGCTGCCCCGGCCGCCGGGCTCGAGCCGCTGACGATCGTCAGCGGCAACGGGCGCCATGAATTCCAGGTCGAGGTGATGCGCACGCCCGAGCAACGGGCCCGTGGCCTGATGCACCGCCAGTTCATGCCTGCCGATCGCGGCATGCTCTTCGATTTCAAGCGTACCGAGCCGGTCGCGATGTGGATGCAGAACACCTACATCTCGCTCGACATGCTCTTCATCCGGGCCGACGGCACGGTGGCGCGGATCGCCGAGCGTACCGAGCCGCTCTCGACCCGCACAATCCCCTCCGGCGAGCCGGTGCTGTCGGTGCTGGAGATCAATGGCGGCGTTGCCGAGAAGCTCGGCATCAAGGCCGGGGACAAGGTCGAGCACGCGCTATTCCGTCCCTGAGCCGGTCGACCCCGCCTCAGCCCAGCTCGGACGAGATCATGCGGCAGGTGGCCAGCAGCTCGGCGAGCACCTCCTCATGCCGAGTGCGGGCGCCTCGTCGGTTGAGATAGGGAATGACGATGCTGGCGACGGCGCGGCCCTGCCGGTCGAGGATCGGTGCGCTGATGTCGGTGACGCCTGGCATGTCGTGGCTTTCGGCGAGCAGGAAACCGCGGGTCGCGATCTCGTCGAGCATCGCCCTAAGGAGGCCCGCATCCTCCTCGCGACCGTGCGACGGGCCGGCGTTCAGACTGCGCTGGCGCATGTCATCGTCCTGGAAGGCCAGGATCACCCGGCCCGATGTCGCCTCCACCGCCGGCCGCCGATAGCCGAGCCGCAGGGTGAAGCTGATGTCGCCCGTCCCGGCGGCATTGGCGATCACAACCGTCTCGCCCTCGTTGAGCACGACGAGATGGGCTGATTGCGCCGTTTTCGCGCTCAGCTTTTCCATGGCCGGCGCTGCGACCTCGACGAGCTGTCGCGCCCGCGGCGTACGCATGCCGAGCTCGAACAGCCGGTTGCTGAGCGTCAGCTCCTCAGTCGCCGGGTCGCGGTTGAGATAACCGCGCTCGACCAGCACGAACAGCATGCGGAAGATCTCGCCCTTGGAGCGGCCGAGGCTCTCGGCGATGGCGCGGGTCGAAAGCGGCTTCTGGGCGGCCGCCAGCAGCTCGATGATCTCGAGTCCCTTCTCCAAAGCGGGGGCGGGATAAGGCCCCGGCCGGCTGCTTGGCTCGACGTGAAGCTGCTCCATGCACGGCTCCCACTCAATTCATTAGCGAAGCTTGACTGCATATATGCAGCTGTTACCCTTGCCTTACGTCACTAGCAAGCTGCGCGGCGTATTTGCACCCCGGAAACCGCTGGGGGCCAGTATTTATTCGCCCGAAGAGGCGGGTGTCGGTCGAATTCGCGCGCGGCCCGGAGAGTGGCGCAGGAGAAGCCTTCAAGACGAAAACAAAGCTGCATCGCAAGAAATGATCGGAAGAGGGAGAGCGATCATGAAGGCAGGGTTCAAGGCGGCCGTGGCGATGTTGGGTTTTCTTGCGGCAGGCTTGCTGTCGAGTGTCGAGGCACGTGCCGACAAGCTGGCCGATATTCTGTCCAAGGGCGTGGTGCGCATCACCGTCTTCGCCGATGTTCCGCCCTTCGGCATGATGAACGCCAATCGCGAGCTCGAGGGCTTCGACATCGACATGGCCAGGCTGGTCGCCAAGGCGCTCGGCGTTAAGCTCGAACTGCTGCCGGTGCCGGCCGCCAGCCGCATTCCCTTCCTGCTCACCGACAAATCCGACATGAACATTGCGGCGATGTCGATCACCGCCGAGCGGGCTCGCCAGGTCATGTACAGCGCCCCCTATGCCGACACCTCGCTGGCGGTCTATGGCGCCAAGGGGCTCGCCCTGAAATCGGCGGCGGATATCGGGCGCAACCGCGTCGCCGTCGCCAAGGGCACGACCGAGGATCTCGTCCTGACCGCGCTCGCGCCCGGCGCCGACATCATGCGTACCGAGGACAATGCGACGGCTGTCCAGGCCTATCTCTCCGGCCACGCCCAATTGCTGGCGGCCAACAGCGTCGTGGTCGTCGAGCTGGCGAAGAAGAATCCGGCGAAGGAGTTCGACTTCAAGTTCGCGCTGCGCCGCGCGCCGGCCCATGTCACAGTTCGGTTGGGCGAGCACACTTTGCTGCGCTGGCTCGACACGCTGATCTTCCAGAGCACGCTGAACGGCGATCTCGACGCGTTGCACCGGAAGTGGCTCGGCGGCCCGATGCAGCCCTTGCCGGCACTCTGAGCCGGGCGGGCAGGGCGGCGCGGCGGGAAGGAAGCGCATGTCGAAGCATGATTTCTCGCGCGAGGAGTTCGCGGCGCGCCGGGCGGCTGTCGGCCGGGCGATGGCGGAGCGGGGGCTGGACTGGCTGATCCTGTTCCACCCGGTCTCGATCCGCTGGCTGACTGGCTCGGACGCCAAGAGCTACCAGGAATTCCAGTGCCTGCTGGTGCCGGGCTCAGGCCCTCTGACGATCATGGCGCGGGAGGGCGAGCGCAACGAATTGCAGGACGAGGCGCTGGTCGACCGGATCGAGAGCTTCGGCGGCGGCGAGAATGAGGATGCGATTCCGCGCTTCGAGCGGCTTGCCGACGAGCTTGGCCTGCTGCGTGCGCGCTGCGGCATGGAAGTGCCGGCCTATTATCTGCACCCGCATCACTATGTCCGCCTGCGCGAACTGCTCGGCTCCAGCCTGGCAGCCGAGACGACTGATCTCGTCCATGATCTCAGTCTGGTGAAGTCGCCGGCCGAGATCGCCTATATCCGCCGGGCGAGCGCGATCGCCGATGAGGCGATGGCGGTGTTCGCGGCCGGGCTGCGGCCGGGGCGCAGTGAGCTGGCTGTGGCCGGCGACGTCTACGGCGCGTTGCTGGCCCGCGGCAGCGGCCTTTCGGCCAGCCCGATCAACCTCGTCTCGGGCGCGCGCTCGGCTTATAGCCACGGTGCCCCGACCGAGCGGGTGCTGCAGTCCGGTGATTTCGGCAGCGTGGAATATGGCGCGACATGGCGCCGCTATACCGCGACCATTGGCCGCCAGTTCTGCCTCGGGCAGTCGACGGCGCGCATGCGTGAGCTCTACGAGATCGTGCGGCGGGCCTGCGACGCCTGTATCGCCGAGATCCGGGACGGTGCGCCGGCGACGGCGCCCCATGAGGCGGCGAAACAGCTGATCGCCGCCGCCGGGCTTGAACATGGCCGCGTGCACACGTCCGGATACGGGCTGGCGCCGGGCTTCCCGCCGAGCTGGGGCGAGCCGGTCCACATGATCGGTGGCGCCCGCCATATCTTGCGCGCCGGCATGGTGCTCAGCGTCGAGCCACCGGTCTTCCTCGGCGATGAAGGATTGGGAGCCCGCATCATCGACAATGTTCTGGTGACGTCGCAGGGCTGCGAGCTGTTGTCGCGCCGCTCGCGTGACCTCATCACCGTCGCATGAGCCCATTCGGATCGCCAGGAAGGCGCGTAAGCTGCTGAGGGGGGTGGTCTGGCCGCAGGTAAGCGGTCCTCCTCGGGAGGTCGCGGCCTCAGCCGCGGGACGAGAGTGAAGTCCCGCCGCGTGCATTGTCGACGACCAGTATGAGCCTGGCGCGGGCATCTGCCTTCCGGGTCTTGCGTTGCGCCAGGAGGCGCTTGGTCCTCAGCATCTGCTGAATACGCGACAGAGATTTCCTGTTTTGCTTCATCTGGGTCCCCTCGACTGCCAGTGCCGATGATGGCTGATCGCAGCCGGGCGTTCAGCCCCCAAATGGGGGATCGATGAACTCGCCATGTCTGGTCAAGGGGGCGGGAGGGGATGAGGCTTCCGGCTTTCCGCGCGCAGGAGAAGGTGCCGCCGGCGAGCTCCAACAAGGGTGGGGGACCGTGGTGGAGCGGCAGCGGAGCCGCTGCGGGAGCCCGGCGGGAAGTTTCGGTTCCCATCTGTCTCCCTTGGTGCTATCTCGTTCCGCGTCGCGCCGGTTCTGGGAATGGCTGGTGCGTCCGATTTGTGAGTGATAAGATGCACTTACGAGACGGCGGGGTATAGCGCAGCCCGGTAGCGCATCTGCTTTGGGAGCAGAGGGTCCCAGGTTCGAATCCTGGTGCCCCGACCATTCTCGAAAAGGCTCGGCCGGCAGGCGGCGAAGACGAGGAAGAGCATGACGGCGCGCATCTATTGCCCCGCTCGGACGGCGATGCAGTCGGGCACGGCCAAGACTGGCCGTTGGCTCCTCGAATACGAGCCGGAGCGCCCGCGTGAGATCGAGCCGCTGATGGGCTGGACCTCGTCGAGCGACATGAAGAGTCAGCTCAAGCTCTGGTTCGACAGCGCCGATGAGGCGGTCGCCTATGCGCAGCGCAACGGCATCCCCTTCCGGCTCGAGCAGCCGCACCAGCCGAAGCGGCGGCCGATGGCCTATTCGGACAATTTCAAGTTCAACCGCGTCGGGCAGTGGACGCACTGACGCAGCGCGCTTCCGGCGGGGCTGCCAACCCGTCGCATCGCTACGGGCCCGTAGCTCAGCTGGATAGAGCAGCAGCCTTCTAAGCTGCTGGTCGCAGGTTCGAATCCTGCCGGGCTCGCCATATTTTACTGGGGTTTTCGCCACTTCGGTCTCCTCGGAAAGTTGGAAGCGGGGTGCTGCTTTCCAACTCGGTTTCATTATTCGTTCCCGGCGCGACGCTTGGCGCGCCCCGCCAGACGGGCCTTGTCGAACTCGATCACCGCGTCGACGTCGACCGGAGCATAGGTCTTGTGGAGAGCATTCGATGTCTGGATGCTGTTCGCGAGCTTCGCTGAGAGCAGGCCAGGATTCGACACGCCGCTGGCGTTCGCCTCGCCGCTCCCCGAGCGCCGCATGTCCCTAAGCTGACGGCTGTCGCCCTCATCCCGGATCGCGGCAAAAGCTTTGGCGAGCTCGTGGTCCTTGAAGGGCTTCCCGTCTGCCTTCCGAAAGAGGTAGCCGTCGGGCAGGTGTTCAACGCCGCGCCAGACGGCCTCGCATAGCCGCTGGGTTCTGCGGCTGACTGTGCCGATAGCCGCCCTGCCGGTCTTGATTCGCCCGTCCTCTGTCCGATCGAAGATCAGCGAGCGCTGGCCGGTTTTGCCCCTGTAGGTGACATGCCGGCCGGCCAACAGCCGAACATCGCCGGGGGAGAATAGGGTGTCCCAGGTGATGGCGATCATGCAGGCGAGCTCGAGCTGCTTCGCGCGGATCGCTCGCTTCACCAAGATGACGGCCTCGCCCTCGGTATAGGTCTGCCACCGCGGCGCCGGCGCCTTGTTCCGCATGCCGAGCGACGGGTCGTCGCCCTTGGCGGTCTTGAGCGCGCGCATGATCTTCCAGAGCTTGCGCCAGAACTTCATCGTCTTGTGCGCTACCCCGACGCCGTGCTCCTCGACGAGCTCGGCCCGCCATTCGGACATGAGCTCGAAGGTCATAGTGTCGGGGTCGCCCGTGCCCCAAGCGTCTCGGACGCGATACCATGCCGGCCACAGCACCTTCGTCCTGGTGCTGTGCGGCATGTTCTTCCATTCCTCGGTCTTGATCCACCGCTGGAAGGACTCGCCGATTGAGCCAGGCGGGTAGCGGCGCGCGGCCTCGGCCATCTCTCGCGTCGCATCGGCGGCTACCGGCGCCGGCTCCTCGTTGTTGAGCACCTTCAGCCACTGCTCATAGAGGCCGAGAGCGACCTTCCGGCTTCGGTCGTCGTCCTTGCCGAGCGGCTTCGGCAGGAACCCTTTGTCCTGCATCTGCTTCGTCGGCTGCCAGTATCGGTTGCCGTTCTTCACGGGCGAATAAGGGATTTTCACGCGGTGCCCCACTTGCGCTGTCTCCGCTCTGCCGCCAACGCCTGAGCGTTGCGCGCAGTCGGGGCGGTGGTCAATTCGGGGAAGAGATGAGGCGAGCGCGCGCGGCGCCACCTCTCGACCGCTTCTGGATCGAAGCGGCCGGTCATTGGGTCCGGGGCTGGGAACCCTCTCTTCAAATAGTCGCCGAGCTTCTCCTGGAACACCTTCGCGCTCTCCCAGCCGAGCGCTGTCGCCACTTGTGCCGGCGTCAGATCGGAAATCAGGTTCGCGCGAGCCATTTTCAGAGCCCTTCAGCGAGATTCGCGACATAGACCGCGAGGTCATCGACCTCACGGAACCACTCGCCGTTGACGCGCAACGCAGCGAAGCGGCGATGAAGCTCGCGCTCGAGACGCTTGTCTCCCTTAGTCGAGCCAGCGAGAACGATCGGCGTCGGGTGCGATGTCTGCACGTTCTGGAGCCTGTGCTTCAGGTTCATTGTCGTGCCGATCTTGATGAAAGGCCCGGAGCGGAAGAAATAGACGACGCTACCCTTCCGCACTGCCGGCGAGGGTTTGGCCGCGTATAAGGGGCGCGGCGTCTGGGCCGGCGCCGCCGGCGCACTCCTCCGCGCGATGAAGTCCTCAATGTCGTTCGGGTGGAAGCGCCACGATGGTCGCTCCCCCGTTCCGACATTGATCGCGGCAACTTCACCGCTGCGGATAAGCCTTCGCAATTGCCGCTCGCAGATCCCGAGCGTATCGGCTGCTGAGCGCATGGGTACGAGCGTAGCCATCGTCATGCCTTTTCCTGTGCGGGATCGGGATACTTGGGCATCAGGTGGGCGAGCCTACCGGCTTCGAGCTCGTCGGCGAGGCGGCGAAGCCCGGCAGGGGTGATGCCGACAAAGCCGCCCGAATGGTCGCTCTTGAGGAGGCCTTGACGCTCAAGGCTGTCGGACAGCTTGCAGGCGACGACGAGGCGCATGGACGGGCTGCCGAGGCCGGATAGCAGCCCGAGTTGGTGCTTGCCGAGCCGGGTCACAGCAACCTCCCGGCGCGATCCTCAGCGTCGGCGCGCTGTCGCATTTCGGCTTCCATCTCCTCGAAGATGGCGATCTGAAATGCCGCGTCGGATTCCTTCATGGCGCCGGCGGCGACGCGAGTGGCATAGACGCGGCGGCGGAAGCCGAGCTCGCGAGCGAGTGCCTGCTGCTTCTGGCGAGCTGTGAAGCGGTCAGCCAGCCGCAAGGAGCAGGACGAGCGAGAGGTCGCGGCTCGAAAGCGCCTTGCCGAGGCCAATGCCAAGGCCCGGCAGCGCGAGCTCGAAGCCCACGGCATCTCGGATGGACTGCCGATCAGCATTTCCCTCCGCCGCCAACTCGGCATGCCGGTTCCAGAACTGCCTACGCAGGGCCTCGCCGATGACTGACCTACCGACCCCGAAGCCGGAGGCCGCGCTGCCGTTGCAGTGCTGGGCCGACCCTGATCCCCACCGGCGCGGCTGGCTAGCTCGCTTTCAGACCGACAAGGGCGTGCGGACCGTGACGAGCCGCTGGGCCCGGCGGGTGGCACTCATCTACGGCAGCGAGCTAGAGGCGAAATCCGCCGCAGCCGACGCCCTGCTCAAGCATCTCAACTCAACCCCGCGCCCGCGATCCGCCGGCGCCAAGACATTCGCTGTGGCGAGGAACGGGCGGAACGTCCGCACGATCTCGCTGCCGCGCACCTGATCCCGTCTCCGACGGGATATCCCGGCCCACAGTGGCCCTAACGGAGAAGTGACGTGACCAAGAATGAACTGATCGCCGCGATCGCTGACGAGACCGGCAAGTCCAAGACCGACGTGTCCACGATCCTGGCATCGCTCGCGAGCACGGTCGCCAAGACCCTGAAGGCCGGCGACGAGGTGGTCATCGGCGGCATCGGCAAGCTGAAGGCCGACAAGCGCGAGGCCCGCACCGCCCGCAATCCGTCCACCGGCGCGACGATCCAAGTCGCGGCCAAGACGGTCGCGAAGTTCAAGGTCGCCAAGGACCTCGCCGACGCCGTCGCCTGATCGGCGCGAGCGAGAAGTATCCCCCGGCCGGTGGCGTGTTGCTGCCGGCCGTCGTCGCATCAGGAGGGCGGCATGGCCAAGCATCGGACCAAGGAAGAGATCGCGGCCGAGAAGCTGGCCAAGGAGCAGAGGATCGCCGAGCGGCTGGCGAAACGTGCAGAGAAGGACGCCGAGGCGGAGCGGAAGCGAAAGGCCAAGGTCGCTGCGGAGGCGAAGAGGCAGCGGGAACAGCGCCTGCTCTCTGCATCTCTCGCCAACCGGACCGCGGCACAGGAGGCCGCCTACCAGGCGGAGGTCGAGGCTCTCTCGATCGAGGAGCCCAGCCGGAAGAAGCTGCGGAAGGAGGTCCGCAACCAGATGATCGCTTTTGCCTTCCTCTGTGACTTCACGGTGGAGCAGGTTCGTCAGATGGTCGTAAACGATCAGAAGATCGGGGTGGTTGCCCGCGTGGTGCAGGACGGGAAGCTCGAAGCGGTCCGGCGCGGAGATGGTCGTATCAAGAAGCTGGCTGATCTTTTTGGCAAGCTCGGCCCGCATCATCAGCGCTTCGCCATGCACTGCGCCGCGACAAGCCCGACGCGGCGCCTCCACCGCGACCTGCTCAACTATCTGGCCGTGAAGACCGAGCGCGTGACCGAGACGCAGCGCATGCGCGGCGGCGGCGAGATGACATGGAACCCGCATGTCTCCGCCCTTCACATGGAAGCCCGCCTCGGCGGGATCGACGAGCACTGCCTTCAAGCCGGGGTATGGCTCTCCACGGTGTTCGACCGTGTAGGGCAGGGGGCCGTTCGCGGCTTTGACCCGACTAGCGCGGGCATTCGAGGCACGGCGCGCGCCGCTGACGCGATCGAGACCGAGGCCGCGGCAAAGTCCGACGCGATCAATCAAATCCGTGGAGTAGAGGGCCACATCCGCCGGGCCTTCATCGCCGATGGCTCATGGGAGATGCGCTGGAAGGTGATCGAGCACGTCGTTCGATATGATCGAGCGCTGGACAAGTTCGATCTGCCGGCGCGGTTCGGCTCGCCGGTCAAGTTCCTGAACGCGGCACTGGAAGAGGTTGCGCTAGGGCCGGGCCAGAAGGCGCCAGCCGGGGTCTATTCGCAAGCCGTCAGCGGAGAGCGCGCCGCAGCCTTCGAGCAGGCAGACAGGATGCTGGCTGAGGCGATGCGATTGGCGCGCGTGGCGAAGAGAGCGGAGAGCGAGGGGTAGGCCCTGCCTAGTCGCGATCCGCCGTCCGCGTGTCGCGCGCGACGGAATCGGTATAGGTCCGGGCCAGATCCAGAGCCCCGGGCATAGTAAGCAGGACCGCCGCCAGCGCTGCGGACTGCGGGATGTTGTCGTTGCCGTCGAGCCAGGCTTTGACGCGCTCGGGCTTCGTACCAGTCAGCTTGCCGAACTCGCGCATGGTGATGCCGAGCTGGGCCAGCGCAGCGGATAGCTGCTCACCGGTCATCCTCTCGTACTCGTATCGCTTCGCCACGGGCTTCACGGTGTCCAGCAATTGGGGCTCCTTCTATCAGCGATTCAGGCGTCCGTGGAAAGGCGGGGGTGTCAGGCGCGCGGCTCCTGGTAGCCCGGCAGATCGCGGCGGTAAGTGTTGAACTGGGGGTTCATGTGTTCCTGCTGCTTCTTGTGGTCGGCCGCCGTGACCTGCGCCGCGAGATCCCATAGCAGCAGCGCGACCGCTTCGGTCTCCATTGGCTCCCCGGCAGGCGTTTTCATGATCCCGCGCAGCGCGTCCGCGATATGCCCCGCCCGGTGCGGATCGTGGAGCACGGCCTGGCAATAGGCGTCGCACATCTCGACGGTCATCGGCTGCGGGTGATGCTGTCTCCGCTCGCGCTCCTGCGCAAGCGGCGGAATGCGGGGGCTAGGGCATGGTGGGCCGGGCGCCTCTGGCTTGAGGTGGCGTGGCATCAGCCGTCCAAGCTCGCCAGCAGCGCCTTGGCGGCGTCCACGGCGGCAATCGCTTTGTCAGCGGCGGCGCGGGCCGATGCTGCTGTTCGGGCCGCTTCTTCGGATTCGGGGAACGCCATTGCGACGCCTTCGTTTTCATCGGCGCAGCAATCCATGCCCTCCGCCCGGCTCTCCGCGAAGGGCAGGACGGCGCGAAGCGAGGCAAGGAGCAGGTCGGCATTGGTCTTCGCCTCCATGGCAGCAAGCCCAAGGGTGATTGCGGCGGATTCGCTCATGTGTCAGCCCTCCCTGATAATCGAGACGCGGAAGCGCGCGCCGCTCTGCGTGAAGACGATGAGGTTGCTGAGGTCCGACACATCGACGAGTTCGACATGGTCCACGGCCTCGACCGTGACGGCGTCCTCGTCGAAGTCGTGAACCGCCATCGGCTGATCCTCGAGCCGGAGGCAGATCATCAAGCCGACGTCGAGCGTCTGCGGAATGCGGGGTATCGGGGAGGGCATCGTCAGCGCTCCCATACCTGTTGGCCGGCCTCGTTCTCGACGGCGTAGACCTCGACCGAATAGGCGTCGTCTCCCGGTCCCCATTCGACCGACGCGGCCGCGTCGCGGGCCTTGTCCTTGGCCTGCTGGATGGCGCGTGCGATGGCCTCCTCCTCATCGGCGCAATCGACATCGATCACGACCTCGGCGACCATCTCCACGTATTGCTGCATGCGAACGGTGAGATTCATCGATCAGCCTTCCTTGTCCAGGTCGACAAGAAGCTTGCGCGCGGCCTCCCGCTCGCCATGGTCCGACCAGCCGCAGCGCGCGGCGTGCTCGTCGGAAGCATTCAGCAGTTCCCGGCATGCTTCCTCGCCTGCCGCTGTATCCGCATAGAAGGTCACGAATAGCCCTTCCTCGGTGTAAGTGAGATCGGGGCCGCTCATCGCGCTTCCCCGTCCGCCCAGGCGCCCACATGGATGATAGAGCCATCCTTGAATGTTGCGCTGTACCCGGTCACGTACTCGTATTCCCAGGACTGGATTTCGAAACGCCATTCGCGATCCATGGCCCGCTGGACCGTGTAGATGTCGAGATCGTCGCTATCGCGGCTCAGGATTTCGGTGTTTGCGGCGAGATCGGCAATCGTAGTCTTGCTGCCGAAAAGCTGCTTGCTGTTGTCGATGGTGACGCGCGCCATAGCGCCCTCACATGCCAGCGAGGAAAGAACGCTTGTCAGCGAGTCGAGCGCGCCGCACCCGGCGACGGTCCCGGCCTTCCGCGCGCTCGGCATAGTCGCCAGCGCCCGGAGTGGTGAATGGGCGCGAGGCGAGCGGCAAGCCATTCTCAGCCGCGCCGGCGGAAAGCGAGATTCCATTGAGCTTGATGGTGGTCATGACAGTTCCTCGAAAGGGCGCCCCACGATGGGGCTGGTCATTTGCATCAGAGGCGAGGTGTTTTGCTTGCTGATGTAGGTAATATGCCTATATCAGATTGGGCCGTCAATAGGGGCGATAGAAAAAAGTTAGGTGTTCCGCCTATGATCAAATTTGAGATGATTCCCGAGCCTGAGCCGGCGAAGCCTGCGACATCACGCGCGCGGCGCTCGCCAGTGCGAAAGGCGCCGAGCAAGAAGCCAAAAGCGACAATGATCACGCCAGCTCAGATGCGCGCCGGCCGCGCCTTGCTCGGCTGGTCCCAGCAACAACTCGCGGCTGCGGCGAAAATCGGCCTCGCGTCGGTCAACAACTACGAGCGGGGCGCCAGCGATCCGAGATTGAGCACTCTGCGCGAGGCCCGCGACGCCATGGCAAAGGCTGGCGTCATCTTCATCGAGCCGGCCGGCGGGGAAGGCGAGGGCGCCAAGCTGGCCAGTCCGAGCCCGGTCAAGAGCGAGGGCGCCCGCATGGCGAAGCCGGACGTGCCATAAACTGCCCTAAACTCGATAAACTGGCGCCCTCTACCAGCCCGCACGGTTCGCCCTGCGGGCTTTTCCATGCCTGCGTCATCTTCAATCTGAGCGCACAAATCAAAAATCATTGTTGACGATTTCGAGAAGATGATTCAGAAACATCTCCACAAGGCGAATCGTCTCCTCCCGGATGTACGGAGTTGAGACGCCGCCACGCAAGCCCGGTCCCTAGCGGATCGGGCTTTGTCGTTTCAGCCTATCGGCGCGCCGCTTCCATCGCGGCCTTTCGAACGCTCGCCACATGGTCGTTGCTCAAGCCGTTATCCAAAGCGAGGCGTTGGAACTCATCCGCGTGGGAGTAGTGACGCAGGCCGTACTTGCGCACGATCTCCCGAGTTCGCTTCGCAAGCGCAATGATGTCTGAGCCGCCGAACCATTCGGGATTGCCAATCTGCTTCTCAAATTCGTCAATCGCCGGCTGCGGGAGGTCCGCGCCAAACAAAAAGTACCGCAGGAAAGTCTTGAAGTGCGGATGCGTGAAAGCCTCCGGTCCTCGGCTGTCATTGGCCGCGAAAAGATCGCGATGCGACCCGCGCGCCCTTCCGGGCTGAAGTGCTGGGTCCGTCCATAGCGCCAGGCGACGCTTAGGAATTGCATCGCGGTCAACGAGCGACCTCAACAGAGCGACTATTGGCGCCTTGTTCGTTTGGTAGATCGCATGGGCGTCAGTGCCCGGCGGAAAACTGTCGCGCAAATCGATCTGCGCCAAAAGCTCTTCTTCAGCGGGCAGCAAGGCAATGTGGTGTCGGTTCATAGCGCTCCTCCTCAGCGCTGATTGATCCCTGCCTATCGAGAGTTTGCAATGCCACGCCTCCGCGCCCTCCCCCCCCGCCTCGGCAAGGCGCCCTCGAGGTGGCCCAGCCAGCCCAAGCGCACCGATCCAGAGCTAGGCACCGCCGCACATAAGGGCTGGGCGCGAGCTGTGAAGGAACGCGCCGGGTATCGCTGCGAAGACCCGGACCATGACGCGCGCCAGCCTCGAGGCGGCCCCGGCGTCGCCGTCTATCTCCGCTCGGCCAAGGCGCCGATGTTCGGCACGTCGCTGTCGCGGAGCCAGGTCGCCGGCATCGAGGGCATTCTCGACGCCTTCGCAGTGACGGGCGACGGGCGCGACAAGACGCTGGCCTATGGGTTGGCGACGGCGCGTCGCGAGGTCGGGGCCGGCATGGTCCCGGTTCGTGAGGGCTTCAAAAAGACCGACGCGGAGGCTCGCGCCTACGTGCTGCGCCACTATCCAACGAAGTACGGAAAGCCGGCCGGTCCGTGGGGCCACGTCTATTATGGGCGCGGCATCGTGCAGCTCACCTGGCTCGACAATTACGAGCGGGAGGGCATCGCTGCCGATCCCGACAAGGCGCTCGAGCCGAAGTTCGCGGCCGAGCTGATGTTCAAGGGCCTGCTGGACGGCCGCTGGAACGGTCTCGGCAAGGGTCTCGCCCACTATCTGCCGACCGACGGTCCCGACGATCTCAAGAACGCCCGGCGCACGGTGAACATCACCGACCACTGGGAAGAGATCGCCGGCTTCTACCGGCAGTTCATGGGCGCGATCACCGCCGCCCGCACCTGATCCCGCCGGCGTCCGGCTGCCGAGCTACCCGCGATTTGTAGACGGGCGCGATCTGGAGACGATGTCGGGACGTGCCGCTTCGTCGGATGGTTCAACCGGTTCTTTTTCCTGCCCCGCAGCCACCGAGACGGCTGCCTTCCGCTCCGATCGCTTCTTGGCGATCAGTTCCCGCAGTGTTGCACGCCTCAGATAAGAGGCCGCCGAGCGCTTCCTTAGCGTCATTTTCCCCGTCCCCCTGAGGGTACAAGGATGCGCGATTAACGTTGTCGTGAGCTCAAAGCAGCGGCAAGGCGATCAACGTCCCCAGCCCCACCACGATCGCTGCCCTGATCCAGGCGCCCCAAACGTCTGAAGTCGTTACGCCCCGCAACATTCCACGCACCTCCGCCCCGTATAGAGGCTGATCGCGCAGTAGCGCTGCGTCAAGCCTGCGTTAACTAATCGCCCCATGGAGATCATCATGAAGCTGTTCGCCTATCTGGGCGCGCTGGCGCTCGCCTGCGTCGTCGTCATGCTCGCTGCGGTGTCCGCCGAGGCGCAGACGCTCGGCGATTCCCTGCTCGGCGTGTTCCGCCCCTATCTCGTCGAGCTCGCCGGCATCTTCGTCGCGGCGCTCGCCGCCTGGCTGTTCAAGCTGATCCGCGAGAAGCTCGGGCTCGACATCGAGGCCCGCCATCGCGAGGCGTTCCAGACTGCCTTGACACAGGCGGCCGGCATGCTGATCTCGCGCCTTGGCTCGGGGGCGATGGCCGTTCGCCTGCCGATCGACAGCCCCGGCATCGCCGATGGCGTCGCCTATGTGCAGCAGGCCGTTCCCGACGCCGTGGCGCGGTTCCGGCTCGAGCCGGACACCATCGCCGAAAAGCTCACCGCGAAGATCGGTGTTGTCGCCGCAGCCGCAACGGCGCGCTGATCCTCCTCCTGGCCGGAGCCTGCGCCTATGAACATGCGCGTGAATGAAGACGGCCGTCTCTGGCCGAGGGTTGTTGCCGCTGCGATTCCGGCTGGCGTCTCGGTGGTGATCTCCATCGCGGCTTTCGCGGTCATGTTCTGGTCCGAGAGCAAGACGGTCGACGCCAAGACGGCGGATGCAATCACGCGCATCGAACGCCGGGTCGACACGGTCGAGGCCGAGGCGCGCGAAGCCCGCCAGGTTGCGGCCAAAGACCGCGAGAAAATCGCTGAGATGATGGCTGAGCTGCGCAGCACCTCGCGCGGCGTCAGTCGGATCGAGGGACTGCTCGACAGGATGATGATGGAGCGGGCGCCAAAGCCGCCGTGATCTCTGAACTGCGGCGCGTCGTCGCCATCAGCCTCAAAAAGTTAGGACGGGGCCGTCCCCGGACCTTGCTAATCCCGTATTAGGATCGAGGCTGTTACCTCGCGGCGTGTACTCGGGAGTGTTCAATGCCCTGTCAACGCTTGGCTCGTGCCGATAGCCTGCCGCTTGCGGTTCGCCATAGTGGCCATGGGGTGGTGAGCCACCTCGAGCATGGAGAAATTTACGCAACGGCAATCATCCGACCAATGTACTCTGAGATTCTTTGCCTTTAAATTCTTCTTCCGCAGAGGACGGCGGAGCAGATGTAAGGCGAAAACGGAGACTAGATAAAGTTGTCTTTGACTCTTGCCTTTCTCGCGCGAACGACGTGAGCGACGCGCTACCGCAGCAAGGCTTGCGCGGACGGCAGAGGCTGCCCATCGTACGCCGGATGACACTGTGCTTGGCCGCGGCCTGGCTGGCGTTGGTGGTCGGCCTAGGTGGGTGGCTGTCGCAGCGGATCGTAACAGCGCATCTGATTACCGTGGCGACGAGCGCCGAACATGAGGCCGTCACTACCGCGCGCGTCATGGACCGCTTGTTCACAGAGATGGTCAGCGTGGCCAATATGGTGGCGGGCCAGACCCAAGTGATCCAGCTTGCCACCCGCTATCGCACGGACCCGCCAGGCTTTGCCGAGTTGACGCGCCAGCAGCGCGCCGCGCAGTTCACGCGCGACCCATTGGTGCGCAAGGTTGGCGACTTCATGAACGCGCTGGCGAGTGACCTGCGTTATGCCCGTATTTACATGACCAATATGTCCGACGACACCGTGTCAGCCAGCAACTGGGCCGCGTCTGACAGCATCGTGGGCATGATCTACTCGGGTCGGCCCTACCTCGTCGACGCGTTGCGCAATGGTAAGGGTTCCTCGTTCGGCATCGCCCGCCTGCTCAAAACCCCGTCCTATTTCGTGGCCAGCCGCATTGATGACGCGGACGATATGCCGCTGGGTTCGGTCACAGTGAAGTTCGACGCGCCAGATGTGGCGCCTTATCTGACAGGGCGGCATATTGCGCTGATCGTGAACCGTCAGGGGCGCGTGATCACCACGTCGTCCGAACCCTTTATGCTGCGCAATGTCGCAGCGCTTCTGCCGCCCGGCACGGTATTGCCGCCGGACGGTGAGGAAGGCCCGGGCGAGCCCATGGATATCCATGCGATGGCCGGCTCGGCTCATGCCGACCAGTGGCTCATTGACGGTGAGCCCTATCTGCTGCGGCGTCAGTCGCTGACCGGGACGCCGTACCAACTGTTCACGCTGGCTTCGCTGGAGCAATTAGCGCCTATGCGCGAGCAGCACTTTTGGGCCGCAGGGCTGGTTGCAGCGGTCGGCCTTGTCCTCATCCTCCTCGGAGGTCAGGCGGCCCGACAGATGGTGATGCGCCGACAGGATGAACGATATGCGGCTAACTATGATGCGCTGACCGATTTGCCGAACCGGCGCGCGGTGTTGACGGAGATGGATCGGTTGTTCGCACTCGCGAAACGGACGCAGCAATGGGTTCTCGTGGCGTACATCGATCTAGATGAGTTCAAGACGATTAATGACACCTATGGACACGAGGTCGGCGACAAATTTCTGGTCGAGGTAGGACAGCGCCTGTCGGTCGGTCTACGTGCGAGCGATATGCTAGGGCGGTTCGGTGGTGACGAATTCATCGTGATCGGATTGGTGGCGCCGCCGGATCCTAACGATTCGGACGAAGCAATCAATGCGATGCGCAGCCGGATAGCGCCGCCGCTGATCGGCACCTATACTTTTCCCGGGTGCAGTTTCGACTATCCAGGCGCAAGCTTTGGCATTGTCAGCGTCGATCCGTCTGCGAGTTCGCCGCGAGCCGCGCTCAAACTAGCCGATAAGCTTATGTATGCCGATAAACGGGAACGCAGCGCGCAGCTACTCCGTCATCTGAGCGCGGGCCGCTAGACTGCCGACCTGCTTTGACGATTTAAGTTTAACGTGCAGCCGCGGCGAGATGTTCTATGAAGGAACTTTGCGTAGGTGTGACTATCTCTCGATGGACCGGCCGCTGGCGTGGCTGGTCACGCCGGTCGCCTTCTTGCCTAGAGGTTGAGCGACGAGCGGACTGAACTTCCCGCTACTCGCGAGGGTAGCGGGCTTTTCTCTGCCGGGATGCTACTGAGCTTTGAGCTGCCTGAACCGCGCGATCTCTGACCGCAGCACGGCGACTGCAGCCTCGCCGCGCACGCCCTTGATCCCTCGATCCTCGCGATTGGTCGAGCCCGCCACGCCGTCAAGCATGACGCTGAGCTTCGGCGGTGGCAGCCCGGCGAGATAGGCGATTTCGCATTCGTGCTTCCATTCCTCCGACCAGGTCGAAACCTCCCGGCCGGCGAGATAGGAATAGGCGAGCGGCGGGACGGCGGGCGGGAAGTTCAAGGCACAGGTCCGAATCGTCATGAGGGAGAGGGCTCAATAGCCCTTCAGCCTCGCCCGCGCATCGACCATCGCCATATGCTCCACCCATCTCTGCCATCGCTCGTCACCGAGCCATTCGCGATAGCGGTCCCAGGCCGCGCGGAACTCGAGCATGGCGGCCTCGCGGGTGTCAGCCATGCCGATCTTCGCGATGCCGGGCGATGGATCCTGGACTGTGATCGACCAGCCCCAAACGGGTTCGGGTCTCGTGCTGTTGTGGACGATCGACCCGACATAGACGCCTTCGCAGGTGACGCTCCAAAAGCCCTCGCGCGTCGCCTCGGCGTGGTCGTCGGGATAGGACCGAGAGAGCGCCAGCGTCATGCCGCTCTGATCTGCTCTTCGAACTCATCCGGGATCTCGCCGTGCCGGGCGAGAACCTCGATCGATGCAACCTCGCCCGTCTCGTCATCGGCGACGACGTGGATGACCGCAACGCCTTCGGCCGTTCGAGCCAGCCGTTCGCCATCCTGAAGTGCGTGATGCTTCGTCTTTGCGGGCACGCGCTGGCCTGGCACCAGCCGCTTCCGGTGTGTCTTGAAGGGCTGGAGAAAGAAGGCGTCGACGCTGGCCATGGCTTGACTCTCTGACGAAGGATTTGTTCTCTCTGTGTTCTCATAAGCGAGAGCGAAAACGATGTCATCAGCCGAGCCGCAGGCGGCGCCGGAGCGCGACGAGTTGGAATGGGAGATCGTCGAGCTTGTCGCAGAACACGGCAGCGAGCGCGCGGCTTTGCGGGCGCTGCTGCACGACTTCCACGTCCTTCTGGCTGACGCCGATCGCTCGGTCTCGCGAGGCTTTCTGCGCGGTGTGTTCTCGGCTGGTGCCAGACCCGTGGCGACCGATGACGAGCCTTGACCAAGCGCCGCACCCAGAGACGACGCTCGAGCATTATCCCTGGATCATTGTCCGGTTTCGCTGCTCGCGCTGCAGACGCTATGCGGATTCGCGGTTGGCGCGGCTTGCGGAGCGGTTCGGCGCGACCGAGACGATTGCAATGCTGGTTGCGCGGTTCCATGCGACGTGCCCGCATCGGCCGGCAAAGCACAATGGCCGCACGATGATCCGTTACGAGCCATGCGGCGGGTACTGTCCGGATCTCGGCTCGACGATTCCGCCGGACCTGCCGCCCAGCCTGTCTGGACTCACCTTGATCGACGGAGGGAAGGGCGACATGCTCCCGGCCGAGCCGAGCGCGCCGCAGAGGCGCCGGCGCGTCGGAGGCGATGATGTGTAATCGCTACAGCCATATGCGTTCGGTCGACGCCATTCGGAAGCTCTATGCCGGGTTCAGCGATGGTGGCACCAATCTCGCGCCACAGTCCGGCATCTTCCCGGACTACGAGGCGCCGATCGTTCGCAATGAGCCGGGCGGCGCCCGTCTCGCCATGACGCGCTGGGGCATGCCGTCCTCTAAGAAGGCACTGCTCGACGCCACGTCGAAGCGCGCCGACAAGCTTCGGGCGAAGGGAAAGGAGGTCGACTTCGACCACCTCCTGCGCATGGAGCCCGACGGCGGGACCACCAACATCCGCAACACCTCGAGCTCGCACTGGAAGCGCTGGCTTGGCGTTGAGAACCGCTGCCTCGTCCCCTGGACCAGTTTCAGCGAATTCGACAGCGCTTCGAAACAGGACGTTTGGTTCGCCTTTGGTGAGGATCGGCCGACGGCGTTCTTTGCCGGCATCTGGCTCCCGCAATGGACCAGCGTGCGGAAGATCAAGAACGGCGAGGAAACGATCGATCTCTATGCCTTTCTGACGACCGAGCCGAACGCTGAGGTTGGCGCGATCCATCCGAAGGCGATGCCGGTGATCCTGACGACGCCAGAAGAATGTCAGATCTGGATGATGGCGCCATGGGAACAGGCGAAGGCGCTGCAGCGACCTCTGCCGAACGGTTCGCTCGATGTCGTGGCGCGCGGTGTAAAGACGGACGGCCACCTCACCGAATGAATGACCCCAGGACCATAACGCCGTTGAGAGCGAACACTATGATCGCGATGATCAAGAGCCGGCGGCGTCGGCTCCTCTCGCCGTAGCGAAATGGGCTGGGCAGGTGTGGGTTTATCCGTTTCATCGCCTGGCCGCTGCACAGCTCAATGCGGCTGATGCCGTGGGCCCGAGGTAGCAGCGGTCACCTGATCGTCTGGCGGCTCATTCTCATTGTCCACCGAGGCCGCTTGAAGCACATCAATTATGCGCCTGATCGTTGCGATCGGCGCCCCGCACTCTTGGCAACTGAGGACGGTCTGATCATCCGTCCATTCCGGAATTTCGATGGTGTCCGCGCCGCAGTCTTCGCAGGCGAACTCCGTGGGCAGGGGGGCAGTGGGCAAGGCACACCCTCATTTTTGGCGCCGCGGCCGAAAGGATATCCGCTCAATTAAGGCTCGCACCCCCCATTTGGGGTAATTCTAAAGTCTATGGGGGCAATATGGCTGCATGCTGTCCGCAAGCGCTCGCCGCCAAGCAACTCGCGGTAGGCCAAGAAGCCGCTTGCGCCAAACTGCGGACCACCCTCATGATCAATTTGAAGGTCGATGCCTGAATCGTCGATCGGCTTATCCTGCTGCGTCGGATGTCTGTCGATGACTGAACTTAAAGGCCAACATCTCTCCACTATCGCCCTGGGATTTTTACTCCTCGCCTCTACGGCAAATTCGGCAAACGCCCAGATCCGAATTGACAAGGACCAGACCGGCCGGATCGTCGCGATGGCGAACCTCTCCACGGCCAGCGGCTGTTCCAAAGCCAGTGGCGTCGGCCGGGTGGTCGACCAACATTTCGAGTTCGGCCAAATGAAGGGCGTGACCTTCAAGGACTCGAAGTACGGCGAGAGCTATCTCAACCTGCCATTGCTCGCCACGATCAGCCCCGCATCGGCACGGGCACGCGTCGCTGAAGGCTTCGCGACGCTGCTGGTCAAGGGACAGGACCTGAAGGTCGTGACACTGGGTTGCGGCGCCGCCGGCCGGATCGAGAAACTCGCCTCCGTGGAATTGGTCGGGCCTCCCGCTCGCGCCGCTCGCGCAGGCGCCGGGAGTGGCGCTGTCCGCCCCCCGGCAGCAGCCGCTGCAGCAGCATCTCCCGACACCGGCGTTAGGACGGAGGACGCCGACGACAGCGTGCTGCGGTCGCAGGACAGGCAGGCGATAGAATCAGATGCGCCCGCGCCTTCCGCCGCTCAACCGCCAGCTGACGCGCAGACCTCGCCGGGTCTGCCTACACCGCGAGCTCGGGCGCAAGCGAGCCGCCCGTCTCGCTGGCGCTTCGGACAAAGGGTCAGGACCGCGCTCCATTTCGAGATCGCCTCGAATGATGGCGCATTCAGCCTCAGCCTCACTTGCGAGCGAGCGGACAACGGCAT
>NZ_JAFKFX010000003.1 GCF_017308075.1 Allobosea sp.
TTCGTCGTCATCCAGTGCATCATGGTCGCGCTCGTCGTCTTCTTCCCGCAAATGGTCATGCACTACAAATCTTCCGCAGTGCAGCTCGACCAGCAGCAGATCAACAAACAGTTCGACTCAATCCAGATACCAGGACTGGGCGGTGGCGGCATGCCTGGCGGCTTCGACCTGAGCGCGCCTCCCGGCCTCGCCCCGCCGAAGCCCTGATCGGCGAGGCAAGGCGGCGGCGCTCATCGGCGCTGCCGCGGCCCCCCGCAGGCGCGAGCCTGCCCGCCTGCCATCCCATTCCGCTACGGCCTGGACCAGCAGCGAGAGCTTGACGCATGATCGCCGAGACCACCGCCCCCGATATCGATCATCTGCGCAGCTGGATCGGCCGTGAGGATGTCGCCGTCGACCACGTCGCCGAGGATCTCGCGCGCAAATACCATGCTACGCTGGATTTCCCGGGCGAGCCGCCCCGGCAGGGCGAGATCCTGCCGCAGCTGATCCATTTCTGCCTCGCGCAACCGGCGGTGCCGACGGCCACTCTCGGGGCCGATGGTCATCCGGGCCGCGGCGGCTTCCTGCCGCCGGTGCCGCTGCCGCGGCGGATGTGGGCGGGCGGTGCCGTGACCTTCCATGGCGAGCTCAGGGTCGGCGACCGCGCCAGGCGCACCTCCCGGATCGCCGATGTCGTGCTCAAGCAGGGCCGCAGCGGCGCGCTCTGCTTCGTTACGGTCGAGCATCGATTGGAGGCGAATGGCAGCCTCGTCCTGGAGGAGCGGCAGGAGATCGTCTACCGCGAGGCCGCGGTGCCGGGCACGGAAGCCGCGCCGCCACCGCCGCGCGAACCGGGCAGGCATCGGCGGGCGCAGCAGGCCAGTCCGGCGCTGCTCTTCCGCTATTCGGCGCTGACCTTCAACGCGCATCGCATCCATTACGACCGGCGCTATGCGCAGGAGATCGAGGCCTATCCCGGCCTCGTCGTCCACGGCCCGCTGCAGGCGGCCTGGCTCTGCAATTATGCCGCCGAGCTCCTGAGCGCGGCGCCGAAGCGCTTCAGCTTCCGCGGGCTGTCCCCGCTCTTCGAGCATGACGCGTTCGCGCTCCATGCCCGCGAGGTGGATAACGGGCTGGAGCTCTGGACGGCGCGTGAGGACGGCACGGCCTGCATGTCGGCGAAGGCGTACCGGACATGAGCGCGGCGCTGGATTGCCTGGTTCCGCTCTTCGTGCCGGGCAACCGGCCGGAACGCTTCGGCAAGGCCGCCGCGGCCGGTTGCGACGCCGTCATCCTCGATCTCGAGGATGCGGTCGCCCGCGACGACAAGGCGGCGGCGCGGGCCGCCCTGCGGGACGATTTCACCGATCTGCCGATCATCCTGCGGATCAACGGGCTCGGCACGCCCTGGCACGAGGCCGATATCGCCGCGCTCATGGACCTCAAGCTCGCCGCGGTGATGGTGCCGAAGGCCGAAACCGGCGCGGCCTTCGCGGGTCTGTGCGCGCGCCTGCCGATGCCGGTGATCGCGCTGATCGAGAGCGCCCGCGGCCTCGCCGATGCCCGCCGGATCGCGGCGACCGGCAATGTCGCGCGTATCGCCTTCGGCAGCATCGACTTCTGCGCCGATCTCGGCTGTGCCCATAGCCGCGAGGCCTTGCTGGCGGCGCGCAGCGAATTGGTGCTGGCCTCGCGGCTGGCATCCCTCCTGCCGCCGATCGACGGCGTGACCACCGCGATCGACGATGCGGGGCTTATCGCCGGGGATGCGCGTCATGCAAGCGAGCTCGGCTTCAGCGGCAAGCTCTGCATCCATCCGCGGCAGATCGAGCCTGTCCGTGCGGGCTTTGCCCCCGATCCCGCCGAGATCGCCTGGGCCCGCAAGGTGCTGGCGAGCGGCGATGGCGCGGCTGCGGTCGACGGCGCGATGGTCGACGAGCCCGTACGCCTGCGTGCCCGCTCCATCCTGGCGCGAAGCGCAGAGACCGGCGCCTAAGGCCGGGCTGCCTGCATCACGAGCCGGCAGGAGCGTCGGCGCAAGTACCCATGGAAGCCTGCGCCTGGAAAATGCCTTGTCTGAGGAAGGTTTCGAATGGCTCTGCCCACGCTCATCCTGATCCCCGGGCTCCTCAACGATGCCGAGCTATGGCGCGACCAGATCGCGGCGCTGGCGGACATCGCGGAGTGCCTGGTCGCCGACATCACGCAGGGCGAGAGTCTGGAGGCGCTGGCGCAGAGCGTGCTGGCGCAGGCGCCGCCGCGCTTTGCCCTCGCCGGCTTCTCGCTGGGTGGCTATGTCGCGGTCGAGATGGCGCGTCTCGCGGCGGAGCGCATCGAGCGGCTGGCCCTGCTCGACACCTCGATCCAGCCGGACGATCCCGGGCGGGCGGCGGCGCGAAAGGTTCGTGACAAGGCCGCCCGGGGGCCGGGCACCTTCCACGGCTTCGGCGACCGGTTGCTCAGGACCTATCTCAGCGAGGCCCATCTTCAGGACGAGCAGATCGTCGGGCGCATCCGGGGCATGACGCAACGGCTCGGCGCCGAGGTCTTCCTGCGCCAGAACAATATCCTGCGGAAGGATGGCGCCGGCGTCCTGAGCGGCTTGAGTTGCCCGGTCCTGATCCTGTGCGGCGAGGAGGACAGGCTGACGCCGCTCGCCGAGCACCAGGCCATGGCGCGTCTCGTGCCGCAGGCCAGGCTCGTCGCCGTGCCCGGCAGTGGCCATATGACGCCGATCGAGAACCCGGCGGCGGTGAATGCGGCCCTGCGCGCCTGGCTGCAATCGGGGCAGCCCTAAGGATCCGGTGCTGGACCGCGATCTCTGAAACGCTAATCTCTATCCCTTCTTCGACCTGACGCGGCCGAAGTTGCCGCTGGACCGCGATCTCTGAAACGCTAATCTGGGATCGCGCGGCACATCGACCGCCGGACCGTTGCCGCTGGACCGCGATCTCTGAAACGCTAATCTATCTGCGACGCCGCCGCCCCCGATGCGAAGGTTGCCGCTGGACCGCGATCTCTGAAACGCTAATCTGCCCGCGCCGCGCTCTCCACCGCGAAGGAGGTTGCCGCTGGACCGCGATCTCTGAAACGCTAGAGCGTCGGACCTGAAATCGGAATCTGTGGGATTCCCCTGAGAGCGGCTTTGTGATTCACCGTTTGGGGAGGTGGATCATGGGTCGCAGCTATTCGGACGATCTTCGCGTGCGTGTTGCCGGCTTTGTCGAGGCTGGTCATTCGCG
>NZ_JAFKFX010000032.1 GCF_017308075.1 Allobosea sp.
AGCGTTTCGTCAGGCCCCGCAGCCCGACCGCTGCTGTTCTTCTCGACCGGAATCTCCGCAACGCAGGCCCGCGTCAGCATCGGCCAGCAACCAGGTCAGTCGCCCTATGCTTGGCCTGCCGGCGCAGCCCGTAGGGTCAGTGGCGAGAGCGCCAAGATCGCCTACAGCCCGCGCGAGGCCACGTCCGGCGTCCCGGTCGTCACCCGCACCGATTTCGACTTCGGAAACGGCACGATCAAGCGCTATCGCAATGGCATTCAGGGGCCGGAGGGCGCGGCGAGTTTCGACGGGCCGGGTGCCTCCGACGGCGCTCTGGAGCTGCGCACCTATTTCGGCGGATGGTCAGGCAACTCAGGTTCCCGGTTCGTCGGGCGCATCTCGCAGATCGTCGCGATTATCGATGCTGACGACGAGACGCTGGAAGGCATGACCGAATTTCTCGCGGTCAAGACCTATATCGACGCGCTGGAAGCGTCGACCGACTACGACCCGACCGCGCTTCTGCCGGCCGCCTGGACCTGGTTCAACGATCCGCGCGTCATGCATCTCGGCGACGATCGCTATGTCGTCGGCGGCGTCAGCAGCGCCGGATCGATGATGTCTGCGGTCTATGACTACGATGCAGGCTCGATCTCGCAGGCCGTGCTGAAAAAGCTCTTCCAGCAGGACGACCACAACAACCCTGCTTTCACGCTCGACGCGGCCGGCTACATCCTGGCTTTCTACACCGGCCACAGCCTGACCGGCGGCTTCTTCATGCGCCGGTCGGCCAATGTCGGCGATCCCAGCGCCTGGCAGGCCGAGGTCGATATCGGCCCGCAGATCGCGCCCGGTGTCGGCGCGACCTTCTCCTATGCGAACGCTATCCTCGTCGGGTCGCGCATCTATCTCTTCGTCCGCGCCGATATCGGCGGCCTGCGCACGCTGTTCCTGTCCTGGTCGGATGACGGTGGCGCGACCTGGGTGCAGGCGCGCCAGTTGCTCGGTGCCGGTCGACCCTATTTCAAGGTCAGGAAGACGGGTGCCAACCGCATCGATCTCCTGGTGAATTCTGGCCACCCGGAGGAATCGGCGAACAACTCGACGTTACACTTCTACTTCGACACGTCGGCCACCACCTTCCACAAGAGTGATGGCACGCTGATCGGCGATCTCGACGACCTGCCGTTCAACCAGCTCACCGACCTGACGACCGTCTGGGATGCCGTCACGCAAAACAGCGAGAGCTGGGTTTGGGATGTGACGCTCGATCCGGTCTCCGGCCATCCGGTGGCGACCTTCGCCACCTTCTCCAAGCCGGACCCCGATCATACTGACCACTTCTACCGGCAGGGCCGCTGGACGGGCTCGGCCTGGGTGGTGAAGCAGATCTGCGACGGTGGCGGCTCGCTCTATCCCCTCGATAGCGTGCCTTACGAGTACTCCTACTCCGGCGGGGCGGTGAGCGATCCGGCCGATCCCAACGTCGTCATCTGCTCCTGCGAGGTCGACGGCGATGGCAACGTTGTCACGAACGACCATGGCATTCACCACCTCTTCAAGGCGGTGACCGCTGACGGCGGCGACAACTGGACCCTGACGCAACTCAGTTCCGGTGCGGCCAAGCATTTTCGCCCGTTTATCCCCGAGGGCAGCAGCAGGGTGTTCTTCTGCCGCGACCGCAGCCCTGGTGGTTACATCGGCTGGCGGGAGTACGAGACGACGATCGACAGCCTCGAAATCGACTGAGACAGGAGCGGCTTTCGAGGATGAAAACCGCGCCAACCACTTTACAGCATCTGCTAACCCTCTTCAGTTGGTACGAGGGCAGCCGGCAAGAGGGTTGGTGATGGCTGGGAGCGTGGGGTTGTCTCTCGCACTGGGGCAAGCGCCTATTGGTCGATTGGCGACGACTGCACTGTATCAGTGGCGGCTTTTGTCGGTGACGGCGACGTCGAGCACTACCCCGGTTGGTATGCACTCAACACCGCCCAGGTGATAGTAATTGCCGAAAGGCTCCGCGCGCGAGCGGGCCGGTTAGATGTCGGCGTAGAGGTCGATATCGAGATCGACTTCGAGGGAGTGAAGGCTCATGTGGCAGGCATGATGAGCATTCCTCACCCTGCCGAGAACCACGCGGCCATCGGGCCGTTCTCATGGTCTAACCGGTCGGATATGGAGCCGGCATTCCGGGCTTTAGAAGACGAGATTTGGGCCGCCTTCGCGATCTCGCAGGCGCGTCCAGAACCGGTCAATTTTACTACCTGCCTCGCGAGAGGGCCATGGTCGTCAGATTGACGATCTGTTGCCATTTGATTGTTCGTTCATTGCCATTTGAAAGTTCGCGCTACAGCGCCGGCAAGCCGAGATCGGACAGAACGAGGTGGTAGACCTCCGGATTCGTCTTCTTGGCTGCAGGCGGGGCGCGGGCGGGGCCGGGCGGAGGTGGATTGTTCCGATTTTGAGTCGGATCGAGCCGGAGGGCCAGAATCACGGAAACGGCACATATCGCGCAGGTTTCCGCGATTGATCAGTTATAAGTGCTTGAAATCGCTCGGGCTGGCTTCCGAGGAAAAATGGTAGCGGGAGAGGGACTTGAACCCCCGACACGCGGATTATGATTCCGCTGCTCTAACCAGCTGAGCTACCCCGCCCCGATGCGCTGCGTCTCGAAAGACGCTCAATCGCGACGGCGCGGATATAGGGTTTTGCGGGGGGGCGCGTCAAGCCTTCCCGGCGCAGGCTTTCACCGCAATTTTTTCAGGCGCACGACCTTGAAGTAGCCCTGGCCGATATGGGCGGTCTCATAGCGGCCCGTCGCGGCGGTCCAGTCGGTCAAACGGCTGACCTTGAAATCGCTGCTCCAGCCGACCGCCTTGGCCAGCGGCGCGACCAGCGACCAGAGCGGCGCGGCAAGCCCGCCTTCGCCGACGAGGCGGCTGGAGATGACGATCTCGCCGCCCGGCCGCAGCACGCGGTCCATCTCGGCGAGCGCCTGCTCCGGATCCGGCACCAGCGTGATCACGAACTGCGCGGTGACCGCATCGAAGGAGCGGTCGGCGAAGCCGAGGCGGCAGGCGTCCATCACGAGCAGGCCGATGACGTGATCGAGCCCCTGGCTCTGAACCTTGGCGTGGGCAACGCGCAGCATGTCGAGCGAGAGGTCGGCGCCGACGACCTGCCGGTCGCGATCGAAATAGGGCAGGGTGAGCCCGGTGCCGACACCGATCTCGAGGATGTCGCGGCCGCAGGCGCAGGCTGCCGCCACCGCTTCGCGCTGGGCGCGCGACAGCAGCCCCTGATAGATCCGGTCGTAGAATTTCGCCCAGACCGCATAGACGCGCTTCTGCGCGTCGAGACCCTTGCCAGCCGTCATGATGTCGCGAGCGAAAGTTCCGGTGTGTCGGGAAGCTGGCGGGCTTTCTCCGCCAGGATGACGCCGCCGCCGAGGACGCGCGCGCCTGCGCCGGCATGATCGTAGATCACGCAGGCCTGGCCGGGCGAGACGCCTTCCTCGCCCTGGGCGAGCAGGACATGCACCCCCTTGTCGTCGGCGTGGAGGCGCGCCTCGCGCGGCGCCCGGGTCGAGCGCACGCGCACCGCGACTTCGAGGCCTTCGGGCGGCAGCGCGGAAAGCGGTGTGTCGCCGATCCAGTTGAGATCGCGCAGATCGACGCGGCTGACGCTCAGCGCCTCGCGCGGGCCGACGATGACGCGGGCGTTCTGCGCGTCGAGCGCGACGACATAGAGCGGCTCGGCGGCGCTGAGGCCGAGGCCTTTGCGCTGGCCGACGGTGTAGCGCAGCACGCCTTCGTGCTGGCCGAGCACGCGCCCGTCGAGATGGACGATCTGGCCGGGGCGGGCGGCGCCGGGCTTGAGGCGCTCGATGACGTCGGCATAGCGGCCGTTCGGCACGAAGCAGATGTCCTGGCTGTCGGGCTTGTCGGCGATGGCGAGGCCGAATTCGGCGGCGAGCGCCCGGGTCTCGGCCTTTTCCATCTCACCGAGCGGGAAGCGCAGCAGGTCGAGCTGCTCCTGCGTGGTGGCGTAGAGAAAATAGCTCTGGTCGCGGTTCTCGTCGGCGGCGCGGAACAGGCCGCGATGGCCGTTGCCGAGATCGCGGCTGGCGACGTAGTGGCCGGTGGCGAGCGCATCCGCCCCGAGCTCGCGGGCGAGGCCGAGCAGGTCGCGGAACTTCACGGTGCGGTTGCACTCGACGCAGGGGATCGGCGTCTCGCCGGCGAGATAGCTTTCGGCGAAGCGCTCGATCACGGCGTCGCGGAAGCGGCTTTCATAGTCGAGCACGTAATGGGGAATGCCGATCGCCTCGGCGACGCGGCGAGCGTCGTGAATGTCCTGGCCGGCGCAGCAGGCTCCGGCGCGGTGGACGGCGGCGCCATGATCATAGAGCTGGAGCGTGACCCCGACGACGTCATAGCCCTGGCGCTTCAGCAGCGCCGCCACCACCGAGGAATCGACGCCACCTGACATCGCGGCGACGACGCGCGTCGCCGCGGGCGGCTTGGCGATGTCGAGCGAGTTGAGCGGGACGGTCATGGCGATGTCTGGCGCAGGGTGAAGCGAGGACGGGGTGCCCTCCTGGCGCGTTCTATACCGGCTTTGCCGGGTCTGGACCAGCATCGGCCCGGCAAATACTGCCGGGTGCCGGCGTACAGCCGGCGCTTCCTGCCGGTCCGGATGGTGTCTTTGTTTCGCAAAGTATTGAATTCAAACAACTATCGCTCTGGCTCGGCTCTTGCTCGGGCGGGGGCGGTGCGTTTTCGCCATCCGCCCAGTTCCGGAGCATTCCATGTCCACCGCGTCGATCTCGCGTTCTCCGTTCGAGACTGCACCGCCCGTCCGCCGCGACCCGGGCAAGGCGCGCGCGACGAGCGAGGCCTTCACGCTGCCGCCCGTCGAAAAGCCGGTCGCGCAAGCCCCGGTGAGCCGCGCACGGCCCGACGAGACGCGCGCCGCCAATGAGACCGCGCCTCCGGCAGGCGAGCGCGCCGTCGGTGCGGAAAAGGCAGAGGCTGTCGCCCCGGCTGAAGGAGCGGCGAAGGCCGATGGCGAGGTCGTCGCGTTCTCCGGCGAACCGGTGTCCGGCGAGACGAAGGCCGAGACAGGCAAGCAGAGCGGTTCGGAGAATGCGACCGGCGAGAAGCCCGGGGCCGGCACGGAAACCAGCCCGGTTCTGCCGCAGCTGGCACCGGCCGTGGTCAAGAGCGACGAACAGAAGGCGCTCGATGCCGGGACCGCGGCGTCTACGGCGCCATCCACCGCCAACCCTACCCCTGTCAACAAGGAGAAGGCGCAGTCGGAAGGCGCCGAGCCGGCGACAGGGGCGAGCGCGACCGAGGCGCAGTTCCTGGCGCTGGCCGCGAATCCGGTCCAGCCCGGTGCCCAGCCCGTGACAACCGATGAGGCGCAGGCCAAGGCTGCGGCCGAGACGAGCCCGGTGCGCCAGAGCGGCGAGCAGGCGACAATGGCGATCCCCGGGCAGAAAGCTCTGATCTCGCCGATCGCGCCCGAGCAGGCGGTCCAGAGCGATGCCGAGGGGAATGCCGCGGTCGAGACGGGCACGGCGCCGGCCGAAGCCGGGCGCAAGACCGCCACCCCCGCCGCCATAATGCCGGCGGAGACGGTCAAGACGGCTTCCGAGACTGGCGAAGCGAGCGAAGCCGGCCAGCCCAAGGCCGCGACAAGCGCCGGGGCCGAAACCAAGGCTGCCGAGCGGCCGGCGACGGCGGGGCAGGCGCAGAACGCAGTTGCTGCCGATGCGCAGTCCGAGGCGCCACAACAGGCGACGACGCCGGCCGTGCAGGCCGTTCCCGCATCCGGCCCCCAGGTGCCGGGGCGGCCGGAGCCGCAGGCCGAGATTCTCGAGACTGCCGCCCAGGCCAATGCCCGGACGCAGGCCGAGGCAAGCATGCGGGCACAGGTCGAGACCACGCGCCCGACCCCGCTGCATGTCGTGCCGGTGGAGATCGGCGCGCGGGCGCTCGCCGGCAGCAAGCGCTTCGACATCAGGCTCGATCCGGCCGAACTCGGTCGCGTCGATGTCCGTCTTGAAATCTCCGATGACGGCAGCGTCAGCGCCAAGCTGACGGTCGACCGGGTCGAGACGCTGCAATTGCTGCAGCGCGATGCGCGGACGCTGGAACGGGCTTTCGAGCAGGCGGGTCTGAAAGCCTCCGAGGGCGGGGTCGAGATGAGCCTGCGCGATTCTCCCGACCAGAGTTCGCGCCAGCACCGCCAGGACGAGGAAGGCGCACGCCTGCGTCGAAGCTGGGTCGAAACTGCCGAAGAGAGCGCGCTCGTCACCGAAACGGCGCCGCTGAGCCGGGCCGCAAGGCTCGGCGGCGTCGACCTCAGCATCTGAAGAAAGGCGACAAAGTGAGCGTCTCCAATACCAGCAAGTTGAGCAATGCGGCCGTCAACGCCGCGCAGAACAACACTAACACCTCCGGCAACGGCACCTCGATCGCCAATAATTTCGACCAGTTCCTGACGCTGCTGACGACGCAGCTCCGGAACCAGAACCCGCTCGATCCGCTCGACACCAACCAGTTCACCCAGCAGCTGGTGCAGTTCGCCGGCGTCGAGCAGCAACTGAAGCAGAACGAGACGCTGACGGCGCTGCTCGGGGTCAGCAAGGCGACGACGGGGGCGAGCGCCATCGGTTTCGTCGGCCAGACGGTGACGGCGGACGGGGCGGCGACGCAGCTCAAGGAAGGCAAGGCCGAATGGAAACTCAACGCTTCCAAGGGCGGGACTGCGACGATCACGATCAAGGATGCGAGCGGCAAGGTCGTGCAGACCGGGACGACGACGCTGACGGCCGGCGACCAGACCTATAGCTGGGACGGCAAGACGTCGACCGGAAGCACCGCTCCGGAGGGCGAATATACGATCACCGTCGACGCCAAGGACCTCGCCGGTACGGCGATCACGGTGAAGACCGAGATCAGTGGCGTCGTCGACGGCGTCGACTTCTCGACGGCGGTTCCGACCCTGCTGATCGGCGCGATCAAGGTGCCGCTCGATCGGGTCAAGTCGGTGAAGAGCGGCTCTTGACGTGTGGGCTCCGTCGTCGGTGCTGCATAGTGAAAGCCTGCGCGGTTGCCTTAGGCAAAATTTAAGTCCGGGGGGGTACGGTCAGCGACAAGTAGGTCTTGTTGAGTTGTGTGAGAGTACCATGACCGAGCCGCTGCGACCGCGCGTGAAGTATGTCATCGGGCCCGATGGGAGCCCGTTGACCATCGCCGACCTGCCGCCAATGAACACCCGCCGCTGGGTTATCCGGCGCAAGGCCGAAGTCGTCGCCGCCGTGCGCGGCGGCCTGCTCAGCCTGGAGGAGGCCTGCCAGCGCTATACGCTGACGGTGGACGAGTTCCTGAGCTGGCAGATGTCGATCGACCAGCACGGGCTGGCCGGTCTGCGCACGACGCGGATCCAGCACTACCGCCAGTAGCCGCGCCCGTCATTCCAAGGTTTCCAGAAAGGCGCCGGTCCAGGCAGGACCGGCGCCTTTCTGCGTTCGCGCCGGGACGAAACCGGCGCCTTCCTTTCGAAAAATTAACCGTCGTTAACCCGGTGCTAACCATGCACCGGGAAAAACTTGCCTAGTGGATGATCCCGCGGCCGGTTCTGCGGGGCGACGGCGACGGAAGGAACGGCGTGAACGGCTTGGTCGATCAGTTCCGGAGATTCGGTGCGGCGCGGCTGGCGGCGATGTTGGCAGTGACGCTGGCGCTGGTCGGCTTCTTCGCCTTCGTCATGCTGCGCATGTCGCAGCCGGCGATGGGGGTGCTCTTCGCCGACCTGTCGAGCCAGGATGTCAGCGCGATCCTGAAGGATCTCGACGCGCGCGGTGTCAAATACGAACTGCGCGGCGACGGGCAGACCATTCTCGCGCCGCGCGCCGATGTGCCGCGCCTGCGCCTCGATCTTGCCGGCAAGGGCATCCCGTCCGGCGGCGGTGTCGGCTATGAGATCTTCGACAAGGGCGACGCCTTTTCCTCGACCAGCTTCGTCCAGAACATCAACCATCTACGGGCGCTCGAGGGTGAGCTCTCGCGCACCATCCGCTCGATCAGCCGCGTCCAGGCGGCTCGCGTCCACCTCGTCATCCCCGAGCGCCGGCTGTTCGAGCGTGACCGGGAGCCGCCGCGCGCCTCGATCGCGCTCAAGCTCGCCGGTGATCTCGACGCCGCCCAGGTCCGGGCGGTGCGCCATCTCGTCGCCTCGGCGGTGGACGGGCTGAAGCCCGAGCGCGTCTCGATCGTCGACGAGCGCGGCCGGCTGTTGGCGGACGGCGCCCAGGGGGAGCAGGGCCTGGCCGGCGTCGGCCTCGACGAGCGCCAGGGCGCGATCGAGCGGCGGATCAAGTCGCAGGTCGAGGATATCGTCGCCAGCATCGTCGGCCCCGGCCGGGCGCGCGTCCAGGTCTCGGCTTCGCTCGACAGCAACCGCATCGAGAGCCGCTCCGAGACCTTCGACCCCGAGAGCAAGGTCATCCGCTCGAGCCAGAACCGCAACGAGACCTCGACCACCAACGAGGCGCGCGAGGGCGTCACCGTCGGCAACGAGCTGCCGGGTGCCCAGCAGCCCAACCAGGCCCAGCAGGGCGTGCAGAAGGACGCCACCAACAAGAACGAGGAGGTGGTCAACTACGAGATCTCGCGGACCACGCGCACCGAGGTGCTCGAGGGCGGGCGGGTGCGCAAGCTTTCGGTCGCGGTGCTGGTCGACGGCACCTATGCCCGCGGCCAGGGTGCCGAGGCGAGCTATCAGCCGCGCACGCAGGAGGAGCTGGAGCGGATCAGCCAGCTGGTGCGGACCGCGATCGGCTTCGACCGGCAGCGTGGCGACCAGGTCGAGGTCGTCAATCTGCGCTTCGCCGAAGGGCCGCAGGCGCAGGTCGATCTCGTCGAGCAGAGCCTGGTGCAGCAGCTTCTCTCTTTCTCGAAGGAGGATATGGTCCGCTTCGCCGAGATCGGCGTGATCTCGCTGCTGATCCTGATCGTGCTGATGGTGGTGGTGCGGCCGCTGCTCAAGCAGGTGCTGGCGCCCGAGCAGGAGTTCCGCGCGATCCCGAGCTTCATGCGCAATGGCGTCATCGTCACCAGCGCGGCCCAGGGCACCGGCGACCCGGCAAGCCTGCCCGCCAATGGCTCCGAATCCGGAGAGTTCGGGGATGTGGATGTCGCCGCCCCGTCCGAGCGCATGCTCGCGATCGCGCAGGTGAAGGGCCAGCTCAAGGCACAGTCCGTCGAGAAGATCGGTGCGATGGTTGCTCAGAACCCGGCCGACTCGGTCGCGGTGCTGCGTGGCTGGATCCACGAAAAAGCGCCGGCGTGAGGGGCTGAGCCATGGCCACACGCTCGATCGCCACGAGAAGCGCCGGAGAAAACGACCTCGCCGCAAGCCTGGCCGAGCAACTGCCGACGGTTTCGCTGGATGCCATGACCGGTCCGCAGCGGGCTGCCGTGATCCTGCTGGTACTCGGCGAGGAGCACGGCCGGGTGATCTGGCAGGAATTCGACGACGAGGAAATCCGGATCATCACCCGGGCGATGGCCGAGCTCGGCACGGTGGATTCGGACCAGGTCGAGCGGCTGATGCTGGACTTCGTCGGCAAGCTTTCCAGCGCAGGCGCCATCACCGGCTCTTTCGACCGGACGATCTCGCTGCTCGAGAAGATCCTGCCGACCGATCAGGTCGCCCTGATCATGGAGGAGATCCGGGGGCCGGCCGGCCGCAATATGTGGCAGAAGCTCGGCAATATCGACGCGGTCGTGCTCGCCAATTTCCTGAAGAACGAATATCCGCAGACCATCGCGGTGATCCTGTCGCGCATCCGTCCCGAGCACTCCGCCAATGTGCTGCGCAATCTGCCCGGCGAGCTCTCGATCGAGGTCGTCAGCCGCATGCTGCGGATGGAGTCGGTGCAGAAGGAAGCGCTCGACCATATCGAGAATACGCTTCGCACCGAATTCGTCTCGACCCTGACGCAGACGCGCCGGCGTGACCCGCACGAGATGATGGCGGAGATCTTCAACGGCTTCGACCGCCAGACCGAGACGCGCTTCCTGGCGGCGCTCGACGCCACCAACCAGGAATCGGCCGAGCGCATCCGGGCTCTGATGTTCACCTTTGAGGATCTCGCCAAGCTCGATTCCGCCGGGCTGCAGACGCTGATGCGCCAGGTCGACAAGGACACGCTGGCGCGCGCGCTCAAGGGCGCCGGCGAGGAGATGCGGAAATTCTTCCTCGGTGCGATGTCGCAGCGCGCCGCCAAGAACCTGCTCGACGACATGCAGGGGCTTGGCCCTCTCCGCCTGAAGGAAGTCGATGAAGCGCAGATGAAGATGGTGACGCTGACCAAGGATCTCTCCGAGAAGGGAGAGATCGTCATCGCCAAGGGCAACTCCGAAGACGAGCTGGTTTATTGACGATGGCCTCCGCCAAGAAATTCCTGTTCGCCACCGATTTCAGCGGCAACAGCCGCAAGGCGGTCGACGAGGGCGCGCTCGATGCGGCCCGGGCCGAGGGCTTCCACAGCGGTCTCGACCAGGCACGCCGCGAGGCCGACCACCAGACGGGGACGCTGCTGTCGCAGTTGGTTCGCTCCTGCCAGCAGTTGCTGGCGCAACAGGATGCGCGCCTCGCCGCGATCGAGGAACAGGCGGCGCATCTCGCCGTGGCCGTGGCGCGCGGCCTTGCTGGCGCCGCTCTGGCCGACAAGCCGCTGGTGCAGCTGCTGGCGGCCGTTCGTGAATGCCTCGGCCATGCAAGGCTGGCGCCGCATCTGGTGATCCATGTGCATGAGAGCCTGGTCGAAACCGTCGAGGGCAGGCTCGGCGGGCTGGCGCGCGAGACGGGCTTCGCCGGCCGGATCGTCGTGCTCGGCGAGCCGGATATCGCGCCGGGGGATGGGCGGATCGAATGGGCCGATGGCGGGCTCGCCATCGACCGCTCCCAACAGGACGACGCCATCGAGGCGGCGATCAGAAGCGTATTTGGCCCGGCGGCTTCGTCCGGCGGGACCGTGAGGTAACAGACATGGCCGAGAACGACCTCAACCTGCCACCGCTGAACCCGGCCGATCTCTCCTTCGACCATAACAGCGACGCTTCCGTCGCCCGTTCCGGGCCGGTACCGGTCAAGACGGCGGAGGACCTGGAGCAGGTCTTCGACGTGCCGGTCACGGTCTCGGCCGTGCTCGGTTCCTCGCGCATCGCCGTCGGCGACCTCCTGCGGATCACGCCCGGCGCTGTGCTCGAGCTCGACCGGCGCGTCGGCGAGGCCATCGACATCTTCGTGAATGAGCGCCTGGTGGCGCGCGGCGAGGTGGTGGTGGTCGAGGAGCGGCTCGGCGTCACCATGACGGAAATCATCAAGGCCGACCGGTGACGAACCGGACGGCGCAAGCAGATCACGCAAGGAAGCTCTGACCCATGCGCCTCATCATCGTCGGCAGCCTCAAGGGCCAGCTCATCACCGCGGCGAAGATCGCCGTCTCGCAGGGCGCCGCGGTCACCCATGCCGAGAGTGCCGAGCAGGCGCTGGCCGTGCTGCGCGCCAAGGGCGGCGACCTCCTGATGGTCGATGTCGAGCAGCCGATCGCGCGATTGATCGCGGCGCTCGAGGCCGAGCGCATCCGTACCCCGCTGGTCGCCTGCGGCACCTCGACCGATGCGCGGGCCGCGGTCGCGGCTATCCAGGCGGGCGCGCGCGAATATGTGCCGCTGCCGCCGGATCCCGAGCTGATCGCGGCGGTGCTCGCCGCCGTCGCCTCCGACAAGGCGAGCCTGATCTGGCGCGACCCGGCGATGGAGCGCGTCGTCCAGCTCGCCAACCAGATCGCCCGCTCCGACGCGCCGGTGCTGGTCACCGGCGAGAGCGGCACCGGCAAGGAGATGATCGCCCAGCACCTGCACCGGCAGTCGCTGCGCAAGGACAGGCCCTTCGTCGCGGTGAACTGCGCGGCGATCCCCGACAATCTGCTCGAATCCGAATTGTTCGGCCATGAGAAGGGCGCCTTCACCGGCGCGATCGCCCGCCGCATCGGCAAGTTCGAGGAAGCCAATGGCGGCACGCTGCTGCTCGACGAGATTTCCGAGATGGATGTGCGCCTGCAGGCCAAGCTGCTGCGCGCGCTCCAGGAGCGGATGATCGACCGGGTCGGCGGCACGCAGCCGGTCAAGGTCGATCTGCGCATCATCGCGACCTCGAATCGCAATCTCGGCGACGCCGTGCGCGACGGCTCCTTCCGCGAGGACCTGTTCTACCGGCTCAACGTCGTGCATCTGCGCCTGCCGGCTCTGCGCGAACGTCCGGGCGACATCCTCGCCCTGGCCGATCACTTCGCCCGCAAATATGCCGAGCTGAACGGCCTGCCGCAGCGCCCGATCGCGGCCGAGGCGCGCAAGCTGCTGCTCGGCAATGGCTGGCGCGGCAATGTCCGCGAGCTCGAGAACACCGTCCACCGCGCCGTGCTGCTGGCGCAGGGCGTCGAAATCGGCGCCGATGCGATGCTGACCCCTGAGGGCGAGACGCTCGGCCCGGCCACGGGACGCGACGTGGCCTCGCGCGCCGCCCAGACGGCGGAAGCGGTGACGCGCGGTCTCGTCGGGCGCACCGTCGCCGATGTCGAGCGCGACCTGATCCTCGACACGCTCGACCATTGCCTCGGCAACCGTACCCATGCGGCCAAGATCCTCGGCATCTCGATCCGGACCCTGCGCAACAAGCTCGGCGAATATGTTTCCGCGGGCATTCCGGTGGCCGAGCCCGGGCAGGCGCGGATACAGTCGCTCTGAGGGCCTCCGAATTGAAGCGGGCCGGAGCGCAGGCTCCGGCCCGTGGAAGGCAGCTCAGTAGTAGTAGCGGCGGCGATAATAGGGCCGCGGGCGGTAATAGTAGCGCGGGCGATAATAGGGGCGCCGATAATAGCGCGGACGGTAGTACGGCCGCCGGTAGTAGCGCGGGCGGCGATAGTAATAGTACTGGCTGAAGTCGGCGTCGGCCTTGTCGAGCGCGGCGCTGGTCTCAGCATCGAGCGCCTCGCCGCCTTCGGCGGCCTTGGGCTCCGGGGTCGGCGTCGGAACGGGCTTGGCCTGGGCCGCTTCGGCCGCAGCAATGCCGCCGACGCTGGCGGCGGCGAGACCGCCGAACAGCGCCATCACGAATGAACGTCTATCCATGCATTCCTCCATCAGGTTCGATCCGAGCGCCGCGTTCCCGCGAAGCTACTCTATTCCCCTGCTACCGACCCGTCACGTCCGCGACGCGCCGATGGGTGCGGGGGCTGACGGCGCGGGGGGCCGGCCGTTAGCGGTTTGGGGAAGTCTGAGCCGGAATCGCCGCGCCTCGCCAGCATTGTGAAGGGTCCTTCCCTGAAGCTGCTTCATCGTGCGCCGAGCGGGCGGCTGACCTCCTCCAGCGAACGCCTTTCGGCTCGAACGGCGAACTTGCCGGCGATCAGCCCGGCGCCGATCATCAGCAGGGCGCCGAACAGGTAGCCGCCGAAGACGCTGATGCGCGAGCCGGTGTCGATCAGGGCGCCGAACACCCAAGGGCCGGCGACGCCGCCGAGCGCCGTGCCGAGCGCATAGAAGACGGCGATGGCCAGCGCCCTGATCTCGAGCGGATCGGTCTCGCTTACGGTCAGATAGGCCGAACTCGCGGCTGCCGATGCGAAGAAGAAGACGACGCTCCAGCAGGCGGTGAGCTGGCTGGCGGTGAGCAGGTCGCGCGCGAACAGGAAACCGGTGGCGGCCAGTAGCACGCCGGAGAGAACATAGGTCGAGGCGATCATCGGACGGCGGCCGAGGCTGTCGAAGAGCCGTCCGAGCAGCAGGGGCCCGAGGAAATTGCCGGCGGCGAATGGCAGGATGAACCAGCCGATCGCATTGGAGGGCACATCGTAGAAATCGGTGAGGATGAGCGCGTAGCTGAAGAAGATGGCGTTGTAGAAGAAGGCTTGCGATGACATCAGCGCCAGCGCCACCATCGTGCGCGGCCGGTGGCTGATGAAGAGCGTGCGCATGACCTCCTGCATCGGGGTGAAGCGCCGCGGCCGCAGGGTCAGGGTCGGAAGCGGGGCCTGCGGCGGTGGGGCGGGGGCGAAAGCCTCGATCCGCGCCACTATGGCCTCGGCCTCGGCAAGGCGGCCATGGCTCATCAGCCAGCGCGGGCTTTCGGGAATCCAGCGGCGCAGGAAGAGGATGACCAGGCCGAGCGTGGCGCCGATGAAGAAGGCGAGCCGCCAGCCGATCTCGGGATCGATCACCCGGGGATCGAGCAGCACGATCGCGCCGATCCCGCCCATGGCGGCGCCCACCCAGAAGGAGCCGTTGATGACGAGGTCGGTCCAGCCGCGGACCCGGGCGGGGATGAGTTCCTGGATCGTCGAGTTGATCGCCGTGTACTCGCCGCCGATGCCCATGCCGGTCAGGAAGCGGAAGAGCAGGAAGCTCCAGAGATTCCAGGAAAAGGCCGTTGCGGCCGTCGCGGCGAGATAGACGAAGAGGGTGATGGTGAAGAGGCGCTTGCGGCCGAGCCGGTCGGTCAGCCAGCCGAAGAACACGGCGCCGATCACTGCGCCGGCGAGATAGGCCGCTCCGGCGAGGCCGATCTCGGTGTTGCTGAAGCGCAGGACCGGGCTTTCCTTCAGCGCGCCGGAGACGGCGCCCGCCAGGGTGACCTCGAGCCCGTCCAGGATCCAGGTGACGCCGAGCGCGACGACGACGAGTGTGTGGAAGCGCGACCAGGGCAAGCGGTCGAGCCTGGCGGGAACATCGGTGACGATCTCGTCGGCGACAGGGCTTTTCTGGCTCAACGGCTTCAACCCGGTTCTCCGCGCCGATGGCGGCACAAGCGAAGAAGGCGGCGCAATGCGCCGCCTTCCCCGGAAACTGCTAGCGAATGATCACCGTATGGCTCGGACGCCGCACGGCAACGGGCCGGCGGTGGCGATGATGATGGCGGTGGCGGCGATAGACATGGCGGTGACGATAGGCATGGCGGTGACGATGGGGATGGCGGTGCCGATGGTGGTGCCGGCGATGCTGCGTGAACTCGGCCGGCGCCGCGTCGAGGGCTGCCTTGGTCGTCGCGTCGAGCGCGGCCGCATCCGGCTGGGGCGCGGCCGGGGCAGGAGCGGCGGGTGCGGCCTGGGCGCTCGTCAGGGCGCCGACCGCTGCGAGGCCACCGAAAAGGCTCAAAACAAAGGAACGTCTATCCAAAGCATCCTCCAGTAATTCCGGCTCGCGGAGCAATCTTGTCGACCCGGACGCGAGTTGGCTGGCCGAATGCGGCCAGAACACGGCCATTCGATAACGGTCTGTTCAGGGAAAGGTTCCAAACGGGAATTTTCGACCCGGATTAACCACTCGTTTACCATGAGCCCGGCAAGAATTGCCGGGTACGGGGCGCGCCTTGCGATGTCCGTGCCGGGAGTGGGTTACGCGATGAGCGATGTGACGGCAGGCACCGGCGGCGGCATGACCATGCCGACCCGCGGCCAGGTGGGCAGCCTGCTCAACCGCCCGGACCTCTTCCTCGCGATCGGCGTGATGGGCATCCTCGTGGTGCTGATCTTCCCGCTGCCGGCGGTGCTGCTCGACCTGATGCTGGCGCTATCGATCATCCTGTCGGTGCTGGTCCTGATGACGGCGCTGTTCATCGAGGAGCCGCTGGAATTCTCGGCCTTTCCGACGGTCCTGCTGATCGTCACCATGTTCCGGCTGGCGCTGAACCTCGCTTCGACGCGCCTCATCCTCGCGCATGGCCATGAGGGGGGGGCGGCGGCGGGCCATGTCATCGAGGCCTTCGCCAATTTCGTGATGAGCGGCAATTTCGTGATCGGGGTGATCGTCTTCACCATCCTGATCATCGTCAATTTCGTGGTCATCACCAAGGGTTCGGGCCGCATCGCCGAGGTCGCTGCGCGCTTTGCGCTCGATGCATTGCCGGGCAAGCAGATGGCGATCGATGCCGATCTCTCGGCCGGGCTCATCGACCAGGACGTCGCCAAGACCCGCCGCAAGGCGCTCGAGGACGAGGCCTCCTTCTTCGGCTCGATGGACGGCGCCTCGAAATTCGTGCGCGGCGACGCGATCGCAGGCCTTCTGATCACCTTCATCAACGTGATCGGCGGCATCATTATCGGTGTCGCGCAGCAGGGCATGAGCTTCAGCGCCGCCGCCACGAACTACACCCAGCTGACGGTCGGTGACGGTCTCGTCAGCCAGATCCCGGCGCTGATCGTCTCGACCGCCGCCGGCCTGCTCGTTTCGAAATCGGGCGTGCGCGGCGCCGCCGACAAGGCGCTCGGCAAGCAGCTCTCGGGCTATCCCAAGGCGCTCGGCATGTCGGCGGCGGTGATGGCGCTGATCGCGATCCTGCCCGGCATCCCGATGGTCCCCTTCCTGCTGCTGGCCGCCGGCTCGGCCTGGCTCGCCCGGCATTTCGGCCGGCTCGCCAAGGAGCGTGCGGTGGAGACCGCGCAGGCGGCCCAGGACGCTTCGCCGCTGGCCGCCGACGGCACGCCGAAGGAAGAGACGCTCAACGATCTGCTCAAGCTCGACGAACTCAAGATCGAGATCGGCTACGGGCTGCTGCCGCTGGTCAATGCGCCCGGAGGGGCCGACCGCCTGACCGACCAGGTGCGGGCGCTGCGCCGCCAGCTCGCCGCCGAGCTCGGCTTCGTCATGCCGGCGGTGCGGATCGTCGACAACGTCCAGCTCGAAGCGAACCACTACTACATCAAGATCAAGGAGATCGATGCCGGCCACGGCGTCGTCTATGCCGGCCAGTACATGGCGATGGATCCGATGGGCGGCAGCGTCAACTTGCCTGGCCACAGCGTGCTTGAGCCAACCTTCGGCCTGCCTGCGACCTGGATCGACGCGGCGCTGCAGGACGAGGCGCAGCTGCGCGGCTACACCGTCGTCGACGCCGCCACCGTGATCTCGACCCATCTCACCGAGGTGCTGAAATCGCACATGCCGGAGCTGCTCTCGCATGGCGAAGTGCAGAAGCTGCTGCGCGAACTGCCCAAGGACCATGCCGATCTCGTCAAGGAGATCGTGCCGCACCAGATCTCGACCACCGGCATCCAGCGCGTGCTGCAGCTGCTGCTCGCCGAGCGGATCTCGATCCGCGACCTCGCGACCATCGTCGAGGGCATCGCCGAGGTCGCCGGCAGCATCAAGAACCCGCGCGACATCGCCGAGCATGTCCGCGTCAGGCTCGCCCGCCAGATCTGCGCCCAGTTCTCCAACCAGAACGGGCAATTGCCGATCATCACCCTGTCGCCGGCCTGGGAAAGCGTCTTCGCCGAGTCGATCGTCGGCCAGGGCGAGGACCGCCATCTCGCCATGCAGCCCTCGCGCCTGCAGGACTTCGTCCATGCGGTGCGCGACAAGTTCGAGGATGCGGCGCGGATGGGCGAGATGCCGGCGCTGGTCACCTCCGGCATGGCCCGGCCCTTCGTGCGCCAGATCGTCGAGCGGTTCCGGCGCGAGACGCCGGTGCTCTCGCAGGGCGAAATCCATCCGCGCGCCAAGCTCAGGACGGTCGGGAGCGTGTAGCGGCCGCCGGTTTCACCTCGAACCGCATCGTCATTCCGGGCTCAGACCTGCGGCCTGCCCCGGAATGACGGCGTCTCGTTCGACTGCGCCGACAGCTATCGCCGCGACACCACCACGAGATAGCGCGCCGGCTCGGGGCCGGGATTGCTGAAGCGGCAATCGGAAGGCGGGCCGAGTTCCATGCAGTCGCCGGGTTCGAGCCGCGTGACGACGCCGCCCTCGTCGAAATCCAGCATTCCGGACTGCATCCAGATCTGCTGGCGGATGAAGGCGTAGGAGCTGGCGGGGTAGCCGATGGCGGCGCCGGGCGGCAGCTCGCCGGCTACCAGTTCGAGGTCGCCATTGCCGGCCGGCGAGATGGCGCGCCGGACGAAGCCGGTCTCGGGGTCGCGCCAGGAGGGCTGGTCGCCCGCGCGCCGCAGGCGTTCGCCGGCGCTCTCGATGCGAGCCAGGAGATTCGACAGGGTCAGGCCGAAAGCCCCGGAGAGGCGTCCGAGCAGCACCGCCGTCGGGCTGGCCTCGCCGCGTTCGATCCGGCTGATCATGGCGCGCGAGACGCCGGAGCGCTCGGCGAGATCGTTCAGACTCCAGCCGCGGGCCTCGCGCTCACCGCGTAGCCGCTCTGCCAGTCTTGACCCGAGATCGTCCATCATCATACCCTTCTTTCTTATATAGTAGACTGCGTCAGGGGTATTGGCCAGATGGCGAGGCAAGCGCTCTGCATTGCCGCCATGGCTGCATGTCCGGCTCGCATTGGCTCTTCCCCGTCACCCCCGCTAAGCGCAGCCCATGTCCCGCAACGCCGCTCTCTTCGCGCTGATGTGCCTGGTCTGGGGGCTGACCTGGCTGCCGATCAAGGTCGGAGCGCAGCATGTGCCGCCGGTCTTCCTCGCCGCAGCACGCTTCACCATAGCGGGCACGCTGATGCTCGCCTGGGCGGGGCGCGACCTCAAGCTGGTTCCGGCGGATGCCTGGCCGCGGCTGATCGCGACGGCGGTGCTGCTCAACACCGGCAATTACTCGCTGCTGTTCTGGGGGGCGGCGCAGGCGCCGAGCGGACTCGCCGCAATCGTCAATTTCGCGACGATCCCGATCTTCACCATCATCGCCAGCCGGATGATCGAAGGCCATGAGATCGGTGCCCGCAAGCTCGCGGCCATCGGCCTCGGCACGCTCGGACTCGGCTTCCTGTTCGCGACGCGGGCGCTCGGCGGGCTCGAGGCGGCAAGCGGCAACCCGCTGGAAATCTGGGGCCTCGCCGCGATCGCCCTGGGAACGCTGCTCTATTGCTTCGGCGCCGTCCTGGCACGCCCGATCGCCAGCCGCATGCCGACGCTGGCGCTCGCCGGCTGGCAGACGCTGATCGGCGGGGTCGGTCTTTGCCTCGTCTCGGTCAGCTTCGAGACCGTGACGGCCGCGCATTTCCAGGCGCTCGTCGCGTGGCCGACCCTGCCTTCGCTCGCCTTCCTCGTCGTCGGCGGCTCGCTGATCGGCTTCACCGTCTATATCCGACTGGTGCGCGACTGGGGCGCCTTCCGGGCCGGACTCTATGCCTTCATCAGTCCGGCCGTCGCGGTGGCCGCGGGCGTGCTCGTGTTGTCCGAGCCGTTCGGCTGGAGCGAAGCCCTCGGCAGCCTCCTGATGTTCGGCGCTGCCGCGATCGCGCTCAAGCGCTGAGCGCGTCGGCTTCTTTTGCGATGCCATCAAAATTCGGGGGCCGGGTTCAGGCCTTCAGCCTGCCCGGCAAAGACGGCATGGTTCCGTCAGCAAGCGAGCGCGCTGAAGCCTCAATCCGGCTTGTCGATGTGCAGGGCCGCGGCCTTCGCGGCCGCCTGCTCCTGCGCCTTCACTTGCGTCTCATGCGCCATCGTCTTGCGCAGTTGGGCACGCTCGAAGGCGAGCACGACCGGCAGCGACAGCACCAGCGGCAGGATCAGGTAGAACAGGCGCCAGATCAGCAGCGCCGCGAAGACGGCGGGCGCGGGCACGCCGGGCATGACGGCGAGGAACACCGCCTCCATCACCCCGACGCCGCCGGGAACCTGGCTGAGCAGCCCGGCCGAGAACGAGATCAGGAAGGCGCCGAGCACGATGAAGAAGCCGGGATTGCCCTGGTCGGGCAGGGCGAAATAGATGATGCCGGCCGCCCCCATCAGTTCTAGCGGCGCGGCGAGATATTGCCGGAAGACGATCGGCAGGCGGGGATAGACCAGTTCGAACTTGCCGATCCTGAGCGGCTTGAAGCGCAGCCACGAGCCGATGGTGTAGAGCAGGCAGAAGCCGAGCAGGCCGAAGCCGATAAGCCTCGCCTGGGTGTCGCCGATGCCGAACCATTGCGAGAGGCGGTGGAGCGGGCGCAGGATCTGCGGCTCGCCGACGAGGACGAGGCCGAGCAGCAGGATGGTGCCGAAGGCGAAGGTGAAGGAGCAGAGAGCGACCAGGACAGCGATCTCGGCCGCGGAAAGCCCTTTCGCGTGATAGGCGCGGTAGCGCACCATGCCGCCCGAAAACACCGAGGCACCGATATTATGCGACAGCGCATAGGTGACGAAGGAGCAGAGCGAGATATAGGGCCAGGAAATGCCCTTCTCCTTGCGCAGATGGAGCAGGGCGATGCGGTCATACCAGGCCAGCGCGGCATAGGCGACGAGCGTCGCGAGGCCCGCATGGAAGAAGGCGGCGGGCGAGATCAGCGCGATCTTCTCGCCGATGCCACCGGCGACGATGCCGATGCTCTCCCAAAGTCCGGCATGCTCGAGGCGCGCGCTCATCGCCTCGTTGGTCAGCGCCTCGGCCTTGAGCTTGTCCCAGAGCAGTTCGACCGACCAAATAACGGCGACGAGGCCGATCAGCGGCCAGAGATAGTCGAGATATTTCTTCATGAAACCCGCAGGCGGCCGGACGGCGTGAAGGATGGCGGAGAAACAAGGCTATGCGCAGTCAGCAGCCTGCGCATGCGAGAACCGCGCGGGTCGCGTTTCGTCTCTCTGCCAGCGCGCTGCGGCGAGGGCAAGCGGCCCGGCTGGCATTCCGGCGCCGGGTTGCCCGCAGCGGCGGCCAGGGCCTTTCCGCGTTTTTCCTGAAACGCGGAAAGACACTCATTCATCGCTTCATCGCATTTTCCTCATGCGAGCCGGTACCGGTTTCGCATTGAAAATGCTCAGTGGCCGTTCTTCTTCAGCCAGGCCTGCATGAAGGCGATCTCCTTCTCCTGTTCGGTGATGATGGCGTTGGCGAGCTTGCGCAGCTCCGGATCCTTGCCATGGGCGAGCACGACCTTGGCCATGTCGATCGCGCCCTGATGATGCGGGATCATGCCGCGCACGAAATCGGCGTCGGCATCGCCGGTGAAGGCGATCATCATGTCCTTGTGCATCTTGTCGTTCACGGCCTTGTAGGCTGCGGTCGCCGGGCTGTCCGAGGCGCTGGCGCCGTGGCCGGCATGTCCCTGATGGCTCTGGGCGAAGCCGGAGCCGGAGGAGGCGAGGGCGCCGGACAGGGCGAGACCGGCGAAAAGCCTGCGGTCGATGGTCATCGGGTATCCTTTCGAAGCACTGAGCCGCCATCAGGCCGCACCGGGCAGAGCCGGGTATCGCCTGTGGGCGGGCTGCCGGACGAACAGCCGGCCTGGTCCAGTTGGGCCGGGATCATGTCATGATCGCGGCGAAACGAATCGAGCCCGGGCGGCCGGCCCGGCGGAGCCCCATGTCCGAGACCTTCTCCATCAGCCTGAACGGCATCACCGATCTGCCGCGGGGCAAGCTCGCCGCCATCGTGACCTCGCTGGAAATGCGTGCGGCGCCGCCGTTGAGGCCTGATCCGCCAGGCACGGGAGGGCTTTCTCTCGAACAGATCGGCGCCGCCGACACGGCGCGCTATCTTTCGATCTACCGGGTGCTCGGCGAGCGCTGGATGTGGTTCAGCCGCCTGGTCAAGCCGGCAGCCTACAGCGAGGCGATCCTCGCCGACGCGGCGGTGCTGTGCTTCGTCGTCCGTCTCGATGGGCGCGACGTCGGGCTGCTCGAACTGGATTTTCGGGTAGCGGGGGAGGGCGAGCTCGCCTTTTTCGGCCTCGAGGAGAGCGTGCTCGGCAAGGGCGCGGGGCGCTGGCTGATGAACCGGGCCTTGGAACTGGCCTGGGCCCGGCCGATCTCGCGTTTCTGGGTGCATACCTGCACGCTCGACCACCAGAGCGCGCCGGAGTTCTACCAGCGCTCTGGCTTCGAGGCGTTCAAGCGCAGCATCGAGGTGGTCGACGATCCCAGGCTCGCAGGGCATCTACCGCGAGCCGCGGCGCCGCATCATCCGGTGATCGACGGATAGGGCGGAAGCGCTCAGATGCCGGCGCGCGGCGTGCGCAGGCCGATCGAATCCATCATCGCCTGATCGCGGGCGGCGTCGGCGGCGCGCTCGGAGGCGCGTTCGCGATCCTCGAGGATCTCGACCTTCTTCATTTCCTCGAAGGCCTCCTGCAGCTCGCCCTTGGCTTCCTCGAGCTGGCCCTGCAGGTTGTCGGCGGACTGGCGCAGATTATCCCGGCGGCCGAGCGCCGCCTTGGCATAGGTCGGGTAGGCGAAATGGGCGGGATCGGAGATGCCGGCGCGGGTTTCCTCGTTCTGGATCTCGCGGTCCAGATCGCCCGCCATGCGGTGAAACTCGGCGATCATCATCTCGATCTGGCTCACACGGCGGCGCTTCTCGTCCACCTGGAACCGTTTGAGACGCAAAAGGGTCTCTCGCGACTTCATGTCGGCTCTAACTCCTGATTACGCATGGCGGCGCACCGACCCCTCGGCGCGGCGCCCGAAAGACTTCCGCGAGACGAAAAGGATAATGGCGCAAGGAGGTTGACCGTTCCTTACCGGCAGAGACCGCATTTGACGCATGTTGCATCTGCACCGCAAAGCCTGCCGCTTCCCTGACGACTCGATTACCGTCGCCGGAATCAAGAACAAGCACCGAGCGTGCTGTCGGACTTTTCGCCTTGCCTGGCTCTTTCCGTCTCCCCCAGCACGGGCCGCTTCTCGCCGGCCTCGCCCTCACCCGGATCATCGGCTGGGGGTCGATCTATTATTCGCCCTCGGTCCTGGCCGCCTATCTCGACCGGGATCTCGACCTCGGCCCGGCCGTGGTCTTCAGCGGCGTGACCATCCTGCTGGTCACCGGTGCCGCGTTTTCGCCGGCGCTGGGGCGCCATCTCGACCAGCGCGGCACGCGACAGGCGATGTGCGTCGGCGCGGTGATAGCCGCGATCGGGCTCGCACTGCTCTCGCAGGTACAGGGGCCGGTGAGCTATCTGGCAACCTGGTTCGTCATCGGCATCGGCCATGCGATGCAGCTCGCCAACACCGGCAATGTCACGGTCGCGCAATTGATGGGCGAGCGTACGCGCCGGGTGATCGGGCTGATGATGCTGGTGTCCGGGCTCGCCTCCAGCGTGTTCTGGCCGCTGACGGCGGCGCTTTCGGCAGCCTATGGCTGGCGGAGCTGTCTTCTGATCTTCGCCGCCACCCAGTTGCTCGTCGTCCTGCCGATCCATCTCGCCATTCCGCGCTACCGTATGAAGCCGGCGGGCGAGGCGCCCGAAGCCGCGCAGGCGGAGGGCGATGAAGGCCGGGTGCCGCTGTCGGAACGGCGGGCGATCTTCTGGTTGATGGCGCTGAGCTTCTCCGCCAGCGGCCTGGTCTCCTGGGGGCTGCCGCTGCACGTCATCGGCCTGATGCAGAGTGCCGGCCTCAGCAATGCGACGGCGGTGGCGATCGCCACGCTCAGCGGCCCTGCGACCTTGGCCGCCCGGGCGATCGATGCTGTGGCGGGGCACAGGCTGCCGGTCGAGCGTGTCGCGCTCGCCGGCCTCGCGCTCGGGCCGCTGTCATGTCTGCTCATGGCGCTCGCACCGGGCTCGCCCCCGGTCGCGATCGCCTTCATCTTGCTGTTCAACGCCGCGATGGGGGTGATCGCGGTCGCGCGCGCGACCTTGCCGCTGGCGCTGTTCGGCCGGCTCGGCTTCGGTAGCATGCTCGGGCGCCTGGCTGTGCCGCAGAACCTGACCTTCGCGGCGGCCCCGCTGCTGTTCGCGCTGATGATCGAGCGGATCGGCCCGGCCGGAGCGCTCTACATCTCGGCGGCGATCCAGTTCACGGCGCTGCTGGCCATGGCGCTGCTGGTCCGTCGGCTCAGGGGCTGAGCCGAGCCGGCGCAAATGTCGCGGTCCCTGCCTTGGGCGTGCCATGTTAGGGCAGGAACAGTGCCGGATCGTCACCGCTTCCGTTCGTCCCGGAGCGCCGTACTGCGCCATGGCGATGCGCGCCCAATGCGAGAATCTCCCGTCCTATGCCGTTTCCGTCACTATCCCGCCGCCTGGCCCTGCAGACCTTGCTGGGGGGGCTCGCTGTGTCGGCCCAGGCCGGCGGGCGCCCGCCGGTCTTCCGCACTTCGCGCTATCAGTTCCGGGAGCTCGATCCTGTCGTCGCCATGACGCCGCTGAAGCTGGCGCGGCTCGACGGCAAGCCGGCCCTGGCGAAGCCGACGAGCGGGAAGGTCACTTTGGTCTATCTCTGGGCGACCTGGTGTCCGGTCTGCCGGATCGAGCTGCCGCGCTTCGAGCGTCAGCTGGCGCAGCTCCGGCGGGACGGCGTCGAGCTGCTGACGATCGCCACCGATGAACGCGAGCCGGCGCATGTCAGGGCCTATCTCGCCCGCCTCGGCGTGAAGCAGCTCCCGGTCTTCCTCGACCATGGCGGCACGCGGCTTTCGGCGCCGCGCGAGGATGGCAGCGAGGCGCCGTTCTCTCTCTCCGAGGGGTTGCCGATCACCTATGTCCTCGATCCGCGCGGCGGGGTGCGCGGCTATCTTCTCGGGGAGGCGGACTGGACCGAGCCGGCAGCGCGGGCACTTCTCGCGCATTTCGCCGGCAACTGAGCCGGGGCTCACATCCCCATGATGCGGGCGAGCCTCGCATAGCCGTCGCCCAGTCCGGTCGCCTCGTCCTTGGCCTGTTTCAGGAAGGCCTCGAGCTCTGGATTGAGGCGGATCGCCTCGTCGACCTCGGCGGAGGCGCCCTGGCGATAGGCGCCGAGGCGGATCAGCTCCTCCATGTCGGCATAGGTCGCGAGCGTGGCGCGCGCCTTCTGCACGACCGGATAATAGGTCGGGTCGCAGGAGCGGGGCATGGTGCGCGAGACCGATTTCAGCACGTTCACCGCCGGGTAGCGGCCGCGTTCGGCGATGCTGCGTTCCATCACGATATGGCCGTCGAGAATGCCACGCACGGCATCGGCGACCGGCTCGTCATGGTCGCCGCCGTCGACCAGCACGGTGAACAGGCCGGTGATGGCGCCGTCGCCCGTCCCCGGCCCGGCGCGCTCCAGCAGCCGCGGCAATTCGGCGAAAACGGTCGGCGTATAGCCCTTGGTGGTCGGCGGCTCGCCGGCGGCGAGGCCGATCTCGCGCATCGCCATGGCGAAGCGCGTCACCGAATCCATCAGGCACATCACCTGCAGGCCCTGGTCGCGGAAGAACTCGGCCAGCGCCAGCGTCGTCAGCGCCGCCTGCTTGCGCATCAATGCCGGCTCGTCCGAGGTCGCGACGACGACGACCGAGCGGGCGAGCCCGTCCGGTCCGAGATCATCCTGCAGGAACTCCTGGACCTCGCGGCCGCGCTCGCCGACCAGGCCGATGATGTTGACATCGGCCCTGGCATAGCGGGCGAGCATCGAAAGCAGCACGGATTTGCCGACGCCGGAGCCGGCGAAGATGCCCATGCGCTGGCCGAGGCAGCAGGTCAGGAAGGTGTTGAGCGCCCGCACGCCGAGATCGAGCGGCGGGCCGACACGGCGCCTGGCATGGGCCGGTGGCGGATCGTTGCGGAAGGGGATGGTGGTTTCGCCGAGCGGCAAGGGCGGCCCGCCATCGACGGGGCGGCCGAGCGCGTCGACGACGCGGCCGAGCCAGGCCGTGGTCGGCCGCAGGCCGGGAACCGTGCGCTCGACATAGGCCGGGCAGCCGCGCCGGACGCCGTCGAGCCCGCCATAGGGCATGACCAGGGCCTTGTCGCCGGAGAAGCCGATGACCTCGCAGGGAATCCGGGTTCCGGCCGCGATCTCGATGCCGACGCGTCCGCCCAGGCTCATCGCCGAGATCGGCCCGGAAACCTCGACCATCAGCCCTCGAACGGCGCTGACCCGGCCATAGACGGTCATTCCCTCGATGCCGCCGACGAGCGCGGCAAGATGGGAAAGCCGCTCAGGGTCACGCTGTCCACTGCTCATGATGGCTTCCGTCAACCTTTCATTTACCTCTGTGATTAACACTGCGTTTCGAAGCTATGCCGCTGGGAAATGCCGATTTGGGGCAATTCCTCGGGGCGAGCTTCCGCGAAGGGCGCTTTCGCGGCTGAAGCAAGATCGATCCGTGTCAAATTCGACTCACCTGGGCAAGGATCGTTAGCTTTCTCCGAAGAAGCGCTTGCGCCCGGGAATCAGGGTTTGTTAACCATTTCCCCGGTAGCGTGTCGCGTGGCGTTTCATCAGGCAAGCTTTCGCCGTCCAGGGCCGTGGGGGTTCGGGACGGAGTCAATTCGGATCGCTGGCCTCGGGGCGAAATTGGGGACGTGACATGCGGGTTCTGCTGATCGAAGACGATAGCGCAACCGCCCAAAGCATCGAGCTGATGCTGAAGTCAGAGAGCTTCAACGTCTATACGACGGACCTGGGCGAAGAGGGCGTCGATCTCGGCAAGCTCTACGATTACGATATCATTCTGCTCGACCTCAACCTGCCCGACATGTCTGGCTACGAGGTCCTGCGGTCCTTGCGCGTCGCCAAGGTCAAGACCCCGATCCTGATCCTCTCCGGCCTCGCCGGCATCGAGGACAAGGTGAAGGGCCTGGGCTTCGGCGCCGACGACTATCTGACCAAGCCGTTCCACAAGGACGAGCTGGTCGCGCGCATCCACGCCATCGTGCGTCGCTCGAAGGGCCATGCCCAGTCGGTGATCACGACCGGCGATCTCGTCGTCAATCTCGACACCAAGACCGTGGAGGTCGATGCCCAGCGCGTCCACCTGACCGGCAAGGAATACCAGATGCTGGAGCTGCTCTCGCTCCGTAAGGGCACCACGCTGACCAAGGAGATGTTCCTCAACCATCTCTATGGCGGCATGGACGAGCCCGAGCTCAAGATCATCGACGTGTTCATCTGCAAGCTGCGCAAGAAGCTGGCGAACGCCTCCGACGGCAAGAACTACATCGAGACGGTCTGGGGCCGCGGCTATGTGCTGCGCGAACCGTCCGACGCCGAGGAACGCATCCCGGCCTGAGATTTCGTCATCAGCGTGTCATCACCGGCGCGCTACAGGAAAGTCACCTGATCGTCGGATGTACACGACAGGTGAACGGGGACCCCGCCGCGAGGCGGGGTTTTTGTTTGGGCCTCAGGTCGCAGGCGATCGGGGGAAGGGGCTCAGCCGAGCGGGGCGAGGGCCGGCGGCAGCTGGCGCGGTCCGGTCTCCAAGGCAGGCTGCGCCGGGGGCGTCGATGTCGCCGCCTGGCGGCTCGCCGCGTCGCGATAGAGACCGCGATGGACGGGATCGGGCACAAGCGTGGTGGTGATCCCGATCACGGTCTCGGCTGCGCCGAGAACGAAGGCGCCGTGCGGGGCGAGGCGCTGCGACAGCGCCGCCATCACCCGCGCCTTGGTCGGAACGTCGAAATAGATCAGGACGTTGCGGCAGAAGATCACGTCGAACTGGCCGAGATGGCTGCTCGATTCCAACAGGTTGTGCGGTTTCAGCTCGACCATGGCGCGGATGCGCTCATTGACGCGCCATTTGTCGCCTTCCTGGCGGAAATGCTTGATCAGGAGCTGGATCGGCAGGCCGCGCTGCACTTCGAACTGGCTGTAGAGACCCTGCCTCGCCTTCTCGAGCACTTCCGTCGAGATGTCGGTGCCGAGGATGTCGATCTTCCAGCCCGCGAGCCGGGGCGCCGCGTCGTCGAGCAGCATCGCCAGCGAATAGGCCTCCTGGCCGCTCGAGACCGCAGCGCACCAGATGCGCAGATGCCGGGTTCGGGCATTGCTGGCGAGCTTCTCGGGCAGGATGACGTCGCGGAACAGGTCGAATGGCGTGCGGTCGCGGAAGAACAGGGTCTCGTTGGTGGTCATCGCCTCGACGACTGCGGTTTCGAGCTCCCGGCCGGGCTCGCGCCGCAGCATCGCGACCAGCGCGCCGATGCCCTCGATGCCGCGCCGCCGGCAGAGCATGCCGAGGCGGCTTTCGACCAGATAGCGCTTCTCATGGCTGAGATGCAGGCCGGAGCGGATCTGCAACAGGATGCGCAGGAAATCGAAATCCTGTTCCGTCATGCGCCCTGGCCTCCGCCGACCAGGGCGCGAATGGCCGGGCCGATTCCGGCAAGCGGAATGACGGCACTGGCGTGGCGAGCGCGGACCACGGAGCCCGGCATGCCCCAGATGGTGCTCGAAGCCTCGTCCTGGGCGATGACGGCTGCCCCGGCGCGCCGCAGCGACGCGGCTCCCTCGGTGCCGTCGCTGCCCATGCCGGTCATCACCAGCCCGAGCGCTGCCGAACCGAGATGGCGGGCTGCCTCATTGAAGAGCACGTCGACGGCCGGGCGGCAGAAGCGCACGGGCGGGCCGTCGCTGATGCTGGCGACGATATGACCGAGCCTGCGATCGATGCCGAGATGGCGTCCGCCCGGCGCGATATAGACGGTGCCGCGCGCGAGGCGCTCGCCGTCATAGGGTTCGCGCGCCGGCACGCCGATCTGCGCGGCGATCTGGTCGGCGAAGGAGGCGGTGAACAGCGGCGGCATGTGCTGCACGATCAGCGTTGTCAGATTGTGGACGGCATCGCCGAGATCGGACAGCACGCGGGCGACGGCGCGCGGGCCACCGGTAGAGGCGCCGATCACGAGATAGCGCGGCGGTATCGTGATGAGCGGCCTGAGATCGAACACGCTGCCCGGAACGAGCGCGGGCGCCAGGGTGGGCTCGACATCGGCGGGAGCGCTCTTGCTTCGCGCCGGGTCGATGCTGGCGAGCTTGCTGAGGAACTCGCCTCGGAAATCGAGGGAGAGAGTGAGACCGCTGCGGCTATCGGGCTTGGGCAGGACGTCCACGGCGCCCAGCGTCATGCATTGCAGCGCGAGCTGCGCATTGCGTTCGGTCAGCGCCGTCGTCACCAGTACGGCGGTTCCGGGGCTCTGTCGGACCAGACGGGTCAGGGCGGCGATGCCATCCAGGCCCGGCATGTCGATGTCGAGCACCACGATGTCCGGATGATGGCGGGCGGTATGCTCGATCGCCGTCTCGCCATCGCCGGCGACTGCGACGACATGAAACCTGCCGCTCTCTCCGAGCCAGCGCGCGAACAACCCGCGCACGACGACCGAGTCGTCGGCGATCACCACGGTGCTGGGCCGCGGGGCGGTCATCAGCGTCGCATTCGGGGGCGGCATCGGCGGCGACGGGGTCCCGGAAGGGTTGAAAAGGCAGGCAGGAAAGGTGCGGCTGAGTCAGCTCAGAGCAGGCCGACCTGGTGGAATTTCGAGGCGACTATGTCCTTGTCGAAGGGCTTCATGATGTACTCGTCGGCGCCGGCATGCATGGCGCGGGCAATGTGGGCGATGTCGTTCTCGGTGGTGCAGAACACGACCTTGGGGCGCTTGCCACCCGGCATCTGCCGCAGATTCCTCAGAAAGTCATAGCCGTCCATGATCGGCATGTTCCAGTCGAGCAGAACCGCGTCGGGCATCTCGCCGCGGCAGGAATCGATCGCGCGCGCCCCGTCTTCCGCCTCGGCGATGCGGAATTGCAGGCCTTCGAGGATCCGGCGGGCGACCTTCCGGATGACGGCTGAGTCATCGACCACGAGGCAGTATTTCATCATGTCTCTCCAGACGGGACCGGCCTTCAGGCGGCGATCGGCAGTTCGATGTTGAGGATAGCGTCGACGTCGAGAACGACCAGCAGGCGATCATCGAGCCGGTGCACGCCTTTGGCGAGGCCGGCCCAGCCGCGGTCGAGGTGGACGGGCACGGGTTCGTAGGTCGCGCGTTCGAGGCGCATGACTTCGCCGACCTTGTCGACGATCAGCGCGAAGGCCTCGCCGCCCTGGTCGATGCCGACGGCCACGAGCTCGCAAGCGCCGGCCTCCTGCGGTGCCGGTGCGGCAGGCTGGCCCATGCGCTCGCGCATGCTGATAGCCGTGACGATACGGCCGCGCAGGTTCAACAGACCGACGATCTCACGCGGCGCCAGCGGCACCGGGGTGATGCGCGTGGCGATGAAGACGTCCTGGACGCGGCCGATCGGCAGGCCCAGCAATTGCTCGCCGATGAAGACGGTGACGTAGTCGAGCGAGTCCTCGAAGCCGGGACCGCCGTGATCGCCCGTAAAGCGCTCTGTGGTCATGCCGCTCGCCTCTGTCCCGCCCGGCACTCCGCCAGTTCCGCGATCAGGGCACGGCGGTCGAATTTGGTGACGACTTCGTTGATGCGGACCTGCGCTGCTGCCAGATGCAGCTCCGGTGTGGGCAGCGTCGACAGCCCGATGATCCGCAGGCCGGCATGTCTCGGCTCGGCCCGCAGCTGGCTTGCCAGTGCCAGGGCGGCTTCGGGATCGCGGTCGAGATCGAGGACGATCGCGGCGAGATCGGCCTTGCCGGCGGCAAGGCCTGCCGCCAGCGCGATATCGGCGCTCTGGCTGACGCGCATTCCGGAGGCCTTGAGCACGGGCACGAGCATTTCGCGCAGGAAATCGGAGGGTTCCACCAGGAGCACATGAGGCCCGGCGGCCCCTTCGTCCCGGCGGCTGTGCATCCAGCTCGCATTGGCCAGCGGCAGATAATGGGCGAGGTCGAGGATTTCGGTGGCCCGCCCGCGGATGATCGCCGAGCCGACCACGCCGCGCTCCGCCATGGCGACCATTTCGATGTCGAGCGCCTCCTCGACGATGTCGACGATGGCGTCGACGGCGAGCGCCATGGCGAAGTCGCCATCCGAGAAAATGACCAGAGGCTGGAGCCCGGACTGGCGCAGCGTGACCCCCTCGACCGGCACGATCGGCATCAGCCGGCCGCGATAATTCAGCAGGAAGCGTCCGCCGCCGCTCTCGAAAAGCGCGGCGTCGACCTCCTCGAGCCGTGTCACCAGGGCGAGCGGCACCGCCTTGAGTTGGCCCGTCCCGGCCCTGAAGACGAGCATGGTGGTGCGCTCGCTCGCTGAAACGACTTCGCCTTTCATGGCCGGCACGGAATCTTCATGGCCGGCGGCAAAGGCCCCGACGAGGCGTGCGACGCCGTTGGGGTCGATGATCAGCACCACCGCCCCGTCGCCGAGAATGGTGTTCCCGGAGAAGAGCGGAATGTGCCGCAGCTTCGTAGACATCGGTTTGACGACGATTTCCTCGGTATGGAACACTGAATCGACAAGAATGCCGAACTGGCGCTCGCCGACCTGCGTCACCACGATGAAGCCGTCCTCAAGCAGCTTGCTGTCGTGTCCCATCATCCCAGAGAGGGCGATGATCGGCAGCAGCCGGTCGCGCAGGCGCAGGACCGGCGAGTCATTGATCCGTTCGATCCGGTGCTCGCTGCCGGCCTTGACCCGGACCAGCTCGCGCACGACGACCTGGGGAATGGCGAAACGCTGGTTGCCGCAGGCGACGATCAGCGCCGAGACGATCGCCAGCGTCAGCGGGATCTTGATCGTGATCGCCGTCCCGGATCCGGCGACGCTGACGATATCGACGACGCCGCCGATCGCATCGACATTGACCTTGACGACGTCCATGCCGACGCCGCGACCGGAGATGGCGCTCACCTCTTCGCTGGTCGAGAAGCCCGGATGGAAGACGAAGCGCAGGATCTGCGCCTCGCTCATCTTCTCGATCTCGGCTTCGCTGGCGAGGCGCTGCTCGATCGCCTTGGCTCGGATGCGGGCGACGTCCATGCCGCGCCCGTCATCGCTGATCGCGATCGTGACCGAGCCGCCCTCGTGATAGGCAGAGACCCGGATCGTGCCGGTTTCGGGTTTGCCCGAGGCTAGGCGTTCCGCCGGCGGTTCGATCGCATGGTCGGCGCAGTTGCGGACCATATGGGTGAGCGGATCCTTGATCAGCTCGAGGATCTGGCGATCGAGTTCGGTATCCTCGCCCTCCATCACCAGCTCGATCTTCTTGTCGAGATCGGTGGAAAGGTCGCGCACGATGCGCGGCAGCTTCGACCAGGCGTTGCCGATCGGCTGCATCCGCGTCTTCATCACGCCGTCCTGGAGCTCGGCGGTGATCAGCGAGAGCCGCTGCAGCGGCGCCTTGATCCCGGAATCCTCCTGCTGGCGCGAGATCTCGAGGAGCTGATTGCGTGTCAGCACCAGCTCCGAGACCATGGTCATCAGATGTTCGAGCGTGTCGACATTGACGCGCAGCGTGGCCGGACCGACAGGGCGGGCAGCGGTCTCCTCCGCGCTCTGCGGACGGGGCTGGTCGAGCGGGCTCGGCGCCGCGCGGAAGACGAGATCGAGATCGTCGGCCTTGGCTTCGCCGGGCGAGCGGTTCTCCCCGGCCGATCTGGCGAGGTAGGCGGCGACCGGGTCGAGCGCGGCCGGCTCTTCACGGGACGCCAGTTCCTGCTTGGCCCTGGCCGCGAGGGCGCGCAGTTCGCCGATCAGCTGGTCGTCATTGCCGGGTGGCTCCTGCCCTTTCTCGGTCAGCTCGGCCATGATCTCCTTGATCTGGTCGATCGTCTCGAGGATGGCGGTCACGGCGCTCGACGAGACCGAGGCGCCGTCGCGGAACTGGCCCATCACCGATTCCGCGGCATGGGTCAGCGCCTCCAGGCGCGGCAGGCCGATGAAGCCGCAGGTGCCTTTGACGGTGTGAACCAGCCGGAAGATGTTGCGCAGGATGTCGGTGTTGTTCGGCTCCTGCTCGAAGCGCACGAGCTCTCGATCCACCGTGTCGAGATGCTCGCCGGTCTCGCTCAGGAACTCTTGCAGCAACTCGTCCATGCGAGGACCGTTCACTCACGCCACCGATACGGTCCCGGATAGTGCTGCCGAAGGGTTTAAGATCGGTTGAGATCGCCCGGAAAGCTGGGCTGGGACCGATCTTGCCCTGTTTTCCGGTGCTCGGGCTCAGGCAGGGTCGGCGGAGATGCTGACGGTGTCGCCCTCGATGCTGAAGGCGATCGCCATTCCGGCCGCGCGCGCGACCATCCCGGTATAGACCGGCTGGACGGCGTGGGCATCGATGGCGCCGCCTTCGGCGCGGCCGGCGATGAGCTCCTCGACATGGGCCGGGATGCGGGCATGCGATCCGGTCGCCGTGATCCTGAAACTGCCCTGCTCGCCGATGGCCGTGGTGCGGCAGGTGATCTTGCCGCCACGCGGGATCGCCTGCGTTGCGAGCACCAGCAGATTGAGAACGAGCTTGACCTGGTTCTTCGGAAGCAGGGCGCGCGGCGCCTCCCAATCCAGCGAGAGCTTCTCGTCGTTCAGGAAGCCATTGGCGACGTTGCCGGCATCGCCGAGGTCGATCATGGCACCGGCCGAGCCGGCGGCGCCGAAGGCGAGACGGGCGAACTGCAGACGGGCCGAGGCGTTGCGGGCGCTCTTCTTGATCAGGTCGAGCGCGAACTCCTTCATCGAGGGATCGTCTTCCTCGAGAACCTCGAGCGCGTTGACGATGGCGCCCACCGGGCTGATCACGTCATGGCAGACGCGGCTGCACAGAAGCGCGGCCAGATCGAGCGGCTCGAGCGTGATGGCGGTCATGATCTGGTCCTGGGTCATAGGGGGGCAGCGCCACCGGCGCCGGCATAGGTGTCGCAGAATGCGCGAGTCTGGTTTGCGGGAAGTTAAGCATAAGGGCCGGGTGCGAATAACTTCGGCCAGCATGTCCGCCTGGGATGGCGGCCAGAAGGCAAGTCGGCTTTCCCTTTTTCCTGCAATGGACTAGGTGGTCATTGATGCGCGGCGTGGCCGGTATTGCCGCGGCTATGGCTGGAAATCATGACGATTGCTCCCGACGATCCGCTGCTCGATGACCGGGACCGGCTTGCCGGCCTCCTCGGCGAAGCGGCGCGCCGAAGCGCCGCCGTGCTGCTCGCCAAGCGCTCGGCCCGCGACGTCAAGCTCAAGCCCGACGGCTCGCCGGTCTGCTCCGCCGACATCGCGGCGGACGAGGCGGCGAAAACGGCCCTGGCGCAGCTTCTGCCCGGCTTCCCGGTGATCAGCGAGGAAAGCGTCGACGAGGCCGTGGTCGCGCCGGTCTTCATCCTGCTCGACCCGCTGGACGGGACGCGCGAATTCCTGGCCGGCGGCGACAGTTATTGCGTCTGCATCGCGATTATACGCGACGGTCGGCCGATCGCGGGCGCGATCGCCGCTCCGGGTATCGGCCGGCTCTGGTATGGTGGAGAGCGCGCCTTCGATCAGGCGCTGGGGCCGGATGCCGAGCCGTCCGGCGCGCCGTCGGCGATCCGGGTCAGGCCCGAACCGGCGGCGGGGCCGCGCATGCTGGTCAGCCGCTTTCATGGCGATGCCGTGAGCACGGCTATCGCCGCCGCGATCGGCGATGGCGCGGATGCGCCGGTGTCGTCAGCCGTGAAATTCGGCCTGATTGCCTCCGGCGAGGCCGATCTGCATGTCCGCTGCGGCGCGACGATGGAATGGGACGTGGCGGCAGGGGAGGCGATCCTCGATGCAGCCGGCGGCGTGGTGCTGACCCTGACGGGCGCGGCGACCGAATATGGCTGCAGCGGGCGGGCCTTCCGCAATTTGCCCTTCGTGGCTGCCGGCAGCGCCGATCTTGCGGCGCGCGCCATTGCGCGGGCCTGCGCGACGGGTTGAGGCTCAGCGGGCGATCTGACGCGACACCATCGGCCAGTTGCGCCTCGCCTTATCCCGCAATCCGGCCTCGGCGAGGAAACGGCGGCGGTTTTCCTCCGTCGTGAAGAAGAAGAGTTCGGAGCCGATCAGCGCGTAGCGGCGCGGGTCGGCATCGGCGACGAAGCCTTCGGCAACAGCGCTGGCGTCGAAGCCGGCGAAGCGCGGCTCGTAGAGCGCCGGCGAATCGAGGAAGGCGTCGCGGTTGGCGGCGCTGGCGAAGCGCCAGACCGCGCCGCCATATGTCAGTTCATGCTCCGGGAGCCCCGGCAGGGGGCCGCCTTCGAGATGATAGGTGACGGGGTCGAAGCCGGCGAGCGCGATCGGCGATCGGGTGTCGCGCATCATGGTTTCGCCGAGGCCCGGCAGGTCGGGCAATCCCGCCGGCAGAGCGGCGCGCGTTTCCTGCGCTCCGGAGGGAGCGATGGCGACGATGGTCACGGCGCCGATCAGGGCGAACAGCCGACGCGACTGCCTTGCTGCGGCCTTCATTGCCGGAAAATCCTCGGAAAAGCGTCGTCGCGCCGATAAGCGGGCGGTTCTTCACCGCTTGGATACACATGCAGGGTATCCAAGCGGTTACCGTAATCGCGTCAAACGACGCGCATTGGCGCGTTCTTGCGCCGCCGCCGCCCGGAGCGAAGGCCGCCAGCCTCGCGCCGATGCCGGCCTGGAGACGATGTGATGACCCAGACCCGCCGCACCTTGTTGGCAGCCGGGCTCCTGCTCGCGGCCGCCTCCGTCAGCGCCCCCGCCGCCGCGCAGCAGAGCGATCGGTCCTTCTCCCAGAACGAACTCGTTACCTCCGGACATCAGTTCTTCGGCAATGTCTCGCGGGGGCTTGCGCTGACCATCGAGGAAGCGGTGCGACGCTGGGGAGAGCCGAACGGCTATGTTCTCGGCCAGGAGGCTTCAGGCGCCTTCGTCGGGGGGCTGCGCTATGGCGAAGGCACGCTGTTCACCCGCAATGCCGGCGACCGCAAGGTCTTCTGGCAGGGCCCCTCGGTCGGCTTCGATTTCGGCGGCGAGGGCGCTCGCACGATGATGCTCGTCTATAACCTGCCGCGGGTCGACGCGCTCTACCAGCGCTTCGTCGGGGTCGACGGTTCGGTCTATTTCGTCGGCGGCTTCGGCTTCACCGCCATGGCGGCCGAAGGCGTGACGCTCGTCCCGATCCGGACCGGTGTCGGCTGGAGGCTCGGCGTCAATCTCGGCTATCTGAAGTTCACGCCGGAAGCGACCTGGAATCCGTTCTGAGCGATCGAGCTGCCGTTACTGGAATTGTGCTTTCGGCCATGGCAAGCTGACGTTGCGCGCATAGTCTATCATGGAGCTGCCAGCCTTGATCGAAGCCGTCATGCTCGTCGCGCTCGGCTTCCTGGTTGCCAGCCTGCTTGCGCTGGCGGCACTGCCGGCTCTGGCCCGACGGGCGGATCGGCTGGCGCGCCGGCGGGCCGAAGCGGCCTTTCCACTGTCGCTGGCGGAGATCGCCGCGGATCGCGATCATCTGCGGGCCGAGCTCGCCATGCGCGAGCGGGCGCTCGAGCAGCGAGCCGAGAGCGGCTTTTCCGCCAGAGCGGGGGCGATGAGTGAGATCGGTCGGCGCGACATGGCGATCGCCCGGCTCGAGGCGGAGCTCGCCGAACGGCGCGACCGGGTCGCCGCGCTCGAGGCGGAACTGGCGCAGACCCTCCGGGACCTCGCTGTGACACGCGAGGACCTCGCCCGAGAGAGCGCCGGCCATCAGACCACGCAGGCGACGCTCGCCATGCGCGTCAGCGACTTGGCGTCGCTGGAACAGCAGCTCGCCGAGACCCGGACCGCGCTCGGCGGCACCAGCGCCGATCTGGCGGCGCGAAGCCATGAACTCGACGAGATCAGGACGACGCATGGGCGGCTCGAAACCGTGCTCGCGGAGCGCGACGCGGCGCTGGCGGCGCTGCGGGACGAGCGCGATTCGCTGCATGTCGCGCTGGTCGAAGCCGGCACGCAGCGGCTGACCCTGGAAACCCGGCGCGACGAGCTTGCCGTGAAGCTCATGGCGAGCGAGAAGACGCTGGCGGAAACACGGGCGGCCCTGGCTGCGATGAAGCTCGACCGCGATAGCGAGCGGTTGCGCGCCGATGCCGTCACCGGCCGTGCCGTCGAGGCCGAAGCCGCGCAGGTGGTGGCCGATACGAACGCGGTCAAGCTGGGTGCCGAGATCGCCAGACAGGAGGTCGCGGTGAAGCAAGGAACGGCTGAACTCGCCGAGGCGCTCGAACGGATCGCCAGGCTCGAAGGCGAGCTCGCGGCGGTCGCCGCAGCCAATGTCGAGCTGAAGAACGGGCTGGCGCAGGAAACCGCCCAGCAGCACGAGAGGATGCGCGAGCGCGACGAGACGATCGAGGCGCTGCATGGAGAGGTGCTCACTCTCCGGGGCGCGCGCGACCAGGCGCGGGCGGACCGGGCCGGTCTGAAGCGCGAGCTTGCGAGCTTGCGGCGCGAGGGCGCCAGCGCGGACAAGGTGGGCGAGGCCGCCTTGCGACAGGAGATCGTGCGACTGGCCGACGCGCTGCTGGCATCGGCCGAAAGCCGCGAGGCGGCGGAATAGACCCCCTTTGCTGCGGTGCGGCGATTCGCTTGCGGTCACAAAGGTTGTGCCCCGGCGTGAGGCAAGCACCTATCTCTTTGTGGCAGCGTCGGATTCGTCCGCGAAGTGGATTCCACTTTGCGGCCCGATGCTATAGGGAGATGTGCCTTGCGCCTTCGCGCCGGGCACGGCTTTTTCGGTTTGGATGATGACGGATATCGTTTGTATCGGCGAGCCGCTCGGCGAGTTCAACGCGACGCGCGGCGAGGCGGGGGCCTATCGTTTCGGACTGGGCGGGGACACGTCCAATTGCGCCATCGCGGCTGCCCGGCAAGGTGCGAAAGTCGCCTATGTCGGCGCGCTCGGCAATGACGAGCCCGGCCGTGCGCTCCGGACGGCCTGGGCGCAGGAAGGCATCGACGACAGACATGTCTCGACCCATGCGACCGCGCCGACCGGGCTCTATTTCGTGGCGCATGGCGAGCAGGGGCACGTCTTCTCCTATCTGCGCGCCGGCTCGGCCGCGAGCCTCTACGGCCCGGCCGATCTGCCGCGGGAGCTGATCGCCTCGGCCAAGGTGGTCCAGGCTTCCGGCATCAGCCAGGCGATCTCGGCCAGCGCCTGCGATGCGGTGTTCGAGGCTTTCGAGCTGGCGCGCCAGAACGGCGTGCTGACCGCCTACGACACAAATCTGCGCCTCAAGCTCTGGCCGCTGACCCGCGCCCGGTCGATCGTCCACACCGCCTGCCGGATGGCTGACATCGTCCTGCCGGGCGATGGCGACGCCAAGCTGCTGACCGGGCTGGAAGAGCCCGACGCCATCGTCGATTTCTATCTCGGGCTCGGCGCCAAGGTGGTGGCGCTGACCCTCGGTCATGAGGGCTCGCTGGTGGCGACGCCTGAGCGGCGCGAGCGCTTCGTGCCGATCAAGGTCGATGCGATCGATGCGACCGGCGCCGGCGACTGCTATGACGGTGCCTTCCTCGCCGAATATATCCGCACCGGTGACGCCTTCGTCGCCGGCGCCTACGCGAATGTCGCGGCGGCTCTCTCCACCCAGGGCTATGGTGCGGTAGCCCCCCTGCCGCGCCGGGCCGAGGTCGAGGCGCGGATCGCAGCAGAGGCAGCTCTCAAGGCATGACTATTCCGATCCTGACGCAAGCGGGCGATCTCCTCGCCCGCTACGAAGTGTTGATTAGCGACGTCTGGGGCGTCGTCCATGACGGTCTGCTGGCGCTGCCGCCGGCCTGCGAGACGCTTGAGCGCTATCGCGAGGCGGGCGGCACCGTCGTCCTGCTCTCGAATGCGCCGGGCCCTTCCGACCAGATCGCCGGCGTGCTCGACGACAAGCGCGTGCCGCGCACCGCCTGGGACCGGCTGGTCACTTCCGGCGACGTGACGCGGGCGCTGATCGGAGCGAGCCATCTGCGCAAGGCCTATCATATCGGCTGGCATGAGGACCGCGCCGTGTTCGAGGGCTTCGACGTCGAACTCGTCGACGAGGATGATGCCGAATTCGTCGTCGCGACCGAGCTCAACGATTATCGTACCGAGCAGCCGGAGCAGTACCGGCCGCAGCTCGCGCGCTTCGCGGCGCGGGGACTGCCCTTCATCTGCGGCAATCCCGACCTCGTCGTCCATGTCGGCCATGATCTCCTGCCCTGCGCCGGTGCGCTGGCGACGATCTATGAGGAACTCGGTGGCCGGGTCGCCTGGGCGGGCAAGCCGCATCGTCCGGCCTATGATCTCGCTTTGGCGGCGGCACGCGATGCGCGTGGCGGCCGGGATGTCGACGCCGGCAAGGTGCTGGTGATCGGCGATGCCGTGCGCACCGATCTCGCCGGGGCGCGGCTGATGGGCTTCGACGGCCTGTTCATCGCCGGCGGCATCCATCGCGACGAGACGATCCGCGACGGCGTGGTCGATCCGGCCGGCCTCGCCAAGGTTCTGGCGGGGCATGCTCCGGCTCCGGTCGCGGCGATGGCGGCGCTGACCTGAACCTTCACACCGGCGGCGGGTTCGCCTCGCGGATCCGCTGGCCGATCGCCCGGAAGAGCCCGTCGAAGGGGCGGAAGGTGAAGCGGATCGTCGAGCGGCCGGGCGGCACCTGCACGGCGCGGAAGATGACGTTGGCCCGCAGCAGCTCGGCCGGTTTGCCGTCGACCTCGACCTGCCACCAGGGCTGCCAGACATCGTTGAGGACGACGAAGCCGCCGGCGGGCGCGTCGGCCTCCAGCATAACCTCGGTGGTGCCGTAGTTGCGGATGCTCACCGTGCCCGGCCCGGCCGGGCCGCCCGGCAGCCTCGGCGGCGTTCTGTCGAGCAGCACGGTGCGCCGCGGATCGAACCCCGCCGGCCATTGCCCATTCTTCAATATGGCGTCGAAATCGGCCTGCTGCGCATTCGTGACGAGCAGGACGCGCGGCAGTGCACGCGGATTCTCGTAGATGAAAGCGTCGGCGGTGCGGGCGATCTGGACGAGGTCGCCGGGCTTGAGCGCCTTGTCGATCTGCTCCACCGGCACGCCGGTGGCGATGAAGCGCAGGCCGAGCATGTCGGCGAGCAGCGAGCGATAGGACGGCATCAGCGCCGAGAAAGTGCGCTGGTCGGGCAAAGCGACATGGTCGCCGGCGCCGGTGGCGGCGCTGTAGAGTCCGAGCCGCAGCGGATTGTAGCCGAGTGTATTGTCGAGGCCGTGGACCAGGCTCGCATTGGGCCAGTGGAAGTCGATGCCGGCGAGCTCGATGCGGTCGCGGCGATCCGGGCCGGCGGTGCGCGCAGTCTCGCGCTTGAGCAGGGCAATGGTCTCGTTGGCGCTGTCGGCGCGCAGCACCTCGTAGCGCGAGGACGGCAGGGCGGTCGACTCGCTCGGCCCGTTATTGACCGAGAGATCGATGGTCATGGTCATCGCGAGGATCAGCGTGGCGGCCATGCCGGCGCCCTGCAGAGCGAGGCCGCGCGCTGCGACGAGCGCTCCGGCGACCAGCAGCAGGCAGAGCAGGGCGGTGATCAGCGGCAAGGCGGCGACGCCGAGCCGGCCGGTCGTCCAGGCCAGCCAGATGGCGAGGCCGAAGGCGGCGCCGAGCAAGGCGGCTTCCAGAGCGATCTGCCAGCGCCGGGGACGCGGCGCGGTGTCGGTCAGGACGAGATGGGTGAAGTAGCCGCCGAGAATGGCGAAGAGTGCGCCGAGGATGAAGAGCGCGTCGGCCGGCCGGCGATAGAGGTCGAGGCCGGGCAGTGCCGAAAAGAGGATCTGGAAGCCGGGCGTATAGCGCCCGAGCGCGTAGATGAGCACGACGATGGCCGCGACGCTCAGCGCCACGATCTCCCGTCGCCAGAGGCCGCCGCGGACGACGCCGACGCCGATGATCATCAGCAGCGGCAGCAGGCCGAGATAGAGCTCGCTCATATTGCGGGCGAGATAGAGATCGACCGCACCGAAGCGGGCTTCCCAGGCCGGGCTCGGCGGCCCCCAGAAATTCTCCAGCGGGCCGGCGGCGCCATAGAGATTGGCGACCAGCCCGGTGAGCAGCGAGGCCGGATGAAGCGAGCCCTTGCCGGCACCGGCGAAGTCGATCGCCGGCCGGTTCGATTCCTGGGCCAGGAAGGCGGTGAGCAGGATCGGAATGGCGGCGACCAGCACGGCGCCGAGCACGCCGAGGCACAGCGGCATCAGGCTGCCTTTGAGGGCGCGCAGCGGCTGCTTCGCCATGGCGATCGCGGCGATGACGAGCCCGGCGAGGACGTAGACGCCGATCAGCGCGACCTGGTCGCGCCCGAGCACCATGAAGCCGGCCACGATGCCGGCGAAGAAGCCATAGCCCCAGGAGCCGCGCTCCAGAGCGCGCGAGAGCAGCAGCAATGTGATGGCGAAATAGGCAAGGCTCAGCACCTGCCCGACATGCTGGATGCGCCAGGCGGCCGAAGCCCCGAAGGCGAAGGCGAGGGCGCAGACCACGGCGCCGCCGGGGTGCCAGTCGCGGTCGCGGAAGAGCAGGACGAGGCAGAGCGCGCCGACCAGGAGCGAGCCGAGCAGCGCCCCGTCGCTCCAGCGGAAATCCGGCGTCGGATTGAGCAGGGCGATCAGCGCGAAGGGCGGCGAGAAGATCAGGGATTGCGGATCTGCGACCTGCGGCGAGCCGGCGAAGACGAAGGGCGTCCAGAACGGCGACAGCCCCTTGTGCAGAGCGCTGGCGAGGAACTGGAGCTGCGGGTGGAAATGCGCCTTGGCATCCCAGGGCACGGTCATGACCCCGGACAGCCAGGGCCAGGACAGAGCGAGCCAGGCGGCGCCGACGATCAGGAGGACCTTGGCGACAGGCCAGGGCGCGCGCAACGGCGCTGGATCGGACCGCTCTTGCTCGGACAGCTTCTGCTCGGACCGCTTCTGTTCGGACATGGCGGCTTCCTGCCCCAGGCCCCGTGCCGGATCAATGCCCGGCACGGGCTCGCTGCCTGGCGCGAGGTCAATCCTTCGGGGCTGCTCGCGCCATCAGCGCGTCCATATCGATGAAATGGCCGGCCCGGTCGCGCTTCGAGGCGAGATAGCGGACATTGTGGATATTCGGGCGGCCGAGGACGCGCTGGGTCGCGGCGACTTCGAGCCCGGCGGCCTTGATCGCACCGATCTTGAGCGGATTGTTGGTCAGCGCCGTGACGCTGCTGACGCCGAGCTGCTTCAGCATTTCCGCGGCGAAGTCGAAATGGCGCTGATCGAGATCGAAGCCGAGCACCTCGTCGGCGTCGTAGGTGTCCCAACCCTGGCTCTGAAGCTTGTAGGCCCGCATCTTGTTGGAGATGCCGTTGCCGCGGCCTTCCTGGTCGAGATAGAGCAGGATGCCGCCCTCGTTCTGGGCCATCCACTCGACCGTCTCGCGCAACTGGTCGCCGCAATCGCATTTCAGCGAGCCGAACAGGTCGCCGGTCAGGCAGGCGGAGTGCAGGCGCACCGGCACGGCGGCTGAGAGGTCCGGCTTGCCGACGATGATCGCGACCTGATCGCGCAGGCCCTCGCCGCCGCGGAAGACCACGAATTCGGTATCGGGAGCGCCTTCCAGCGGCACCGGCGCGCGGCCGACGATAGCGAGCGTCGCGACCTGCGCCGTGCGGTAGCCGTTGATCGCTGCGATGCTGACCTCGACCAGCGGTTCGCCGGCGATCTGCGCCGCGGTGACCGGCACCAGTATGATGGCGGGCAGCACGAGCGAAAGCCCGGCGAGCTCGAGCGCCGCGGCGTCGAGCGCATTGGCGGGACCGACCGGCGCATCGACGCGCGCATCGATCCTGAGGGCGAGGGTCTCGACGCGGGCGACGTCGATCGTGGGCATGGCGAGGACACCGGTCTCGCTGCGGCCCTTGGCGCCGAGGCGGCGCAGGCGCGCGGCGCTCAGCACCAGCCTGGCGTTACCTTCGGCAAGCGTGTCGAGCCGGCCGGCGATCTCGGCATCGGCCAGTTCGGCCGAGAGCGCCAGCGCCAGGTTCTCGCCATCGCGCAGCAGGACGGGACGGCCGGCCCGAAACTCGGCAAGCGCCCGGTCGACGGTTATGATCTCGGTTTCGCCGGGACGGCCGAAAAGCGTACGCGACTTAGGCATGGCTGCGTCCGTCAGATTGCGCCGGCTGGCGGCGGAGGAGATGGTCTTATACGTTCGTTTCGGCAGGACGGGTGCTGTCCGGCGCAATACGGCGTAGCTACAACTTGTCCGGGCTTGCGTGGTTCCCAAAAGCGTGATGTCGGGCGGATTTCCGGCGAATGTCGACCGCCGGCCGAGCGAGTGCAAGATGGCCTATTAAAAGCGCGACATTGAACGCGAGATGAATGCTGGTGCCGACCCTGACGGGGCAATAGGGGGGTGGGAGCAAGATGTGGCAGCCACGGGATCCCGCCATCGCGGCGAAAGCTCGGCCCGAGGTCTACAGCACAACGGCGCGACGGTTCCATTGGCTGACCGTCGCGGCGGTCTTCGTGATGATCCCGCTCGGCCTCGGCATGACCTATCGCGGCAATACGCTCGATATCTGGGACGGGCTGACCAACGGGCTCTATTCCGCGCATAAGCTTCTGGGTTTCCTCGTGCTTTGGCTCACGGCCGGACGTTTGGCCTATCGGCTCCTGCATGGCGCACCACCTGACGAGCCGACGCTGGCATGGTGGCAGAAGGCTGGCTCGCACCTCGTTCACTGGGCACTTTACGGGCTGCTTCTCGTCGTGCCCTTGCTGGGCTGGATCGGCGTTTCGCTGTTTCCGGCGTTGACGATCTTCGACCTGTTCAACCTGCCGGCCCTGGCCGGGCCCGACGAGGCGGCGGCCAAGCGCGTGCTCGCGCTGCATGGCTGGCTGGCAATTCTGCTGGCACTGACGATCGCCGGCCATATCGGCGCGGCACTCTACCACTATTTCATCCGCCGGGACGGGGTGTTGCGGCGCATGCTGCCAGGGCTGAGATAGGCCTCACCAGCGTTCGTCGACCGGGGCGCCCGCCGTGATCTCGGCGAGCCGCCGGCGGGTGCCGGGCGTCGTGCCCTCAGGCAGCGCGGACAGCGCGAAGAAGCCGGCTTCCGCGATCTCGAAATCGGGTACCTTCGGTGCGGACCGCGTGAAATCACGGATGATGAAGACCGCGACATGGTCGCGCCGCGAGCTCTCGCCGCTCAGGAACAGGCCATGCAGCACGGCGGGCCCGATGATCTCGATATTGGCTTCCTCACGCAGTTCCTTGCCGATCGCCGCGGCGACGGTCTCCCCCGGCTCGACGCCGCCGCCGGGCAGATGCCAGCCGGGGGTGTAGGTGTGGCGAACGAGGAAAATCTCGCCGGCATCGTTCAGGACAGCGGCGCGCACGCCGAGGGTCAGGCCGCGGCTCAAGCGAAAATACAGGTGCAGGGCCCAGCCGAACAGGCGCCGCATCGGCCGCGGTAGCCTGTCGATCGGCGCGGGCCGGCTCGTCTGTGGGGAGGAGGAATTGCTCATCGGGGCGGCATTTTCTCAAGCTTGGTGATTGATCTATGCGACAGGCGCATATCAGGCCTCTGTTTGCTCTCGAGTTCCAACACAAACGCGCCGCAAATCAGGAAGATAAGGCGATGGTCACCGCTGGGGAATTCGCCATGCTGCTCGCCTTCATCACCTCCTGGTTTCAGGCCAAGCCCGCCTTCGTCTGGAAGCCGGCGCTGACCCTGACCGATCCGCGCATCGTCTCGGAACTGACCGACTCGCTCAACTGAGCCGGCCCGCGGTCCTGCGTCACATTCATCCAATCTTGCGTCCACGCTTGACTGCGCCCGCCTGCTGAGGGCAAGCGCAGGGCGTGTTCACGCTTGCGCATCTGTCGGACCCGCATCTCGGGCCGCTTGCCCGGTTCTCCCTGCGGGAGCTGATCGGCAAGCGCGCGACCGGCTATGTCAACTGGCGGCGCAAGCGTCGCCACGCCCATGACATGGAGATTCTCGGGCTGATCGTCGCCGACATCCTGGCGCAAAAGCCCGACCATATCGCCTGCACCGGCGACGTCTCGCATATCGGCCTGCCCAACGAGTTCAAGACGGCGCTGACCTTCCTCGACACGCTCGGCCCGCGCGACAAAGTCTCCTTCGTCCCCGGCAATCACGACGCCTATGCCCGCTCCTCGCTGCAGGCCCTGGCTGGCGAACTCGGCCCCTGGTGCGCCAGCGACGATGGCGAGCCCGGCTACCCCTGGTATCGCCGGCGCGGCCCGGTCGCGCTGATCGGCATGAACACCGGCATTCCGACGCTGCCGCTGATGGCGACCGGCCGCGTCGGCCCGGCCCAGATCGTCATGGCCGAAAAGTTCCTGGCGCAGGCCAAGGCCGAGGGGCTGATCCGCGTCATCCTGATCCATCACCCGCCCTATGTCGGCGGTGCCCGGCGCACCCGCGAACTGCTCGACGCGCCGGCCTTCGAGGCGATGCTGGCCCGCGTCGGCGCCGACCTCGTCCTGCACGGCCATAATCACCGCTTCTCGCTGGCCTGGCGGCCAGGCGCCGGTCGCGACGTGCCGATCGTCGGCGTGCCCTCGGCCTCGATCGGGCCGCGCGGCCATGGCGAGCTTGCCTCCTGGCACCTCTTGCGGATCGAGGGGACGGCGGAGGCCCCGGCGATCACACTGGAGCGCCGCGGCTTCGACCTCGACGGCACGGTGAAGCTGCAGCAGACAATGCCGCTGACCGGTGGCGGCACCGTCTAGGAGACGTCGCCGTCATTCTTGGCCGAAGCGCAGCGCAGAGCCGAGAATCTCATGACGAGAAGGCGCCTGTTCGGCGCCTCGCCTGGCGCGAGATGCTCGGGTCGAGCCCGAGCATGACGGCTGTCGAATGGGCGTCAGACGCAGCGGCCGCCGTCGACCGCCAGCACCGAGCCGGTGACCATTTCGGACTCGTCCGAGCACAGGAACAGCGCGGCATTGGCGATGTCCTGCGGTGTCGAGAAGCGGCCCCAGGGAATCGTCGCGGTGAAGGCCTTGCGCTTTTCCGGCGTGTCCTCGCCCATGAAGGTCGCGAGCAGCGGCGTCTCGCCGGCGACGGGCGCGATGGCGTTGACGCGGATCCGGTCGGGAGCGAGCTCGACCGCCATCGACTTCGAGAGCAGGTTCGCGGCGCCCTTCGAGCCGTTGTACCAGGTCAGGCCGGGGCGGGGCCGGACCCCGGCCGTCGAGCCGATGTTGAGGATGACGCCGCCGCCATGCTCGCGGAAATGCGGCACCGTCGCCTTGGCCATAAGGAAGATCGACTTCACGTTGACATCGAAGACGCGGTCGAACTCGGCCTCGCTGACATCGAGCATCGGCTGGTTGCGGTGGCTGATGCCGGCATTGTTGACGACGATGTCGAGCCGGCCGAATCGCTTGATCACGCGGGCGACGGCACTGTCGACGCTGCGGGCCTTGCCGACATCGCAGGCGACCGCAAAAGCCTTGCGGCCGATCGCCTTGGCGGCCTCCTTCGCCTTGTCGCCATTGATGTCGAGCACGGCGACGCGCGCGCCCTCGCGCACGAAGGTCTCGGCGATGCCGAAGCCGAACCCTTGCGCCGCGCCGGTGATCAGCGCGGTCTTGCCCTTCAGTCTCATGGTGTTTCCTCGGGATTCTTCGTGTCCGGTGAGTTTGGGGCGTTTTGCCGGCGGGGATAAATAGGCTTTCGCGATCGGGCGGATAGCAAAAAGGTATGGGCTGCCGGGCATGGCGGGCTCGCGGCCACGGCCGGATCGGCGGGCCCTCCTTGCAGCGCCGCCATGCAGAGACGTCTCGGTGTTGTCAGGTTGTCGGCGCTAGGATGTGTTTCCGAGACGACCATCATGAGAATGCCTATGACCAGACCATCCCATCGCCCGGATCAGCGGCCGCAGCTTGCGCGGCGCCGTATCGCGGCCTTGGTGCTTGCCGCCACCCTTTTCGCGGATTCGGCCGCGCAGGCCTGCACGCGTCTGGTCTATTTCGGTGCCGAGGGGCGAAACCTGACGGCGCGCTCGATGGACTGGAAGAGCGACGTCGCGACCAATCTCTGGATCCTGCCCCGCGGTATCGAGCGCAATGGCGAAGCCGGGCCCAACTCGTTCAGATGGACGGCGAAATATGGCAGCGTCATCGCTTCCGGCTACGACATCTCGACGACTGATGGTCTGAACGAAGCCGGGCTTTCGGCCAATCTGCTCTGGCTAGTGGAATCGGAGTATCCGAAGTTCGACGCTACCTCGAAGCCGGGCCTGACCATCGCCGCCTGGGCCCAGTACGTTCTCGACAGCTTCGGCACCGTGGCGGAGGCCGTGGACGCCCTGCGCAAGGAGCCGTTCACGATCGTCACCGATGCCGTCCCGGGCGAGACGCGGCTTGCGACGCTGCACCTTTCGATCTCGGACGCGACAGGCGACAGCGCGATCGTCGAGTACATCGACGGCCGCCAGGTGATCCACCATGACCGGGCCTATCAGGTCATGACCAATTCGCCGATCTTCGACCAGCAGCTCGCGCTCAACTCATACTGGAAGCAGATCGGCGGCACTGCGATGCTGCCCGGCACCAATCGCGCCTCCGACCGCTTCGCCCGCGCTTCGTTCTACGTCAACGCGATCCCGAAATTCGAGGATCCCGACCGTGCCGTCGCCAGCGTCTTCAGCGTCATCCGCAATGTCTCGGTGCCGTTCGGGCTGACGACGCCGGACCAGCCGAACATCTCCTCGACGCGCTGGCGAACCGTCGTCGACCATGCGCGAAAGCTGTATTTCTTCGAATCCGCGCTGACCCCGAACACCTTCTGGGTCGATCTGAAGCAGGTCGACTTTTCGCCTGCCGGCGGTGTCCGCAAGCTCGATCTCGGCAAGGACCAGACCCAGATCTATTCCGGCAACGCCACTGCCCGTTTCGTTCCGGCCAAGCCGTTTCCGTTCCTTGGCAAGAATCCGTAGCCTGGGCGCTTTCGACGCCGGTCAGGGTGCTCTCGGCCGGCGTCTGCGCTCGAACGAAGCGCGCTCAGGCGCCGATCTCCTCGCGTAGCATTTCCAACTCGAGCCAGCGCTCCTCGGCCTCGGCGATCTCGCGCGTCACCTCGTCGAGCCGCGTCGTCGCCTTGGCGAAGAGCTTTGGGTCGCGGGTGTAGAGATCGCCGGCCAGCGCGGTATTGAGCTTGCCGGCCTCGGCCTGCAGCTTCTCGATCTGCTGGGGCAGGGTCTTCAGCGCGTGCTGCTCGTTGAACGACAGCTTGCGTTTCGACGTTGCCACAGTTGCTGTGGCAGACTTGGCGGTTTCCGACGCAGCTGCCTTTACCGGCACCGCCCGCGCCTTGGCACCGACGCCGCGGCCGCGCTGGGCCAGCATGTCGGAATAGCCGCCGGCGAATTCGGTCCAGATGCCGTCGCCATCCGAGATCAGGGTCGAGGAGACGACCCGGTCGAGGAAGTCGCGATCATGGCTGACCAGCAGCACCGTGCCGGCATAATCGGCGAGCAGTTCCTGCAGCAGGTCGAGCGTCTCGATGTCGAGATCGTTGGTCGGCTCGTCCAGAACCAGGAGGTTGGAGGGTTTCGCCAGGGCGCGGGCCAGCATCAGCCGGCCGCGCTCGCCGCCCGAGAGCGCGCCGACTGCGGTGCCGCGCTGGATCGGCTGGAACAGGAAGTCCTTCATGTAGCTGATGACATGGCGCGGCTGGCCGCCGACCATGACCTGGTCCGAGCCGCCGCCGGTCAGCGCATCGCCGAGCGGCGTTGCCGGGTCGAGGCTTTCGCGGCGCTGGTCGAGCGTCACCATTTCAAGCGAAGCGCCGAGCTTGATCTTGCCTGAATCCGGAGCAAGCGCGCCGGTCAGCAGGTTGATTAGCGTGGTCTTGCCGGCGCCGTTGGGGCCGACGATGCCGATGCAGTCGCCGCGGGCGACGCGGATCGAGAAGTTCCGGACGATCGGCTTGTCGCCATAGCTCTTGGAGATGTCGACTGCCTCGATCACCAGCTTGCCCGAGGCCTGCGCCTCGCTGGCCTCCAGCCGGACCGAGCCGACGGCATGGCGGGCGGTGCGGCGCTGGTCGCGCAGGGCGTGGAGCTCACCGAGACGACGCTGGTTGCGGGTGCGACGCGCGCTGACGCCGTAGCGCAGCCAGTCCTCCTCGCGGGCGATCTTGCGGTCGAGCTTGTGGCGGTCGAGCTCCTCCTGCGCCAGCACCTCGTCGCGCCAGGCCTCGAATTCGCTAAAGCCACGCTCGACGCGCCGGGTCACGCCGCGGTCGAGCCAGATCGTGGCGCGCGAGAGCGAGCTCAGGAAGCGGCGGTCATGGCTGATCAGCACCATGGCCGAGCGCAGCGATTTCAGCTCCTGCTCGAGCCATTCGATCACCGGCAGGTCGAGATGGTTGGTCGGCTCGTCGAGCAGGAGGATGTCGGGCTCGGGTGCGAGCACGCGGGCGAGCGCGGCACGGCGGGATTCGCCGCCCGACATGCTGGCCGGGTTTTCCTCGCCGGTCAGGCCGAGTTCCTCGACGAGATAACGGGCGCGATAGGGATCGTCGCCCGGCCCGAGGCCGGCCTCGACATAGGCGAGCGAGGTCTTGTAGCCGGAGAAATCGGGCTCCTGCGGCAGATAGCGCACGGTCGCACCGGGCTGCAGGAAGCGATCGGCGCTGTCGGGCTCGACGATGCCGGCGGCGATCTTCAGCAGCGTCGACTTGCCGGAGCCGTTGCGGCCGACCAGGCAGACCCGCTCGCCGGCGGAAACCGCGATCTCGGCCCCTTCGAGCAGCGGGTGGCCGCCGAAGGTCAGAGCAACGTCGCGGAGATGCAGCAGGGGGGCCATGGCGTTCCTTTGATGTCAGGCCGCCCGGATAGACCGCCCGGCGGGTGCTGTCACCTCCGGCACGGGCTTGCCTGTCTCGGAATCCATTATAAGATACAAATCGTATCTCTTGGTGGATGGATGCTTCCCGTGAGACAGCCGACCCCTCGCAAGCCCCGCAGCGCCCGCATCGGTGACAATGGCGGTCCGCCGCTGGAGGAGAAAAGGCGCGAGCCGGAGAGCGGCAAGGGCGAGATCGGCCGCTATTTCGACTGGCGTTTCGCCCATCGCCGGGCCTGGAAGAAGCCGCGAGAGATCGCGCTCAGGCGTCAGGAGCGGGCCGAGACGCTGGGGCTCACCTATGAGGAATATACCCTCGAAGTGTTGGAGCGCGGCTATTTCCCGCAGCCGGAGCATGTCGAGACGATCGTCGCCAAGCGGCCACAGCGCCGTCGCGACGGCGGCGTGGTCGGGCAGTCGCTCAAGGGCATGCGGCTGAAGACGTAGAGCGGCTGCGTCGGGACAACTCCTCCGACCTCATCCTGAGGAGGCCGCGTCAGCGGCCGTCTCGAAGGATGATCTCGGAGGTCCCGCCGCGGTCTGGAGCATCCTTCGAGACGCAGCCTGCGGCCGCTCCTCAGGATGAGGTGGAAGCGAGGTGCGCGCCGTCAGGCGCGCAGCAGACGCCGCAACAGCTTCGTCATCGGCTTCTCGAACCAGCGATAGACCGCAAGGGCTGCGAGGACGGCGACCAGCAAGGCCGCGACGACGAAGAATCCCGTCGCTCCGGGGGCGATGCGCAGGAAGAGCTCGCGCATGGCCCGCATGGCGAAGGGGTGGACGAGGTAAAGCGCGTAGGAGGCGTCGCCGAGCCGGGCGAGCTGGCGCACCAGCGCCGAAGGGGCCGACTGGCCGCGCCCGCAGGCCGCGGCGGTGACGAGGAGCAGCGCGGCCGGACCGCGAAAAGCGAGCGAACCCCAGGGCGTCTGCGCCCACTCGCTGCCGGTCGCTGCGATCAGGATCGCGACGCCCGCGACGACCATCAGCCAGCGCAGGCGGCCTTCGAGACGCAGACCATGGTTGCGCAGCAGCGCGATCGCCATGCCGCCGGCGAATTCGAGCACGATCGGCTGGCCCCAGAAGCCGAAGGGCAGGGGCAGGGGGACCGCCGCTTGCGTGGCGACGAGGCCGAACAGCGCGAGCGCAGTCGCCGGCACGACCAGGCGCGCCGGGAGCAGCAGGGCCGCGCCGAACAGCGCGTAGAACAGCATCTCGTAGTTCAGCGTCCAGCCCAGCGAATAGACCGGCTGGATCTCGCCGGCCGCATTGGGCAGGGGCCAGAACAGATAGGAGCCGAGGATCTGCCCGGCACCCGGCGCGCCCGAATTCAGCAGGGCCGGCGAGGCGAGCATCACCAGCAGGAAGAGCGTCGTCGCCGCCCAGTAGAGCGGGACGATCCGGGCGATGCGCCGGGCGAGGAACAGGCGCGCGCTGCCGGCCTGGCCGAACAGGTCGGAGGAAGCGTGCACCATGATGAAGCCGGAGATGACGAAGAACAGGTCGACGCCGGCGTTCCAGGGCAGGATGTCCGAAGGCGAGAAGGCCGTGCCGGCCCGGCCGGCCAGGAAGACGGCGTCGGACTGGACATGGTGCACGGCGACCATCAGTGCCGCGAAGGCGCGCAGGACCTGGATGCCGTAGAGCTGGGACAAGATGTGAGCGGCTCGGAAGCGGGAAAAGGAGCACTGCGGCGTCAGGAGAGCCGCAGCGCGTTCACGCAAACCACAACCGGGCGGGGTCGTCGAGCCCGAAACGTGCCGGCTCGCAGGCAATCGCGGCGGCGCCACGTTCGGCGGCGGCATCGGCGGTGATCACATGCAGCGCAAAACGCGCGGCGAGATCCTCGACCGGCGGCTTGCTGCTGAAGACGGCTTGGAGCGTCGCCTTGTCGGCGAGCGGCAGGATGCGCGGAGCGATGCCGCCGGCGAGATAGACCCCGCCGGTCGCCTTTAAGGCGAGCGCCAGATCGCCGGCGACGCGAGCGAGCAGCCGCCAGAAGCAGATCACCGCCATCAGCGCGGCTGGGTTGCCGTCAAGGGCGAGGGTGGTGACGTCGGCCGCGCTGATATCCGGTTCCGCGAGTCCCGATTGCTGCGCGACTGCCCGGTGGAAGCGGACGAGCCCGTCACCACGCAGTAGCGCCTCGATCGTGACGCGCGGCAATCCTTCCGACAGGGCCGGCCAGAGCTTCACCTCCGCCGGATCCTCCGGGCCGATTCCGATATGGCCGCATTCGGTCGGGACGAGCACGCAGGCCTCGCCGCGCTGCAGCAGGGCTGCGGCGCCGAATCCGGTGCCGGGGCCGAGCACCAGCCGCGGCCCCGTCGCTTCCGGCTGGCCGGCGACCAGCGTGACGACATCCTCTGCGCCGAGCACGGCGAGGGCTGCCGCCAGCGCCTCGAAATCATTGACCAGCAGGCCCTGCTCGAGCCGCAGCGCCTGCGCCAGTTTCGGCCCGTCGAAATACCAGCCGGCATTGGTCAGCTGGGCGGAATGGCCATGGAGCGGGCCGGCGACCGCCAGAACCGCCGAGCGCGGCCTGGTGTGCAATGTCGAAAGGACCGATTCCAGCGCCTGCTCCGGGGTCGGAAAGGCGCCGGTGCTGATACGGGCGAGCGCTTCCGGCGCCGCGCCATGCTCCGCCAGCAGCGACAGCCGGCAGTTCGTGCCGCCGATATCGGCGATTAGGACGGGGCAGGGCAGGGCGACGGCGGGGATCAAGCGCGCCTCTTCCAGGGTGCGAACCAGCCGAGCCCTTCCAGCGTCCCGGCGCGGGGGCGGTATTCGCAGCCGACGCAGCCGGCATAGCCGAGCGAGTCGAGCTGGGAGAAGAGCTTCGCATAGTCGGGCTTGGTGCCGTCGGGCTCGTGCCGGCCTTCGGCATTGGCGATCTGGACATGGCCGACGAGCGGGTAGAGCGCTTCGAGGCGGGCGCCGACATCGCCATGGATCAGCTCGCAATGATACATGTCGAACTGCAATTTGACGTTGGGCCGGCCGGATTCGCGGACATAGGCCGCTGCCTGGTCGAAATCATTCAGGAAGTAGCCCGGCATGTCCTTGCCGTTGATCGGCTCGAGCAGCAGGTCGATGCCGTGCTCGCCGAGCTTGTCGGCGGCATAGGCGATCGAGGCGCGATAGGCCTTCTGCGCGGCCGGGTCCTTGGGGTCGGCATGGCCGGCCATCATGTGCAGGCGCTTGACGCCGGTCTCATGGACGTAGGCGAGAGCGGTCTCGATGCCGGCGCGGAACTCTGCCTCGCGGCCGGGGATCGCCGCCATGCCGCGCTCACCATTGTTCCAGTCGCCGGGCGGCAGGTTGAACAAGGCCTGCTCCAATTCGCCGCCGGCCAGCGCAAGACCGACCTTCTCCGCCGGATGTTCATAAGGGAAGAGGAACTCGACGGCGTCGAAACCGGCATCCGAGGCCGCCTTGAAGCGGTCGAGGAAGGCCCATTCGTTGAACATCATCGAGAGATTGGCGGCAAAGCGAGGCATGAAGGTCTCTTCAGTGGATTTAAGCCGAGGCAAGCTAGTCCGATCCGTCGGCCGCGTCATGTCGATAACGCGACTGGTGGCACTCCGTTCCGGAATGCGCGGTCTGCGCTCGCGATTGCCGGGGCTCAACGGCCGCCGGGGAGACCCACGCGGCGAGCGAAGCCTGCCGGCGCTGCGCCAAAGGCGAGGCTCAGGATGGTGGTGTCCATGAGCCGGCCTGTCCGATCACTCACCTTTGTATCGGGACACTGGTCGTCCCGGACAACCGGAGGGAGACCCGGGATCCATGCCGGAACCGTTCAGGCATGGATCCCGGATCGGCGCCGCTGACGCGGCTTGTCCGGGATGACCGTCGAGGGGGTCGCTCGAGTGACGCTACTTCTTTGCCTCCGGCTTGGCCGGCGGGTTCGGGTCCTTCGAGAAGCTGCGGAAGACCATGTCGGGCGAGGAGGTGTTGTGGCGTGAATGGGTGGCGCGGCCCATCCAGATATCGGTTGCCTTGCTGCCGGCGAAGGGCATCAGCGCTTCCTCGCGCCAGCCCTTGGCGCCGGGCTCGCGGATGGCGATGCGGGCGACGTCGTTGTTGAACTCGGTGACATACATCGAGCGCAGCGCGGCGAAGGCCTTGCCGCCGGTCACCGGCCTGTCGAGCACGGCGTCGAGCACCATGCGGTCCTGGTCGACGCTGTCGAGCTTGAGCGTGCCGGAGGAGCCGTCCTTGAAGGCGAGGTTGAAGGAGAGCGTCTTCGGGTCGAAGGCGATCTCCTTGATGTTGACGACAGGACGCGCGCCGTCCTGCTCGATCGGCCCGAACAGGAAGGAGGAGCCGTAGGCGGCGGCGGAGAGCTGCGGCGGCGGCAGCGGCCGGACGCGCCAGTAGCCGTCCTGCGGGTAGACCACCAGCACCTCATAGGAGCCGGTCTTGCCGAGCTTCCAGAGCTGGACGAGGTGCAGGCCCTTCTCGACACGGTCTCCGACCCGGAAGGTCGTGTCCGCCGGACGCCAGAAGCTCTCGAAAGTGTAGCCGACCAGCCAGTATTCGATGCTCTCATAGAAGGTGATGCGCTGTGGCGGCACGGGCGCCTTGAAGACCGGATCGCCGGTCATGTCGCAATCGGTCCAGTCGGCGTCCCAGTTGTCGCGCTGGAGGCCGACGATATAGGCCGGATGGGCGGCCTCGATGCGGAAACGCCGGACCTCGGGCGAGATCGCCTTGATGGTGACGTTGTCCTTCTCGGCGCAGAGCACCGGCTCCGACTCGTTCTTCACCTCGACGGCGACGTCGCTGGCGGCATGGCCGGTAGCGGCGGAGATCAGCAAAGCGAGCGAAATGGCGAACGGGCGGGCGAGGCTGAGCATGTCCATCCTTCGAAAGCGGAGCGGGCCGCCATGCTGAGCACGGCGAGATGAACGCAGGCTGGCTGGCGCCGGCCCGCATCCCAAGGCTTCATAAAGAAGGCCGTGCGCCGGTGAAAGCGCGCGGTGGCACGGGTTCATCGGTGAGGCCGCTCGGATCGCCGCCTTCAGCGCGTCAGCATCGCGTAGACGTCGCCGGAATTCGCCGCATGCGGCAGCCCGCGCAGATAGCTGCCCATCGTCTCGGCGTCGACCGCCTTCGGGAAGACCAGAATCTGGCTTTCGCCCAGCGCGACATTGAAGCGATAGGGGCCGAGCGCCGCGACCAAAGCGAGGCAGGCCTCGGCGACGTCGCGCTGGATGGTGGTGAACTCGAAGGAGAGTGCCGGAACCGGCCGCGTCAAGCCGGCGAGGACATGAGCCTCGAAGCCCTCGACGTCGATCTTGATGAAGGCCGGCATACCGTGCTGGCCGATCAGCATGTCGAGCGTGGTGCAGGGCACCTCGAACTCGCGATCCCAGATCTGCTCGCGCCAGCCATCGGCGTCGACGGCGGCGCCGACGAAATCGGTCGAGACGGTCGAGACCGTCGGGTTGGCGCTGTTGACCTTCAGCGTCACCATGCCCGGCCGGTCGCCGCAGGCCGCTTCGACCAGGGTGACGTCGGGATCGCGGCCATGGATCAGGCGGATGGCGCGGGCCGGTCCGGGCTGCGGTTCGAGCGCAACGGCGCGTGCGCCGAGCCGGCGGAAGCTGGAGACGCGGTCGCCGACATGCGAGCCGATGTCGAAGGCAAGCTCGCCAGCCATCAGGAAGCGCGCATAGAGCGCGTCCATGGCGGCATTGCGGGCGCTATCGCCATGGTAGACGCGCAGCGAGCGCGACAGGCTCTTCGCCGTGCCCCTGGGGTAGGCGACCGGCTTCATTTCGGCTCACCCGCCTGGATGGCGACGAGCTCGGGCGGCGGATCGAAATCCTCGGGGATGCCGCAAAGGCCGCGGCGCGCGAACCAGCGCCCGAGTGCCGGCGAGGCGGTCAGCATGGCGAAGGGGATCGCGAGGACATAGCCGGCCGTCAGCGGCAGCGACCAGATCAGCACGGTCGGCGAGAGCAGAGCGAGCGTGCCGAAAATGTAGAGGCCGAAGAGCAGATGCGGCCACAGGCCTTCGAAGGCGGTGGCGAGCGAGAGCGCATGGGCGTCGCGGGCCTGGCCGTTCCAGCCGATCCTCGCCTTGCCGACGGCGAGGCCGACCATGAAGATCGTGGTGCGGAAGGTCGAGACCGCGCCTTGCAGGAAGGCGAAGACGACCTCGATCAGCGAGGAGACGACGAAGCGGCCGGTGCCGCCATAGCGCTTCGTGCCGCCCTTGCTGAGCAGGATATCGGCAAAGCCGGCGAGCTTCGGCGAGAGATACATCGCGAAGAACAGGACATAGAGGAAGGCGGCGAAGCCGGCGGGATAATTGAGAATGCCGCGATCCTGCCAGACCTTGAGTGGCAAGAGCGCGATCATCAACGTCCAGGCCGGCAGGCCGATGAACATCAGGATCGCCCAGGCGAGCTGGAAGCGGCTCATGATCTTGAGCCCGGGGATGTCCATCAGCTTGAGATATTGCAGGTTGCCGAGGCACCAGCGCAGGTCGCGCCTTGCGAATTCGAGCATGGTCGGCGGGTTCTCCTCCCAGCTGCCCATCTCAACCGGGAGCACGCGGACCTCGTAGCCGGCGCGGCGCATCAGCGTCGCCTCGACCTGGTCATGACTCATGACAGGACCGCCGAGTGGCGGGCCGCCGGGGAGCACCGGCAGATGGCATGCGTCGCGGAAGGGCGCGATCCGGACCATGGCGTTGTGGCCCCAGAACGGGCCACAATCGCCGATCCACCAGGCCGAGCCCATGGTGTAGGGGCGCATGCCGTGGCGCATGCCGAACTGGAAGATGCGCGCGAAGGCGGATTTGCTGGGCATGCCGACGACGAGGCTCTGCAGGATGCCGAGCTTCGGCCAGGTCTGCATCATCCGGGTCAAGGCGAGGATGGCCGGACCCGACATCACGGAATCGGCGTCGAGCGGCAGCATCAGCTCGTAGCGGTCGCCCCAGCGCTCGCAGAAGTCGCGGACATTGCCGGCCTTGTAGCCGGTGTTGTCGGTCCGGCGGCGATAGGTCAGGCGCGAGGTGTCGCCGATCCTGGCGGCGAAGGCGGCGGCGAGTTTCTCCTCGGCTGCGGCGACCGCCGGATCGTCGGTGTCGGAGAGCACGAAATAGTCGAACCAGGCGCCTTGGCCGGTGGAGTCGAGGCTCTGCTTGACGATGGCGAGCCGGCGGAAGGCACGGGCGGGGTCCTCGTTGCGCAGGGTCATCAGGATCGCTGTGCGGATGGCGAGCGGGGTCGCCTCGTCGCCGGCCGCCGCGAAGGGCGCGACGCGTTCGAGCCCGTCCTCGACGCCATGCAGCAGCCAGAGACCGATCGCGGCGTTCCAGAAGCCGAGCACCGTCCAGGGCGCACCGAACAGGAAGGCGATGAAGATCACGATGTCGGCGAGGCTCCAGCCGCCGGCCGAGAGCACATGGACAAGGCCGTAGAGCAGGGCGGCGAGCGTCGCGAGGTTGAGGCCTGCGACCAGCAGCCGGCGCAGGCGCAGGGTCGCGATGCGCTGCAGGCCGGCCGGCGTGAAGCCAGTGCCGTGGCTGGCATCATTGCGCTCTTGCGCCGTCGCCTGGAACGTGTTCGGACCGGGGCGCTGGTTCATGGCGGTCTCTGTCATGCGATGGGCCGGGCGGAAGCTGGCAGGGAACGTCGCGGAGGTGCAGCGTGATTGAACCGGCAATGGCCGCCGAGGCAAGCGGCAATGTGGCTGCAACCGCGCTCTGGTATGTCGGACCGCGTGAATGCGTCCTGAACGAGGTCGAGCTGGCGAAGGCCGGGCCGCAGGACTGCGTTGTCAGGACATGCTGGAGCGGTGTCAGCCGCGGCACCGAGCGGCTGGTCTTCGAAGGGCTCGTGCCCGTTTCCGAACATGAGCGCATGCGGGCGCCGTTCCAGGAGGGGGCATTCCCGTTCCCGGTGAAGTACGGCTACTGCGCCGTCGGGATCGTGGAGGCGGGGCCGGCGCACCTGCTCGGCGAAACGGTGTTCTGCCTCTACCCGCATCAGGATCGCTTCGTGGTGCCGGCCAGCCGGCTCGCGCTCGTGCCGAAGGCGGTACCGGCGCGGCGGGCCATGCTCGCCGCCAATATGGAAACCGCGCTCAACGCGCATTGGGATGCCGGTTCCGGTCCGGCCGATCGGATCGTCGTGGTCGGCGGCGGCGTGCTCGGCCTGCTGACCGCCTTCATTGCCGCGCAGCTACCGGGCGCAGAGGTGACATTGGTCGATCTCGACCCCGCCCGCGCTGCATTGGCAGAGACGCTCGGCTTCGGCTTCGCCCAGCCACCGGACTGCCCCGGAGAGGCCGATCTCGTCTTCCATACCAGCGCCAGCGCGGCCGGACTTGCGACCGCGATCGGCGCCGCCGGTTTCGAGGCGCGGATCGTCGAATTGAGCTGGTATGGCGAAGGTGCGGTCGCGGCCCCGTTGGGCGGGGCGTTCCATGCGAAGCGACTGCAACTGGTCTCGTCGCAGGTCGGGCAGGTTTCACCGTCGCGCCGGCCGCGCTTCGATTATGCGCGCCGGACGCAGGCAGCGCTCGCGCTGCTGGCCGACGAGCGGCTCGATGCGCTAATCTCGGAGGAGATCGGATTCAGAGAGGCGCCGGCGCGGCTGCCGGCACTGTTCGCGGGCAAGGGCATCACGGCGGTGCTGCGCTATTGATCTTGAAGGGTAGGCAGAAACGCGCGACGGGCTTAAGCAGACTGGGCTGAAGGAGGCTGCCCATGTTTTCCGTCGAAGTCCGCGACCGCATCATGATCGGCCATTCGCTGCCCGATCCCTTCTTCGGCCCGGCGCAGGCCATGCATGGCGCGACCTTCGTCGTCGATGTCGCCTTCTTCCGCGAGAACCTGACCCGGCAGAACGTGGTGGTCGATATCGGCGCGGCGCTGACGGTGCTGAACGAGACGCTGAAGCCGCTTAACTACAAGAACCTCGACACGCTGCCGCAGTTCCAGGGCGTGCTCACCACCACCGAATTCCTCTGCAAGTACATTTTCGACGCGATCGCGGCGGCGGCGCGCTCCGGCAAGCTCGGCGCGGATGCCGCGGATCTCGCGAAGATCCGCGTCACCCTGCACGAGACCGACCTCGCCCGCGCCAGCTATGAGGGCGCCCTCGCGTGAGCGAGATCGCCTTCGCCATTCCCGGCGACCTTTCGCTGCCGACCGGCGGCTACGCCTATGACCGGCGGCTGCTGGCGGAATGGGCGCAGATGGGTGTCGCGTCGCGCCATCTCGCGCTGCCCGGCGGGTTTCCGGCGCCGAGCGAGGCGGAGCTCGCCGAGACCGGCAGGGCGATCCTGTCGCAGCCCTATGACAGCGTGCTGCTGATCGACGGGCTCGCCTATGGCGCCTTCCCGGAAGGCATCGCCGCCGGGCTCGCCGGACGCGTCGTCGCATTGGTGCATCACCCGCTCGGGCTCGAGGCTGGGCTTTCCCCGGAGCGGGCTGCGGCCCTGCTGGCCCGGGAGACGGCGGCGCTCCGCCATGCCAGCGCCGTGATCGCCACCAGCCAGAACACCAAGCGCCTGCTGGTCGCGGATTTCTTCGTGCCGGAAGCGCGGATCACCGTGGCGGAGCCCGGCGTCGATCCGGCACCGCGCGCCTCCGGCTCGCCGACCGGGGCGCCGCTGCAACTGCTGGCCGTGGGCTCGCTGGTGCCGCGAAAGGGCTATGACGTGCTGGTCGCGGCGCTTGCCGGGCTCGCGGATCGAAACTGGCGCCTGACCATCATCGGCGCGGCCGATCGGGCTCCAGAGACTGCGGCGGCACTGGCCGCGCAGATCGCCGGTGCCGGCCTCGGCGATCGCGTCCATCTTGCCGGGGCGGTCGACCAGAAGACGCTGGCGGCGGCCTATGGCGGTGCCGATCTCTTCGTCATGCCCTCGCTGTTCGAGGGCTATGGCATGGTGCTGACCGAAGCCCTTGCCCGCGGCCTCCCGATCCTGTGCACGACCGGCGGCGCGGCGGCCGAGACGGCGCCGGACGCGGCGGCGCTCAAGGTTCCGCCCGGGGATGCAGCGGCGCTGCGGGCCGGGCTTCTCCGCCTGCTCGACGATGCCGGGGAGCGCAAAAGACGCTCCGATGCGGCCTGGCATGCAGCGGATGCATTGCCGCGCTGGCGAGACACCGCGACGATCGTCGCGCAAACTTGTGCGATGGTGTCGCCATGAGTGGATTCTCCCCGGATTGGCTCGCTCTGCGCGAGCCGGCCGACCATGCCGCCCGCAATCCGCAGGTGCTGGCTGCGGTCGGTGCCGCCTTCGCCAGCCGACAGTCGCTGACGGTGATCGACCTCGGCTGCGGCGCCGGCTCCAATCTGCGCGGTACCTATTCGGTGCTGCCGGCGCGGCAATACTGGACGCTGGTCGATTTCGATCCGCGCCTGCTGGCGGTGGCGCGCGAACGCCTGACCGCCTGGGCCGATGAAGCGGAGGCGCTCGGTGAGGAGCTGGTGCTGCGCAAGGGCGAGAAATCGCTGACCGTCGATTTCCGCAAGGCCGATCTCAACACCGATCTCGAATGGGTGCTGGGCTGGCAACCCGACCTCGTCACCGCCGCCGCGCTGTTCGACCTGACCTCGGCGCGCTGGCTCGAGCGCTTCGTCGCCTCGCTGGTGAGCCAGCGGCTGCCGCTCTACACGGCGCTGACCTATGACGGGCGCGAGAGCTGGGAACCGGCCCATCCGGCTGATGCCCGGATGCTCGCCGCCTTCAACCATCACCAGCACAGCGACAAGGGCTTCGGCCCGGCCGCCGGACCGGAGGCGACGGAGACGCTGGCGCAGGCCTTCCGCAAGTCCGGCTGCGCCGTCACCGTGGGCGAGAGCCCCTGGATGCTCGACGCCGGCAGCGCGGCGCTGACACGCGAGCTCACGGCCGGCATTGCCGCGGCGGTGGCCGAGACCGGCCATGTCGATGCGGAAACGATCGCGAGCTGGCTCGCCGTCCGCGCCAAGGCGAGCTCAGGTCGGATCGGTCATCAGGACCTCTGGGCTAGGCCGGTCTGACGCCGCCGGGATTCGCAGCCACCACACGATTGCCATTTCATGCAAATTCCGCCATCCCGCTGCCGATCATGACCTCCCTGCCTCTGACCATCCGCCAAGAAGTGCCGGGCGACGCCGCGGCGATCGAGCGCCTGCACGAGCGCGCTTTCGGGCCGGGCCGCTTCGCCCGTACCGCGTCGCGTCTGCGCGAGGGCCGGCCGCACGAGCCGGCGCTCTCCTTCGCCAGCCATGTCGGCACCTTCCTGGTCGGCTCGGTCCGGGTGACGCCGATCCTCGCCGGCGGCGAGCCCGGGCTGATGCTCGGGCCGCTGACGGTCGATCCGGCCTTCGAGGGTCGGGGCATCGGCGGGGCCCTGATGAACGCGGCGATCGAGGCGGCGCGCGGCCTGGGCCACGAACTGATCCTGCTGGTCGGCGACGCGCCCTATTATGCGCGCTTCGGCTTCAAGCCGGTCAGGCCCGGCCAGCTCGTTCTGCCCGGGCCGGCCGATCCCGGCCGCTTCCTGGCGCTGGAGCTCGTCGAGGGCGTTCTGGCCAGGCGCAGCGGCGCGGTGACGGCGCTGCGGTAGGACCGGGCTCTCTGTCGTCATTCGGGGTTCGCCGTGCAGGGCGAACCCGGAACCCACGACCAGGTGACACGCCATGAACACGGTGCGGCATAAGGCTCACCCGGTCGTGGGTTCCGGGTTCATGCCTGCGGCATGCCCCGGAATGACGGTGCGGGTTAGCTTTCCTTACGGAATCTTCGGCCGCTCTCGCCGATCCAGCCGGCGACCAGCGCGCCGAAGAGCAGAGCGAGCCCGATCAGCCCGATGAACAGCGGCGAGATCTGCACGCCGCGGACGATGCCGGAATCGCTGATGCGCAGGCCGATCCAGTCGGCACCGGCGAATTGCCGGCCCGAGCGCACGGGCACGATGCGCGGCACGCCGACGCCGGAGCCGTTCTCCTGGCCGATGCGGCGCGAGGAACCGCCAGTCGCTTCCGCCAGCGCCTGCAGCTGGCTGGGGTCGCTGACCACCTCCATCAGCTCGCGCGGATTCTCCGGGCCGACGCTGGCGAAGGCGGTGAGATTGTCGGCGGTGATCTTGTGCAGGCCGAATTCGCTCGTCGCGGTGCGGGCGGTGAACAGGCCGGGGCGGCCGGGCTCGAAGGGCACAATGCGGGTCGAGCCATCCGGGGCGGTGATCGTCGCCGGGGCCGGCGCGTCGCCCAGCGTCTGGCGCTCGATCTCGAGATTGCGGCCGCGGGCCACGGCGCGCAGCGCCTCCTCCTCGAGATCGGGCTCCTTCATCAGCCAGTGGCCGAGCCGGCGCAGCAGGTCGAGATGCGGGCCGCCATCGCGGAAGCCGCGGGCCCAGAGCCAGGCATGGTCGGAGAGGAAGAGCGCGACGCGGCCCTTCTGCTCGCGCGCCAGCATCAGCAGCGGGCGCTCGCCGGGGCCGGTCATCACGGCCGAGCCGGTGCGGGCGCGGGCGCCGACCATGCGCAGCCATTCGCCCCAGCGCGGCGGCTCGACCTCGGCGCCGGGCAGGTCGCGGGTGACCGGGTGGCGGCGGCCGGGCTCGCTGACGCGGGCGCGATAGGCCTCGTCGATGACGCTGCCATCGGGCTGTGCCGGCAGGATCTGGCCGAGCGGCGTGCGCGCCAGCGATTGCGAGCCGGAATATTCCGGGCCGGCGGCGACCAGCAGGGCCCCGCCCTCGCGGACATAGCGGACGATGTTGTCGAAGTAGAGCAGCGGCAGGATCGACTGATTGGCGTAGCGGTCGAAGATGATCAGGTCGAAATCCTTGATCTTGACCTGGAACAGCTCGCGCGTCGGGAAAGCGATCAGCGAGAGCTCGTTGATCGGCGTGCCGTCCTGCTTCTCCGGCGGGCGCAGGATGGTGAAGTGGACGAGGTCGACATTGGCGTCGGCCTTGAGCAGGTTGCGCCAGGTCCGCTCGCCGGGATGCGGCTCGCCGGAGACCAGGAGCACGCGCAGCTTGTCGCGCACGCCTTCGATGGTGATGACGGCGCGGTTGTTGGCGAGCGTCAGCTCGTTGTCGAGCGGGGCGGCCTCGATCTCGACGACGTTCGGCCCGCCGCGATCGATCCTGACCGGCACCTGGACAATCTGTCCGGCGATGACCTCGCGGCGCGCGATGACCTCGCCGTCGCGGCGCACGGTCAGCGCGGCGCGGCCGGGGCCGCCCTTCTCGACGACCCGCAGGCGGATGTTCTGGTCCTTGCCGACGATGCCGAAGCGCGGCGAGTCGACGAGCACGATGCGCCGGTCGATCTCGCGCTCACGACCGGTGGTCAGGACGTGCAGCGGTGCGCGCAGGCCGAGCGCTTCGGCATTGGCCGGCGCGTCATGGGCGAGGCCGTCGGTGATTACGATCGCGCCCGCGACGCGCTCGGAAGGCACATCGGCGAGGCTGGAGGCCAGCGCCTCGAACAGCCTCGTGCCGTCGCCGGCGCCCTGCGCGTCGCTGACCTCGACGGTGCGCGCCTCGACGCCGCTGAGGCCGCGCAGCTGACTCTCGACCTCGGCCTGGGCGGCCTGCGTCTGCGCGCTGCGATCGGCGAGGCGGTTCGAGCCGGAGCGGTCGACGACGACGGCGACGACGTCCTTGACCGGCTCACGCTCCTCGAAGACCAGAGATGGGTCGGCCAGCGCGATCGTCAGCACGGTCAGCGCCAGGGCGCGCAGGATGGCGCTGCGGCCGGCGAGCACCAGCGCCGCGCCGGCGGCGAGCGCAGCCAGCACGGCGAGCCCGATCAGCAGAGGCAGCGGCACCAGCGGGGCGAAGGTCAGGCTCCACATCGGCTAGAATTCCAATCCCATGCCGGTCCGCCGCATCACTGGCCCAGCCTTTCCAGCAGGGCCGGGACATGGACCTGATCGGCCTTGTAGTTGCCGGTGAGGGCGTACATCACGAGGTTGACGCCGGCGCGCAGCGCCATTTCGCGCTGGCGCGGATCGGAACCCGACATCGGGACGAGCGCCTCGCCGCGCCGGCCGACGGCCCAGGCCGAGGCGAGATCGTTCGAGGTGATGACGATCGGCGAGACGCTGTCGCCCGCGCGGGCCGGGCGCCGGCCGTCCTCACCCGCGGGCGGCAGGATCTCGACCCAGGTCGTGCCGGTATCGTAGCGGCCGACGAAATTATCGAGGATGTAGAAGGTCTTGGTCAGGACGTGGTCGCGCGGGATCGGCTCCAGCTCCGGGATGTCGAGGGTCTGGAGCATGCGGCGGAGCTGGTCGCCCTCGGGCGTCGCGCCGCCGCCGGGCCGGGCGCTCATCGCGTCGCGCGTGTCGAAGATCACGAGGCCGCCGCCCTTCATATAGGCTTCGAGTTTGCGCAGGGTCTCGGCCGAGGGGATCGGCCGGCCGGCGACGACCGGCCAGTACAGGATCGGGAAGAAGGCGAGCTCGTCGCGGGCGATGTCGACGCCGACCGCCTCGCCCGGTTCGAGCGCGGTGCGGGCGCCGAGCACGATGTTGAGGCCGGCCAGCCCGGCCTTCGACATCTCGTCGACCGATTTGTCGCCGGTGACGACATAGGCGAGGCGCGTCACCGCGCCGGCGGCGAAGAGTTCGCGCGGGATCGGCGGGCGCTGGTCGGCCGGCGCCGCGGGGACCGGGGCGGGCTGTTGCGCCTGCAGAGGCTGGGGCAGGGCGAGCAGGCCGAAGCCGAGGGCGAGCAGGAGAGTGACCGGCGCGGCGCGGCGGCGCGCGATATTGAGCCGGCCGCCGAGCCAGAGCGTTGCCAGCGTGTCGATGACGAGTAGAACCAGCGCCAGCACGAGGAGCAGCGGCCTGATGTCCTTGGCGACCGGCTGGTCGACCGGCAGCAACGGTGCGCCGAGGGAGGCGAGGTCGAGCGCGGCGAGATTGTCGGCCGGAACGAGCGTGTTCACGGCCATGGTTCCGTCGCTGGGTCCGTAGATACCGGGCGGATGCGCCAGGATGGCGCGGCCGGTGAAGCTGCGCGGCACCGGCTGGGCCGTCACCGGCGGGCTGCGGAAGGCGCCGAGCCCGTCGAGGACGCGGGTCGGGGACAGGGTCTCGATCCTGGCGTCGCCGGCCTGCGCCTCTGCGGCATCGGTGCCGGAGAGAGCGACGATCTTGCGCAGCATCTCGACGAACAGGCCCGAGAGCGGCAGGTTCGACCAGGTGGTGTCGGCGGTGACGTGCATCATCGCGAGCATGCCGTCGCCGCGGCGCTCGCCGGTGACGACCGGCGTGCCGTCCTCCAGAGCCGCCCAGGTCTTGCGGGCGAGGTCGGCCTCGGGCTCGGCTAGGATCTGGCGGCTGACGCGGATCTCGTCGCTGATCTGGGTGCCGAAGAAGGGGCTCTCGCGGTTGAACGGGGCGAGCTTGCGCGGTGTCTCCCAGGACAGGCCGCCGCCGAGCGTGCGGCCGCCGCGGCGCAGGCGCACCGGCGTCAGCTCGTCGGAAGCGGCGGCGAGGCGCGCGCCGGCGAAGCGCAGCAGCACGCCGCCGCGTTCGATGAAGGCGTTGACCTTGTCGGCGGTGTCGCGATCGAGCGCGCCGATATCGGCCAGTACCAGGACGGAGAGGTTCTGGGCCAGCAGCTCGCCGATCGGATCGATCGAGCCGGCGCGCGGCTCGCGGATCTCGGCGAAGGGCGAGAGCGCCCGTGAGACGTAATAGGTCGGTGAGAGCAGGGGCTGGGCGGTGTCGGCGGTGGTGCCGGAGACGATGCCGACGCGGCGGCGCTTGGCGCGGTCATCGAGCAAGGCGACGGCCCCGGAGCTGCGCTCGCCGGTGATCTCGAGCCGGGAGACGGCGTTGCGGACCTCTATCGGCAGGGTGAGCCGGGCGCTGGTCTGCAATTCGCTGGCGCCGAAGACGAAGGGCGCATCGCCGAGCGGCAGGCCCTTGAGGTCGAGCGCCCTGACCTGGCCACTGGCGGCGGCATTCAGGCTCGGACGCAGCACCTTGACGGTGAGCGCGCCGGCGAGATTCTCCGGCGCCGCCAGAGCGAGCTGGTCGGCCGGGCTGGTATGGATCGACAGGCGCCCCGCCGAGGCTTCCTGCCGCATCCTCGCGAGGAAATCTTCGTCGCCGCCGAGCCCGAGCCCGTCGGCGATCCAGACGGTCTCGGCCTGCGCCTGGGCCCGCCAGAAGGCTTCTAGGCGCTGGAGATGCGCGCCGCGATCGGGAGCATGAGGCTGCAGCGAGAAGGCGCGCAGGCGTTCGACCGCGGCGCGCGGCTCGGACAGCGCGATGTCGGCCGGGGCTTCGGCGAGGCCGACCAGCGCGACGGCGCGGCCGTCGCGGGCCGCGGCGGCGACGCGGTTCTCGGCGATGGCGAGCCGCTCGGTCCAGTCGGTCGCGGCACCGAAGCCATTGTCGATCACCAGCAGCAGCGGGCCGCGCAGGGCCGCGGTGTCGCGCACCGGATTCCAGACCGGGCCGGCGACGGCGAGGATCGCGAGCGCCGCCACGGTCATGCGCAGCGCCAGCAGCCACCAGGGCGTATGGGCCGGCATTTCGCGCTTGGCGACGAGGTCGCGCATGATCTTCAGCGGCGGGAAGTCGATCCGCCGCGGCCGGGGCGGCGTCACCCGCAGGATCAGCCAGAGCGCGGGCAGCAGAGCCAGCGCGATCAGGGCCAGCGGAGCGGAGAAGGCGATCGGCAGGGAGCTCAGCATGACCTGGCCCCCACGCAAGAGTTCGACCAACAGACCGCCGTCATCCTGGCCGGAGCGAAGCGTAGCGTCGGGACCCATCGTGGAGCTTGGTGCCCTTCGATGGATCCCGGGCCGGCCTTCGGTCGCCCAGGATGACGAAGAAGGTAATGACGAGCGCTCATGCTCATGACCCCACCCCTCGCGAAGCGGCGATCAGGCTGGCGATGCGCAGCACGCCCTCGCTGGCCGGCCGGTCGGTGCGGTGCAGGGTCAGGGTCCAGCCGGCATGGCGGCAGGCCTCGCGGATGGCGTCGCGATGTGCCTGCAGGCGCTGGCGATATTCCTCGCCCCAGGCGCCGGCATCGCCGACGCGCAGTGACAGCCCGTCCTCGAGATCGAAGAGTTCGGCCTGGCCGGAGAAGGGAAAGGTCTCCTCGATCGGGTCGACGATCAGCAGGAGGTGCCCCCTGGCGCCGCTGCTCGCCATGGTGGCGATGCGCCTGGCGAGACCTTCGGCCGGGGTGAGCGCGTCGGTGATCAGGATGGCTTCCGCGAGGCGCGGTAGCGGCTGGTCCGGCGGCAGATCGGCTTGCCCGCCATCCCTGTCTGCCAGGATCGCCTGCGCCAGGGTTTCGACGATGCGGCGCGAGGCCAGCGCCCGGGTCAGGCCCATATGGCCGACGCGCTCGCCACCCTCGACCAGCGCTTCGGCCAGCGCGAAGCCGGCGACGAGGGCGCGGTCGACCTTGCTGGCCTGGGCGAGCGAAGAGGAAAACCCCATCGAGGCCGAGCGGTCGATCCACAGCCAGATCGCGTGCGAGGCCTCCCATTCGCGCTCGCGCACGAAGAGATGGCCATCTCTGGCCGAACGGCGCCAGTCGATGCGCGAGGCGGATTCGCCGGTGACCAAAGGCCGATACTGCCAGAAGGTCTCGCCGGGGCCGGAGCGCCGGCGGCCATGGATGCCATGCACGCTGGCCGAGACCCGGCGCGCCTCGAGCACCAGCCGCGGCAGGCGGGCGGCGAGATCGAGCGAGGCCTTGAGGACCGCCCGGGCCGGCTGGCGTTCGGCCGGTCCGAGGACGCGCGTGCGCAGCATCAGCTTTTCCTCACCCCAGGCGCTCCACCAGCCTGGCGACGACGCTTTCGACGGTCTCGCCATCGGCTCGGGCGGCGAAGGTCAATGCGATGCGGTGCTTCAGCACCGGTCCCGCAAGGGCCGCGACATCGTCGATCGAGGGCGCGAGGCGGCCTTCGACCAGGGCGCGGGCGCGGGCGGCGAGCGTCAGCGCCTGGCTGGCGCGCGGGCCCGGACCCCAGGCGAGCTTGTCGGTGATCGCCTTGTCGCCATCGCCCGGGCGGGCCGAGCGGACGAGGTCGAGAATGGCGTCGACCACCGCCTCGCCGACCGGCAGGCGCCGCACCAGCCGCTGCGTCGACATCAGCGTCTCGGCGGTCATCGCCTGCACCGGCTTGTGCTCGGTCGCACCGGTGGTTTCGAGCAGGATGCGGCGTTCGGCCTCGCGATCGGGGTAGTCGACGTCGATCTGGAGTAGGAAGCGGTCGAGCTGCGCCTCGGGCAGCGGATAGGTGCCCTCCTGCTCGATCGGATTCTGGGTCGCGAGGACATGGAAGGGCGCCGGCAGATCATGGCGCTCACCGGCGACGGTGACATGATGCTCCTGCATCGCCTGGAGCAGCGCCGACTGGGTGCGCGGCGAGGCGCGGTTGATTTCGTCGGCCATCAGCAGCTGAGCGAAGACCGGGCCGCGGATGAAGCGGAAATGGCGCTTGCCGTCGGCGCTCTCGTCGAGGACCTCGGAGCCGAGAATGTCGGATGGCATCAGGTCCGGGGTAAACTGAACCCGGCGCGCCGAGAGGCCGAGCACCGTGCCCATCGCCTCGACGAGCTTGGTCTTGGCGAGGCCGGGCACGCCGACCAAGAGGCCGTGACCGCCGGCGAGCAGCGTGACCAGCGAGAGGTCGACGACCTTCTGCTGGCCGAAGATCACCTGGCCGATCTCGTCGCGGGCGGCGCCGATGGCGGCGAGGGCCGCCTCGGCCGCCTCGACGACACCGTCGTCGAGATTGATCGGGGCTCCAGCTTCCTGGGCTTGTGCGCGGGCTTGCGCCACCATGGCGATCTCCTTCAGCCTCGCCGCGGCGCGGCCATGAGGTGTAATCCAGAACTGTGGCCCCGGCGCGATGCCGGCTCAAGGGGCCTGAGAGCGGCGGTGCACAATAGTGCGCTTCACGATTATGTAGAGTTCAAGGCGAGAAGGCGATGCAACAAGCAGGCCGCAGGCAGGACATGGGTCACAGATGAGTGAGACGGGAAGCGCCATGGACCGGTTGCTGGGCGCGCTGGGCGGTGGAAAAGCGCGCGGACTACCGCCGGTGGAGCGCTGGAACCCGCCCTTCTGCGGTGATCTCGACATGCGCATCGCCAGCGACGGCACCTGGTTCTACCTGGGCACGCCGATCGGCCGACCGGCTCTGGTCAGGCTCTTCTCCTCGGTGCTCTGGCGCGAGGGCGGCGATTACTTTCTCGTGACCCCGGTCGAGAAAGTCGGAATCAAGGTCGAGGATGCGCCGTTCCAGGCGGTCGAGATGGCGGTCTCGGGCGACGCGGACGGGCGCAGTATCGCTTTCAGGACGCAGGTCGACGAGGTCGTGAGCGTCGATGCCAAGCACCCGATTCGTTTCGAACGCTCTGCCGGCGACGGGGTGAAGCCCTATGTCCATGTCCGGCGCGACCTCTGGGCGCGTGTGACGCGGGCCCTGACCTATGACCTGCTGGCGCTCGGCGAGATCCGGGAGGTCGACGGCGTCGCGCAGTTCGGCATCGCGGTCGCCGGGGCGTTCTACGTGGTCGCTCCGGCGAGCGAGATCGAGGGACTGTGATGCCGGTTTCGGGGCGGCTGCTGCGGCAGGGGCAGGATTGGGATTTCTCCGACATCGCCGACATTCTGGCGGGGCGGCTGCGCGCCCAGCCGCCGGCCTATGGCGATCTGATCGCCCGGCCGCGCGGCGACCATGACCTGCAGGAGGAGCCGGTCGAAATCCCCGACGAGGCGGCTGCGATCGAAGCGGCGGTGCTGATCCCGATCGTGCTGCATCCTGCCGGGCCGACCATGCTGCTGACGCAGAGGGCGACCGCGCTGCGCAATCATTCGGGACAGGTCGCCTTCCCCGGCGGGCGGGTGGATGCGGTCGACGGCTCGCCGCTAGTCGCGGCGCTGCGCGAGGCGGAAGAGGAGATCGGGCTGGCACGCGACAAGGTCCGCACCGTCGGCTATCTCGACGCCTATCTGACCGGCACCGGCTATCGTGTCGTGCCGGTGGTCGGGCTGGTCGAGCCGCCGCTTGTGCTGACGATCAATCCGCATGAGGTCGACGAGGCCTTCGAGACCCCGCTCTCCTTCCTGATGGACCCGGCCAATCACCAGCGTCATGGTCGCGAATGGAATGGGCGACGTCGCACCTACTATGCGATGCCGCATGAGGGTCACTATATCTGGGGCGCGACGGCGGGGATGATCCGCAATCTTTACGAGCGCCTCGCCGCCGGAGAGTCGTGAGAGGAGCATGATGCCGTTCGAGTATCGCAACCCCGCCTTCGGCATGGTGCTCTTGGGGATAGGTCACGCCTGATGCTGCGCACGCTGATCGAGGAGTTCCTGCTCTTCGTCCTGCCCTTCTGCCTGTTCGCGGGCTATCTCGTGATCCGGCGGCGTAATCCGTTCGATGTCGAGCATTGGAGCGGCCATCTGTTCTGGCTCTCGGTGGTCGGGCTCGTCTTCGGCATCGGCTCCTTCATCTATGCCGGTATCGTCGCGCCACGGCATACCGGTGCCTTCGTGCCGCCGCATGTCGAGGACGGCCGATTGGTGCCGGGCCAGTTCAATGACAAACCCTGAGCACGGCCGCCTCGCGCCGCTGCTGGCGCAGGAGGAGGTCGCGGCGCTGATGGCGACGCTGAACCGGGACGGCGAGGAGGCGCGCATCGTCGGCGGCGCGGTGCGCAATGCGCTGATCGGCGAAGAGGTGGCCGATATCGACGTCGCGACGACGGCGCTGCCGGAGGAAACCGTGCGCCGCGCCAAGGCGGCCGGCTTCAAGCCGGTGCCAACCGGGATCGAGCACGGCACGATCACCGTCGTCGTCGCCGGCATGCCTTTCGAGGTCACGACGCTGCGCCGCGATGTCGAGACCGATGGGCGCCGTGCCGTCGTCGCCTTCGGCCGCGATTTCCGGCAGGACGCGCTCAGGCGCGATTTTACCATCAACGCGCTCGGCCTCGATGCGGGGGGCGGGCTGCACGACTATGCCGACGGGCTGGCCGATCTTTCGCTGCGAAAGGTGCGTTTCATCGGCGCAGCGGGGCAACGCATCGCGGAGGATTACCTGCGCATCCTGCGCTTCTTCCGTTTCCATGCCCGCTACGGTGGCGGCGAGCCGGATCGGGTGGCGCTCGATGCCTGCATCGCTGGGCGCGCGGGGCTGGAGGGGCTGTCGCGCGAGCGGGTCTGGGCGGAACTGCGCAAGCTGCTGGCCGCGCCGCGTGCTGCAGAAACCCTGCAGGTGATGGCAGGCGCCGGGCTGCTGATGCCGGTGATCGGCGGCGTGCCCCGTCTCTCGCGCTTCGCAGCGATCGCCGGGGAGGCGGGGGAGGGCGTCTACCCGGCCTTCCGGCTGGCGGCGCTGGCGGTCTCCGTTATCGAGGATACGCTCCGGCTGCGCGAGCGGCTGCGGCTGTCGAATGCCGAGTTCGAGCGGATTTCAAGCATCGCCGCGGCGTTGGAGGCGCTGTCCGGCAAGGGCGCGCTGCCGGAGATCGCGGGCCTGCGCCGCCTGGCTCACCGCATCGGAGCCGATGCCGTCGCGGGCGGGCTGGTGCTGCTGGGCCCCGACGGCACGTCGACTGAAATTCAAGCGCGGATCGCCGAACTGGCTCGGACGCCGCCTTTCCTGCCGACCGGCAAGGAGGTGCTGGCGCTCGGTGTCGGAGCCGGCCCGAAGGTCGGACAGGTGCTCGAGGCGGCGCGCGAGGCCTGGATCGAGGCAGGCTGCCCGGCGGGGCGGGAGGCGCAATCGCGGATGCTGGGCGAGGCCGCCGCTGGGGCGAATCGCTGACCGGCAGGTCTTGGAACGGTCCTTGGAACGGTCCGGTGCTCAGGCGACCTCCTTCATCCCCGCGCGCTCGTAGAGCCGCCTCGCACCCGTCGGGTTGTCGAGCTCGACCTTGAGGTCGACGGCATCGGCGCCGCGGGCGGCAAAGGTGGTGAAGACCTGTCGGAGGAGGGCCTCCCCGAGACCCTGCCGTCGCGCCGAGGGATGGACCACCAGGTCCTTGATGAAGGCCGAGCTCCAGCATAGGCAGATCGCGGCGACGGCATCGCCGGTGCCGCGGACGACGAAGACCAGGGCCGGATCGAAATCGCTGTCGGCCAGGAGGGCGGCCCGCCAATCCTCGAACGGAGGGACATGGCTGCCGCCGAGGCCGTAGCCGAGCGTCAGCAGGTCATGAAGCAGCGGCAGGTCGGCGGTCGCGAACGGCGCGAGGCGATATCCCGCAGGCCAGATCGGAGCCGGTACAGGCATCGCCAGATCGCGCCGCATGCGGACCCATGGCTTCACGGCCAGCGCACCGTCGGCGGCAGCGAAGACAGGATCGAATCGACATTGCCGCCGGTCTTCAGGCCGAAGATCGTGCCGCGATCGTGGAGCAGGTTGAACTCGACATAGCGGCCGCGGCGGACCTGCTGCTCATGCCGGTCGGCCTCGGTCCAGGGCGTGCCGAGATTGGCGCGCATGATCTTCGGGTAGATGTCGAGGAAGGCCTCGCCGACGGCGCGGGTGAAGGCTAGGTCGGCCTCCGGCTCGCCGCTCCAGACATAGTCGTAGAAGATGCCGCCGATGCCGCGCGGCTCGTTGCGATGCTTCAGGAAGAAGTATTCGTCGCACCAGGCCTTGAAGCGGGCATAGTCGGCGACGCCGGCATGGGCCTCGCAAGGCACCCGCATCGCGGCGTGGAAGGCCTGCGCGTCCGGGTCGTCCTGCTCGCGGCGGCGCACCAGCACCGGCGTCAGGTCGGCGCCGCCGCCGAACCAGGGCTTGGTCGTCACGACGAAGCGGGTGTTCATGTGCACGGTCGGCGCGTGCGGATTCCAGGGATGGGCGATCAGCGAGATGCCGGTCGCATGAAAGCGCGGATCCTCGGCCGAGCCCGGGATCTGGCCGGCGAATTCCGGCGCGAAGGTGCCATGCACGGTCGAGACGTGGACGCCGACCTTCTCGAAGACGCGCCCGCTCATCAATGACATCACGCCACCACCGCCGGGCGCGCCGTCATGGTTGCGACGCTGCCAGGGGGTGCGGACGAAGCGGCCGGGCGTCGCGGTCTCCGGCGGATAGGGGCCGACGGCCTCGTCCTCAAGCGCCTCGAAGGCGGCGCAGATGCGGTCGCGCAGGCTCTCGAACCAGGCGGCGGCACGCGGCTTCAGCGCCTCCACGGTGGCAGGGTCGAAGCTTTGGCTCGCGGTCTCTTGCTTGTGCATGTCTCTACTCGTTCGAACGCGTCAGGCCGCCGGGCCGGGATAGCCGCCAAGCTGCCGCAAGGCCTCGCCAACTAACAGCGCGGCAGCGATCGCGACATTGAGCGAACGCAAGCCCGGGCGCATCGGCACATGCACGCTGGCCTCGGCCGCCGCCGCGACCTCGGGCAGGACACCGGCCGATTCGCGCCCGACCAGGACGATATCGCCCGGCAGGAAGGCGAATTCGGTATGGGCGGTCGCGCCGTCCGTCTCGGCCAGCACGAGGCGGTGGCCGGCCTGGCGGCGCCAATTCTCGAAGGCGCCGAAGGAAATATGCCGCGTGATCGCGGCGCGCTCGAGGTAGTCCATGCCCGAGCGACGGAAATTGCGGTCCGAGACGTCGAAGGAGGCCGGCTCGACGATGTCGACGGCGATGCCGAGGCAGGCCGCCATGCGGATCATCGTGCCGGCGTTCTGCGGGATGTCGGGCTGGTAGAGGGCAAGGCGCAACATGGCCTGCGTCATGCGGCCGGCGCGCGGCGGGCGTCAAGCTGCGGTGTGGCCATGCTCTGGCCCTCGGCTGTCATGCGGCCCATATAGCAGGGCGTCATCATCACCAGCATGCCGGTCCGAGGAGGGCGGTTCCATGTTCGCCCCGCTGTTCCGGTTCCTCGAAAGCCGCGTCGACGTCTTCGAGCCCTTCGACGAGACCCGCACGCCGCCGCGCGGCGTCTTCCCCTTCATGTGGCACCACATCAAGGGCGTGAAGGGCTGGATGGCGCTGATCATGCTGACCGGCCTCGGTTTTTCCGGCATCGAGGCGGCGATGTATCTGATGGTCGGCTGGTTCGTCGACCTGCTGACCACGCAGTCGCCGCAGACGGTGTTCCGCGAGCATGGCTGGCTGCTCGCTGGCGCGGCCTTCCTCGTCGTCGTGGTGCGGCCGCTGATCTATTTCGCCAACCACGCCATCGTCGACCAGGTCGTGGTGCCGCAGATCACCAACCAGATCCGCTGGCGCAACCATGTCTACACGCTCGGCCACGCGCTCTCCTATTTCCAGAACGATTTCGCCGGCCGGCTCTCCGCGCGGGTGATCCAGGCCGGCCAGGCCATTCGCGGCGCCACCATCGAGGTGATCGACGATCTCTGGTACGCGTTGATCTTCGCCTCGGTGGCGATTGGCTTCTTCGGCTCGACCAGCCTCTGGCTCGCTTTGCCGGTGATCGTCTGGCTCGCGGCCTATGTCGCGCTGCTGGTCTATTTCGTGCCGCGCGCCAAGAAGCGCTCGGAGGCGAACTCGCTCGGCCGCTCGACCACGACCGGGCGCATCGTCGATGCCTACTCGAATATCCTCACGGTCAAGCTCTTCGCCCGCGCCGATGCCGAGCGCTCGGCGGTGCGCGATTCGCTGACGCGCTGGAACGATTCCTTCCTCAACCTGTCGCGGCTGATCACCGGGGTCAGCGTCATCCTGCAGACGATGAACAGCCTGCTCGTCGTGGTGACGGCCTGGCTGTGCCTGATGCTGTGGAGCCAGGGCGAAATGACGCCCGGGGCGGTGGCTGCGTCAATCGGTCTCGTCCTGCGCCTCGTCCAGATGTCGACCTGGCTGATCCACCTCGTGCGCGGCATCTTCGAGAACATCGGCTCGGTGCAGGAGAGCATGGAGACGATCGCCAAGCCGCACGATCTCAGCGACGCGCCGGACGCGAAGCCGCTGGCTGTCACTCAAGGCGCCGTGCACTTCGAGCACGTCCGCTTCAACTATGGCCGCAAGACGGGGCTGTTCGAGGATCTCGACCTCGCGATCGGCCCGGGCGAGAAGGTCGGCCTGGTCGGGCCGTCCGGGGCCGGCAAGTCGACCCTGGTCAACCTCCTGCTGCGACTCTACCCGCTGGAAAGCGGCCGCATCCTGATCGACGGGCAGGACATCGTCGGGGTCACGCAGGAATCGCTGCGGTCCCAGATCGGCATGGTGACGCAGGATAATTCGCTGCTGCACCGCTCGATCGGCGACAACATCGCCTATGGCAAGATCGGCGCGACGCAGGCCGAGATCGCCGAGGCGGCCCGGCGCGCCGCCGCCCATGACTTCGTGCTCGGCCTGACAGATCAGGACGGGCGCAAGGGCTTCGAATCGCGGGTCGGAGAGCGCGGCGTCAAGCTGTCCGGCGGCCAGCGCCAGCGCATCGCGATCGCCCGCGTGCTGCTCAAGGATGCACCGATCCTGATCCTGGACGAGGCGACTTCGGCCCTCGATTCGGAGGTCGAGGCCGAGATCCAGGCCCAGCTCGCCACGTTGATGGAAGGCAAGACGGTGATCGCGATCGCCCACCGGCTTTCGACGATCGCGGCGCTCGACCGGCTGATCGTGCTCGACAAGGGCAGAATCGTCGACAGCGGCAGCCATGCCGAGCTCGTCGCGCGCGGCGGCCTCTATGCCCGGCTCTGGGCGCGCCAGTCGGGCGGCTTCCTGGCGCTGGCGGACAGCGACGAAATTCCGGCCTGACCCAGCCGCACGGCAGAGATGCTGCAATGCGACGGGCTGCGGCGAGCGCGACAGTAGACTTCATCAAAACTGCATGCCAAAGAGCCCCGAGCCGACAAGCTGCCTCACGGCGGCCGAGGCTGGCGTTCGCATTGCGGGCGCCTGACATTTTGTTTGAGCCGGCAGGGCCGGCGGCCGAGTAGGGAACTGGATCGTGGCGCACGCGACCGAGACGACAGGCACCGAGACCACCCGCCGCGACTTCCTGATGCTGGCGACCGGGGCTGCAGGCATTGTTGGAGCCGGCGCCGTGCTGGTGCCGCTGATCAGCCAGCTCGCCCCCGACGCGCAGACTGTCGCCGCCGGCGCACCTATCGACCTCGACCTTTCGCCGATCGCGGAAGGCCAGGCGATCAAGCTGTTCTGGCGCGGCAAGCTGATCTTCGTGCGTCACCGCACCAAGAAGGAGATCGACGAGGCGCGCGCGGTCAACGTCGCGACCCTGCCCGATCCGCAGACCGACCAGGCCCGGGTCAAGGAAGGCCATGAGCAGTTCCTCGTGGTCTACGGCAACTGCACCCATCTCGGCTGCGTGCCGCTCGGCAATGCGCCCGGCGACAACAAGGGCGATTACGATGGCTGGTTCTGCCCCTGCCACGGCTCGCATTACGATTCGTCGGGCCGCATCCGGAAGGGGCCTGCGCCGCTCAATCTTCCGGTCCCGCCCTACGCATTCACGGCGGACGCCAAGATCAGGATCGGCTGAGCCTGCGTAATCGGGCGAGGACGGCATTCAGCGGATTTGAGAGAGCTTGAGGCAAGCAGCATGAGCGGTCACAGCACCTATCAACCGAAGACGGGTATCGAGCGTTGGCTCGACGCGCGCCTGCCGATCGTGCGGCTGATGCACGATTCGGCGGTGTCCTATCCGGTGCCGCGCAACCTCAACTATCTCTGGACCTTCGGCGGCATCCTGATGTTCATGCTGGTGGCGCAGATCGTCACCGGCATCATCCTGGTGATGCACTACACCCCGCATGCCAGCATGGCCTTCAACTCCGTCGAGCACATCATGCGCGACGTGAACTATGGCTGGCTGCTGCGCTACCTGCACTCCAACGGCGCCTCGATGTTCTTCGTCGCCGTCTACATCCACATCTTCCGTGGTCTCTATTACGGCTCGTACAAGGCGCCGCGCGAGGTCCTCTGGATCCTCGGCGTCGTGATCTTCCTGCTGATGATGGCCACCGCCTTCATGGGCTACGTCCTGCCCTGGGGCCAGATGTCCTTCTGGGGCGCGACCGTCATCACCAACCTGTTCTCGGCCCTGCCGGTGATCGGCGAGACGATCGTCACCTTCCTGTGGGGCGGCTACTCGGTCGACAACCCGACGCTGAACCGCTTCTTCTCGCTGCACTATCTCCTGCCGTTCATGATCTTCGGCGTGGTGATCCTGCACGTCTGGGCGCTGCACCATGTCGGCCAGAACAACCCGACCGGTGTCGAGGTGAAGAACGTCGCCAAGGACACGGTGCCGTTCACGCCCTACGCGACGATCAAGGACCTGTTCGGCATGGTCTGCTTCATCTTCGTGTTCGCCTATTTCGTGTTCTACCAGCCGAACTTCATGGGGCACGCCGACAACTACATCCCGGCGAACCCGGCGGCGACGCCTGCCCACATCGTGCCGGAATGGTATTTCCTGCCCTTCTACGCGATCCTGCGCGCCATCCCGGACAAGCTCGGCGGCGTTCTCGCCATGGGTGCGGCCATCGTCGTCCTCGCCTTCCTGCCCTGGATCGACACCTCGAAGATCAAGTCGATGACCTATCGTCCGATCGCCCGTCAGTTCTTCTGGGCGTTCCTCGTGGTCTGCATCGCGCTCGGCTATCTCGGCGCCATGCCGGCGGAAGGCGGCTACGTCATCGCCTCGCAGATCTTCACCGTGCTCTATTTCGGCTACTTCGTCGCGCTGGCTCTGATCGGCATCTTCGAGCGGCCGCGGCCCCTGCCGGCTTCCATCGCGGACTCGGTGCTGGAAAACATCAAGAGTGGCTCCGGCGCGCGCCTCGGTGCCGCCACCGCCTCCGAACCGAACGCCAAGGGTTGATGAGACCATGCGCATGATCCCTTTCCGTCTCACGATCGCAGCTGGCCTCGCCGTCATGGCGCTGGCCGGCCCGGCCTTCGGCGCCGGCGACCGCATCAAGCCGCCGGCCGAGACCTGGTCCTTCTCCGGTCCCTTCGGCAGGTTCGATCAGGCCCAGCTCCAGCGCGGCTTCAAGGTCGTCAAGGAAGTCTGCGCCAGCTGCCACTCGATGAACCTGATCCGGTTCCGCAACCTGTCGCAGCCGGGCGGCCCGGGCTTCACCGCATCGCAGGTCGCGGCGCTGGCCCAGACCTACCAGATCAAGGACGGCCCGAACGATGCGGGCGAGATGTTCGAGCGGCCCGGCCGGGCGGCGGACGCCTTCCCGGCGCCCTTCCCGAACGAGCAGGCGGCCCGCGCCGCGAGCGGCGGCGCCTTTCCGCCGGACCTCTCGGTCCTGGCCAAGGCGCGTACCTATGAGCGCGGCTTCCCCTGGTTCGTCTTCGACATCTTCACGCAGTACCAGGAGCAGGGGCCGGACTACATCACGGCGCTGCTGCGGGGCTATACCGAGCCGCCGGCCGGCCACGCGCCACTGCTGCCGGGCCAGTACTTCAACACCTATATGCCCGGCCATCTGATCGCGATGCCGCAGCCGCTCAATGACGGCCAGGTCGAGTATCCGAAGGGGCCGGACGGCAAGCCGCAGGTGCCGGAGACGGTGGCGCAATACGCCAAGGACGTCTCGGCCTTCCTGGTCTGGACGGCCGAGCCGCATCTCGAGGCGCGTAAGCGCATCGGCATGCAGGTCATGCTGTTCCTGATCATCTTCGCGGGCCTGCTCTACTACACCAAGAAGAAGGTCTGGTCGCGCCTGCCCGAGCACGCCTCGTCGCACTGAGCGAGACCTGAGTTGAAAAGGGCCCCGGCGACGGGGCCCTTTTTGTTATTGGGGGCTTCGGTCATTTCTGAGCGCCGCGAAGCGGCGCGCCCGGAATGACGGCGCGGCTCCACCGCCCGGGACGACGCGTTTGCTCGAACGCGCCACCGTGTTGCGGCTGTCACGAATCTCGATCCTTATCCGGCAAGCATCGGAGAGTGGACATGGCTGAAGCGGTTCTGGGAATCATCGGTGGGTCGGGCATTTACGACCTGCCGGGGCTGACCGATCTGCGCGAGGAGCGCATCGACAGCCCCTGGGGCGAGCCTTCCGACGTGCTCCGCATCGGGCGGATGGGAGAGACGAGGATCGTCTTCCTGCCGCGCCATGGCCGCGGCCATGCGATCCCGCCCTCCGAGATCAATTACCGCGCCAATATCGATGTGCTGAAGCGCGCCGGCGTCACCGATCTGGTTTCGCTCTCGGCCTGCGGCTCCTACAAGGCCGAGCTCTATCCCGGCCTGTTCGTGCTGGTCGACCAGTTCGTCGACCGCACGGCCGGACGTCAGAACTCGTTCTTCGGCCGGGGCTGCGTCGCCCATGTCTCGCTGGCGCATCCCGTCGGCCCGGCGCTGCGCCAGCGGATAGCCGATGCGGCGCGAGCCGAGGCGCTGCCTTTCGTCGATGGCGGCACGCTCGTCACCATGGAAGGCCCGCAATTCTCGACCTATGCGGAATCGCTGACCTATAAAGGCCTCGGCTACGATCTGATCGGCATGACGGCGATGCCCGAGGCCAAGCTCGCCCGCGAGGCCGAGATCACCTATGCGACCGTCGCGATGGTGACCGATTACGATTGCTGGCACGAGGAGCACGGCGCGGTCGACGTCGCCTCGGTGATCGCGGTGCTGCACGAGAACGCCGACAAGGCGCGCCGGCTGGTGGCGCGGCTCGCCGCGGATTTTCCGGCCGAACGTCAGCCCTGTCCCGTCGGCTCGGACAAGGCGCTCGACTTCGCTCTGATCACGGCGCCGGCGTTCCGCGACCCCGCTTTGCTCGCCAAGCTCGATGCCGTGGCGGGGCGGGTGCTGCGGCCGCTCGGCTGAGTTCCGCCTGCCTCAGGTGCACGCGCGGCCGGATTCGTCTCACACGGACGAGCAGGGCGGGGCTCATGCGGAAACAGGTTCCCACCGCTTCGCCTCCTGCTCTAAGAGGAGGCAGCGCAGCCGATGGAAGACCCGATGGACCGGACCCTTTTTGCCGATCTCAAGAACGCGATCCGGACCATACCCGACTATCCCAGGCCGGGAATCCTGTTCCGAGACATTACAACGCTGCTCGGTGATGCGCGCGCCTTCCGGCGGGCGGTCGACGAGTTGGTGCAGCCCTTCGCCGGGCTGAAGATCGCCAAGATCGCCGGCATCGAGGCGCGCGGCTTCATTCTCGGCGGAGCGGTGGCGCACCAGCTCTCGGCCGGCTTCGTGCCGGTGCGCAAGAAGGGCAAGCTGCCGCACCAGACCGTGAGCATGCCCTATTCGCTGGAGTATGGCAGCGACGAGATCGAGGTCCACAAGGACGCGGTCCGGCCGGGCGAGCGCGTGCTGCTCGTCGACGATCTCGTCGCGACCGGCGGCACGGCGGAGGGCGCGGTCAAGCTGCTCTCCTCGCTGGGAGCAGAGGTCGTGGCCGCCTGCTTCATCGTCGACCTGCCGGATCTCGGCGGTGCCGACAAGGTCCGCCGTCTCGGCGTGCCGGTGCGCACACTGGTCTCCTTCGAAGGGCACTGAGGCGGGCATGAAGATCGCTGGAAAAGCCTATCGCACGATCTGGCTGGGCGAGGATGGCTGGAGCGTCGTGGTCATCGACCAGACCAGGCTGCCTTTCAGCTTCGAGACGGTCCGGCTGACGCAGGTCGAGGAGGCGGCTGCAGCGATCCGCGACATGATCGTGCGGGGCGCCCCGCTGATCGGTGCGACCGCCGCCTATGGTGTGGCGCTCGCCCTGCGGGGCGATAGCTCAGATGCCGCGCTGGAACAGGCGCTCGCTTTGCTGGGGGCGACGCGTCCGACCGCGGTCAACCTGCACTGGGCGCTGGCGCGGATGCGGACGCGGCTGATCGACCTGCCGGAGACGGAGCGGGTCGCGGCCGCCTATGCCGAGGCCGCAGCGATCTGCGACGAGGACGTCGCGCTCTGCCGTGCCATCGGCGAGCATGGCCTCGGGCTGATCCGCGCCATCGCTGCCGGCAAGCCGGCTGGCGAGCGGACCAATATCCTGACGCATTGCAATGCCGGCTGGCTCGCCACCGTCGACTGGGGCACGGCGCTGGCGCCGATCTATCTCGCGCATGATGCGGGCATCCCGGTGCATGTCTGGGTCGACGAGACACGGCCGCGCAATCAGGGCGCGGCGCTGAGCGCCTATGAGCTTGGAGCGCATGGCGTGCCGCATACGGTGATCTCCGATAATGCCGGCGGCCATCTGATGCAGCATGGCGAGGTCGATATGGTGATCGTCGGCACCGACCGGACGACGGCGACCGGCGATGTCGCCAACAAGATCGGCACCTATCTCAAGGCGCTGGCCGCGCATGACAACGGCGTGCCGTTCTATGTCGCGCTGCCCTCGCCGACGATCGACTGGTCGCTCAGCGACGGGCTCGCCGAGATCCCGATCGAGGAACGCGCGGCCGGCGAGGTCACGCATCTGCGCGGACTGGGCGCCGATGGCCGTCCGGGGCTCTTCCAGGTCACGGCGCCGGGTAGCCCGGCGGCCAACCCGGCCTTCGACGTTACGCCGGCCCGGCTCGTCACCGGCCTCGTCACCGAGCGCGGCGTCGCGCCGGCGAGCTTCGAGGGGCTGAGCCGGCTTTTCCCCGAATTGGCGCAGGAGCGCGTGAAATGACCGAGATCGAACTTCGCCAAGGGATCGTCGAGGTGGCGCAGGCGATCGACCGTGCCGGATTCTGCCCGTCGAAATCGGGCAATGTCTCGGCCCGCTTCGAAGGCGGGCTGCTGATCACGCCGTCTGGTCTGCCCTATGCGAAGACCAAGCCGCAGGATCTGCTCCATTTGACGCTGGACGGTACCGTGCTCTCCGGAGCGGGCAAGCCCTCCTCGGAATGGCCGTTCCATACCGAGATCTACAAGGCGCGCCCGGATGCGCAGGCGATCGTTCATACGCATTCGCCGCGCGCGACCGCGCTCGCCAGCGCTCGTCGCGGCATTCCGGCCTTCCATTACATGATCGCGCTCTGCGGCGGGGCCGATGTGCGCTGCGCCGAATACGCCACCTTCGGCACGCCTGAACTGGCGGCTAATGCGGTGAAGGGGCTGGAGGGCCGCAAGGCGGTGCTGCTCGCCAATCACGGGGTGATCGCGCTCGGTGGCAGCCTTGCTGGCGCCCACACCATCGTCGCCGAGGTCGAGAACCTCGCGGGGCAATATCTCGACCTGCTCGCGTCCGGGCTCGAACCGGTGATCCTCGATGCGGCCGAGATGGAGCGGGTCTCGGCGAAGTTCGCGGGTTACGGAAAGGTCGGATGATCTTAAGGGCGCATCTTACTGCTTGTTAAGGCCTCTTCTCTAATCAAGGGGCATGAAGCTCTCGCGCTATCTGCTCGATTCGCTCGACGCCCTCGGTATCGGGGCCTGCGAATACGATGCCGATATGCGGGCTCTAGGCTGGAACGGCACCTTCCTGCAGTTCTTCCCAGAGGATGAGGGCGAGATCTATGTCGGCGAACCCTATGCCGACAATCTGCTGCGCTTCTACCGGCGCCGTCTGCCGCCCGAGGAGCTGCCGGATATCGACCGGCATGTGGCGGAAGGGGTCGCGCGCCACGAGAATCAGACGCAACCTTTCGAGTTCATCCATAACGGGCGGCGCCTGCGCGCCGCCTCGCTGCAGGCGCCGGATGGCGGGCGCGTGCGCCTGTGGCAGCGACTCGATGTTGACAGCCAGGCCGAGACGGCGCCCGAGATGACGCTGCCGCTGATCGACGCGCTGCCCTTCATTCCCGATGGCGCGACGATCCTCGATGCGAATGAGCGGATCATCGCGGCCAACAATGCGTTCCGCCGCCTCTACGGCCTGCCGCGCGGCGCGGCGGTGGTGGGGCGCAAGCTCGACGAGATCATTGTCCGCTGCTGGTCGGGCTTCCCGCCGGTCGGTGCCTGGCGCGCCGCCATCAGCAACGGGCTGCGTTATGACGGGGTGCCCTTCGAGATCGAGCTGCCGGGCCAGCGCTGGCTCAGGCTGATCGCACGGCACAGCGCCGGCGGCCTCAGTTTCTTCACCCATGCCGACATCACCGTCGCCAAGCGCCAGCAGATGGAACTGCTGGAGGCCCAGGAGGCACTGCGCCGGGCCAATGCCGCGCTGGCGGAGCTGGCCGAGACGGATGGGTTGACGGGGCTTGCCAACCGGCGCCGTTTCGTCGCGCGCTTGGCGGAGGCGGTCGCGCTGGCGCAGCCGGTCTCGCTGATGATGATCGATGCCGACCACTTCAAGTCGATCAATGACCGTTTCGGCCATCTGGTCGGAGATGCCTGCCTGCGGATGATCGCGAAGGTCGTCGCCGACCAGGTCGCCCCGGTCTCGGCGCTGGTGGCGCGGATCGGCGGTGAGGAATTCGGTGTTCTGCTCGCCGGACAGCGCCTGGAGGCCGCGCATGACATCGCCGGAGCCATTCGCCGCGCGCTCGACCAGGTGTGCTGGCAGAAGCTGCATCCCGAGCTGACGGCGGTGACGGTCTCGATCGGGCTCGGAGCCGGGCAGGGGCCGCTCGACGGTACCGGCCTGCACGCCCAGGCCGACGAGGCGCTCTATGCGGCCAAGCGCAATGGCCGTGACCGGATCGAGACGGCGGGCGGGCCGCTCGGCCCGAGGCGCGCCGCCAGCTGATCAGCTGCGGCGCTCGACGAAAGCGCAGCCTTCGAAGCTGAACACGGTCTCGCCGTTTTGGTTGACGCCAGTATTGTGGTGGAAGAACAGGCCCCATTGCGGCCGCGAAGCGCTGGCGCGCTTGTCGACGATCCTGGAGTGATAGCTGATGCGGTCGCCGGCATAGACCGGCTTCAGCCAGCGCAGATTCTTGAAGCCGGGGGAGGGGCCGAGGCGCGGCGGGCTTCCGGCTCCGAAGGCGGCCTTGAACGCGGCCTCCTGCCGGCGGCGGTGGACGACCATCGCCGCCATCCAGCCTGCGGCCGTGTGCCAGCCGGAGGCGCAGAGCGCGCCGAAGGAGCTGTTGCGGGCCGCGGCCTCGTCCATATGGAAGGGCTGTGGGTCGAAGGAACGGGCGAAGGCGACGATCTCGTCCGGCGTGAAGACAAGGCTGCCGAGCTCGTGGCTCTCGTCGAGGACGAGGTCGTCGAAGAAACGGGCGGGGATCGCCGGGCCGGCAGCCGGCTCGACCTCGCTGGTCCGGCCGGGGGCGAGATAGCTGCGCGAATGCGCCAACCAGTCGCCTGCCGGCGTCTCGAAGCCGGAGCCGCGGCGGCCGAACATGATCCAATAGGTCTGCTCCAGGGCGGGCTTGTCGTCCTGGTTCAGCAGTTCGCAGCGGAAGCGGACGAGGCCCATCTCCGGCCGGGAGCGGGATTCGCGCGTCTCCAGGATGGTGTGCCGGGCCGAGAGCCGGTCCTGAGGCCGGATCGGGCGCAGCCACTTCACCTCCTCGATGCCGGGCGAGCCCATCGAGGTCGATTCGAGGATGAAGCTTTCGGCGATCAGACGCATCAGCAGGGCGCAGCTGTGCCAGCCCGACGCGATCAGGCCGCCGACGAAGCTGCCTTTCGCCGCTTCCGGATCGGTATGGAAGTCCTGGGCGTCGAAGCGCGAGGCGAAGGCGACGAGGTCGGCCTGCGTGATTTCGAGCTTTTCCGTCTCGATGACCTGACCGGCGGCGAAATCCTCGAAATACCGCATCGCGCCGGGCTCAGTTGGCGAAGCGGAAATGCAGCACGTCGCCGTCGGCGACGACATATTCCTTGCCTTCGAGCCGGAACTTGCCGGCCTCACGCGCGCCTGCCTCGCCCTTGTGGGCGATGTAGTCGTCAAAGGCGATGGTCTCGGCCCGGATATAGCCCTTCTCGAAATCGGTATGGATGACGCCGGCGGCAGCCGGGCCCTTGGTGCCGTCCTCGATCGTCCAGGCGCGGGCCTCCTTGGGGCCGACGGTGAAATAGGTGACGAGGTTGAGCAGGGCGTAGCCGGCCCGGATCACCCGGTTGAGGCCGGGCTCCTCGAGGCCGACCGCGTCGAGATAGTCCTTCTGGTCGGCCTGCGGCAGCACCGCGATCTCGCTCTCGATCTTGGCGGAGACGACGACGGCGACCGCGCCTTCCTCGGCGGCGCGCGCCTTGACCAGCTCGGAGAAGGCATTGCCCTTGTCGGCGCTCGCCTCCTCGACATTGCAGACATAGAGCACGGGCTTGGAGGAGAGCAGGCCGAGCATGGCGAAGGCCTTGCGCTCCTCGGCGGCGACCTGAACCAGCCTCGCCGGCTTGCCGTCACGCAGCAAAGCGAGGCAGCGGTTCATCAGCTCCGCCGCTTCCTTGGCCTCCTTGTCGCCGGACTTGGCCTTCTTCTCCAGCGGCTGCACGCGCTTCTCGAGGCTTTCGAGGTCGGCCAGCATCAGCTCGGTCTCGATGGTCTCGATATCGTCGATCGGCGAGATCTTGCCTTCGACATGGGTGATGTCGCCATCCTCGAAACAGCGCACGACATGGGCGATGGCGTCGCATTCGCGGATATTGGCGAGGAACTGGTTGCCGAGGCCTTCGCCGCGCGAAGCGCCGCGGACCAGCCCGGCGATGTCGACGAAGGTCAGCCGGGTCGGGATGATCTCCTTCGAGCCGGCGATGGCGGCGAGCTTCTCAAGCCGGTCATCGGGCACCGCGACATCGCCGACATTCGGTTCGATCGTGCAGAAGGGATAGTTCGCCGCCTGGGCCGCCGCGGTCTGCGTCAGCGCGTTGAACAGGGTCGACTTGCCGACATTCGGCAGGCCGACGATACCGCATTTGAAGCCCATTTTCGCTCGCTCGTCAGTGGCGGCCGCGCTCCGGCGGCTGCTGTCGAATTATTGGTTTCTCAGGGGCGTTATTGGTGCCCGGCGGCAAAAACACAAGATGGCAGGCCGGAAGGTGGCCGGTGTGAAACTGCATGGCGTGGCGCTCTGGGTGTCGAAAGCTCCCGGCAGCGCCCGCCCCCGCTCAGTCGGCTTTCTCGCCGAGGCGCTTTACCGCGCCATGGCCGCGTGCCTCCATGAAGAGATGGACCTTGTTCTGGAAGCCGGTATCGTCATGGGCGGCGAGCAGGGCGGCATTGTCGGCGCAGGCTGAGCAGAGATCCTCGACCCAGGGCTCCTCCGCCTTGCCGAAATCGTTCAGCACATAGGCGTGGACGAGGGCCTTGTCGCCGGGATGGCCGATGCCCATGCGCACGCGGCGATACTCGTTTCCAATCGCGGCCGTGGTCGAGCGCAGCCCGTTATGCCCGGCATTGCCGCCGCCGAGCTTGATCCGCAGCTTGGCCGGCGCAAGGTCGAGCTCGTCATGGAAGACGATTACGTCGGCCGGCGCGACCTTGTAGAAGCGCGCCGCCTCGCCGATGGCCCGGCCGGACTCGTTCATATAGGTCTGCGGCTTGAGCAGCAGGACCTTTTCGTTGCCGATCGTGGCTTCGCTGGCCTGGCCCTGGAAGCGCACGCGCCAGGGCGCGGCGCGGCAGGCACGGGCGATCTCGTCGACCGCCATGAAGCCGATATTGTGGCGGTTGCGCGCATAGCGCGTGCCCGGATTGCCGAGGCCGGCGAAGATCAGCATTCCTGCTCTCCAGCATCTGCCAAAAGAAAACGGCCGGGCGAGCCCGGCCGTCTGACGGTAGTCGCCCCGTATGGCGAAAGGGGCCCGATCAGGCCTTGGCGGCTTCCGTCTCGGCAGCCGCTTCCGCCTCGGCATCGACCGTCGGCGGCACGATCGTGACCAGCGTGAGGTTGTCACGCGAGGTCAGCGAGACGCCGGCCGGCAGCTTGATGTCGTTGCTGTGGAGGGTGTCGCCGACCTCGAGGCCAGCTACCGAGACTTCGAGGAAGTCCGGGATGCTCTCGGGAGCGACGTCGATCTCGACGGTGTGCTCGACGATCTGCATGGTCCCGCCGTTCTTCAGGCCGGGGCTGTCCTCCTGGCCGACGACGTGCACGGGGACCTGAACCTTGATGGTCTGGCCGGTGGCGACGCGCAGGAAGTCGACATGCAGCGGGGTGTCGCGGACCGGGTCGAGCTGATAGTCGCGCGGGATGACGCGGGTCTTCTTGCCGTCGACGTCGATCTCGAGCAGCGTGGTCAGGAAGTGGCCCGCATAGATCATCAGGCGGGTCTGGTTGGCATTGAGCGCGATGGCCTGAGGGGCTTCGCCGGCGCCGTAAATGACGGCGGGGGTGAGGCCCTGGCGACGAACTGCCCGGGCGGCCCCCTTGCCGACCTGAGCGCGCGCCGAAGCCTGAATCTGCTTCACAGCGGTCATGGATCTAGTCCTTGCTTTGTAAATGACAAGGCCGCCTGATGGCGGCCGTCTCGGTTCGCGCTCCTGCCTCCAAGGGTGTCAGTGGAGCGCAGGCAGGCTCATAGGCGAAATACCGGATGATCTCAACCCCTTCCGGCTCAGGCAGCCGTCGCGGCGTGCGTCGGACTCCGCGGCGCCGGCTTGCGCGGGCACAGCTCGCGGATGAGGTCGGGCACGTCCTCGGCGGCAACGGCCCGGGAGAAGAGGTAGCCCTGGCCGAGGTCACAGCCCATGGCGCGCAGGCGTGCGAACTGCTCGGACGTCTCGATACCCTCCGCGACGATCTTGACGCCGAGCCGGTTGGCGATGCCGACCAGTGCTTCGACGATGACGCTGCTGCGCGCCCCCGCCTCGATGCCGCCGATGAAGGAACGGTCGATCTTGATGATGTCGACCGGGAAGTCGAGCAGATGCGTCAGCGAGGCGAAGCCGGTACCGAAATCGTCGAGCGCGACCTGGATGCCGCGCTCGCGCAGCGCTTCCATGGTGCGGGCCACGCCGTCGCGCCGGCCACCCATGATGACCTGTTCGGTGATCTCGACGACGAGGTTGTCGAGTGGCAGCTGGGCGCGCTCGCAGGCGCGGGTGATGCGCTGGACGAGGTCGCCCTTCTGGAAGTCCGCCGTCGTGAAATTGATGCCGACATGGCGCAGATCGAGCCCGGCGCGCCGCCAGTTGGCCATGTCGGCCGTGACCGCCGCGAGCATCTGGCCCGAGATCCGGTAGGCGATCTTGGGATCGAGCATCGCCTCATGGAACTCGCCGGCGGCGACGATGCGGCCATCGTCGAGCCGCATCCGGGCCAGCGCCTCGACGCCTGAGACCTGCCCGGTGTCGAGGCGGACGACCGGCTGGTAATGTGGCAGGACGCGCCCGCCGGCAAGGGCGTCGCCGACCGCCTGGACGATCTGGACGCGCCGCATCATCGTGGTGCGCAGCCCGTATTTGAAGCGGACATAGCGGCCGCGCCGCGTCTCCTTGGCGTGATAGAGCGCGAAATCGGCGTTCTGGCGCAGGGTGACGCTGTCAGAGCCGTCGGCTCCCGCCAGGGCGGCGCCGATGGTGACGCTCGGGATGATGGTGTTGCCGTCGTAGTCGAAAGGCGCCGGCATGGCGGCGAGAATGCCGTTGGCGGCCGAGCGGAGCTGCGCAGTCTGGCCGCAATCCGGCAGCAGCACGGCGAACTCGTCGCCGCCGATGCGGAAGGCGGTGCCGGCGATCTTCGCCAACCTGGCCGCGACCGTCTCGATCAGCCGGTCGCCGGTGGCGTGCCCCATCGTGTCGTTGACCGCCTTGAGATGGTCGATGTCGATCAGCAGCAGGGCAAAGCGCGGTTCGGCGCTGGCGGTCATGCGGGCGATGGCGTCGTTGAACTGCGCCCGGTTCGGCAGGCCGGTCAGGCTGTCGAAATAGGCGAGCTGATGATTGCGCGCCCTGACCTCGTCATGCTCGATCGCGATGGCGCAGAGATGGACGCAGGTCGCGACGATCCGGCGCTCCAGCGCGTCCGGGCCGCGCCTGCTGCGGTAGTAGAAGGCGAAGCTGCCGACCACGCGGCCGTCGCGGGCCTTGATCGGGCTCGACCAGCAGGCGCGCAGGCCAAGCGGCAGCACGAGATGCTCATAGCCCTGCCAGAGTGGATCGGTCGCGATGTCCGTGACCTCGACGGCGCAGCCGCGATGGATCGCGGTTCCGCAGGAGCCGGCCCGTGGTCCGGACGGAGCACCCCGAAGTGCGTCGGAATAGCTCGCAGGCAGGCTCGGCGCGGCCAGCGGCTGCAGCCTCCGCTCGGCATCGGCGGCGACGACGGAGCAGACGATGTCGGGGGCGATGGCTTCGACCCGTAGGCACAGCGACAGCATGATAGCCGCCAGCTGCTCGCCGCGCGCGATCGCCTCCAGGGTTGCATTCTGCAGGGACTGGAGACGTTCGACGGAGTCCAAACAAGCCTCGGGGCAGCGACGAGCACGATTTGGCGATCATGCCGCAAGGGCATGAACCTCTGGTTGCGTCGTTGCCTCGAATTGTCGGAAAAATGCGCTCAGGCCGGTGCCAGGCCAAGCCGTTCGTCGCGCCGGCGCAGCCAGTGCATCAGCGGCAGAGCCAGCAGCACCATCCAGGCCTTGCCGATGATCTGACCGCCGATGAAATCGAGGCTGCCGAAGGCCAGCTGCAGGAAGACGATGCTGTCGACGACCAGGCCGATGACGCCGGATGCGGCTACCGCCGCTACGAAGTTGCGGCGCTGAAGCGGCGTGTAGACGGCGAAGTCGGTCAGCTCCGACAGCAGGAAGGCCGCCATCGAGGCAATGACGATGGCCGGCGGCGCGAGCAGCCCGGAGAGCAGGGCGCCTACGGCTATCGCGATCAGCGCCGCCTTCGCGCCCAGCCGACGCTGGACGATGTCGCGCAGCACGAGCGCGAGCCCGACCATCAGGACGCCGCTCGGCGCCATGACGCCGGGGGCGACCGGCACCAGGCAGGGCCCGTTCGGCACGCAGACGGTGCCGGCATTGCCGATCAGCCAATTCGCCGCCGGAATGCTCAGCCCGAAGAAAACGAGGGCGATCAGCCCTTCGATGCGCCGTTGCCGGTCAGTCGTCATAACTCGGTCCGCTGTCGTCTGGAGCCGTCTGATAAGCCGCGAACCCCCTTGAGCGCAAATCGCAGGCGGGGCAGTGGCCGCAGCCATAGCCCCAAGCGTGCCGTCTGCTCCGGTCGCCGAGATAGCAGCTATGGCTGTCCTCGACCACCAGGTCGAGCAGGGCCTGGCCGCCGAGCCGGCGCGCGAGCGCGAAGGTCTGGGCCTTGTCGCGCCACATCAGGGGCGTATGCAGCACCAGCCTGCGGTCGAGCCCGAGGCCGAGCGCGACCTGCATCGCCTTGATGGTGTCGTCGCGGCAGTCGGGATAGCCGGAATAGTCGGTTTCGCAGACGCCGAGCACGATGTGCCGGCAATCGCGGCGATAGGCGAGGGCGGCGGCGAAGGAGAGGAAGATCAGGTTGCGGCCGGGCACGAAGGTCGTCGGCAAGCCGTTCTCGGCGAAGGCGATCTCGCTCTCGCTGGTCAGGGCGGTGTCAGAGATCCTGCCCAGCGTCGTCAGGTCGAGCAGATGATCGGGGCCGAGGCGCTCGGCATAGGTTTCGTCGAGCGCGGGCAGCTTGTCTCTGATCGTCAGCCGGGCTTCCAGCTCGATGCGATGGCGCTGGCCGTAGTCGAAGCCGACCGTCTCGACGGCGGCGAAACGCTCCAGCGCCCAGGCGAGGGCGACGGTCGAATCCTGGCCGCCCGAGAAGAGGACGAGGGCGCGGGAATTGCTCATGGCATTCCAGTCGTCACGGCCGCAGCGTTGTCCCGGGTCGACCTTCGGTCGCCTGGGATGACGCTGCGTTTCCGGGCCATGACTTCAAAGGGGCGCTCTGCCGTTCAGTCGAACAGGCTGGAGACGCTGGTCTCGCTCGCGGTGCGTTCGATCGCCTCGCCCATCAGATTGGCGATGGAGATGACGCGGATGTTGCGCGCGACCTTCACCGCTTCGGTCGGCATGATCGAATCGGTGATCACCAGCTCCTTGAGCTTGGAATTGGCGATGCGCGCCACGGCGCCGCCGGAGAGCACGCCATGGGTGATGTAGGCGTAGACGTCCTTAGCGCCCTGTTCGAGCAGCGCCTCGGCGGCATTGCAGAGCGTGCCGCCGGAATCGACGATGTCGTCGAGCAGGATGCAGGAACGGCCGGCGACCGTGCCGATGATGTTCATCACCTCCGACTCGCCCGGCCGGTCGCGCCGCTTGTCGACGATGGCGAGCGGCGCATCGATGCGCTTGGCGAGGGCGCGGGCGCGCACGACGCCGCCGACATCCGGCGAGACGACCATGGCGTTCTTCCAGTCGAGCCGGTCCTTGATGTCGCGCGCCATCAGCGGGGCGCCGAACAGGTTGTCGGTCGGGATATCGAAGAAGCCCTGGATCTGGCCGGCATGCAGGTCGAGCGTCAGCACCCGGTCGACGCCGGCATGGGTGATCAGATTGGCGACGAGCTTGGCCGAGATCGGGGTGCGGCCCGAGGCGCGCCGATCCTGCCGTGCATAGCCGAAATAGGGGATCACCGCCGTGATGCGCCGGGCCGAGGAGCGGCGCAGGGCGTCGGTGATGATCAGCAGCTCCATCAGGTGGTCATTGGTCGGGAACGAGGTCGACTGGATGACGAAGACATCCTGACCACGGACGTTCTCCTGGATCTCGACGAAGACCTCCATGTCGGCGAAGCGCCGTACGGAAGCCTTGGCGAGCGGGATACCGAGCGAGGCGCAGATCGCCTCCGCAAGCGGCCGGTTGGAGTTGCCGGCGACGACTTTGATCGAGGAATTCATACCGAGCGCACCAGAAACGCAGACGGGAATGGCCGCCCGCGGGGCGGTTCAAATTGGAGCGGCTCATAACAGTGCGATGACGCCGAGTCGACAAAAGACGCGGGCGTTCCGCGTGCAAATTTACGTTTGCACGCGCTCTGTGGCCGATCGGCCTCGGGTGTTCGGTCGGCGACCTAAGGTCAGCGGCGCTTCGCCGGCGCCGCCTGGGCGGTGCGGGTGGCCTCGCGTGCGTTCGGCTTGGCTTCCGCCGCGGGCGCCGTGGTCAAGAAGCCGGCGATCGCGTCCATCGAATCGGAGGCGGCCTTGGCGACAATGGTCTGGTTCACGCCGGCCCAGGGGTCGCTGCCACCGCTGCCGCGGCCGATGCTCTCGCCCTGGACGCGCTGTGCCCGCTTCTTGGTCTCGTCATAGACGTCCCAGACGAAGGCGAGCGCGGTCTGGCCATCAGCAGTGGGCTGCGCCGTCAGATAGCCGCGGACCCGGAAACGGGCGGGCTTGTCGCCAGGCACGATCTCCATCCGGCGCTCGGCCGCGGCTTCGCCGAGCAGGCCGGCAAAGGCGGTGGTGACCTGATCCGGCGCGCCGGAAATGCTCTGCACGGAGACGGGGACGCCTGGCGCATCGACCCGCGGGCGGGCTGCCGTCGTGGTCTCCTGGCAGCCGGCGAGCGCAAGCGCGGCGATAGCCCCGAGGAGAGGGGCGGAACGATAATTCGACATATTGCCTCCCGCCCTGTTTGTTGTCGGGCTCGGATTGCTTTGGTCTTCCCTGCTTCGCTCGTTCTAGATCATGTCGCGGTAAAGTGAAACATCCGGCTCGTGCCCGAAATCCGACCCGATTAGATGCAGTACGGCGATTTGATCTGTCGGTTCGCCGCGTTGGTCACAAGACCAGCTGAAACGGGCAGTTTCCGGTTGGCGAACGAGAGGTTTGCGAGGACGGTACCGCATTGCGCGACGATGACGGGAAGCAAGGCTTTTGTGGAGATCGCCGGGGACCCGCGGTGGGATCCGTGCGCCGAGATCAGGCTGGGGCATCCTCCACGCGAAACGATGGCCAGCAAGGGCGCTACGACTACTTCGATGGCAGGAGAGCGGGAGAGGCGCCTTCAATACGGAGCGCCCGGACCGGACACTGCTCGGCTTCGACAAGTTGCGTGCAGGCGGCTCGGCCGCCGTCGGTTTTCTGGAGGGAGCCAGAATGACGATCTCGGAAAAGCTGTTGCGGCGGACGCTCTATTTTACCGTCGCCTATAATCTGATGGGCTTCTTCACGTTTCTGATGCCGCAAACATTCGGCGGAATGGCAGGTCTGCCGGCTTCGGTGCCATTCCTGCACAGTGGCTTCGTCGCCAGCAATATTCTGCTGTTCGGGCTCGTGGGGCTTTGGCAGGCGCGTCGGCCGATGCTCGATGCTCCCGTGCTGACGATCTTCGGCCTCTCGAAGGCGGTGTTCTGCCTGTTGATGCTGATTTCCTGGCGCTTGGGCGAGATCGCGTTGCCAGGTTTCCTGATGTCGCTGGTCGATTTGGCGATGGGCGCGATCTTCCTGATGGGAGCGCGCTCCGCCGAACGATGGAACGCTGAAAAACGCGAGGCTGGCGCGCTCTGACTGGCTGTCGCGGCGGGACGTCCCCCTTGTCACCTCGTCGCTCTTGCCGCGCCACGGCCCGAATCTGTCGCCTTGTCTAGCGCACAGTCAGGTCGAGATCGGGCAGGTTCAGCGCCTCGGCGCCGGTTTCGCCGACGAGATAGGTCCGGCCCAGACACATCGCGGTCTCGCTTTCCGAATCCATCAGGATCATGTGGGCGAACATCACCATACCGGGCTCCAGTACCCAGTCATTGCCTTCGTAGAACATCGGCCAATCCATCCAGGACGGGGTGAATTTGGCGCCGAGCGAGTAGCCGCAGGCGTTGAGCCGGTGGCTTGACAGGCCATGGGCGTCGAAGCTGCTCGCATGGGCGGCGAAGACGTCGCCGGCGGTGTTGCCGGGTTTCAGCGCCGCCTCGCAGGCGAGCAGCGCGGCTTTCGCTGCCTCGTGATAGCGCAGGTGCAGCGGGCGCGGCCTGCCGACCACGACCGTGCGCATGATCGCGGCATGGTAGTGCCGGTCGGCACCGGCGAATTCGAGGGTGATCTGGTCGTCGGTGTCGAGTTTGCGGCGGCCGCTCTTGTACCGGCAGAGCAGGGCGTCGCGGCCCGAGCCGATGATGAACTCGTTGGCGGGATAGTCGCCTCCGCCCGAGAAGATCGCGTTGTGCTGGGCGGCGAGGATCTCGCCTTCGTCGGCGCCGGCGCGGATCAGGTCGAGCGCCGCCTTGTCGGCCGCGTCGGAGAGGGAAGCGGCGCGGCGGACATGGACGATCTCCTCCGCCGATTTCACCGCCCTCAGTCGCGTCACCAGAAGAGAAGCATCGACGAGTTCGGCGATGCCGGCGAAGGCGGCTTCGAGCTTGCGGCCATTGGCGGCGACAAGGCCGTAGGATTCGAACTCGACGCCGATGCGCTTGCCGGCGAGTCCCATCTCGCGCGCCAGTTCCAGCAGATCGCGGGCGGGGTTGGCGTCGCGGCCATCCTTCCAGATCCGGATGTCGGAGAGATTCGAGGTGTGCTGTGCCTGGCGCAGATCGGCTGAGCGGGTCAGCAGCGCCATGGTGCCGTCCGCCTTCACGACAAGGCACTGGAAGAAGCAGAAGCCGAACGTGTCGTAGCCGCTGAGCCAGAACATCGATTCCTGTTGGAACAGGAAGGCGGCGTCGAGCCGGTCGCGCGCCATCGCGGCGAGCAGGGCATCGCGGCGGCGGGCGAACTCGGCGGGCGAGAAGTGCAGAGCCATGGCAGGAACCGTCCGGCGATGCTGGTCGAACATGGATAGCGCGGACCCGACGGGCTGGCGAGCCGGTCGGACGAAGCGGTCGCCCGCGACGAAATCGCAGCGTCCCGCAGCGCGCGATTGCGCCTGGCGCGCTCCTTCGCCATATCTCCGGTTCAAGGCGCGCAGGGCGCCGCAGCGCCGGAGGCCGCCATGGTCAGCACCAGCAACCGCATCCTCGACGACATCGCCCGTCTGGCCACCGACGCCGCCGGGGCGGCGCAAGGCGTACGCCGGGAGGTCGAGACCGTGGTGAAGACCCAGATCGAGCGGCTCTTGCGCGACATGGACGTCGTCACCCGCGAGGAATTCGAGGCGGTGCGCGAGATGGCGCTGCTGGCGCGCGATGAGAACGAGAAGCTCGCCGCCCGCCTCGCCGCGCTCGAGGGCAAGTCCGCGAAGGACTGAACTGCTCCCCTCGCATGTCTCGCGCTGTGGACAGCGCCGCGAGGGGATTGAGCCGACGGTCGAATCCGCCGAGCTTGGATAGCGTGTTGGGCACGTTGACCGCCTGCGCTATCGTCGATGAAGAGAGGTGATTCGTCGGCAGGCTTCGTCCCGCGAAGCTTTCCGATGATCCGGCGGCCGCTCGCGGTCGTTCAGTCGGGTTGTGTGCCTTACGCTTTTCCCAGTCGCCGTGTTCCTGTTCTCAAACGCGTCGGACCTGCTTTGCGGGCAGGGCGCCGGCAGTTGGACCCTGGGCATGATGGACCTTGATCTGGATGCCGAGAGTGATCGGCCTTCCAATCCTCTCGATCTGATTGAACGCCTTGCCGCCCTCAACCACTGGAGCTTCGACCGCGACAGCGACGACGAGCTCTCCGTCGCCGTCACCGGCGGCTGGGCGGACTACCATGTCGCCATCACCTGGCTCTCGGAAGTGGAGTCGATCCATGTCGCCTGTGCCTTCGACCTGAGGGTGCCGGATCGGCGCCGGACCGAAGTCCTGAACCTGGTGAGCCTGGTCAACGAGCAGCTCTGGCTTGGCCATTTCGACCTGTGGAGCAATGAGAACGTGGTGATGTATCGCCATGCGCTGCTGCTCTCGGGCGGCGCCGAGCCGACCGAGGAGCAGGCCGCCGGGATGATCAAGGCGGCGATCGACGCCTGCGAGCGCTATTTCCAGGCCTTCCAGTTCGTCGTTTGGGCCGGGAAGAGCGCCCGCGAGGGGCTCGAGGGCGCCATGCTGGAGACGGTCGGCGAAGCATAGGCTTGTCGAGGACCGCCATTGCGCGTCATGCTCGGGCTTGACCCGAGCGTCTCCGGAAGGAGATTCCCGGGTCTTCGCTTCGCTGCGCCCGAGAATGACGCGCGGCATCGACAAGAGAGACGCCCATGTCCAGCCAGCTTCCGCAATCCCTCGTGCTCGTCGGCGCAGGCAAAATGGGCGGCGCCATGCTCGAGGGCTGGCTCCGTATCGGCATGAAGGGGCCGGGGATCACCCTGGTCGACCCGCATATCAGCGATGCCATGTCGGCGCTGGCTGCGGAAAAGGGGATGACGGTCAACCCACCGACGGTCGCCCCGGCCGAGGTCGTGGTGCTGGCGACCAAGCCGCAGATGCTCGACACTGCGGCGCCGTCGGTGCAGGCGCTGATCGGCCCGCGCACCCTTCTGATCTCGATCCTCGCCGGCAAGACGCTGGGCGATCTCGCCCAGCGCCTGCCCAATGCCGGGGCGATCGTGCGTGCCATGCCGAATCTGCCGGCCTCGGTGCAGCGCGGCGTGACCGCCGCCGCCGCCGGCCCCGGCGTCAGCGCCGGCCAGCGGGAGATGGCGGACGCGCTGCTCGGCAGCATAGGCAAGGTCGAATGGCTGGGTGACGAGGGGCTGATCGATGCCGTGACGGCGGTTTCGGGTTCCGGGCCTGCCTATGTCTTCCATCTCGTCGAATGCCTCGCGGCTGCCGGCGCAGCTGCCGGCCTGCCGGCCGATCTGGCGGGGCGGCTGGCGCGGGCGACGGTCGAAGGCGCCGGCGAGATGCTGTTCCAGTCCGATCTTGCTCCGGGGACGCTGCGCCAGAATGTGACCTCGCCGGGCGGCACGACCGCCGCCGCGCTCGAGGTCCTGATGGCTGAGGACGGCATGCCGCTGCTGATGCGGCGTGCGGTTGCTGCCGCCAAACGTCGCGCTGAAGAGCTTTCCGGCTGAGCGGCCTTTCATCCGGCGCCTGCGGAGCCTAGATTCAGGGCATCAGCAGGCGACAGGAGAATCCGATGGCACGCAAGCCCGCTTCCCCCAAAGCCGAGCCGGCCGCCGCGAAACCGGCGGCCCCGAAGTCCGATCCGCGCCGCGCCGTGATCAATGCGCTGTTCCGGCTCGCGGCCAATCGCTCCTGGGACGAGATCGAACTGCCCGACATCGCCCGCGAGGCCGGGCTGAGCTTGGCCGAGATGCGTGGCCTGTTCCCTTCCAAGCTCGCCATTCTCGGCGGGCTCGGGCGGATCGCCGACGACGCGGTGCTGGCGGGAAACTCCGACGATCTGATGGAGGAAAGCTACAAGGAGCGCGTCTTCGATCTGGTGATGCGCCGGCTCGACGCCTTGGCGCCCTACAAGGCCGGGCTGCGCGCCGTGATGCCGGCGTTGCGGCGTGACCCGCTGGCGCTGGCGGCGCTCGGCCGCAACGCCGTGAATTCCTGGCGCTATCTGCTGGCCTCGGCGGGCATCCCGACCGAGGACAGCCTCGGTGCCGTCAGGGTCCGCGGCGCGGTGCTGCTGATGAGCCGCGTCGCTGAGACCTGGCTCGATGATGACGAGCCGGAGCTGTCGCGGACGATGGCCAAGCTCGATCGCGAGCTGAAATCCGCCGGCCGGATCATGGCCCGTGTCGAGGATGTGCACCGGCTCACCGCGCCGCTGCGCGGCCTCGCGCGGGCGCTATGCGGCGGCCGGCGCGAGAGCCGAAGGGAGCGGATGCGCAGCGAAGAAGGCGATGGCTACGCGACGGCGATCTGAGCTGCCGCGCCCTATCGTGGCGGAAACGTGGCGCCATTAAGTGGCCCTTAGCGATTTCTGGCAACTGTGCGGCATCTCTCCTCCGAGGCCCGCGCATGCCCCTTCTGAAGAAATTTGCCTTGCTGTCGATCGGCCGCTCGTTCGGCGTGGTCGCGATTCTCGCCGCCGTGATTGCGGTGGTCAGCGTCGCGGTGACGCTCAATCAGGCGCGTATCGATCTGGTGGAGCTGAAGCGGTCCGAGGTGAAGGAGATCGTCGAGGCGGCGGCTTCCACGGTGAACGCCTATCTTGCGCGGGTCGAGAAGGGCGAGCTGAAGGAGGCGGACGCCCAGAAGCTGGCGATCGACGCCATCGCCAATGCCCGCTTCGACAATGGCAACTACCTGTTTGTGGTGCGCTTCGACGGCGTCAACATTGCCCATGCCAACCCCAAGCTGGTCGGGTCGGACATGATGGGCTTCAAGGACGCCAATGGCCGCTTCTTCGTCAAGGACATGGTCGAGCTCGGCAAGGCTCGGGGTGAAGGCTTCGTCGATTATCACTGGCTGAAGACGGGGGACAAGGATCCGTCGTTGAAGATGTCCTATGTCGCCACCGTGCCGAAATGGCAGTGGGTGATCGGGACCGGGACGCATCTCGATAGCGTCGACACGGCCTTCGCCGAGCTGGTCCGGGACGTCGCCATCGTGCTCGTGCCGCTTGCCTTGCTGATGTTTGGCCTGGTCTTCTATCTGAGCCGTCGTGCCTCACGCATGCTCGCAGGGCTGTCCGAGAACATGAGCGCGCTCGCCGCTGGCGATCTTCAGGTCGCGATCGCCCATCAGGAGCGCCAGGACGAGGTCGGCAACATGGCGCGGGCGCTGGTCGTGTTCCGCGATGCGGCCCTGGCCAAGCAACAGGTCGAGGCCGAGAAGGCCCAGGCCGAAGCCGATGCGAGCGAGCAGCGCCGTGCCGCGGATACGCAGCGCAGCCTCAACGAGGCGCAGCGCAGCGACGAGGCGCAGAAGCAGGCCGTTGTCGTGGCGGAGTTGGGCGCCGGTCTCGAGCACCTGACCGCTGGCGATCTGACCTATCGCATCGATGCCGTCTTCAGCAGTGAGTACGCCAAGCTGAAGCAGGATTTCAACGCGGCGATCGCTCAGCTCGAAGAGACGATGCGCCAGATCGCCAACAATACCGAGAGCATGAAGGCCGGCGCCGGCGAAATCAGTCAGGCTGCCGACGATCTCGCCAGCCGGACCGAGCAGCAGGCCTCGTCCGTGGAGGAGACCGCGACCGCGCTCGACCAGCTCACCGCGACGGTGCGCCAGACCGCCGAAGGCGCGCGCCAGGCCAGCCAGGCGACGACCCAGGTCAAGGGTGAGGCGGAGCAGTCCGGCCAGATCGTCCGCGAGGCGGTCGCCGCCATGGGCGGCATCGAGAAATCCTCCGAGGAGATCTCGCAGATCGTCGGGGTGATCGACGAAATCGCCTTCCAGACCAACCTGCTGGCGCTCAACGCCAGCGTCGAGGCAGCGCGTGCCGGCGATGCCGGCAAGGGCTTCGCGGTCGTCGCTTCCGAGGTGCGGGCGCTCGCCCAGCGTTCGGCCGATGCCGCCAAGGAGATCAAGGGGCTGATCACCGCCTCTTCGGTCGAGGTCGAGAAGGGCGTGGCGCTGGTCGGGCAGACCGGCAAGGCGCTCGAGCGCATGTCCGGCGAGATCACCCGCGCCACCTCGCTCGTCGCCGAGATCGCCTCGGCTGCCGGGGAGCAGGCGACGGGGCTGCAGGAGGTCAACACCGCCGTCAACGAGATGGACCAGGCGACGCAGCAGAACGCGGCGATGGCCGAGCAGTCGACTGCCGCCTCGCAGGCGCTGGCGCAGGAGGCCGACCGCCTCGCCGCCCTGGTCTCGCGCTTCAAGCTCGGTGGCGACGTGACCGCGCTCAAGGCCATGGCCGCGAGGATGGCTGAGGTCGCGAACGTTTCACCGGCACCGGCACCGGCGCCGCGCCCGACGCGCGCGGCCGCTAGCAACGGCCATGCGGTGCCACGCAAGCCGGTTCTCGCCAGCAATGATCGCGGTTGGGAGGAATTTTGAGCACGTCGTCCGAGCCCGCAGCGCCGATCGGCTTCGAGGATTTCCTCAAGGTCGATATCCGCGTCGGCACCATCGTCGAGGCCGAGCCCTATCCCGAGGCGCGCAAGCCTTCGATCAAGCTCGTCATCGACTTCGGCGGCACGATTGGTCGCAAGAAGTCCTCGGCACAGATCACCAGGCACTATCGGCCCGAGGACCTGCCGGGCCGGCAGGTTCTGGCGGTGGTGAATTTCCCGTCGCGCCAGATCGGCAAGTTCATGTCGGAAGTGCTGACGCTCGGCATTCCCGATGCCGATGGCGAGGTCGTGCTGATCGGGCCCGGGCTGCCGGTTCCGGATGGCGGGCGGATGTACTGAGCGGTCAGCCGGCGGCCGCTGATGTCGGCCGCCAGCGCCCCGTCGCGAGCGTGGTGGGGGCAGGTTCCGGGGCGGACCAGCGCAACGACAGCGCTTCCCGGCGCCTCCAGCCGCGCTGGCTGTGGAAGCGCCAGAACCGCTGCGCACCGGCGAGTTCGTCGCATTCCGGCCCGCCCCAGACGATCTCGGTCTCGCCCTGGAGCTGGATGAGATCGCCGCTCGAGAAATCTATGAAGAGCAGGCTGGCGGCTGGTTCGAGCAGCAGGTTTCCGAGCGTGTTGAAATAGCTGTTGCCGGCGAAATCGGGGACCGTCAGGCGGTCGCCCTCGACGGCGACGAAGCCCGGCCGGCCGCCGCGATGCGAGATATCGACCCCGCTTTTCGAGGCGCTGGCGATAAAGAGCGTGTCCGACTGCGCGATCAGGCTTCTGGCCGCCGCGGCGAGACCAGCGAGTTCTTCGGTCGTCGGTGCCGAGGCCGGCACGGCTTCGTGCTGCCTGGCCTGGATGTATTTGGCGCAGTTGCCGAAGCTTTCGCCGATCGCGGCCGTCATGCCGCCGTCGGTGAGCGCGGTGATCCTGCCATTGGCACGGTTGCGCCGACGTGTACGGAAATCCAGTCCGAGGAGGCCGATCGGCGCTCCGGCCGCGAAGGCCGCCATGGCCGGGTCATACGCCGCGGGCCGGGCGGCAATCGCAAGCTCGGTCGGCGACGGGCTGGTGACGAAGCCTGCTTCGCCGGTCAGCACGGTCGCGATCGGATGGCCGGCCGTGTCGAGTCCGGCGGCGAAGATGTAGGGCAGCAGCGCGAAGAACTCCCGATGCTGGTCCGGCATGAAGCTGCGGATTCCGGTCCCGCGTGAGCTTTGCCCGGCAAGCGCCTGCGCCTTCAGCTCGCCCGGGTGGAAAGGCTGCCCGTCCATCGCGGTCACCCCCTCGCCGGAACGGGTGAGCGTGGCATCGGCTTGAAGAAGGGCAGCGCTTCGACGCGGGCGAGCCAGGCGCCGACGGCTGGATAGGGGGCGAGGTCGATGCCGCCTTCCGGGGCATGCGCGACATAGGAGTAGCAGGCGAGATCGGCCAGCGTCGGATGCCCGGCGGCGAGGAAGCTGCGATCCTGGAGATGCCCATCCATGAAGGCGAGGAGACGGGTCGAGATGCGTTCGGCCCGGCCCGGCTCGTCGGGGAAGTTGAACTGGGCGATCAGCCTGGCGATGGCCGGCCCGTGCATGATCTCGCCGGCGGCGATTGAGAGCCAGCGCTGGGTCTGGGCTGCCGCGACCGGCTCGTCCGGCAGCCAGTTGCTCTGCGGCGCATAGCGCCTGACCAGATAGACCATGATGGCGTTGCTGTCGGCGAGGGTGAGGTCGCCATCCTGCAGCACCGGGATCTGGCCGAACGGGTTGAGGGCGCGAAAGGCTTCGGCCCGGCGGACTTCCGCCGGCGCCGGCACGAAGTCGAACGCCAGCTCCAATGCGCGCAGGAGGAGTTCGACCCGGTGGGTGTGACCGGAGAGAGCGGTGCCGTGCAGGACGATGCGGGAGCCGGACATGGGGACCTCCTTGTTGCCCGGCAAATCTGATTGTTTCGCCTGACGGTCGAAAGACAGTATCGTCGCAAATCAGAATTCCATTCGGAGCAACGAAGCTGGACCGTCTCGACGAGCTTTCGATCTTCGTCGCGATCATCGACACGGGCAGCCTCGCCGGGGCGGCAAGGCAATTGCGACGCTCGCGCCCGGCGGTGACGCGGGCGCTCGCCGCCCTCGAAAGGCGAGCCGGTGTCAGCCTGATCGCGCGCACGACACGGCAATTGATGGCGACCGAAGCCGGACGGGAACTGGCGGCCTCGGCGCGGCGGATCCTGTCGGAATATGATGCCTCGCTGTCGGACGTCGCCGGCGCGCCGGTGCGCGGGGTCCTGCGGATCACGGCGCCGCTCGCCTTCGGCCGGCGCCATGTCACGCCGATCGTGGCCGAGTTCCTCGACCTTCATCCCGAGGTGCAGGTCGAGCTGACCTTGTCCGACCGCAATCTCGACCTGATCGAGGAGGGGCTCGACCTGGCCGTTCGGATCGGGGCGCTGCCGAATTCGCGGCTGGTCGCCCGCAAGGTCGGTGAGGTCAGGCGGGTGCTGGTGGCGTCTCCCGATTATCTCGCGCGGCGTGGCATCCCGCAGCGGCCCTCCGATCTTGCCGGGCACGACACCATCGCCAGCATCGCCGCCGGCCAGACGCTGTTCTGGCGCTTCGCCGGCAGCGGCCGCGACGCCGGCGTGACGATCACGCCACGCCTGATCGTCAACGAAGTCGAGTCGGTGCTGATCGCGGCCCGTTCCGGGCGCGGCCTGGCACGGGCGCTGTCCTATCAGGTCGCGCCGGATCTCGCGGAAGGCACGCTGATCCGGCTGCTGCGCGAATGGGAGCCCGCGGCCGCGCCGGTCCAGCTCGTCGTACCAGGCGGCCAGCAGCTGGCGTCGAAGGTCAGGGTGTTCCTCGACCATGCCGTGGCGCGGCTGCAGCAATTGCCGGTGATCCGACCGGAGCCCGGCGCCTGATCCCGGCGATCCGGGTCAGTGCCGTTCGTTGTGGGCCTTCGCCTCGTTTCGTATCCAATTGCGGAACGCCGCGATCGCCGGCCGCTCGGCCGAGGCTTCCGGGCAGACCAGATAATATTGGTAGGGGCTCCTGACCTGATGCGGAAAGGGCCGGACGAGGCGGCCCGCATCCTGATAATCTCCGATCAGCACGCTGGTCGCGAGCGCGACGCCCTGGCCCGAGGCGGCAGCCTGCAAGGCCAGGAAGGTGTGCGAGAAGCGGGGTCCCTGAGCGGAATCGACCCCATCGACGCCGGCCATGGCGAGCCAGCGCGGCCAAGTGATGTAGCCGGGAATGCTCTCCGCCGCCTCGTGCAGCAGAGTGTGATGACGAAGGTCGGAGGGTTCGCGCAAGGGGCGCTGAGGGTTGCCGAGCAGCGCGGCGCTGCACACGGGGAAGAAGTGCTCCTCCATCAGCAGGTCGGAGCGCAGGCCGGGATAGACACCCTGGCCGAAGCGGATCGCCACGTCGACATCCTCGCGCCCGAAATCGGTCAGATGCGCCGAGATCGAGATCCGCACTTCGAGCTCGGGATGGCGCTCCTTCAGCGAGCCGAGCCTGGGGATCAGCCAGCTCAGGGCGAAACTCGGCATGGTGCTGACCGTCAGCGCGGTCGAGGCATCGGGACGCATCGCCTGCGCCGTGGCTTCGTCGAGCTGGTCGAACAGGCCCGAGATCGTGGTGGCATAGCGCTCGCCGAGGGCGGTCAGCGCTACGCCCTTGCTCGGCAGCCGGGTGAAAAGGGGGCGCCGCAGCCAGCTCTCGAGCGCCCGGACCTGCTGGCCGATGGCGCTTGCGGTGACCGCCAGCTCGTCGCCGGCCCGCTCGAAGTTGAGATGCCGCGCCGCCGCCTCGAAGGCGCGCAGCGCGGTCAGTGGCGGAAGCTGGCGACGGGACATTGACTGGCCAAGTTCAGCTTGGGCGGAAGCGTAGAAGTTCTCATTTGCTCGGCTGGTCCGCAAGGCGCAGATTCATGAGCATAATCGCCATGACAGGAGGCCGCCATGCCGGCCAGGACCGCCACAGAAAATCTATCCCAACTCGCCGAGAAGCATGCCGCTATGGGCCTTTCCGGGCTGCTGCTGCGTTTCGAGGACTGGCTCGCCAGGCGGGCGAGCGCGCGTGCCCTCTACCGCATGGACGACCAGGCGCTGTCCGATCTCGCCTTGTCGCAGAGCGATGTCGAGCGCGTGAACCGCTCGGCCCGCAAGGCGCCCTGGCGCCAGTAGAGCGCTTCCAGCCGAACGGGCCATCGGTCGTGGGCCCGGGCGAGCGTAGCTCGACCCCGGGGCTTCTTGCGCACAGGCTGGAGAGTCCGCCCGCTCAGACCGGCAGGCGCACCGTGGCGCGCAGGCCGCCGAGCGGGGAGTCGCCCAGCATGATGTCGCCGCCATGCGAGCGGGCGATGTCGCGGGCGATGGCGAGGCCGAGACCGGTACCGCCGCCATCGACATTGCGGGCCTCGTCGAGGCGGAAGAACGGCTTGAACACGTCCTCGCGCAGCTCCGGCGCGATGCCCGGCCCGTCATCATCGACCATGACGATGAGATAGCGCGCATCATGCGTGGCGCGGATGGCGATGCGGTCGCCGAAGCGGGCCGCGTTGGAAACCAGATTGGTCAGCAGCCGGCGGACGGCGTCGGGGCGGACGACGACGAGCGGGTCGCCGGCGACGGTGAGTTCGGTCTGGTGGCCCTGGCGCTCGGCATCGGCCTTGAGATGCTCCAGCAGCGAGCGGATATCGGTCTCGACCGGCGATTCACCGGCATCGCCGCGCGCGAAGGCGAGATAGTCCTCGAGCATGCGGCTCATCTCGTCGACATCCTTCTCGATCGCCTCGAGGTCGGGAGAGCGCTCGAGCAAGGCGAGCGAGAGCTTGAAGCGGGTCAGGATGGTGCGCAGATCGTGGCTGACTCCGTTCAGCATCATGGTGCGCTCGCCGATCGAGCGCTCGACGCGGCGTTTCATCTCGATGAAGGCATTGCCGGCGCGGCGGACCTCGCGGGCCCCGCGCGGGCGGAAATCGGCGTCGCGCCCCTTGCCGAAGGCCTCGGCCGCGTCGGCCAAGCGCAGGATCGGCCGGATCTGGTTGCGCAGGAAGAGCACGGCGATGGTCAGGAGGATCAGCGAGGTGCCGGTCATCCAGAGCAGGAAGATGTGACTGTTCGAGGCATAGGCCTGGCTGCGCCGGGTCAGGACACGCATTACGTCCTTGCCGAGCTTGATGCGGATCTCGATCAGGCTGGAGCGGCCGACGGTGTCGAGCCAGAACGGCCGCTTCACCTGCTGGCTGAGTTCGGTCGAGAGCGCGCTGTCGAGCAGCGAAAAGAAGGGGCGCGGACCCGGCGCCGGCAGGTCGGTGTCGGGCAGGATGTCGACATCGAGGCCGAGCCGCTCCTCGGCGATGCGCGAGAGCAGGGTCGCGTCCTTGTCCTGCGGGTAGCTCTCATAGACGTCGATCAGTGCGGCGATGTCCTGCGAGACCGCCGCGGAGAGCCGCTGCGTCACCGTCTGCCAATGACGCTCCATGAAGACATAGGCGATGACCGATTGCAGCAGCACGACCGGCGCGATGACGATGACCAGCGCCCGCGGATAGAGGCCCTTGGGCATGACCCGGCTGATCGCCCGCGCCGGGCGCTTCTGCAGGCGCTTGAGCGGTGCGAACAGGGCGGCGCCGATGCGCGCCAGAACGGTGCCCACCCGGCGCAGCCAGGTACCGATCCCCGTGGCGAGGGGGAGGAGGCGGCGCCGGAGCGAGGCGTCGGCCATGACCTTCAGCCCCGGTCGACGACGAGGCGGTAGCCGACGCCGCGGACGGTCTGGAGATAGAGCGGATCGGTCGGGTCGCGCTCGATCTTGCGGCGCAGCCGGTTGATCTGGACGTCGATGGTGCGGTCGTTGGCGGCCGAGCCCTGATTGGCGAGCTGCTCGCGCGGCACATGCTCGCCGGCCCGCTCGGCGAGAACGGTCAGGATCTCGCGCTCGCGTTCGGTCAGGCGGATCGATTCCTCGCCCTGGCGCAACTCACCGCGGGCGAGACCGAAGATGAAAGGGCCGAAGCGGACATAGTCCGGGCGCGGCGGCGGGGGTGGCGGTTCGGGCTGGGCGTTTCGCTTGAGGATGTTGCCGAGCCGCAGGATCAGCTCGCGCGGCTCGAAGGGCTTGGAAAGATAGTCGTCGACGCCGAGTTCCAGCCCGGTGATGCGGTCGCCGCTGTCGGCGCGCGCCGTCAGCATCAGTATCGGGATCTCCGAGCCGGTGCGCAGGCGACGGGCGAAGTCGAAGCCGTTCTCGCCGGGCATCATGATGTCGAGCACCATGGCGTCGAAGACGAGATGTCCGAGACGATTATCGGCCTCAGCCGCGTTGGCGGCGGTGGTGACGCGGTAGCCGTGGTCGCCGAGGAAGCGCGCCAGCAGGTCGCGCAGGCGGCGGTCGTCGTCGACCACCAGGATATGCGGGGCCTCGTCCGGAATCGGCTTGCGCTGGCCGCTCGGCGCCATCATCCCATCCCTCTCGCCAATGTCGTCTTCGGGCTCATGCCCTTCCGACTAGCACGAAGCGTCAGGTCGACCCAGCCAGATGCGCCATAACGCCGCGTCGTGCGGCCGGATCGATCAGTCCGGCGAGATAGCGCGCGATGATCGGGGCCGTTTCGGGGCCCGCCGCTTCGAGGGCGCGGCCGATGCGCCTGGCCTGCAACTCGGCGAGGCGAATGGCGAGCTCGCGCCCTGCCGCGGTGGCGTGCAGCTTGCGCTGGCGCTTGTCGCGGGTGCCGGGCCGTTGCTCGACGAAGCCGGTCTCGACCAGCTCCTTCAGCACCCGGTTGAGGCTCTGCTTTGTGATCTGCAGGATATCGAGCAGCTCGGCGATGGTCATGCCCGGCCGGCGCTGGACGAAGTGCAGCACGCGGTGATGGGCGCGGCCGAAGCCGTAATCGGCGAGGATGCGGTCGGGATCGCCGACGAAGTCGCGATATGCGAAGAAGAACAGCTCGATCAGGTCGTAGGGCACCGGCTGGCTCGACGTTTCTGATGCGGCCGGTGCTACGGGAGTCGGGGTGGGCGTGCTCACGTTCGTGATCTCTTTTTATGTCAGCCTTGTTGACATATCTCAGACGTAAGATTACCGGTCAAGCACGCGGTGCGACCGATTATGTCGCAAGCGCCGGCTTCGGCGTAGTTTTGATACCGCGCTTGCACCCGGTTTCGCCTTGTGGCGATGTCGGCTGCAAGAAGAGGATCAGGAGGATCTGTACCATGTCAGTCATTCCTTTCGACCAGCGCGACGGCGTCATCTGGTTCGACGGCAAGCTCGTGCCGTGGAAGGACGCCAAGGTGCACGTACTGACCCATGGGCTGCATTACGGATCCTGCATCTTCGAGGGCGAGCGCGCCTATGACGGCGTGATCTACAAGTGCACCGAGCACTCGCAGCGCCTGCACAAATCGGCCGAGATCATGGATTTCACGATCCCCTATTCGGTCGCCGAGCTCGATGAAGCCAAGTATCTCTGCCTCAAGGAAAACGGCCTGCGCGACGCCTATGTCCGCCCGGTCGCCTGGCGCGGCTCGGAGATGATGGCCGTCTCCGGTCTGAACAACGCGATCCATACCGCGATCGCGGTCTGGGAATGGCCGAGCATGTTCGACATGGCGCAGAAGCTGAAGGGCGTGCGCCTCGACATCGCGACCTATCGCCGTCCCGACCCGGCCTGCGCCCCGGTGCATGCCAAGGCCGCCGGCCTCTACATGATCGCGACGCTCTCCAAGCACAAGGCGGAGCGCGCCGGCTATGCCGATGCGATGATGCTCGACTGGGAAGGCAATGTCGCCGAATGCACGGGCGCCAACATCTTCTTCATCAAGGACGGCGTGATCCACACCCCGACCGCCGACCGCTTCCTGAACGGCATCACCCGCCAGTCGGTGATCGAACTGTGCAGGAAGCGCGGTTTCGAGGTGGTCGAGCGCCGAATCCGGCCGGAGGAGCTGGAAGGCTTCTCCGAGTGCTTCATCACCGGCTCGGCCGCCGAGGTGACGCTGGTCTCCGAGATCGGACCCTACAACTTCGTCACCGGCAATATGGGCAAGGTGGTCATGGAAGATTATTCGGACGAGGTTCGTCCGAAGTCCAAGGCGGCCTGAGGCTGCCCAACATCTTGGTTTGAATTCGTCCCGGGCAGCTCCGCTGCCCGGGATTTTTCATTTCGTGACCTTCACTTCGCTGCGGAAGAGCACCGGCCAGTCGTCCGACGGCAGCTGCCGGCATTCGCCCATCGCGCTGAGCGCCGTGAGCGCGAAGTCGGAGCCGGTCCAGGCGTAGTTGCCCGAGCCACCGCAGTCGCCGATGCCGCGGCCTTTGGCGAAATAGCCGATCTGGCCGCTCTCCGGGGTGTAATCCGAGTTGATCAGGACATTGTCGTCATTGCCGGCGAAGGCGACCTTGCGTGCGCCGGCCATCGCGTCGCCCGTGACCAGCCAGTAGCCGGTGAGGATGTTGTAGGCGCCGGCGCCGCAATACAGCCCGATCAATTTGCGTCCGCCATCGAGGGGCCAGGCCCGGTCCGGGTTGTGGCGGGCACCCCTGTCATCGTCCTCGCAGGCGTCCGGGTCGCTCGCCTTCAGATGCTTGCGCAGGGCGGCGCCCAACGCCTTCGCCGTACCGTCGGCCAGCGCCGGGCCGGTCGCCCTGGCGGCGATCACCGGCAGGGCCGGCGGAGACGGCACGGTGCTCGCGGCGGCCGGGCCCTTGCGGATCAGCGCCGTCATGGTGTTGAGCCGGCCCTGCTGCTCGTCGATCCAGAGCATGGCCGCGACCGAGCCGGCGAGCGAAATCGCATAGGTCTTGCCGGCCAGCGTGGCTGAAAGCCTGCTCGCCTTGCGCGCAGCAGCGATCAGCGCCGCGGTGTCGACCTCCGAAAAGACGATACGGGCGGTCTCGCCGTCCTCGACGCCGGCGGCAAGCGGCTTGCCGCCGGCCGGGAATGGCGCGTCGTCGAGCTTGAGGCCGATCGTGAGCGGCGCCTTGAGTTTCTCGCCCGTCAGCTTGAGTGAGAGGGAGACGGCGCCGCCAGGGCCGGCGGGCCGTTCGAGCCTGAGATAGCCGACGGTCTGGGCGGTTTCATCGGGCAGTGAGAGCGCCGTGCAGCTGCGAAGGTTGTCGCAGCCGGCGGTCCAGTCGCGGAAGGTCTTGCTCTGGCCCTGTGCCGATGCCGGGACCATCGCAGCCAGGAGCATCGCGCCGCAGAGCGGGACCAGCCTCGTTAGAAACCATAGCGTGCCCACCGTCAGCTCCAGCGTTCCGCCGCCCTGTCGTCATCCGCCTTGGCCTCGACCCAGCCACCGATGCTGCCATCGGCGAGATGCTCGCGCTTCCAGAACGGGGCACGGGTCTTGAGATAATCCATCAGGAAATCGGCGGCCTCGAAGGCTTCGCGGCGATGGCTCGATGCGGCGATGACCAGGACGATCTGCTCGCCCGGCCTGATCAGGCCGAAGCGGTGAATGGCGAGGAGGCCGGAGAGCGGCCAGCGCGCGGCGGCCTCCGCAGCGACCCGCGCGATCTCGGCCTCGGCCATGCCCGGATAATGCTCGAGTTCCAGAGCGGCGAGCCGGCAGCTCTCGTCGCGGCACAGGCCGGTGAAGCTGACGACGGCGCCGATATCGGCATCGCCGCGGGCGAGCGCCGCGACCTCGGCGCCGAGGTCGAAATCCTCGCGCTGGATGCGGACCACCGGGGTCATCGTCCGTCCCCGCTCAGCCGCCGGTCATCGGCGGGAAGAAGGCGATCTCGCGGGCCCCGGCGATCGAGGCTGCGGGCTTGGCATGGGTATGGTCGATGGCGGCACGCACGATCGCCTCGTTCTCGAAGGCGAGCTCATAGCCTTCGCCGCGGGTCTTCAGCCAGCGCACCAGCTCGGCGATGGTCGCGGTGCCGGGCGGCGGCGAGACGATCTCGTCGGCGAGGCCGACGCGCTCGCGCACCCAGGCGAAATAGACGAGCTTCAGGGGCGGGGCGGCTACATGCTGGTTCATGGCGCGCGCTCATCCATGGCGACGAGATGCCGGATGCCGGCGTTCAAATAGTCCCAGCCGGTATAGATCGTCAGCACGGCGGCGATCCAGAGCATGACGATCCCGATCTGGGTATTGTGGGGCAGGACCTGGTCGCCGGCCGGGCCGACGACGAGGAAGCCGAGCGCGAAGAGCTGTGCGGTCGTCTTCCATTTCGCGACCTTGCTGACGGGGACGCTGACCTTGAGGTCGGCGAGGAACTCGCGCAGGCCCGAAACCAGAATCTCGCGGCAGAGGATGACGATCGCCGCCCAGATCGACCAGCCCTTGATCGTCTCGGTATGGACCAGCATCAGCAGGAGCGCGCAGACGAGGAGCTTGTCGGCGATCGGATCGAGCATGCGGCCGATCGCAGATTGCTGGCTCCAGGCGCGCGCGAGCCAGCCGTCGAGATAGTCGGTGATCGCGGCGGCGACATAGATCGCCAGCGCCGCCCAGCGGGCCCAGTCGTCGCGCGGCCAGAACAGCAGCGCCACCAGCGCCGGAATCGCAGCGATCCGGCCATAGGTCAGAAGATTTGGCAGCGACCAGGGGCCGCGGCGCCGGATAGCATCAGGAAGAATCGTCACGAAGAACACCAAGCCGCGCCTTTGCGACAGCGTCAACACGGAACAAGGTGATTGCATGGCGAAGCTGCGTTTCGACGCCGGCCGCCGTTGGCGAGGCCGGCCCGGCTCAGATCGGGCCGATCAGCCGTGAGAGGGGCTCAGCGCTCGTGAAAATGGTCGTGAACGGCCTTGGCGGTCGCGGCATTGACGCCGGGCGTCTTCATCAGGTCGTCGAGCTTGGCGCGCTGGATCGCCTTGACCGTGCCGAAATGTAGCAGGAGCGCGCGCTTGCGGGCGGGGCCGATGCCGGGAATCTCGTCGAGCGGGTTCTTGGTGATGTCGCGCTTGCGCTTGGCGCGATGCGTGCCGATGGCGAAGCGGTGAGCCTCGTCGCGCAGCCGCTGGATGAAATAGAGCGCCGGATCGCGCGGTGGCAGCTTGAACGGCTCGCGCCCCACCATGAAGAAGGTCTCGCGCATGGCGTTGCGGTCCTCGCCCTTGGCGATGGCGACGAGCGCAATGTCGCTCGCGCCGCATTCGGCCATGATCTTGCGCGCCGCCTCGAACTGCCCCTTGCCGCCGTCGACGATGACGAGGTCGGGCCGCGAGGGGAAGGGGGCGTCGTCGGCCTCGGGCGCTGGTTCATCCGTCCCAGCGGAAACCGCATCCTGAGGAGCGCCGTTAGGCGCGTCTTGAAGGATGATGGCCGAAGCGCGGTCGCCTTCTGGAGCATCCTTCGAGACGGCCGCTTCAGGATGAGGGCTGGAAGGGGGATCTGCTGCTGCTCCCTCCTTCGCCAGCCGCGAGAAGCGCCGCTTCAGCACCTCGCGCATCATGCCGAAATCGTCGCCTGCGATGGTGTCGCTGGAGATGTTGAAGGTGCGGTAATGGCTCTTCATGAAGCCGTCCCTGCCCGCGACCACCATGCCGCCGACCGCGTTGGTGCCCATGATGTGGGAGTTGTCGTAGACCTCGACGCGGCGCGGCGCCTTCGCCATGCCGAAGGCGACGCCGAGCGCGCTGAGCAGGCTCTGCTGGCCGGCATTGTCGGCGAGCTTGCGGGCGAGCGCCTCATGCGCGTTTTTCTGGGCATGGGCGACGAGATCGCGCCGCTCGCCGCGCTTGGGGGCGGCGAGTTCGACCTTGCGGCCGGCGCGGGTGCAGAGCGCTTCGGCGATCAGCTCGGCCTCGGGCAGATCATGCGAGACCAGGACCAGCCGTGGCGGCGGCTTGTCGTCGTAGAATTGCGTGACGACCGAGGCGAGCACCTCGGCCGGGCTCAGGCTCTTGTCGGCGCGCGGGAAGAGGGCGCGGTTGCCCCAGTTCTGCTTGTTGCGGAAGAAGAAGATCTCGACGCAGAACTGACCGGCCTGCTCGTCGATGGCGAAGACGTCGGCTTCCTCGACGCCTTGGGTGTTGATGTCCTGCCCGGCCTGCACCGCCGAGAGCGCCGCCAGCCGGTCGCGATAACGCGCTGCCTTCTCGAATTCGAGCTCCTCGGCCGCCGCCTGCATGCGTTCGGAGAGCAGTTGCTTCACCGCCGAGGAGCGGCCGGAGAGGAAGTCGCGCGCCTGATCGGCGAGGGCCTGATAGTCGGCATGCGAGATCTCGCCGGTGCAGGGGCCCGAGCAGCGCTTGATCTGGAAGAGCAGGCAGGGCCGCGTGCGGTTCTCGTAATAGCTGTCCGAGCAGGAGCGCAGCAGGAAGGCTTTCTGCAGGGCGTCGATGGTGCGTTCCACCGCCCAGACCGAGGCGAAGGGACCGAAATAATCGCCCTTGCGCTGGCGCGAGCCGCGGTGCTTGGCGATCTGCGGCGCCGGATGGTCGCCGGAGAGGAAGATGTAGGGGAAGGATTTGTCGTCGCGCAGCAGCACATTGTAGCGCGGCCTGAGCTGCTTGATCAGGTTCGATTCGAGCAGCAGCGCCTCGGTCTCGGTGCCGGTGGTGACGAACTCCATGTTCGCGGTCTCGGCGATCATCCGCGCCACCGCATTGGTGTGGGCCATGCCACGGGCGTAAGCCGAGACCCGGTTCTTCAGGCTCTTGGCCTTGCCGACATAGAGCACCTCGCCGGCGCGATCGAACATCCGGTAGACGCCGGGCTTGTTCGGCAGGTGCCTGGCGAATTCGGCGATCACCTCGATGCCGGCCTTGAGCGCGCCGGGAGAGGCCTCGCCGAGGTCGAGCGCAGGCTCAGGCGCGGGGAGGCTGGTCTCGTCCTCCAGCTCGATCTCGTCTTCGGGGATGTCGGGGCGTTCGCGATTCATGGTCTGCATGTAGGATGCCGCAGGCGCTTCGTCATGTCAGGAGCGGCTCCGTCCTGCCCGGCGCATCACGTACGGTTTCGCGCCGATGAACGGGTCGTTCGCCCGCTTGAATAGCTTTGTATTCAGGCGGTCGGCTTGCTCATTTTCCGTTGATGTGATCGAGATTTTCCGGGCGATCTGCAAGGGCGGCCGAGAGGTGATTTGACCTCTTTTTGAATTTTTTATTGACAAAATCGATCCCGGACTCTATATCTGTGTTTCGATATTGGGCCGAACGACTTGGCCTCGGCGCTCGTGAATGCGCCGCGCTGACGATCTTCCTCCTCTGTTCGAAATCGCCGCTGCACTGTTTCGTGCGGCTTCATCAAGCACGACTGTAGGAGGCTCCGATGAGCTCGGGTTCGGTCAAGTGGTTCAACGCCACCAAGGGTTTTGGTTTCATTCAGCCGGATGATGGCGGTCAGGACGTGTTCGTCCATATCAGCGCCGTCGAGCGGGCAGGCATGCGCGATCTGCGCGATGGCCAGAAGATCAGCTACGAGTTGGTCCAGGACAAGCGCTCCGGCAAGATGTCGGCGGATAATCTGCGCGCCGAATGAAGGCCCGCTGCCACGGGCGAAGCGATCTGAACGGCGACCACGGATGTACTGGCGCCATCACGTAACGCTCTGAGGCAAGGGCTATCGAGGGGTCGGGACATCAAGCCCGGCCCTTTTTTGTTTTTTGAAGAAAGGATGCCGATGCAGGTTCTTGTGCGCGACAACAATGTCGATCAGGCGCTGCGTGTCCTGAAGAAGAAGATGCAGCGCGAAGGCGTGTTTCGGGAAATGAAGCAGCGCCGGGCCTATGAGAAGCCGTCCGAGCGGCGTGTGCGCGAACGCGCCGATGCCATCCGGCGTGCAAGGAAAGCGGCGCGCAAGCAGGCGCAGCGCGACGGCCTGTTGCCCGCGCCGAAGCGCAAGCCACCGCTTGGCAGGACGCCCCGGCCCGGCATGGCGCCCCGCCCGGCGAGCTGACGCGCATCCGACACCAGCTGGAGAGAGGTTGCCATGTCGAGCCGCAACATGAAGCTGGAAGATGCCAAGGCGCGCGCGCAGGTCGCTTTCGAGAAATCCGAACAGCGCAAGCGCGATGCCTCGCTGGTCTGGCAGACGATCGAGGACGAAGCCCTCCAGTTGCGACAGAAGACGGAGCGCCTGAAGGCGCTGCGTCTCGCCAAGGAAGCGATCGAGGCCGAAGCCAAGGCCAAGCTGCCGGAGCCGAGCGAGGCGAAGCCGGTTCGCCGTCGCCGGACCAAGGACAACTGACCGCGGTTCGGCTATTCCGGGTTGCCCTGACCGGAGCGCAGGCCGGGCCCGTCAATGCGGTCGCCAGCGGGCGAGCGGTGCGCATTTCCGCTTGACCGCGCCCTGTCAGCGTTCGACATCACGCGCTCAGCCTCCCGGATTGCCTGCCGATGCCCGTCTTCGCCATTCCCTTCCCCGTGATCGATCCGGTCGCGCTCCAGCTCGGGCCGGTCGCGATCAAATGGTATGGTCTTGCCTATGTCGCCGGGCTACTCGGCGGCTGGTGGTATGCCCGCAAGCTGGTGATGGCCGACGGGCTGTGGGGCGGCCGCGCCCGGCCGGGCGCCGACCAGCTCGACGACATGCTGCTCTTCGTCGCGCTCGGCGTGGTTCTCGGCGGGCGCCTCGGCTTCGTGCTGTTCTACGATCTCGAGCGCTATCTGGCGCGCCCGCAGGACATCGTCGCGGTCTGGCAGGGCGGCATGTCCTTTCATGGCGGGCTGGTCGGAGCCGCGACCGGGCTCGTCCTGTTCGCGCGCCGGCGCGGCGTGCCGGTGCTCAGTGTCTTCGATCTCTCGGCTGCGGTCGTGCCGATCGGCCTGTTCCTCGGCCGCATCGCCAATTTCATCAATGCCGAGCTCTGGGGCCGGCCGGCGCCGGACGTGCCATGGGCGATGGTCTTCCCGCATGCCGGGCCGGTGCCGCGCCATCCAAGCCAGCTCTACGAGGCCTTCGGCGAGGGGCTGGTGCTCTTCCTCCTGCTCGCTCTGGTCGTGCGGGCCGGCGGCTTCAGGCGGCCGGGCCTCGTCGCCGGCGTGTTCGGCATGGGCTATGCGGTGGCGCGCATCGCCGCCGAGTTCTTCCGCGAGCCGGATCCGCAGCTCGGCTTCCTGTTCGGCACCGGCATGGGCAGCGGCGGCGGGCTGACCATGGGCATGCTGCTGTCGATCCCGCTGTTCCTGGCGGGGCTCGCTTTGGTCCTGCGTGCGCGGCGAGGGCAGGCGCAATCGTGACGCCGCTGGGGCAGGAGCTCGCCCGGCTGATCCGCGACGAGGGGCCGCTCAGCGTCTCCCGCTACATGGCACTCGCCCTCGGCCATCCGCGTCATGGCTACTACATGAAGCAGGATCCGTTCGGCGCTGCCGGAGACTTCACCACGGCGCCGGAGATCAGCCAGATATTCGGCGAGCTGATCGGGCTCTGGGCGGCGACCGCCTGGCGCATGATGGGCAAGCCGGCGCCGTTCCGCCTTGTCGAACTCGGCCCCGGCCGTGGCACGCTGATGCAGGACATGCTGCGAGCCGGCAAGGTCGTGTCCGGTTTTCGCGAGGCGCTGACCGTCCACATGGTCGAGACCAGCCCGGTGCTGCGCGAGCGGCAGAGGGCGACGCTGGCCGCGAGCGGCATGGCTCCCGTCTGGTATGAGCGGATCGAGGACGCGCTGGATGGGCCGGCGCTCATCGTCGCCAATGAATTCCTCGACGCCCTGCCGCTCGACCAGTTCGTCCTGACACCGGAAGGCTGGCGCGAGCGGCTGGTCGGCCTCGACGGCGAGGGGCGCTTCGCTTTCGGCTTGTCTGCCGCACCCGAAGGGCGGATTGCGCGCCCAGCCTCGCAAGGCGCCGTGCTGGAGCAGCCGCTCGCGGCGCTGGAGACGGTCGCGACCGTTGCGCGCCATGTCGCGGCAGAGGGCGGTGTGGGTCTCTTCATCGATTATGGCGCGGTGCAGACCGGCTTCGGCGATACCCTGCAGGCGATGCGGCAGCACGGCTTCGTCGATCCGTTGGCCGAGCCCGGTGATGCCGATCTGACCGTCCACGTCGATTTCGCGCGCATGGCGCAGGCTGGTCGGGCGGCTGGCGCGGCAGTGCATGGCGCGGTTAGGCAGCGCGATTTCCTGCTGGCGCTGGGGCTCGAACAGCGCGTTGCGGCGCTGTCGCGGCGGGCGGTGCCGGAGCATGCGGCGAGGCTCGCAGCCGGCGCGAGCCGGCTCGTCGCAGCCGACCGTGGGACTGATATGGGGCAGCTCTTCAAGGTGTTGGCACTGGCCGACCCGCGCCTGCCCTTGCTGCCCGGATTTGACCTTCATCGCCTGCCAGAGCAGGCCGCCCCCTGAATCGGAGCTGGAAAGCGATGTTCATCACCTCTCCCGATCTTGCCGGTGAAACCGGCATCCGGCATGCCTTCTTCACGCGCGAGGGCGGGGTCTCGACCGGGATCTACGCCTCGCTGAACGGCGGCGTCGGTTCGCGTGACGACCAGGGCCATGTCGCCGAGAATCGGGCGCGCATGGCGGCGCAGCTCGGCGTCGAGCGCGACAAGTTCGTCAGCGTCTACCAGGTGCATTCGCCCGATGTGGCTGTCGTGACCGGGCCCTGGCCGGCCGAGCGTCCGCAGGCCGATGCGATGGTGACGATCGCTCACGGTGTCGCGCTCGGCGTCTCCAGCGCCGATTGCGGGCCGATCCTGTTCGCCGACAGCGAGGCCGGGGTCATCGGTGCCGCGCATTCGGGCTGGAAGGGCGCTTTCAGCGGTATCGTCGGCGCGACCGTGACGGCGATGGAGAAGCTCGGCGCGCGGCGCGAGCGCATCATCGCCGTGCTCGGCCCGACGATCAGTGCCGCGGCCTATGAAGTCGGGCCGGAGTTCATCGAGCGCTTCAAGGCGGAAAATCCGACCTTCTCGCGCTTCTTTCATGCCTCGGAGCGTCCGGCGCATGCGATGTTCGACCTGCCGGCCTTCATTGCCCATCGCGCCCAGGAGGCGGGGATCGGTCGTTTCATCGATCTTGGCCTGTGTACCTATGCCGACGAGGCGCGCTTCTACAGCTACCGCCGCACCACCCATCGCCAGGAGGGGGATTACGGCCGGCTGATTTCGGCGATCACGCTGACCTGATCACTGCCGGCCTGCCCTTGCGTCATCTCTGGTTGCTTGCGGGACGGGACGGAGTCATCCTTCCGCGGTCATCCACCATCAACATGGCTGCGGGGGACATATGGAACAGATTCTGATGAATCTGGTCGCCGGCGCGATCGGCGGCAATGCGGCCGGCAAGGCCTCGCCAAGCTTCGATCTGGGCACCATCGGCAACACCATCGCCGGACTTGTGGGCGGCGGCGTGCTCGGCCAACTGGTCCCGATCGTGCTGCCGGCGATCACCGCGGCGGCGGCGGGCGGCAATCTCAGCATCGGCGGCATTCTCGCCAACCTGATCAGCGGCGGTGCCGGCGGCGCGATCCTGACGGCGATCATCGGGGCGGTGAAGAACAAGACCGCCTGAGGCGTATTCCGCCGGAATTCGCTGCGCCCGCGCGGAGGGCGCTGGCCTTCGATCCGTACACGCGATTCGCGCATGAGCCGTCGCGCAGGAACCCCTTGTCGCGGCGCGTTGCGGGAGGGCAATCTCGCACGCCTTGCGTGGAGACCGGCGATGCAGCGACAGATCGACTATTATTTTTCCCTCCTTTCGCCCTGGACCTATCTCGGGCACGAGCTCTTCCTGTCGATCGCCGCGCGTCATGGCTGCGCCGTCAACTATCTTCCGGTGCCGTTGCGCTCGGTCTTCGACGAGACCGGCGGCCTGCCGCTGCCCAAGCGCCACCCGGTACGCCAGCGCTATCGCATCCTCGAATTGCAGCGCTGGCGCGAGCGGCGCGGCAAGGCGCTGAACCTGTTCCCGCGCCATTTCCCGCTCGACATCGCACTGGCCGACCGGGCGCTGATCGCCGCGACGCTCGCCGGCAAGGACCCTGGCGGCTTCATGGAGCGCGTGCTGGCCGGCGTCTGGGCGCAGGAGCTCGACCTGTCACAGCGCGATTTGGTGATCGGGATGGCCGATGCGTCCGGGCTCGACGGCGAGGCGCTGGTCGGCGAAGCCGAGTCGGAGGCGGTTGCGGCGCGCTATGCGGCTTCGAGCGAGGCGGCGGTGAAGGCCGGTGTCTTCGGCGCGCCGAGCTATGTCCTCGGCGGCGAGGTGTTTTGGGGCCAGGACAGGCTCGAATTGCTCGACGACGCGCTGGCGAGCGGCCGGGCGCCCTACAGCACCGAGGCGAAAGTCTGAGCGGCCGGCGCCGTCAGTCGACGATATCGGGCGTGCGCCAGGCGAGATGCTGGCCGGCGTCGACCGCGATCATCTGGCCGGTGATCGCTTCGGCGCGGGCAAGATAAAGTACGGCATCGGCGATCTCCCGGGGTTCGACCTTGCGGTTCAGCAGCGTCCCGGCCGCCTCGGCGGCAAGGGCGCTTTCGCCGCCATGCGCATTGGCGAAGGTCGGGCCGGGGCCGACGGCGTTGACGCGGATGCGCGGGGCGAGCGCCTGCGCCATGGTCGTCGTCGCCGCAAGCAGGGCCGATTTGGTCAGCGTGTAGGAATAGTATTGCGGCGTCAGCTTCCGGACGCGCTGATCGATGATGTTGACGATCGCACCTTGCCGCTCCGCCGGAAGCCGGTTGGCCATCGCCCCGGCGAGGACCGAAGGGGCCCGCAGGTTGATCGAGAATTGCCGGTTCCAGCGCAGCACCTCGAGCGAGCGGACATCGTCGATCAGAAAGCTCGAGGCGTTGTTGACCAGCAGCGTGACGGGGCCGAAGGCTGCTTCCGCGGCCGGCAGAACGCCGTCGACCGCTGCGGCATCGACCAGATCGGCGGTGACGACGGCGGCCTGGCCACCTTTCGTACGAATCTGCGCGGCGAGTTCCTCGGCCTCGCTGCGCGACTGGTTGCAATGGATCACCACCGCATAGCCGGATTCCGCCAGACGTTCGACGATGGCGCGGCCGATGCGACGGGCTCCTCCGGTGACGAGTGCGACCTCACCGGCCATTCGGGCCTCCTTCGTGGCGTTCGCCGCGACGCTGGAGCCGGCGCTCCCAGTGCTTGGCGACGCGTAGATAGCGGTAGAACGCGTAATTCATGGCCGTCATGAAGCCGTAGACGCCGCGCAGAGCGTGGCGGCGGCCGATATAGGCCTTGAAGAAGTTGCCGGGGAATTCCAGCGCCAGCCGCAAGGCCGAGAGCGTTTCGCCGCGCTGGTCGAGATCCTCGGCCTGGGCATCGCTATAGGAATTCAACTTGGCGATCTGCTCGCCGAGCGAACGCACGGAATAGTGATGGATCGTGCCCTTCAGGCTGCCGACCCGCGTTCCGGGCTGCAGCTCGACCCGGTCGTGAACCGGCGAGGGCGAATAGCGTCCCTTGTCGCTGCGGTAGAGGCGGACCGGAGTCAGGGCATAGGCGAAGCGGTGCGGTGCGCCTTCGCCGGGGAAGACCTCGGCAATGCGCAGCCTGTAGGCGTCCGCGGAGGGCTCGCCGGCTGCGAAGAGAGCGGCGATCTCGTTCACGAGTTCGAGAGGTGCCACCTCGTCGGCATCGAGATTGAGCAGCCAGGAATGGCGGCATTGCTCCTCGGCGAAGCGCTTCTGCTGGCCATAGCCTGGCCAGGGATTCTCTATGACGCGAGCGCCCAGTTCGGCTGCAACGGCCTGCGTGCCGTCGGTGGAGCCGGAATCGACCACCACGATGTCGTCGCTGAGCGAGCGTACCGCCGCAATGGTGCGGCCGATCCGGTCGGCTTCGTCGCGGGCGATGATGAAGATCGAGATAGGCGGCACGCAGACGTCTCTGTGGGAGGGCATCCCGGCTTAAGCATGGGCTGCCGCCCCCTGCAAGCAAGCCCGGCCCCGGCGCCTATCGGTGCGAACGGGAACCCAATTCGGATTGCGGCGTTTGTGTGGTGGCCCCGGCCGTTCGGTGTTTTGGCGCCTGCCGTTGCGTTAGTATTTGATTCACCATTCACTCTGTCTTAACAATCACTAACTGGCGTTGATCAATATGCCTTCTTGCTTCCGCATTCTGCCGCAATTTCGCCGCGGTCTGGCAAGCAGATGTGTTCTTGCCGCAACAGACACGGCTGGCTATCGACCTTATAAAGGGGTCATCGATATCACTGCCGGACCGGTGCCGGCCTCAGCGACGACTATCAAGGAGTACACCATGAAGAAGTTCCTGCTTTCGGGCGTTGCGGCCCTCGGTCTCGTCGCCGCTGGCGCTGCCTCCGCTGCCGACCTTCCGAGCCGCAAGGGCCCGGTCGTTGCCCCGGTTTACGTTCCCGTGTTCACCTGGACCGGCTTCTACGTCGGTGCCAACGCCGGCTACGGCTGGGGCAATGTGAACCTCAACGGCTGGGCCAACAACATCGGCAATCTCGACGGCTTCGTCGGTGGTGGCCAGATCGGCTACAACTACCAGATGGGCCAGTTCGTGATCGGCGCCGAAGCCGACATCCAGGGCGCCGACCTCGGCACCGGCCGCAACGTCTTCGGTGACAGCGTCAAGACCGAATACTTCGGCACCGTCCGCGCTCGCGTCGGCGTCGCCTTCGACCGGTTCATGCCCTACATCACCGGTGGTTGGGCCTATGGCAACGTGAAGACCTCGATCCCGACCCTGGCCTTCTCGTCGGATCGTTCGCACACCGGCGGCTGGACTGTCGGCGGCGGCGTCGAGTACGCCTTCACCAACAACCTGATCGGCGGCGTCGAGTACCTCTACGTCGACCTCGGCGAGAAGAACATCGCCGGCGCTGGCACCAAGGTCGGCACCGACTTCTCGGTCGTGCGCGCCCGCCTCAGCTACAAGTTCTGATCTCTCCTCACGGAGACGGAACGGACCCGGTGGCTTCGGCCACCGGGTTTTTCTTTGTCTGGAGCACGGCGTGGCCGAGGATGTGGTCCTGCCCGAACATGCAAAAGGCCGCCTTGGAGGCGGCCTTGATCTTGTGACGCTGAAATATGAACGCGCCGGCGACTTGCGCGGCGCGCGCTGCCGGAGCCGTCGGGCCCTCAGCTCTTGACGCGCGTCGCCTCGAAGGCCGGCATCTTTGCGGAGAAAGCGTCGAGCCAGGCGACGAGCCGAGGATGCGCGGCGCGCCATTTGCCCTCATGACGAAGATCAAGATAGCCGAGCGCGCAGGCGAGCGCGATCTCGCCGATCCGCGGCCGGTCGGCGAAGGCCGGCGGCTCGGCTTCGAGCGCCGCCAGTGCCCGGTCGATCTTGCCCTGCTGGTTCTCGACCCAGCCGGCATGGCGGATTTCGGCGGGCCGGAAGCGAACCTCGTAGACTTGCAGGAGTGCCGCATCGCAGATCCCGTCGGCGAGCGCCTGCAGCCGCAATTGTGCGAAGCGTTCTGCGCCTGCCGGGATGATCCTGCCGCCGCCGGCGAGATGGTCGAGATATTCGACGATGACGCGCGAATCGAACAGCGTGGTGCCGTCCTCGAGGACTAGCGTCGGGATCTTGCCGAGCGGGTTCTGGGTGCGCAGCGAATCCGCGGGATTGGTCGTATCGGTGGCGGCGACTTCGACCCGGTCGCTCAGGCCGAGTTCGGCGAGGGCGAGCTTGACCTTGCGGCCAAAGGGGGAGGCGGGCGAGGAGCGCAGGATCAGCATGGCAGGGCTTTCGGGCTCGAAGCGAATCGGAAGCGGGATCAGCCGTCGGGGCGGATCGCCTCGCATCGATAGCGCGGACGCGGCCCCTGCGCGAGGCGCTCGCACAAGGCCGGCAGCAGGATCTCGGCTTCCTGCATCAGCAACCAGGGTGGGTTGACGACGAGCAACCCGGTGGCGCTCAGCCCGCCGGCCGCCTCGGGGCGATCGACATCGATCTCGAGCCTGAGCAGGCGGCCGATGCCCGCTTCGTCAATGGCCTCGATCAGGTGGTCGACGGCGCGCCGGTCCTTGATCGGATACCAGAGCGCATAGATGCCGGTCGGCCATTTCCGCCAGGCGGCGATGAGGGCGCGGGCCAGCGTCTCGAACTCGTCCTTCTCCTCGAAGGGCGGGTCGATCAGGACGAGACCACGCCGTTCCTTCGGCGGGACATTGGCGCCGAGCGCGGTCCAGCCGTCGATGGCGAGTGCCTTGCAGCGCGCGTCGCGGCCGATCGCCTGGACGAGCTTGCTATAGGTACCTTCATGCAGTTCGGCGGCGATCAGCCGGTCGTCGTCGCGCATCGCCTGGCGGCAGAACCACGGTGAGCCGGGATAGGAGGTTGCGCCGTAGAGGGCGCGCGCGGCCGCAACCGCCTTGCGCCAGGGGACGAGCAGCGTCTCGACCGCCGGCGCGAGCGGCGCCTGATCGAGTCGTGCCACGCCGTCGCGCCATTCATGCGTGCGCAGGGCTTCGTCAGAGCCGAGATCGTAGCGTCCGGCCCCGGCATGCGTGTCGATGACGCGATAGGGTTTATCCTTGGCGTTGAGATGCGTGAGGATGCGCATCAGCACGACGTGCTTGAGGATGTCGGCGAAGTTCGCGGCGTGGAAACCGTGTCGGTAATTCATGGGGCGCTCTTAGATCGCCGCGCGTCCGTTCGGACGCGGTCACGGTGATCTATCTCTTTGTTATCGCATCGGAGTTTTTCGAAAAGTGGAATCCACTTCTCGGTCCGATGCTATAGCCTGCTTTGCGCCCGGCCGATATCGGCCGCCGCCGCATGCGCTCAGGGGCTGGCCGTGATTCTGATATCGGGCGCGCGACAGCCGGAGCGGTCGACCTCCTGGCAGCTGCGGAAGCCACGCAGATCGCGGGTGAAGCAGATTCGCACCTCCTGCAGCAGGCCGCGGCGGCAAGCGACCGACATCATGTCGGTACGCAGGCCGGGATTGGCGGCGACGAAGGCGCGTTCGAGCTCGATCGGTGTCCAGGTCTGCTCGCGGTCGCTGCCGCGCAGCGCCGGCGGAATCACGACCTTCTCACGGGCACGGCGGACATCGGCGAAATAGCCGGCGGGACTGGAGCCGGTGCAGGTGCCATGCTTGCGCCATTGATAGCGGGCCAGGCCTTCCGTCGGGAACAAGCCCTCGGCTTCCGACAACGCCATGCGCGACGGGCTGCGCCCGGCCGGGCCGCAATCGGTCGGATAGCCGCGTTCATTCTGCGGCCAGAGCCCGTGCACGACGAAGCCGGGATTGGCCCCGGGCGCGCATTGCTCGCGCGAGCGCCCGCGGCCGCCATCTTCGAGCTCGCAGAAGCCCGGAGACCAGGAGAGTGCGAGCACATAGAAGTCGAAATCACCGGGTGCGCCGCCGCGGCCATACTGCGCCTGCGCCGGAGCGCCGAACGCCGCAAGACCGAGCAGCGCCAGCGCTGACAGCCAGGCGCGCGGGAGCTTCATGGTTGGATGTTACCGCTCGGGGCCGGGGCGCGCCATCTGACAGCCGGGGGCGTAGGAGCGATGGCGGTCGAGGCCGTCGACGCACCAGTTGACGTTCCAGGTCCAGCCGAACAGGCCGAGATTCTCGCGCACCGAATAGTCGACGCGGCGCAGCACGCCGTCATTGGTCATGACGCGGGCGGTGCAGAAGCGGCGCGGGATGAAGTCCGCGCCCCAGGGGCGCCAGGCGATCGGCCTGACCCGATCGAAATTGACGATCTGCAGCGGGCCCCAGAACTTGGCCTCGCGCGAGTTGAACCAGCTGGTGATCTCGCCGAGCACGGCCGGATCCTCGCAGGCCGGCAGATTGCCATGCATCGGGATGATGCGCGCTTCGGCCCGGTCGGCCGGGTCGACATAGCGGCCGCCCGAGCGATAGGCCGGGTCGCCATAAGGTTCGCCGCCTGCCTGAGCCGGCAGGGCTGCGAGGCAGAGCGTGGCGGCAAGGGCCGAGAAAAGCGAAACGCGGCGCATGGGCGGCCTTCGGAAAATGGGACTGAATCCGTCGCGCTACGATGGAGGCGAGGCCCGTCCCGGTCAAGGCGACGGTTGCGTTCCGGCCGCAAACCGTCGCGGGTTGTGACTTTCCTATCGCGCTTTTCGGTCAGCCGAAGGACGCGACCAGCATGGCCTCGTAGTCGGAGGCGGTGGCGGCGCGCGGGTTGGTGGCGCTGGAATGATCCTGGACGGCGGCCTGCGCGATCGCCGGGAGCACCTCGTGCGGCACGCCCATGGCCGAAAGGCTCGCCGGCATGCCGAGGCGCGCGGTCAGGCCAGCGATCCATGCCGCGAGATCGGCATCGGGGGCAAGTTCGAGCGTGCGGCGGATCTCGGCGTACTTCTCCTTGGCCGAAGGCTCGTTGAAGCGCAGCACGGCCGGCAGCAGCACGGCGTTGAGCGTGCCGTGATGCAGCGAGATCTGCTTCAGTCCGCCGAGAGGGTGGGAGAGGGCGTGCACGGCGCCGAGCCCCTTCTGGAAGGTGAGGCCGCCCTGCAGGGCCGCCATCAGCATCTCCTTGCGGGCCTCGCGATCCGAGCCGTCGGCGACGGCGCGTTCGATATGGCCGACGGCGCGCTTCAGCCCGTCGAGGGCGATGGCTTCGGCGACCGGGTTGTCGCGCGGACTGAGATAGGTCTCGATGCAATGGGTGATCGCGTCCATGCCGGTCGCGGCGGTGAGCCAGGAAGGCAGGCCGAGCGTCAGGTCGGGGTCGCAGACCGCGAGCTTCGGGATCAGATGGGGCGAGATGAAGCCGAGCTTGCGGCCGTCGTTCAGCGTGATCAGCGCGGCGCGGCCGACCTCGCTGCCGGTGCCGGCGGTGGTCGGGATGGCGATGACGGGCGCGACCTTGGCGGTGATCTTCGGGATGCCGCCGAGGATCGCGGCATAGTTTTCGAGCGGACCGTCATGGCCGGCGAGCAGGGCGACGCCCTTGGCGAGGTCGATCGGCGAGCCGCCGCCGATCGCGACCAGGCCGTCGCAGCCATGTTCGCGGTAGACCGCCAGCGCCGCGAGAACGGCTTCCTCGGTCGGATTGGTCGGCGTTTCCGAAAAGAGCGCGGCATTGCCGAGGACAGGGGAGGCGGCACGCAGGCGATCGATCAGGTCGGTGGCGGCGAGGCCGCGATCGGTGACGATCAGCGGACGGGAGATGCCGAGCTGGGCGAGGCCGTCAGCAACCGTCTTGAGCTCGCCGAAGCCGAACTGCACCGTCGTCAGATAGGAGATCGTCGCCATCACATTTCCTCGCGAGCTTTCGGCGCTGCGGCCGGTCGGCTGTCTTGTCGCGCGTTCGCGCCATCGATGCCACCCCCGGCGTCCTGACACCGGTGCAGGACGCCCCGGCGAGAACGCGATGTTGGCGAAGCGAGGCGCCGTCATGCGGTGGGCTCGACAGGCCGCGGCAACAACCGATCGCCATTTCGATCGCGATGTCGGTCGCGCTCGCGTGAGCAGGCGGTCCCGTCCTTTTCGCTCCCGCCCCGCCGTCAGTGCTGCTCGATCGTCACCCGTTCCTTGGCGGCTTCGGCGGCCGCATTGCCGGCGCGCCTTTCGAGAACGAGCAGAGCGAGGCCCGCGGCGACGATCAGGGCGGCACCCAGCAGCATGGCGGGCGTCGGCCAGTCGCCGAAAACGAACCAGCCGAAGACCAGCGCCCAGACGATCAGCGTGTACTGATAGGGCACGACAACAGAGGCTTCGGCGAGCTTCAGCGAGCGCGTCACGCACAGATGCGCGACCATGGCGATGATGCCGAGCAAGGCGAGCAGGCCGAGATCGGCCAGGGTCGGCGTCACCCAGCCGGTGGGCAGCAGCAGGAGGCCCATCACCAGCGCGCCGAGCGTCTGCCAGAAGACCAGGGTGACGTCGGGCGTGCTGCGCAATTGCCGGCCGGTGATCATCATCGCGGCGAAGGAGAAACTGCCGACCAGCGCGATCAATGCCGGCAGGGACAGGCTCTGCCCGGAGGGGTTGAGTGCGATCGCGACACCGACGAAGCCCGCGGCGACGGCGAGCCAGCGGCCGGCATCGACCCGTTCGCCGAGCAGCAATGCGGCGAGCACCACCGCCCAGACGGGTGCGGCCAGCCAGAGAGTCATCGTGTCGGCGAGCGGCAGATAGGAGACCGCCCAATAGAACAGCGCGACCTCGCAGGATCCGAGCGTGACCCGCAGCAGTTGCAGGCCCGGCCGTTCGGGGCGGAGCGTGCGGCCGACGCCCTGCTTCACCACGAAGGGGATGATCACCAGCAGCGCAGCAGCCGAGCGCAGGAGCAGGACCTGGCCGACCGTATAGGTCGCGACCAGCCATTTCCCCATCACGTCGTTGAGCGAGAACAGCAGGATGCCCAGCAGCATCATGGCGATACCGGCGAGCGTGGTGTTGCGGCTGGGCATGGCGATCTTTTGGGCAGAGCAGGAGCCGGTTCCATCGCCCGTAGCCGACGCCGAAGCAAGTCGCCCGACGCAAGGGCAGGCCGCGTCCTGCACAAGGCCGCTGGCATACTTTATTTTCGTATTGACTTAATTAAGTGAGATAAGAAATATATGGCCATGGATCGGTTCATGGCGCTCGCAGACCCCACCCGTCGACGCATCATCGAGATGCTGGGCGAAGGCGCCCTGGCAGCGGGCGAAATCACGGCGCGCTTCGAAGTCAGTGCTCCGGCGATCTCGCAGCATCTCAAGGTTCTGAAGGCGGCCGGGCTGGTGACCGTCGAGATCAGCGGCCAGCGCCGCATTTACCGGCTCGAGCCCGGCGGCCTGGACACGTTCGAGGCCTGGGTCCGGCAGGTGCGCGGTTTTTGGACCGCCTCGCTCGGCCGGCTCGAGCAGGAACTGGCAAAGCCCGGGACAGATGAGGGAGTGGAATGATGAACGAGCATGGCGTTGTTCTGGAAAGCGGGGCGGTGCGCTTCGAGCGGATCCTGCCGGGACCTCTGGAGCGGGTCTGGGCCTACATCACCGAGTCCGGCAAGCGCGGGACCTGGCTCGCGTCGGGCGAGATCGAGCCGCGCGTCGGCGGCAAGGTCGCGCTGCTGTTCAAGCATTCTGAGATCACCGACGAGGCGCCGCCCGAGCGTTATCGCGAGGCGCATGAGAAGGGCTGGCTCGGCCATGGTGCGGTGACGCGCTACGAGCCGCTTCGGGCGATCGCCTTCACCTGGCCGGGCGAGGCGCCGACGAAATCCGAGGTGACGTTCGAGCTCACCCCGGAAGGCGAGCGTGTCCGGCTCGTCGTCACGCATCGCAAGCTCGCCGATAGGACCGAGATGACCAGCGTCTCCGGCGGCTGGCACCTGCATCTCGGCATCCTCGAGGATCGGCTCGCCGGCGCGGCGCCGCGCGGTTTCTGGTCGAGGCTTGGCGGGCTCGAGACGGAGTACGCTGCGCGCTACGCCGATCTGCCGCAGAGCCCCGCCTGAAGGTGCCGAGCAGGCACCGTCATCAAGGTTGAGGCGAAACGCCGGACATCATCACAGGGACCGCGCTCGATGACGGCTCGCGGACAGTCGGCGCGGCTATGTCGCCTGTCCGGTCGGCAGGGCTTCGCGTTGCGATGGCGGTGGTTACAGGCTCGCCGCTGCCCGTGCCGCCTGGTCGTATTGTCCCGAAAGAGAGCGCATCGCGGCGGCGATCTCGGAGAGGCGCTGCGGGTCGATGCCGGAGGCGAGGACAGATTTCACCAGGAGTTGTTCGCGTACCTGTGCATAGCGCCGGCAGGCTTCCTCGCCCGCCGGCGTTACTGCGGCGGTCTTCTCCTTGCCCTTGCGCCCGCCCTTGATCAGGCCGAGGCGCTCGAGCTTCTTGAGGGCGTAGTTCACGACATGCGTGTCCTCGATGTTGAGGATCAGGCAGATGTCGGCGAGCCGCTTGGGTTTGCCGCGATGGTTGACATTGTGCAGGACGAGCACGTCCATCGGCGTCAGATCCGCGAGGCCGGAGGCCGTCATGCCGCGCAGCATCCAGCGATGGAAGGCATGCACGGTCATCGAGAGCGCGAATTCGAACTCCGACAGGGCCGGCATGGCGCCGGAGGCGAGGTGGCCGGAGGAGACGATGGGGCCGAGCGGGGCAACCGCGGGCTTCTGATCGGACATGGCGGCGTCGGGGTCCTGCATCGCGCCTGCGTTCTCGCTGGTGGGGGTCGCCGGGGCCTTGATCGCTGGCCCGGCGGGCCATTCATCGCCAGCGCGTCGGCGGCGCCGCCCCGCGAAAGGGCGGCGCCGCGTGGTCTCACATCTTCTTGTAGGCGTCGATGATCGCCTGGCCGTCGGCGCCGGCCTTCTTCAGCCAGTCGGCCGTCAGCGTCTCGCCGGCCTTCTTGAAGCCGGCGGCGAGCGCCGGAGAGGGCGCCTGCACCTTCATGCCCTTGGCCTTGAGCTGGTCGAGATACCAGTTGGTCTTCTCTTCCCACATCTTCCAGCCGCGCGCCTCGGCATCGGCCGAGGCCTTGAGCAGGGCATCCTGCGTCGGCTTGTCGAGCGCGGCGAAGGCGGCCTTGTTGACGAAAGTCGCGTCCTTCGGGATCCAGGCCTGGACGTCGTAGAAATGGGTCAGGGTCTCCCAGGCCTTGGAATCATAGCCGGTGCCGCCCGACGACATGAAGGAGTTGACCACGCCGGTGGCCAGCGCCTGCGGCAGCTCGGCCGCCTGGATCGTCACCGACTGCATGCTGAGCAGATCGCCGAGGCGCGCCGTGCCGACATTATAGGCCCGCCATTTCAGGCCTTTCATGTCCTCGATCGTGTTGAGCTCCTTCTTGGCGTAGACGCCCTGCGGCGCCCAGGGGACCATGAAGAGGAGCTTGATGCCCTGGCTGTCGAGCTTCTTCTCGATCGCCGCCTTGGAGGCCTTGTAGAGCTTCATCGAGTCCGCGAAGGAGGTCGCGAGGAAGGGCACGACGTCGATGCCGAAGACCGGGTCCTCGTTCTCGTGGATCGACATCAGCACTTCGCCCATCTGGGCCTGGCCGCTGGCGACGGCGCGCTTGATCTCCGGCGCCTTGAACAGCGCGGCGCCGGGGTGGACGGTGATCTGCAGCTTGCCCGATGTCGCCTTCTCGACGTCCTTGGCGAAGAGGGCGAGATTCTCCGAATGCGGGTTGTCGGCGGGATAGGCGGCCGGCAAATTCCATTTGGTCTGGGCGGAGGCCGGGGCGGCAAGCGCGAAGGCGCTGCAGCCGAGCGCGAAGGCGGCGATGGCGGATCTGCGGTCGAACATGTCGTTTTCCCTCTCTGTTGGCTTTGGTCTTGGTCTTGATCTCAATCCGGGAAGGCGAGCTTCGGCAAATAGAGCACGATCTGCGGGAAGGTCGTGATGATCAGCACCGCGATGTTCAGCAGAATGAAGAACGGAAAAGCGGCCCTCGCAACCGTCCAGGTGTCCTTGCCGCTCATGTTCTGCAGCACGAACAGGTTGAAGCCGACCGGCGGGGTGATCTGCGCCATCTCGACATGGATGACGAGGTAGACGCCGAACCAGACGAGGTCGAAGCCGGCCTCCTTGACCATTGGCAGGACGATGACGGCGGTCAGCACGATCATCGAGATGCCGTCGATCAGGCAGCCCAGGATGATGTACATCACGGTCAGCGCCAGCACGAGCATGTGCGGCGAGAGCTCCTGGCCCTTGACCCAGGCGGCGAGCGCCGCCGGAATGCCGGTGAAGCCCATTGCCGCCGTGCAGAAGGCTGCACCTGCCAGGATCAGCATGATCATGCAGGTGAGCCGCGTCGCGCTCATGATGCTTTCGAGGAAGGTCGGCCAGGTCAGCGTGCCGCTCCACCAGGCCAGGAAGAGCGCGCCCGTGACGCCGAAAGCGGCGCATTCGGTTGCCGTCGCGAAGCCGAGCACCAGCGCCAGGAACACGGCGGCGATCAGCAGCAGGCAGGGCGCCAGCTTGGCCGATTGGCGCAGCTTCTCGCGCAGTGGCATGGCGGGATCGCGCGGCGGCGTCTTGTCCGGGTTTAGCCAGGACCAGACGATGACATAGCCCATATAGAGCGCCATCACGAGCAGGCCCGGCAGGAAGCCGCCGAGGAAGACCTGCAGCACCGAGACATTGGCGGTGACGGCATAGACCACCATCGGGATCGATGGCGGGATCAGCAGGCCGAGCGTGCCCGAGCCGGCGAGCGTGCCGAGGCTCAGGCGCTCGTCATAGCCGCGCTTCTTGAGCTCGGGCAGGGCGATCTTGCCGATCGTCGCGACCGTCGCCGCGGAGGAGCCCGAAACCGCCGCGAAGATGCCGCAGCCGACGATATTGGTGTGGATCAGCCGGCCCGGCAGCCATTGCAGCCAGGGGGAGAGGCCCTGGAACATCTGCTCGGAGAGCCGCGTCCGGAACAGGATCTCGCCCATCCAGATGAAGAGCGGCAACGCGGCCAGCGTCCAGGAGGCCGTCGAGCTCCAGACCGTGGTCGCCAGGACCTGGCCGATCGGCACATCGGTGACGAGATTCATCGCCAGCAGGCCGACCAGGCCGAGGCCGACACCGATCCAGACGCCGCTCGCGAGAATGCCGACGAGGAAGAGGAGCAGGACGAGCGAAAGTTCGGGCAGCGCCATCAGACGCCCCCGCCCTGGGCGACGCGCTCGACCAGTTCCTCGACCGATTGTGGCGGCTTGGGCAGATAGGTCGGCCGACCCCCGCGCGCGACGATGACCCATTCGTCGATTAGCGCGATCAGCAGAATGCCGAGCCCGATTACCATGCCGAGCTGCGGGATCCACAAGGGCACCGAGACGACGCCGGTCGACATGTCGTCGAAGCGCCAGGAATCATGGGCCAAGCGTCCGGCCTGATAGGTGAAATAGCAGATGAAAGCTGCGGCGATCGTCAGGGCGCTCAGCTCTGCGGCGCGCCTGCGGCCGCCTTCCAGGCGCTCGATTAGCAGGCCGACGCGGATCATCTCGCCGCGCTTGAAGGTGTGGCCCAGGCCGAGAAAGGCCATCGCCACCAAGGCCCAGGAGGCGAAGTCGTCACCGGAGGGAATGTTGAAGTTGATCTCGCGCCCGATCGACAGGAACATCATCAAAGCGAAGATCGCCACGAGACTGATCCCGGCGAGCCAGCCGGAAACCAGGTAGAGCATGTCGAGTATGCGACGAATCATGCGCGCGCCTCGCCATGCGCCGTCAGGTCGCGTCGTTTTGCGACGCGCCTGCCGGCGGCCAGTGCCGATCCCGTCATTGCCCTCTCCTGGTTGCTTGCACGGTCTGGCCCCTCTGCCTTGTTCCGGTCACAATCGAGATCGTAGCCGGCGGAATGAGCTTGTCAATTTTTCATCGACGATTTATCGATGAAGTGTCGATGTTGTTTTTTGATCTCCGGGAGGGTGCGATGACTGCCAGCCGTTGGGACTTCTGGATCGATCGTGGCGGCACCTTCACCGACGTGATCGGCCGCGATCTCGAAGGCAAGCTTCACGCCAGGAAGCTGCTCTCCGAGAATCCGGGGGCGTATCGCGACGCGGCCGTGCAGGGCATTCGCGACCATCTCGGGTTGAAGACGGGCGAGCCGATTCCGGCCGGGCTGGTCGGCGAAGTGCGCATGGGCACCACGGTCGCGACCAATGCGCTGCTCGAGCGCAAGGGCGATCGGACGCTGCTGGTCACGACCAAAGGTTTCCGCGATGCGCTGCGCATCGGCTATCAGGCCCGCCCGAACATCTTCGCCAAGGAGATCATCAAGCCGGAGCAGCTCTATGAGGCTGTGGTCGAGGTCGAGGAACGGGTCCTTGCCGACGGCACGGTCGAGCGTGCTCCCAACGAGGCCGCGATCCGCACCGCACTGCAGGCGCGATATGATGACGGTTTCCGCGCCGTCGCCATCGTCTTCATGCACGGCTATCGCTATTCGGCGCATGAGCAGGCCACGGCGCGCATCGCCCGTGAGATCGGTTTTCCGCAGGTTTCGGTCAGCCATGAGGTTTCGCCGCTGATCAAGCTGGTCGGCCGCGGCGACACGGCGGTGGTCGACGCCTATCTCTCGCCGATCCTCGGCCGCTATGTCGCGCAGGTTTCCGAAGAGCTCGACATCGTCCGCACCGGCGCGCGGCTGATGTTCATGATGTCCTCGGGCGGGCTCACCGCGGCCGAACTCTTCCAGGGTAAGGACGCGATCCTGTCGGGTCCGGCCGGCGGCGTCGTCGGCCTCGCCGAGACCGGCCGCTCTGCCGGGTTCGACAAGGTGATCGGCTTCGACATGGGCGGCACCTCGACCGATGTCGCCCATTTCGACGGCGAATACGAGCGCGCCTTCGAGACCGAGGTCGCCGGCGTGCGCATGCGCGCGCCGATGATGCTGATCCATACGGTTGCCGCAGGTGGAGGGTCCATTCTCCACTATGACGGGGCCCGCTTCCGCGTCGGTCCCGATTCAGCCGGCGCCAATCCCGGCCCTGCCGCCTATCGCCGCGGCGGCCCACTCGCCGTGACCGACGCGAACGTCATGGTCGGCAAGCTGATCCCGTCCTATTTCCCGGCGATCTTCGGCCCGAAGCAGGATGCGCCGCTCGACGTCGAGACGGTGCGCGCCAAGTTCGCGGCGCTGGCGGCAGAGGTCGGCGATGGCCGCTCGCCAGAGGAGGTCGCCGATGGCTTCATCCAGATCGCCGTCGCCAACATGGCGGAGGCGATCAAGAAGATCTCGGTGCAGCGCGGCTATGACATCACCCGCTATGCGCTGAACTCCTTCGGCGGCGCCGGCGGCCAGCATGCCTGCCTCGTCGCCGACGCGCTCGGCATCAAGACCGTGCTGCTGCACCCGTTCTCCGGCCTGCTCTCGGCCTATGGCATGGGCCTCGCCGAGATTCGTGCGACGCGGACCGCGGCGCTCGACGTCGCCCTCGATGCCGAGGCCAAGGCCGCGATCGCGGCGGTCGCGGAGCGCCTCGGTGCCGAGACGAAGGCGGAGGTCGCCGGCCAGGGCGTCGCCGAGGGCGATATCGCCCTGCATGTGCGCGCCCATATCCGCTATGCCGGGACCGATACGGCGATCGCGACGCCTTTCGGCAGCCGGGAGGAGATGCAGGCCGCTTTCCAGAGCGCACACAAGGCGCGCTTCGGCTTCATCGACGAGACCAAGGCTCTGGTCGTCGAGGCGGTCGAGGTCGAGGCGGTCGGCGGCGGCGCCCGGTTCGAGGAAGCGCTGGCGAGCGAAGGCGCGGGCGAGCCGGTCGCCGCCGAGCGCACCCGCCTGTTCTCGCAGGGGCGCTGGCATGACGCGGCGATCATTCGCCGCGAGGCGATGAAGCCCGGCCAGAACATTGCCGGCCCTGCCATCGTGATCGAGCCCAACCAGACCGTGGTGGTCGAGGAGGGCTGGAGCGCCAGGCTCACGGCCAAGGATCATCTCGTGCTGACCCGCAGCAAGCCGCTGGTCCAGCAGGCGGCGATCGGCACCAAGGCCGATCCGGTGATGCTCGAGATCTTCAACAACCTGTTCATGTCGATCGCCGAGCAGATGGGCGTGACGCTGCAGAACACCGCCTATTCCGTGAACATCAAGGAGCGGCTCGACTTCTCCTGCGCGGTCTTCGACCAGACCGGCGGCCTCGTCGCCAATGCCCCGCACATGCCGGTGCATCTCGGTTCGATGGACAAGTCGGTCGAGACCGTGATCGCGAACAATCCGGTGATCCGGCCGGGCGACGTCTACTGCCTGAACGCGCCTTATAATGGCGGCACGCACCTGCCCGACATCACGATCTGCACGCCGGTCTTCGATACGCAGGACAAGGAGATCCTGTTCTGGGTCGCCAGCCGCGGCCACCATGCCGATGTCGGCGGAACCGCGCCGGGCTCGATGTCGCCGCTGGCGACGAATATCGAGGAGGAAGGCGTCTATATCGACAATTTCAAGATCGTCGATCGCGGCCGCTTCTGCGAGGAGGAGTTGGTCCAGCTCCTGACCGGCGCGCGCTATCCGGTGCGCAACGTCGTCCAGAACGTCAACGACCTGAAGGCCCAGATCGCGGCCAATGAAAAGGGCGTGGCAGAGCTGAAGAAGATGATCGGCTCCTTCGGCCTCGACGTCGTCCAGGCCTATATGGGCCATGTCCAGGACAACGCCGCCGAGAGCGTCGCCAGGCTGCTTGCCCGTCTGCATGACTGCGAGTTCACCTATCCGATGGACCAGGGCTGCGCGATCAAGGTGAAGATCACCGTCGATCGCGAGAAGCGCGAGGCGACCGTCGATTTCACCGGCACTTCGCCGCAGCGCGAGGACAACTTCAACGCGCCGGCGCCCGTCACCCGCGCCGCCGTGCTCTATGTTTTCCGCGTCATGGTCGACGATGCGATCCCGATGAATGCCGGCTGCCTGCGGCCGATCAAGGTGATCGTGCCGGAAGGCTCGATGCTGGCGCCGCGCTATCCGGCCGCCGTCGTCGCGGGCAATGTCGAGGTCAGCCAGGCGGTGACCAACACGCTGTTCGGCGCGCTGGAGGCGATGGCCTGCTCGCAGGGCACGATGAACAACCTGACCTTCGGCAATGACGAGTACCAGTATTACGAGACGATCTGCTCGGGCTCGCCGGCGGGGCCGGGCTTCAACGGCACCTCGGGCGTGCATGTCCACATGACCAATTCGCGCCTGACCGATCCGGAGATCCTGGAGACGCGCTTCCCGGTCGTGCTCGAGGACTTCCACATCCGCGCCGGCTCCGGCGGCAAGGGCGAGTGGAATGCCGGCGACGGCACCAGCCGCACCATCCGGTTCCGCAAGAGCATGGACTGCGCCATCCTCGCCTCGCATCGCAAGGTCAGGCCCTTCGGCATGAAGGGCGGCGAGCCGGGCGAGCTCGGGCGGACGCTGGTGCGCCGGCTCTCGGGCGAGGTCGAGGAGCTCAAGCCCTCCGACCAGACCTTCCTGGAGGCCGGCGAGGCGGTGACCGTGCTGACGCCGACGGCCGGGGGCTATGGAAAGCGCAAGGGCTGAGGCATAGCTCCTCGCTTGTCGTCGTCGGGAGCACGGCGAAGCAATCCGGAATTGCGCATTGTCGCCTTGGATTGCTCCGCCGGCTGAAGTCTCCTTGCAACGACGCTTGCGCGAAGGAGACCGACCATGCCCCAGACCTGGATGATCACCGGTGCCAATCGCGGCATCGGACTGGCCCTGACCATGGAGTTGCTGCGGCGGGGCGATCATGTGATCGCCGCGGCGCGCGATCCCTGGGGCGGGGCGCTGGCCGAGCTGGCAGGCGTGCATGTCGGGCAACTGACGCCGCTCGAACTCGACGTGACCTCCGACGAAAGCGTCGCCGCTGCCAAGCGGGCGCTCGCCGGGCGGCCGCTCGACGTGCTCGTCAACAATGCAGGCATTTACGGGCCGCGGGACCGACAATCGGCCTTCGATATGGATTTCGACGCCTGGCGCGAGGTCTTCGAGGTCAATGTCTACGCGCCCTTGCGGGTGGCGCAGGCCTTCCTGCCCAATCTCGAGGCGGGCAGCGGGCGGAAGATCGCGACGATCTCGAGCCGAATGGGCTCGCTCGGCGGCAATCCGTCCGGCGCCATCGCCTACCGATCCTCCAAGGCCGCGGTGAACATGGTGATGGTCGTCCTCGGCAATGCGGTGCGCGCCAGCGAGATCGCCGTGCTGCTGTTCCATCCCGGCTGGGTGCAGACCGATATGGGTGGCGGCGGGGCCGATATCCCGGCGACGGAGAGCGCCGCCGGGTTGATCGAAACCATCGACGCTTCCGGCATGGCGCAGACCAACAGCTTCCGGACCTGGAAGGGCGAAACGATCCCCTGGTAAATGCCGCGGCTGTCCACAAGCCGGTCGCGATGGACCTGAGCCAGACGCTCGCCTAATCCTCGCTTGTTCGAAGCTTGTGAGGAACCGTTCATGATCCGCATCACGCTTGCCGGCTGCACCGGCTGGGTCGGCAAGGCGCTCGTCGCCGCGATCATGGCCGCGCCCGATCTCGAACTGGTCGCGGGCGTTTCGCGCCAGGCCGCCGGGCGCGATCTCGGCGAGGCGGCGGAATTGCCGGCGAGCGGGCTGCCGATCTTCGCAACGGTCGCGGAGGCGCTTGGCGTGCCGAGCGATGTGCTGATCGACTACACCAAGCCGGACAGCGTGAAGAGCAACGTGCTTTCGGCGATCGCCGCCGGGCGCCATGTCGTGGTCGGCACCTCCGGCATGTCGGGCGCGGACTATGCCGGGATCGAGCAGGCCGCGCTCGCAGCGGGCGTCGGGGTGCTCGCCGCCGGCAATTTCTCGATCACCGCGACGCTGCTGCGGCGTTTCGCCCGCGAGGCGGTGAAATATGTGCCGGATGTCGAGATCATCGACTATTCCTCGCCCGGAAAGCCGGACACGCCCTCGGGCACGGGTTTCGAACTGGCCGAAACGCTCGCTGCCGAGCGCATGGCCGCGACCTCGCTGCCCGTCTCCGCGCTCGGCGGGGTCCGCGAGACGCGCGGCGGCGCGATCGGTGTGCCGCATCCGGTACAGGTGCATTCGCTGCGCATGCCCGGCTTCGTACTCTCCTGCGAGGCGGTGTTCGGCCTTGAGGATGAGCGCTTGGTCATTCGCCACGATGCCGGCACCTCCGCTGCTCCCTATGTGGGGGGAACCTTGCTGGCGGCGCGGCGCGTCGGTGAGCAGCCCGGTCTGCGCCGTGGCCTCGACAGCCTGATGGCTTGAGTCTCGGCCGATGTCCTGTCGAAAAATTCTTATTATTTCAAATGCTTAGCTGGCTTCATTAAGGATCTGTTCGCTCGCGGTTGCGAGAAAGGCCGCGCGCGAAACGGTAGTGAGGCGAGATGCGGCGCTTTGGTTTGACGGCGAAGATCACCCTGCTCTTCGCGCTGTTCGGGATCGCTGCGGCGCTGGGGCTGGCGGGCGCGCTCGGTGGCCTTGCCTCGGTGCACCAGATCGACCGCGAAGCGTTCAACGGGCTTCAGCTCGCCAATCGTGCCTCGCTGCTGTCGAGCCGCGTGGCGCAGGCCTCGCTGCTCAGCCGCTTCGATGACGGCGCCAGTCCACAACAGGTCGAGCAGGCTCTCGATGCTCTCGATGCCGCGATCGAACTGGTCGATGCCGCGCGTGCGAGCCTGGTCTCGGCGCTGCCGCCGGAGCTGTCGCAGGCCCATCCGACGCTCGATGCCAGCATCCGCACCTTCATCGATTTTCAGCGCGACATTGTCGACATCGGCCGCCGCGTCTCGGCCAAGGCAGCGCTGATCGAGGCCTCGGCGGAAGCGGCGAAGGAGAATGTCCGCCAGATCATCAGCGTCACCGCGACGATCCGTGACGATCTCGACCGGCAGGCGGGGCAGGCCGCCTCGAGTGCCGAGATGCTGGCGCATCAGGTGCGGCTGCGGGTGCTCCTGATCGCCGTCGGCCTGCCGCTCGCCGGTGGAGCGCTCGCCATCACCCTGCTGCGCGCCCATCTGACCCGGCCATTGCGCGAGCTGATGGCGGCGATCGATGCGACCATGGCGAGCGAGCATGTCATCGAGGTCCCGCATCGGCGCCGGCGCGACGAGATCGGCGAGCTCGCCCGCACGGTGCGGACTTTGAGCGAGGTGCGCGCCACGCTGGTGACGCGTGATGCCGAAGCCGGGCTGGCGCAGGCGCATCAGGCGCGCCGCACCGAGGAGCTGCATCGCATCGCCGAGGAATTCGAGACGAAGATCGGCCGCCTGCTCGGCGACATCGCCGCGGCGAGCGAGGGCTTGCGGGCCGCGCTCGGCGATTCCGCCGTCCAGGCCGAACAGATCTCGCAGAGCGGCGGGGCTGCCGCGGGGGCGGTGGTCGACGCCGCCGAGGAAGCGAACCGGATCTCGGATGCGGCTCTGCGGCTCGAGGACGTGGTGGAGCAGATCAATCACGAGGTCCGTCGCGTTTCGCAGACGGCGACCGAAGCGACACGTGACGCCGCCGGAACGGCCAGTCTGGTCGGGCGGCTGACCGATAATGCCGGCCAGATCCGCGATGTCGTCGCGCTGATCGAGGCGATCGCGCGCCAGACGAACCTGCTCGCATTGAACGCCACGATCGAGGCCGCCCGCGCGGGGGCGCATGGCCGCGGCTTCGCCGTGGTCGCGAGCGAGGTCAAGGCGCTCGCGGCTCAGACGGCCGATGCCACGGCGAAGGTGGCCACGCGGATCGTTGCGGTCGACGAGGCGCTGTCGCAGGCGGCGACCGCGATCTCCGGCATCGTCACGCGTGTCGGTGCGGTCGAGCAGACCAGCACCGAGATTTCCAGCATGGTCGCCTCGCATAGCGGCCTGCTGCAGAATCTTGGCGAGACCATCGCCCGCATATCGGAAGTGACACGTGGCGGCGTCGAGGCGATGACGGCGATCGTCGAGGCCAATTCCCTCAGCGTGACGCGTGCCGAGCAAGGAGCGAGCGGTGCCAGACGGCTCGACGAGCGCATCACCGCATTGCAGGTCGAGGCGAACCAGTTCGCACGACGCCTGCGCTCTGCGTGATCGGCACTTGCCGTATGAGCGCGACTCGCGGCCATTGGGCGCCATGTCCGCAGAATCGATCTCATCATGAACTGGTCGCCACAGCAGGACGACGCGCTCCGTGCCGTCTCGGACTGGCTGAAGAGTGGCTCGCCGCAGCTTTTCCGCCTGTTCGGCTATGCCGGTACCGGCAAGACCACGCTCGCCCGGCACATCGCCGAGGATGTCGACGGCACGGTCGTCTTCGCCGCCTTCACCGGCAAGGCGGCCCTCGTCCTGCGCAACAAGGGCTGCGAGGGCGCGCAGACCATCCATTCGCTGATCTACCGCTCGCGCGGAGTGGACGAGGAGAGCCCGACCTTCGTGCTCAACCGCGAGAGTGTCGCGGCCAAGGCCAAGCTGATCATCATCGACGAATGCTCGATGGTCGACGAGGAGCTCGGCCGCGACCTGCTCTCCTTCGGCACAAAGGTGCTGGTGCTGGGCGACCCCGCGCAGCTGCCGCCGGTCAAGGGCGGCGGCTTCTTCACCGAGGCCGAGCCCGACATCATGCTGACCGAGGTGCACCGCCAGGCGGCCGACAACCCGATCGTGCGGATGTCGATGATCGTGCGCGAGGGCGGGCGGCTCGAGGTCGGCGAATACGGCGAGAGCCGCGTGATCAGGCGTGATCAGATCACGCCCGAGATCGTACTCTCGGCCGGGCAGGTGCTGGTCGGCCTGAACAAGACGCGCCGGGGCTACAATGCCCGGATGCGGCAGCTGATGGGGCACAGCTCGAACGTGCCCGTCGTCGGCGAGAAGCTGGTCTGCCTGCGTAACGACAAGAGCAAGGGGCTGCTCAATGGCGGCGCCTGGATCGTGCAGGAACTGAAGACCTCGAAGAAGGGGCTGGTCACCATGCGGGTGACGCCGGAGGACGATACCGGCGGGAAACCGGTGAAAGTCTCGGTGCTGCCGTACTTCTTCGACGGCACCGAGGAGGAGGTGCCCTGGGAGCTGCGGCGCCACACCGACGAGTTCACCTTCGGCTACGCCCTCACCGTCCACAAGGCGCAGGGCTCGCAATGGGACGATGTCGTGCTGTTCGACGAGGCCTACGCCTTTCGCGAGCATCGGGCGCGCTGGCTCTATACCGGCCTGACCCGCGCGGCCGAGACGATCACGGTGGTGATGTAACGGCTGGCGCGTTCAGGCGCGGCCGGTGTCGGCCTCCTGCCGCCGCAGCGCCTTCAGCCGGCTGATCAGATGGCGGGCGCCCATCAGGATGTGCTGCTCCAGATGCGCGCTGGCGCGGGCGACGTCGCCCTGCCGGCAGAGGTCGAGCAGGACCTGATGCTCGCGGTTCATCTTCTCGCGCGAACCGGTCAGCCTGATCGGCAGCGGGAAGTGACGATAGGCGTTGAGATAGAGCTTGCGTACCAGCGCCAGGGTCTGGGGACGATTGGCCGGCTCGTAGAGCGTCGCGTGAAAATCCCAGTTGAGGTTCGACCAGTTCTCGTCGCGCCGGTCCTCGACCATCTGGGCGAATAGCGCCTCGGCCTTCTGGAAATGCGGCTCTGAGAGCAGCGGCATGGACTGTTCCAGGAGCCAGGTCTCGAGCCGGGCCCGGATCTCGTAGACCTCTTCGAGATCGTCGATCGACAGGCTGGAGACGACCGCGCCCTTATGGGACTGCATGGTCACCAGCCCCTCGGCCTCGAGCTGGTGCAGCGCCTCGCGGATCGGCACGCGGCTGACGCCGAACTCTGCCGCCAGCTTCTCCTGCCGCAGCAAGGTCGCTTCCGGCAGGGCGCCGGACAGGATCTGCTCGCGCAGGAGGTCGACGACCCGGCCGGTCGTCGTGACGCGGTGCAGCGTCATGGTCTTCTCGGGGCTGGTCGCGGTTGTCATCGCCTGATTTCTGGATTCCCGGCCTCGGCGGCTTGCCTCCGTTCCTGCCGGAAAACCGTACTTCTTTCAATCCGGCGCCCCCGTGAACGCTCTATGGCGGATATTTTGGATCCTATGAATTATTGCGCGAGAGGCCATTGGAGAGCGCCATTTCCTCAGAATGGCGCTGTTGCGAACGTCGGTTGCATCCGATACAGAAAAATTGGATTCAATATTCAATTCTTCTAAAGGCGCCTGAAATGATCGCGATCAGCAACAATGAGGGGGCCAGCGGCATCGGTGCGACGGCACGGGAACTCCTCGGCGGCGCCAGGGCGCTGGACGCGATCGAGGCAGGCGTCCGGCTGGTCGAGGCCGATGAGAGCGTTCGGACGGTCGGGCGCGGTGGCTGGCCGAATCTGCTCGGCGAGGTCGAGCTCGACGCATCGGTCATGGATGGTTCGACGCTTCGCACGGGGGCGATTGGGGCGCTCGGCGGCTATCTGCATCCGATCAGCATCGCCCGTCAGGTGATGGAGCGGCTGCCGCATGTGCTCCTGGTCGGGGAGGGTGCGCGGCGCTTCGCCGCCGAGATCGGGGCCGAGGCCGGGGAACTCCTGATGCCGCATGCCCGCACCGCCTGGGCGCGCTGGTTCGCGGACGAGGTCGGCGAGGCCGATCGTTCCGCCTGGCCCGACGTGCCGATGGCCGAGCTCTGCAAACAGGCGATCGACCCGGAGATCGGCCGCGACACCACCGTCTTCCTGGCGCAGGACAAGGCTGGCCATATCGGGGCGGGGACGAGCACCTCCGGCTGGGGCTGGAAATACCCTGGCCGCCTCGGCGACAGCCCGATCATCGGGGCCGGCTCCTATGCCGATACCCGCTACGGCGCCTGCGCCTGCACCGGCGTCGGCGAAATGAGCATCCGGGCCGGCACCGCCCGCGCCGTGGTGCTCTACATGAAGATGGGCATGAGCGTGGAGGAGGCTGTCCATGAGGCCGTCGACGACATGCGCGCCCTGAAGGGCGGATTGATCGGCCGCGTCACCATCCATGCGATCGACGCCGCCGATGGTCACAAGGTCGTCGCCGTCAACGGCCTGCCGGAGAACCATTACTGGCTCTGGCGTGAAGGCGAGGCCGCGCCCGCCAGCCATCCGGCCGAGATCATCGCGATCAGCGACGACCCCGCGCCCAAGCCCACCGCCCACCGGCGCTATGAGCGCCTGGGCCTCTGAAAGCCGAATTCGGCTCGATCACCATCAACCGCAGGAGGAAAGTTCATGTCCCGGATCGGAAAGACCGCGCTGCTGGCGCTGGCCGGCTCACTGCTGATCAGCACCGGTGCCCTGGCGCAGACGACGCTGGCGAAGGTCAAGGAGCGCGGCCAGTTGCTCTGCGGCACCAGCACCGGCATTGCCGGTTTCAGCCTCGCCGACGGACAGGGCAAATGGTCGGGGCTCGACGTCGATGTCTGTCGGGCTTTGGCCGCGGCGATCTTCGACGATCCCGGCAAGGTCAACTTCATCCCGCTCGCCAGCAAGGACCGGCTGGTCGCGCTGCAAAGCGGCGAGATCGACGTGCTGCCGCGGACCACGACCTGGACGCTCAGCCGCGACGCCGGCCAGGGCCTCGATTTCACGGCGGTGAACTACTATGACGGCCAGGGTTTCCAGCTGCGCAAGAAGGCCGGCATCAAGTCGGTGAAGGAGCTGGACGGCGCCTCGATCTGCACCGTGCAGGGCACCACCAACGAGCTGAACCTCGCCGATTATTTCCGCGTCAACAAGATGAAGTACGAGGTCGTCGCCTTCCAGGGCATCGACGAGACGGTGAAGGCCTATGAGAGCGGCCGCTGCGACGCGATCTCGACCGACATCTCGCAGCTGGTCTCCTACCGGCTGAAGATGGCGGATCCCGCCGAGCACATCCTGTTGCCGGAGGTGATCTCGAAGGAGCCGATCGGCCCCTATGTCCGCCAGGGCGACGACCAGTGGTTCGACATCGTGCGCTGGACCGTCTTTGCGATGATCAATGCCGAGGAGCTCGGCGTGAGTTCTGCGAATGTCGGCGAGATGCTGAAATCCGACAATCCGGAAGTGCAGCGCCTGCTCGGCGTCGGCACGAAGCTCGGCGAAGGGCTCGGCCTGACGGCAGAGTGGGCGGCGAGGATCGTCCGGCATGTCGGCAATTACGGCGAGTCCTATGAGCGCAATCTCGGCTCCGGCAGTCGCATCAACCTGCCGCGCGGGCTGAACAATCTCTGGTCCAAGGGCGGCATTCAGTTCGCTCCGCCGATCCGCTGATCAGCAGCTATCGCCATCGCCCGGATGCGCTGCCGCACCGGGCGATGGCACATAGACAAGGCGAAGGCGGCGCTCATGATGATGCGCCGCCTTTCGCAATAACGACTGCCTGCCGGCTATGCGCGTAGGGTTGCGAGGCCGAGCCGGTCGGTGTCAGTGGGTCGACAGCTTCATCATCACCAGACCGGAGACGATGAGGCCGGCGGCGGCGAGGCGCATCGGCGTCGCGGCCTCGCCCAGCACCAGGATGCCGACGATGAAAGCACCGACCGCACCGATGCCGGTCCAGATCGTATAGGCCGTGCCGAGCGGCAGGCTGCGCATCGCAAGCGCCAGCAAGGCGAAGCTGCCGATCATGGTGACGAGGGTGATGACGGTCGGCGTGATCTTGGTGAAGCCGTCCGACTGCTTCATGTAGAATGCCCAGACGACTTCGAGGACGCCGGCGACGATGAGGTAGAGCCAGGCCATGATCTTCTCCCTTGGAGACGGGCCGGGTCGTCCCAGCGGTTCTGCCCGTCACGGGGGAGGTCGTCCTCGCCCGCTTATGTTGCACCGCGGTAGGGCGTTTTCAAGTCACGCCCGCCATGCCGGCCCACGAAAAAGCCGCGGCTCGTAGGAGCCGCGGCCGAATTTTTTGACAAAGGCCGTGCCGCCACATGGCCCGAACGCAGGGGTCAAGCCCAGGCGCGGGTCTTGAGCTTCTCCTCATAGGCCTCGATCTTCGGGGCCTTCTCCATGGTCAGGCCGATATCGTCGAGGCCGTTGAGCAGGCAGTGCTTGCGGAACGGGTCGATCTCGAAGGTCACCGTGCCGCCGTCGGGGCCCTTGATGGTCTGGCTCTCGAGGTCGATGGTCAGCGTCGCGTTCGAGCCGCGATCGGCATCGTCGAACAGCTTGTCGAGGTCCTCCTGCGAGACCTTGATCGGCAGGATGCCGTTCTTGAAGCAGTTATTGTAGAAGATGTCGGCGAAGCTGGTGGAGATCACGCAGCGGATGCCGAAGTCGAGCAGGGCCCAGGGGGCGTGCTCGCGCGACGAGCCGCAGCCGAAATTGTCGCCGGCGACGAGGATCTCCGACTTGCGATAAGCCGGCTGGTTCAGGACGAAGTCCGGATTCTCCGAGCCGTCTTCCTTGTAGCGCATCTCCGAGAACAGCGCGGTACCGAGCCCGGTGCGCTTGATCGTCTTCAGATACTGCTTGGGGATGATCATGTCAGTGTCGACATTGATCACCTTCAGCGGGGCGGGCGTCGAGGTCAGGGTAGTGAAGGGCTGCATGGCTTGATCTCCTGAATGCTGTTGGGAAGGCGGCTTGCGGTGGCCTGTCAGCCCGCCGCCCGCTCGATCGCTTCCATGTCGTCGTCGTCGAAGCCGAAATGGTGGCCGATCTCGTGCACCAGGACATGGGTCACGATCGCCCCCAGGCTCTCGTCATGTTCCGCCCAGTAATCGAGGATCGGGCGGCGGTAGAGATGGATGGTGTTGGGCATCTGCCCGGTCTGCGGCGCATAGCCCTGCTGCGGCAGGCCGACGCCGGAGAACAGGCCGAGCAGGTCGAACGGGCTCTCCGCCTCGAGCTCCTTCAGGACATCGTCCTCGGGAAACTCGGTGACGTTGATGATCAGGTCGGCGCAGAGCTTGCGGAAATCCTCAGGCAGGCGGTCATAGGCTGCCTGCGCGAGGATCTCGAACTCGGCGCCCGACGGTGCGCGCACGCCGTCCCAGTCGAGCCCTTGCGAGCTTTCCGCCGGGGCGGAGGCCTTGATCGAGGGAACGCTTGCCATCAAACGCCTGCCATCACCAGATCTTCAATTGGTATCCGAGCCACCAGGACAGGCCGATGAAGGCGATCAGGGAGAGCCCGCGGCCGATACGACGGCCCCAGAGCTCGATCTTGTCGCCTTCCGGCGCGTCCTTGCCGGAGAAATGGTCGGCGGCGCGGCCCATGGACGAACCGAGGAAGCTCTCGGAATCGCGCTTGACGCGGTCCAGGGTCTCCTTGGCTTCGCCAGCACGGGCGGCCTCGCGGGGATCGGTGCTCATGACGTCCTCCCGCGACCGCCTCGCGCTTCAGCCCAGCGTGCGCACGTCGACGAAGTGGCCGGCCAGCGCCGCAGCCGCCGCCATGGCGGGGGAGACGAGGTGGGTACGGCCACGATAGCCCTGCCGGCCCTCGAAATTGCGGTTCGAGGTCGAGGCGGCGCGCTGGCCCGGCTTGAGCTGGTCGGGGTTCATGCCGAGGCACATCGAGCAGCCCGGCTCGCGCCATTCGAAGCCGGCGGCGATCAGGATCTTGTCGATGCCTTCGGCCTCGGCCTGCTGCTTCACCAGGCCCGAGCCCGGCACCACCATGGCGTAGTCCAGGCTGGCATGGATCTTCTTGCCCTCGACGATCTTGGCGACGGCGCGCAGATCCTCGATCCGGCCATTGGTGCAGGAGCCGATCCAGATCACGTCGAGCGGGATGTCGGTCATCTTGGTGCCGGCGGTCAGGCCCATATATTCGAGCGCCCGCTTCTTCGAGGCGCGCTTGACCTCGTCGGCGATCTGATCGGGATCCGGCACGGCGCCGGCGACCGAGATCACGTCCTCGGGGCTCGTGCCCCAGGAGACGATCGGCGGCAGGTTGTTGGCGTCGAGCTTGACGATGCGGTCGAAATGCGCGCCCTCGTCGGAGCGCAGCGTCTCCCAGTAGCGCACGGCCTCGTCCCAGGCGGCGCCCTGCGGTGCCCGCGGCCGGCCCTCGAGATAGGCGAAGGCCTTCTCGTCGGGGGCGACCATGCCGGCGCGCGCGCCGCCCTCGATCGCCATGTTGCAGACGGTCATCCGCCCTTCCATGGTGAGGGCGCGGATGGCGTCGCCGGCATATTCGATCACCGAGCCGGTGCCGCCGGCGGTGCCGATCTCGCCGATGATGGCGAGGGTGATGTCCTTGGCGGTGACGCCCTTGGCCAGCGTGCCGTCCACCTGGACGAGCATGTTCCTGGCCTTCTTCTGGATCAGCGTCTGGGTCGCGAGCACATGCTCGACCTCTGAGGTGCCGATGCCGTGTGCCAGTGCGCCGAAAGCGCCATGCGTCGAGGTGTGGCTGTCGCCGCAGACGATGGTCGTGCCGGGCAGGGTGAAGCCCTGCTCGGGGCCGACGATGTGGACGATGCCCTGGCGGATATCGAGCTCATCGAAATACAGGACGCCGAATTCCTTGGCGTTCTTGGCCAGAGCCTCGACCTGGATGCGGCTCTCCTCCTCGGCGATACCCTTGCTGCGGTCGGTGGTCGGGATGTTGTGGTCGACGACGGCGAGCGTCTTCTCCGGCGCGTGGACCTTGCGGCCGCTCATGCGCAGCCCTTCGAACGCCTGCGGGCTGGTGACCTCATGGACGAGGTGGCGGTCGATATAGAGCAGGCAGGTGCCGTCGTCCTGGCGGTCGACGACATGGTCGTCGAAAATCTTGTCGTAGAGTGTGGTCGGGGCTTTGGTCGCAGTCATGGGCTTCGTGCCTTCGGTACGGAAATCGAACTGGGTGGCCGGGCGGGCCGGGGCGCGTGAGGCGGGCCTGTCGCCGGCCGGACGGCCGGTCTCAGGCCTGGCTAAGGCCGGCTGCGAGCGAAGCGGTGAAGCGGCCGAAGAAGCGCCAGGGCAGGCGGGCGTGGTCATGCAACGCGGCAAAGCCCTGCGTCGTCGGGAAGCGGCGCGGATTCAGCGTGCGGCGCAGCACGCGCCGGCAACCGTCCTGAATGTGCGGCTTCTTGTTCATGGCGTGGTTCTATCAGTTCCAATCTGCGGCGGCAACGCGAAGCGGCGGCAGAGCGCCCTTGCGGCAGCCGCGTATTGGCGCGCCGAAAGGGTGCTGGATAGAAATCGAGGCGCGGACCCGCTCCTGCCGCAAAATTACTTCCCGATGCGGCCGGACATGCTTTAACGGCTCCGGGTGTTCCGCAACGACAGGCTGCGGCCCGACAATGACAGGATTACGAGATGGCGCGCTTCTTTCCCTTCATGCTGCTGGCGGTCGTCGCCTACGGCGTCGCGGTCGCCGCCATGGGCGTGCCGCTCTCGCGCGAACTCCTGAATCTTGCGCTGCCGTCCGGCTCGGTCTTCACCCTGACGATGAGCGAGCTCCTGCTCTCGATCTCGACCATCGTGTTGTTCTTCGAGATCATGAACGCGACCAGTGCCAAATCGAGCTCGATCTTCAATCACGGCCTGTCGCTGGTGCTGTTCATCGCCTGCGGGCTGATCTTCCTGTTCGTTCCGGGCTTCGGCACCGGCACTTTCCTGATCATCACGCTGATGTCGCTGGTCGACGTCGTCGCCGGCTATTCGATCAGTATCCTGACGGCGCGGCGCGACATGACCTTCGGCAATCAGGAGTAGGACGTAGTTCCGCCATCGCTCTTTGGGGGGACGCGAGCCGTTGAGCCCCGAAGTCGGACCGGATTTTTTCCGTCATGGTCGGGCTTGTCCCGACCATCCACGTCTTCTCTGCGCGAGAGCGATGCTCAAGACGTGGATGCTCGCCACAAGGGCGAGCATGACGAGCGGGAATTCGGGAGCGGGCTGACGGCTGCGACCTAGAGCTCGCTGCGCAGCTCCCAGAGCTCCGGGAAGAAGGAGCGCTCCAGCGCCGTTCTCAGGAACTTGACGCCGCTGGAGCCGCCGGTGCCGGGCTTGAAGCCGATGATGCGCTCCACCGTCTTCATGTGGCGGAAGCGCCATTGCTGGAACTGGTCCTCGACGTCGACCAGTTCCTCGGCGAGCTCGTAGAGGTCGAAATAGCGATGGGTGTCGCGATAGACCGTGAGCCAGGCCGCGCGCACCGCCGGGTTCGAGACATGGGGCTGGCGCCAGTCGCGCTCCAGGCATTCGGCCGGCACCGGCAGGCCGTGCCGGGCGAGCAGCCGCAAGGCCTCGTCATAGAGGCTCGGCGCCGCCAGCAGCGCTTCGAGATGGGCGTGATGCGCCTCATGGTGCTTGTGCATCGCCAGCATGCGCGGGTCCTTGGCCCCCAGCCGGAATTCGAGGGCGCGGTACTGGTAGGACTGGAAGCCGGAGGATTGGCCGAGCGCGCCGCGGAAGGCGAGATAGTCGGCCGGTGTCATCGTCGAGAGCACGTCCCAGGCGCTGATCAGCTGGGCCTGGATGCGTGAGACCCGCGCCAGCGACTTGAACGCCGGCTGCAATTCGTCGTCGCGAAGCGCGGCGATGGCGCCGTCGAGCTCATGGGTCGCGAGCTTGAGCCAGAGCTCCTGGACCTGGTGGATGGTGATGAACAGCAGTTCGTCGGGGGCGTCGCTGAGCGGCTTCTGCGCCGCGAGCAAGAGGTCGAGACCGAGATAGGAGCCGTAGTCCATCCGGTCCTTGAAATCGGTCGTCATGCCGGGCTCGATCCGGCTGCCCGTGCTGCCTGTATTGCCCGTCATCGCGGCCTCCTTGCCTGCGATCCGGCGCCTTGACGCAAGGTGGGGGCCGGATATTTTAAGTTTAAAGTATTTCGACGGGCGGACAAGCTGCGGCGAGGTTGCGATGACGGTTTCCGGTGAGATTGCTGCGGTGGCGACGCCGGAGACAGGTGCTCCGCCCTTCGACCTTGCTACGGAGTTCTCGCGCTTTCGCCAGAACTGGCCGGAGCGGCTGCATTTCGCGGCGCACAGCCATCATTTCTGGCCGGACGCCACGCGCGCCGCCCATTTGCGCTGCTGGGACGACGCGGCCCGGCTGGTCGACGGCAAATGGGAAGAGGTGCTCGGCCCGGTCTGGCAGCGTGTCGCGCAAGGCATCGCGAAGCATCTGAACCTGCCGGGAACCGACGGGCTCGTGCCGGCGAGCAACACGCATGAATTCGTCAACCGGCTGCTTTCCTGCCTGCCGCGCGAACGCAAGCCCCGCATCCTGACGAGCGATGCCGAGTTCCACTCCTTCCGCCGGCAGGTGGAGCGGCTCGCCGAAGACGGGCTGGTCGAACTCGTCGCGGTGCCGGCCGAGCCCTTCGCGAGCTTGCCGGAGCGGCTGGTCGCAGCGGCAAGAGCCGATGCCGGCATCGACATGGTCTTCGTCAGCCAGGTCCAGTTCAATTCCGGCTATGCGCTGACGAATCTGGACGCGCTGGTCGAGGGCGTCTCGGCGCCCGGTCGCCTCGTCGTCATCGACGGCTATCACGGCTTCCTGGCGCGGCCGACCGATCTCTCCGGCATCGCCGACAAGGCCTTCTACATCGCCGGCGGCTACAAATACGCGATGTCGGGCGAGGGCGCCTGCTTCATGCATTGCCCGCCGGGCTTCGGCATGCGGCCGCGCGACACGGGTTGGTACGCTTCGTTCGGCGCGCTCGCGGGCCCGCAGGGCGAGATCGGCTATGCGCAGAATGGCTGGCGCTTCATGGGCGCGACCTTCGATCCATCCGGCCTCTACCGCATGGGTGCGGTGTTCGACTGGCTCGACGGCCATGCGCTCGATGCCGCGCAGATCCATGCCCATGCGCTGGCGCTGCAGGCGATCGTTGCCGACGGGCTGGCGCGGCGGCCCTGCGGTGTACTCGCGCTCGAGAATCTCGTCGTGCCGCTGCAGGAAACGGCACGCGGCAACTTCCTGACCTTCCGCCATGCCGATGCGGCTCTCTGGCATGAAAAGCTCAGGCAGGCCGGCATCACCGTCGATTTGCGCGGAGACCGTCTGCGTCTCGGCTTCGGACTCTACCAGAATGCCGCCGATGCCGAAGCCCTGCTCGCGCGGCTGGCGAGCCTCGCCTAGCGCGAGCGCTAGCCAGGGCGGGTGCTCGCAGGCCTTCCCCGAGCGACGCCCTGAAACGCAAAACGCGGCCCCGAGGGACCGCGTTCCGTCATATTTCAGGCTGCGAGGCTTACTTGCCGCCGTTCTTGGCACCCTTGGTGCCCTTGGCCTCGACGCGCTCGGCGATACGGGCCGACTTGCCGCGACGATCGCGCAGGTAATACAGCTTGGCGCGGCGAACCTTGCCCTTGCGGACGACCTTGATCGAGTCGAGGTTCGGCGAATAGAGCGGGAAGACGCGCTCGACGCCCTCGCCATAGGAAATCTTGCGGACGGTGAAGCTCTCGTTGAGGCCGCCGCCATTGCGGGCGATGCAGACGCCCTCATAGGCCTGGACGCGGCTGCGCTCGCCTTCCTTGACCTTGACGTTGACCTGCACGGTGTCGCCGGGCTGGAAATGCGGGATTTCCTTGCTCTGGGCGAGCTTGGCGATCTGCTCCTGGTCGAGCTGCTCGATGATGTTCATGGGTCTCTCCATGGCCGTGTTCGCGCTGAGCGCGGGCGTTACGGCTCGCTGTTTTCAGTTGAGAGCGCGGCCATACAGGAGCGTGGCGGGTTTGTCGAGATGGCGGCGGTGCCGCAGGCGGCATGAAACGGCCGCGCTTGTGACAGGGCTTGCGCGAGAATAGCAGAATCGGATGCGGTGAGCCACGGGTGGCGGTGCGACGGGGTAGAGCAGAGTGGCGGATATCGTGAGCTACGCCTCCCTGTTCACGCTGCTGGTCGGGCTGGTTGCCGGCGTCGTCAGCGGCGTGGTCGGGACCGGTTCGTCGATCATGCTGCTGCCGGTGCTGGTCTGGTCCTTCGGGCCGAAGCAGGCGGTGCCGATCATGGCCGTTGCTGCGGTGATGGCGAATCTCGCGCGTGTCCTCGCCTGGTGGCGCGAGGTCGACTGGCGCGCCTTCCTGGCCTATGCGCTGCCCGGCATTCCGGCGGCGATGCTGGGCGCGAGCACGCTGCTGCGCCTACCCTCGGCCGCGATCGATATCGGGCTCGGCCTGTTCTTCCTCGCGATGATTCCCGGCCGGCGTTGGCTCGAGGCGCGGCGGATCAGGCTCTCGCTCGGGCAGCTCGGCTTGGCTGGAGCCGTGATCGGCTTCTTGACCGGGCTCGTGCTCTCGACCGGCCCGCTCAGCATCCCCGCCTTCATGGCCTATGGGCTGACCAAGGGGGCGCTGCTCTCGACCGAGGCCGCGACCTCGCTGTTCATCTACGTCACCAAGGTCGCGACCTTCCGCTCGCTCGGCGCGATGCCGCTCGCCATCTTCGCCAAGGGACTGATCGTCGGGGCCTCGCTGATGCTTGGCACCTTCGCCGGCAAGGCGCTGGTGATGCGCATGGACCGGGGGACCTTCCAGCTCCTGCTCGACGGCATGATGCTGTTCTCGGGGCTCTTCCTGATCGCAGCCGCTTTCCGCTGATTGCAGCGCCGGCAACCGGCGCACACGCTTCCGGCCGGCGCTCGCCGGTTGTAAGGAGGGCGAAAGGCCCGTCGTCCGGAGTTCAGTGAAATGTCGGATAGCTCGATCAGGACCGTTCTCGTCACCGGCGCGGCGCGCGGCATCGGGCTGGCGACGGTCAAGCGCTTCCTCGCCGACAACTGGCGCGTCGCCCTGCTCGACATCGACGCGCATGGCCTCGGCGAAGCGATGGCGCAGCTCGATGCGCCGACGGTGACGCTGTCGCTGGTCTGCGACGTTGCTGATCCCGCCGGGGTCGCGGCGGCTGTCGACGCGACGGTCGAGCGCTTCGACCGGCTCGACGCCCTCGTCAACAATGCCGGGACGGCGGTGTTCAAGCCATTGCTCGAGACCACCCATCAGGAATGGCAGCGCGTGCTCGACGTCAACCTGACCGGGCCGTTCCTGACCACCCAGGCCGCCGCTCCGGCGATGGCCGACAATGGCGGCGGTGCGATCGTCAACATCACCTCGATCTCGGGCCTGCGGGCCTCGACGCTGCGGGTCGCCTACGGCACCAGCAAGGCGGCGCTCGCCCATCTCACCAAGCAGCAGGCGGCAGAGCTCGCCGGGCTCGGCATTCGCGTCAACGCGGTCGCGCCCGGCCCGGTCGAGACCGCCATGGCCAAGGCGGTGCATTCGCCGGAGATCCGCGCCGACTATCACGACGCGATCCCGCTCGCCCGCTACGGGCTGGAGGAGGAGCTCGCCGAGGCGATCTTCTTCCTGTGCAGCGACAAGGCGAGTTACATCACCGGCCAGGTGCTCGCCGTCGATGGCGGCTTCGACGCGGTCGGCATCGGCCTGCCGACCCTGCGCGGGCAGCGACGCAACCGCTGAGCCGCGAGCTAGCAGCCGCGACAACATTCTCCTTGCGCGCGCCCGCATTCGGCGCGAACCTTCGGCTCGACATCCCTCTTCGACGGCCGCCCGACCCTGTCGGGCCCGAGCGACCGCCGCCTTCCCGGCGTGGGCGCTTTCCGGTCCCGCCGGTTTTCCGCCGCCGGGAGCGGGGGCCTTCGGCCTTGATGCCCTCACGCGGCCATAACCGAAGGAGGACGACATGGCTGCGGCTCCCGCCAATGGAGGAACTTCGTCCGGGGTCAGAGCCAGGGGGCCACGATGCATCGCCATCGTCGGCCCCTTCCAGAGCGGCAAGACCAGCCTGTTCGAAAGCATCCTGGAACGCTGCGGCGCCGTCTCGCGCGCTGGCTCGGTCAAAACCCGCAACAGCGTCGGCGACGCCTCGACAGAGGCCCGCGCCCATCAGATGAGCACGGAGCCGAACGTCGCTACCGTCGATTTCCTCGGTGAACGCTTCACCTTCGTCGACTGTCCCGGCTCGGTCGAGTTCCTGCACGAAATGCGCCATGTCCTGACGGCGGTCGATGCCGCGGTCGTGGTCTGCGAGGCGGATGATCGCAAGGCGCCCGCGCTGGAACTGGTGCTGCGCGAGCTCGAGGAAGCCGACATCCCGCGCTTCCTGTTCCTGAACAAGATCGACACCGCGACGCGCCGGGTCCGCGAGACGCTTGCGCTGCTGCAGCGCGCCTCGCGCACGCCGCTGCTGCTGCGGCAGATCCCGATCTGGCGCAACGGCATTGCGGTCGGCTTCATCGACCTGGCTCTGGAGCGCGCCTTCGTCTACCGCGAGCATGCGCCGAGCGAGGTGGTGCCGCTCGCAGCCGAAGAGATCGAACGGGAACGTGACGCCCGCTTCTCGATGCTCGAAAAGCTCGCCGATTACGACGACACCCTGATGGAGGATCTGCTCGGCGACATCGAGCCGCCGCGCGACCTGATCTTCGACGATCTCGCCCGCGAGCTCCGGGAACGCCATGTCGTGCCGGTGCTGATCGGCGCGGCGGAGCGTGGCAATGGCGTGACCCGCCTGCTCAAGGCGCTCCGGCACGAGGCGCCGGGGCTGGAGACGACGCGTGGTCGCATCGGGGTGGTCGAAGGCGGTGCGGCGCTCGGCCTGGTGATGAAGACCTGGCATTCCGGCCAGGGCGGTAAACTCTCGCTCGCCCGCGTGCTGCGCGGCCGGCTTTCCGAGGGGGACATGGTGACGTCCTCGGCCGGCAACGAGGCCCGGATCGGCGGCGTGCTCGAGCTGAAGGGGGCCGAGCAGTCGCGCCTGCAGGCGGCCGAGGAGGGTGAGGTCGCGGCGTTCTCGCGGCTCGAAGGCGTGCGCACCGGCGATGCGATCGCCGCCGGCAAGGTCAGGCCGGACGCGATCAGCGCGGTTGCGCCACCCGAGCCGGTGCATGCGCTGGCAGTGACGGTGAAGGAGCGCAAGGACGATGTCCGGCTGGCCGCGGCCCTGGCCCGGCTGATCGAGGAGGATACGGGGCTGAGCCTGCAGCATCTCTCCGAGTTCGGCGAGATGCGTCTTTCCGGCCAGGGCGAGATGCATTTGCGGGTCGCGCTGGAACGGCTCTCGGGACGCTATGGCGTCTCCGTCGAGAGTGCTGCCACGGAAGTCGGCTATCGCGAGAGCATTCGTGGCAAGGCGAGCGCGCGGGGCCGGCATCGCAAGCAGAGCGGTGGCCATGGCCAGTTCGGCGACGTCGTATTGGAGGTCGCGCCGCTGCCGCGCGGCGAGGGTGTCCGCTTCGTCGACCGGATCACCGGTGGGGTCGTGCCGCGCCAGTACATCTCCTCGGTCGAGGCCGGAGTGCGCGATTTCTGCCAGCGCGGGCCGCTCGGCTTTCCGCTGGTCGATATCGAGGTGACCCTGACCGACGGCTCCTATCACACCGTCGATTCCTCCGACATGGCGTTCCGCCAGGCGGCCCGCATCGCGATGAGCGAGGCCTGCCCGCAGGCGAAGCCGGTGCTGCTCGAGCCGATCCTGGCGGTCGAGATCGTCATCCCCTCGGATGCGATGTCGCGCGCCTCGGCGTTGGTCTCGGCGCGGCGGGGGCAGATCGTCGGCTATGACGCCCGGCCGGGCTGGCGTGGCTGGGACCAGATCAATGCCCAGGTGCCGGAGGCGGAAATGGCGGGGCTGATCGTCGAGCTGCGCTCGGCGACGTCCGGCGTCGGCTCGTTCAGCGCCCGCTTCGACCATCTCGCCGAACTCGCCGGCAAACCGGCCGATGCGGTGGTCGCGGCGCAGGCCATGGCGCAGGCGCGATAATCCGGTTGCGGCGAATAAGTTTATACATAAACTATCTGTGGCGAGGCCGCGGCGGGTGCTTGCACCCGCCGCAAGCATTTCGCAGTGTAGCAAGGCCATGAGAAGAGACGGTTTTCCGCCGCCGAAATGGCTGGGCGAGCCGCCTCGGGAGAGCTCCGCAAGCCCGGCGACAGGGTAAGGAGCGGTAAGGGAGGACGATGATGAGCGCGATGACCGCCGCGGGCACCGGTTCGGACCTGCGGCCCTGGCTGGCCCATTATCCGGCAGCGGTGCCGGCCGAAATCGATCCGGCCGCGCCAGGGACCCTGGCCGAGCTGATCCGCCTGGCCTGCGAGCGCTATCCGCAGCGCGAGGCCTTCGAGAGCTTCGGCAAGAATCTGACCTATGCCGAGATCGGGCGTGCGGCGCGGGCATTCTGCGCCTGGCTGCAGGGGCAGGGCTTCCGGAAGGGCGACCGGATCGCGCTGATGATGCCGAACATCCTCGCTTATCCGGCGACGATCTTCGGCGCACTGCTCGGCGGCTACACCGTCGTCAACGTCAATCCGCTCTACACGGCGCGCGAGCTGACGCATCAGCTGACCGATTCGGGCGCCCGCGCCCTGGTGGTGATCGAGAATTTCGCGCATGTCGTCGAGGAGGCGCGCCCGCATCTGAAACTCGACGCGATCGTCGTGGCGACGGCCGGCGACCTGATGGGCTTCAAGGGCACAATCGTCAATTTCGTCGCTCGCAAGATCAAGAAGGTGGTGAAGCCTTTCACCTTGCCGGGCTCTTTCCAGCTCAAGGAGATCCTGGCCGGTCCCGCCACCATGGCGCCGGTCACCGTGGTGCCCGACGACATCGCCTTCCTGCAATATACCGGCGGCACCACCGGTGTCGCCAAGGGCGCGATGCTGACCCACCGGAACGTCGCGGCCAATGTCGAGCAGGCCCGGCTCTGGCTGGGCTGGGCGATCGAGCCACCGCTCGGACGCAGCGACTACCAGCACGTCATGGTCACGGCGCTGCCGCTCTACCACATCTTCGCGCTGACCTGCTGCTGCCTGTTCATGCTGCGCATCGGCGCCAAGGGGCTGCTGATCGCCAATCCGCGCGACATCGCCGGCTTCATCAAGACGCTTAAGGCGAGCCGGTTCACGCTCTTTTCCGGGGTCAATACCCTCTACAACGCGCTCGGCAACCATCCCGACATCGGCAAGGTCGATTTCTCGGAGCTGCGCTTCTCGGTCGCCGGCGGCATGGCGACGCAAGCGATCGTCGCCAAGCGCTGGCGCGAGGTGACCGGCAAGCCGATCATCGAGGGCTATGGCCTTTCCGAGACTTCGCCGATGGCCTCGGTCAACCGGCCCGACATCAGCGAGTTCACCGGTACGATCGGTTTCCCGCTGCCCTCGACCGACATCGTGATCCGCAATGCCGACGGCAACGAGACGCCGCTGGGCGAACCCGGCGAGATCTGCATTCGCGGGCCGCAGGTGATGTCAGGCTATTGGAAGCGGCCGGACGAGACGGCCAAGGTGATGACGCCGGACGGCTATTTCCGCTCGGGGGACATCGGCATCATGCTGCCCGACGGCCAGGTCAAGATCGTCGACCGGATGAAAGACATGATCCTGGTCTCGGGCTTCAACGTCTATCCGAACGAGGTCGAGGACGTGCTTGCGGCCCATCCGGGCGTGCTCGAAGCGGCGGTGATCGGCCTGCCCGACGAGCATTCCGGCGAATCCGTCGCCGCCTTCGTGGTGAAGAAGGATCCGGCGCTGACGGCCGAGGCATTGCGCGGCTTCTGCAAGGACAGCCTGACCGGCTACAAGGTGCCCAGGCAGATCATCTTCCGCGACAGCTTGCCGAAGACCAATGTCGGCAAGGTGCTGCGCCGGGCGCTGCGCGAAGAGGTCGCCGCCTCGGCGAAAAAGGGCTGAGGCGCGGCGCCCCAGCCGGGGTGCCGGTCATTCGGGCGCGTGGATCGTCGCCCGCAGCGCCTTGAACTGCGTCAGCGCGGAGGCGAGCCCCGCCTTGTCGGTGACGCAGATCAGCGCCGTGCGACCCTTGGGCGTCTCGAGCGTCGAGGTGAACATCCGCACATTTTCGGCATTGGGGCCGGCCTTCGGCGTCACGATCAGCTCGATGCCGCTGAAGCCCTGGTGCTCGAACAGTTTCAGATCGGAGACGGTACCGATCGTCTCGAACATGTCGCGATAGAGCTTCTGCCATTCCGGCTTGGCCATCTGGGCATTGATGGCCTCGCGGTTGAGGGCGGCGTTCTGGGCGGCGGGCTTGAAGCCGAGCGTGCAGAGCCGGCCATCGGCATTGACCGCCTTGGGCGTGCCGGTGCTCGAATCGATGTCGATGGTGACGTCGAACTGCGGATGCGGCTTGCCGGCCTTGCCGACGAAGGGCTTGGGCGGAGACACGGAAAGGCCCGAGGCCGCGTCGCCATAGGACTGGGCGCTGGCTGAAGTCCAGGCGAGGGCGAGCGGGAGCGCGGCGAGGAGGGCGGTCTTGCGGAAGCGGTCGATCATGGCGTGAGGCTTGGGTCCGGATTGCGACATGGGCGAGACGTTTGCGCCGTCTGCCGTTGCATGAAGGGCAAGCGGGTGGTGCGTCAAGCTGCGAGCAGCGCCTTGTCGCCGCATGAGGTGGCCGTGACCGGCAGAATCCGACCTGCCGGAACATGGTGACCGAAGCGGACCAGGGTGAAGTCCTCGGCGCGGCCGCTGTCCCCGCGCTCGGTCAGGACGGCGAGCCTGCGGCCGATCCTGGCCTCCAGATGGCGCTGGTGGGCGGCTTGCGCCGCATCGCGCAGGCGCTGGGCCCGCTCGCGTACGATCTCGCCGGGAAGCTGCGGCATGCGGGCCGCCGGCGTCCCGGGCCGGGCGGAGAACGGAAAGCCGTGGACATAGGACAGGCCGCATTCCTCGATCAAAGCGAGGGTGCGGGAAAACATCGCCTCCTCTTCGGTCGGGAAACCGGCGATCAGGTCGGCGCCGAAGACGATCTCCGGGCGCAGGGCCCGCATCTCGGCGCAGAACCGGACGGCATCGGCCCGGCCGTGGCGGCGCTTCATGCGCTTCAGGATGAGGTCGTCGCCCGATTGCAGGGAAAGATGCAGATGCGGCATCAGCCGCGGCTCGGTCGCGACGAGATCGCGCAGCTCATCGTCGATCTCGACCGCGTCGAGCGAGGACAGGCGCAGACGCGGCAGCTCGGGCAGCGCCGCCAGAAGGCTGCGGACGAGGGCGCCGAGCGAAGGCGTGCCCGGCCGCTCCCGGCCATAGCTGGTCAAATCGACGCCGGTCAGCACGATCTCGCGCGCGCCTTCGGCGACGAGCGCCCGTCCCTGGGCGATGACCGCTTCGATCGTGGAAGAGCGGGCATTGCCGCGGCCGAGCGGGATGACGCAGAAAGTGCAGCGATGGTCGCAGCCATTCTGCACTTGCAGGAAGCCGCGCGTGTGCTCGGCAAGCGGCCGCGTGCGCTGCGGTGCGGCCCCGCGCGCCTGCATGATGTCGCCGACCTGCAGCTTCTCCTCGGGAGCCCGGACGGCACCACCCCGCAGACTGTTCGAGGCGGCGAGCCGGCGCCAGTTCTCAGGCTCGAGCTTCTCGGCATTGCCGAGCACCGCAGCGACTTCCGGCATGGCGGCGAAGCGTGCCGGCTCGATCTGCGCCGCGCAGCCCGAGACGATCACCGGCCGGTCCGGCTGTTCACGCCCCAGCCTGCGGATCGCCTGGCTGGCCTGGCGGACAGCCTCGGCCGTGACGGCGCAGCTATTGACGATGGCGATGTCGCGCAAGCCGGCCGCCTCGGCCCGCGCCTGCATCGCCTCGCTCTCGACGAGGTTGAGGCGGCAGCCGAAGGTGAGGGTCTCGATCGGCATCTCAGGCGGCGAACAGCGCCGGCTCCAGCACGCCTTCGCGCTCGAGCTCGACCGGCCCGGTCATCAGGACATGGCCGTCGCTCTCGCGCCATTCGATGACGAGATCGCCGCCGGGCAGGCTGACGGTGGCCTTGCGGTCGCTGAGTTCGCGCCGGACGGCGGCCACCAGGGCCGCGCAGGCGCCGGAGCCGCAGGCCCGGGTGATGCCGGCACCGCGCTCCCAGACGCGCAGCACGATATGGTCGGGCGCCTTGACGGCGGCGAGGCCGATATTGGCGCGGTCGGGGAAGATCGGATGGTTCTCGAGCAGCGGGCCGATCTGCTCGAGATTGAAGCGATAGGGATCGTCGACGAAGAAGACGGCGTGAGGGTTGCCCATGTTGACGGCACCCGGCGTGTGCAGGACCGGCGCGTCGATCGGACCGATCTGCAATTCGAAGCCGCTGGTGTCGTGGAAGGGCTCGGCGAGCGGGATCTCGTCCCAGGCGAGACGTGGCTCGCCCATGTCGACGGTGAAGACGAGGTCGGAGAGGCGCCTGGCCGGCAGCAGGCCGCCCTTGGTCTCGAGGGTGAGCGTCTTCTTTGCGGGATCGCCCATTTGCGGATCCGCCATCATCGCCCAGGCGACGCAGCGCGTGCCGTTGCCGCAGGCGCCGGCTTCGGAGCCGTCGGTGTTGTAGATCCGGACGAAAGCGTCGGTTCCGGGCGTCCTGGGATCGTGCAGGACCATCAACTGGTCGAAATGCATGCCGGGTGCGGCGGCGATGGCACGCGCCTCGCCTGCCGATACGACAGTTTTGGTTCCGCGCAGGTCCAGCACGGTGATCTCGTTGCCGAGGCCGTTCATCCTGAGGAACCGGCGATGCGCGAGAGCGTTCATGTCGTCACATGTCCATGATGATGCGGCTCTATGACCGAGACGTCGAAAAAACGCCACCCTGTAGGGCTCTTGTCTGGCGATACGAACGGCGTAGCTTGCGGCGCAACGACGCGAATCGGTCGTGTCAGGTCGGGACTATCGGGATGCGACACTCCAACCTGTGCATGATCGCCCTGGCGGCCTGCCTCACGACCCCCGTCGCCGTGCCGGCCCAGACCAGGGTCGCCCCGCCGGCCGGCGTCGAAAGCACGCCCTTGGCGCCGCCATCCGGAGCGGCCGCGCCGGCGCAGAACGCCCCGTCGGCCCAGGCGCAGCAAGGGCAGCCGGCGCAGGGCCAGACATCGCCGGCCGAACCGCAGCCGGTCCAGCCGCCGCCGACCCTACCGGCTCCCGCGGCGCCGCAGCCGGTCCAGCCCGCCCCGCAGGCGCCGGCCGAGCCGCAACCCGTGCAGCCGCCGCCGACCCTGCCCAATCCGCTGCCGGCGCCGCCGGCGCAGCAGCAGACAGGCACGCCAAATCCGAACGCCACCCTCGCCGGCAAGCCCGGGGATCCGTCCGATGTCGACGAGGTCGCGCTCACCGCCCGGCCGGTGCTCGCTTTGCCGGGCCAGGCGAGCTGGGACCAGGGCTTCCAGCGTCTCTCCGAGAGCATCAACCTGCTGCGTGCCGAGGCGGGCAAGGCCGGGCTGAAGATCGCGGGACGCCCGCTCGCCCTGTTCGTCGAGACCGACGACAACGGCTTCAAGTTCGAGGCGATGCTGCCGGTCGATCGGGCGCCGGATGCAGCAGCGTCGGGCGCTCTTGCCAATGGCGTGCGGGCTGGCCAGTCGCCGACCGGGCGCTCGCTGCGCTTCGTCCATACGGCGCCCTATGACGACATCGACTCGACCTATGAGACGATCACCGCCTATCTCGAGGCCAAGAACATCGTGGTGAAGGACGCCTTCCTCGAGGAATATGTCGGCGAGCTCAAGGACCCGGGCGACCCCAATCTCGAGATCAACGTCTACGTGCAGCCGAAGTAACGCACGGCCTTGCCGTCATGGTCGGGCCCGTCCGACCATCCGCGTCTTCGTTTAACTGGTCGGATGCGGTGTTCGAGACGTGGATGCCCGCCACAAGGGCGAGCATGGCGGGCGATGGCTCAGACCTCCCAGACCAACCCGGGCTGCATCGCCCTGAAGTGCTCCGGCGGCATCCCGGCCTTGCCGAGCGCGACCTTGAGCGCCTCGGGCGGCCGGCCGACCCCTTCGTCGGTGAGCTGGAAGGTGCCCCAGTGATGGCCGAGCGCCTGCTCGGCGCGCAGGAGGCGCATCACCTCGACCGCCTCTTCCGGGTTCATATGATTGTCGCCCATGAACCAGCGCGGCTCATAGGCGCCGATCGGCAGCAGAGCGAGGCGGAAGGGTCCGTGCTTTTCGCCGAGCTCGCGATAGAGCGAGCCGTCATGGAAACCGGTGTCGCCGATATGGAAGAGCTTGCCGGCCGGTGTCTCGATGATGAAGGAGCACCAGAGCGCCATGCGCCGGTCGAAGGCACCGCGCGCCGACCAGTGATAGCTCGGCACCAAGGTCACGGTGACGTTGTCGGACAGCGCAAGGCGCACGCCCCAGTCATGCGCCTCGGCCTGGATCGTGGCGTCATGGCCCTTGACGATGCTGTCATTGCCGAGCGGCATGATCATGCGCGGCCGGTCGCGCTGGTGCAGCCGCGCCAGCGTGTCGACGTCGAGATGGTCGTAATGGTTGTGGGTGACCAGGACGATATCGATCTTCGGCAGGTTGGCGAAGGCGACGCCGGGCGCATTCACTCGCTTCGGACCGAAGAAGGAGAACGGGCTCGCCCGCTCGGAATAGACGGGGTCGATGAGGATGTTGAGGCCGGCGGCCTGGAGCAGGAAGGAAGCGTGGCCGAGATGGGCGACGCGCAGGCCTTCGACGCTTGCCGGGGGCTGGTCCTGCGGCGGCGCCGGAAAATGCTCCGGAAACGCCTCCTTCTCGCGATTCCCGGTCTGCCAGCGCAGGAAATCGAGCAAGCCCTTGGTCACCGGCCGCCCGTCGCTGAAGGTCAGGCCGTTGAAATGGTCGCTGACCGGCCCCTGATAATAAGGGTTGCGCGAGCGCTGATAGGAAGCCCAGGCGACGCCACCGGAGGCAAAGAGGGCGGGGATTCCGAGGAAGCGGAGGAATTTTCGGCGGTTCATGACTGCCGATGTGGGCGGCGATCGGATGGTTTCAAGTCGCAGGCTTGGACGGAAAGCAGGGGCAGCACCGCGTTCAAGCGTTCTTGATCGCGAAGGCGTGCAACCAGCGGGTCGGCTGACCGTCATAACCGCCGCCGGATTCTTCGGTCATATCGAGGCTGTGCCAGGCGCTAGTGCCATAGGTTTCGCGCAGCCATTCGGCCGAGGGGTAATTGTAGTAGCGCCCGAAACGGTCGCGCCCTTCCGCTTCGCCGGCCTTGAAGCTGGCATAGAAGGCGCCGCCCGGCCGCAAGGCTGCATGGACCTTGGCGATGATGGCGGGGAGGGCGGTGCGCGGAACGTGCAACAGGCAGGCCTTGGCCCAGACGCCGTCATAGGCCGCGCTGGCATCAAGGTCCTCGAAGAGCAGGACGGAGACCGGCCGCCCGAGCCGCAGCGCCGCCTGGGCGGCGAGTTCCGGCGAGCCGTCGGTCGGGGTGACCTCGAGGCCGCGCCCCAACAGGGCGGCGCTGTCCTGCCCGCCGCCGCAGCCGAGTTCGAGCACCTGCCCGCCCGCCGGAAGCAGGCTGGCGAAGCGCTCGATGCGGGCGAGATCGGCTTCCCGCCCGCGCCCCGCATAGGTCTCGGCTTCTTCGACGTAGAAGCCGAGCGTGGCGCTGTCGCGTGCAGGCATGATGGGGTCCTCAGTTGCTGCCGGAGCGCATCGCGACCGTCGCGATCCCGGCTCCGACCAGCAGGGTGCCGCCGGCCTTGTTGAACAGGCCGATGGCGCGCGGATTGCTCACGACGGAGCGGGCGCGCGAGGCGATCAGCGCGTAGCCGAGCGCATTGGCGAAGGCGAGGCCGATGAAGGTCGCCTCGAAGATCAGCATCTGCGTCCAGAAATCGGCTTTGGGATCGAGGAACTGCGGCAGGAAGGCGACGAAGAAGGTGATGCCCTTCGGGTTCAGCGCCGTCACCAGCCAGGCATGGCCGAGCATCTTCCACGCTGAGGTCGCGTCCTTGCGGGGCTCGGCGTTCAGGCTGCCGCCGGCGCGGAAGAGCTTGATGCCGAGATAGATGAGATAGGCGGCGCCGATCCATTTCAGGGCGGTGAAGATCGTCGCCGAGGTCGCGAGCAGGGCGCCGACGCCGAGCATGGAGAGCGTCATCGCGGTGAAGTCGCCGAGAGCGACGCCGACCGCCATCGGGAAGGCGGTGCGCCAACCCTGGCCGAGCGCATAGGAGATCACCAGAAGGATAGTCGGGCCGGGAATGACGAGCAGGACGGCGGTGGCGGCGGCGAAGGCGGCCCAGGTTTCGAAGGTCATGAGGAAAGGCTCCCGTTAAAGACGAGAGCCATCACCAGCCGGGGCGGATTGTAAAGGGGCAGTTCGGCCGGTCTGACGAAGCGTCAGAGAGCCGCTGCCTTCTTCCCGGACAAGCCGCGACAGCCGCGCCGAATCCCATCGCTCCGCTTCTCTTCGGCCGGGATGACGACAAGACGCTTGGAAGAGACGATATGCCGGGCGCCGATCCGCGCTCAGAGCGGCGGCCCCCAGCGGAATGTGGTGGTGCCGCGGCCACTGGCCGGTACCAGCGGCCCGGCGGAGAGTTCCTGGCGCTTTTCCGGCTCGGCGGCGAGCACGATCGTCCACCAGGCGCCGTAGCGGGTCTGCGGATTCTTGGCGAGGGCGATGCCCATGCGTGTCGCCTGCGGCATGACGAGGTTGGCGGCATGGCCGGAGGATTTCTTCCAGCCCTCGAAGGCTTCCTGTGTCGAGAAATAGCCGGCGCCGAGATTCTCGGCCGCCCGCACCGTGTCCAGCCCGGCGGCATGGACGCGCGCGGTGAAGGTCCCGGCGGCGGTGTGCGAGAGGCTGTCGGAGGCCGCCATCGCATCGGCCTGGCGCTGGGCCATCGTGGTCAGGGCCGGGTCGAGCCGAACCGCGCCGAGGCCACGCTCGGCGCGATGGGCGTTGAGGATGCGCACCGCCTCGGCCGGATCGAGCCTGACGGCGGCGAGGCGCTCCTGCCGCTTTGCATTCGGCGCGATGGTCTCGCGCTGGCTTCCGGCGCAGCCGGCCAGGAAAAGGGCGGCCAGGAGGGCAGCGCCCGAGGGTGACATCATGCTCATCGATCTTTGTCCGTTCCGCCGCATGCGGGCAGCGGGACGGCCTAATGCCGGATTCGGGCGAGAATGTCGCTGCGCCCGAGAATGTCGCAGCGCGTCAGCCGCGCCCGCCGGCGATGACCCGGCAGAGCGCGGCGCGCGTATAGGCTTCCGGCGCGACCTGACCCTGCTGGACGACGAAGGCGGCGTCGACGCGGGTGCCGCCGCCGCTCTTGCGGGCGGTGATGCGCAAGGTCTGCGGGCGGCCGGAGCCGGAGGTCTCCTGCACGGCGAGCACCGAGCTTGTCGCCTTGTCGATGCGGATATCGGCGAAGCCCTCGGCCGAGACGGCGGCGGCGAGGTCCTTGAGCACCGCGGCCGGGGCGCGCCTGGCGATGCTGTCCCAGGTCTTGTAGGTCAAGCCGGTCAGCATCGGCGTGCCGACCACCGAGAAATTGCCCTCGCAGGATTGCGCCTGCGCCTGGGTCAGGCCCAGCGCCAGCATTGTCGCGGTGATGGCCAAGAGCTTCATGTCGTCTCCTAGGTGAAGGCGGGTCGGAACCGGGTTTCAGGGCACAAGAGGGCTGCCCGCGCGCCGTGCGCCCGCCGGCAGCCGCGGCTCTATTGTGGCGTTCAGCTTGACTTTCGCCGCAATCTTCCGCTTTAAGGCGCCATCCGTTTCGCCGCATCGACGAGACTTCATCCGCCGACCGGGCCGCTCGCATGAGCCCTATGAGCCCGGAGGTCAACGCCCGACAGCGCGTCTGCGCCCTCGGGCGCGAAACCGCTTGGGGGTTGAGCCTGGTCGGGCCGGCATTGAGGCAGTAAGCAGGAACGCATGTTCGGCACGCTGAGCGACAGACTCTCCGGCATCCTCTCGGGCCTGACCCGCAGGGGCTCGCTGACCGAGGAAGACGTCAACGCCGCGCTGCGCGAGGTTCGCCGCGCGCTCCTCGAGGCCGACGTGGCGCTCGAGGTCGTCCGCAGCTTCACCGACAAGGTGCGCGAGCGCGCCGTCGGCGCCGAGGTGCTGAAGTCGGTCACGCCCGGCCAGCAGGTCATCAAGATCGTCAACGACGTCCTGATCGACACGCTCGGCGGCGAGGGCGAGGGCATCACTTTCGACGCCGTGCCGCCGGTGCCGATCCTGATGGTGGGTCTCCAAGGCTCCGGTAAGACGACTTCGACCGCGAAGATCGCCAAGCGCCTGACCGACCGCAACAAGAAGCGGGTCCTGATGGCCTCGCTCGATACGCGCCGTCCGGCCGCGATGGAGCAGCTCGCCGTGCTCGGCAGCCAAGTCGGCGTCGAGACGCTGCCGATCATCGCCGGCCAGTCCGCCGTGCAGATCGCGAGGCGCGCGGTCGAGGCCGCCCGGCTCGGCGGCTACGACGTCGTCATGCTCGACACCGCCGGCCGCGTCACCCTCGACGAGGCGCTGATGGCCGAGGTCGCCGAGGTCAAGGCGGCGACCAATCCCCATGAAGTCCTGCTCGTTGCCGACGCTCTGACCGGCCAGGACGCGGTCAACACCGCCCGCGCCTTCGACGGCCGGGTCGGGCTGACCGGCATCGTCCTGACCCGCATGGACGGCGACGGCCGCGGCGGCGCGGCGCTCTCGATGCGCGCCGTCACCGGCAAGCCGATCAAGCTCGTCGGCACCGGCGAGAAGACCGATGCGCTCGAGGATTTCCATCCCTCGCGTGTCGCCAACCGCATCCTCGGCATGGGCGACATCGTCGGCCTGGTTGAGAAGGCGGCCGCGACCGTCGACGCCGACAAGGCGCAGGCGTTGGCGCAGCGTCTCGCCAAGGGCAATTTCGACCTCTCCGACCTGCGCACCCAGCTCCAGCAGATGGAGAAGATGGGCGGTCTCGGCGGCCTCATGGGCATGATGCCCGGCATGGCGCAGATGAAGAGCCAGCTCGCCAACGCCAAGATGGACGACAAGGTCATCGGCCGGCAGATCGCGATCATCAATTCGATGACGCCGGCCGAGCGCAAGAATCCCGACCTGCTCAAGAACAGCCGCAAGAAGCGCATCGCCGCTGGCTCCGGCACCTCGCCGGAGGCGATCAACAAGCTGCTCAAGATGCACCGCCAGATGGCGGACATGATGAAGCAGATGGCCCGCCAAAAGGGCGGCATGCTCGGCAAGCTCGGCCAGATGTTCGGGCTCGGCGGCGGCATGGGCGGTCTGCCGGCCGGCATGCCCGATCCCTCGAAGATGGACCCGGCACAGCTCGCCGAGCTCCAGAAGCAGCTCGGTGCCGGCGGGGGACTTCCCTCTCTGCCTCCGGGGGGCTTTCCGGGCCTGCCCAAGGGCGTCACCCCGCCTGCCGGCATGATGCCGAAGCTGCCGGGCCTGGGCGGCATGCCCGGCCTCGGCAACCCGTTCGGGAAGAAGAAGTGAGAGGTTCACCTGCCTGCGCTCAGGGCGTCATGGTCGGCTTGGTGCCGAGCATCCACGTCTTCGCTGGTCGCATCTGGTGTTCAAGACGTGAATGCTCGGGACGAGCCCGGGCATGACGGAGAGACGCCGGCCTCATGGCCGGTCAAGTGAAGCAAGAAGCAAGACTGAAGGAAGAAGACCATGTCCCTGAAGATCCGCCTGACCCGTGGCGGCGCCAAGAAGCGCCCCTATTACCGCATCGTCGTCGCCGACGCTCGCTCGCCGCGCGATGGCCGCTTCATCGAGAAGATCGGCGCCTATGATCCGATGAAGGCGAAGGATTCGCCGGAGCGCGTCGTGCTCGACGTCGAGAAGGCCAAGGCCTGGCTCGCCAAGGGCGCCCAGCCGACCGACCGCGTGCTGCGCTTCCTCGATGCCGCCGGCATCGCCAAGCGCCCGGCCCGCAACAACCCGAACAAGGCGGTTCCCGGCGAGAAGGCCAAGGAGCGCGCCGAGAAGCACGCCGCCAAGAACGCTGCCCCGGCCGAAGCCGAGGCGTGATGCCGATCGCGGCCCGCGATGCCGGTCGTCATGGTCGGGCTTGGCCCGACCATCCACGGCTTTACTGGTCGCGTGCGGTGTTCATGTTCAAGACGTGGATGCTCGCCACAAGGGCGAGCATGACGGGGAGGCCGTCCTTGCGTGGTGGTGTAAGCCGTGGCTGCTGACGACTCCCTCGTGCTGCTCGGCATCGTCGGCGCGCCCCATGGCGTGCGCGGCGAGGTCCGGATCAAGACCTTCACCGGCGATCCGCTGGCGCTGGCCGAATACGGCCCGCTCACCGACGAGAAGGGTCGGCGCTTCGAGATCTCGTCGCTGCGCCCGGCCAAGGAAGTGGTCGTCGCCCAGATCAAGGGCGTGACCAGCCGCGAGGGAGCCGAGACGCTGAACGGCGTCAAGCTCTTCGTCGAGCGTTCGCGCCTGCCGGCGCCCGAGGACGAGGACGAGTTCCTGCAGACCGATCTCGTCGGCTGCTCGGTCATCGGCCCCGACGGGGCCGTTCTCGGGACCGTCACCGCCGTCGCCAATTACGGCGCCGGCGACCTGCTCGACATCGAGACGCCGGATGGCCGCTCGGTGCTGATGCCCTTCACCAAGGCTTTTACGCCGCGCATCGATGTCGCCGGCAAGCGAATCGAGGCGCTGCCGCCGGCCGGCCTGTTCGAGGATGACGATGCTGCGTGACATGCCGGCGAAGGCGCTGATCTTCGACATGGACGGCACCATCGTCGACAATATGCGCTTCCATGACGATGCCTGGGAGCGCTGGTATGGCGGCCACGGCCTGCCCTTCGAGCGCGCGACCTTCTCGGCGCGCACTGCGGGCATGGCGATCTCCGACATCATCGGCCCGCATTTCCCCGGCGCCGATGCGGCCGAGCTCGAGCGGCTCGCCGAGGAGAAGGAGCGCCTTTACCGCGAGACCTACAGGCCGCATGTCGCGCCGATCGACGGCCTGGTCGGCCTGCTTGACCGGGCTCGCAGCCATGCCGTGCCGATGGCGGTTGGGACCGCCGCGGCCCCGCCGAACATCGCGCTGATCCTTGATACGCTCTCCTTGCGCGAGCGCTTCGCGACCATCGTCTCGCCGAGCCAGGGCTATCCCGGCAAGCCGCACCCGGACATGTTCCTCGCCGCCGCCGAGCGGATGGGCGTCGATCCGGCCGACTGCATCGTCTTCGAGGATGCACCGAACGGCGTCGAGGCGGCGCGGCGTGCCGGCATGCGCGCGGTCGCGCTCCTGACCATGCTCGACGCCGAGGCCTTCGCCGGCTTCGACAACGTCATCGCCAGCGTGCCGGACTTTTCCGCGCTGGACGGGCTGCCGGCGCTACGCTTCGCCTGACATGCCGGGCTGGTTTGCCTCCGGCCCCGCGGATTTGCCCCGAGGCCGCAGCGGCGGCTATGGTCGGGCATCATGAAGCAGGCACACTGTACCAGCTGCATCGCGTCCCCGCGCCACTGAGCCGAGGGACGAAGACCGGAGGGCGCCGGCCAGGTCGCGCGCCCGCTTTTCCCATGTCTTCCAGCCGGCAGCGCTCCACGAGCGCGCGGCTTTGCGAGCAGCAACTCATGACCAACTACTTCGAGAGCCCGTTCAAGGGCATTCCGCTGACCGAGCAGGTGCGCCATCCCAATATCCGCGTCGGGCGCTACAGCTATTATTCCGGCTACTATCACGGGCACAGCTTCGACGATTGCGCGCGCTATCTGCTCCCGCACGAAGGCGCCGACCGGCTGATCGTCGGCAGCTTCTGCTCGATCGGCTCGGGCGCCGCCTTCATCATGGCCGGTAATCAGGGCCACCGGAACGAATGGGCGAGCACCTTCCCGTTCCACTATGTGCCCGACCAGCCGCATTTCGCGGGCGCGCGCGACGGCTATCTGCCGGCGGGCGATACGGTGATCGGCAACGATGTCTGGATCGGTTCCGAGGCAATCATCATGCCGGGCATCACGATCGGCCATGGCGCGGTGATCGGGACGCGGGCGCTGGTGACCCGTAATGTCGAGCCCTACGCCATCGTCGGCGGCAATCCGGCTAAGCCGATCCGCAAGCGCTTCGACGAGGCCAGGATCGCGATGCTGCTCGACATGGCGTGGTGGGACTGGAGCGATGCACATCTGCGCGATGCCATGCCGCTGCTGACCAGCGCCGACATCGAGGGGCTGCATGCCCATTGGCGTCAGCGCAGCAAGGCGGGCTCGGCCGCATAGCGCGCCGCAAGGCGTGGCTAAGGGAGCGACGGCCGTGGCGCGCTGATGACGCGGCCGTCGTTTCGTGCCAGCAGAAGGCCATGACCTTCCATGCCTCGATCCTGACGCTCTATCCCGACATGTTCCCGGGCCCGCTCGGCGCCTCGCTGGCCGGCGAGGGCCTGCGCAGCGGGCTGTGGTCGCTCGACACCCACCAGATCCGCGATCACGGCATCGGCCGGCATCGCAATGTCGACGACAATCCGGCCGGCGGCGGTGCCGGCATGGTGCTGCGCTGCGACGTGCTGGCGGCGGCGATCGATGCCGCCGTCCCTGCCGACGATCCGCGCCCGCGCCTGCTGATGTCGCCGCGCGGGCGCCGGCTCGACCAGCGCATGGTCCGGGATTTCGTGGCGGGCGAGGGCGTCGTCATCGTCTGTGGGCGTTTCGAGGGCGTCGACGAGCGCGTCATCGAGGGGCGCGGCCTGACCGAGATCTCGATCGGCGACTACATCCTCTCCGGCGGCGAGATGGCGGCGATGGTGCTGCTCGATGCCTGCGTGCGGCTGATTCCCGGCGTGATGGGCAAGCAGGCCTCCGGGCAGGAGGAGAGCTTCGAGAACGGGCTGCTCGAATACCCGCACTATACCCGGCCGCGCGAATGGGAGGGCAGGGGCCTGCCAGAGGCGCTGCTCTCGGGCGACCATGCCCGCATCGCGCGCTGGCGGCGCGAGCAGGCGGAGAAGATCACGAGGGAAAGAAGGCCGGATTTGCTGAAGCCGTGACCGCGGCTTTACCAAAGGAAGCGTCGTCGTCCCGGGTCGACGCTTCGCTCCGCCTGGGACGGCACGCGTAGGTCGCCCGGCGCTTTACGGATACGCCTTCACCGGCAGGTTCTCGCTGAGCCAGCCCTTGTCCCGGGGATTGCCGAGTAGACCGCCGCGGACGTCGACGACATCGCGCCAGCCGCGGCCGGCGAGCTTGCGCTGCAGGCTGGACGAGCGGTTGCCGGTCCGGCAGATCAGCGCGATCGTCTTGCCGGGATTGTCGAGCTTCACGCCGGCGAGGCGGGCTTCGAAGCCGGCGCCCTCCATGTCGAGCCGGATCGCGCCCTCGGGAAGGCCGGTATCGGCCCATTCCTCGGGCGTGCGGATGTCGACGAGGACGACGCGCCCCGCCTGCGCGGCCTCATGCGCCTCGCGGACCGAAAGCGAGGGAGCGGGCGCCTGGGCCTGGCCGAGAGGCGGCAGCAGGAGCAGGGCAGCGATGGCGAGGAAGGCGCGGCGTGTCATGCCGGAGCGTTAGCGAATGCCGCCAGGGACTGCAATTCACGATGCCTGGAAGCGGCGCAGCGACCGCGGCTCTCAGCCGCGTAACGGGCGAAAGCCGGTCTTGTCCGCCTCGGTGATCTCGCGCAGTACCTTGCAGGGCACGCCGGCCGCGATCACGCCGGCGGGGATGTCGCGCGTCACCACGCTGCCTGCACCGATGATGCTGTCGTTGCCGATGCTGACGCCCTGGTTGATCTGGACGCCGCCGCCGATCCAGACCCGGTTGCCGATGCTGACCCGCCTGGCATAGCAGCCACCGGCGACGCGCTCGGCCGGGTCGATGGCGTGGTTGGCGGTATAGATGCCGACGCGCGGCCCGAGCAGGACGTTGTCGCCGATGGTGATCTCGGCGCCGTCGAGCATGACGCAGTCGAAATTGGCGTAGAAGCTGCGGCCGATCGAGATGTTGAAACCGAACTCGCAGCGGAAGTTCGGCTCGAAAAGCGCGCCGTCGCCGACCTCGCGCAGAAAGGTGCGCAGCAACGCCTCGCGTTCCGCGGCCGGCTGGCCGAAGCTGCGGTTATAGGCGTCGGTCATCCCGACGGCACGGGCGCGGGCCGCGATCAGCTCCTGGGTGTGATCGTCATACATCTGCCCCGAGCGCATCAGGGCGCGCTGTTCGTCGAGGTTCATCGTGGAGCAGGGCCGAGGCCGGCAGTCTGAACCGCCGGCCTCTACCTTCAATCTCAGCGCAGCTCGGCGCAGAAGCGCTGGATGCGGCGGCAGGCCTCTTCCAGCGTCTCGTCCGCGGTGGCGTAGGAGATGCGGAAGTTCGGGCCGAGGCCGAAGGAGGAACCGTGCACGGCGGCGACCGATTCGGTTTCGAGCAGGCCGAGCACCAGATCCTCGTCGGTCTCGATCTTCTTGCCGTTCGGCATGGTCTTGCCGATCAGGGCCGAGCAGTCCGGATAGACGTAGAAGGCGCCTTCGGGAACCGGGCACTTCAGGCCGCGGGTCTGGTTCAGCATGGAGACCACGAGGTCGCGGCGACGCTCGAAGGCTTTCTTGAACACCGGCAGATGGTCCTGCGTGCCGTTCAACGCCTCGACGGCGGCCCATTGCGAGATCGCCGAGGTGCCCGAGGTCTGCTGGCCCTGCACGGTGTCCATCGCCGTGATCAGCTGCTGCGGGCCGGCCGCGTAGCCGATGCGCCAGCCGGTCATCGCATATGACTTCGAGACGCCGTTCATGGTGAGCGTGCGCTCGTACAGGCCGGGCTCGACCTGGGCCGGAGTGACGAACTGGAACTCGCCATAGACCAGATGCTCGTACATGTCGTCCGAGAGGATCCAGACATGCGGATGGCGCATCAGCACGTCGGTGAGCTTCTTCATCTCGTCATGGGTGTACGCCGCGCCCGAAGGGTTCGAGGGCGAGTTCATGATCACCCATTTGGTCTTCGGGGTGATGGCGCGCTCGAGCTCTTCCGGCTGGAGCTTGAAGTTGTCCTCGATGCGGGTGTTGGCGAAGGTCGCCTTGCCGCCGCAGAGCTGGACCATGTCGGGATAGCTGACCCAGTAGGGCGCGACGCAGATCACCTCGTCGCCGGGGTTCAGCGTGGCGAGCAGCGCGTTGTAGATGACGTGCTTGCCGCCGGTCGAGACGATGGTCTGGCCGGGCTTGTAGTCGAGCCCGTTCTCACGCTTGAACTTGGCGGCGACGGCCTCGCGCAGCTGCGGGATGCCGGCGACCGGCGTGTACTTCGTCTCGCCGCGGCGGATGGCGGCGATCGCCGCCTCCTTGATATTGTCCGGCGTGTCGAAATCGGGCTCGCCGACGGAGAGCGAGATCACGTCTTTGCCCTGCGCTTTCAGGTCGCGCGCCTTCTGCGTGATGGCGATGGTCGCAGACGGCTTCACGCGCTTCAGGGCGTCGGCAAGGAAAGCCATGATCCATATCTCCGGGAGCTTGCAGGGCGCGCCTTCAGGCGCGGGCGTGGTTTAGGACCCAAGCGCCGGTACCGCAAGCGCAACTCCTTGATATCGGCCAGAAGCAACACGAATGACCTGGCTGCACCCCGACGGCCAGGATGGGGGGCAGGATATCTCAGCCGACCTCCGCCAGGCGCTGGCGCCGGCGCCGCACCGTCGAGACCGCGACGGCGTTCCAGCGCGGGCGGCCGAAGCAGGGGAAGCCGCGGCGGTTGAGCCGGCGGGCGATGTCGGCGGGATCGTGGATGCCGGCTTCGACGAGCTGGTCGATCAGCGCGCCCGCGGCCTCCAGGAAGATTTCGAGCAGCGCGCGCTCCAAAGCACGCGCTGCCCGCTCGGCATGACGGGGATGGGTCAGTGGATGCCTGTGCCGAAGGAGGGCTCGACCGGGGCGGGCGAGAGCAGCACGGCGTTGGCGTGCCCGCCCTCGTAGAGCGCGAAGCGCATCGCTTCCTTCTGGTCGCGGAAGATGCCTTCGCTGCGGCCTTCGAGATCGCGCGCCACCCAGAAGCCGCGCTTCGACTGGCCGACGAGGAAGAGATGGCTTTCGGCGCCGAGCGGCAGAAGAGATTTGGAACGGGGCATGGCGGGTCTCAATTCGGCAGAGCGAGCCAGGCGCGCAGGCCGATGATGCCGGCGATGGCGAGCGTGAGCACGGCGAGCGCGAGCATCTCGGTGCAGAGGATGCCGATCATCGGGCGCTTATGGGCGAGGCTGCTGTAGACGGCGTTGGCGCGGCGCTGCTGGGAATTGCGTTTGAGGGCAGTTTCAGTCGACATTTCGACCTCCGTTGAGGCCTTTGGATGTATGTCCGACGCCGATAAGGCCGCCATGCGGAAGGTGCGGCGGCGCATAAGGCCGGCATAAGGGCCGGCTTGCATGCGCGCCTCGTCCCTGCGATGGCCCTTCCATGGATGAAAGCCCCAACACCATCGCGATTTATGTCGACGCCGACGCATGCCCGGTGAAGCCGGAGATCTACCGCGTCGCCGAACGGCACAGGCTGAAGGTCTTCGTCGTCGCCAACAGCTTCATGATGGTGCCGCGCGAGCCCTGGATCGAACGCGTCATCGTCTCCGACGGGTTCGACGCGGCCGATGACTGGATCGCCGAGCGGGCCCGTCGCGGCGCGATCGTGATCACCGCCGACATCCCACTGGCCGATCGCTGCCTCAAGGCGGGCGCAGAGGTGATCGGGCCGACCGGCAAACCCTTCACCGAGGCCTCGATCGGCATGGCGCTGGCGACGCGCGACATGATGGAGGATCTGCGGGCGATGGGGGCGGCGAGCGGCGGGCCGAAGCCGTTCTCGCCGAGGGATCGCTCTGCCTTTCTGCAGGCGCTCGACCTGGCGATCCAGCGGCTGAAGCGGGCGGGCTTCGCGGCTTGAGTCGCGTCATGCTCGGGCTTGACCCGAGCATCTCGAAAACCCGTTAGCTGGTCGTGAGATTCTCGGATCTGCGCTTCGCTCCGTCCGAGAATGACGTCGCTGTCAGATATCCCCGAAATCGCCGCCGCGGCCCTTTCCGGCGGCGAAGCGGCCGGCGCCGGCCGCGCCTTCCGTCGCGATGGTCTGGACGCCGCCTTTCCATTCGCGCGCCAGCGCCTCGCGCATGGGCAGGCCGTGGCCGGCAATGGCGCTTCTGCGATCCGCGAGCATCGCCCCTTGCGGGAAACGGGCGATCTGCTGGGCCATCGCCTCGGCGGCGGCACGGGTTTGGCCGCGGCCGACGACCTGTTCGCAGAGCCCGATCCGCAGCGCTTCCTGCGCCTCGACCTTGCGGCCGGTCATGATGATCTCGAGCGCCCGGCCCTGGCCGACGAGGCGGGGAAGACGCACCGTGCCGCCGTCGATCAGGGGGATGCCCCAGCGCCGGCAATAGACGCCGAAATAGGCGTCATGCGCCATCACCCTGACATCGCACCAGAGCGCGAGCTCCATGCCGCCGGCCACGGCCGGTCCCTCGATCGCCGCGATCAGCGGCTTGTTCATCTCCAGCCGCGACGGGCCCATCGGTCCACGCGGCACCGGAGCGTCGCCCTCGGGAAAGGCGAGGCCCTCGACGATCTCGCTCTGGAAGCGTCCGGCATCGGTGAAGGCCTGCGCATATTTCAGGTCCCAGCCGGCGCAGAAGGCACCGCCTTCGCCCCAGAACACGATCGCGGCGGTGTGCGGGTCGGCGTCGAGCTCCCGGAAGGCTTGCGTCAGCGCGATGGCGCTGTCCGGGTCCATGGCATTGCGTGCCTCGGGGCGGCTGTGGATCACGGTCGCGACCTTGCCTTCGCGCTCGATGCGGACGGTCATGCGGCATTCCTCCCCGGAGTCGGATCCGACTCTGACGTCTTTGCCCACAGGCTACAGCTTGGTGTGCCGCGCCGGCCAGTGCTGGACGCATCGGCGCTTTGCCCGTAATCCTCGGCCCAACGCCCGTCGCAGGATCGGGCTTCCGGGAGGAATTTGATGATGCTTACCCGCCGTTCCACGCTCGGCCTCGTCGCTGGCGCCGTTTTCGCTCCGGCCATCGCCCGGGCGCAGAGCTTCCCGTCGAAGCCGATCACCCTGGTGGTGCCCTATCCGGCGGGCGGGCCGACCGATGCGATCGCGCGTTTCGTGGCGCAGGAAATGTCCGCGACGATCGGCCAGAACGTCGTGGTCGACAACCGTGCCGGTGCCTCGGGTGCGGTCGGCACGCGCGCCGTCGCCAAGGCCGATCCGGACGGCCACACCTTCATCTTCGGCAACAACCAGACGCATGGGAACAACATGTTCCTGCTGAAGGAGCCGGGCTATGACGCGGTCAAGGATTTCGCGCCGGTCGCGGGCGTCGGTGCCTTCGAGCATGCCTTCGTCGTGCGCAAGGACCTGCCGGCCAAGAACATCGCCGAGCTGGTCGCGCTCGCCAAGGCCGATCCCGACAAGCTGAACTACGGCTCGACAGGCGTCGGCTCCGGCTCTCATCTCGCCATGGAGCTGTTCATGCAGCGCACCGGCATCAGGATGACGCATGTGCCGTTCCGCGGCGCGGCGCCGCTGGTGCAGGAGATCATCGGCGGGCGCATCGATATCGCCAATTCGACGCTGCCTTCGGTGCTCGAGCAGATCAATGCCGGCAATCTCAGGGCGCTGGCCTTGGCCTCGCCGGAGCGCAATCCGCGCGCCAAGGACATTCCGACGCTGCGCGAGCAGGGCGTCAGTGATGCCGACGCCGATAGCTGGGCCGCCTTCTTCGCTCCCGCGGCGACGCCGGCACCGGTGCTGGAGAAGCTCTCGCAGTCGGTGATGGCGGCGATCGCCAAGCCGGAGATCACCGAGAAGATCCTGAAGCTCGGCTTCACCCTGAAGGTGCGCGATCCCGCCGCCTTCAAGCCCTACCATCTCCAGGAGATCGCGACCTGGGAGAAGATCATCAAGGAAGCCGGCGTGAAGCCGGAGTGATCTAGTTTCAGGCGTTGATATTCGCAGCCCTTATCCCGAGGAGCGATCGCAGGTCGCGTCTCGAAGGATGTTTCCAGCGCGCTCTGGAACATCTTTCGAGACGCCGCTGCGCGGCTCCTCAGGATGAGGGCTGCGGTTCTTTCGGGAGGACTGCATGAACCTGATGCCAAAACTCGCCGCCCGTGCCGAGGCCGGCCGCCCCGTTCGCTGCGCCCTGATCGGGGCCGGCAAATTTGGTTCGATGTTCCTCGCCCAAGTGCCGCATATCGAAGGGCTCGAAGTCGCGGTGATCGCCGATCTCGATCCCGAGCGGGCGCGCAATGCCTGTCGCGCAGTCGGCTGGGACGAGGCCCGCATCGCCGGCACATGCTTCGTCGATAGCGGCGTCAGCGCGGCCGAAATGGACGGCGTCGAGGTGGTAATCGAGGCGACCGGGCATCCGGCGGCCGGCGCCAGGCACGCGCTCGCCGCGATCGCGACCGGACGCCATGTCGTCATGGTCAATGTCGAGGCCGACGTTCTGGTCGGCCCGGTGCTGGCGGCGAAGGCCAGGGCGGCCGGCGTGGTCTATTCGATGGCCTATGGCGACCAGCCGGCGCTGGTCTCCGAGATGGTCGACTGGGCGCGGGCGACCGGCTTCACCGTCGCGGCCGCCGGCAAGGGCACGAAATACCTGCCTTCCTATCACCGGGTGACGCCGGACGAGGTCTGGGGCCATTACGGGCTGACGCCCGAAGCGGCCAAGGCCGCCGGCATGAACCCGCAAATGTTCAACTCTTTCCTCGACGGAACCAAATCGGCGATCGAGATGGCGGCTATCGCCAATGCCTGCGGGCTCGCCGTGCCGGAGGACGGGCTGTCCTTCCCGCCCTGCGGCGTCGACGATCTCGCCCATCTGCTGCGGCCGAAGGCGGTCGGCGGCCAGCTCGAGCGCGACGGCATGGTCGAGGTGGTGTCCTCGCTGGAGCGCGATGGCCGCCCGGTCTTTCGCGACCTGCGCTGGGGCGTCTATGTCGTGCTGAAGGCGCCGAACGCCTATGCCGCCGCCTGCTTCAAGCAATACGGACTGCCGACCGATTCCAGCGGCCTTTACGCGGCGATGTACAAGCCCTTCCACCTGATCGGGCTCGAACTCTCGATCTCTGTGCTGAACGCGGCGCTGCGCGGCGAGGCGACGGGCGCGACGCGCGGTTGGCGCGGCGATGCGGTGGCGACCGCCAAGCGCGCGCTGAAGGCCGGCGAGACGCTGGACGGCGAGGGCGGTTACACCGTCTACGGCAAGCTGATGTCGGCTGATGCGAGCCGCGCCAGCGGCGCGCTGCCGATCGGGCTCGCCCACCATGTCAAGCTGAAGCGGGATGTCGCTGCCGGTGCGGTGGTGACGGCGGAGGATGTCGTGCTCGACGAGGCCTCCCAGATCGTCCAACTCCGGCGCGAGCTCGCGGCTCACGCTTGGTGAGCGGCGCGGTTCTCCCTATCTGATCCGGACAGGATCGTTCAGGGAGAACCTCATGCGCCTTTTCCTCGCGCCGCTTTGCCTCGCCGCCATGTTCGCGGCACTGCCGGCAGGCGCACAGCAGCGCTACCCGTCGAGTGCGGGGGAATTGCTGGTCGAGACGGTGGCAGGCGGGCTGGAAAACCCCTGGGGCCTCGCCTTCCTGCCCGACGGCCGCATGTTGGTGACGGAGCGGCCGGGGCGGCTGCGGCTGGTCGCGGCGGACGGCAAGCTCTCGCCCCCGCTTTCTGGCGTGCCCAACGTCACCGGGCGCGGCCAGGGTGGCCTGCTCGACGTGGTGCTCGATCCCGGCTTTGCGCAGAACCGTCTGGTCTATCTCTCCTTTTCCGAGCCGCGGGCTGGTGGCAACGGCACCAGCGTGGCGCGCGGCAAGCTGAATGCGGCCGGAACTGCGCTGGAAGGGACGAGCGTGATCTTCCGGCAGATGCCGACGGTCAACAGCAACATGCATTTCGGCTCGCGGCTCGTATTCGACCGGACGGGGGCGCTCTTCGTCACCACGGGCGACCGCTACGGCCAGCGCGACCAGGCGCAGAACCCGGAGAACCATATCGGCAAGGTCATCCGCATCCGCCCGGAAGGCGGGGTTCCGGCCGATAATCCGCAAAAGCCGGGCTGGCAGCCGGAGATCTGGTCGATCGGCCACCGGAACGTTCAGGGAGCGGCACTCCACCCGCAGACCGGGCAGCTCTGGACGGCCGAGCATGGCGCGCGCGGTGGCGATGAGATCAACACGCCGAAGGCCGGGCTGAACTATGGCTGGCCGGTGATCACCTATGGCATCGACTATTCCGGCCTCAGGATCGGGGAGGGCACGGCCAAGGCCGGCATGGAGCAGCCGCTGTTCTACTGGGATCCGTCGATCGCACCGTCGGGCGCTGCCTTCTACACCGGCGAGCGCTGGCCGGCCTGGAAGAATTCGCTCTTCGTCGGCGCGCTCGCCGGCCAGATGCTGGTGCGTCTCTCGACGCAGGGCGAGCGGGTTACCGGCGAGGAGCGGCTGCTGACCGATATCGGCGAGCGCATCCGCGACGTCCGGCAGGGGCCGGACGGCTATCTCTACCTGCTCAGCGACGACGCGAAGGGCAAGATCCTGCGCGTCCGGCCGGCGCGGTAGATTCCGCGGTCATTCCGGGGCGCCGCAAAGCGGCGAGCCCGGAACCCATGAACATGCCGCCGCTCCAGCCCGTCATGCTCGCCCTTGTGGCGAGCATCCACGTCTTGAACACTGACCTCGAATGGCAAAGACGTGGATGGTCGGAACAAGACCGATCATGACGGCAAGTGAGAGCAATGCTCAGTGAGCAGTCTGCCTCACGGCCCGCAATCCCATTCGCTTTCGACGACGAAGACATTGCGCGTCGAAAGCTGGCCACGGGTGTCGTAGAGGTCGCCGACATAATAGGTGATCCCGGCATCGTCATGGGCGTTGCGCCGGACCTGCAGGGACCAGCCATAGCCGACGCGCTTGCCGCCGCGCCAGGCGGGGTGGAGATCGTCGATCATCGCCGAGGCGAGGATCTGGGCACGGCTGTCTGACGGCGCGCAGGTCGGTCCCGCGAGCGCCGGGCTCGCGGCAATGGCAAGCGTGCTGGCGAGGAATGCCAGTTTCTTCATGTCGGTGGTCCTTGGTGGGCGAGTCAGGTGATCTCGGCGAGCCGGGTATCGAGCGACAAAACGAGGCACCAATGTGGCTCGAAATCGGCCCCGAGCGGCCAGATCTGATCCTTGAAGATCGCGAGCATCGCCGCCTGATAGCGTTCGAACCGATCCCTCTGGCAGAGCACGAACTTGGTCGCGCCGACAATGCTCTCGCGATCGATGATGCACAAAGGAACGATGCCGGGATTGGCTTCGAGATAGTCCTGCACCGCGACCATTAGCGTCGGATAGCCGGGGTGCAGCATGTCGTCGAGCACGATCAGCCCGCCCTCGGCGAGGCAGGCGGTGGCGAGCGAAAGGTCCTTCGCCAGCGCGGCGCGCGAATGCTCGCCGTCGACATGGATGAAGCGCAGTCTTTCGCCCCGCGCATGGGCGATCAGCTCGGCCGGTGCCATGGCGCCGGCATCGCCCTTGATGGTGACGCGGCGCTCGGGAACGATGCCGTGTTTCAGGCAGTTGGCCTCGAAGCGCTCCTGCACCTGCGGATTCGGCCATTCGAAGATGTCGATGCCGAGGGCGAGCTCGCCGGGCTCGAGCGCATGCGCCAGCGCGATGAAGAAGCGGCCCTCGAAGGCGCCGATCTCGGCGATCGGGCCGCCAACCCCCTCTTCGGTCTGGAGCCGCAGCAGCCTGGCGCAGATCGCGGCGGCAAAGCGCGAGGACATGCCGACGACCCGCTCATAGCCATCGGCGAGATAGGCCTCGACCGCTGGGTGGCCGGTAGCGGGGTAGCGCGCCATCGATCAGGCCTTTCCGTGGAAGATGAAGAAGGCACCGGCCGCGATCAGCGCGAAGCCGATGGCGTGGTTCCAGCTGAGCGATTCCCTCAGCCAGAATACCGAGAACAGCGCGAAGACGCAGAGCGTGACGACCTCCTGGATCGTCTTCAGTTCGGCGGCCGAATAGACCCCGTGGCCGATGCGGTTCGCCGGTACGGCAAGCATGTATTCGGGCAGGGCGATCATCCAGCTCGCCAGGATCGCCAGCCAAATTGCTGAGCTCTTGTAGGAAAGATGCCCGTACCAGGCGAAGGTCATGAAGACATTGGAGGCGATCAGCATGACGATCGGCAAGAGATGCGCGGTCGTGATAGCGGGCATGTCTCGGTTCCCTGGTGGGCTGGCTCTGAAGTCTCGAAGTGGCGTCCGCGCGTCTCAGCCGTGGCGCAGCTTCATGGCGAGAATGACCGAAACCAGACAAAGCGAGATGGCATTCGCGCCGATCAGCGGCCAGGAAGCGATCAACAGGCCATAGAGCAGCCAGAGAACGATGCCGCTGGCGAACATCGCCTGGGTCCAGAGCGAGATGGCGCGGGTGTCGCGGGTCCGGATGGTCTGCACGGCCTGTGGCAGCCAGCACAAGGTCGTCAGCGTCGCGGCGGCGAAACCGAGTGTCTCGATCAGGGCGGTCTGCATGGCTGGTCCGGGGGCGATTCGCGCTTCTGCGCAGGCATAGATCAGGACGTGCCTGCGCGCGACAGACAAGGCACGAAGCTGGCTCAGCCACGAAAAGCCGCATGGTTAACCTCCTTTAACCGCAGCGCCCTAGTTTCGTGCCATTCCTGCGATTCGGTGGACCCATGCGCGCTCTGATCCTGGCCTTGCCTTTCGTCCTCGCCGCCCCGGCGGCCTTCGCCAATTTCGACAGCTGCGTCGCCGGGCTGCGCTCGGCCGCCGCTGCCAAGGGCGTCTCCGGCGCGACCTTCGACCGGGCCATGGCCGGCGTCACGCCCGACATGAAGATCATCGAGGCGATGAACAACCAGCCGGAGTTCAAGACGCCGATCTGGGACTATCTTGGCACGCTGGTCGACGATGAGAAGGTCGCCGAAGGGCGGGCCATGCTGCGTCAGCACGCCTCGACGCTGGCGGCCGCCGAAAGCCGCTTCGGCGTCGACCGGCACACCATCGTCGCGGTCTGGGGCGTCGAGAGCGATTTCGGCAAGGCCAAGGGCCGCTGGCCGCTGGTCCAGGCGTTGGCAACAGGCGCCTGTCTCGCGCCGCGCCGCAACGCCTTCTTCCGTGGCGAGCTGATCTCGACCCTGCAGATCATCCAGCGCGGCGATGTCCGGGCCGACCGGCTGGTGGGCTCCTGGGCCGGCGCCTTCGGCCACACCCAGTTCATTCCCTCGACCTATCTCAGGCTCGGCGTCGACGGGGATGGCGACGGGCGGCGCGACCTCGTCGATTCGATCCCCGATGCGCTGCATTCGACCGCGAACTTCATGGACAAGGCCGGCTGGGTCACCGGGGCGACCTGGGGCTATGAGGTCAAGGTGCCGCGCAGCTATTCCGGCGCGACCGGGCGCAATCCGAAGCGGCCGGTCTCGCATTGGGCGGGCCAGGGCATCGTCAAGTTCGACGGCTCGGCCCTGAACGGCACGGGCAATGCAGGTCTCCTGATGCCGGCGGGCCGCAACGGCCCGGCCTTCCTGGTCTTCAAGAACTACGACGCCGCCTTCAGCTATAATGGCGCTGATTCCTACGCGCTCGCCATCTCGCTCCTCTCCGACCGGCTGCGCGGCCGGCCCGGCGTGCAAGGGCAGTGGCCGACCGACGATTTGCCGCTGTCGCGCGAGCAGCGCCGCGAATTGCAGCGCCTGCTGATCGCGCGCGGCTACAATGTCGGCGAGCCCGATGGCGCCGTCGGTTCGCTGACGCGGGCGGCGATCAAGGATGTCGAAGGCAAGATCGGCATGGAGCCGACCGGCCGGCCGGGCGAAAAGGTGTTGCGCGCGCTGAAGGGCGGGCGGCTCTGACGGGCTTCAAAGGCCGAGGAAGCGCCTGACCGGTGCCGGCCCGTCCTTCGCGGTCAGCCTGCCCCAGGGGCCCGAGGTCTCGACGCGGCCATTGGCGACGAAGGCGAAGAGGTCGGCGGTTTGCGCCGCCTCCTCGGGGGTGTGCAGCGTCATCAGCACGGTCAGGCCATGGCTGCGCCTGAGCGCGTCGACGCGCGCGATCATCTCGCGGCGCAGGCCGGGATCGAGCGCGCCGAAAGGCTCGTCGAGAAGCATGAGCGGCTTGCCGCGCAGCAGGGCGCGGGCGAGCGCGACGCGCTGGCGCTGGCCGCCCGACAGCTCCGCCGGCCGCCGGGAGGCTAACTCTGCCAGATTGACCTCGGCCAGCGCCGCAGCGACTCGCTCTCTTTCGCCGGCGTCGAGTCTGAGCGAGGGCTTCAGTCCTAGCGCGACATTCTCGGCCGCGGTCAGATGTGGGAAGAGGTTGTGGTCCTGGAACAGGATCGAGACCGGCCGCTGCGCCGGGGCCAGCGGCAGCAGATCCTGACCGGCAAAGCGCAAGGAGCCTGCCTCGGGCTGTTCGAAGCCGGCGATGGCGTGGAGCAGCGTCGTCTTGCCGCCGCCGGATGGGCCGATCACGGCGCAGAGCGCGCCGGTGGGTACCGTCAGCTCATAGCGTGCCGTGAAGCCGGGATAGCGCAAGGCGAGGCCGGCGATCTCAAGCATGGCGCGCGCTCCAGCGCTGGGTCAGGAAGGCAAGGCCGCCGGCGCTGAGGACGAGCACCAGCGCCAGAGCCCCCGCCTCGTCGATGCGATAGGCGCCGAGGCGGTTGGCGAGCAGATAGGGCAGGGTGGTCAGCTCCGGGCCGCCGAACAAAGCGATGACGCCGAAATCGCCGAGCGAGAGCGCCGTGGCGAAGGCGAAGGCGGCGCCGAGTGCGCCGCGCAGCGCCGGCCATTCGACGAGGCGCAGCCGGTTCCAGCCGGCGAGTCCCAGGCTCTCGGCCAGCCGACCATGCCGCTCCGCGCTGGTGGCGAGCGCCGGAGCGAGCAGGCGATAGGTGTAAGGAAGGGCCATCAGCGCATTGACCAGCGGCACCAGCACCAGGCCGAGCGAAGCGGGGTCACCGAGGCCGCGCAGCAGGACATAGAGCCCGGCGACGAAGGCGAAGGGCGGCAGGCCGAGCAGGGCGAAAGCGGCGAGATCGGCGAGGCGCGAGCGCTGCGGCAACCGGCGCGCGCTGCTGGCGAGCAGCAGAGCGAGCAGGCAGGCGAGCAGCCCGGCCGTGATGGCAATGACGGCGCTGGTTGCGGCGGCGCGGACGAACTCCACGGAGGCGAGGCTCGGCAGATGAGCGAGGCCGCTCGCGACGCTGAGGAGCGGTGGCGCGACCAGCACCGTGCCGAGGGCAAGCACGCCTGCATCGATGCCGCGCATGGTGCGAAGATCGGGCCGCGGCGCGCGGTGTCCGGCGCCGGCTTCGGCGCGGGCCCGCGGCGTCAGTGCGCTGAGGCTTGCGGCGAGGCCGAGGCAGATCACGAGCTGCAGGCCAGCTAGAGCGGCAGCGCGGACGAAGTCCGCCTCGAAGCGCACGGCTTCATAGATCGCGACCTCCAGCGTCGCATTGGCCGGCCCACCGCCGAGCGAGAGCACGATGGCGAAGCTGGTGAAGCAGAGCAGGAATACGAGGACGGCAAGCGCCGGCGCCTCGCGTCGGATCACCGGCCAGTCGAGATGCCGGAAGCAATCGGCGGCGGTGAAGCCGAGGGCCGCGGCGAGCCGGCGCCGCTCGCCTGGTTCGCGTTCGAAGGCGTGGAGCAAAGCGCGCGTCACCAGCGGCATGTTCATCAGGACATGGGCGAGGACGATGCCGTGGAGCCCGTAGATCGAGGGCGGCTCGGCGCCGATGCCGCGCATGAGCGAGCCCAACAGCCCCGAGCGGCCATAGATCGCGACCACGCCGAAGGCGATGACGATGGTGGGCGCTACCGCGGCGGTGGTGAGCAAAGCGAGCAGCAGCTCGCGGCCGGGAAAGCACCGGCGCAACAGGGCGAGCGCGAGCGCGGTGCCCAGCAATAGAGAAAGCAGCGTCGAAAGCGCCGCCTGCAGCCCGGCCGAGGCGAGCAAGCGCGCGAGATAGGGACCGAGCGTCAGCAGGGACGCGAAGTCGGAGCCGGCCCGCGCCAGGCCGATGAGCGAGCCGCAGGCGAGGGCGAGGATCGCGAGTGCGGTGAGCGTGGCCGGCCGGAGCAAGGTCTCAGCGGCTCGTCGCGGCGAGCCAGGCGTCGATGAAGGCCCGGCGCTGGCTGCGAACCGTTTCGGGCGCGACCAGCAGCGTCTTCTCCGGCCTGATCACCTCGGCGAAGGAGGTCGGCAGGCCGGTTGCCGGCTGCTTCGCCGGCATCATCCAGTTGCCCTCGGGGATCAGCGACTGGAAGGCGTCGGAGAGCATGAAGGCGAGGAAGCGCTTCGCCAGCTCGGGCTGTTTCGTCGCCCGCGTCATGCCCGCAAGCTCGACATGGAGGTAGTGCCCCTCCGCGAAGGGCGCGGCCTTGTACTGCGTCTTCTTCTCGGCGCCGAGATGATAGGCGGGCGAGGTCGCATAGGAGAGCACCATGTCGGCCTCGCCCTTGAGGAACAGGCCATAGGCCTCCGACCAGCCCTTGGTGAAGGTGACGATGCGCAGCTTCAGCTTGCCCCAGGCGGCGTCGGCCTCGTCGCCATAGACCGCCCGCATCCAGAGCAGGAAGCCGAGGCCGGGCGCGGAGGTGCGCGGGTCCTGCAGCACAAGCTTCGGTCCCTTGGGATCGTCGACGAGCTGCTTCAGGCTCTGCGGCGGCGTCGCCAGCCTGGTTGAGTCATAGACGAAGGCGAGGTGGCCCCAGTCGAAGGGCAGGAGGGTGTCGTCGGTCCAGGGCGTCGGCAGGGTGAGCGTCGTGCTGTCCTGGCCATGCGGCTGGAACAGGCCGGTCGCCTTCGCTTCGGCGGCGAGGTTCATGTCGAGGCCGAGCACGAGATCGGCTCTGGTCGTTTCGCCTTCCAGCTTCAGCCGGGCGAGCAGCGAGCCGGCATCGTCGGCGGCGACCCAGTTCAGCGTGCACTGGCACTGGGCCTCGAAGGCGGCCTTCACTTTGGCGCCGGGGCCGTATTTTCCGGTGAAGGAGGAATAGGTGTAGACGTTCAGCGCCGGCTTGTCCTGCGCCAGCGTCGGCGCTGCGAAGAGCAGTGCCGCCAGCATTCCGGCGATCAGGCCCGTTCTGCCGCTCAGACCAGTCATGACGTCCCCGCATGCATCGTTGGGGTTCTGACGGGGAGGGCTGTGCGTCGCCCGCAGCGGGCGACGATGCTCAATCCCTCCGCCGGCACGACCCGGATCAGGTTCTACGGGTCGTGGCGCCTTTACGCGCCCCTCTCAGCCCGGCTGCCGGGCACCCCGTTGAGACCCGTCAGGGATAGGCTTCCGCTGCGCCCAAGTCCAGCCTGCGGCTTGCTTCGCCGGGCTTCCGCCCGTAACCAGCGCGCAGGGGCGCGAAGGCCCTGAAGAGAACAGCATCCCGAGAGGCGACCATGGCGAACCACAAGCTCCTGCTGCTCCCCGGCGACGGCATCGGCCCCGAGGTGATGGGCCAGGTCGAGAAGATCGTCTCCTGGTTCGAGAAACAGGGCGTCGCGTCCTTCTCGATGGAGCGCGGCCTCGTCGGCGGCTCGGCCTATGACGTCCACAAGGCGGCGATCTCGGAAGGCGACATGAAGCTCGCCCAGGAAGCCGACGCCGTGCTCTTCGGCGCGGTCGGCGGGCCGAAATGGGCCGATGTCCCCTATCAGCACCGCCCCGAGGCCGGCCTGCTCCGTCTGCGCAAGGATCTCGGCCTGTTCGCCAATCTGCGTCCGGCTATCTGCTACCCGGCGCTGGCCTCGGCCTCGTCGCTGAAGCCGGAAGTGGTCGAGGGCCTCGACATCCTGATCGTGCGCGAGCTCACCGGCGGCGTCTATTTCGGCGAGCCGAAGGAGATCGTGACGCTCGAAGACGGCCAGAAGCGCGGCGTCGACACCCAGCTCTACACCACCGGCGAGATCGAGCGCATCGCGCGCGTCGCCTTCGAGCTGGCGCGCACCCGCCGCAACAAGGTCTCCTCGGCCGAGAAGCACAACGTCATGAAGACCGGCGTGCTCTGGAAGCAGACGGTCACAGCGCTGCACGCTGCCGAGTACAAGGATGTCGAGCTCGAGCACGTGCTTGCCGATAATTGCGCGATGCAGCTGGTGCGCTGGCCGAAGCAGTATGACGTCGTGGTCTGCGACAACCTGTTCGGCGACATCCTCTCCGACGTCGCGGCGATGCTGACCGGCTCGCTCGGCATGTTGCCTTCGGCCTCGCTCGGCGCCGAGGATCCGGCGACCGGCAAGCGCAAGGCGCTCTACGAGCCCGTGCACGGCTCGGCTCCGGACATCGCCGGCAAGGGCCTGGCCAACCCGATAGCGATGATCGGGTCCTTCGCCATGGCGCTGCGCTATTCCTTCGGCGCAGGCGAGGCGGCCGACCGGCTCGAAGGCGCGATCGCCGATGTGCTTGGCGCCGGCACCCGCACCAAGGACATCGCCGCGCCCGGCGCCAACGCCGTCTCGACCACGGAAATGGGCGAGGCCATCATCAAGGCGCTCGAAGCGCGCGGCTGAGGCGATTTATCGTCGCATGCGTGGTCCCGGCCGGGGCCGCGCATATCGGTTCAAGATCAGGGCCGGTGCGGAGAGGTTTCCGCACCGGACCTTTTTCGTCAGTCGACGGAGACGATCTTGCCGTCTTCCCATTTGAACATGGAGAAGGCCGGCGAGCTGAGGTCGCCGTTCTTGCCGTAGGACAGCTTGCCGATCGCGGTCGGCACCGTCATGCCGGACTTCAGCGCGGTCGCGACGGCGGTGGCGCTGTCGGCCTTGCCCACCTTCTCGATGCCGGCCTTGAGCACTTCGACGGCGGCATAGGCATTGAGCGTGAAGGCTTCGGCCGGGATGCCCTTCGCCTTCAACGCCGCCACGGCCTCGGCCGAATCGGGGCTCTTCTGGGCGTCGGTCGCGTTGGTGAACAGCGAGCCGGCCGCCGACTGGTCGGCGATCGCCCAGAACTCGGTGTTGGACAGGCCCTCGCCGCCGATGATGGTGGCAGCGATGCCGGCGTCCTTGAGCTGGCGGGCCAGCAGGCCGCCTTCAGGGTGGTAGCCGCCGAAATAGATCAGGTCGATATTGGCGGCCTTCAGCCGGGTGATGACGGCCGAAAGGTCCTTCTCGCCGGGCGTCAGCGTCAGATAGAGCGCTTCCTTGACGCCGCCGTCATTGATGCCCTTCTTGAAGGAATCGGCGAGGCCCTTGCCATAGGTGCCCTTGTCGTGGAGCACCGCGATCCGCTTGTCCTTCAGGTTCTTCAGGACGTATTTGGCCGCCACTTCGGCCTGCTGATCGTCGCGGCCGCAGGTGCGCAGGACATTGCTCAGGCCGCGGCTGGTGAGAGCCGGGGCGGTCGCGGTCGGCGTCACCATCAGCGCCCCGTGCTCGGCGAGGACGTCGGAAGCCGCCATCGCGACGCCGGAGGTCACCGGGCCGACGACGAACTTGATCTTCTCGCCGACCAGGAGGTTGGCGGCGGAGACGCCCTGCTTGGGATCTCCGGCATCGTCGGCGAGCTTCAGCACCACCTTCTCGCCGAGGATGCCGCCCTTCTTGTTGATTGCCTCGACGGCGGCTTCGGCGCCGTTGCGGACCTGGTCGCCATAGGCGGCGACGGCGCCGGTCAGCGGCGCGATCAGCCCGATGACGATCTCGGCGCGGGCCGGCAGAGCGGCCAGAAGGGTGGCGGCGAAGGCCGTTCCGACCAGGAATTTCAACTTGCCCATCGCAATCGTCTCCTCAAGGTTGGTGCAGCTTCCGCCCGTGGTTTGGCCGCGCTGGTCGGGGACGCGCGACAGGCCCTTCCTCCGAAAGGCCCGAACTCTCTACCGAGCGGAGCTGACTGTCCGACCATTGCCGAAATTTCTAGCATGCGCCTGCGATCCGGGCACGCCCTGCCGGCGAGCATGGCGAGCATGACCGCGATGCAAGAGGGATGGCGCCGCCCGGTGGCCCTGCCGCAAGGCGCGACAGAGCGCCGCTGATCCTCTCCCCCTCGTGAATTGCGCATCGGATCGCGCTGTGGACTAGCTGCCCCGGACAACCGGAGTTCGTCATCCGATGCTGATCAAGAGCCGTCCCGGCTGGGAAATCCCCGAGAGCGAGGCCACGCCGGAGACGGTTTTCCTCGATCGTCGCCGCTTCATCGCAGCGGGCGCCGGGCTGATCGCGGGCTCCGCCTTGCCGGAGCTGGCCTTCGCCCAGGGGCCGGAGCCGACACTCGATCTCTATCCCGCCAAGCGCAACGCGGCCTACACGCTCGACCGGCCGGTGACGGAGGAGGAGCTGGCCGCGAACTACAATAATTTTTACGAGTTCGGGACCTCGAAGGACGTGGTCGCCTCGGCGAAGCGCCTCAGCACCCGGCCCTGGACGGTGACGATCGACGGGTTGGTGGAGAAGCCCATCGAGATCGGCATCGACGAGCTGATCCGGAAGATGCCGCTGGAGGAGCGGCTCTACCGTTTCCGCTGCGTCGAGGCCTGGTCGATGGCGGTACCCTGGACCGGCTTTCCGCTGAAGAAGCTGGTCGAGCTCGCCAAGCCGCTTTCGGGCGCGAAATACGTGCAGATGCAGACCTTCATGAACCCGCGCGTCGCGCCCGGTCAGTCGCAGCGCTGGTATCCCTGGCCCTATACGGAGGGGCTGACCATCGCCGAGGCGACCAATGAGCTCACGCTGATGGTGACGGGCATCTACGGCAAGCCGGTGCCGAACCAGCATGGCGCGCCGATGCGGCTGATCGTTCCGTGGAAATACGGCTTCAAATCGGTCAAGTCGATCAACAAGATCAGCTTCGTCGCCGAGCGGCCAAAGACCTTCTGGGAGGGTTTGCAGGCGTCGGAATACGGCTTCTGGGCGAATGTGAACCCGGAGGTCTCGCATCCGCGCTGGAGCCAGGCGAGCGAGCAGGTGCTGGGCTCGCGCGAGCGGCGGCCGACCCTGCTGTTCAACGGCTATGGGGAGCAGGTCGCCGATCTCTACAAGGGACTGGAGAAGGAACGGCTCTGGGCCTGAGTTGGCGCTTGGCTCCGCGTCTCGTTTGTCATCCCGGCGCGGCCTCGCCGCTCGTCCGGGTTGAACAGGGAGGGGGCAGAAACCGGGTGCCGTAAGGCCTTCGCCTGCGTTAGCTTCGCGCCATGCAAAGCTTCTGTCTCTTCGAAACCGCGATCGGCAGCTGTGCCCTGGTGTGGCAGGGCGAGACGATCATCGCCGCGCAACTGCCGGAGCATGACGAGACCACGGCCCGCAGGCGCCTGGCCCGCCGTTTTCCGGAGGCTGGCGAGGCCGAGCCCGTTGCTTTCGTGCGGGAAGCGATCGCCGAGATCGTCGCCCTGCTGGCCGGCGAGCAGCGCGATCTCGCCCATCTGCCGATCGATCTCAGTGCCACGTCGGAGTTCAACCAGCGCGTCTATCGCGTCACGCTGGCGATTCCGCCCGGCGAGACGCTGACCTATGGCGAGGTCGCGGCCCGGATCGGCGAGCCCGGTGCGGCGCGCGCCGTCGGCGTGGCGCTCGGCCAGAACCCGATCCCGATCATCGTGCCCTGCCATCGCGTGCTGGCGGCCGGCGGCAAGACCGGCGGCTTCTCGGCCGATGGCGGCGTCGAGACCAAGCTTCGAATCCTGACGATCGAGAAGGCGCGGACCAGTGCCGAGCCGTCGCTGTTCGATTCGCTGCCGCTGGAAGCCCGGCGGCGATAGGGCAGCAGGCCAATCCAACGAAGAGCGCGGTGTCATTCCTGGCAAGCCGCGAAGCGGCGCAGCCCCAGAATGACGGTAGTCGTCGGGCTGTGGCCAAGAAAAAAGGCCGGCGTCCCGAAGGAGCCGGCCTAGAAGTTTGAAATATTCGGCGCAAGCGCCAAACATCTCAGAGGGGAACGGCTGGAACGAACTCAACGCCGGGAGGAGAATGCGGAGCCCGTTCCGAACAACCGTGAGCACAATATCGAGCAGGACCTGCTTTTTTGCAATGCAGCATTGGGCGGGGCGGCCATGCATCCATGGCATGATGAAATGCTAGAATTTGACATAATTGCCATAATTGACGTTTGGCAATGCATCAGAGGCGGGACGGGCGAGCCCGTCGCCGGGTTTTCGGGCAGGCTCTGCCCGCAAGATAGTCAGGGCTCAGAACGTCCAGCGCTGGGCCTTCTGGATAAGAAAATCCCGGAAAACCTGTACTCGGGCGACCGATTTCATCTCTTCCGGATAGACTAGATAGCTTTCCAGCTGCGGCATCTCCGTCTCGCGCATCAGCTGCACGAGCGGCGAGCCCGATTCGATCAGATAATCCGGCAGGATGGCGATGCCGGCTCCCGAGTCGACCGCCCGCTTCATCGCCGTGATGTTGTTGACGGTGAGATGGATCGGGCGCGGATTGCGCTGGTCGCGGCCAAGCGTGCCGAGCCAGTGCACGGCGGTCAGATAGGATGGCGAGGTGTTGCCGAATGAGAGCAGCCGGTGATTGTCGAGATCCTCATAGCTCTTCGGTTCGCCGAAGCGCTTGATGTAGGCCGGCGAGCCGTAGACGTGGAAGTGCACGGTGAAGAGCCGGCGCTGGATCAGGTCCGGTTGCTGCGGCTGGCGCAGGCGCAAGGCGATGTCGGCCTCGCGCATCGAAAGGTCGAGCTCCTCGTCGGTGAGGATCAGGTCGACCTTGATGTCGGGATAAAGATCGAGGAACTCGGCCAGGCGCGGCGTCAGCCAATGGCCGCCGAGCCCGCGGGTCGCGGTGACCTTGAGCTCGCCGGACGGGTGCTCGCGCGTTTCCGAGAGCTGGGCCCGCGTCCGCTCGAGCCGCTGCGTCATCTCGCGGGCGGCGCGCCAGAGCAGCTCGCCCTGCTCGGTCAGGATCAGGCCACGGGTATGCCGGTGGAAGAGCGGGGCCCGCAGCTCGCGTTCGAGCGCGCCGATCTGGCGGCTGACGGCGGACTGGCTCAGCCCAAGCCCGTCACCGGCCTTGGTGAAGCTGCCCGATTCTGCGACCGTGTAGAAAATACGGATGCGGTCCCAATCCACCGCTTTCCTCCCCCGTTATGCATTCAGCGCATGATGGGAGGGTGGGTGCGAGAGGTCAATGTTTCCTTTGCCGGATGCCTGATTTTTAGCCCTTAAACTAGTGGCGTGATCCATCAGCAACACTGATGGATCACGGGAGCCTCACTCGGCGGCCTCGCTGAGCTCGCTTTCATTGGCGGCGAGCCAGCGCTCGGCATCGAGAGCGGCCATGCAGCCCAATCCGGCGGCGGTCACGGCCTGGCGGTAGTGCTCGTCGGTGACGTCGCCGGCGGCGAAAACGCCGGGGACATTGGTCTGGGTCGTGCCCGGCGTCACTTCGAGATATCCCGATTCGCGCATGGCAAGCTGGCCGGTGAAGAGCTCGGTGGCCGGCTTGTGGCCGATCGCGACGAATGGCCTGCCCCCTGAAAAGTGGCCCTCCCTGAAGTAGGCTTTCGAGCCTTGGAGGATGCCCATTATGCCGCAGAAGAAGCACAAGCCTGAAGAGATCGTCGCGAAGCTGCGCCAGGTCGACGTGCTGTTGTCCCAGGGGCGCCCGGTC
>NZ_JAFKFX010000062.1 GCF_017308075.1 Allobosea sp.
GCCGGCCCGGTGGCTAGAGCGTGGAGCCAGAACCCGATCCCATCCCGAACTCGGCCGTTAAACTCCTCAGCGCTGATGGTACTGTGTCTCAAGACCCGGGAGAGTAGGTCGTCGCCGGGCCTGTCAAGGATATCCCCTCTGAACAATGACATTCGAAAAAAGCGCCGCCGCTGATCTCCATGGGATCAGCGGCGGCGCTTTTTTGTCGTTTGGCTGTGGCGGCCTGTCCGATCAGACCATGACCGTCATGACGGTTTCGAGGACCCGCGCCAGGTTCGGTGCGCGATCGCTCAACGGCAAGGCATCCTCGGCATATTCGGTCTCGATCCCGAAGAGCACGGCGATCATCGCCAGCAGTGAGAGCAGCGGCCGACCTGCGCGAATGTCTTTTGCCGCCGGCGCGCCGGTTCGCGCCGCCTCTTGCCGTTCGGCCTGCCTGGCCGCGACCGGGAATGCAACTGCGGCAGCCGGTGCTGGACTGCGCGCCACGAGCCCGAAATCGAGCACGCGCTGCATCTTGATCAGATGACGATACCAGGCCACGGTCCTCGTCACGAGACCGCGCTCGACCTGCCCGGCCTGCAAGGCCCTGCTGATCTCCCGCACGCCGAGCGAAACGTCTGCGCAGGCCGAAAAGCCCAGAAGCTTCCGCGCCTTGTCGAATTTCACGCTGTAGTCGCGCTTGTCCGCGTCACCGGGCGCGAACTGCACCTTGACCGGCGTCGGCATCGCTCGCTCGACCTCCCGGCTCAGCTCGATCATCCGGAAATTGGCCAGGCCGATATTGAAGACCTCGCCGCCGGTGATGGCGGGATCAGCCTCCAGCGCCTGCAGGAAGGCGCGCGCGACGTCCTGGACATGCACGATCGGCCGGCGCTGCGAGCCGCCGCCCGTCACCACGATCTCACCGCGCTCGAAGGCGCTCAGGGTCATCACGTTGACGACCAGATCGAAGCGCATGCGCGGCGACAGGCCGAACACGGTCGCATTGCGCAGGGCGACAGTGGTGAAGCCCGGCCGGTTCATCGCCCTGATCGCCGCTTCCGCCTTCGCCGCAGCCTGGGCATAGGCCGTCAGCGGATTGAGCTCGCTGTCTTCGCCGAGTTCCTCGTCCCCGCCAGCGCCGTAGACCGAGCAGGACCCCGAGAACACATAGCGTTCGACTCCCGCCTTCTGGGCGCTGCGGGCAAGCTCGATCCGACCCTTCTCGTTGATCTCCCAGGTCAGACGCAGATCGACCTCGGCCGAGGGATCATTCGACAGGCCGGAGAGATCGATGACGCCCCAGCAGCCTTCCAGCTCGCGCGGGGTCAGGTCGCGGATGTCTATCGTCCTGGTCTCGAGCGCCGGGCGATCGGCATAGTGGTCGAGCGTATTCGCGCCGAAATAGAAGCGGTCCAGCGCCCGAACCCGATAGCCCGCGTCGAGCAGGCGCCCGACCAGAACCGAGCCGATGTAGCCGCCGGCACCGGTTACGGCAATGATCTTGCTCATAGTGCAGCCACTCCTCTCTCTTCGATCATCCGGGAATCAAGGGACGGCAGGACCGCGCCGTGCAGGATGTTCAGGACATGGTCCTGCTCGTCCTGGCGCAAGGTCGGGAACAGCGGCAAGCACAATGTGCCTTCGCCCCAGTCGAGGGAGACCGGGAAGCCGTTGCGCGGAACCGTGGGGTCGTTGCGGTACAGGCTGAGCTCGGGCACGCTGCGGTAATTGACCGTCGCCCCGATGCCGTGATCGTTCAGCACCCGCATCACCCGGTCGCGCTGGCCGCCGGGGACATGGATCGGGAACAGGTGCCGGGCCGAGACGGCCTCGGCCTCGATCGCCGGAAAGCCGAGCGGCGTCGCCGCCAGGTTCTCCTCATAACGTCGGGCGAGACGCTCGCGCTGCGCGAGACGCGCATCGACACTGTCCAGCTGCGTCTCCAGCAACACGGCCAGAAGATCCGGAAGATTGGCTTTCGTCCCGAGCCGCGCCACATCCCAATGCTGGTAGCGCCCACCCGAGAAGCGTTGCGCCGCAGCGGCCGACATGCCGTGCAGCACCGCCTCCTTGAGGTTTGCGGCGAGCGCGCCATCCTGCGTGATCACGGCGCCGCCTTCGCCGCAAGTGACGTTCTTGGTGGCGTAGAAGGAGAAGATCGCGGCGTCGCTGTCCTGGCCGGGGCGACGCCCGCCGCGCCGGCCTTCGAAGCAGTGGGCGGCATCCTCGATGATCCGGATTCCTGCGGGCAGCGCGGCGCGCAGGGCTGGGATTTCGACCATCTGGCCATAGAGATGGACCGGGATCACGGCCCTGGTCCGCGACGTGACTGCGGCCCTGACCGATGCGATGTCGATCAGCAGCGTCGAAGGCTCGACATCGACGAAGACCGGCGTCGCGCCGACCTGTTTGACGACATTCGCCGTCGCCACGAAGGTCATCGCCGGCACGATCACCTCATCGCCCGGCCCGATTCCGAGGGCGAGCAGGACGGCCACCGCGCCTTGCGTCCAGCTGCTGGTCAACTTGGCGTGGGAAACCCCGAAAATGGCGCAGAGCTTGTCCTCGACCCGGGAGCAATACTGTCCGCTTGTCAGAAATCCGCTTTCGATGACTTCTGCCACCAGTGTCGCACTGCTCGCCGGCAATGAATGACGGTAAAACGGCACCCGCATGCTCGCCTCCCGACCGAAATTTTTAATTTTGAGGAGCGATGATCGAAATTTTAATCTGAAAGATGCATGCGAAATAGGGTCATGGAAAATTGTAGAGATCAATCAAATAGATTTGATTTCTAACAACTCACAAGGATTATCTCGTAAATACATTTATGAATGGGGGAGTAACTCCTTTTTCCCATATTGGTCGGTGTGCCCGGCACGCTCCGGCACACGATCCGTCATCGGCAGGCCGCGATAGAGCTCGCGCAGCGAGGCGGCGATCCCGGTCCAGTCGCCTATGGCCAGGGCGACACGATAGGCGTTTCCCGACAGGCGGCGCCATTGCGCCGGATCGATCGTCTCCGCGGCGTGCATCGCCTCCGCGACAGATTCGGCGCTGAGGCCTGCGATCGCAAACCCGCCGCCGCCCGCCTCGACCTGGCCGAGGAGCCCGGTTCCCTCCGAGAGGATGAGCGGCAGGCCCATGAGCCCGGCTTCCATCAGCGCCAGCGGCATATGGTCGAAGCGTGACGGCGCGACGTAGAAATCCCATTGGCTGGCCGCCTCGACCTTGTCCTGCCCGAAGCGTGGCCCCTCGATCGTGCAGAGGTCGCCGATGCCGAGTGCGGCGCACATCTCGGTCAGTTGCTGATGTGTCTGTCCGCTGCCGAACAGCGCGAGCCTGCCCTTGCCGCCGGTATGGCGATAGCGCGCGAACCCGGCGATCAGCAGGTCGAGACCCTTGTGCTCGATCGCCAGGCGGCCGAAGAAGCCGAAGGTCGGGAAGGCGGCGGACGGACTGCGATGGCGCGGCGCCTGCGGGATCCCGTCCAGGCGGCTCGAATAGACCGCATTGGGCAGCAGCGCGACCTTGGCGCCGGGCACCAGCCAGCGCACGACGTCGGCTTCGTGCGGGGTCAGGGCATGGACGAAGCGCGCCGCATTCAGCGCAAAACGCTCGATAAGCTTGATGTAGAGCACGGCCCTGGGGCGCTCCAGCTTGCCGTCCAGGCTGTAGATGTGGCCGAAGCGGCTATGGGCGGTGATGCCGAAAGGCAGACCGCGCCGACGCATGGCGCGCGAGATCGGCAGGAGCAGCGGCTGCCGGACGCCGTGTATGTGATAGACGGTCGATGGGCCGCTCTCGGCGAGGATCGCCTCCAGCACGTCGCGGTCCAGCCCGATATGGCGCCCCAGTACCCGCCGCCCCCGCAAGGGCAAAATCTGCGTCGGTATGCCTGACGGGATGTCCGGTGTCCGTCCCGGTGCGGTCAGGAAGATGAGGCGCGAACGATCTCCGGCATGGATCTGCTCCAGCGCGAGCTGTCGCGCGACCTGATGCAGCCCATTGGCTGCCGATGGATGATCGTCCGCTTCATCGAAGATCAGATGTCGAATGTCGAGGGGGCGATCCTGCAGACCACGTTCCGGAAACCCGCCATCCGAACTCATTGCCACACCTGTTCTTGTCTGATCCCACGAATGGCGCCGCAAACCGTTGAAAGGCCGCGCCGGTTGAAGTCAGCCGCAATCGTCGGTGTTCGCGAGGCGCGGAGATAGTGCGCGGAAGGGGTAGTCAGAGTGGCGAGTATGCGTGCTGTGGCATCGTTCGCCCTGGAGGTGGGAGCGCCTATCGGCTACCGGGCCGCCATGTCCAGGCGCGCGCCGATCCATCGTCCCGCCCGTTCCAGTGCCGCGAGGTCGATGCCGGTCGAGATACCTTTCGCTTCGAAATGCGCGACGAGGCGTTCGGTCGCCAGATTGCCGGCGGCGCCGGGTGCATAGGGGCAGCCGCCGGAGCCGCCGACCGCGCCGTCGAAGATGCGTAGGCCGAGCCGCCAGGCCACCTCGACATTGGCGATCGCCTGGCCCGAAGTGTCGTGGAAATGCCCGGCGAGCATGGCCGCCGGCGCGCGCCTCAGCGTTGCCTCGACCATCGCCTGCGTCCGCTCCGGCGTGCCGCGCCCCAGCGTGTCGGAGAGTGCGATCTCGCTGCAGCCGAGCGCCAGAAGCTCGGCCGAGACGGAAGCGACCGCATCTGGTGCGATCTCTCCCTCATAGGGACAATCCAGCGCGCAGGAGACATAGCCGCGGACCGGCACTCCGGCGCGTTCCGCCAGCCTCATCACAGGCCGGAAGCGCGCAATGCTCTCGGCGATCGAGCAATTGGTGTTCTTCCGGCAGAAGCTTTCCGAGGCCGCCGTGAACACGGCGAGCGCCTGCGCGCCTGCGGCAAGCGCGGCCTCGGCTCCCTTCTCGTTCGGGACCAGGGCCGAATAGACGACGCCCGGCCGGCGGGTGATGCCACGCATCACCGCCTCATGGTCGGCCATTTGCGGCACCCAGCGCGGCGAGACGAAGGCCGTCGCCTCGATGCGGGAGAGGCCGGCCTCCGCCAGCCTGCCGATCAAGGCGAGCTTGTCGGCAGTCGTGATCGGTGTCGTCTCGTTCTGCAGGCCGTCGCGCGGACCGACCTCGACGATGACGACCTCGCGCCCCGCCATCTCAGGCTCCGAGATAGGCCGAGCGGACGCGCTCGTCGCGTAGCAGCTCGGCGCCGGTGCCCTCCAGCGTGATCGTGCCGGTCTCGATGACATAGGCCCGGTCGGCGACGGCGAGCGCCTGATTGGCCATTTGCTCGACCAGGAGGATGGTCATCCCTTCCTCGCGCAGCCGGCGGATCACGGAAAAGACCTCGCGCACGATCAGCGGCGCGAGACCGAGCGAGGGCTCGTCGAGCAGGAGCAGCTTCGGCCGCGCCATCAGCGCGCGCGCGATCGCCAGCATCTGTTGTTCGCCGCCTGACAGCGTGCCGGCGAGCTGGTCCTGTCGCTCGGCGAGGCGCGGGAAGATGCCGAAATAGCGTTCGATGTCCGCGGCGATGCCGTCCTCGTCGCGGCGCGCATAGGCGCCGAGCACGAGATTGTCGCGCACGTTCTGGTCGCCGAAGACCATGCGTCCTTCCGGCGAATGGCCGATGCCGAGCCGGACGCATTCATGGCCCTTGATACCGGCGATGTCGCGCCCCTCGAAGCGGATCGCGCCGCTTGCGACCTTCACCAGCCCGCCGATCGCCCGCATCAGCGTCGACTTGCCGGCACCGTTGCCGCCGATCAGCGTCACGACCTCGCCTTGCCCGACGGAAAGCGAGATGCCTTTCAGTGCCTCGACCGCGCCATAGCGGACCTTCAGCCCCTCGATCGCGAGCATGCTCATGCGGCCTCGTCCTCTTCGGCGCCGAGATAGGCGGCGACGACCTTGGGATCCCGGCGGATCGCCTCTGGCCGCCCCGCGGCGATCAGCGCGCCATAGTCGAGCACCAGCACATGCTGCGAGATGCCCATGACGAGATCCATGTGGTGCTCGATCAGCAGCACGGTGACGCCGGCCTGCTGGATGCGGCGGATGACCTCGCCGAGCTCGTGCGTCTCCTGCGGGTTGAGCCCGGCCGCCGGCTCGTCGAGCAGGAGGAGTTTTGGCTGCGAGGCCAGGGCGCGGGCGATCTCGAGCCGCCGCTGCAGGCCATAGGGCAGGCTCTTCGCCGGCTCATGGGCGCGTTCGCCGAGGCCGAGATCGGTCAGCAGCGCCAGGGCATCGGCACGCGCCTTGGCCTCCATCCGGCGGCTTGAGGGCAAGCCGAGCAGCGAGGCGGCAAAGCCGGTCTCGATGTGCAGATGCGCGCCGAGCAGGACGTTGTCGAGCGCCGAGAGTTCGCCGAACAGCTTCAGGTTCTGGAAGGTCCGCGCGATGCCGAGCCCGGCGACGCGGTGCGCGGCGAAGCCGACCGTCTCGCGCCCCTCGAAGCGGATCGAGCCGCCATCGGGCGCGACATGCCCGGAAAGCAGGTTGAGCAGGGTCGTCTTGCCGGCCCCGTTCGGGCCGATCAGCGCATGGACCTTGCCGGCGCTGATCGCGAAGGAGACATTGCGGACCGGCACGATGCCGCCATAGGCCTTGTAGAGATCCTTCACGACGAGGATCTCGCCGCTCGCCGGTGCTGACGAGGCTGCCGCCAGCGCACTGTGTCCGGAGACCTCGGGCCTCGTCTCGGCGGGCTTTCGCCACCGCGCCGCGAGCCCGGAGACGGCGCCCGCGATGCCGTTCGGCATCAGATAGAGCGAGAACAGCAGCAGCGCGCCATAGGTGAAGTGCTGCAATGCCGGCCAGCGCGCCAGCCAGGCGTCGAGCAGGGTCAGGATCACCGCGCCGAAGATCGGTCCGTAGAGCGAGCCCGAGCCGCCGAAGATCACCACCACCAGGAGCAGGATCGACAGGTTGAAGGTGATGAAGTCGGAGTTGAAATACTGGTTCTGCTGCGCGACCACGGCGCCGGCGAGCGCACAGGTCACGGCCGAGATCACGAAAGCCAGCGTCTTGGCGCGCACCACCGAGATGCCGACCGATTGCGCCGCCGGCTCCGCCATCTGTACCGCGAGGAAAGCCCGGCCATAGCGGCCGGCGAGCAGCGAGCGCAGCATCAGATGCGTCGCGATGCACAGCGCTCCGACGAACCAGACCCAGTGCAGATTGGTGAAGCTGACTCCGCCGAGCGAGGGCGGGCTGATTCCGTAGAAGCCGGCCTGGCCCTTGAAGATGTCGGTCCATTCCGTGACGATCTTCTCGACGACGATGCCGAAGCCGATCGTCACCATGGCCAGGCTCGGGCCCGAGACGCGCACCGAGGGCATCGCGATGACAAGGCCGAAGATCGCGCCGAAGAGACAGGCCAGCACCAGCGAGAGCCAGGGATTGATGCCCCATTCGATATTGGCGATCGCCGCCGTATAGGCGCCGACCGCGAAGAGCCCGGCATGGCCCAGCGATTTCTGCCCGGCATAGCCGACGAGCACATTGAGGCCGGCGGCGGCGAGATAGTTCACCCCGATCGTGAACAGGATCTGCAGGTAGAAATCGTTGAGCGAGAGATAGGGCACGAGCGCCAGCGCCGCCGCGAGCGCCGCCACCCCGATGGCATGGGCGAGCGCCGGCATCAGATCTTCTCCACGCTGCGCGCGCCCATCAGCCCGCTCGGGCGGACGACCAGCACGATGATGATCAGCAGGAAGATGGTGATCTCGCGCATCTCGGCGCGCCACAATCCGACCAGCGCCTCGACCACGCCGAGCAGGAAGCCGCCGAGCATGCAGCCGCGCGGGCTGGTCAGGCCGCCGACGATCGCGGCCGAGAAGGCCTTCAGCGCGACGCCGAGCCCGATGAAGACCGAGGCCGTGGTGATCGGCGCGATCAGGATGCCGGCGAGACCGGCCAAAGCCGAGGAGATCACGAAGGCGAGGATGACGATGGTCTCGACATTGATGCCGACGATTACCGCCGCCTGCGGGTTGAAGGCGACGGCTCGCAGCGCCTTGCCGAAGCGGGTCTTGCGCAGGACGATGTCGAGCCCGACCATGACTGCGACCGCGACGACCGCGATCAGCACCTCCTGCGGCCGGATGCCGGCGCCTGCGATGCGCCAGACATCGCTGCCGAGCGGCGAGGGCACCGCGATCGAGGCCGGGCCCCAGATCGCCAGCGCGGTGTTCTGCATGATGATGCCGAAGCCGATCGTGCTCAGCACCCAGTTGAGCCCGCCGGCCCCGACGAAGGGCTTGATCGCGCAATAGTAGAGCGCGACGCCGATGGCGCCGACCACGACGACGCTGGCGATCGTCGCCAGCACATAGGCGGTCATCGTCATCTCGGCCTGGGTGAGATTGCCGAAATGCGGCTTGCCCGCCGCCAGCAGCAAGAGCGAGACGCCGACCAGGCTGCCCGGCACCAGGAAGGCGCCCTGGCCGAAATTGAAGGTCTTGGTCGTGGCGTAGGTGATGTTGAAGCCGAGCGCGATCAATCCATAGATCGCGCCCAGCGCCAGACCGCTGGCCAGAGCCTGAAGAAATGCCGTCATCGTCTCTCCGCCACGACTCAGGTCGTTTGCGCCATCATTCTGAGCGGCCAGCGTCTGGAGTCGCCAGCCACCAATCCGTTTCCACTCGCAAGCCGTCACGCTCGCCCCTGCGGCGAGCATCCACGTCTTGAACACCGCATGTGATCAGTGAAGCGAAGACGTGGATGGTCGGGACAAGCCCGACCATGACGGAAGGAGGCAGCTGAAAACTGCTCAGCGCTTCAGATCGGCCGCCGTCAGGCCCTTGACCACGGCGTCGTCGAGCTTGACCACGCGGCCATCCTTCCACTGCGCGAGATGGAAGTCGGCGACGCCGAGCGCCTCGTGCTGTTCCTTGCTGAAGGGCTTCTCGTACTTCTTGATGATGCCCTGCACGGCGCCGAGATTCTCCAGCGCCTGCTGGACCTTCGGCCCCTCGGTGCCGCCGGCCTGCTTGATGGCGGCGGCGATCAGCATCACCGCGTCATAGCCTTGCGCCGCCGAGACGAAGGCCGGCATGTTCGGATGCTTGGCCATCAGGCGCTTGTGCAGTGCTGCGGCGCGGTCGCTGGCGTCCTCGGTGGTCGACGCCGCGAAGATCGTCTTCTCGGCGAGCTTGGGCCCGGCGATGTTGATCAGCGGCGTGTTGATCGAGCCCCAGGTCGAGAGCAGGCCGGGATAGTAGTCCATCTTCTCCATGCTCTTCAGCACCTGCGCGGTGGCGTCCGCCAGCGAGCCGGTGATGATCATGTCCGCGCCGGCTGCCTTCAGCTTGGCGAGCTGCGAGGTCATGTCGGTGTCCTTCGGCCCGAATTTCTCGATGCCGACCGGCTTGATGCCGTGCAAAGCGAGGATATCCTGAAGATCCTTGGTCGCGGCCTGGCCGTAGCCGGTGGTGTCGGCGATGATCGCGACTTTCTTGCTCTTCGAGGCCTTGACCGCATAGGCGGCGAGCAGAGCCAGCTGCTCGCGGTCGACCATCGAGACGCGGAAGATGTAATTCTGCGGCTCCTTGGCGTAGCGGGCGGTGATGTCTGTCGCGGTCGCGACATGCGAGACCACCGGCACCTTCTTCTGCTGCGGGATGTGCAGCCAGGCGAGCGCATTGCCGGAATTGGTCGGGCCGACCACGGCCGCGACCTTCTCGTTGTCGATCAGTTCGTTCATGTTCTGGATCGACTTCGGCGGCGCGCCGGCATCGTCGCGGACCACGCCGACGAGCTTGCGGCCGAGCACGCCGCCCTGCGCGTTGATATCCTCGATCGCCGCCTGGAAGCCGTAGAGGCCGGAGAGGCCGAGCTCGGCCGCGCCGGAGGCCGACTGGTCGGCATTGTAGCCGATCTTGATCTCGTTCTGGGCGAAGGCCGGCAGCGACAGCGCCATGCCGGTCGAGACCAGCAGGGCGCCGAGCGCGCGGCGGGAAATCAGGGGGTTCATGAGCGTTCCTCCGGTTTTCGTCCGCTTTATGCGGTTCTGTGGTGGGTGTCGAAGAGGGTAGGGAGCAGGATCAGCCGCCCTTGCGGCGCTCCGCCAGCAGTTCGCGGGCCCGGTCGACGCGGACATCGTGCGTGCGGGCGAGTTCGGCGGCGATCGTCTCGATCTCGGCGCCTTCGGCACCGGCGACGATGGCGATGTTACGGGCGTGCAGCGCCATATGGCCGCGCTGGATGCCTTCGGTCGCCAGCGCCCGAAGCGCGGCCATGTTCTGGGCGAGCCCGACCGCGACGGTGACCTCGGCCAGCTCCTGCGCGCTGGTGACGCCGAGCAAGCGAAGCGCCCATTGCGCCAGCGGATGGGTCTTGGTGGCGCCGCCGACCAGGCCGAGCGCCATCGGCATCTCGATCGAGCCGACGAGGTTGCCGTCCTTGTCCTCCTCCCAGGTCGTCAGCGAGGTGTAGCGGCCGCTGCGCGCGGCATAGGCATGGGCGCCGGCCTCGATGGCGCGCCAGTCATTGCCGGTCGCGACCACCACGGGGTCGATGCCGTTCATGATGCCCTTATTGTGGGTGGTGGCGCGGTAGGGGTCGATCGCCGCGAAGGTATAGGCGTCGAGCATGCCGTCGATCATGCGCCGGCCGGAGAATTCCTTGGTCGCCAGCGCCGCCTCGGGAATGCTGACGGTCGCCCGCGCCAGCCGGAGATCGGCGAGGTTCGACAGGATGCGCAGGCGCACCGTGCCGCCGGTGATGCGCTCGACGATCGGCGCGACCGTCTCGGCCATGGTGTTGACGGTGTTGGCGCCCATGGCGTCGCGGACATCGACCAGGAGGTGCATCACCACGATCGGCCCGCGCGGGGTCTGCGGGAAGACATGGACCTCGATGCCCTGGCAGCCGCCGCCGAGCGAGACCAGCACCTTGTCCTTGGCGTTGGCGGCGGCGACGATCTCGGCTTGCGCCGCCAGCAGCTTGTGGCGCGCGCCTTCGGGATCACCGATGCCGAGCAGCTGGACCTGCGCCCGCATGATCGGCCGGTCGCTCGAGGTGCGGAAGCCGCCGGAGCCGCGGGCGATCCGCGCCATATAGGAGGCGGCGGCGACGACCGAGGGTTCCTCGACCGCCATCGGGATCAGATAGTCCTTGCCGTTGACGGTGAAGTTGGTGGCGACGCCGAGCGGCAATTCGAAGGTGCCGACGACGTTCTCGATCATGCCATTGGCGAGATTGAGCGGCAGCCCGCCGGGCTGGGCGAGCAAGGCGAGGTCGGCATCGGCCAGGCCGGCAGCGGCGACGGCCTGGGACAGTCGCTCGGCGCAGCTCAGATTGCGATAGTTCTCGATCCGCGAATTCACTGCGCGCGCGGCGCCGCCGCGTGCCTGGGCCGTCGTCATGTCGTTTCCTCCCCAGCCGGGGTTTTTGCTGCGCCGCGTTGGACATCGACGCTTCTTCGATTGACAAGCTCGGACAATCGCCTGAGAGCGACAAGGCACAATTTCTGCAATGTCCCATTCTCTGTACCAGTCGATTTGCTGGTACAGATGTGAGGTCCGATGGACGAGCAGGCCGAAGCCAACCGCACCGGCGCGATCGTCGCGCGGATCGCCCGGATGATCGACGAGGGGCTGCTCCAGCCCGGGCGGCGCATGGCCTCGTTGCGGACTGCCGCCGGCGAGCACGGCGTCTCGAAGAACACCATGGTCGAGGTCTATGACCGGCTCGTCGCCAGCGGCCGGCTCGAGGCCCGGCGTGGCGCCGGCTTCTATGTCCGCGCCCCCGGCCATCGTCCCAGCGAGGCGCCTCCACAGCATATGACCGAGGCGATCGACATCGTCTCGCTGCTGCGCGAGCAGCTTTGTCAGGTCCATCCGGTTCGGGTCGGCGACGGGCGCCCGCCCTCTTCCTGGATGGAGGATTCCGAGCTCGGCCGGCATTTGCGCCTGCGCGGCGGCAAGGACGATCTGCCGGTCAAGCACGGCTATGGCGATCCGGTCGGCTATGGGCCGCTGCGCGCCCAGATCGGCCTGATGTTGGCCGAGCGCTCGATCCAGGCCTCGCCCGCGCAGATCCTGATGACCTTCGGCGTCAACCACGCACTCGACCTGATCATCCGCCATCTGCTACAGCCCGGCGACACCGTTCTGGTCGACAGCCCCGGCTATTACCCGCTCTTCGGCAAGCTGAAGCTCGGGCGCATCGAGATCGCCGGCGTCCGCCGCCTGGCCGACGGGCCGGATCTCGACGATCTCTCCGCCCAGATCGCCCGGCACCGGCCGAAGATCTTCTTCACCCAGTCGCTGGCGCATAATCCGACCGGCGGCTCGATTGCCCTGCCGATCGCCCATCGCCTGTTGCAGATCGCCGCCCATCACGACCTGATCATCGTCGAGGACGATCCGTTCGCCGATGTGATGCCGGCGAGCGCGCCGCGGCTCGCCGCGCTCGACCAGCTCGAACGCGTCATCTATGTCGGCACCTTCTCCAAGACGCTCTCGGCCAGCCTGCGCATCGGCTATATCGCCGCGAGTCCGGCGCTCGCCCGCTCGCTCGGCGACATGAAGATGCTGACCGTGGTCAACTCGTCCGGCTATCTTGAGCGGCTGATCAGCGACCTGATCGCCAGTGGCCAGTACCGCCATCATCTCAAGCGCCTGGGCGAGAGGATCGGCAAGGCGACACGCAGCGCCTTCGCCAGCCTCGACCGTCTCGGCCTGCCGATCTTCGCCCGCCAGGGCGGCGGCTATTATCTCTGGGTCGGTCTGCCCGCGCGGCTGGACGATCTCGCGCTGGCGCGCCGGGCTTCGGAGCAGGGCATCTTCATCGCGCCGGGCACGGTCTTCCTGCCCGATCGGCGCTCCGGCGAGCTCGATGCCGGTCCATCGGGCATGCGCGTCAACGTCGCCTATGCCGATGATCCCGCCTTCGTCGCCTTCCTCCAGAAGGAGCTGGGTGACTTTGCCGCGGCCGGTGTCGGCCTGGCTGAGCGGTCGTGAGGCGCACCAGCTCTACAAGCCCGACGCGCTTTCCGTGCTCGGCGACAAGCCGCCGGCGCCGGCAGCGCGCGCCCCGGTCGAGCATGGCCGCAGAGCCGAGCATGCATGCGATTGCGGCCGGGCCATTCAAGCGGGCCCGGCCAGCGCTCTTCGTCTAGTCGACGAATGCGTAGCGGGCTTCGAGTTCCTTGTAGAAATCGTGCTGCACCATCGCTTGCCGCTCGCGGAACGAGGCGACCATATGCTCCAGCCCGGCGGCGCTGCCGCTTTCGTGGAGCGCGGTGAGGACGTCGCGCATCGCTTTCACGGCGGCCTGCAAGGGCGCATTCGCATAGATGATGCCGGCGAAGCCCATCTCCTGCAGACGCTCGCGCGGCAGGATCGGGGTCTTGCCGCCGATCACGAGATTGCAGATCTGCGGGCCGGGACATTCCGCGCCGATCCGCGCGAGATCGGCCTCCGCCTGCGGAGCCTCGACGAAGAGCATGTCGGCGCCGGCCTCGTGGAACAGATGTGCCCGCTCGATCGCCGCTTCAATGCCGTCGGTCGCGATCGCATCGGTCCGGGCGAGGATCAGCGTGTCCTCTGATTTGCGGGCATCGACCGCCGCCTTGATCTTTCCGACCATCTCGCCGGCCGGGACCACCGCCTTGCCGTCGAAATGGCCGCAGCGTTTCGGGAAGACCTGGTCCTCCAGCTGGATCGCAGAGGCGCCCGCGCGCTCGAACATCTGCACCGTGCGGTAGACGTTGACCCCGTTGCCGAAGCCGGTGTCCGCATCGGCGATGAGCGCGATCTCCACGGCGTCGCGAATGGCCCAGACATGGTCGGCCATCTCCTTCACGGAGATCAGGCCGACATCCGGTTTGCCCAGATGGGTGTTCGTTACGCCGGCACCCGTCACCAACAGAACCCGATAGCCGGTTTCCTCGATCACCCGCGCGGTCAACGCATTCGCGGCGCCGGGAATGAGCTCCGCCGCGGCGGGAACGAGAACCGACTTCAGGGATGGGCGCATCGATCGCTCCTTTGGAAACCAAAATGTACCAGGTCGCCCTTATTGCATACAATGAAGTTTGGACAAGGCGAATCTATAAGAGTTGACGGGCTTAAAATCTCAAAGTTACATACAATCAAATCAGGAGGAGGCTATGACGACGGCGGCACCGCGATGGCCGTGCGGTCTGTCGGTCGAGGGTGAGAGAATGGGCCTGCACAGCAAGCAGCTAGAAACATTGAACAGCGTTGTCCGCACGCTCCGGGTTTGCGGGCGCGACTATCGTTATGTGTCGCTTGCAGCGCTTCAGGAGATCATGCCGTCGGCACGCATCGCGCAGTTGCCGGTGTCGCTGAAGGTGCTGCTGGAGAACCTCCTGCGCAGCATGCCGCGCGGCAGCGTGTCGATCGAGGACGTTGCGGCGGTGGCTCGCGGCGAAGAGGCCGGGGAGCGCGAGATCTGCTTCCATCCCGTGCGTGTGCTGATGCCGGATTCCTCGGGCATTCCGCTTCTCGCCGATCTCACGGCGATGCGCGAGGCCATGGTGAGGGCGGGGCGCAGCGGAGCTTGCGTCAATCCGATGATCCCGGTCGACATCGTCGTCGATCACTCGGCTACTGCGGAATTCGCCCGCAGCAGCACCGCCTTCGCGCGCAATCTGGAGCTCGAATACCGGCTGAACGATGAGCGCTACAAGTTCCTCAAATGGGCGGCGACCGCCTATGAGAACTTCCGCGTCCTGCCGCCGGGCAGCGGCATCGTGCATCAGGTCAACCTGGAGTTTCTGGCGCGTCCGATCTGGAGTGAGGAGATCGAGGGAGCTCTCTGGGCCTATCCCGACACGCTTGTCGGCATGGACAGCCATACGCCGATGATCAACGGCATCGGCGTGCTTGGCTGGGGCGTCGGCGGCATCGAGGCCGGCTCGGCGATGCTCGCCGAGCCGATCACCATGCAGCTGCCGGAGGTCGTGGGCTGCCGTTTGACAGGCGCTCTGCGCGAGGGCGTCACCAGCACCGATCTGGTGCTGACCGTCACGGAGCGCCTGCGCAAGGTCGGCGTTGTCGGTCGCCTCGTCGAGTTCACCGGCCCCGGCCTGACCGCATTGTCCGTTCCGGATCGCGCGACGCTCGCAAACATGGCGCCGGAATACGGGGCGACGATGGGCTTCAGTCCGATCGACGCCGAAACCATTCGCTATCTGCGCGAAAGCGGCAGGGCCGAAGCCGACATCGCCCTGGCCGAAGCCTATGCCAAGGAGCAGGGGATGTGGGGGGGCGAGGATGCTCGCCGCGTCTACAGCCAGGTCATCGACATCGACCTCGCCGAGATCGAAACCTCGGTCTCCGGCCCCCGCCGCCCGCAGGATCGCCGGCGCCTTGCCGACGTTCCCGCGAGTTTCGGAGAGTTCTTCGATGGGCGGACGCGACCAGCCGCGCCCGCCCCCTCCGGCGGGGAAAAGCGGCCGCTCGCCGAAGGCGACGTGGTGATCGCCTCGATCACCTCCTGCACCAACACCTCGAATCCGTCCCTGCTGATTGCCGCCGGGCTTCTGGCGCGCAAGGCGAGGGCGCTCGGGCTCGAAGCCAAGCCCTGGGTCAAGACCTCACTCTCGCCCGGCTCCCGCATCGTCGCGGATTACCTCGCAGCTTCGGAGCTGCAGCTGGACCTCGATGCGATCGGTTTCAACATCGTCGGCTTCGGCTGCATGACCTGCGCCGGCGGGTCGGGCTCTCTGGCGCCCGAGATCGAAGCCGAGATCCGCGAGCGCAATCTCGTGGTCGCGGCCGTGCTTTCGGCCAACCGGAATTTCGAGGGGCGCACCCATCCGCTGGCACGCGCCGGCTATCTCTGCTCGCCGCCGCTCACCATCGCCTATGCGCTGGCCGGCAATGTCCTGGTCGACTTCGAGAAGGAGCCGCTGGGCCTCGGCACGGGCGGGCGCGAAATCTATCTGCGGGACATCTGGCCGGACGCACGGGAGATCGCGGACATCGTGTCCCGCCATGTCACGCCCGATCTGTTCGCGACCCGCAAGGCCCGCCTGTTCGAGGGAGACGAATACTGGTCCCGGCTGGAGGCGCCGACGGAAGAGCTGTTCCGGTGGGCGCCCGGAAGCACCTATCTGCGTCGGCCGCCCTTTTTCGATCCGGAGTTCGTGGACCGTCCCCGTGGAACGCCCGACATCCTGGGAGCGCGAGCCCTTCTGGTCCTGGGCGACAGCATCACGACCGACCATATCTCGCCGGGTTCGGCGATCCCGGAGGACAGTGAGGCGGGACGCTATCTCAAATCCTGCGGCGTCGAGCCCCGGGACTTCAGCTCCTACATTGCGAGGCGCGTGAACCATGAAGTGATGATGCGCGGCACCTTCGCCAATCTGCGCCTCGTCAACGAGATGGCGCCGGGCCGCACCGGCGGGTTCACCCGCCTGCAGCCCAGCGGCGAGGAGATGTCCGTATTCGAAGCCTCGCGCCGCTATCGCGAAGCCGGCACGCCGCTGATCGTTGTCGCAGGCAGGGAATACGGCACCGGCTCCTCCCGCGACTGGGCGGCAAAGGGCACCCGGCTCCTGGGCGTGAACGCCGTTCTGGCCGAGAGCTTTGAGCGCATTCATCGCTCCAATCTGGTGGGCATGGGCGTGCTGCCACTGGAATTCCGCCCTGGCGAAAGCCGCCATAGCTGGCAGCTGGACGGGACGGAAACCTACGACATGCGAGCCCTCGCAGAAGGGCTCAGGCCCAAGGCCGAGCTCCACATCACGGTTCACAGGACAGATCGAGAGAGCGTCGAGGTGCCGGTGATCTGCCGCATCGACACTGATCGCGAGCTCGAATGGTACCGCAATGGCGGCGTGTTGCAGCACGTCTTCCGGACGATCCGCAACTGAGTCCACGGCTGAAACGACCGCGAAAAATTCATTCGGGAGGAAAACAATGACAGAAAACGGAACCAAGCTGCCGCTGCAGCGCCGCAGCTTCATGATCGGCGCCGCCGCGACCGGCGCCAGCGTTGCCATGCCCTCGCTGGTCCGCGCCGCCCGCTGGCCGGAAAGACCTCTCACGATGATCGTGCCGTCGGATGCCGGCGGCAGCATCGACCGCGCGATCCGGGGCCTTTCCACGGTGATGCAGAAGCATATCGGCCAGCCGATCCAGGTCGAAAACCGCCCCGGTGGCTCCTTCATGCTAGGAGTGCGGTATTTTCTGCAGCAGCCTCAGGATGGAAACGTGATCCTGGCGCATGCCCTCTCGCCCTATATCGCCTCCTCGATCCTGTTCCATCAGGCGCCCTACAAGATCGAGGATTTCGCGTTCATGAACGCCTTCTGGTCGGATTGGGACGTTATCGCCGCCTACAAGGATTCTCCGTACCGGACGCTTCCCGATCTGCTGAAGGCGATCAAGGAAAACCCCAAAAAGGTGCGCGCGAGTGTCGTGACCGGCTCAAGCGGTCATCTTACGACGCTGCTGATGCTGCAGCGGGCGGGTATTCCGATTGGCAACCTGAACCTCGTCACGTTCCAGGGCGGCGGACAGGCGCGGCAAGCCATCGCCGGCGGCCAGGTCGACTTCATCGTCATCGCGGGCAGCGGCAGCGAGGGCGTGCGCGAATTCGTCAAGCCGCTTGCCGTCGTTCGGGACACCCCACATCCCGACTGGGACGCACCCGTCCTGGCCGAGGCGACCAAATCCATGGGCCTGTCATTGCCCGTTCTGCCCGGGTCGATGCGCGGACTGGCGATGTCGGCGCGGTTCCGCGCCGAGCATCCGGACCGCTGGGACATCATCCAGGCGGCCCACAAGGCCACCTTGCAGGATCCCGATTTCATCAAGTTCGCCGAGAGCAACGCGATGGGACACGACTGGTTGGGCCCCGAGAAGACCACCGAGAAGGTGAAGGCCGTCCACGACATCTTCGCCGAATTCAAACCCCTGCTCCAGCGCTGACGTCGCCAGGTCATGAAGCGCTTCCTGGAAAAATTCGGCGACCTGCTCGTCGTATCGGCCTGCGCGGCGGCAACGATCGCCTATGTCGTCGATGCGCAGGCCAAGTCGCGCTCGGTCGAAAACCTTGCCTTCATCGTCCCGCTCGCCATTGCGATTCTCGGGCTCTGCCTGCTGGTCGCCGTCACGCGGCGGCGGCCGGCCGGCGCTGTCGGGGAAGCGGAAGCTACCACGCAATCCGAAGGAGGCGCGGCCAATGCCGCGCTTCCCTTCTACTGTTTCGGCCTGCTCGTCGCCTATGTCCTGTCGATCCCGCATATCGGGTTCGACCTGGCCAATATGGTCTTCGTCGCCCTGTTCGTCTGGCTGCAGGCGGCACGTCAGCCGCTGCACGCCCTGCTTTTCGGAGCCTTGTTCGGCCTCGGAGCGGCATGGGCCTTCCAAATGATCCTTCCGTACCGACTTCCGATGACCCTGCTCTAGGAGCGCCCGCCATGTGGATCGACTTTTCGGCGCTCGATGGAGCCCTGTCCCTTCTCGGCGGCTCCTGGATGGCCTGGGCCGTCGTGCCTCTGGGCCTGATGATCGGCCTGATCTTCGGCGCCATTCCGGGCATGCAGACCTCGATGGCGATGGCCATCTTTCTGCCTGCGACGCTGTACATGGACTTCCTGTCGGCGATGCTGTTTCTGACCGCGATCTTCACCGGGGGAGGCTTCGGCGGCGGAATCTCGTCGATCCTGATCGGCATACCCGGCACGTCGACGGCGGTCGCCACCACGTTCGACGGCTATCCCATGACCCGCAAGGGTCAGCACAACGAGGCGCTGGGCGCTGCTCTTTTCTCCTCCTGTGTCGGGATGCTCTTCTCCTACGTCATCCTGTTCCTGACGATCGGTTTCCTGGCGAGTTTCGTCCTCAATTTCGGCCCCCTCGAAATGCTGATGGTGGCCCTCTGGGGCGTGACATTGATCGGGATTCTGGGCGGCAAGAGCTTCTCGAAAGGGCTTCTCGCGGGGTTGTTCGGCCTGCTTTTGGGAACCATCGGCACCAGTCCCATCGGCGTGACGCGCGGCACCTTCGGGATTCCGGATCTGCTCGACGGCATACCGGTCGTCCCGGCGATGCTCGGCTTGTTCGCGGTCTCCGAGCTGATCAGCCTGACGCAGCGCGACTATATCGTCGGCTCCGAAGATTCCCGCCGCCTGAATTTCGGCCGCATCATCGCCGGTTTCGGTATGGCCATGCGATATCCCGGCACCTTGCTCCAGGGCAGCGTGATGGGCGCGCTGATCGGCGCCATACCCGGGGTCGGCTCATCCGTGTCGAATCTCGCCTCCTATGCCGAGGCGCGGCGTCGCGACCCGAATCCCGAGAGTTTCGGGCAGGGCAATCCGAAAGGTGTCGTTGCTGCCGAATCGGCGAATTCGAGCTCGGAAGGCGGCTCGATGGTGACACTGCTGGCGCTGGGCCTGCCGGGCGGCGGCGGCACGGCGGTCATGCTGGCGGCCTTCGCCGCCCATAACATCACCGGCGGCCCCAAATTCATTCGCGACCAGACCGACATTGTCTACGCGATCATTCTGGGAAACATGGCGCAGGCCTTCCTCCTCCTGCTCCTTGGCCTGTTCACGATCCATTTCATCAGCGCACTGGTCAAAGTGCCGATCCGCTACCTGACGGCCGCCGTTCTGGTGATGTCGGTCACCGGAGCCTATGCCCTGACCGGCAACATGCTCGGCCCCTATGTGCTGATCGCATTCGGCGCGCTCGGCTGGCTGATGCGCCGCTTCAACTATTCCATTGCGGCGATGGTGGTCGGGCTGCTGATGGGGAGCCTTTGCGACACCAATCTGGTGTATGTCTATCAGATCAGCGGTGGAGACTGGCAGTACCTGTTCGAACGGCCTCTTGCATTGGCCTTGGCACTTCTGCTGGTAGTTTGCGTGGCGGTCGTTCCAATGCTGCGATGGTATAGGGGCCTCTCCGCCGCAGCGGCACAAGCAGGGCGGAAACCGGCATGACGGCGAGGGTGGAGTCCGGTTCGCTCGTGGACCTCGTCGTCGAGCGGATCGAGAAGGCGATATTGCTGGGCGAGTATCCGGCGGGGATGAAGCTCTCGGAGCAGTCGCTCGCCACCGAGCTCGGGGTCAGCAGAAGCCCCATGCGCGAGGCTTTTCGTCGCCTCGAGGGCAAGAAGCTCGTCGTGCGCCGGCACAATGCCGGCGCAAGGGTGGCCGAGCATTCGGCGAAGGAATTGCGCGAGGTCCTCGAGATCCGCGAAGCGCTGGAAAGCTATGCCGCCCGCAAGGCGGCGGAGAACATGACGGCTGAGGAGAAGGAGGCGCTCCTGCAATTGGTGGCGCGGCAGAGGGAGTATGAGCGCCAGGGCCTGACCGCCGACCGCAACCAGTCCCCCGAGCAGGATTTCCATCTCTTCGTGATCCGCGGCAGCAAGAACGACCGCCTGTCCGACATGCTCTACGGCGACCTCTACTACGCCCTGCGCGTTCTTCGCTATCGCTCGAGCTCCCATGCCGGGCGCAACCGGCTGGCGATCGAAGAGCACGCAGTCGTCGCAGCCGCGATCGCGGCAGGCCAGCCCGAGGTCGCCGAACAGGCCATGCGCGTTCATCTGCGCCGTTCGCACGAGAACATGCTGCACGCCGAGCGCGGCAAAGCCTGAGCATCGCGTTGTCCTGGCGCTCCGAGGCGTCGTGGCCTTGCGGTAAGGCCGCCTCGGCCATGCCCGGGCACTTGGTCGGTCCCTGCTCCATGCCCTGCCCGAACCCGCGAGCACGGGCCAGCATCCAAAACCCTTCACAGGAGCGGAAGTTGGCCTGCTGCCTGGAAGCGGTCGCTGATGCCAAGATAACGGATGAGGGCGACGCGGGGCGGCGCTTCGGTGACATCTATCATGGCGTGTCCGGTTACTCGCTGACCAGCGTGCGCGCCTTCAACAGGGTGAGCAGGCCCTCGTCGCGCCGCGCCTCGAGCTCGGCGATCGAGCGGCCGCCCGCTTCCTCCGCCACGCCTGCGATGATCTTCGCCTGGACATCGGTGTCGAGCGAGGGACTGCCGAGCGACTGCCAGCGCCGCACCTGGCTCGGTCCGAGATGGGCGAGGTAGCCGGCGATGCCGCCTTCGCCCCCGCCGAGGTGATAGGTCATGTGCGGTCCCATCAGGGCCCAGCGCAGGCCTGGGCCGTTGCAGAGTGCGGCGTCGATATCGGCGACGCTGGCGACGCCCTGTTCGACCAGATGCACCGCCTCGCGATAAAGCGCCGAGGCGAGGCGGTTGGCGATATGGCCAGGCATTTCGCGGTTGAGAATGACCGGGCGTCGTCCGAGCGCGCGATAGAATGCTGCCGCACGGGCGACGATCAGGGGATCGGCTCCGACGATCTCGACCAGCGGCACGAGATGCGGCGGGTTGAACGGATGCGCTACGATGATCCGCTCGGGCTGCGCGCAATCGGCAACGATGGCGCTGCGGACCAGAGCCGATGTTGAACTGGCGATGACGACCTCGGACGGAAGCAGGCCGTCGATTTCGGCGAGCAGCCTGCGCTTGACGGCCTCGTTCTCCGGGCCGTTCTCCTGAACGAAACCGGCGCCTTCAAGCGAAGCCGCAAGATCGTCCGAGAAGCCGACGGCGCCGGAGCCCGTCAATCCGAGTTCCGCCAATTGCGCCCGCGCCCGCTCGACATAGCTCAGGAAGCGCGCCTCGGCCTCGGGATTGGGGTCGTAGGCGCAGACGCGGATCCCATGGGCGCTGGCGAGGGCTGCCCAGCTGGCGCCGATCATGCCGGCCCCGACGATCGCGAGGCGCTTGACGGTTTCGCTCATCGGTTGCGCCCCGCGCTCGTCACTCGGGCTTGATGCCGCTTGCCTTGATCAGCTCGGCCCATTTCGTGATCTCGCTTTCGATCAGCTTCGACGCCTCGCTCGGCGTGCTCGGCTTCGGGTCGACGCCTTGCAGCGCGAGCGCTTCCCTCACCTTCGTGCTCTGCAGCGCCTTGTTCAACTCGGCGTTCAACTTGTCCAGAACCGGTTGCGGCGTGCCCGTCGTGGCGAGCAGGCCGAACCAGGACGAGACCTCGAAGCCGTCCAGCCCCTGCGAGATCGCGGTCGGCGTCTCCGGCATGAAGGGCGAAGCCTCCCGGCCGGTGGTCGCGATGGCACGCAGCGAGCCCGCTTTCACATGCTGGAGGACGGCAGGGATGGTATCGAACATGATCTTGACCTGGCCGCCGACCATATCGGTCATCGCCGGCCCAGAGCCGCGATAGGGCACGACCGGCATCTTGGTGCCCGCCTTCAGGTTGAAGAGTTCGCCCGAAAGATGCTGAGGCGAGCCCTGGCCCGAAGAGGCGTAGGAGAAATCGGACGGGTTGGCTTTGATGAGCGCGACCAGTTCGGGCACGGTCTTGGCCTGTACAGAAGGATGGACGACCAAAGCGAGCCCGACATTACCGGCAAGTCCGACGGGCACGAAATCCTTCTTCAGGTCGAAGCCCGGCTTGGCCTGGAAACTCATATTGATCGAGTGGCTGGTCAGCGCGCCGAGCATCAGGGTGTAGCCATCGGGCGTCGCACGCGCGGCGGCCTGTGCACCGACGCTGCCGCCCGCGCCTGCCCGGTTTTCCACGACGACGCGCTGGCCGAGGCCGTTCGACAGTTCCTCGGCGACGACGCGGCCGATGATGTCGGTGGCGCCGCCAGGCGCATAGGGCACGATCAGGGTGATCGGCTTCTGCGGGTAGGCCTGCGCGAAGGCCGTAACGGGAAGAGCCAGCGAAAGGCCGGCGAGCGCGCCGATCAGGTGGCGACGGTCGAGCATGGGGTTATCCTCCGGAAGTGATCGCGCGGGCCGGTTGGCTCCAGCCTCGTCGGGAACTTTTGGGCCGGGGCGGCCGATCAGCAGAAATCGAAATCGCAGCCCTCGTCGGCCTGCAGGACGGTCGTCAGATAGAGGTGACGATAGCCGCGCGTGGCCTCGGAGAGATGCGCCGGCGGCTGCCACTCGGCCTTGCGCCGCTCGAGTTCGGCATCCTCGACCAGGAGCGCGATCTCGCGAGCCTCGACGTCGAGGCGGATCATGTCGCCATCGCGGACGAGCCCGAGCGGACCGCCCACAGCCGATTCCGGCGTGATATGCAGCACGATCGTGCCGAAGGCGGTGCCGCTCATCCGGGCATCGGAGATCCGGACCATGTCCTTGACGCCGGCCTGGGCCAGCTTCTTGGGGATCGGGATATAGCCCGCTTCCGGCATGCCGGGCGCGCCCTTGGGACCGGCATTGGTCAACACCAGGACGTCGTCTGCCTTCACGTCGAGGTCGGGATCGTCCATCCGCCGCACCATGTCTTCGACCGAGGCGAAGACGACCGCGCGCCCGGTGTGTTTCAGCAGCGCAGGAGAGGCCGCGGAGTGCTTGATCACCGCGCCGCCGGGCGCGAGATTGCCGCGGAGCACGGCCATGCCGCCGGTCGGCTTCACCGGGCTCGCGGCGGTGCGGATGATGCTCTGGTTCGGCACGTCCTCGGCTGCGTCGGCGACCTCGCCGATGGTGCGTCCGTCGATCGTCGGAGCCGAGCGGTCGAGATGGTCGCCGAGCTCCTTCATCAGCTTCGGCACGCCGCCGGCCCAATGGAAGTGCTCCATATAGTGGTCGCCGGAGGGCTTGAGATCGATCAGCACCGGGACCTTGCGGCCGATCGCGTCGAATTCCTCGAGGTCGATCGAGAGGCCCGCGCGACGCGCGATCGCGGCCAGGTGCACGAGGCCGTTGGTCGAGCCGCCGATCGCCTGAAGCACGGTCAGCGCATTTCGGAAGGCGGTTTCGGTCAAGATATCGCTCGGCTTCGGCCCGCCCTTGGCGAGCCTGACCGCCTCGCGCCCGCTGGCTTCGGCGGCGCGGATACGGTCGGCATGGGTGGCAGGGATGGTGCCGGAGCCCGGCAGCGCGATGCCGAGCGCCTCGACGAGGCAGCCCATGGTGCTGGCCGTGCCCATCACCATGCACGTACCCTGCGTCGGCGCGAGCCGCCCGCTCAGCACTTCGATTTCGGCCTCGTCGATCTGGCCGGCACGATGCTGGCCCCAGAGGCGGCGGCAATCGGTGCAGGCGCCGAGCACCTCGCCCTTGTGATGGCCGACGAGCATCGGGCCGGTGATCAGCTGGATCGCCGGGATGTCGGCGCTGACGGCGCCCATCAGCTGGGCCGGCACCGTCTTGTCGCAGCCGCCGATCAGCACGACGGAATCGCAGGGCTGGGCCCGGATCATCTCCTCGGTGTCGATGGCCATGAGGTTGCGCAGGAACATCGAGGTCGGGTTGGCGAAGGATTCGTGGATGGAGATCGTCGGGAACTCCATCGGCAAGCCGCCCGCCAGCATCACGCCGCGCTTCACCGCCTCGATCAGCCGCGGCACGTTGCCATGGCAGGGATTGAAGTCGCTGAAGGTGTTGGTGATGCCGATGATCGGCCGGTCGAGCGCATCGTCCGAGAAGCCCGCCGCCTTGATGAAGGCCTTGCGCAGGAACAGGGAGAAGCCGGGATCGCCATAGGTCGCAAGATTGCGGCGCATGCCACGTGCCGCGGGCTTCGATGATCGGGTATCGTTCTCGGACGCGCTCATGGCGCCAGCAGAATGTTCGGCAACAGGATTGTCAACAATTATGTCGAGGCGTTATAAACTGGCATGGCTGTGACCGCCCTGAAAGCTCAGACCGCCGAGCGCGTTCGCGGCGTTGCCGCGACGCTCGAGGAGGAGATCGTTCTCGGCTGGCTCATGCCGCGCGAGCGCCTGATCGAGGAGGAACTGGCCGAACGGCTCGACGTAAAGCGGCATGTGGTCCGCGAGGCGTTGGCAGAGCTGGAGCGCGTAGGCCTGGTCGAACGCGTCCCGAACCGCGGCGCTTTCGTAAAATTGCTCGATCCGGTCGAGGTGCGGCAGATCTACCTGGTGCGCGAGGCGCTGGAGACGCTCGCGGCCGAGCAGATTCCCTTGTCGGCGCCGGATAGGCTGCTGTCGCAGCTGGAGAAAATCCAGGGCGTTCACAGTGCCGCCGTTGCGTCGGGCGATGCGCGCGCTGCCTTCCGCGCTAACATGATCTTCCACGAGGCCTTGTTCGCCGCTTGCGGCAATCCTCATCTCGTCGAACTGATCCAGACCATGGCTCAGAAGGTTCACGGCGCGCGTTCGATCACAGCTGCCAGCGCGGAGCACCTGGCGCTCGCGCGCGACGAGCACCTTGGAATGATCGAAGCGATCAAGGCTGGAGATAGGGTCCGTCTGGTTGCTCTTTGCCGCAAGCACCTCGGACCTTCACGAGATGCTTACATTGCAGCGGCCGAGGCGCGTGTGGCGCGCTCGAAGCCTGTCACCCGATAACTGCCTCCAGGAATGGTCAGGCTCTGTCGCCAGGAAGTAGACCAACCCGGCCAATGCTCTCTCAGGTCCGCATCCCAGGCTTGAATCATGCCGCGGCAATCCCTTCCCCATACAGGTTGGCCGACAAGCTTCCGAAAGCGCCGACAGCGAGCTTCGCCGACGCGGTGAGCGGCGTTCCGGGTCTCGAAACGCGCCTACCGCCGCTGTTCTCGGAAGGATTGTTGACCGGCCGCTTCTCGCTGGAACGCTATCCCGCACTTTCCGCCAGCAACGCCGCGCGCCTCTATGGCCTCGACGATCGCAAGGGCCGCTCGGTCGCCTCGGCAAACGCATCGCGATAGGCCTCGGCCTCATCGGCGACGGCATCGTCATGGTCGATTTCGTGAACGGCCTGCTTGCAGATCTCGCAGGCGAGGGCCCGCACATCGGCTCGGCCCAGGGGCGGCTGGCTCAGCGATTCGAAGCAGGTGCGAGAATGCTTAGCGCGAGCTTGAACCGCTTCTTGGCGAACTTCGCCTCTTTGGTCCTGAGCGAGAAGACGACCTAGCGGCGGCTGACGACGGATCGATGTCCATCGATCGCGGGCGACCGGCCCGATACCCTTGCCGTTCGGGCAAAGGCCAGTGCTCGCTTCGTAAGCAAAAAATAAAAACCCGTCTTGGTAGTGACGGGCCGTGTCATCTGAAGAACCAATCAACACGACCGCAAGACTAATGCGGTGTCGATCGGTTCTTTTCGATGCGGAACTCTTTCTCTTGCTTGAAGAGAAGGAGTGGTGCCCCGGAGAGGACTCGAATCTCCATTGCGGGTCGCTATGCGTTGAAAATAAACGGTTTTTTTGGTATCCGACAAATTCAGGTGTTAAAGCCAAGTGGTGAAGTGACTGATCCGCCCCCGCCGAGAGGTCCGGGTTGAATGTTAGTGGACGGTTGGCCTCGACGCCAGCGCGGGCGGCGTAGCAGGACCGGGTTGCGCAGCCGCCCGCGCGGCCATGGCGGGGATGAAGACCTCGGGGGCGGGAG